>NZ_JBBCPO010000001.1:0-1166456 GCF_037150695.1 Leucobacter sp. VD1
GAGTCATGGTCCGGGGGTCGCTTCTTCGCGGCCCCCAACACCCGCGCGCGGGCGGTGGGGGGGGCCCCGGCGCCGCCCCGCGACCCCCCCGCCGAGATGGGGTTGGTGTAAAGGGGCAAACCCAACCCGCCCCCTCCACGCAGGCCGGGAGGGGGGGGGGGAGCCGCCGGTGTGGGCTGACGACCCGCCTCGTTCATCTGCGGCCGGGGACCGCTCCTACTGGCCCGCGCGCAGCTGCTCCTGGATTGTGGTCATGACCTTCGTATCGGCGAGGGTCGTGGTGTCGCCGACCTGCTTGCCCTCGGCAACATCCTTGAGGAGGCGGCGCATGATCTTGCCCGACCGCGTCTTCGGCAGCTCGGACACGACGAGCACCCGCCGCGGCCTCGCGATGGCCCCAATATGCGCGGCGACGTGCTGCTTGAGCTCAACCTCTGCCTGTTCGGGCGCGAGCAGCGTCTGCTGCGACTTGAGGATCACGAACGCCACGACAGCCTGGCCCGTGGTGTCATCGTGCGCGCCGACTACCGCCGACTCCGCGACGGCGTGATGCTCGACGAGCGCCGATTCAATCTCGGCGGTCGAGAGCCTGTGGCCCGACACGTTCAGTACATCGTCGACTCGGCCGAGCAACCAGATATCGCCGTCATCATCGAAACGCGCGCCATCGCCCGCGAAATACTGATCACCGAACTTCGCCCAGTAGGTGTCGATGAAGCGCTGGTCGTCGCCCCACACGGTGCGCACCATCGAGGGCCAGGGGCGCTGCAGCACGAGCAGCCCGCCCTGGCCGTGGCCGACCTGCTCGCCCTGGTCATTAACGACGGTGGCGCTGATGCCGGGCTGCGGCACCTGCGCACTGCCAGGCTTCAGGCCGGTGAGTCCGGGCAGCGGCGCGATCATGATGGCGCCGGTTTCAGTCTGCCACCAGGTATCTACGATGGGTGCCTTGCCGCCACCGATCACCTCGTGGTACCAACGCCATGCCTCAGGATTGATCGGCTCGCCAACGCTGCCGAGCACACGGATCGAGGAGAGGTCGTACTGCTCGGGCACCTGGCGGCCGACCTTCATGCAGGCGCGGATCGCCGTGGGAGCGGTGTAGAAAATGCTCACACCGTACTTCTGGATGATGCTCCACCAGCGCCCCCAATCGGGGGTCTCGGGGGTGCCTTCGTAGATGACCTGTGTGGCACCGTTCGCGAGCGGGCCGTAGACAACGTAGCTGTGACCCGTGATCCAGCCGATATCGGCGGTGCACCAGTAGACGTCGGTTTCGGGCTTGAGGTCGAAGACATCGCTGTGCGTCGCCGAGACCTGGGTGAGGTAGCCGCCCGAGGTGTGCAGGATGCCCTTCGGCTTGCCCGTGGTGCCGGAGGTGTAGAGGATGAACAGCGGGTTCTCCGCGGGGAAGCCCTTCGCCTCGTGCTGTCCGTCGAAGGCCGTGATCTCCTCGTGCCACCAGAGGTCGCGGCCCTCCTGCATGACCACTTCGTTGCCGCCGCGCTGCACCACGAGCACCCGTTCGACGGAGAGCGGGGTGCCGGTGTCGAGCGCGAGCGCGTCGTCGACGGTGGGCTTCAGCGCCGAGACCCGGCCCTTGCGGTATCCGCCATCGGCGGTGATGACGAGCTCGGCGCGGGCATCATCGATGCGGGCGCGCAGGCTCTCAGCGCTGAACCCGCCGAACACGACCGAGTGGGCTGCTCCGAGACGCGCAACCGCGAGCATCGCGATCACGGCTTCTGGGATCATCGGCATGTAGATCGCGACGCGGTCACCCGCGGAGACGCCGAGGCTCGTGAGCATGTTCGCGGCGCGCTTCACCTCGTGCGTCAGCTCGGCGTAGCTGAGGGAGCGGGTGTCGCCGGGTTCGCCCTCGAAGTGGATCGCCACGCGGTCCCCGAGGCCCGCCGCCACGTGGCGGTCGAGGCAGTTGGCGGCGACGTTGAGCTCACCATCGGCGAACCACTTCGCGAACGGCGGGTTCGACCAGTCGAGAATCTCGGTGAACGGCTTCGACCACTTGAGCTGGCGGGCGCGTTCCGCCCAATACGCCTCGGGATCCTGAGCCGCCTGCCAGTAGACGGAGGAGTCGTTGATATTGGCCTGCGCGCGGAACTCCTCCGACGGCGGGTACACCTCCACCTCCTCGCCGTGCTGCAGCGGGTGACTCTCGATGGTGCCGTTCTGATCAGTCATGGACGCCCTTATCCGTCTTTCTGGTCATCCGCACGCGGCCTCAGCTCCTGTCTGCCGAGACCGCGCGCGTGAGAATGCGTGGTGGTGTCAGGCTATACCGTCGGAGGGGTCGCCGTCGCGTGGCATTGCGCTCACAATTCGCCGCTGCTTCAAGATCGGCCGACTTATCCACAAGTGCTCCGATTCCGGGTTGCCGCCCGTCAGAAGATGCTTCTCTGAGAGACATGATCGCCGAAGCTGTCTCCAACCCCCGGAGCACACCCGTGCCCGGTTCAGTTGTCCCGGCATCCGACTGCGATCCTGCACGAACAGCGCGCCTCGGCATCGCCGAACGCCGCGCCTTCGGAGGCCTGCTGCCACTGCTCGACGACCCGGCTCTACACGACCTGCTCGTGCAGGTGAGCGGCGGCGTGGGGCACCTCTGGGCGGATCGCGGCGGTGGCCTGCAGCGCATTCACGGGTGGAGCGCGGCACCAGACGCCGTGTACCGGCTGGCCTCTGAGTTGATCGCGGCCGGTGGTCGCCACCTCGACGAGCTGCAGCCGTGCGCGGATGTGCGGATCGGCGACGGCATCAGAGTGCACGCCGTACTGCCGCCGGTGGCCGTCGAGGGCGCTGCGGTCTCGATCAGGGTGCCCCGGATCACGCCCCCGGACTTCGACGCGCTCGTGCGGGGTGGGCTCTGCTCGGAGGCCATGGCTCATGCGCTTCGCGGCGCGGTTGCGGCGCGCCGCAATCTGCTCGTCACCGGCGGCACTGGGAGCGGAAAGACCACGGTGCTCGGCGCTTTGCTCGGCCTGGCTGACCCTCGCGAACGAATCCTGGTGATCGAGGACGTCGCAGAACTCCGACTGCGCCACCCCCACGCGCTCTCGCTCGAAGCTCGCAGGCCGAGCGCTGAAGGGCTCGGCGAGGTTGCACTCGACAGCCTGCTGCGTGAAGCGCTGCGCATGCGCCCCGACAGAATTGTGCTCGGCGAGTGCCGGGGCGCAGAAGTGGCAACATTGCTCGCCGCCCTGAACACCGGCCACGACGGCAGCGCCGGCACGCTGCACGCGAACCGTATCGAGCATGTGCCCGCTCGCCTGGAAGCCCTCGGCGCCCTCGCCGGGCTCGACCCGCCGGCCCTGGCACGGCAAGCTGCGTCGGCGTTGCACGGGGTGATCCACCTCGAACGCCGCAGAGGCGTGCACCGCGTGACCGGGGTTGGCAAATTGCGGCTCGATCGGGGTGGTCTGCTCCGGGTCGAGGAGGTGCGGCCGTGACGGGGGTGCGGCGCGGGCGGCCCACGGTCGGGGCCGGAGACGCGGCCGAACTGGCGCTCCGCTGCGCGGCGCTGCTGCGCGGTGGGGTGCTGCCTGCGCGGGCGGTGGTGCTCGCGTGTGCGGATCCGCCCGATGCGCGCGCAGTGGGCGGGCAGCGGGGCAGGGGCGGTACTGCGGGTTTGGGTTATGCGGGCATCGCCGAACGTATTGCTGACGGTTGCTCACCGTCAGAATCGCTTGCGGGCTGCGGGGCCCCCGAATGGCGGGTGCTCGCCGTCGCGTGGCGGCTCGCCGAACAGAGCGGGGCACCGCTTGCCCCGGCCCTGCACCGCATCGGCACCGCCCTGCGGGGCCTGGAGCAGCTGCGCGCTCGCCGGGCGGTGCTGCTCGCGGGGCCGCGCGCGACGGTGCGCCTCGTCTCTGCGCTGCCGCCCCTCGCGCTGTTGCTCGGAGCCCTGCTCGGATTTGACCCTGTGCCCGTGCTGCTGAGCTCGCTGGGGGCTGCGCTGCTCGCAGCAGGGACGCTGCTGCTCGCGGCCGGGGTGGCGTGGGGCCGTGCGCTGCTGCGCCAGCTCGAACGCGAGGATTGCGTTGCAGGGATCGAGCTCGAACTGGTGTGGGTGGCCTTGGGCGGAGGAGCGCCGCCGGGCGCTGCGGCGCTGCGTGCCGCGGATGCCATCGACGCTTTCGGAGCTGAGTGGGTGCCGTTTGCGGCGTTCGAGCGCTCGGGGGCGCTTGCGGCCGCTGTCGCGGCGGCGCAGAGCACCGGAGCGCCCCTGCAGCGGCTTCTACTGGAAGAAGCGGTGGCCGCACGTGCGCGAGCGCAGGCGCGGCTCGAACAGGGGGCAGAACGGCTCGGTGTGCGGGTTCTGGTGCCGATGGGCGTGTGCGTGCTGCCCGCATTCATCGTGCTCGGGGTGCTGCCTGTGCTCATCGCGATGCTGGGCGCTTGATCCGCTTCGCACTTCGCTCACAATGGGGCATTCGAGGCGGATCGCGGCGACCTTTCCACAGATCGCTGAGCGGCATCTCAGGGCTCGTTCGACTGCCGCAGGATGGGTGCACCGGCGACCGCCGGGCCGTGTGCGACGAAGGGAACATTCCATGAATGCCAAACTCGAACTTGTATCTGATCGCGGTATTGCACTGCCGAAACAACCGCCGTCGCCTCCGGGCGACCACCACCCGGAGTTCGTGGCGCGCGCTCGCCGCAGCGGCGCAGCCGCACGCAGAACGCGCAAGCCGCTGGCCGCCCGCGAATTGCTCGGTGACCAGCGAGGGGCGATTACGGCGGAATATGCCGTCGTCATTCTCGCTGCGGTCGCCTTCGCGGGGTTGCTCGTGGCAATCATGCGGTCGGCCGAGATTCGCGCCATGCTCGTGCAGTTGGTCGAGAATGCTCTCGGCTCCGGTGGATAGCGCCACGGCCGGCACGGGGCGTGCATCTGGGGAGCTCCGGGTGCACGCGGCCGGCGCCGCCGGTGCCCGTAGCCTTGCGGGCGGCCTCATACGTGACGAGCGAGGCACGGTCACCGCAGAGTTCGCGGTGGTGATGCCGGCGGTGCTGGTGATGCTCGGTCTCGTGATCGGCGGGGTGTTCATCGCAGCCCACCGCATCACCCTCGTGAGTCTCGCGGCTGAGGTCGCTCGGCTCGAAGCCAGGGGTGACACCGATCGCGCCCGCGCCAGACTCGATGAGGCTCAAGGCGCGATCACCGTGCAGCGGGATCGCAGCGGCTCGCTCCTCTGCGTCACCCTCAGAGCCAGCCCCGGGCGCGGAATGCTCTCGGCCATTGCCGTCGAGAGTCGGTCGTGCGCCGCGGTGAGCGGCGAACAGGGGGCCTCGCCATGAGTGCCCCGGCACTGCTCGCCTGCGGCGCTGCGGCGCTCTGCCTGGGCCTGCCGGTGATCGCAGCGAGCGCTCAGCTCGAGGCCGGGCACCGCGCTGCGGCAGCGGCCGACGCCGCCGCGCTCGCCGCCGCAGATGCGGCAACCGGCTGGATCGAGGGTGAACCATGCGCACTCGCCGAGCGCGTCGCCGGCGAAGCGGGTGGGGTGTTCGTGGCGTGCAAGGCTTCGTCGGCCTCGGGTGAGGCACGGGTCGAGGTGCGGATCGCCTTGCCGCTCGGCGGCTCAACCGCCACCGCGCGAGCCGGGCAACCGCCGAGCTCGGACTGGGCGGCGGGAGGCCCGGTGGGGGCGAACGGTTGGGCATGGCCGTCGGATCGCCGGGCTCTCTCGCAGGGATTCCACGATGGGTACTCGCTCGATCTTGCGGTAACTGCGGAGGGGGCGCTCTACGCTCCATACGCCGGAGTGGTGGTGCGTGCAGGGCCAGACGGGGGAGGAGTGCCCGAACCCTGCCGAGCCCACCCCGAATGGTGGCGAGGCGTCAACCACACCGTGCTCATACGGCATGATCTCGGCGATCGCACCCTCTACAGCTCGCACAACCACGTCGCGCCTGGCTCGCCGCAGCGTTTCGGCGTGGTGCCCGGTGCGCGGGTGGTGGCGGGGCAGCGGGTTGCGAGCGCAGGGATGAGCGGTTGCACTTCTGGGCCGCACACCCACTTCACGCTTGCATCGTCGCCGTCGAACACGAATCCTGATATCGATCCGCTCAGCTACCTCGGGCCGCCGTGAGCAGGCCCGTTGAGCTGAATGGCGACCGGACGGCCGGGACGATCAGAAGCACCGTCGCGCGAGCCGAATCCGTGGGGTTCAGGATACGGCTGAGGCCCGTAGCGCGGTGTTCTGGGCCGCAGCGATGGTATGAATAGAGGAGCACCGCGCATCGCCGATAGTGGTTTCTTACACGAGAGTGTGTATCGTGTCGGTGCAGAACCGCGTGCCGGTGCAGCAACCGGCAGTCGTCGAGCAGACGACTCACCAGCCGTGAGCTCGGAGCAACGAAGGAGACCCCGTGGAGGGTACGAAGAAACTCGTGATCGTCGAGTCGCCGACCAAGGCGCGCACGATCGGCGCCTATCTCGGCGACGACTACGAGGTCATCGCCTCGGTCGGGCACATTCGTGACCTCGCCGAGCCGTCCGAGCTCCCGAGCGAGCTGAAGAAGGGGCCCTTCGGCAAGTTCGCCGTCGACGTCGACAACGACTTCGCGCCCTACTACGTCGTCAACGACAACAAGAAGAAGACAGTTTCCGAACTTAAGCGCGCCCTGAAGGGAGCTGACGAGCTCTGGCTCGCCACCGATGAAGACCGCGAGGGCGAGGCCATCGCGTGGCACCTGCTTGAGGTGCTGAAGCCCAAGGTGCCCGTGCGTCGCATGGTGTTCCATGAGATCACTCGCGAGGCGATCGAGCAGGCTAAGCAGAACACGCGCGACCTCGACATCTCCCTCGTCGACGCTCAGGAGACGCGTCGCATCCTCGACCGGCTCTACGGCTACGACATCTCACCCGTGCTGTGGCGCAAGGTCGCGCCGAAGCTGTCGGCCGGCCGTGTACAGTCGGCAGCGACGCGCCTCGTTGTCGACCGCGAGCGCGAACGGCGGGCATTCCGCGCGGCCGAGTACTGGGATCTCACTGCAACGTTCCAGCCCGGCGCTGATGCAACCGATGCAACAGCCTTCGAAGCGAAGCTCGTGCGCGTCGGTGAGCGGCGCGTGGCGACCGGCGGCGACTTCGGTGACGATGGCGAGCTCACGCCCAGAGCGCTGAAGGCCAACGTCGTCGGCCTCGAACAACAGCGCGCTGAGCGCCTTGCCGAACTGCTCGGCGACGACACCGCAGCCACGGTGCTTTCCGTGGAGACCAAGCCGCACACCCGCCGCCCGGCGGCCCCGTTCACCACCTCCACGCTGCAGCAGGAGGCCTCCCGCAAGCTGCGCTACAGCTCACGCCAGACCATGTCGTTCGCGCAGTCGCTCTACGAGAACGGCTACATCACGTATATGCGTACCGACTCGCCCACTCTTTCGAGCCAGGCGATCCAGGCGGCCCGCAAACAGGCGGCCGAGCTGTACGGTGCCGAAACGCTGCCCGAGAAGCCCCGTGTGTTCACGGGTAAGGCCAAGGGTGCACAGGAAGCCCACGAGGCGATCCGCCCTGCCGGTGACACTTTCCAGCGTCCCAGCGCGCTGAAGGGCAAGCTCACCCAGGGCGAGTACGCCCTCTACGAGCTGATCTGGAAGCGCACCGTCGCCAGCCAGATGGCCGACGCCAAGGGATCCACAGACACTGTCACCGTGGGGGCTTCCGTGGTGGAGGCCGGCGAAAGCGCCGCCACCGCGCTCGAATTCACCGCCAGCGGCACCGTGATCACCTTTCCAGGCTTCCTGCTCGCCTACGAGGAAGGCCGCGACGAGAAGCGCGGCGACGCCGAGCAGAACGTCTCGCTGCCGCAGCTTTCCGAGCGACAGAGCCTCCAGATCGCCGATCCCGCGGCCAAGGGCCATGAGACGAGCCCGCCGCCCCGCTACACCGAGGCGAGCCTCACCAAGCGGCTTGAAGAGCTCGGTATTGGCCGTCCCTCGACCTACGCGGCCATCATCAGCACCATTATGGATCGCGGCTACGTCACCAAGAAGGGCCAGGCGCTGGTTCCCAGCTGGATCGCTTTCTCAGTGGTGCGCCTGCTGGAAGAGCACTTCAGCGCGCTGGTCGACTACGACTTCACCGCCGAGATGGAGAACGACCTCGACCGCATCGCCGCAGGCGAGGCCGCTCGCGGCAAGTGGCTGGGTGAGTTCTACTTCGGCACCGACACCCACCCGGGTCTGCGCGGAGTGGTCGACAACCTCGGCGAGATCGACGCCCGCGCGATCAACACGATCAAGATCGACGACGAGATTTCGCTGCGCAACGGCAAATACGGCCCCTACCTCGAAGTGTTCGACGAGAAGTGCGAAGTCGGCGACGACGGTGCGCTCAAGCCGCGCAGCGTGAACATCCCGGACGGCATGGCGCCCGACGAGTTGACCCCGGAACGCGCGCATGAACTCGCTGCGGCCGAGCCCGCCGAGGACCGGGTTGTGGGCCTGCACCCGCAGACGGGCAAGCGCGTCATCGCGAAGAACGGCCGTTTCGGTCCCTACGTGAGTGAGTTGCCCGACGAGGGTGAGGAGCTACCCAAGGGGCAGAAGCCGCGCACCGCATCGCTGTTCAAGAGCATGGATCCCGCGACGATCGATCTGGATACCGCTGTCGCGCTGCTCGACCTGCCGCGGGTCGTGGGAGCGGATCCCGAGTCCGGCGCCGAGATCACGGCTCAGAATGGGCGCTACGGCCCCTACCTGAAGAAAGGCACCGATACTCGGACGTTGCCGAGCGAAGATGCGATCTTCTCGATCGACCTCGCGGGCGCCCAGGAGCTGTTCGCGCAACCGAAGTACGGCGCGCGGAAGGCCAGCGCGGCGTTGAAGGAGTTCGACGCCGATCCCGTGAGTGGCAAGGCGGTGCGGGTGCGCGATGGGCGCTTCGGCCCGTACGTCACCGATGGGGAGACCAACGCGACCATTCCGCGCGGCGACAGCGTCGACGACATCACCTTTGAGCGTGCGATCGAGTTGCTCGCCATCAAGCGCGCCAAGGGGCCGGCGAAGAAGAAGGCTCCCGCGCGCAAGACGGCGGCCAAGAAGCCCGCAGCGAAGAAGCCCGCGGCCAAGAAGACCGCTGCGAAGAAGGCTGTTGATCCGGCGCGTTCGGCCGCGGCGAAGAAAGCAGCGGAGACGCGCAAGGCGAATGCGGCGAAGAAAGCCGCTGAAGCCGCAGGACAGTAAGAGGTGCGCCTCAGAGACGTCTTCCTGCCTAACCAGCCGCGACTGCCGTGGCGGCGGCTGGTGCTTGCCGCTCTCGGGGTTGCGGTCGTTGTCGCCATGCTCGGGCTGCTGGGCGAATCCGTCGCGCTGCTGCCGCTATTCGTGGGCTTCGCGCCGACCTGCATGCTGGTCTTCGCGCTTCCCGAAGCGCCGGTCTCGCAGCCTGCCGCGGTGATCGGTGGGCAGCTCGTCGCAGCGCTGGTGGGGGTGGCTGGTGCGCTCGTGCTGCCGGTGCACTGGTGGAGCATCGCGCTCGTCGCCGGGTGCCCGGTCGCTGCGATGGCGGTGCTGCGGATCATCCACCCTCCTGCGATCGCGAACACCGTGCTCGCCTTCGTCACTGGGGCGGGTGTGATGTTTTTGCTGGTGCCGGTGCTCGCGGCCTCGACCGCGATTGTGGCTGTGGCGCTGGTGTGGCACCGGTGCACGGGCACCCGCTATCCCGCGCCTGGTCTGCTCGGTGGTCCCTCGCCGCGCCGCCGCGGCGAGGCGTGAACAGCGGCACTGCGGGTCGCCGAGTCGCGGGCAATGGCAGACTGGACGCATGAGCGGAATCTTCATCACCCTTGAGGGCGGCGACGGCGCGGGCAAGAGCACGCAGGCCGAGCTGCTGGGGGCCTGGCTTGAGGCGCGTGGCCATGAGGTGGTGCGCACCCGCGAGCCGGGGGGCACCCGGCTGGGAGTTGAGGTGCGTCGTCTGCTGCTGCACGGTGGCGATGACATCGGAGAGGTGGATCCCCGCGCAGAGGCGCTGCTCTATGCGGCGGATCGGGCGCAGCACGTCGCCAAGGTGGTGCGGCCGGCGCTTGAGCGCGGCGCCATCGTGGTGCAGGATCGCTACATCGATTCTTCGCTCGCGTATCAGGGCGCTGGCCGAGTGCTTGATGTGGCCGAGGTGCGCCGCATCAGCGAGTGGGCTTCCGGCGGGCTGAAGCCAGCGGTGACGGTGCTGCTCGACCTTGACCCTGCGGTGGCGGCCTCTCGGCGCGTTTCGCGCGGTGGTGAGGTGGACCGTCTTGAATCCGAGGCGAGTGACTTCCACCTGGCCGTGCGGGAAGGCTTTGTGGAGTTGGCGCAGGCCGATCCCGAGCGCTACCTGGTGCTCGATGCCACGCGACCCGCCGATGAGCTCAATGCCGCGGTGATCGCCCGCGTGGCCCCCCTGCTCACCGCACTCTGACCATGCTCTGACCGCGCTCTGAACGGAGGGCAGCCCCGGAAGCGACGAACGCCCCCGCTGTGTGGCGGGGGCGTTCGATCGCAGTGCGGAGGCGGCGGTCGGCTACTCGCTGATGACCGGGCCGAAGCGCTGCGGCAGCGTCGCCTGCGAGGTGGCGCGCAGCTCGGTGAGGGGCAGGGTGAAGCGATCCTGCACCTCGATCGAGGCGTCGGCGCCGGCACCGTCGGTGACACCGATGCGCAGCACGGGGAAGCCGCGACCCTCGCAGAGCCCGCGGAACTTCACTTCCTCCTCGTGAGGCACCGCAACGAGCACGCGCGCCTGCGACTCGGAGAAGAGCGCTGCGGTCTCGTCGACGCCGTCGCGCGAGATGATCTCGTCGATCCACACGCGGGCACCGACGCCGAAGCGCAGCGCGCCATCTGCGAGCGCCTGAGCGAGGCCGCCCTCGGAGAGGTCGACGGCGCCCGAGATGAGGCCGCCCTGCGAACCCGCCTGCAGCAGCTCTGCGAGTGCGCGCTCGTCGTCGAGCACTGCAACGGGCGGCCTTCCGCCCAGGTGCGCGTGCACGGCCTCCGCCCATGCCGAGCCGTCGAGCTCATCACGGGTCACACCGAGCAGATAGAGGTGCTCGCCCTGATCCTGCCAGCCCGTGGGGATGCGGCGGGCAACATCGTCGATGATGCCCAGCACGCCCACAACGGGGGTCGGATGGATAGGGGTGTCGCCGGTCTGGTTGTACAGCGAAACGTTGCCACCGGTGACGGGCACCTCAAGTGCGAGGCAGGCATCCGAGAGGCCCTCTACGGCGCGCGAGAACTGCCACATGACCTCGGGGTTCTCGGGGCTGCCGAAGTTGAGGCAGTCGGTCACCGCGGTGGGCACGGCGCCGGAGGCGGCCACATTGCGGTACGCCTCGGCGAGTGCGAGCTGTGAGCCGACGTAAGGGTCGAGCTGGCAGTAGCGGCCGTTCGCGTCGGTGGAGATGGCGACGCCGAGGCCGCTTTCTTCGTCGACGCGGATCATGCCGGCACCGTCGGGGAAGGAGAGTGCGGTGTTGCCGAGCACGTACTTGTCGTACTGGTTGGTGATCCAGTCGACCGAGGCCTGATTGGGGGAGCCTGCGACGGTGAGCATCTGCGCGCGCAGTTCGTCACCCGAGGCCGCGCGGGCAAGGCCTGCAGCGCGCACGCCCGAGGCCTGCAGCTCGTCGATCCACGACGGGTAGGCGACGGGGCGCTCGTAGACGGGACCGTCAACGGCGACCGTGCGGGGATCGACGTTGACGATCTCCTCGCCGCGCCAGTTGATGATGAGGCGACCCGTGTCGGTGACTTCGCCGAGCACGCTGGTCTCAACGTCCCACTTCTCGGTGACGGCGAGGAATGCGTCGAGCTTCTCGGGCGCGACGACGGCCATCATGCGCTCCTGGCTCTCCGACATGAGGATCTCCTCGGCGGTGAGCGACGGGTCGCGCAGCAGCACGCTGTCGAGTTCGATGAACATGCCGCCGTCGCCGTTGGCTGCGAGCTCCGAGGTGGCGCAGGAGATGCCGGCGGCGCCGAGATCCTGGATGCCTTCGACGAGGTCACCGCGGAAGAGTTCGAGGCAGCACTCGATGAGCACCTTCTCGGCGAAGGGGTCGCCCACCTGCACGGCTGGGCGCTTGGTGGGGCCGCCCTCGCTGAAGCTGTCGGAGGCGAGGATGGAGGCCCCGCCGATACCGTCGCCGCCGGTGCGGGCGCCGAAGAGCACGACCTTGTTGCCGGCGCCTGAGGCGTTGGCGAGGTGGAGGTCTTCGTGGCGGAGCACACCCACGCCGAGCGCGTTGACGAGCGGGTTCTGCTGGTAGACGCTGTCGAAGACGGTTTCGCCGCCGAGGTTGGGCAGGCCGAGGCAGTTCGCGTAGGAGGAAATGCCCGAGACGACGCCGTGCACCACGCGGGCGGTGTCGGGGTCGTCGATGTCGCCGAAGCGCAGCTGATCCATGACGGCGACGGGGCGGGCACCCATAGAGATGATGTCGCGGATGATGCCGCCGACGCCGGTGGCGGCACCCTGGAACGGTTCGATGTAGGAGGGGTGGTTGTGGCTTTCGACCTTGAAGGTGACGGCCCAGCCCTCGCCGATGTCGATCACGCCGGCGTTCTCGCCCATGCCGACGAGCAGACGCTCTTTCATCTTGTCGTTGACCTTCTTGCCGAACTGGCGCAGGTAGATCTTCGACGACTTGTAGGAGCAGTGCTCAGACCACATCACCGAGTACATGGCGAGCTCGCCAGAGGTGGGGCGGCGGCCGAGAATCTCGCGGATCTGCGCGTACTCGTCAGGCTTGAGGCCGAGGGCGCCGTAGGGCTGCTCTTTCTCGGGGGTGGCGATCGCGTCGGCCACCGTATCGGGGCGGTGGGCGTCGATGGGGGCGGCGGTGTCGGTCACGCTCGGTGTGCTCCAGTGAGTGAGGGATCGGGATCGGCTCCGCGAGCCGAAACATGCAGCCCCAGTCTATCCCGCCCCTGTGGCGGGCTTGCCCGCCAGATGCGGGCCGGGGAAACCGCCGTCACGCCGGGCGGTTGCTGTTTCATGGGGGAACGCGCAAGACTTGGTGCATGAGCGATCAGAATCCGAACGCAACCGGCCAGAACCCGCAGGTGTCGCAGCCTGCGCAGGGTGCGCCGCACCAGGCGGCCTCCTCGAAGCAGCGCGCTGCGAAGGCAGAGGGGCTGTCGACCTTTTTGAAGGTCAGCATCATTCTGCTTGCAGCGCTGACGATCGCCTCGATCTCGCTGTTGTTCATCGGCGAACTTGAGGGCAAGTTCGAGCGTGTGTTCTCGACGTTCGTGCTCTTCGCGGTGTTCGTGCTACTCACCGCACTCGACACCCGTCGCGAGCAGAAGTCGGAGTGGTACGCGCCCGTTGCGCTCATCGCCAACGCCTACATTCTGGGGCTGTTGCTCATCGTGATCTGGATGACTCCCTACCAGGCCTTCGGCCTGGTGCTCGAGATTTTCTGGAAGTCGGTGTTCGTGATCCTGGTGACGAGGCTGGTGATCCTGTGCTGCCAGCTGCTGCTCGGTATGAGCGCGAGGCTGCCCGATGTGGTGACCCGTTTCGCCTTCGTGACGAGTGTGCTCGCGGTGCTTTCGGGCATCCTCTTCACCGCTCCTGTCGGCATCGAAGCGTTCGATCTGCACATTCCCGATCTCTACTGGAAGATCGCGACGGCTCTGCTGATCTTGACCGCGCTTGGGCTGTCGATCACGCTGCTGCTGCGGTGGTCGTTCAGTTCTGCGGCACGCGATGCTGTGCGCGGGGCGCGTTCGGCGGTTCCGGCGGCTGAGGCGTATCGGGCGCAGCCGCAGCCGACGGTGATGCAGCAGGCGCCGGTGGCGGGGGCGCAGCCCTTGCTGCCTTGGCCAACGTTCCCCGACGGGCGCCCGCTGCCTGCGGGGGCTGATGGGCAGCCCGATTTCTCCGTGCTGCAGTCGCCCCGGGGGTGACCGCGGGGGTTGAGATTCGCAGTATGCGCCTCGATGAGGCCGATGCGACGAGTGAGCTGTTGCGCGCCGCCTACGGGGGAGATTATCGACTTGATCCCGAGTATCTCGGTGAGATCGTCGATGTGCGGGGTCGTGCAGAGTCGGCGCAGCTGTGGGTTGCGGTGGATCGAGTCTCGGGCGCGGTGCTCGGCAGTGTGACGACCCCGTTTCCGGGGCAACGGCTGCAGCGTGACAGTGCCCCCGACGAGATGGATGTGCGACTGCTGGGTGTCGCGCGGGAAGCTCGCGGGCGGGGCGTCGGTGAGCTGTTGATGCGGCACTGCGTGTCGCTCGCCCGAGAGCGCGGGGCTCGGCGTCTGGTGCTGCACACGTCTTCGCAGATGGTTGCGGCTCAGCGGCTGTACGAGCGGATGGGGTTCGAGCGGGTGCCCGAGCGTGAATATGAGTTCGACGCGATGGGCACGAAGCTTATGCTCATGGCCTACGCATTTACGGTCTGAGCAGGGTTTTATGAGGAGCGCATTCTTTCCCGCTTGAACATCAGATGAAGGTATGTATAGGCTTACCTTGGCGTTCCGGGGGCCGTGATGGCACCTCAGGAATCGCGAAGCATCGATGCGCGCGCCGTATCGGTGCATTCTTTTTGCCCATCACATCGAAGCAGCCGGCACATGTCAGCTGCCCGTCGAACCCCAGGAGCCCACAGTGTCAATCCGCACCACCCGCAGTGCAGCCGCAGCGTTGGCTCTGGCCGCAGCGCTCGTTCTCTCGGCCTGCGCCTCCGGCGCACCCGCGAGCGAGCCGAGCACCGAATCTGCCGCCGCCACAGTGACCATCACCGACAATCACGGCGAGGTGGAGGTGCCGGTCAAGCCCGAAACGGTCGTCGCGCTCGACAACACGGTCTTCGACACCCTCGCCGAGTGGGAAATCGAGCTCGCCGCCGTGCCCAAGGACGTCATGGGTTCGGTCTGGCCCGGCTACACCGACGACCCCGAGGTCGCCAACGTCGGCAACCACCGCGAACCGAACCTCGAGGTGATCGTTGCAGAGCAGCCCGACCTCATCATCGGCGGCTACCGCTTCGGTGACTACTACGAGCAGATCAAGGAGCAGAACCCTCAGGCCGTCGTCATCGAGATCGCGCCCCGAGATGGCAAGGACACCTTCGACGAGCTCAAGCGCCAGACCGAGATCCTGGGTCAGATCTTCGATCACGACAACGAAGCAGCCGCGCTGAACGCCGAGCTCGACAGCGCGATCTCCGGCGCGAAGCAGGCCTACAACGGCACCGACACCGTCATGGCCGTCAATACCTCCGCGGGTCGTATCGGATACATCGCGCCAGTGGTGGGCCGCAGCCTCGGCCCGGTGTTCCCCGCCCTCGGCTGGCAGCCCGCTCTCGAAATTGAGGGTGCGAGCGATGATCACCAGGGTGACGACATCAGCGTCGAGGCGATCGCAGCTTCGAACCCCGGCTGGATCGTGGCGCTTGATCGCGATGCGGCGTTCGCCCCGAGTGAGCGCGAGCCCGGTTCGGCGCCCGCCGATGAGCTCATCACGAGCTCCGAGGCGCTGCAGAACGTCTCCGCGGTGCAGCAGGGCCGCATCGTGATCCTCGATCCCAACTTCTACCTCACCGAGGGCATCCAGGCCTACACCGGGCTGTTCACGCAGCTCCAGGAGGCGTTCTCGGCGGCATGAGCCCCACAGTTTCGAGCACGCCGGTCTTGAGCGGCGCCGCACTGCCCACGCGGCGCCGCACTGGGGCGTTGCTCGCCGCCATTATCGCGGTGCTGGGTCTCCTCGCGGCATCGCTCGTGATCGGTGTCTACGACATCGCGGGCAGCGAGTTCGGATCAGAAATGTTCTGGATCACCAGGGTGCCCCGCACGATCGCGCTCGTGCTGGCCGGTGCCGCGATGGCCACGAGCGGTCTCGTGATGCAGATGCTCACCCAGAACCGCTTCGTCGACGCCACCACCTCGGGCACCACCGAGTGGGCGGCGCTCGGCCTGCTGCTCGCCTCGCTGCTCCTGCCCGGGATTGGGCTCGTCGGCAAGATGGTCATCGCGAGCGGTTGCGCGTTTATCGGGGCGATGCTGTTCATGCTGATCCTGCGCCGCGTCGTGATCCGCACCACCCTCATCGTCCCCCTCATCGGCATCATGCTCGGCGCGATCGTGAGCTCGCTTACCACCTTCCTCGCCGCGCAGTTCAACCTGCTGCAGATGCTCGGTACCTGGTTCATGGGCAGCTTCACCGCGGTGGTGCGGGGCCGCTACGAGGTGCTGTGGGTGGTGGCTGTGGTCACGATACTTTTGTTTCTCATGGCGGATCGCATCACTGTCGCCGGCCTCGGTAAAGACATGGCGACGAGCGTTGGCGTGCGCTACGAGGCGATCCTCATCGCGGGCACCGCGCTCGTGGCCGTGGCCGCCGGTGTCACCACCGTGGTCGTCGGCTTCCTGCCGCTGCTCGGGCTTGTCGTGCCCAACATGGTCTCGATGATCCGCGGCGACAATGTGCGCAGCAACCTGCCGTGGGTCTGTCTGGGCGGCATCGCGCTCGTGGTGGCCTGCGATATTGTCGGGCGAGTGGTGATAATGCCCTTCGAGGTTCCGGTCTCGATGGTGCTCGGCCTCGTCGGTGCTGTCGTGTTCATCGCGCTGCTTTTGCGGCAGAGGTGATCGTGGAGAGCAGTATTGTGAGGCTCGCGAGCACGGGGGAGCCGCCGGCCGCGCCGTCGTCGCGTGCGTCGCGCTGGCGCGCGGCGCTGCCGATCGTTGTGGTGTTCGTCGTCGCCGCGGTGCTCGCCGTCGCGATCCTCGTCACCGGCAATCCGGCGCCCGCGGGCAGCCCCGGCTTTTGGATTATCGTGCAGTCGCGTCTCACTTCGCTCGCGACGATTGCCTTCGTCGCCGTCGCTCAGGCGCTCGCCACGGTGCTGTTTCACACTGCCACCTCGAATCGCATTCTCACCCCCTCCATCCTGGGCTTCGATGCGCTCTACGTGCTCACGCAGACGGCGCTCGTGTTCGTCTTCGGCACCACGGCGGCGAGCATGGAGGGGATTCCGAAGATCATTGCGCAGAGCGCGCTGATGGTGCTGTTCGCAACGCTGCTGTACGGTTGGCTGTTCTCGGGCCCGCGAGCAAATCTGCAGTTGCTGCTGCTCGTGGGTGTGGTGCTCGGGATCGGCTTCGGCTCGGTCTCCATGGTGATGCAGCGCACGCTCACCCCGAGCGAGTTCGATGTGCTGAGCGCTCGCCTCTTCGGCAGTATCAGTAAGGGAAATCCCGAGTATCTGCCGATCGCGGCTGCGATCGTGTGCGGGATCTTGATTTTCGTCTGGTTGCGTCGGCGCAGCTACGACGTGGTCGCGCTCGGTCGCGATGTGGCGATCGGCCTGGGCGTGAATTACCGGCGCGAGGTAGTCACGATCCTGGTGCTTGTGGCCGTGCTCGTCTCGGTGTCGGCGACGATGGTCGGCCCGATGACGTTCTACGGTTTCCTGGTGGCGACGCTCGCCTACCAGTTCGCGAGGGGGGATTCGCACGCCGAGACGATTCCGCTCGCCATCGGTATCGGGCTTGTCACGCTGCTGGGCGCCACCTTCGTGCTCAAGCACGTGTTCGCCGCGGCCGGTCTCGTGACGGTGATCATCGAGTTCGCGGGCGGCCTGCTGTTTCTGATCGTGCTGCTCAGGAAGGGGCTGCGATGACTGACGCGCAAATCGGAATGGGGCTCGACGCCCCGGCAGGGACGGCCGGGGCTGCGGTGCGCGCCGCTGAGTCTGAACCGGGCCGCGGCCAGGGGATCGAGCTGAGCGATGTTGCGAAGACGTACGCGGGGCGGCGGGTGCTCGGCCCCATCGACCTCAGTCTCGAACGCGGTGGTGTAACGGCGCTGATCGGCCCGAATGGGGCAGGCAAGTCGACACTGCTCACGATCATCGGGCGCCTGCTCGAAGCCGACAGCGGGCGCGTCACCGTGGGTGGGCTCGATGTGCGTGCCGCCAAGCCGAAGCAGCTCGCCCGGGTGGTCTCGATCTTGAAACAGGAGAATCATTTCGTGGCGCGCCTCACCGTGCGTCAGCTCGTCACCTTCGGTCGTTTCCCGCACTCAGCCGGGCGGATTACCGAGGCCGATCATCGCGCGATCCACGCTGCGATCGCGTTTCTCGATCTGGCCGGGTTCGAGGAGCGCTTCATCGATGAGTTGTCCGGCGGTCAGCGGCAGCGCGCCTTCGTGGCCATGGTGCTGGCGCAGGATACCGACTTCGTGCTGCTCGATGAGCCGCTGACGGGGCTCGATATGCGCCACGCGGTGAGCATGATGGGGCAGGTGCGGGCGGCTGCTGATGCGCTGGGCAAAACTGTCGTGCTCGTGATCCACGATGTGAACTTCGCGGCGGCGTACGCCGACCGCATTGTGGCGCTTGCCGAGGGGCGGATCGTCGCTTCCGGCACCCCCGATGAGATCATCACCTCCGAGGTGCTGGAGCGGGTTTTCGAGACCCCGGTCGACGTGCTCGAACATGACGGTCGCCGTGTCGCGGTGTACTACCGGCCGTAGGCAGCTTCAGCGCTCACCGATGCGAGCCCGATGCGATCAGCGGATCAGGCGCTGAGGTGCTCCGAGGTCTCGGCGAAGAGCGCGGAGACTGCGGCGCGGCCCTCTGCGGCGCGGCCTGCGCGGGCGAGTTCGCGCAGGCGCACGGTGGGTCGGTGCAGCAGGCGCCCGACCAGGTGCCGCAGAGCGGCCTCGGTCTCGACGGTGCGAGCAGGCTCGGCAGCGCCGCCGTTCGCGCGATGGCTGATCCGCCTGATCTCGTCGTCAAGCATGCCGTTCACGAATGATCGCAGTTCCTGCAGTGCCGGGATCGCGTCGCGCTCGGCGCGCAGCGCCGTGAACTCGGCCGCCGCGGTGCGCACGATGTCGCGCGCTTCGAGTTCGGCTCCCAGTTCGGGGATCGGCGCGTGCAGTGCGATGGTCTCGAGGTCGAGCAGTTCGACCCCTGGCACCGCGGCAACGCCGGGGGAGATGTTGCGGGGGAGACCCATGTCGATGAGCAGCCGGGGCCGCGTTCGGCCTCGTTCAGAGACGGAGAGCCTGCCGAAGCGGGCACAGAACGGAGGGCTGCCCTCGGTGACGGTGTCGTCGAAGCGCTCTCGGGTGAGCAGGGGTTCGTGCACGGTGCTGCACGCGACGACGAGGTCGCTGTGGCGCAGTTCGGCATCGAGGTCGTTGTGCGCCACGGGGCGGATGCCGTGAGACTCCGCGAATGATGCTGCCCGGCCTGAGGGGGAGTAGACCGCGATGCGCTGGGCACCGTGTGCGCGCAACGCCGCAAGGCTCGCTCCGGCGTAGGCGCCGGTGCCGATGAGGAGCACGCGGCAGGTCTGCCAGTCGCCGACCCTGCTGTCGACGAGCGCGAGTGCGAGTTGCACGAGCGATCGGCCTCTGCTCTGCAAGCCGGTGCGATGCTTCACGCGCTTCGAGACGACGATGGCCTGTTGGAAGAGCTGTTCCAGTTCGGTGCTCGACCGGCCCAATGCGCGCGCTGTGTCGATGGCGCGGCGCACCTGCCCCGCGATCTCGGTCTCGCCCACCGAAGCGGATTCGAGACCGCTCGACACTGCGAAGAGGTGCTCGGCAGCGGCCTCGCCGCGGTGCACCGAGCAGGCTGCGGCGAGTTCGCCGTGGGGGAGACCGGTGGCTCGCGCGAGTCCGTCGAGGGCGTGCTCGGGGGCGAGGCCGGGGGCGTCGAGATAGGCCTCGAAGCGATTGCAGGTCGCGAGCACGACGGCACCGCGGCTGAGTGCGGGATCGCTGAGCGTGGCGGTCACGGTGTCGGTGCGCCGTTCGATGTGTTCGAGCAGCGCCAGATCGGCGTTGCGGTGATCGACGGTGAGGCAGAGGAGCATGGATTCTCGGCAGGGTTCTCGGGATGGGGAGCGGATCAGCGCGGCGCCGCACGCCCAGCTGAGTAGATCTGATGTGAAACATCAGATCTATAAGCTAGCATCTCGATCGATGAACTCACTCCCAGCTTCGCACCCGCTCGTCGATGGCCGAACGAGCGACGCCCCTCTGATCAGAGCCCTCAACGGCCACCGCCCCGAGCGGGTTCCCGTCTGGTTCATGCGCCAGGCAGGTCGGTCGCTCCCCGAATATCGCAGCATCCGCGCAGACCACCGTATGCTCGACGCCTGCGTGAACCCCGAACTCGCGAGCGAGATCACCCTGCAACCTGTGCGGCGGCACGGCGTCGACGCCGCAGTCTTCTTCAGTGACATCGTCGTGCCGCTGAAACTCGCGGGCGTCGAAGTCGATCTCGTTGCCGGGCGAGGTCCGGTGTTCGCGGTTCCCGTTCGCAGCGCCGCCGACGTCAGGCGCTGCCGCGCCGAGTTCACCGCCGATCGCCTTCGGGAAGCCCTCGACCCCGTGCGCGACGCCGTCGCGCTGACCGTCGCACAGCTCGGCAACACACCGCTCATCGGCTTCGCCGGTGCACCCTTCACCCTCGCGGCCTACCTCGTCGAGGGCGGTCCCTCCCGCGACCACCTGCGAGCCCGCACCCTTATGCACGCCGAACCGGAGACCTGGCGCGAACTGCTCGACTGGGCCGCAGAACTCAGCGGCGTCTTTCTCGAAGCGCAGGTCTCAGCCGGTGCCAGTGCGGTGCAACTGTTCGACTCCTGGGCGGGATCGCTCAGCGCCGCCGACTACCGCGCCCATGTGGCGCCCGCATCCCGACGCACCCTCGACGCCGTGCGGCATATCGCGTATCGGCACCCGCACCGCGATGGCTACAGCGCGTGCGAAGAAACCGTGCCCGCGATCCACTTCGCAGTGGGCTCTGGCCACCTGCTCGAAGAACTCGCCGCCGTTGGGGTGAGCGCGATCGGCGTCGATTGGCGCACCCCGCTCGACGAGGCGAGCCGCAGACTCGGAGATACCGTGCCGTTGCAGGGCAATCTTGACCCCGCCTACCTCGGAGCGCCGCCCGAGCGGCTTGTCGCGCACCTCGACGAGGTGCTGCGCCGGGGAACCCGCGCCCCCGCCCACGTGCTCAACCTGGGGCACGGCGTGCCACCCGACACCGACCCTGAAGTGCTCACCCGTATCGTAGAGCTCGCGCATGCTCGGTGAAGTCGATGACAACGCTGACGGCACTGAGAGTGTTGACGGTGCTGAAGGCACCGGATTCGCCGACCTCGCCTGCGCAGCGGGCAGCTCAGGCCGTCGCGTGGCTGTCGTGGGCGGCGGGGTCTCGGGGCTCGTCGCCGCCCGCGAACTCGCGCTCGGCGGCGCCGATGTTGTGCTCTTCGAACTGCAAGACCGCATCGGGGGCCGCGTGCAGCGCGACACCCTCGCATCCGTGCCGGTCGACGTGGGCGCCGAAGCCTTCGCCACGCGCGGCGGCGCCGTCGCCGCACTCCTCGGAGATCTCGGCCTCGGCGACCGCATCGAACGCCCCGCCCCGCTCGGCAGTTGGGTGATCTCCGCGGGCCGGGCGCTCCCGCTGCCGGCTGCTGGCGCCGTCGGCATCCCCACAGCTCCGCTCGCGGCCGACACGCGGCGCGTGCTCGGGCTGGCAGGGGCGCTGCGCGCCGCCATCGAACCGCTGCTGCCACGCTCCCTCGGCCGCGGCGCAACCCTCGGCAGAGCGGTGCGCCTGCGACTCGGCGCGCGCGTGCTCGACAGGCTCGTGCGGCCTGTGGTGCGCGGCGTGCACTCCGCCGACCCCGAAGAACTGTCGATCGACGCCGTGCCCGGACTTGCAGCCGCCCTGCAGCGCCACGGCTCCCTCATCGCGGCCGCCCGTGAACTGCGCCACGGGCGCTCCGCCGCGGGCGGCGCCGTCGCTGGTCTGCGAGACGGAATGGGCTCCCTCGTCGAAGCGCTCGCCGCAGAGCTGCAGCGTCTGCACATCGAGACGCGCACTGGAACAGCGGTGCGCGAGATCGCCGCTGCCGGAGGCGGCATCCGGGTCCGCATTGACCGCACAGCCGCCGCGAACATCGCGACCACACGCACCGCGCCGCCAAGCACCGCACTCACGGGCGTCCTGCGCTTCGACGCCGTCGTGCTCGCCGTGCCCGAAACCGCCGCCCGCGCGCTGCTGGGCGCCCCAGCGACCGACCCCGAAACCCGCGTTGAAGTCGTTCTGCTCGCGGTCGACGACCCTCGTCTCGACGCCGCACCCCGCGGCACCGGTGCCCTGGTCGCCGAGGGAGAACACGGCATCCGGGCGAAAGCTCTCACCCATGTCACGGCGAAGTGGCCGAAGCGCGCGACGGCACCTGGCCCCACCCCGCATGTTCTGCGACTCTCCTACGGTCGCCACGGCAGCGCCCCCGAGACCGCGGGGCTCCCCGATCAGCAGGTGCGCGAGATCGCGGTGGCGGATGCGTCGCGCATTCTCGGCGTCGCGCTCAACCCAGCCTCCGTGCGCGACATGCGCCGTCGCGAGTGGTGCACCGGTTCGGCTCGCGGATTGGGCGACGGCCGCGGATCCGCCACCGGATCCGCCGCATCCGAGCTCGTGCCGCCGCCCCGCGTCGCGATCACCGGCGACTGGGTGAGCGGCACCGGGCTTGCGACCGTCGTGCCAGCTGCCCGCGCCGCCGCCCGCAGCGTCCTCGACTCCCTGAACTCAGCCGCCCCGCATTCCGAAGGAGGCACGCGATGACCAATCGCATCACCGCCACCGGCCCTCGCACCCCGCGTGTGCGCCGCTCCGACACCCCTGTTGCGGCCGACCCCGGGCTGATCCGCATCGGCACACGCGGCAGCGCCCTCGCCGTCGCACAATCCACCACTGTGGCAGAGGCGGTCTCGGTCGCCACGGGGCTCGAAGTCGTGCTCGTGATCGTCACCACCCGAGGCGACGTCTCCGCTGCGCCGCTGGCGCAGCTCGGGGGCACGGGCGTTTTCGTGAGCGCGCTGCGCGACGCCCTGCTCGACGGGGCATGCGACCTCGCAGTGCACTCCTTGAAAGACCTTCCCACGGGCGCGTGCCCCGGTATCGAAATCGGCGCCATCCCGGTGCGCGCCGACGCTCGAGACGCGCTGTGCGCGCGGGACGGTCTGACGCTCGCCGAACTACCTGCGGGGGCGAGGGTGGGCACCGGCTCGCCGCGCCGCGCCGCGCAACTGCTCGGCAGGCGACCAGATCTCGACGTCGTCGATCTGCGCGGCAACGTCGACACCAGGCTCGGCCGGGTGGGTGTCGATCTCGATGCTGTGGTGCTGGCCTGCGCGGGCCTCGACAGGCTGGGGCGCGAGGAAGCGATCACCGAGCGCTTTCCGCTCGATGAGGCGCCCGCCGCCCCGGGGCAGGGTGCCCTCGCGATCGAGGTGCGCAGCGAAGATGCGCGCCGCGCCCCCTACGTGGCTGCGCTCAGCGCGCTCGATCACGCTGAATCGCGGGCGTGCGCGCTCGCCGAGCGGGCCGTTTTGGCGACGCTCGAAGCGGGCTGCGCGGCCCCTGTCGGCGCCACAGCCATGGTTGACGATGCACGCCTGGTGCTGCGCGCCGAGGTGTCGAGCCTCGACGGAACCCAGCGGCTGCTCGCCGAGGAGGGGTTGCCCTGGGCGGCTGGGGCTGAGGCTGGGGCTGGTGGGGGTGCCAGTGTCGTTTCCGGCGCCGACACGGGTGGCGGATCCGCTGCTGACTCCGCAGCACCGTCTACCGCAGCCCGCGAGACACCGCGCCGCCTGGGAGAAATCGTGGCGCGGCGCTTGTTCGACATGGGTGCGGCGCAGATCGCCCCGCTCGGGGGCTCGCATCCCGAGTCGGGCAACACCGAGCCCGCCAGCTCCGAGGCCACCCCGTGACCTCCCACCAGAATGGCCGCCGGCCGACCACCTCCGATCTGGCGGGGTGCCGCATCCTGGTGCCGCGCGGCGGCCCCCCAGGCGAACAGCTCGCGGCGGCCATTCGCACACGCGGCGGTCTCCCCGTCATCGTGCCACTCACGACGACGGTGCCGCCGCAGGATCCGGCAGCGCTTGCCGCCGCTGTTGAGCGTTGGAACCTGGGCTGCTACGACTGGCTCGTCTGCACGAGCGCGAACGGGGTGTATGCCGTCGTCGCGGCGGGTGCGCGCCCCGGCATGCGGCGCATAGCAGCTGTCGGCCCTGCTACCGCCGAAGCGCTGCGCGAGCACGGCTTCGAGGTGGCCGTGCAGCCAGACCACGACTTCTCTGCGGTCGGTCTCGCCGAGGCGCTGCTCACCGTGATCGGCACGGCCGACGGGAGTGACGCGGCCCAGCAGATGCTGCTGCCGCTCTCCGAGATCGCGGGAACCGAGCTCGAACACGCCCTCACCGCCGCCGGTCACGCCCCGCACCGCGTCACCGCGTACCGCACGCTCCCCACCCCGCGCGATGCCCGGCTCGAATCCCGGGGGCGGGCTGTCGATGCGATCCTCGTGATGAGCGGATCCGGCGCCGCCGAGACCGCCCGCCGCTTCGCGCCGCTCCCGCCGGGCACCCATCTCGTCGCGATCGGAGCCCCGACAGCTCGGGCGCTCGCCTCTCACGGACTCCGTGCCGACGCCGTCGCGACCCGCCACACCGCTGACGGGCTGCTCGACACCCTCGCCGCGCTCCTCGACCGTGCGGCTGCGCCCACTACCGACCATCCCGAACTCCCGCACCACCCGGAAGGAAGATCCGCATGATCCCCACCGTCCGCCCGCGTCGCCTGCGCGCCACCCCTGCGCTGCGCCGTCTCGCCACCGAGACCAGGCTGCATCCCGCCGAGCTGGTGCTGCCGGCCTTCGTCCGTGAAGGCATTGACGAGCCCCGCGCGATCTCCGCGATGCCGGGAGTGCTGCAGCACACCCTCGACTCGCTGCGTCGAACCGCAGCGGATGCCGCCGCTGCTGGCATCGGCGGCATCATGCTCTTTGGCGTGCCGTCCGTGCGCGACGCCCGCGGCAGCGCCGCCGACGATCCCGGGGGCATCCTCAATGTCGCCACCCGCGCTGTCGCGGAGGAGGTCGGTGATGCGCTCGTCGTGCAGACCGACCTCTGCCTCGACGAGTTCACCGATCACGGCCACTGCGGGGTGCTCGACGCGCGCGGCGAGGTCGACAACGATGCCACCCTCGACAGGTACTGTGCGATGGCCCTCGCACAGGCCGAGGCCGGCTCGGCGGTGCTCGGTCTCTCGGGCATGATGGATGGCCAGGTCGCGGCGGTGCGCGGCGCGCTCGATGCTGCCGGGCATCAGGCCACCGCGATTCTCGGCTACTCCGCGAAGTACGCCTCAGCGTTCTACGGGCCGTTCCGTGAGGCGGTCGATTCGCAGCTCGGTGCCGATCCTTCGAGCAATGGTGACCGGCGCAGCTATCAGCAGGATCCGGCGAACCGACGCGAGGGGCTGCGCGAAGCGGAGCTCGACATCGCCGAGGGCGCCGACATCGTGATGGTGAAGCCTGCGATGAGCTATCTCGATGTGCTCTCGGATGTCGCGGCGGCGAGCCCGGTGCCTGTCTGGGCCTATCAGGTGTCCGGTGAGGCGGCGATGATCGAGGCGGCGGCCGCGCAGGGGTGGATTGACCGCCGGCGCGCGGTCGAGGAGTCGGTGCTCGGCATCAAGCGTGCGGGGGCCGATGCGATTCTGAGCTACTTCGCTGTGGAGCTTGCGGGGTGGCTGCGATGAGGGGCGGATCGGCGATGCGCAGCGCGCAGCTCGCCGAGCGCGCGGAGCGTGTGATTCCCGGCGGGGTGAACTCCCCGGTGCGGGCCTTCGGCTCGGTGGGTGGCACCCCGCGCTTCATCGTTTCGGGGAGCGGACCGTATGTCACCGACGTCGATGGCACCGAGTACGTCGACCTTGTCGCTTCGTGGGGGCCCGCCCTGCTGGGGCACGCCCACCCTGCTGTGGTCGAGGCGGTGCAGACGGCTGCGGCGCGGGGGCTGGGCTTCGGTGCTTCGGTTCCCGAGGAGGCCGAGCTTGCCGAGGAGATGATTTCGCGGGTGCCCGGCCTCGAACGCTTGCGCCTCGTCTCCACGGGCACCGAGGCGACGATGACGGCGATCAGGCTCGCGCGCGGGGCCACCGGCCGGCCGCTCATCGTGAAGTTCGCCGGCCACTACCACGGTCATTCCGATGGCCTGTTGGCCGAGGCAGGGTCGGGGCTTGCCACGCTCGCGCTGCCCGGCTCGGCGGGAGTGACCGCGGAGACCGCGGCGCAGACGCTCGTGCTGCCCTACAACGATCCGGCAGCTCTGGCGGCGGCGTTCGCCGAGCACGGCGACCGGATCGCCGCGGTGATTGCGGAGGCTGCTGCCGCGAATATGGGGGTGGTGCCTCCCGAGCCCGGGTTTACGGAGTTTATGATCGGGCTTGCGCACGGGCACGGCGCACTGGTGATCCTCGACGAAGTGCTCACGGGGTTTCGGGCGGGGGCTTCCGGCTACTGGGGGATCGAGCGGGCCCGGATGGCGTCGGCGCTCGCGCCTGATCTGTTCACCTTCGGCAAGGTGGTCGGCGGCGGGCTGCCGCTTGCGGCGCTCGGCGGGCGGGCGGAGCTAATGGAGATGCTGGCACCGCTCGGGCCGGTCTACCAGGCCGGCACGCTGTCTGGCAATCCGCTCGCCGTCGCTGCGGGGCTCACCACGCTGCGCCACGCAGATGACGCCGCCTATGCGGCGCTCGGGCGCGCAGCCGAGGTGCTTTCCGGCGAGGTGTCACGTGCGCTCGACACCGCCGGGGTGCCGCATCGGGTGCAGCGTGCGGGCACGCTGTTCAGCGTGTTCTTTGGTGAGTTCTCCGACGGGCCGCACGATTATGCCGGGGCGCAGCGGCAGGAAACGCAGCAGCATCGAGCGTTCTTCCACGCCATGCTCGAGGGCGGCGTCAATCTGCCACCCAGCGCCTTCGAAGCGTGGTTCGTTACCGCTGCCCACGACGCAGCCGCGATCTCCCGTGTGGTCGAGGCGCTGCCCGCTGCCGCCAGGGCTGCCGCCGAAGCAGTCCCTGCGGCCCCCGTGGTCTGACCCGAGCCGTCCCCGCCGTAGATATGGGATCTGTCGAAGATATGGGATTCAGGTCCGGATTCGCCCGATTTTCGGCAGATTCCATATCTTGAGGCCGGGCATGAAAGCCGTGAGGGGCGGGGATCGAGTGATCCCCGCCCCTCACGGTGACGACGTGCGGGTGTTAGACCCGGGCCGCGAGAGCGGCCACGGCGCTCTCGAAGAAGCGCAGGCCGTCGATGCCTGAGCGCATGGCGTCGGGCATGTCGGGGCCGAAGCCGGGCTCGACCGCGTGCTCGGGGTGCGGCATGAGGCCGACCACGTTGCCGCGCTCGTTGGTGAGGCCCGCGATATCGTCAAGCGAACCATTGGGGTTGACGCCGGCGTAGCGGAAAGCGATGAGCCCCTCGCCCTCCAGACGCTTCAACGTCTCGTCGTCGGCGATGAAGCCGCCGTCGCCGTTCTTGAGCGGGATCACGATCTCTTCGCCCTGCTCGAAGCTGTTGGTCCAGGCGGTGTCGGCGTTCTCGACCACGAGACGCTGATCGCGGCGGATGAACTGCTGGTGTGCGTTGCGGATCAGGCCACCGGGCAGCAGATGCGACTCGACGAGCACCTGGAAGCCGTTGCAGATACCGAGCACGGGCATACCCTTGCCAGCAGCCTCGACCACCTCGGTCATGATCGGCGAGACCGCCGCGATAGCACCCGGCCGGAGGTAGTCGCCGTAGCTGAACCCACCGGGCAGCACGATCGCGTCAACACCCTGCAGATCGTGATCCGCGTGCCACAGCTCCACGGGCTCAGCACCCACGAGGCGGATCGCGCGCTGCGCGTCACGGTCGTCGAGGGAACCGGGGAAGGTGACGACGCCGATGCGGGTCGACATCAGCGAGCCTCGCCGTCAACGCTGATCGCCACGACGTCTTCGATCACCGAGTTCGAGAGAATCTCCTCGGCGAGCTGACGCACCTCGGCGAGCACGGCCTCGTCGACCTCGCCCTCGACGGTGAACTCAAAACGCTTGCCAATGCGCACGTTCTCGAACTTGCCATGGCCGAGGCGCGCGAGCGCCCCCGTGGTCGCCTTGCCCTGCGGGTCGAGCAGTTCGGCCTTCGGCATGACATCAACAACAATCGTGGGCACTAGAGAGCCTCCAACTCGAGAACACAGAAGTCGAACATCAGTCTACCCGCAGTGGCAGGCGCATCCGCCGGTGCGTGGCCGCGGTGCTGGTCACTCACCGGCAGGCGAACCGGTGAGCCGGGTGTACAGCTCCGCGTAGCGCGCGTGGGTGCGTGACACGATCTCCTCTGGCAGCACCGGCGGTTCGCCCTGCTTGTCCCAGTTGGCCGAGAGCCAGTTGCGCACGATCTGCTTGTCGAAGGAGGCCAGGCGATCCGACCGCGAATTGCGCTCGTCGAAGTATGCCGAGGCGTCCCAGTACCGTGACGAATCGCTCGTGAGCACCTCGTCGGCGAGCACCAACTCGGCGGGATCTTCGGATCGCGGATCGCGACCGAACTCGAACTTTGTGTCGGCCAGCACCACACCGCGCTCGGCAGCCAGATCGCGGGCCGCGGTGAAGATGCGCAGCGAAGCGTCGCGCAGAGCTGACGCAACCTTGTCGCCGACGAGCTCGAGGCTCTGCTCGTAGCTGATGTTCTCGTCGTGCTCGCCGAGCGGGGCCTTATAGGCGGGGGTGTAGATGGGGGTGTCGAGCAGGTCGCCGTCTTGCAGGCCGGCGGGCAGTTCGATGCCGCAGACCGCGCCCGTGCGCTGGTATTCGGCGAAGCCGGATCCGGTGAGCGCTCCCCGCACCACGCACTCGATCGGATACATCTCCAGGCGGCGGGTCACCACGGCTCGATCCGCAACCTCTGCTGGCACGGCGGGTGCATCGGCACCGGCGAGGTGGTTGGGGAGGTCGATGCGGGCGAACCACCAGTTCGACAGCGCCGTGAGCAGCGCACCCTTGCCCGGGATCGGCGGCTCCAGCACGTGATCGAAGGCGCTTACGCGGTTGCTCGCCACCACGAGCAGGTGCTCGTCGGAGCCGTCGGCGGGAACGTAGAGGTCGCGCACCTTTCCTGAATAGATGTGCGTCCAAGCTGCGAGCTGCTGAGGCGAAGCGATATCGGTCACGACCCCATTCTTCCACGCGAATTGCCACCCGAATGAGACCTCCTTGTCAGCGGGTAGGGCTACGCTTCCTATCGAGGGGAACCTCCGTGTTGCAGGCTCGCCGGGAGCCGGACGCGAGGGAGAGAATGACCCGGTGAGTAACGCTGAGGAGAAACATGATCCCGCTGGGACCGGTGGTGGCTCGGAGTCGGATGAGAGCCGCGCGCACCGGAGTGTGGTCGTTCGTGAGCGACCCCGTGCGACGCGCCGAGTGGTGGCCTGAACTCGAATTGGAGACGCGGATCGGCGGCCGCATCGCCGAGCGCTGGAGCGAGGGCTCCGGCGATGACGCGGTCAGCCGTGACGCCGCCGGTCAGGTGGATGTTTGGGTGGAGGGCCACGCCGTCGGCTTCACTTGGCGCGAGGCCGGAGACACCCGTGACACGGCGGTGCTGCTGACACTGCGCAGCCAGGCCGGAGAAACCGGAGTGACGGTCACCGAAACTGGATTCGATGCGCTGCCGGCCCCCGCTGAGAGAGCCGCAGCTTCGCAGCAGGGGTGGGAGGTGCTGCTCGCTGCACTGGCGAAGGCGATCGATGCAGGCGTTGCCGCAGGTATCATCACCGCAGAAGACCCGCCCGCCCCGGCGGCGCCCGACGCCGAAGCTCCGAGCGACGAAACCGTGCCCGTCGCGCGTTTGCCGCGTGACGATTCCGACAGCGCCCCCGCCGGAGCCATCGAGCTCGCGCCCGAAGAAGTCGACGGCGAAGTCTTTGAAACCGAAAGCGAGCTGGTGCTTGAGGTCGACGCCGAGCCGCAGCTCGGCGAGCACCTCGAACTCGACACCGGATCCGTGCAGATCATCAATGCCGAAGATGCTGATGACGACGCTGCCGCCGACGGCAGTACGGCGACCGACACCGAGACTGAGGCTGCCGAGAGCGATGCGCTCGCCGAGCCTGTGGCTGATGCCGTGGCGGATCCGCAAGCGAGTGACGAAGCAACCGATCTGCCGAAGCAGTCGAAGCGACGCCACGAACCCGAAGCAGACAGTTTCACCGGCGATCCCGATTTCGACGCCCTCATCCGAGGTCTCTAAGCGGCGCTGCCCTCGCACTCACACGAGAACGGCGCCCGCACCCCGAGCAGGGGTGCAGGCGCCGTTCTCGTGTGGGGCTGCGCTATGCGACGCGCGCCGCGATGTCCGTGCGGTGCTGTGAACCCTCGAACGAGATCCGCCCCACGGCCTCATAGGCGCGCTCGCGCGCCGCAGCGAAATCGGCACCGCGGGCGACCACACCGAGCACCCGGCCGCCTGTCGCAACCCAGCCGCCCTCGGCGTCGCGTGCCGTTGCGGCGTGCACCACATGCACGCCGGGCACCTGCTCGGCGTCTGCGATACCCGTGATCGCGCGCCCCGTGCTCACCGCACCGGGGTAGCCCTCGCTCGCCACCACTACGATCACTGCCGGCTCATCGGAGAACTCGGGAGCCTGCTGCGTCGCAAGCTCGCCCTGCGCCGCAGCCAGCAGATAGCGGCTCAGCGGTGATTCGAGGCGAGCCAGCACCACCTGGGTTTCAGGATCACCGAAACGCGCATTGAACTCGATGACGCGCACACCCTTCGACGTCACGATGAGGCCGCAGTAGAGCAGGCCCACGAACGGCGTGCCCTCCGCTTCGAGCTGGCGCACAGTCGGCAGCGCTACCGTGCGGGTGATCTCCTCGACGAACGCATCCACGCCGCCGGGCAGCCACGGCAGCGGCGAATAGGCGCCCATGCCGCCCGTGTTCGGGCCCTCATCGCCATCGAAGATGCGCTTGTAATCCTGCGCGGGGGTCAGCGGCAGCACGTCGTGACCATCTGCGAAGAAGAACAGCGACACCTCCTGCCCGTCGAGGAACTCCTCGATCAACACCTCCCCGTGGGGTGCCCAGCTCGCCACATGGTCGAGCGCAGCCGCCCGATCCTCAGTCACCAGCACGCCCTTACCAGCCGCGAGACCATCGGCCTTCACCACGTAGGGAGCGCCGAACTCGTCGAGCACCGCAGCGGCCTCCTCCACCGAGGCAACCCCTGTCGCCCGACCAGTGGGCACCTCGGCAGCCTCCATCACCCGCTTCGCGAACGCTTTCGAACCCTCCAGCTGGGCGGCAGCCTGATCAGGCCCGAACACGGGGACGCCGGCAGCGCGCAGCGGATCCGCGACACCGGCAACCAGCGGAGCCTCGGGGCCTACCACCACGAGATCGAAGCCGCGCTCACGCACGAATGCGGCGACAGCATCTGGGTCTGAGTAAGCCAGCTCGGGGGTTTCGACCCCGCTCGCCGAGATTCCGGCGTTGCCCGGAGCGCAGACGATCTCGTGATCGGCTGACTCCGTGCGGAGGGCGAGGACGATGGCGTGTTCGCGGGCGCCGGGGCCCAGGACGAGAATCTTCACGGTTCCAGGATAGTGGGGTGCTGCGCCGCTACAGTGGGAGCCGTGGCGAAGCGCAAAGTGTCGATCGAAGACGGGCTGGCCGCGCTCGCCGCAGCGCGGGCCGGATCAGACACGCGCACTGTGCTCGCCACAGCGGTGCGCTACCTGCTCGAAGAACTCGCCGAACGCGCGCCGGGCAACTCCGTCGAGGTGCGGGTGCCCCCCTTCGGGGCAACGCAGTGCGTTGCCGGCCCTCGGCACACCAGAGGCACCCCGCCGAACGTCATCGAAACCGACCCGGCTACCTGGATCGCACTCGCGACGGGGCAGCTCGACTGGGAGACCGCTCTCGACACCGCTCGGGTCGTTGCCTCGGGATCCCGAGCCGATCTGCACGGCCTGCTCCCGCTCGCGTGAGCTGCGATGTAGAACCGCTCGCGACCGGCTGACTGCATCCGCGCGCCAACATCGGAGGTGACGCACAGACGCAGGCTGAGACAATAGAGGCATGAGCATTCCCGATGCGGGCGAGCAGCGCGCCGCCGTCGAAACCGCAACAGAGACCGCGCAGGCCGTACCGGCTGCCCCGGCCCCAGCCGAAGACGCCCTCGACACCCATGAAGCCGTGATCGAAGAAACTGAGCATGAGGTGGTGCTGCAGCGCACCGTGCGCTACGGGCGGGTGCTGATCGGCGGCGCTGTGCTTGGCGCGATTGTGGCGATGCTCGCCTGCCTGCTCTTCCCCGTGCCAGAAGACGCGGAGTACACCATGGCGCAGGCCGTGGGTATCAGCGCGATCATCGGCGGGGCCATCGGCCTCGGTATCGCCGGGCTCTTCTCAATTGTTCTCGGGTTCCTCGCGAAGCGCGGAAGCGGCGTCGGTGTCGCCATTCAGCGCGACGTGCGATAATCGGCCCATCACTCACGAACGGAGTTCACCCGATGCTTGGAAACCTGGGTGGAGCGCACCTCATCGTCATCCTCTTCATCGTCCTGCTGCTCTTCGGTGCGCCGAAGCTGCCAGGGCTGGCGAAGAGCCTGGGCCAGTCGATGCGCATCCTCAAAAAGGAAGTACGCAACGACGACGCTGACACGGCAGCTCCTCGCGCCGACACCGTCGCCGAAGCCCCTGCGGCTCCGGCCGCTCCCGCCGCACAGGCCACTCCCGCTCCGGCTCCGGCCGCAGCGCAGGAAGCCACGCCGCAGCGACCCGAGCAGCCATAACCATCTGACCTGACGATCGGAGCCTTCCCGCATGTTCGGCAACCTGAGCGGCCCCACCCTGGTGGTCATCCTCTTCATTGTGCTGCTGCTCTTCGGCGCGCCGAAGCTGCCGGGCCTGGCGAAGAGCCTGGGCCAGTCGATGCGCATCCTCAAAAAGGAAGTACGCAACGACGATGCAGCAGAGAAGGGCAGCGACGGTGCCCCCGAATCTCCGAGCAGCGAGAGTGGGCACTCGAACACCGCTCGCCCCGAGCCTCGAGAAGGCGGCAACACCGCTCCCGGCGACAAGCCGTAACAGTTCACCGATACACGAAGCGGGGCCGCGCTCATTAAGCGCGGCCCCGCTTCGTGTATCGGTGTGCGGGCCCGGTCGTCAGCTTTCCTGCGTCGCTTCGACCCAGGCCAGATATTCTGCGTCGACATTGCCAGCGATGTACTCGCCCGTGAAGCAGCTCTGCTCCAGCTCGGTGACCCGGTCCTGCCCCTGCATGATGGCGCGGTTCATGCCCTCGACGCTCATGTAGATGAGGTGGTCAGCGCCCAACTCGGCGGCAACCTCATCGCTGCTGCGGCCGTGCGCGATCAGCTCAGCACGTGAGGGCATGTTGATGCCGTAGACGTGCGGGAACACCACAGGGGGAGCCGCCGAGGCGAAGATGACCGACTTCGCGCCCGCGGCACGCGCCATCTCGACGATCTCGCGAGAGGTGGTGCCGCGCACGATCGAGTCGTCGACGATGAGCACGTTCTTGCCCTTGAACTCGATGCTCATCGCGTTGAGCTTCTGGCGCACGCTCTTCTTGCGCACGGCCTGGCCGGGCATGATGAAGGTGCGACCCACGTAGCGGTTCTTGAAGAAGCCCTCGCGATACTCGATGCCGAGCTTTTGTGCGACCTGCATGGCGCTGGGACGCGCGGAATCGGGGATCGGCATGACCACGTCGATCTCGACGTCCGGCAGCTGCTCGGCGATCTCCTCGGCGAGCACGTCGCCGAGGCGCAGGCGCGCGTCGTACACGGCGATGCCGTCGAGCACGGAGTCGGGTCGGGCGAGGTAGATGTATTCGAACGCACAGGGCACGAGGCGGGTGCGCTCTGCGCACTGGCGCGACTGCAGCGTGCCGTCTGGCGAGATAAGGATCGCCTCGCCGGGTTCGACGTCGCGCACAATCTCGTATCCGCCTGATTCGAGCACCAGCGACTCGGAAGCGACCACCCACTCGTCGGCGCCGGAAGCGGCGGTGCGACGGCCGAGCACGAGCGGGCGGATGCCGTTCGGGTCGCGGAAGGCCAGCAGCCCGTAGCCAGCGATGAGCGCGATGGTGGCGTAGGAGCCTTCGACGCGCTGGTGCACACGGGAGACCGCCTCGAACACCTGCTCAGAGTCGAGGGAGAGCCCCGCAATGCCAGCCTGCAGCTCGTTCGCGAGCACATTGAGGAGCAGCTCGGTGTCGGAGTGCGTGTTGAGGTGGCGTCGGTCGATGTTGTAGAGCTCGGCGGTGAGCTCGCGGGTGTTGGTGAGGTTGCCGTTGTGCACCAGGATTATGCCGTACGGGGCGCCGACGTAGAAGGGCTGCGCCTCTTCTTCTGCCGCTGCCGAACCGCGGGTGGCATAGCGCACGTGACCCAGGCCGATATTGCCCTTCAGAGTGCGCATGTCACGGGTGCGGTAGGCCTCGCGCACCTGGCCCTTTGCCTTCACCGAGTGGAAGAAATCGCCGTCGAGCGTGGCGATGCCCGTGGAGTCCTGGCCGCGGTGCTGCAGCAGGAGGAGGCTGTCGTAGACCTGCTGATTGACAGGTTCTTGCGAGACGATACCGACGATGCCGCACATGCTTGTGTGAATGCTCCCTGGGATGCGATGGGGCGTCAGGCAGACGCAGAATCTAGTGTCCCACATGCCGCTGTGTGTGTGAGGCCCTGTCTGAGGCTGCGCGCGGATCAGGCCGAAGCTGCCCTGGGGCACGGTACGCTGGAGTTGTGAGCGAAAACGCGTCGATCTATGCCCAGTCCGGAGTCGATACCGCGGCGGGCGACCTCGCCGTCGAACTGATGAAGTCGGCTGTTGGCCGCACGCACGGCCCCGAGGTGCTGGGCGGCGTCGGCGGCTTCGCCGGCATGTTCGATGCGAGCGCTCTGCTGGGCTACAAGCGCCCGCTGCTCGCTTCCTCGACCGACGGAGTGGGCACGAAGGTGGCGATCGCGCAGGCCATCGACAAGCACGACACCATCGGCCAGGATCTTGTCGCGATGGTCGTCGACGACATCGTGGTGGTCGGCGCGAAGCCGCTGTTCATGACTGACTACATCGCCTGCGGCAAGGTGGTGCCCCAGCGCATCGCTGACATCGTGCGCGGTATCGCCGAGGCCTGCGAGGCCACGGGCACGGCTCTTGTCGGCGGCGAGACCGCCGAGCACCCTGGTCTTCTCGGCCCCGACGACTACGACGTCGCCGGTGCGGCGACGGGCGTTGTGGAGGCTGATCGTATGCTGCAGCCCGCGCTTGTGCAGCACGGCGATGTGGTGCTCGCGATGGCGGCCTCGGGGCTGCACTCCAATGGCTTCTCGCTGGTGCGCCACATTCTTTCCGAGCGCGGCATCGGCTACGGCGATCGCAGTGACGATCTGGGGGCGAGCTACGGTGAGGCGCTGCTGACGCCCACCGCGCTGTACACGGCTCCGCTGTTGCGCGTGCTCGACGATCCCGCGCTCGACGGCGCGATCCACGTGCTGAGCCATGTCACCGGCGGCGGGATCGCTGCGAATCTTGCGCGCGTGCTGCCGCAGGGGGCGTGGGTTGAGGTGGATCGCGCCTCGTGGTCGCCGCTGCCCGTGTTCCGCCATCTTGCAGAGCTCGGCGGTCACACGCTCGAATCGCTCGAGGGGGCATGGAACCTCGGCATCGGCATGTTCGCTGTCGTGGCGGCGGATCGCGCCCCGCAGGTCGCCGCTGCGCTCACCGCAGAGGGTCTCGATACCTGGGTCGCCGGCACCGTGTCGACCGAGGCGCGCGACTTCGCAGGCTTCGAACAGGGCGCAAAGGGCGTCGACGGAGGCGCAGTGCGCCTCGTGGGCGGCTACGCGGGCTGAGTTTCGGCCCGGGTGCCCGATCGTCGGCTGAGCGCGGCGATCCAGCACCCGGGGCTGCGGGTCTGTCAGGCCCGCACGATGAGGGCTGTGGCGATGGCCGCGAGTCCCTCGCCTCGGCCGGTGAAACCGAGGTGATCGCTCGTGGTGGCGCCGAGGCTCACCGGTGCTCCGACGAGCTCGGTCATGATCCGCTGCGCCTCCTCGCGGCGCGGCGCGAACTTGGGCTTGTCGCCAACGATCTGCACCGATACGTTGACCGGTTGCCAACCTTGCGCGGCCAGTCTGGCGAGCGCGAGCCGCACGAAGCTGGTGCTTGCAGCTCCCTCGGTGTCGGGCTGGTCGACACCCACCAGGCCGCCGATATCGCCGAGCCCTGCCGCTGAGAGCAGCGCGTCGACAATGGCGTGGCAAACGGCGTCACCGTCGCTGTGCCCGGAGAGGCCGGGCTCGCCAGGCCAATCGAGGCCGGCGAGGCGCAGCGGCGAGGCCGCATCGTAGGCGTGCACGTCGAAGCCTGTGCCCACACGGATCTGCGGCACGGCGGGGTGCGCGACTTCCGCGGGGGCGCTCACGCCTCCGCCTCCAGACCGAGCAGGTTGGCCGTGAGGAAGTGCTCCAGGATCGCGAGATCAGCGGGTGTGGTGAGCTTGTGGGCGCGCTGCTCGCCTGGCACTGTTCGCACCTTCGCACCGGCGCGCTGCACCACCTCGGCGTCGTCGGTGGGGAGCCCGCCCTCGTGCTGCAGTTGCGCGGTGGCGTGCGCTGCCGCGAGCGTCTCACGCACGAAGCCCTGCGGTGTCTGCACGGCTACAAGCGGTGCACGGTCTACTGTTTCGTGCACGATCCCCTCTGGGTCGACGCGCTTGAGCGTGTCGACAACGGGAAGCGCCGGCACCACAGCGTCGCCGGTGCGGCGCACTTCCGTGATGACCCGCTCGAAGAGCGCAGCGCTTGCGAAGGGTCGGGCGGCATCGTGCACCAGCACGGTTTCGACGCTGTCGGGGAGTGCGTTGAGGCCGAACCGCACCGATTCGTGGCGTTCGCGCCCGCCGGGCACCACGGAGACCTCCCAGGAAGATGCTGCGGGAAGCACCTGCTCGACGATGTCGAGCGCTTGAGCTGCGTGCGACTCGGGGGCGACCACCACGAGGTGCCCGAGGTGAGGGAGGGAGGTGACGACGCCGATCCCGAATTCGAGGAGGGCTCGGCCGCGGAGTTCGACAAAGGCCTTGGGTGCCCCTGCGCCGAGCCGTTCACCGCGACCCGCGGCGACGAGCACGACGCCCAGAGACGGCAGTTCGTGCGGGGTGGTTCCGGGAACGTCGTTCGTGAGGGGGCTCATAGCCCCAGCGTACCCGGCAAGGCGGGCTGTCGCTCGGCTTCTGCAGGGCGCAGGAAACGTGAAACGCCCCGCACGGGGCGGGGCGTTTCACGTGGTGGGATGGGGGATCCCGAGGTGTGTTCGGTTTAGGAGGCGAGCACCTGATCGAGCACCTCGGAGGCCTTCTCCTCATCGGTCTTCTCGGCGAGCGCGAGTTCGGAGACCAGGATCTGGCGAGCCTTCGCGAGCATGCGCTTCTCGCCGGCGGAGAGCGAGCGCACTTCCTGGTCGCGGCGCCACAGATCGCGCACAACCTCTGACACCTTGATCACATCGCCGGAGGCGAGCTTCTCGGTGTTGGCCTTGTAGCGGCGCGACCAGTTGGTCGGCTCTTCGGTGAAGGGGGCGCGCAGCACCTCGAACACACGCTCGAGGCCTTCTTTGTCGATGACATCGCGCACACCGACGAGTTCGCAGTTCTCGGCCGGGACCTCGATGGTGAGATCGCCCTGATCGACCTGCAGCTTCAAAAAGAGCTTCTCTTCACCGCCGAGCTTGCGCTTCTTGACATCGATGATCCTGGCGGCACCGTGGTGGGGGAAGACGACGGTCTCTCCGACCTCAAATTGCATCGAGTTGGCTCCTTTACAGCAGTTCAAGTACTAGAATACCACACTCGTCACTTCAGAGTTAGGCTTACCTAAGCTGCACGTGGCAAACCGGGACCGGTATGATGAGTTCAAACTGTGATCGCGTATGCGACGCATGTCATCGAACCACCGCTCGGAGGACCTCTTGAAGATTCGGATCGCCTCGTCCATCGCTCTCGCGGCGGCGCTCGCGCTCGGCGCGACCGGATGCAGCCTCATCGCACCCCAGGGCACCACCGCGCCCTACGCGCCCAGCGATGGCCGCGACATCTCCACCAAGAACGTCGACGTGCGCAACATCATGCTCATCGCCGACGAGACCGGTGAGAACTTCAACGTGGTGTTCAGCGCCGTCAACCGCAGCGGCAGCGTGCAGAAGCTCATCATCAACTTCGTGGGCAAGGGCTCGGCCGCCGCCAGCGCCGAGTTCGAGATCCCCACGGGCAACACCCGCTTCGGCAACCCTGATGGCGAGCAGACCCCCGTGCTCGTATCGCTGCCCGGCCTGACCCCCGGTGCGACTGTCGCCGCCTACTTCCAGGCCGCAGGCAGCCCCGAGGTCGAGTACCAGGTTCCCGTGCTCGACGGCACGCTCGCCGAGTACCGCGACTACGTGCTGCCCGCCGACTTCAGCGGCCCCAGCAAGAAGGCCGAGCAGTCCACGGAGAAGCAGCAGGAAGCGGCGGAGTCGCACATCTCCGACAACAACGAGGACCAGCCCCAGTAAGGGCGAAGCCCCACACACGAAGCGCCCCCGGATCCGAGGATCCGGGGGCGCTTCGTGTATCTCGGCTGATTCCCTCGGGCAGAGCAAGGGGCGAGCATCGTGCGCGATCAGCCGAAGCGGTAGCCCACTCCGCGCACCGTCGAGATGAGCGTCGGCTTCGACGGCTCCTCTTCAATGCGCGCCCGGATCCGCTTGATATGCACATCGAGTGTTTTGGTGTCGCCGTAATAATTGCTGCCCCAGACACGGTCGATGAGCTGGCCACGTGTCAGCACCCGCCCCGAGTGGCGCATCAGCATCTCCAGCAGCTCGAACTCGCGCAGCGGCATCGCGATCTCCTCGCCGCGCACCGTCACTGCGTGACGCTCCGAATCGAGGCGGATCCCCAGCTCGTCGAGCACCATCTCGTCGAGCTCCTCCTCGCGTTCCTCATCGCCTGCGCCCGAACGCCGCAGCGCCGCCCGCACGCGCGCGAGCAGTTCACGCGTCGAATAGGGCTTCGTGATGTAGTCGTCCGCGCCGAGTTCGAGCCCCACCACGATGTCGATCTCGCTGTCTTTCGCGGTGAGCATGATCACTGGCACGCGAGAGGTGAGGCGGATCGCGCGGCAGACCTCCGTGCCCGGCAGACCAGGCAGCATGAGGTCGAGCAACACCAGGTCGGGGCGCGCGCTGCCGAACACTGTGACAGCCTCGGCACCGTCGTCGACGACGGTGACCCGGTAGCCTTCCCGTTCCAGGAGAAAGGCGAGCGGGCGGGAGATAGACTCCTCGTCTTCGACGAGCAGAATGTGCTGGGCCACTGCGGGGTCCTTTCTTCTGGGCTTACTGGGCAGCTTCGGGGGCGGACGCGGTCTCGGAGGATCCGCGCGTGGCTCGGCGCGCCTTCTTTGCACGCTTCGAGCTCTTCGTCGAGCCCTCGGGATCGTGGAGCGGGAACGTGAGCGTGAAACTCGAGCCGACCCCAGGCTGCGACCAGACATCGACATCTCCGCCGTGCGCGCGCATCGTGTGGCGGGCGATGCTGAGCCCGAGACCAGTGCCGCCGTCGCCGCGGGTGCGGGCACCATCGACCCTGTAGAAACGTTCGAAGATGCGGGCTTGGTGCTCGGGGGCGATACCGGCGCCCTGATCGGTGACCGTTACGATGAAGCTGCGGCGGCGGATCGTCATGCCCACGCCCACCCTGCCGCCGTCGGGGGAGTGCCTGATCGCGTTGCTCAGCAGGTTCGCGACGGCGGCGCCGAGCGAAGCAGGGCGGCCGAGGATCACGGCATCGCGATCCGTATCGGATTCGTCGGTGACCACCAGCTCAACACCATGCTGCACCGCGAACTCCCGGTGCGACTCGACCTCACTGCGCACGAGGTTGCGCAGGGATACCGATTCGCGGTCTTCGGGGCGCAGCGCAGACTGCGCCTCTGAGAGCTGGATGATGTCGCGGCTCAGCTCACCCAGCCGGCGCGACTCCTTCACCAGGCTCTTTGCGAAATCGAGCACTACCGCAGGGTCGTCGGCGGCCTGCTGCACCGCCTCGGAGAGCAAGCCGATTGCTGCGATCGGGGTTTTCAGCTCGTGACTGACGTTCGCGATGAAGTCGCGTCGCATCGCGTTCACGCGCTGTTCTTCGCCGAGATCCTCGGCGAGAACCACGGCGAAGCGCCGCTGGATGCGCACGATATGAATGCGCACCGTATCGGAAGGGTCGTTCGGATCTGGTTCATGGGTGTCTGGGATGCCCGTGGTCATCACCCGTCGCACCCGCTGCAGGAACTCGGGATTGCGAATGTCGTCGTCGCTGATGTGACGCTCCTGGCGCGCGATCGGGTTCGCGTATACGGGGGTCAGTGAAGAATCGAGCACAACTGCGAACATGTCGATTTCGTCGAGGATCGTGGTGGCGACCTCTTCAAGCTCTGGGCGCAGCTCAGCTGCCCGGAGACGGCCCGCCCGGCGCATGCTCAGAATGGCGACGGCGACGCCTGCGCCGACAACCGCACCCAGCGCCGTCGAGGCGAGAACGAGCAGGGAGGGGTCCATGTCTTTTATCGTAGAGGTGGCCCCCGACCGGAGATTCAGAGTTCAACTGTTGTTCACCTGCCCGTGCGCCGTGGTTCACCGGCCCGGCCCAGACTGGTGAGGGTGCCCGTTGGGTGCAGGATTTAGAGAGGAAACGGCATGCGTGAGGTCTTTCAGCAGGAACTGCGCGAGGTGCAGGAGCGCCTGGTCAAGATCGCCGAGCTCGTAGAGGCGGCGATCGAGAACGCCACCGCAGCCTTCGGCAACTCCGACGTCGCACTTGCGGAGCAGGTGCTCGACGGTGCCGAGGAGATCGACGTGCTCGCGGCGCAGCTCGACCAGCTCACGATCGACATCCTCGCCCGGCAGCAGCCCGTTGCCTCCGATCTGCGCCTTATGGTCGGTGCGCTGCGCATGAGTGCATCGCTGGAGCGTATGGGTGACCTGGCGCAGCACATTGCGCAGCTCGCCCGCTACCGCTACCCCGAGAGCGCAATCCCCAAGGGGCTGAAGAAGATCTTTGTGCGCATGGGGGCGCTCGATGTCGAAATGGCGAGCAAGATTGTCGAGCTGCTCAGCGCGTTCGATGCGCGGGTCATCGAGGAGGTGCGCGATCTCGACGACGATCTCGACGAGCTGCACGCCAAGGTCTTCGAGAAGGTGCTCAGCGACAAGCTCGCCGACAACCCGATGGGGGCCGTCGATGCGACGCTCGCGAGCCGCTACCACGAGCGTTTCGGCGATCACGCGGTGAGCATCGCGAAGCAGGTGCAGTTCTTCCTCAGCGGTACCCTCGACTGAGGCGCGCTGAGGTTCGCCGCGCCAGGGATCGATCGCGCGTCTGTCGCATCCGCGTCTGCCGTGCGGCCGGCCGCAGGTAGGCTTAGAGGGTGAAACAACGCATCTACGACTCGCGCATGCAGCAGGTCGTCGATCTTGAGCCCCGCGAGGCGGGCAGGATCGGCCTCTACGTCTGCGGCCCGACCGTGCAGTCGGCCCCGCACATCGGGCACCTGCGCAGCGCGCTCGTCTACGACCAGATGCGACGTTGGTTCACGGCGACCGGGCACGAGGTCACGCTGATCCGCAATGTCACCGACATTGATGACAAGATCCTCGACAATGCTCGCGCGGCGCAGCAGACAGGCTCACGCGAGCAGTGGTGGGCGCTCGCCTATCGGGTAGAGCGTGACTTCTCTGCAGCCTACGACGCCATCGGCGTGCTGCCGCCCAGCTACGAGCCGCGGGCGACCGCGAACGTCGCCGAGATGGTGGCGCTCATCGAACGGCTCGTCGAGCGCGGCCACGCTTATGCGGCCACCGACGGTTCCGGCAGCGTCTACTTCGATACCGCCAGCTGGCCTGCGTATGGTGCGTTGACGCGCCAGAGCCGTGAGCAGATGGAAGACGCCGCCGATTCTGCGAACGCTGGGGGCAAGCGCAACCCGCAAGACTTCGCGCTGTGGAAGGCGCACCGCGAGCACGAGCCGGTATCGGCCTCGTGGGAGTCCCCGTGGGGGCGTGGCCGGCCGGGCTGGCATATCGAATGCTCGGCGATGGCGACGCGCTACCTCGGCGAGGAATTCGACATTCACGGCGGTGGGCTCGATCTGCGCTTCCCGCACCACGAGAATGAGCTGGCGCAATCCCAGGCGGCAGGGCACCCCTTCGCACGCCACTGGATCCACAACGGCCTTGTGAACACCGGCGGCCAGAAGATGTCGAAGTCGCTGGGCAATTCGCTGTTCGCAGCGGATCTGCTCGCTGCCGCGCGACCCATCGTGCTGCGCTACTTCCTCGGATCCGCCCACTACCGCTCGGTGCTCGAGTTCTCGGAGCACTCGCTCGCAGAAGCGGATGCTGCATTCTCGCGGATCGAGAGCTTCCTGGAGCGCGCAGCTGAACTCGAAGGAGCCGAGCAGATTCCCGCACCCGGTGCGACCGGTGCCGCGCAGCGACTGCCCTCGGCGTTCGTCGAAGCGATGCTCGACGACTTCGCCGTGCCACAGGCGCTCGCGGCTGTGCACGGTGCCGTGCGCGCCGGCAACGCCGCGATCGACTCCGGCGACGCCGCTACCGCGGTGGCCCGCGCCACAGAGCTCGCCGCTATGCTCGACGTGCTCGGCCTCGACCCGCGCGCAGCGTCGTGGGCCGGCGCCGCAGGCGGATCCGCTAGCGAACACGCGAGCGCATCCGCGCTCGATGCACTCGTGCAGCAGCTCGCCAATGAGCGCGCCGAGGCCCGCAAGAACAAAGACTTCGCCGCAAGTGACGCAATTCGCGACCGCTTGCTGGCAGCCGGCATCGCGCTGGAAGACACCCCGAACGGAACTCGCTGGAGCCTGTCATGAGTAATAAGAAGAGCCGTACCGGCGCCGTGCGCAAGAAGGGTCTCGGCAAGGCCGTGGGCTCGGGCGGGCAGGGGCGTCAAGCCCTTGAAGGCCGCGGCCCCACACCTCGCGCCGAAGACCGCGAGTATCACGCCGCATACAAGGCCAAGAAGTCGCGTGAGCGCTACGAAGCTGCCAAGCTGCGGCACGCGGGCGGCTCGGGTCGTTCGCCTGAGCGTGGTCGCGGCGGGTCGAAGAAGGACGAGTCGGAGCTGGTCACCGGCCGCAATGCGGTGCTCGAAGCGCTGCGCACCCGTATCCCCGCTACCACGCTGTACATCGCCGCTCGCATCGAGATGGACGATCGCACGCGTGAGATCCTGCGCCTCGCGACGAACCGCAACCTGCCCGTGCTCGAAGTAATGCGTCCCGAGATGGATCGCATGACCGAGCGCGACACGGTGCACCAGGGTGTTGTGCTCAAGGTGCCTCCGATGGAGTACGCGCACCCCCTCGAAATGCTCGACGAGATCATCGCCCGCAATCAGGTGCCGCTGATCGTCGCACTCGACGGCGTGACCGACCCCCGCAACCTGGGGGCGATCATCCGCTCTACCGCAGCCTTCGGCGGGCAGGGCGTCGTGGTGCCCCAGCGCCGCTCCGCCGGCCTCAACTCGGCCGCTTGGAAGACCTCTGCCGGTGCCGCGGCCCGTATCCCCGTGGCGATGGCATCGAACCTTACCCAGACGCTCAAAGAGTTCAAGAAGCAGGGCGTGTTCGTGCTGGGGCTCGACGGCGGCGGCGATGTTTCGTTGCCCGGGCTCGAACTGGCCGATCGCCCGCTCGTGCTCGTGATCGGCAGCGAAGGCAAGGGCCTGTCGCGTCTCGTCACCGAGCACTGCGACGCCGTCGTGTCGATCCCGATCTCCTCTGCAACCGAGTCGCTCAACGCGGGTATCGCGGCGAGTGTGGCGCTCTACGAGGTGGCGAAGCTTCGCGCTGAGTAGTGGTTTCGCCCGCTTGGTTTGCGGGTGTGTGGGCCTCGATTTCGGGGCCCCCACACCCGCGCCTGGAGCGAGCGTTCGTGCGCGATCGCGTGCGAGCTGCGCCGGGTCGTCTCACAGTACTGTGAGGTCGGTGGCTCGCCACCGACCGGCGCAGTGCTCGAAGCGCAGCGCGACGGCGCATGACCGTGGCTGGGCGTAGAGCACGACGGTTGCCTCGATGATGTGCGGGAGTGGGCGCCCGATATGCGCGCGGCCTGGAGTCGCGACGATGCGGCGTTCGTCGTGGTAGAGCGTGCGTCGCTCGGTGCGGGCCGCCCGGCGTTCCTGCAGCTGCTGCACGACTGCGGGAGTGACCCAGCCGCCGAGCTGTGCAATCGCGCGAGTGCCTTCGAGTGCTTCAAAGGCGTAGAGCGCAAGCTTCTGGATCAGTTGCGGAGGCGGGGCGGGAATGAGGCTATCGGAGGGCGGGTCCGCGGCTCGGTCAAGGGCAGGAGCCGTGAGTGCGGGCACCGCGCGCAGGTGCCGGGCTGGGCTGCTGCGTTCTGTAGCGGCGGGAGCGGGAGGGGGAGCGGGTGCGGGCTGCGCAACTCGCTCGGAAGCTGGCGGAGGACTTGCGCGCACCTGAGTGCTGCTGGCTGGCCTGAGAGCGGCGGAAGATGACATAGCGGTCTCCTTTCAACCCGGCGAATGTCGCGCCAGGCGATGATGCGACGGTGCATCGTCGTGACTTCAGCGGCAGATGTCGTGGAGTCAGTGGAAGGTCCATGCTAGAGAACACCCAGTTATGCCAGTCAAGTGCGTTTGGAAACTGGTCAAAGAAGCTGTGTTATATCTGTGCTGAGTTGTAGTTCTGTCAGTTTGCTTGAAATGCGGAGGATCTGGGCCAACGTGTGGACGGTGAGAGGCTGCACCCGCATTTCGGTGGTGGGAAAAATTGGTTTTCCTGAGGTTGTGGTGCCCTAGGCTGAGGGGGTGGCTACTCTGCGTGATCTCGCGACGAAGTACTCGACCCTGAACGAAGAGGAGATCGAGTGGCTCGAGCTGCTCGCCCTTGACTGGCAGCTGCTCGCCGACCTCGCCCTCAGCGATGTCGTGCTGTGGGTGCCCACGGAGAACGGCGACTACCTCGCTGTGGCGCACAGTCGCCCGGCCGGTTCGGTCACGCTGTTCTACCGCGACGTGATCGGTGAGTTTCTGCGCCCGGACTGGCGCGAACTCGTCGACGAGGCGATGGGCACCGGCGAACCCGTCATCTCGACATCACCCGCCTGGTACGAGGAAAACCCGATGCGTCTCTCCGCCTACTCGGTGAGCCGCCGAACCGAGAACGGTGAGCATGGCCCCTTCGCGGTTGCGACAGTGCACACGAGCGTCGCCGACACCCAGAAGGCGTCGCGGATCGGTGCGGCATTCCGCGAGGTCTCGGACGACATGTTCGCGATGATCCAGCACGGTCTCTTCCCGTCGCCGGGCACCTCCGCCGGTCGTGAGCACGGCGCACCGCGCGCCTCGGACGGACTCGTGCGCATTGACCTTGAAGGAACCGCGACGTTCGCGAGCCCCAACACGCAGACGATCTTCAACAGGCTCGGCTTCCGTGACGAGCTCGAGGGCGAAAACTTCGCTGAGGTGATTGCTGAAATCGTCAAGGGGCAGTTCGACACCAACGAGTCGCTGCCGCTTATCGCCCAGGGCAAGGTGGCGAAGCGTGGCGAGATCACCGCGCGCGGACGCACCGTGAATCTCAGGTCGATCCCGGTGATCCGTGACGGAGCCCGCGTGGGCGGCATCGTGCTCACCCGCGATGTGACCGAGTTGCGACAGCAGGCTCAAGAACTGATCACCAAAGACGCCACGATCCGCGAGATTCACCACAGGGTGAAGAACAACCTGCAGACTGTCGCCTCGCTGCTGCGAGTACAGGCGCGACGAGCCCGCAGCGAAGAGGCGAAGCAGGTGCTCGGTCAGGCCATGCGCCGCGTCGCCGCGATCGCCGTGGTGCACGACACGCTTTCGACGGGGCTGTCGCAGATCGTCGACTTCAACGTGGTGTTCGACCGTGTGCTGGGGCTCGCCGCCGAGGTCGCCAGCCTGCACAACACCACAGTGCACCTGCGCAAGGAAGGCGAGTTCGGCGAGCTTCCCTCGGAGTACGCCACCCCGCTCGCGCTGGCCCTTACGGAGATCGTGACGAACGCCGTAGAGCACGGCCTCGCCGGTCGCGAGGGCGAAGTGCTCATCAAGGCCAACCGCAGTGACGACAGGCTCTCGGTGGAAGTTATCGACACGGGAACCGGCCTGCCCGGCGGCACCGTCGGCGACGGTCTCGGAACCCAGATCGTGCGCACCCTGGTCGAAGGCGAACTGGGCGGCAGCATCGTCTGGGGCCCCGACGCCGGGGGCGGCACTCGTGTGGCCGTGCAGGTGCCCTTGCACTGGATCTCTGCCCAGACGCGAGAGATTCCCCGCATCCCCACGACGACGCGTGAAAACCCCCGAGTGCTGCCGTAGACGGAGGGTGCTGGGGCTAACCTGAGTGCTGGTCCTGCGGCTGGGGCTAGCCTGAGTGCTGGTTCTGCGGCTGGGGCTGGCGACTCGTTCCTCCTGCGAAGATGCGCTGGGCTCATTGACGCCGGCCGTCTCTGCAGCGGCAGCGCTTCTCCGCGGAGTCATCGCATCTCCGCGGAGTCAGCGCTTCTCTACGCTGCTAGCGCCTCCCGCGCAGCAGAATCGCGCCGCCCACCACGAGCAGCAGCACTCCGAGGCCGATTACCGTGGCTGTGATCCACCACGCGGTGTCGATGCTGTCGCCGCCGAATGCTCGCTGCGCGGCGTAGCCGCAGAACGCGAGGATCAGCGCGCCCCAAACGATCGGAGCTGTGCGGGGCCCCACCTTACTCGGGGCTGAGGACGGATTCGAAGGGGGTGCGGCGTTTGGGGCAGCCGCGTTCGGGGCGGCAGCATTCGCCGTCGGCGGGTGCTGTGCCGGTGATGTGGCGTCTGCAGGCCCAGTGGCTCCCACTGGGCCTGCAGCGCCGGAGGCGTCCACCGGGCCGGTGGGGTCGGAGTCGGGGTGGTTCGTGTTCATCGCGCCATCTCCTGTTCGAGGTCGTTCACGGTGTTGAGCAGATCTTTGCGCTGCTGTTCGAGCTGTCGCCGCTCCGTGGCGCTGAGGCCAGGTTCTTGCAACTGCCACTCGACTCGATCGAGCGATTGCCGGGCTTCCGCGAGCTGCTCACGGTCGGCAGCCTGCTGCTCGGCGAGATCGCGACGGCTCTGATCGGAGAGGCGATCCCGCTCGGCCGTGCTGCGCTCTGCGAGCCTGTCGGCGGTGGTGCCACTGCCCTCGATGTTCACGGTGCCTGCCAGCAGGTAGACCGTAACGTGCGCGGTCGATTCGTCAGCGAAGGCGTCGCTGTTGGTGGCCGCGGTGTTCCCAGTGTCGTGCGAGAGGAAGAGGCCGGAGAGCCGGGGGGTGTCTCGCCCAGAGGCGTCTTCTTCCACGGTGCCCGCGAGCACCCGCACTCGGACCGCGGTGGAGCGATGCTCAGGCAGCTGAATCGAAGTTGTGCCAGCGAGCATCCAGATCTCAAGATCTTTCGGCTCTTCGGGGAGATCGTCAAGGTCGCGCAGATCGACATTGGTCGTGCCCACAAGAACGACGGTTCCCGCCGGGCTAAGCCCGTCGACGTGCGCCGTGCCGAAGGGGTGGAAGCGGGTGCCCCAGGGGAGCACGACTGTGAGGAGCAGCGCGAACACCCCGCACGCTGCGAGAAAACCGACCCAGCCGGTGTGCCGACCGCGCACTCCCGCCACGATGAGCGAGACGGCGAGCACGGCGAGTGCTGCGATGATTGCCGCGAGCAGGGGCGCCGGAGCGACGCTGCTCACCTGCGGTGGCGTGTCGAGCCCCATCACCCAGAGCGCAGTGCCTCCGGCAGCGAGCAGCGCGAGTGCGAGCGTGAGCACCGCCTGCGCAGCACCCATGCGGTGCGCGTCGTGGTGCTGCGCGTAGCGCGCGCTCCACTCGTCGGCCTGGCGACCGACCTCGTCGCCCCAGCGTGTGGCCTTCTCTCCGACGCGCTCGCCCCAGGCCGCTGCCCCGTCAGCAGCGCGCCGCGCGAAGTCGTCGGTGCGCTCGGTGAATGAGCGGGTGTCTTGCTCTGCTGTGGGGTGGGCGGATCCAGGGGTCCCAAGCGGTTCGGTGCCCGAGCCGTCGGTCGTCGCCGCGAAAGCGGCACCGTTCGGCTGAGCAGGGTACGACCCGGTCGCAGCCTCAGTGGATTCGGTGGCGGAATGCGGGCCGGCACCCGCGCTGGACTGGTTGTGCTGCTGCGCCTGCTGCTGCGTTTGGTGCTGCTGCTGCGCCTGGCTACGGCCCCGGTTCAGCGTGGCCTTCCTCAGCCAGAGCAGACCGAACACGATGATCGCGATCCAGAACAGCCAGGCGGCGGTGCGCGGAATCCAGCCAGGTATGTTGACCGCGCTCCAGATATCCCAGCCCCAGGGGCCGGAGATGCCGAGCAGCGGCACCCCTGCGAACGCGGTTCCGAAGGCTGCCGGGATGACGACAAGTGCGCCGATGACGATCGCCGCAGTCACCACCCCGGCTGACGCTCGCCCCCGGAAGATGTCTTCGAGGTGAATGCGGCCGCTGCTGTCGGGCAGCAGCAGCCAGCCGGCCAGGTAAAGGAGCACGCCGGGACCGCCGAGCAGTGCCAGCACGATGAAGATGCCGCGCACGATGAGGGGGTCGATGCCGGTTCTGGCGGCGAGCCCTCCGGCCACGCCGGCGAGCCAGCGATCGGAGCCGCGCACGATGTCGAGGTCGCGGAGCCAGGCGAAGAAGCCGTGCCCGGCGGGGGCGCCTTCGGGGCGTTCGGAATCTGGTGAATCGTTCATGCTTCGAGTCTGACGCTGACCACCGACACTGTGCCATCGGGGTTCACCCTGAGCGACCCCTGAGGTTTCGACCCCGAGCCCCTTGGTGTCGGTGGCCCGTGCTTGGATGGAACCATGCAACGACCACCTCTGACGCGATCGCGAGACGCCGGCGTTCTCGCCGGCGTCTGCGCCGGCCTCGCCGAACACCTCGGCTGGCCGCTCGCGATGGTGCGCGGGGTCATGCTCGCCTCGTGCGTCTTCGGTGGAGCCGGCGGGCTGCTGTATCTCTGGCTCTGGGGCACGGTGCCGTTGGCTGGCGACGAAGACGGAGTGCTGCCATTGCGCCGTGCCCTCACGAGGCCGGCGGCCGACCAGCCGCGGCAGCCCGCTCCGGCATCAGGCGGGTTCACGAGAACAGCCCCGCATGGCACCGATTCGAGGCCTCTCTCAGTCGGCCCGAGAGCGTCGGCGGCCTCGGCGGGGCCTGCACGCCTGGCAGCGCTCACGGATGCCTCAGGGTCGGCGGGGGATGCCCGAGCGCCCGGCCGAACCGAGCCACCTGGCGCGAGTGAGGCCGGGTTCCGGAGACGATGGCCCATTGCTGAACTGCTGCTCGGGGTGTGTCTGTTGATAGCAGGGGTCGGGCTCGTGCTCGACCGCCTGGGGGCTCATCTCGAACTCGAGCTGATGCTGCCCGCGCTTGCGGTGCTCGTCGGCGTTGGGCTCACCTGGTGGCAGATCGCGGATCGCGATCGCCCTGACCGCAATCAGTTGCCCCGCGTGCTCGGGGCACTCGCGCTTGTTGCTGTCGGGGTGCTCATGATCTTCGTCACGTCACGCGAGCCGAACGCCTGGACCGTGGTTGCCGCGTCACTGGCCGTGCTCGCTGGAGTCGCCCTCGCGATCGCGCCGTGGCTGCTGCGGATCAATCGCGAGCTGATCGCGGAACGTGCTGCTCGTGCTCGCGAGGCAGAACGCTCGGACATCGCAGCGCACCTGCACGACTCCGTTCTGCAGACACTTGCGCTGATCCAGCAGCGGTCCGAACCAGGCAGCGACGTTGCGCGCATTGCTCGCGGCCAAGAACGAGAACTGCGTGAGTGGCTGTTCCGTTCTGCAGACGGTGCCCCGCCGGCACCGCGTGCGGCTGTCGACGCAGATCTTCGGGCGCACGCCACGGCGCTCGAAGAGGTGCACGCCGTGCGCTTCGAAATTGTCTCCGTCGGCGGCAGTGCCACCGCCCCCGAGGCGATTGTGTTGGCCGCGCGGGAGGCAATGCTCAACGCTGCGCGCCACGCCGGCGGAGACGTGACGGTCTATATCGAGGCTGCACCGCACCGCATCTCCATCGACATCACTGATCGGGGGCCTGGCCTCGACGCGGAACAGCTGCCCGAGGGTCGCATGGGCGTGCGCGAATCGATCCTCGGACGCATGGACCGAGCAGGGGGATCCGCGAAGATTGTGCCGGGCCCAGGAGGCGGCACCTCGGTGCGCCTCGCGATGCCTGTCGAGCAGTCGGTGCCAGAGGCGGATGCGCGGCCCGCGGCCGCACCCGACACACACGAGCCACGAGGGAGCACACAATGACCGATCCGCACGAATCTGATGGTGCAGGCGGAGACGGTGCACGAGACGCCACCGCACACGAGCAGACGGTCCCCTCAATCCGGGTGGTGATCGTCGACGATCACCAGATCTTTCGCACCGGACTCCGGGCCGAACTCGGCCCGGAACTCGACGTGGTGGGTGAGGCTGCGAACGTCGATGAGGCCGTCGCCCGCATTGCCGCGCTGACGCCCGACGTGGTGCTCCTCGACGTGCACCTGCCAGGCGGAAACGGAGGCGGCGGGGCCGAGGTGGTGCAACAACTCGCAGGAGATCCCGCGCTGCGTGCCACGCGCTTCCTCGCCCTCAGCGTCTCCGACGCCGCCGATGACGTGGTGAGCGTCATCCGTGCCGGCGCACGCGGCTATCTCACTAAGGCTGCGTCAGGCTCCGAGGTGACCGCCGCGGCGATGCGCGTGCACGGCGGAGACGCGGTGTTCTCGCCGCGGCTTGCCGGATTCGTGCTCGACGCCTTCGGTGCCGGAGGGGGCGAGACCGCCGCGGCCGACGACGAACTCGACAGACTCTCAGCGCGAGAGCAGGAAGTCATGCGCATGATCGCCCGAGGCTATGCCTACAAAGAAGTGGCAGCAGAGCTCTTCCTCTCGGTGAAAACCGTCGAAACCCATGTGTCGAAGGTGCTCCGCAAACTCCAGCTCTCAAATAGGCACGAACTCACCGCCTGGGCGCTGCAACGACGCCTGCTCTGAGCATCGGCATCGTGGCCTCGGGCGCTCCGCGATTGGAGAAAGCCAGCCGCCCCCGTCAGCTCCATCCAGGCAGCCACAGGTGCAGCTGCCAGAACCAGTCGGCGACGGGCATCCCCGTCCAGACCGGAACGAAGAACACCGCCAGCACCGCCGCCACCACCAGAAACACAGTCACTGCGATCCGCCGCCCGAGCACCGCACTCGGCTCGCCGTCGAGTGCCAGCACGAACCGGGATCCGCCCCCGGAACGCAACGGAAGGCCGCACAGCAGACCGAGCACCATTGCGAGTGCCAGCGCAGAGAACGGCGTCAACACCACCGCGTAAAACTGGAACACCGCCGAACGCGAGAAGGTCAGCACCCACGGAAGCCACCCCGAGAGGAAACCAGTCAGCACGAAGGCGCCCGCCAGGGGGAGCGGGCTGATCGCAGTCGCAGCCTCAGCCGCGAACCCTCGCTTCGAGCGAAGCAATTGCCGCACGATCAGCCAAGCGAGCACGAGCAGCGCCGCAGCGCCGCCCCACGTCACCAGCGGATTCGGCAGCGGCGAAACACCCGAGACGCATTCGTGCCACGGGCATTCCTCGGTCCAGCGCGCCTCATACATCGCCGTCGGAACCAGCGCGAGCGGCCAGCTCAACGGATGCGACTGAAACGGATGGGGCGCGGTCAAGGTGCTGTGCCAGGCCAGCATTTCGGCGTGGTACTCGACGAGAGCCGCAGGCCAGGGCGTGCCGGGCGTGCGCGCCCAGCCACCGGGGTGCGTGATCCAGCCCACCCAGCTCGCAAGATAGGCGAGGGCAGCGGCGGGCAGTGCCGACACCGCCACGAGCCCGGCCTGGAGCACCGACCTCCAGAAAGCGCCGCGCTCACAGCGGCGTAGCCGAATAAGCAGATCACGCAGCGACACGAAGACGAGGAAGAACGCCAGCGGGTAGAGCCCCGACCACTTCACAGCCGCAGCAGCGCCGAAGGCAAGCCCGGCGGCGATGAGCCAGGGCCGCCACACGAGGACCGGCCCAGACTTCCCGATCCGCCCCGCCGCCCCACCCGGCCGCTGCCGCGTCCGCAAACGACCCTCGGCCCGGCGCGACGACCACTCGATGTCCAGCCACACGAACAGTGCGCCCATCGCGATGAACAGCGTGAGAAACCCGTCGAGCAGCCCCACCCTGGTGAGTACGACATGCACCCCGTCGATTGCGAGCAGCAGCCCGGCGAGCCACGACATCACCAGGCTGCGCGTGAGCAACCAGCCGAGCAGCATCACGATCCCCACCGTCGCCACTCCCGCAAGAGCGACCGCGCTGCGCCACCCCCACCCGTTGTCGGGGCCGAAGACCAGAATCCCCAAGCCGATCAACCACTTGCCGAGTGGCGGGTGCACCGCGTTTGACGGAGCATCGCTGAACGCGGTCGCACGGCCCCCAGCCATCGAAGGGTCGTCGTCAGGCCACACCGTCGGAAAGCCGTGCGCGAGCTGGCTGATCGCGTCGCGCACATAGTAGAGCTCGTCGAACACGAGCACGCCGGGGCGCCCCAGCGCCCAGAAACGGAGCGCGGCCGCGATCCCGAGCACCAGCACAGGCGCGATCCACCGCAGCCAGTGCAATCCCCTCATGCCCCCAGAATAGGGCCGCCGCGCGTCACCGCCACCGCATGCCGCGCTGCTCAGGGCGTGGATCGCAGCTCAGGCTGATCGAAACACACGAAACCACGAGTCTGAGCTGCGATCCACGGCCTGAGTGGAGGTGGGAGATGGGATCGCCCACTCGCGAGGGCTACGATAGTGGGGTGATTACGCGGCTCAGCAACTACTTCCTGAAGACTCTCCGTGAGGATCCCGCAGACGCCGAGGTGGCCAGCCACAAGCTCCTCGTGCGCGCGGGCTACATCCGCCGACAGGCGCCCGGCGTGTTTGGGTGGCTGCCGCTGGGCCTGCGCGTCAAGGGCAAGATCGAGCAGATCATCCGCGAGGAGATGGCCGCGGCCGGTGCACACGAGGTGCACTTCCCAGCAATGCTGCCGCGCGAGCCCTACGAGGCAACCGGGCGATGGGAAGAATACGGCGACGCCCTGTTCAGGCTGCAGGATCGGCACGGCGCCGATTACCTGCTCGCGCCCACACACGAAGAAGCCTTCACACTGATGGTGAAGGACATCGTCTCGTCGTACAAAGACCTGCCGCTGTCGCTGTATCAGATCCAGGACAAGTACCGTGACGAGGCCCGGCCCCGCGCTGGACTGCTGCGCGGACGCGAGTTCACCATGAAAGATGCCTACTCCTTCGACGTCTCCGATGAGGGGTTGGCCGCGAGCTACCAGAAGCAGCGCGACGCATACGAGCGCATCTTTGCGCGTCTCGGTCTGGAATACGTGATTGTGTCGGCCGATGCCGGTGCGATGGGCGGATCGCGCAGCGAGGAGTTCCTGCTGCCGACCGCGATCGGCGAGGACACCTTCGTGCGCTCCGCCGGAGGCTACGCCGCGAATGTCGAAGCCTACGAGACTCCCGTGCCTGACCCCGTGCCGGCCGAGGTGATTGCCGACCTGCCGCAGCCGATCGTGTTCGATTCGCCCGACGCCGCCACGATCGAGACCCTCGTGGCCCACGCCAACGTGGTGCTGCCGCGCGAAGATGGCCGCGCCTGGGAAGCCTCCGACACACTCAAGTGCCTCGTCTTCGCCGTCACCGACCTTGAAGGCGAACGCTCACTCGTGGTGATCGGCGTGCCAGGAGACCGCGACGCCGACATGAAGCGCGTCGAGGTGGCGTTCCCCGGTTGCGAGGTCGAGCCCGCCACCGCCGCCGACTTCGAGAAGCACCCGGAGCTGGTGAAGGGATACATCGGTCCTGCTGCGCATGGCAAGGCCGTGCTCGGGCTGGAAGGATCGAGCGGTATTCGCTTCCTGCTTGATCCGCGGGTTATCGACGGAACCCCCTGGGTGACCGGTGCAAACGAGTTTGAGAAGCACGTGGCGCACCTCGTCGCCGGGCGCGATTTCACCGCCGACGGTGTGGCCGATGTCGCCACCGTGCGCGATGGCGACCCCGCTCCCGACGGATCGGGCCCCATCGAAACCGCCCGTGGCATGGAGATCGGCCACGTTTTCCAGCTCGGCCGCAAGTATGCCGAGGCGCTGGGCCTCAAAGTGCTCGACGAGAACGGCAAGCTCGTGACCGTCACCATGGGCTCGTACGGTATCGGAGTCACTCGCATCATGGCGATTCTCGCCGAGCTGCACCACGATGACCGTGGCCTCATCTGGCCGGCCGCAGTGGCGCCGTTCGACGTGCACCTCGTGGCGACCGGCAAGGACACTGCCGTGTACGACATCGCCTCGTCGCTTGCGTCGAGCCTTGAATCAGTGGGTGCTGACGTGCTATTTGACGATCGCCCCAAGGTGTCTCCCGGCGTGAAGTTCGGCGACGCCGAACTGCTGGGTGTGCCCCGCGTCGTGGTCGTAGGCCGCGATGCAGCTGAGGGGTTCGCCGAGGTATGGGATCGCGAGGCCGGCACCAAGGAACGGGTGGCGCTGAGCGAGGTTCCTGCGCTCTTCGAGGCTTCGCAGTAACGTACCTCGGCGCGGAATCGCGCGACATTCGAGGCCCCGGATCGCACGGCGATCCGGGGCCTCGTGCGTTCCGCGGTGCTTCGCTCACAGTTGGGGTCGGTGGGTGATCGTGCTGAGTTATCCATAGATTGTCTCATTGTTCTCTTTTGCAATGCATAGTCTTACTAGGGTTTGTGTTATCGATACGCATCGATAATTCATCCTGGCTGACGAGGTGTGCTCGTTGGCCCCAGCGATTGGAACCACCATGGCAAACATCAGCGTCTCCTACGCCGAGATCGAGCAGTCGGCCACCCAGTTGGGAGTGGGACGCGACGAGATCACCCAGAAGTTGCAGCAGTTGCAGCAGCAGATCGCGGCGCTGGTGTCGTCGGGCTTCGTCACCGATCAAGCATCGGTGAAGTTCAACGACGCTTACACCCAGTACACGGTGAGCGCAAACACCGTGATCGAAAAGCTCACCGAGATCCAGAGCTTTCTCACCCAGACCGCGAACGCCATGCGCGACATGGACGCGCAGATCGCGGCGCGGATCAACTAGCGCGAGGTGAGCGGTTCGGGAGAAGGGAGAGGCGTGTGGTGCCCGATGTGAAGGTTTCTACCGCAGGTTTGGACGTAGCAGCGTCCGGGCTGCGACGAGCAAGCGGTGCGGTTGCCACGAGTGATGTGCTGACATTGCCGATGCGCGGTGCCGCCACCTACGAGGGCGTGACCGGTCGTATCGATGCATTTATTCAGGCTGTCGCGAATGGCATGGAAGAGCTTTCAGCCTCGCTGGCGTGCTCCGGCACTGCGGTGGATACCATCGCTGATGCTGCGAAGCAGACCGATGCGCGTCTTGCGCAAAGCGTGAGTTGTGGCATTGCAGTTGCGGCCTCGACATGACCGTAACCTATCCCGTGATCGAGGGCGGTGTGCTGCAAGAGCGGTCGCCCATTGTCGGGACGCCGGACGATGCATCTCAGGCGGCCCACGTGCTGCGCCGCGTAGTGCGTCAGGTGGAAGACATGGTTGGGCACGTTGCGCAGGCCTCAGGTACTCTCGGTGCAATGCGGGGGGTGAGCCTCGCGACGCTGCGTACCCGGCTCGACGGACGGGTGGTGCCCGCCGCTCGCGCATTCACGCATTCGGTGGCTGCAGGTGCGCAGGCCTTCGGAACCTATAGTTCCAAAATCGAGGGAATTCACCGTGCGGCCCGCGCAGTCGTTGCGACGGTGGAATCCGATCTTCACCTGATCATCGCAGCGTCACGTCGACTCGAAGCTGCTTGTGCCGGTCTTGAGGTGAATTCCTCCTGCGTGCCCGACGCTTGGCACGAACCGCCGAGTGTGTGTCCGCCTGCGAGCTCTGTCGGGGCAATGCGTGGCGGATCCGAGCTGGACGATCCTGCGGCCGCAATGCAACGAGCGGCGAGGCGTGCGGCGCGGGCTCAGGCCGAGACAGACTGGGTCGGTGCAGCTCAAGTATGGGTGGGCGCACTGGAACGAATCTCAGCAGAGCAACGCATGTGGCGAGCTTTGGTCGAAGACCGGAGGGCCGCCGAGTACGCACTTGTGAACGCATTGGATCATACGGATCTCGGCGAGCTGATTCGTTTCTCCGGCGGTGCCGTCTAATCAGGCATGTTCACCGCCGTTCTCGGCGGAGCAGAGCAGTCGCAAGACTTCGCTGAAGATTCGAGTTTGCAAGAGATTCTCTCGGGTGAACTTTCTGAGCCTGAAGTCGCTGCAGCGTGGAAGTCAATCCGCGAGTCGCGGAGGTACGGAAAGGATGACGTGCGTGACCTTCCTCTCGAAGTGCTCGCAGTGCTGGCTCGGACGAACGGTGTTCCGGCTTGGGTGCAGGACATTGCGGGGCGAGCCGTGCTCGAGCGTGCTCTGACTGATCCTGCTGCGGGGTACGAACTCGTGTACGGGTCACGGCACGGTGATCCACTTGCTCTCACAGAGTTCATACGACACATCGAAGGGTTGAACGAGGCGCTCATCAGCGCTGAAGGGAAAGTCGGACGGGCGCGCCCCAAAGCAACGAAGATCCAGTTGGTGAATCTGGGCGTTCACGATGGTGCCCTGACCGCTGGGATCTCGCTCGGTGACCTCGATCGCGCATCTCATGTAGGGGTGAACTATGCAGGCATGGGTTCAAGCGTCGCAGGAATCGGCAACGGAGTGGACGGCGTTGCGGAGATTTTCAAGGAAGCCCAAAGGGGGTTTCCGGGCGGATCGTATGCGGTAGTGATGGTGATCGGATATCGAGCTCCCTCGTTCTGGGGTGTGGGGTCGATGACGCGCGCGACCGGGGCCGCGGAGAATATCGCGAGCTTTCTTGATGGTATTCAGGCCAGTCGTGGCACGAGACACGCTCCTCTTGAACAGTTCGCGGTGTTCGCTCACTTATACGGTTCGACCGCGGTTGCGGAAGCGCTGCAGCACAGCTCGCTGGACTTCAAAGTCGACAACGTCGTGACCTACGGATCCGCCGGGTTCGCGGCCGACACTACCTCTGAAGATCTGAGACACGGGATCAAGGACACGGGGCGTCTGTATGCAACGCAAGCACAGAAGGATTCGCTAGCGCAGGTGCCGATTAAAGCTCAGGAAGGAACGGATTTCTACCTGAGCGATCGGATCGATCCGCGGCAGATCGGAGCCGTTGAGTTCTCGGCTGAGGGGGGCAATGGCGAGAAACAAACCAACGTGCATGACATGTTCGTGCCGGAGTTCGATGAAAACGGTGCGCCGAGCGATGAGGTCGGGTATCTGTCGCCCGGGACAAGCTCGGTGAGAGAAGCCGCATCGGTTCTTGCGACAGGGAAGTCGAGGAATGTCCTATGAGATCGGGAGTAGCTCGAGTATTCGCGGTGGCCGCGCTACTGCTGTGTGTGGCGGCTTTGTCTGGGTGCGTCCGCGCCGAGAAGGAGAACGGAGAGGTCGGCGTGATGCTGAAGAGCGATGTGCGAGATGTGGCTGGGCTCGCCCGGTCTGAAGTGGAGCGGATGCCCCTCGGGGAGCAGTTCGCTCTGCTGGGTGAGCGGTATGACCGGTTGCAGGATCTCTTGGCTGAGGCCCAGATGCAGGTGAGTGGGGACAAATGGAAGTACCTCACCCGGGGCATGGCTCCAGAGAACGGGTTGTTTGCTCCGGGAGGCGCACTGCCAGGAGCCGGAGGTGAGGATTCCTACTACCTAGGAGCTGACCGTGCGATAGAGCTTCCGGGAGCGGTGGGGGATCGGGCCGACCTTGATTCGATGCTTGCGTACTTCGACGCTCAGGGCTGGGAATACCAGATCAACGATGTGGCGGAGTTTCACCACGAGGTGTACGCCGATACGGGGGACGGGTACAGGCTGGAGTATCGCGTGCAGGCGAACGGGTGGTACGTGATGAGCGTGTCTGCCGGTCCTTTCTGGGGGAGTGACAGCGTGCTTACAGCTGAAATCGTCAAGCGCACGCCCGATGAAGCTTTCGAAGACGAGCTCACGGTCCCCGGGGTGCGGGTGCCTTTCCCTGCCTGGGATGATCCCGTAGTGAACCCGCCGAAGCAGAAGCGATAGTGATCGGTGCTGCGCGAGCCGGAGAGGTGTGAGCCGTGAAACTGAAGGTGTCGGTGGCGCTGCCGCACGGCGGCGAGCGTGATGTCACGCTGTCGTGCGACGTTACGGCGACTGTGGCCGATGTCGCACGGGCGTTGATCCGCGCGGGCTTTGGTGCTGATCCACGGTTCCTGGAGATCGCGAACCGCAGATTGGCGCCGCTGACGCTGCGTACCGGCCGCGATGGCGCTCGTGCGCTGCTGCTCGACCCCGCCACACCAGTCGCGGTTTCCGGTCTGCAATCCGGTCACGTGATCCAGCCAGTGCCGGAGTTTGGGTTCTCCGGCCCGACTCAGCGCGTGATCGAGACCGCGGCATCCGTTGAAGTCTTGAACGGCGAACAGCGAGGCGTGTACTTCAGCCTGATCGCGGGCAGCAATGTCATCGGACGCGACCACAACTGCAGGGTGCAGTTGCTCGATCAAAGCGTGTCGCGCCGCCACGCGGAGGTACGTATCGATCGCGCCGGTGCCATCTCCGTGAGAGATCTCGGCTCGGCCAACGGGGTGCTCGTCGCCGAGGAGCGCCTGCTCGGGTACCCCATCACCGCCCCGACGACGCTGCGACTGGGGGCGGTCGATCTGCGCATCACTCCGGGTGCTCCCTCACCTCATTCCCCAGTGCTGTCTCATCGGGTGACGCACACCCGGTCCCCACGGGTGTCCCCGTATTTTCCGGCGTCGAAGCGTGAGTTGCCGGCACCCCCGACGCCCGCTGATCCCAGTCGGATGCCGATGCTCGCAATGCTCGCCCCCATGCTGATGGGCGGCGCGATGTATGCGATCACGCAGTCGCCGATGAGCCTCATGATGGTTGCGTTCTCGCCGATCATGATGATCGGGTCGTGGCTTGATGGGCGGATCGGCGGGCGTCGCAAGCTCATGCGAGAAACTGGCCGCTTCGAACGAGAGTTGGCGGGAGAACGGGCCGAGCTCGCTGCGTTGCGGGAACAAGAGATCACGGTGCGGGCGGCTGAGACGCCCACCACCGAGGAGGTGCGCGTCGCGATCGAGCAGCGGGACGAACTGCTCTGGACCCGGCGCCCTGAGCACCGCGCATTCTTGGAGGTTCGATTCGGCGACGGAATACTTCCCAGCCGCACGGAGATGGTGATGCCTGAGCGAGGCGAAGCCCCGCGCATGCAATGGGATCGGGTGCGTCTGCTCGCCGACGAGTTCGCGCACGTTGCGCCTGTGCCGGTCATCGAACGGCTCGATCGTTGCGGTTCGCTTGGTGTTGTCGGCGAGCGGTACTGGGCCGAAGGCGTCGCGGCGTCGCTGGTGCTGCAACTGGTGGGGCTGCACTCGCCTCATGAACTCGTGTTCGCATGCTTCGCCGGCGCAGAGCATGACGAAACCTGGGGGTGGCTGAAGTGGTTGCCCCACGTCGATCCAGTTGCCAGCCCCATTTCAGGCTGGCAGATCGCCGACTCGGAGACGAGCTCGGTTCGGCTGATCACCGCCATCGAGGGTGTGCTCGAATCTCGTATGGCGGCTCGCGGCACACGCACCGCTGTTCGTTCGCACCTTGCCGCCCACACCCGCAACGACGACGCGCAGGGCGAGGTTGTCTTGGAGCTGCCCACGCTGCCCGCCATCGTTGTGCTGGTGCTCGAAGATGGCCTTGTCGATCCGGCACGCCTCATCGAGCTCGCAGAGACCGGCCCTGACTACGGTGTGCATGTGCTCTGGGTCGCGGGCAATCGTGCCTCGTTGCCGGCAGCCTGCCGCACCTTCGTTGAGCTCGGCCGCGGCGAGGGGCGCGTGCACTTCGTGCGTTCGGCTACGATCGTGCCGCTGTCGCGGCATGAGCACGTTGAATCGCCGCTGGCCTACGATCTCGCGCGTCGGCTCGCACCTGTTGAAGACACTGCAGCGCGGGTGCTCGATGAGACTGACCTCCCGCGGGCCGTGAACCTGCGCGAATTGCACGCCACCGATCTGCTCGGCGGTGCAGCACCGATCGCTCAGGCCTGGGCCGACAGTGGATCTCTGATCTCCGAGTGGCAGCAGGGGCAAGATCGTGAGCCGATCTCGCTCGCAGCGGTGGTGGGGCAGGGTTCGGAGGGGCCTGCGGTGCTCGATCTGCGCACACACGGCCCCCACGCCCTCGTCGGGGGCACCACGGGTGCCGGAAAATCTGAGTTCCTGCAGAGCTGGATCATGAGCATGGCCGCGAAGTTGAGCCCCGATAGGCTCACGTTTCTATTGGTGGACTACAAGGGCGGTGCCGCATTCGCTGAGTGCGTGGATCTGCCGCACTCGGTTGGGCTCGTCACCGACCTCAGCCCGCACCTCGTGCGCCGGGCTCTCACCTCCCTGCGCGCCGAGCTGCGTTACCGCGAAGAGTTGCTCGCCGCGCACGGTGCTAAAGATCTCATCTCCATGGAGCGGCGTTCGGCTGCGGAAGCCCCGCCGGTGCTCGTCATCGCGATCGACGAGTTCGCGGCGCTCGCGAGCGACGTGCCCGAGTTCGTCGCCGGGGTCATCGACGTCGCCCAGCGTGGTCGATCCCTCGGCCTCCACCTGGTGATGGCGACGCAGCGGCCGGCCGGCGTCATCACCGACAACCTCCGGGCCAACACGAACCTGCGGGTTGCGTTGCGCATGGCTGATGAAACCGACAGCGCCGACGTGATCGGCGTGAAGGATGCTGCGCTGTTCGACGCGGAGACCCCGGGTCGTGGCGCGATCAAAGTGGGGCCCGGCAGGATCACCCACTTCCAGACCGGGTATCTCGGCGGGCGGCCCTCGGCGGAGCATCGCGCTGCCGACATCGAGCTGCGGTCCCTCGGTTTCGTGGAGAGAGAGCCGTGGAACATCCCATCCGAAGCGCGTCCGCCAACACGAGGCAGCCGCCAGGCTCGTGACATTGAACGACTGCGTGACGGCATCGTCGAAGCTGCGCGTTCACTTTCGCTGGTGCCGCCGCGCCGGCCGTGGCTCGACGAATTGCCGACGTTACTCACGCTCGCGACGCTGGATCAGCGGATCGCTGACGGTTCGAATGCGCCCATCGGCTTGCGCGACGACCCTGCCGCGCAAGCCCAAGACCCGGTGTGTATCGACTTCGAAGAAGCCGGCAATGTGTCCATCATCGGGGCTGGCGGCACCGGAAAGACGAGCGCTCTCATCACCCTCGTCACCTCGCTGAGCGCTGCAGCACGCAGCGAGCCGGTGCAGATCTACGGCATTGACTGCGCAGGAGGCGCGCTGCAGACCATCAGCCCGCTGCCGACAGTCGGCGCCGTTGCGCCTCTCGCCGATGACGAACTCATGCATCGAGTGCTCCGCCACCTCAGTGAACTGATCGATGAGCGCGGCCCACGCTATGCCGCGGTGCGCGCGGGCGGGCTTGACGCCTATCGGGCTGCGGAGCCGCAGCGCCGGGAGCCCCGAGTGTTCCTCCTCATCGATGGCTTCGCCGCCTTCCGGCAAGCCACAGAATCGATGGGAGGCTCTGATTCGCCGTTTCAGCTGCTTGGCGACATTATGATGCGCGGACGCGCTCTCGGTGTGCATGTGATCCTCACGAGCGATCGGGCTTCGGCGATTCCGGCGTCGATGAGTGCGAGCCTGCAGCGTCAGTTCGTGCTCAGACTCGCCAACTCGCACGACTACGTTTCCCTCGGAGTGCTCGCCGATGCGCTCGAAGACGCCCCGCCAGGGCGGGCGCTTCTCTCGGGAGACGACCGTGAGATCCAGTTCGCGGTTGCCGGGGGTGCTGACCTCATCGCGCAGTCGGCGGCGATCGAAGTGCTCGCTGCCGAAGTGAGCCAGCGGGACGACGAGCCCGCACCGCGCATTGTGAATGCGCCCGAGCGGCAGCCACTCTCTGAGCTGCCGGCGACCATCGACGGTCGGCCGGTGTTCGGGATCGACGTGCGCAGCTTCGAGCCGGTGGTGATGCCGTTCTCCGGTCTCGGCGTGATCGCCGGTCCGAGTGGAGCTGGCCTCTCCCAAACGGCGCTGTGCTGCGTGGCCGCCGTGGAACGAGCTGCGGCGGAGCGGGGCGAAGTACTCGAAACGGTGCTGCTCAGCTTCGATGAGCGCGGCATCGGAGGGAGCCGCCACTGGGATCGAATTGCAAGCGGCGCAGCCGACATCGAGCGGGTCGCCGCCGAGCTGGTCGTGGCCCTCGGCGGACAAGTCCCGGCACGAGGCCCGCTGCTGGGAGGCGGGGCACTAAATAGTGGGCTTGGCAGTGGGATGGGTGTCGGGCTTGCAGCTACCGGCCTTGTGGGTGCTGGAGCCGTCAGTGCGGCCGGTTCCGACGGCGTCGGTGGCGTGGCGACGGTAGCTGCGGAGGCTCAGGTTCCCGCCTTTCCAGCGGTGTCAGGGGCCCGCGGCGTGATCGTGATCGAGCGGCCCGCGGAGGCTGAGGGGACCCAGGCCCTGCCGCAGCTCGTCGCCCTCGTGAAAGTCGCGCGCCGGGCCGGGGTGCTGGTGCTTTGCGAGTTCGAGACAGGCACCGCGAGTGCCGTGTGGGATCTCTACCAGGCGCTCAAACAGCCGAAGTGGGGGCTGTCGCTGCAGCCTGACCAGCACGAATCCCAGAGCCCGTTCCGTGAAGATCTCGGTAGGGTGCGTCGAGCAGACTTCCCGCCGGGTCGCGGTTTCGTCATCGAGAACGGTCGGGCGCATCCGGTACACGTGGCCTTCGCCGATTCTGCGACGTTGCAAGAAGCTCTACTGGCCTGACGAGGGCCCACCTCGCAACGGGTGCCCGGCGTCCCTTGCGCCCGATCTGGGCGGGCGCCCCAGCCGGTCGCCCAGCCGCCACAGGGCTATCGGGCGTGACCCGGCCGGGGCCCCGATCCGCTGCGGAGACACGTGGGTTAGAATGCTGGTTTGATCCGATGCCGGATCGATAGCTGAATAGACATTTCAATAACTCAAGGAGGCGCCGTGAAGATCGAACTCGTCACACTGCGACAGATCGAGCGTGAGAAGGAGATTCCCTTCGATGAGCTCGTGGAGATCATCGAGCAGGCGATCCAGTCCGCATACCTGCGCCACGCGGAGAACCAGAACATCCCGGTTCCTAAAGAAGACGAGGTTCGTGTCACCCTCGACCGCAAGACCGGTCAGATCTCGGTGCTCGTGCCTGAGCTTGACGAGCAGGGCGAGATCATCGGCGAGGCGTACGTCACCACCGACGAATTCGGTCGTGTCGCTTCGAGCGCGGCGAAGCAGGTCATCAACCAGCGCCTGCGCGACCTCACCGACGACGCCGTGCTCGGCGCGTTCAAGGACAAAGAAGGCCAGATCGTTTCGGGCGTCGTGCAGCAGGGCCCCAACCCACGCATGGTGCACGTCGACCTGGGCGATCTTGAGGCGATCCTGCCCCCTGAGGAGCAGGTACCGGGCGAGAAGTACCCGCACGGCGCGCGTATCCGCGTCTACGTTACGAGCGTTTCGAAGGGTCTGAAGGGCCCGCAGGTGATCGTGTCGCGCACCCACCCCGGTCTCGTGCGCAAGCTGTTCGAACGTGAGGTGCCCGAGCTCGCCGAAGGCATCGTCGAAATCGTGTCACTCGCCCGTGAGGCGGGGCACCGCACGAAGGTCGCTGTTCGCGCGAAGCAGCCCGGCATCAACGCCAAGGGCACCTGCATCGGTGAGATGGGCAGCCGCGTGCGCGCGGTGATGAGCGAGCTTGGTGAGGAGAAGATCGACATTGTCGACTACTCCTCCCAGCTGCCGGCGTTCGTCGCGAATGCGCTCTCGCCCGCGAAGGTGACCGACGTCTTCATGTTGAACGAGTCACTGAAGCAGGTGCGCGCCCTCGTGCCCGACTTCCAGCTCTCGCTCGCGATCGGCAAGGAGGGTCAGAACGCCCGCCTCGCCGCGAAACTGACGGGCGCAAAGATCGACATCCAGCCCGATTCGATTATGAACGACTGAGATGATTGGGCTGGGTGTTTCGATCTTTGCGCCGGAGCGCTCAGAGAGATCGCGCCAGCGATTTCGCGCTCCGGTTCGCGAGCGCGAAATGCTACAAGGGAAAACGCGTCAGCGTTTTCTCGCATTTTGCGGTGGCGCCACTGCGCCAGGCGAGTGCAGCAAATACAGACATCCAGCCTGCGGGGATCGCTTGAGCAGAAGCGCGCCAGCGGTTCTGCGCGATCCGCGGCGGCGCCACCGCGCCGCATTATGAACGACTGAGATCACCCACTGGGGCGCTCTCTTCAGGGCGTGGATCGCAGTTCAGGTGGAGGAGTCGCAGGAGAATCCTCCGCCTGAACTGCGATCCGCCACCTGAGACAACGCCCGGGATCGCTGCGAGCGGACGCCGGGGGAGCGCCCGGGAGGATGCCTCGTGGAGGAAGCTGGTAAGATGGATCCGATTCGGACCTGTGTCACGTGCCGCAAGCGTGCGTCGCGTGATGAACTGCTGCGAGTGGTGCTGCAAGATGGTCGGCTGGTAGCCGATGATCGTGCGGTGCTTCCGGGGCGGGGAGCCTGGGTGCACCCCACGGCGCAGTGTCTGAATCGAGCGGTGTCGCGCGGGGTTTTTCCGCGTGCGCTGAAGGTGTCGGGGAAGCCCGACGCCGGCCCTTTAGAGAACAGGCTGAAAACACTCATGGACAACTAATGAGCGGCTCACAATGAGGCCCGTCCGATAACCAAGGTTCTCGCCTGTCTGGCGTGAACCCAGACAGGAGAAAAGTGGCAAACCCACGCGTACACGAGATCGCTACTGAGATCGGTGTCGATAGCAAGGTCGTCCTTGCAAAGCTTAAGGAGATGGGCGAGTTCGTCAAGGCGCCCTCGTCCGCAATCGCGCCCCCGGTGGCGCGCAAGGTCAAGGCTGCCCTCGAGGCGGATGGCGTGACCAAGAAAGACGATGCGCCGTCCGAGGCGAAGCCGACTGCCAAGAAGCCCGCAGCGCCCAAGCCCGGCCCGAAGCCGGCGCCGAAGGCAGTCGAAGAGCCCGCAGCTCCCGCTGCTGAGGCTCCGAAGAAGCCCGCAAGCCCCAAGGCCGATGGCGCCGCTGGTGCTGCGGAGGCTCCGAAATCGGCTGCTGCCCCGAAGTCGGCGGCAGCACCGAAGCCCGGCGCGAAGCCCGCGGCCGCATCGCAGCCGGGTGCTAAGCCCGGCCCGAAGCCTGCAGGCCCCCGCCCGGGTAACAATCCCTTCGCGTCGAGCCAGGGCATGGGCATTCCCCGCCCGCCGCGTCCCGGCAACAATCCCTTCGCGCCGAACCAGGGTATGAACCGCAGTGGTGGCGCAGGTCGCCCGAACCCTGGCAACATCCCCCGTCCCGCTCCTCGCCCGCAGGGTGCCGGTGCGGGTGCTGGTCGTCCCGGTGGTCCGGGTCGTCCCGGCGGCGGTCGTCCCGGTGGTGGCGGCGGATTCAACCGTCCCGGCGGCGGTGGCACCGGCCCCGGTGCCGGCACTGGCACCGGTTTCGGTGGGCCCCGTCCCGGCGGCGGCTTTGCTGGTCGCGGTCGCGGTGGTCGTGGTGCCGGCACTGCCGGTGCGTTCGGCCGTGGCGGCTCCAAGAGCAAGGCACGCAAGTCGAAGCGGGCGAAGCGGCAAGAGTTCGAGATGCGCCAGGCGCCGTCGATTGGCGGCGTGCAGGTTCCTCGCGGCGACGGCAACACGCCGATCCGTCTGCGTCGCGGCGCATCGCTCTCTGACTTCGCCGACAAGATCGATACGAGTGCATCGAACCTCGTGACGATCCTGTTCCACCTCGGTGAGATGGCGACTGCGACGGAGTCGCTTGACGAGGCGACCTTCGAGATCCTCGGCGACGAGCTGGGCTACAAGATCCAGATCGTCTCGCCTGAGGACGAAGACCGCGAGCTGCTCGAGGGCTTCGATATCGATATCGAGGGCGAGCTCGAAGACGAGGGTGACGAGGTGCTGCAGCCGCGGCCTCCCGTGGTTACCGTCATGGGCCACGTCGATCACGGTAAGACCCGACTGCTCGATGCCATTCGCAAGGCAGACGTGGGCGGCGGCGAGGCCGGCGGGATCACGCAGCACATCGGCGCCTACCAGGTGCATACCGTGCACGATGGCGTGGAGCGCGCGCTCACCTTCATTGACACCCCGGGTCACGAGGCGTTCACCGCTATGCGTGCCCGTGGTGCGCAGGTCACCGACATCGCGATCCTTGTGGTCGCTGCCGATGACGGCATTATGCCGCAGACGATCGAGGCGCTGAACCACGCCCAGTCGGCGAACGTGCCGATCGTGGTCGCGGTCAACAAGATCGATAAGGAGGGTGCGAACCCCGAGAAGGTGCGCCAGCAGCTCACCGAGTTCGGTCTCGTCTCCGAGGAGTGGGGCGGCGACGTCATGTTCGTCGATGTCTCGGCCAAGAACAACGTCGGTATCACCGATCTGCTCGACGCCGTGCTGCTCACCGCGGACGCCGGTCTTGACCTGCGTGCGAACCCCGATAAGGATGCGCGCGGTGTCGCGATCGAGGCGAAGCTCGACAAGGGCCGCGGATCCGTCGCGACAGTGCTCATCCAGTCGGGTACGCTGCGCGTCGGCGATGCAATCGTGGCGGGCACCGCCTACGGTCGTGTGCGTGCGATGAGCGACGAGAACGGCGATCCCGTGCTCGAGGCGCTTCCCTCGCGTCCGGTGCAGGTGCAGGGTCTGTCGAGCGTTCCGCGCGCCGGCGATAACTTCATCGTCACCTCCGAGGACCGCACGGCCCGCCAGATCGCTGAGAAGCGTGAGGCTGCCGAGCGCAACGCCCAGCTCGCGAAGGCCCGCAAGCGCATCAGCCTTGAAGACTTCACGAAGGCTCTCGAGGATGGCAAGGTCGAGTCGCTCAACCTCATCATCAAGGGTGACGTGTCGGGTGCTGTGGAGGCGCTCGAGGAGTCGCTGATGAAGATCGAGGTCGACGATTCGGTCCAGCTGCGTATTCTGCACCGCGGCGTCGGCGCGATCACCGAGTCGGACGTGGATCTTGCCACGATCGACAACGCGATCGTCATCGGCTTCAACGTGCGGCCGGACGTCAAGGCTCGCGAGCGTGCTGCGCGCGAGGGTATCGACATCCGCTTCTACAACGTCATCTACAACGCGCTCGACGACATCGAGAACTCGCTCACGGGCATGCTCAAGCCTGAGTACGAAGAGGTCCAGTCGGGTGTGGCCGAGATCCGCGAGGTGTTCCGCTCCTCGAAGTTCGGCAACATCGCCGGTGTCATCGTGCGCAGCGGTACGATCACGCGCAACGCGAAGGCACGCGTCATCCGTGAGGGTGTGGTGATCGCCGATGGCCTGGCCATCGAGTCGCTGCGTCGCTTCAAGGACGACGTCACCGAGGTCAAGACCGACTTCGAGGCCGGTATCGGCCTCGGCAAGTACAACGACATCCAGCCGGGTGACGAGATCGAGACCACTGAGATGGTGGAGAAGCCGCGCGCGTAGCGAGCGGTTCCCGCGAACAGGGGCGGGGCGGGTCGGCAATGCGCCGATGCGCCCCGCCCCTGTCTGCATTGCAGCTGCTCCGGCCTGCACCCTGCTGCTGTTGAGCTAGGGGGAAGGCGGCGGCAAGCTTAGAGTATGCAGGGGGGGGGCGGATCAGGCGAGCTGCTGCACGCGGACGGTGTTGCCCGCGGGGTCGCGGAAGGCGAAGTCGCGGGTGCCCCAGTCCTGGTCCATGGGCTCCTGGAGCACATCGACGCCGGAGGCCTCGACCTTCTCGAAGAGCGGCTGCAGTTCGTCGGTCGCGAAGACGACTGAGGCGTAGGCACCCTTCGCGACGAGTTCGCGCAAGACGCGGCGCTCGTCGTCGGTGAGACCAGGGTCGATGGCGGGGGGTGTGAGCACGATAGAGGTATCGGGCTGGTTGGGCGGGCCGACCGTGATCCAGCGCATGTCTGCGTATCCGACGTCATTGCGAACGTCGAATCCGAGCACGTCGCGGTAGAACGCCAGGGAGGCCTCGGGGTCGGTGTGGGGCAGGAATGTGACGTGAATGTTGATCTTCATGCCCGTCACGCTACTCACCGTCTGAGCGAGAAACTTCTCGATTCCTGACCGGTTTCGTGGCGCGCATCGTGATGATGCCTGGCAGCCCGGCGAGCGGTTCGCAGCCCTCCCTGCGGTAGCGCCCGGGCGACATGCCGACGAGTTCGGTGAATCGGGTGGTGAAGGTGCCGAGCGAGCCGTATCCCACGGCGAAGCACACCTCGGTGACGCTGAGGTCGCCGCGGCGCAGCAGTGTCATGGCGCGTTCGATGCGGCGCGTCATGAGGTAGCTGTAGGGGGATTCGCCGTACGCGGCTTTGAATTCGCGGCTGAGATGCCCCGCCGAGAAGCCGACGCCGCTGGCCAGCGAGGCCACGTCGAGGGGGCTGGCGTAGTCGCGGTCGATGCGGTCGCGCACCTTCCGCAGCCGCACGAGATCGTGCAGGCGGTCTTCGTCGGCTCTGCTCACGGGTCCATCTTCGCGGATCCGACCGCTCGGAGCGACAGGGCCGGTGCGCTGCGTGTCGGGGGCTGGCGGTAGGCTGGTGGTATGAGCAATCCGAGGGCCGGCAAGGTGGCAGAGCGCATCCAGCAGATCATCGCGCGCAGGCTGGAGAAGGGGCTGCGGGATCCGCGCCTCGGTTTCGTGACGATCACCGATGTGCGCGTCACGGGTGATCTGCAGCAGGCGAGTGTGTTCTACACGGTGTACGGCGATGAGAAGGAGCAGGCCGATTCGGCGGCGGCGCTGAAGGCTGCCACCGGCATGCTGCGCACCGAGGTGGGCAAGCAGCTGGGCACCCGGCTCACGCCTGTGCTCGAGTTCATCCACGACGAGCTTCCCGAGAGCGCGCAGCACCTCAACGATCTGCTGGCCGAGGCGAAGCGCCGCGACGAAGAGGCTGCGGCACTCGCTGCCGGCGCCCAGTACGCCGGCGAGGCCGACCCCTATGTGAAGCCTCGCGAAGAAGACGACGACGAGCGCTGATCCGCGCTGACGCAGCCGCGGGCTGTGCGCGGCACGGGCAGTGCGGGTCTGCTCAGGGCAGGCGCACGGTTCCGTCGAACTCGACCATCAGCCCGTCGGTGATGAGGGAGTCGTAGGCTCGGCGAGGCTGCTCGGGGTCGCGCACGCCTCCATCGGCTGCGGCAGCGAGGGCCTGCGCTGTTGAGACGGGGGCTGCGGCGTTGCGCAGCACGGCCATGATGCGGCCGCGCACCTGGCGGTCGCTGCTTGCGAACTTGGCCTGCCGTGGTCGCTTTGATGGGGCATTGTCGGGATAGCCCGCGCCGCGCCATTCGCACCACTGTGCAACAGGGCAGGCGTCGCAGCGGGGTGCGCGCGCAGTGCAGACCACGGCACCGAGCTCCATCGCGGCGGCGTTGCAGACGGCAGCCGCTTCGGGCTGTTCGGGCAGCAGCTGCTCCATGTCGCTCAGGTCGCTGGGCGCGGGCATGCCTGCGGCGGCTTTCCCGTGCATCATGCGGGCGAGCACGCGTCTGGTGTTGGTGTCGACGACGGGGTGCCGTTCGCCGAATGCGAAGGCTGCGACGGCTCGCGCCGTGTACGGGCCGATACCGGTGAGGGCGAGCAGTTGATCCACGTCTGAGGGCACCTGATCGCCGTGCTGTTCGGCGATTTCGATGGCGGCGCGGTGCAGCCAGAGTGCGCGGCGCGGGTAGCCGAGACGGTCCCAGGCGCGCACGGCTTCGCCTGGCTCCTCCGCGGCGAGTGCTGAGGGTGTGGGCCAGCGCTCGATCCAGGCGGTCCAGCGGGGGATGACCCTGTCGACCTGGGTCTGCTGCAGCATGAATTCGGAGACGAGGATCGCCCAGGGCGTCACTGCAGCGGCGCGCCAGGGCAGTTCTCGCGCGGTGCGCGCGTACCAGGCGTTGAGTGCGCTCGCGATCGGAGTGGTGTCCACGGCCCATAGCCTAGCGATCCGCAACTCCGAGCATGGGGCTCTGGATGCATCACCCGCCGCAGCTCAAGGCGTGGATTGCAGCTCAGACTGAGGTGTTCGGCGAGAACCTCGGCCTGAGCTGCGATCCACGGTGTGAACGGAGGCCGCTCACCCCGCACGCTCAGGGCTAGGCTTGGGGGGTGACGAATCAGGCTCAGAACGCGCCCGGCCCGCTGCCCCCGCAGGGGGCGATCCTGCTGATCGACAAAGCTGAGGGGTGGACCAGCCACGACGTCGTCGCCAAGGCGCGGCGTGCGCTCGGCACCCGCAAGGTGGGGCATGCTGGCACCCTCGACCCGATGGCAACGGGTTTGCTGGTGCTCGGCGCCGGCCCTGCGACGCGGTTGCTCACCCACCTCGTGGGCCTGGACAAGACCTACACGGCGACGATCCGCCTCGGCTCTGCGACGGTCACCGACGACCGCGAGGGCGATACCGTGAGCATTGCGGATCCGGCTGATGTGGCCCGCCTCGCGGCCGATCCGGCCCGCATCGTTGCAGCAGTTGCCGAGCTGACGGGTGACATCGAGCAAGCGCCGAGCGCGGTGAGTGCGATCAAGGTCGACGGGCGCCGCGCCTACGACAGGGTGCGGGCCGGTGAGCATGTTGAGTTGCAGAAGCGGCCGGTGACGATCCACGCCTTCGAGATCGGTGAGCCGCGGGCCGGTCTTGCTGTGGGCCCTGACGGCGGCGAGTATGCGGTGCTCGATATCGAGGCGACGGTGCGGTGTTCGTCTGGCACCTATATTCGCGCGCTCGCCCGTGATGTGGGGGCTGCGCTCGGAGTTGGCGGGCATTTGACGGCGCTGCGGCGCACTGAGGTTGGCCCGTTTGCGGTGGAGGGTGTCACCTCCATTGAGCAGTTGGTGGAGGGTCGGATCGGCGCGCTTGCTGAGCCGACTGCGGTGGCGACCGCGCTGTTTCCCGAGCTGGTGCTGACGGCGGAGCAGGCTATCGATCTGGGGCACGGCAAGCGGGTGGATGTGGATCCGGAGGTGTGCCCCGATGCGAAACTGGTGGCCGCTGTTGCGCCTGATGGGCGGCTTGTGGGGCTTGTCGAGGTGAAACGCGGGCGCACGAGGGTGGTTACGAATTTTCCGACCCCGGATGCGGCTGCGGGCGCGGGTGCGGATGCAGCTGCGAACGGTGCGAGCGATGTGGGGGGTGCCGCGTGATCCTCTGGTTCACCGTCGTTCTGATTGCGGTCGCGCTTGCCGGGGCAGCGCTGTGTTTGGTCGCGGCGCTGCGGAAGCGGGGGCCTGATGACTTCACGATGGGTGCAACTCTGCTGGTGACGCTGCTGTTGCTCGCGCAGATTGTCATTTCGATTGCGGCGCCGTTCGCGGGCAATACCGCGGTGGGTGATCCGCTTGAATTCTGGATGTACCTGATTGTGGCGTTCCTGCTGCCGCCGGCTGCCGGGTTCTGGGCGCTGGTGGATCGCACTCGCTGGGCCAATCTGGTGCTCGCGGTGGTGCACCTTGCGGTGGCTGTGATGAGCTACCGCATGCTGGTGATCTGGGGTTAGAGCGGGCGCTGGTGACACGTTTGCGACACGCTGGCGTGTCTTCCACCCTCAAGCAGTGATTGAGGGTTTAAACTTCCCGGCTTGACTTGAACGAATCACACCGATGTAATTGTGAGGTATCAGCGCGCATCGCGTGCCCCGGAGGAGAGGAAAGGAGCGACAGTGTCGGATCCGTCGCAGACCCCCGTTCCGGGAAACTGGTTCGTCGACCCCGTCTTCCTCGGTGTTCCGGGGGTTCGCAGTGACGAAGAAGTGCTCGCCTGGCAGATCGACGCCCTCTGTGCGCAGACCGACCCTGAAGCATTCTTCCCCGAAAAGGGCGGATCGACTCGAGAGGCCAAGCGCATCTGCGAGAGCTGCGAAGTGCGCTCCGAATGCCTCGACTACGCGCTTCAGAATGACGAGCGCTTCGGCATTTGGGGCGGTCTCTCTGAGCGTGAGCGCCGCAGGCTACGCCGCGAGGCCGGCTGAGCCGTCGCACAGCGGCTGATCCGCACCCTCAACTTCACCATCGCCCCAGCTGCGCCCTCGACGAATCGTGCGGCAGGGGCGATGGCTATTTGGCGGCTGCCTGGCATGGCGGCGGGGATCGTCAGGCATCGCCGCCTAGACTGAGCGCGATATGCGTACGAGAGTAACCGCCATTCTTGTCGCCCAGCGGGGCGGCGAATGGCTCGACCAGACCATCGCCGGGATCGCGGGCCAGACCGTCGCACCGGATGCGATCGTGGCTGTGAACAACGGGGGAGCGCAGCGGGTCGGCGAGCAGCTCATGCACAGCGGTGCCGAGCGCGTGGTGGGCCTGTCATCACGGCTCTCATTCGGTCAGGCTGTTGCACGCGCCGTGCAGACGGTTCCGGCCGTTGCGGGCGTCGACGACTGGATCTGGCTGCTCAGCGAAGACTCCTGCCCGGAGACGCAGGCCCTCGAACACATTCTCAGCAGCGTGCAGCGCGCCCCCTCGGTGGTGGTCGCCGGCCCCAAGCTCGTCGACTGGGATCACCCGGAGCGCATCATCGAGCTGGGCCAGAGCCTCACCCGCTACGGCTCGCGTTGGACGCTGCGCCGGCAGGAACTCGACCAGCAGCAGTACGACCACCTGCAGGATGTGTTGGGCGTCGGCCCTGTCGGCATGCTCGTGCGGCGCGATATCTGGGAGCAGCTCGGCGGTTTCGATCCTGCGCTGCCCGTCTACGACGACGGGCTCGACTTCTGCGTGCGCGCCAGACTTGCGGGGCACCGTGTCGAGGTCGCGCCAGCGTCGCGGGTGCGCTTCGCGCAGAGCGGCGTGGCAGGCCCCCACCTCGACCGTCGCCGCTCGGTGCTGCGTGCGGCGCACCGGCAGGCCCGCACCTCGCAACTGCACCGGCGGATCTCATACGCTCCGGCACCCGTCGCCTTCTTCGAGTGGCTTGGGTTGCCCGTATACGCCGTGCTGCGCGTGCTGTGGTCGCTGATCCGCGAGCAGCCGGGCTACATGCTCGGCGAGTTCGTGGCGGCGCTCACCGTGTTCTTCAGGCCGCACGCGATCATCGCGTCGCGCCGTCGCATCCGCGCGCATTCGACTGCTGGCTGGCCCGCGATCAGGCAGTTGCGGGTGGATCCCAAGAGCGTGCGCACCTCGCGCATGATCGACAGAGAGGCGATCCTCGCCTCCTCCGGTAGGCAGCGGCGTGAGCTGCACTTCATTTCGAGCGGTGGCCTTGGGGTGCTTGTCGCCGCCTTGGTTGCTGCGGTTGCGCTTACCTGGTGGGCGTTCCCGCAGACGAGCCTTGCCGGTGGGGGGCTCGCACCGCTCAGCGCGATCGATCAGCTGTGGTGGAACACGCGCCCCCTCGGCGGCGTGCCCGCTGATCCGTTCACCTGGGTGCTCGCCCTGCTGGGAACGTTGACCTTCTGGAACCCGTCGCACGCCCTCGTGCTGCTGATGATCGCAGCGATCCCGCTCACCGCGCTGGGCGGCTGGATCTGGGGGGCGCAGCTCACGGAGTCGCGAGCAGCGCGTGTGCTGCTGAGTCTCGGCTTTGCGCTGAGCCCGGTGCTGCTCGGTTCGCTCGAATCGGGGCGTCTGCCCACTCTGGTGCTCGCCATCGTGCTGCCGTGGCTGCTGCTGGCTGCGACCCGTTGCCGCGAGTCGTGGAGCTGGGCGGGTACGGCATCGCTGCTTGCCGCGGTGGCACTCGCTGCGGCACCGATTCTCATTCCCGCGGCGCTAGTGCTGCTCGTAGTGGGACTGTTCAGCACGCTGCGGGGTGCCGCGCGCGTGCTCACCACGGCGCTGCTGCCTGCGGTGCTGTTCGCGCCGAAGGTCGTCTATCTGCTCGTGAACGGTCGCCCGCTGGATCTGCTGCGCGATCCGGGCGTGATCGTGCCTTTTGACGCGGGCACCACCTGGCACCTGCTGCTCGGCTTTCCCGAGTTCGGTCTTGAGGGGTGGGGTGCCATTCTCGACGGGATCGGTCTGGGCGGGCCGCCTGCCACGTTGCTGGTCGGGGTACTCATGGCTCCGATCGCACTGCTCGCGCTGCTGGGCTTGTTCACGGGCCGTGTTGCGGTCACGGTGTTCAATGCTGTGCTCGGCGGGCTGGGTATGTTGACGGCGATTGCGGCCGGGCAGTTGCAGATTGCGATCGTCGGTGAGCAGAGCGTGTCCGTGTGGACGGGTTCGGGGCTTGCCGTGTATTGGATTGCGGTGCTGAGTCTTGCGGCGGTGGGTGCGACGGCGCTGCGGCGCGGTGCGGCGCCTGTTGTTGCGGTGGCGCTTGTGGCTGCACTGCTCGCGGTGGTGCCGGTGGCCGGCAACCTGCTGTTGAATCGTGTGCCGTTCGTGCCGGCGAGCGCGCAGATGCCTGCGCTGGTGCAGGCTGCGGGTGAGAACGATGCTGATGTGCGCACGCTGGTGCTCACTCCGGAGGCGGGTCATAGCGTGCGCGCCGAGCTGGTGACGGGAAGCGGTCTGCGGCTTGATCGCATCCGCTCCTCGCTTGCGGCCCCCGTTGAGACTGCGGAGGATCGTCGCCTTGCCGAGCTTGTGGGCGGTCTCGCGAGCGTGGGCGGAGCCGATATGCGCGAGAGCCTGCGAGACGAGGGTATTGGGTTTGTGTTGCTGGTGAACAGTGGCAGCGATGTGGAGCGGGCGCAGTTGCAGCGCGTGTTCGACCAGCATGCTGCGCTTGCGAGCGCGGGTCTGACCTCGCAGGGGCTGCTGTGGCGGGTGGCGGATCCCGAGTCCGTTGCCGACTCGCAGGGCGATGCGGGCACCAGGCTCGGCGGCACCTCGTTGACGGGGAGCACGATCTGGGGCATTCAGCTTGTGGTGCTGATCGCCGTGGTGCTGCTGGCGTTGCCGACGGGTGAGGTCACCTACCGGCCCGAGCGTCGCAAGCGGCCGAGTCGCCGCGCGGCGAAGCGCGCCGCTGCTAGATCTCGGCTGCCGGTGCAGGCGAGCCCGGTTGATGCTGCGGCACCGGTGGCTGCCGCGCCTGCTGTGGCTCCGGTCGAATCAGTGGCGGATCAGGGTGCTGGGGCCACCGCTCCTGCGGGCCAGGAGGGCCCGGCGAGCGGGCTTCCTGTGGCCGAGCATCCCGAGTATCCCGAGCATCCCGAGAACGGAGACCCACGATGAGTGATCGTTCCCGAGTGCTTCGCGGCGGCGCGCGCGCTGCGACGGGCCTTGTCGTGGTCGGCGTGTGCGCGACCGCGGTGCTGCTGCTCAGCCAGACCGAACTGCCCGCGGTTGAGCGCGCCCCGATCGCTGTGACCGTCGACAGCACCCAGAACACGGTGCGCAGCCTGGTTTGCGCCGGTCCGTTCGGAGAGCTTGGCGCCGATCCTTCCCAGCCCGGGGTGGCCGTGCCAACAGGGAGTCCCGCTGTGGCGATCTCGGGCGCACCGAGCGAGGTCGGAAGCCTGGTGCGGCCGGAGGGCGGAGCATCGTCGCCGCTGGTGATCGAAGCTCCCGCCGATGAGCCGCTGGCCGCCGCGCAGATCCAGGCAGTGAGCACTGAGACTCTGAGCGGTGCGGCGGCGAGCGCCTGCGCTGAGCCGTTGAACGAGCAGTGGCTACTCGGCGGTTCCACAATGCTCGGGGTGTCGACGACGCTCAGCCTGGGCAATCCCGGCTCTGTTCCGGCCACTGTGCAGATCAGCGTCTATGACGAGTCCGGCCCTGTCGATGCGGTGCAGACCGCGGGTGTGCTCGTTGCCGCTGGCACCATGCAGACGGTGTCGCTGAATGGCTATGCCCCCGAGCGGGAGCGGGTCGCCGTCCGTGTGATCAGCACGGGCGCACCCGTCACAGCAACGCTGGGCGTGGGTCAGACCTCCGGTATTTCGCCGTTCGCGGTGTCGTCGGTGACCCGTCAGGTCGACCCGGAGACTGCGCTCGTGATTCCAGGGGTTGCGAATCGAAGCGACCACGGCCACGGCCCGAGCGATTCCGGTGAGGGCGACGACTTCCCTGTGGCCGTGCGGGTGCTCGCGCCCGGCGGTGAGGAGGGCCGCGCCCAGGTGCGCGCCGTCGACGCGAGCGGGGGCATCACCGATCTCGGCGATATTGCGCTCAGCGGGGCGTCGGTCGGTGAACTGCTCGTGCCGCACTGGCCCGAGGGCGCCCAAGCGGTGATGGTGAATGCGGATGTGCCGGTGATCGCTGCGGCGCTCGGCTCCGCGACGGTTGCCGAAGGGCACGATTACGAGTGGTTCGCACCGGCCCCGGTTATTGCTGCTGAGATGCCTGCAGCGGTGCCCGTGGTTGCGGGTGGCGAGCTCGTCGTGGTCAACCCCGGTGACGTTGAAGCCAAATTGGTGATCGAGCAGGCCGATGGCGGCGGTGCGCCCCGCACGCAGAAGTTGCCTGCCGGTGCTGCTGCTGTGGTGCAGGCTCCCGCTGATGCCCTGCTCACGAGCTCGGTTCCCGTGTATGCCGGGGTGCGTTACGTGAGCGGGGGCTTGATCGCCGGGTATCCCGTGCTCGCCCCCGATCCGCGAGAGGGCGCGCTTACCGTCTACACCCGCTGACCTTGCGCGCCCCGCGCGGGCGGCACGGCCGTAGACTGGGTGTCATGTTCCGACGCGATCGCAAGCCCTCCGCCCCCGCCCCCGCCCCTGCGCGCGCGCAGCGGCGGCACGGGCGGCGGGCGATGCGATCTTCCCTCACGGGTGCCGGCCTGCCAGACCCCAACGCCCGCGTGCTGCGCTTCGAGGCCGATGCGCGCGGCGCAGTCGAGTTGCTGCAATCGAGCTTTCCCGATGAGCTGCGCGAGGTGCAGATCGGTTTTCAGACGGCGCCGACCGGGCGCGGTGAGAGCAAGTTTCCGCTCTTCTACTCGGTTGATCGCGCCGCTCGCACGATCATCATGTATCGCATGCCGATCCAGCGGGCTCGTGGCCTGCACGTCGATGATGCCGAGCACCGCCGCTACTTCGTAGAGCACTGCGTCTACCAGGCGGTGTGCGAGTATCTCGGCCGGGAGCCGTGGGAGCTGCTGCCTGGCCGCTTCGAGCACTACTGAGCGGCTGGTGTCGCCGCAATCCACCGACTCAGAGGAGGAGCGGCCATAATGGGAACCATGAGCGCGCGCATCCTGGTGGTTGACGATGACAGGGCCCTTGCTGAGATGCTCGGCATGGTGCTGCAGGGTGAGGGCTTCGCCACTGATTTCTCGGTCGACGGTGCGGAGGCCGTCGAAAAGTTTCGCGAGATGCGACCGGACCTGGTGTTGCTCGATGTGATGCTTCCCGGCCTCGACGGCATTGAGGTTGCGGAGCAAATCCGCGCCGAATCAGGCACCCCGATCATCATGCTCACCGCACGCACCGACACGCGTGATGTAGTGCGCGGTCTCGAAGCCGGCGCAGACGACTACGTCGTCAAGCCGTTCAACCCTGCCGAGCTGATCGCACGCATCCGCGCGCGTTTGCGGGAGCCACAGCAGGACGCCGCCGAGACGCTGCGCATCGGCGATCTCACGATTGATGTCTCGGCGCACGAGGTGCGGCGCGGCTCGCAGCCGATCCCGCTCACCCCGCTCGAGTTCGATCTGCTGGCGATCCTCGCCCGCAAACCACAGCAGGTGTTCACCCGCGAGGTGCTGCTCGAGAAGGTGTGGGGCTACCAGTACAAGGCCGACACGAGGCTTGTGAACGTGCATGTGCAGCGGCTGCGGGCCAAGATCGAGCAAGATCCTGATCACCCGACCATTGTGACAACTGTGCGCGGAGTCGGCTACCGCGCCGGCACACCCGTCGAGTAGGGGTGCCCGTGCCCTCCCTCCGAGCGCAGCCGCCCCTGCCGCACCGGGGGCGATCCCGCGCGGGTATTGCGCTGCGGCGTCTGCAGCTGCGCTGGTTCAGGGCCACGCAACCGGTGCTCGGACCGTTCCGTGCCAGGTGGCGGCGTTCGTTGATGCTGCGCACCATGACGATCACGGGCCTGGTGACGGGCTTTATCATTTTCGTCGCGGGCGTGTTCACACTGACGAGCATCAGCGACGATCTCTACTCGTCGCGCCGTGATCAGGCATTGCAGGATTCTGCGCGCGCGACGCTCGCCGCGCAGCGTCAGATCGATGCTTCTGAGGCCACCGACGCGGTGGGGCTCAGAGAGCTGGCCGTGTCCGTGCGGCGAACGGTGCAAGACACTTCGGCAAGCCAGCTCGTGTACCTGCGACGGCAGCCCGGTCAGCCGTCCTACCCCGAGGCACCTTCTTCGGCTGCGACGAGCGCGATGCTGCGCGAGGCGGTGAGTGCGGAGCTGAGCCGTGCTGTCGGCAGCGGTACCCCGCCGCAGCACTGGCAGGCCGTCACGTTCCACGGTGACGACGGTTCGCAGTCGGCCGGCATTGTGGTGGGCTCGACCCTGACCTTCCCTGCGGAGGCCGGCAGCTACGATCTCTTCATCGGCTACAACCTCGCCGACACCGAAGACACCCTGAGTTTCGTGCAGCGTACGCTGCTCATCACGGCGGCGGCGATGATGGCGTTCATCGGCATCCTGGTGTGGATCATGACGCGGATCGTGTTCCGACCGATCCGCGCTGCAGCCGACACCAGCAGGCGGCTTGCAGCGGGCGAGAGCGACGCCCGCATGCCCTGGCAGAACGATGAGCACTTCGATGCGTTGTCAGAGGGCTTCAACGACATGGCCGACACCCTGCAAGCCCGTATCCGTGAGCTCGACCACCTTTCTGAAATGCAGCAGCGCTTCGTCTCGGACGTGTCGCATGAGCTGCGTACGCCGCTGACCACGATCAGGCTTGCGAGTGAGGTGCTGCAGAACAGCGCCGAAGGGCTCGGCCCCGGCCAGCAGCGCGCCGTCGAGGTGCTCGGAACGCAGGTTGAGCGTTTCGAGTCGTTGCTGGGTGATCTGCTCGAGATCTCGCGCTATGACGCCGGGAGGGTGACGCTCGATACCGAGCCCACTAACCTGGTGTCGCTCGCGCACGAGGTTGTTGACGGCCTGCAGCCGCTGTCGGACAGCCTGATCGAGGTGCGGCCGCTCGGCGGGTACGCGCCTGTCGAGGTCGATGCCCGCAGGATACGCCGTATCGTCTCGAACCTCGTGGGCAACGCGATCGAGCACGGCGAGGGGCATCCGATCGTGGTGACGATCGATTCCAATGCTGCGGCGATCTCGATCGCGGTGCGTGACTGGGGGGTCGGCATGCGGGCGGAGGATGTCGAGCACGTCTTCGATCGTTTTTGGCGGGCGGATCCCTCGCGCAAACGCACCCTCGGCGGCACGGGCCTCGGCCTCGCGATTGCGCAGGAGGATGCCGCGGTGCACGGCGGCATTCTGGAGGCCTGGTCACGGCCCGGTGAGGGCTCCAATTTCAGACTGACGCTGCCGCGCGGGGATGCGATCACGAGTTTCATGTCGCCGTTGCCGCTTGTTCCGGATGACGTCGAGGCCGATGCGGGCGATCAGCAGAAGACCGGCGGGTGGTTGCGGCGCCCGGGCCGGCGCATCCGAAAGGAGCGGCGATGACCAGGTGGACGAGTGCGGCGGCTGCGCTTGCGGCGGTGACGCTGCTTGCGGGGTGCGCGGCGATCCCCTCCTCCGGGGCGGTGCAGCCGGGGCTCACGAATCTGCAGCAGGTCGACCAGACGTGGCAGAGCATTCCTTCGGGTCCGTCCTCTGGCGCGAGCCAGAAAGACGTGGTGCGCGGTTTTGTCGAAGCGGCGTCTTCGAGTGCTGACGACTACGCTGTGGCGCGGGAGTTCCTGGCACCCGAGTATGCGGGGCAGTGGGATCCGCATCTGGGAGTGCTCATCGATGACGGCAGCCGCCCGTATCGGGCCGAGGGCGAGGCTGCGGGTGTGCTGTCGCTCGCCGCAGTTGCAAAGGTCGACGAGAGCGGTGTGATGCTGCCGGTGCCGCCGGGGCCGGCAACGGATATGCGGTTCGAGTTCACGAAGGTTTCCGGGGAGTGGCGCATCTCGTCGGCACCGGCTGGCGTGATCCTCGACAGCACCACGTTCACCTCGATCTGGTCGCCGCGGCAGCTGTACTTCGTGGGGCCTGGTGAACTGCTCGTGCCCGACACGCGCTGGTTCTTGAACCGTTCGTCGCTGCCGACGGCGATCGTGAGCAGACTGCTCGATGGGCCATCGGAGCGGCTGCGCGAGGCCGTGCACAGCGGATTCCCCTCGGGCACGTCGCTCGTGTCGAATGCGGTTCCCGTGGTCGATGGCCGGGCGCGGATTGATCTTTCCGGTGCGCTCTTGCAGGGTGGTCAGAATCAGCTCGCCGAGGTGTATCAGCAGGTGCGCATGAGCCTGCAGACCGTTGCCGATGTCAACGGCTTCGACATGTTCGTCGACGGGGTGCAGGTGCAGCCTCCCCCAGAGGGCACCGGGCCGAGCGTGCTCAGCGAAGTGTATGAGCCGTCGGTGCTCGTCGACGGGCGCTTCGGCACGCTCATCTCCGACCGTTTCGCGGCTGCGCCGGGGTTCACGGAGGGCATCGCGGCGTTCGCGCCGAAGGCGGTGGCGCTCTCGCTCGACGGGAAGACGGCGGCGGTGCTGAACGCCGAGGGTGTGACGCGCCTCGACGCTGACGGTCGCGTGCTGGTCGATGCCCGTGGTGGGCTGCTCGAGCCCGGGGTCGATATCTTCGGCCATGTCTGGACGGTGCAGCGGTCTTCGGCGCAGCAGTTGCAGGTGTGGGGCCCTGACGGTTCGTCTATGACAATCCCGGCACCGTGGCTTGCGGGGCGCGAACCGGTTGCGGTGCGGGTGTCGCCTGAGGGGGCGCGGATCGCGGCGCTCGTGTCCAGCGACTCCGGCAGCCAGGTGCTCGTTGCCGGGGTGGTGCGGGGCGAGAACGGTGTGCCTGTTGCGACGACGGAGGAAGCCGATGTGCAGATGTGGGCGGCTGGGAAGCCGACGGATCTCGACTGGGTGGGGCAGCAGAGCTTTGTTGCCTTGACCCGCGTCGACGACGCCGGCAAGGTGACTGTCGGCGGTCCGGGTCGCTTCGGCGTGGAGCAGGGCGGTTCGATTTCGGGTGGCACGCAAGTGTCGGGCGGGGGCGGACGCACGCAGCTGCGCGTGCGCAGCGAGAGCGGCGATCTTTTCGCGGCGCAGGGCAGCGGCTGGCAGCGCATGGATAGCGGGGTGTCGCTGCTCGCGAAGCGGGGGTGAATCCGGGCGGGTGCGCGCTCGCCGCGGGGCTGCCGTGTGTTGCGGATCCGCCTACGCAACTGATTCGCTGGGTTTCTCGCACTGTGAGCAGACTCCGCTCACAGTGAGCGTCTCAACGGTGGGTGCGGCAGTTCTCCACAGATGCCGGCGAACGCCGCGGCGAAGGGTCTTCGGCGCGGCAGGATCGGTGCATGGCGCCCTTGTTGAATTTCACCGAGCTCGGCCTCGACCTGCTTGCGCTGCTGTGGCCCGCTGCTTGCGTGGGCTGCGGTGAGCCCGATCGTGACTGCTGCTTGCCGTGTCGCGTGGAGCTGCGCCGTTCGGCACCACTGCTGCGCCCTGATATCGGCGCGCCCTGTTTCGTGCGGGGGCCCTATGAGGGGGTGCTGCGGGCGACGCTGGTGGCGTTCAAGCATCGCGGCAGGGTTGGGCTTGCGGGTGAACTGGGGGAGCAGCTGCGTGTGCCGCTCGTGGCGGCCCTCGACGTATGCCGAGGGCCGGCCGCGCCGGTGATCATCACGGCACCCTCTCGCCGCGTCGGCGTTCGGCGGCGCGGCTTTCGCCAGGTCGAGCTGCTCGTGAGTCGCGCGCTGCGCGGGCAGGGGGTGCGCGCCTTGCGGGTTGCCGCATTGCGGGCGGGGCAGGGGCGGCGCAGCCAGGTGGGGCTCGCGGCGGGTGAACGCGCCCGCAATGCCGCGAGAGTGCGGGTGCGGGCCTCACGAAGCGCCGTACTGCGCGGCCGAGAAGTGATCCTCGTCGATGACGTGATCACCACGGGGTCGACGGTGCTTGCGTGTCGTGACGCACTCGAAGCCAAGGGTGCGGTGGTGGTAGCGATTGTGGCGCTCTGTCACGCGCAACGCCGAGACACGCGCGGGATTCTCGTCTGAGAACGGTGCTCGAACGGAAGGGTGCGGTGGGGTTTCAATGAGTTTCCGGGGTTTCCGCTGGGAGCCCGGTGACGAGGTGGAAACGCTGCTGCCGAGTGCAGTAGAGTTCGGGAAAGGCGTAACGGTGCGCCACAGAGGCCCACCCGCCTGAGTCACCTGGGAGGTCACCATGGACGTGAACATCCGCGGCAAGAACGTCGGGATCACTGACCGCTTCGAGAGCTATGTCGAATCGAAGACCGAGAAGGTGTCGGGCCTGCTGCCCAGGGCTCAGTCGCTTGAGGTGAAGGTCTCGCGGCAGAGTGATCGCAGCCCGAAGCACGGTGATCTTGTTGAGATCACCTTGATCGGCCCGGGCCCCGTGATTCGCGCGGAGTCTGCTGGCGGAGACAAGTACTCGGCCTTTGATATGGCTTACGGGCGCGTGCTGGAACGCATTCGCCGTATGAAAGACAAGCGCAAGGATCGCCGCGGCCACGGACGTCTCTCTCTGGGAGATGCTGCAGCTCATGATTTCGCCGAGGTCGACGTAACGCCGGCTCCCGCCGAGGTGATCGATGCTGTGGCAACCGGCGCTGTGCCCATCCCCGAGCAGCAGGGCGGCGACGAGCAGTACTCGCCCGTGGTGATCCGCAGCAAGGAGTTCCCCGCTGAGCGGCTCTCCGTCGAAGACGCTGTCGATCAGATGGAGCTCGTGGGGCACGACTTCTTTCTCTTCGTCGAGCACGGTTCGGGTCGCCCCAGTGTGGTGTACCGCCGCAAGGGGTGGAACTACGGGGTGATCACGCTCACCGAGGAGTAAGGGTTGTCGCCGAGCGCAGCGTCCGCTGCTGCGTGAGGCGCTGATCCTCATATGGAGCCCGCCGCTCCTGCGTATCGCAGGGGCGGCGGGCTCAGTTGTGCGGTGCTCCGGGAGTTGCTGCGGTGCTGTCAGCCGAAGATGTGGGCCCGAACATGTCTTGCGCGTTTGAAAATTCCGGCGTCCACTACAAAGTCTGCCGCAGCCGCCAGCCGCGGCGCAGCACATTCCACAGCGCTTCGAACACAATCCCGCACGTCATCTTCGAACGGCCGCCGACACGCTCAACAAACGTGATCGGCACCTCAATAATCGGGCAACCCATCCGCTCCAACTCCCACGCCGACTCCACCTGGAAGCCGTACCCCTCGGAGTCGAGCGCCCCCAGATCGAGACGCGCCAGCCACGAAGCGTCGATCGCCCGAAACCCGCTCGTCAAGTCGTGCAAGCCCGAACGCAGCGCGATCCGCGCCACCCGAGTGCCAGTGCGCGAGATCCACCGCCGGTAACGCGGCCAGCCCACAATGCGCCCGCCCTCGACCCAGCGCGCCCCGATCGCGGCACCGCCCGCGCGGCGCGCAGCATCGATCAGCAGTGGCAGTTCCTCGGCGAGATGCGACCCGTCTGCATCCATTTCGACAACTAGCCCGAACCCCTCCGCCAGCGCAAACCGAAAGCCCGCAATGTACGCCGTGCCGAGCCCGCCCTTTGCCGAGCGATGCAACACCCTCACCCGCCGATGCGCCACCGCCAAACGATCCGCGAGCGCGCCCGTGCCATCGGGGCTGCCGTCATCGACAACCAGCACCTGCGCCTCCGGCACCGCATGCAGCACCCGCGAAACCACGGCCGCCAGGGTGCCGACTTCGTTGTACGTAGGGAGGATCACGAGCACAGCGTGCGAGGGTTCGCCCACAGCATCTCCATCCGGGCAAGTCCCCAGCCGATGCTGGGCTACGCCTTGCTAAGCTGAGGAGTTGTCACAATTCGGCAACGGCGGTGAAGTCGCGAAGCGGACCACCGTGCAGAACCTTACAGGAGACACAACGTGGCGACAGTTCTCGAAAAGCTCCTTCGCGTCGGCGAGGGTCGCACCCTGAAGAAGCTCCAGCGCTTGGCCAAAACGGTCACCGAGCTCGAGAGCTCCTTCGCCGACCTCAGCGATGAAGACCTGCGCGGAGAGACCGACGAGTTCCGCGAGCGGCTCGCGAAGGGTGAAACCCTCGACGACCTGCTCCCCGAAGCATTCGCCGCCGTGCGTGAAGCCGCCAAACGCACCATCGGGCTGCGCCCCTTCGACGTGCAGGTGATGGGCGGTGCCAACCTGCACCTCGGCAACATCTCCGAGATGAAGACCGGTGAAGGTAAAACCCTCGTCGCCACCATGCCGGCCTACCTCAACGCGCTCGCAGGTAAGGGCGTGCACGTCGTCACCGTCAACGACTACCTCGCCAGCTACCAGAGTGAGCTCATGGGCCGCGTCTTCCGCGCCCTCGGCATGACCACCGGCTGCATCGTCTCCGGGCAGGATCCCGCCACCCGCCGCGAACAGTACAACGCCGACATCACTTACGGCACCAACAATGAGTTCGGCTTCGACTACCTGCGCGACAACATGGCCTCCAGCGCCGAAGAGCGCGTGCAGCGCGGCCACTTCTTCGCCATCATCGACGAGGTCGACTCGATCCTCATCGACGAAGCCCGCACGCCGCTCATCATCTCCGGCCCCTCCTCAGGAGAAGCCAACCGCTGGTTCGCCGAGTTCGCGCGCATCGCCCGCAAGCTCGAAGCCGGCACCGACTACGAAGTCGACGAGAAGAAGCGCACCATCGGCGTGCTCGAACCCGGCATCGAAAAGGTTGAAGACCACCTCGGCATCACCAACCTCTACGAGTCGGTGAACACCCCCCTCATCTCCTTCCTCAACAACTCGATCAAGGCGAAGGCGCTCTTCACCCGCGACAAGGACTATGTCGTGCTCAACGGCGAAGTGCTCATCGTTGACGAGCACACCGGCCGCATCCTCGCAGGCCGCCGCTACAACGAGGGCATGCACCAGGCCATCGAGGCCAAAGAAGGCGTGCAGGTCAAGGCCGAGAACCAGATGCTCGCCACCGTCACCCTGCAGAACTACTTCCGCCTCTACGAGAAGCTCTCGGGTATGACGGGCACGGCCGAAACCGAGGCCGGCGAATTCATGTCGACCTACAAGCTCGGCGTGGTGCCCATCCCCACCAACAAGCCCATGCAGCGCAAGGACCAGCCCGACCTCGTTTACAAGAACGAAGAGGCAAAGTTCCAGCAGGCGGTCGAAGACATCGCCGAGCGCCACGAAAAGGGTCAGCCCGTGCTCGTCGGCACTACCAGCGTCGAGAAGAGCGAATACATCTCCCGCCTGCTCGCCAAAAAGGGCGTGCGCCACGAGGTGCTGAACGCTAAGAACCACGCACGCGAAGCCGCGATCATCGCGCAGGCCGGTCGACTGGGGGCTGTCACCGTAGCCACCAACATGGCCGGCCGTGGCACCGACATCATGCTCGGCGGCAATGCCGAGTTCCTCGCCGTGCAGGAAATGGCAGCCCGCGGTCTCTCCACCGAAGAAGATCCCGAAGCCTACGAAGCCGCCTGGGACGACGTCTTCGACGCCGTCAAGCGCACCGTCGCAGAAGAAGCCGAGAAGGTCAGCGCCGTCGGCGGCCTGTACGTGCTCGGCACCGAACGCCACGAATCGCGCCGCATCGACAACCAGCTGCGCGGCCGCTCCGGCCGTCAGGGCGACCCCGGCGAGAGCCGCTTCTACCTGTCGCTCGCCGACGACCTGATGCGCCTCTTCAACTCGGGCGCCGCAGCCGCACTCATGAACCGTGAGGGCTTCCCCGACGACCTCGCGATCGAATCGAAGGTGGTCTCCCGCGCCATCCAGAGCGCGCAGAGCCAGGTCGAACAGCGCAACGCCGAGATTCGCAAGAACGTGCTCAAGTACGACGACGTTCTCGACCGCCAGCGCAAGGCCATCTACGGCGACCGCCAGCAGATCCTCGACGGCGAAGAAATCGAAGGCCGCATCGACGCGTTCCGAGAGCAGACGCTCGACGCGATCCTCGACTCCCACGGACACGACGGTGAGTGGGATTTCGACGCCCTCTGGAGCGACCTCAAGCAGGTGTACCCGATCGGCATTACCGTCGACGAGCTCATCGCTGAGGCCGGAGGCACCCGCGTCGACAAGGGCTTCCTGCGCCGTGAGATCCTCTCCGACGCTGAGGTCGCCTACCGCAAACGCGAAGAAGAACTCGGCGAGGAAGCCATGCGCGAGCTCGAACGCCGCGTCGTGCTCGCCACGATCGACCGCCGCTGGCGCGACCATCTGTACGAGATGGAATACCTCAAGGAGGGCATCGGCCTGCGCGCAATGGCGCAGCGCGACCCGCTGGTCGAGTATCAGCGCGAAGGCTTCACCATGTTCGAGGGCATGATGGGCCAGATCAAGGAAGAGTCGATGGGGCTGCTCTACAACCTCGAGGTGAAGGTGCGCCCCGCCGAAGGCCCCCAGGATCACGTGCACCTCGAAGGCGGCGGGCTCGAAGAGCAGCAGACTCCGGATCAGTCCAAGCTCAGCTACACCGCCCCCGACGAAGACGGCGCGCCGTCTGTCAGCGGGGCGCAGGCGGCTGGCGGCAAGGCCGCCGGGGCGCCCCAGCAGCCCACGCAGCGCGGAGCCTTCGGCCAGCAGGTGCCCGCTGAGGGCGGCACCGCGAACCGCGCCGAGCGTCGCGCCAACAAGAAGAAGTAGGGCGTGGGCGGCGAGCAGCGCCGCCCACGCACCCGAACGAAGAACCGGAGCCGACTGCGGCCCGACCTGGAGAGAGCCATGGCAGAGAAACTCACGAAGAACGAGCGCCGAGAGCGCGCCCGCGAGCAGGCGCGCCTCGCCCGCGAAGCCGAGAAGCGCCGCGAGAAGCGCGGCCGCCTGATGCTGCAGGGTGGCATCGTCGTCGGTGTACTGGCGATCCTCGCGGTCGTCGCGCTCGTCCTCACCCAGACCATGAAGCCCGCCGGCCCGGGCCCCGAGAACATGGCATCCGGTGGTGTGGTCTTCACCAAGGATCTCAAGGTGGTCGAGACGCCCGCACTGCAGGCCGGTTCAGAGCGCAAGGCCCCCGAGGTCGATCGTAAACAGCTGCCCCTCGATGTCAGCATCTACGTCGACTACATGTGCCCCGCCTGCGGTGCCTTCGAGCAGCAGTACGGCACCATGCTCGAGAACTACGTGGGCAGTGGTGACGTCAATCTGCAGGTGTACCCGCTGAACTTCCTCGACAGTGCCTCGCTCGGCACCAAGTATTCGACGCGCGCAGCGAACATGTTCGCCTGCGTGGTCGAGCAGCAGCCCGACGTTGCGTTCAAGCTGCACAACACGCTCCTGAGCGCAGAAGTGCAGCCTAAGGAAGGCAGCACCGGCCTCACCGACGATCAGCTGCTCGAACAGGCCAAGAGCGCCGGCGCCGAGCTCACCACCGAGCTGCGCCAGTGCGTCAAGGACGTGCGCTTCGGCAGCTTCATCTCGGCGAACTACAAGGCCGTGAGCGAAACCGGCGTGCAGGGCCTCGCTAAGGGTGCCCAGATGTTCGGCCCCGGCGGCACCGAGCTGCAGCCCGCCGATCAGGCGCAGCGTCTCGTCAGCACCCCCACCGTGATCGTCAACGGTCAGCAGTGGAACCAGGCCCGTGACGGCGACCTCGAGTCGTACCTGCTGAAGGTGAAGGGCGAGGTCGAAAAGAACAGCGCGGCCTCAGACAAGACTGATTCTGCAGACACGAAGAAGTCGGAGTAAGCTATCCGGGGCGGTAGCGCACGCTACCGCCCCTTTGCCGCCTTAGCTCATCTGGTAGAGCAGCGCCCTTGTAAAGCGCAGGTGGTCGGTTCGAGTCCGACAGGCGGCTCCACTCGCTGCGCTCGTTGCGCCGCCTTCCGGCCTGCGAACCGACTCCGGTGTCGCAGGCTCCACCGGCTTCCCGCGCGCAACGCTGGCGCGTTGCATCAAGCACGGAAAGCAAGTCCGACAGGCGGCTCAAGTAAGAAACGCGTCAGCGTTTCGTCGCAGAGCCGCGGCGCTCACAAGCGCCAGCTACGGAGCGAAGCGCGGGCTGGGCTCCACTCGCTGCGCTCGTTGCGCCGCACCCACTCCCGTCACCGCTCGTTCGCCCTGCTCCTGCCGCGGGAGTAAGGTTGTCCGAGTGCATGTGAGGTTGAGGGTTCCCGTCGCACTGCTCGGTTCGGGCACTGCGGGCATGCTGGTTGCGGTGCAGTCGCGCATCAATGGCGGGTTGAGTCAGCAGATCGGCAACGGATATCTTGCGGCCGCTGTCTCGTTTGGTTCAGGGATGCTGCTGCTCGCGCTGATCACGCTTGCCACCCCACGGGCGCGGCGTGGCATGCGCCTGCTCTCTGCTGAGGTGCGTTCGGGGGGCTACCCGGTGTGGGGCCTGCTCGGGGGCACTTGCGGCGCGTTCTTTGTGCTCACGCAGGGGTTGGTGGCGTCAGTGATCGGGCTGGCGCTGTTTACTGTTGGCATTGTGGCGGGCCAGGTGCTTGGCGGCTTGCTGATGGATCGCATCGGCATCGGCCCCGGTGGTCGCGTTGATCCGTCGCTACCGCGGGTGGTGGGCACGGGGCTCGCGGTGGTGGCTGTTGCGGTGTCTGTGGCTGGCGGGCTGGGGGGTTCTGGATCGCCGTGGCTTGTCGTGGTTCCGCTGATCGCTGGGGTCGGTATGGCGTGGCAGTCGGCTGTGAACGGGTTGGTGCGGGCTGCGGCGCAGAGCGCGATCGCGGCGACTTTTGTGAACTTCTTGGTGGGCACTGCGGTGTTGGTTGTGGCTGCTGCGGTGTCGTTGGCGGTGCAGGGGTGGCCTGCGAGTTGGCCGAGCGAGCCCTGGTTCTATGCGGGTGGGGCGATCGGCATGATCTTTATTGCGGTGGCTGCGATGCTCGTGAGGCTCACAGGGGTGCTGCTGCTGAGTATGTCGAATGTTGCGGGGCAGCTCATCGCTTCGGTGCTACTTGAGGCGTCATTGCCGCTCGCTGGCGGGGTGACGACGTTGATGGCTGTGGGCACAGTGGTGGCTTTGGTGGCTGTGCTGATCGCGTCGTTGCCTGGGCGGCGCTCACGGTCGTGACCGGAGGGGCGTTTCAGAGTTCGCTGAGATGCCGTGACAGGTCGATGGGTTTGCGTGGTTTGCTGCGCCGGTCTGTGTCGGGGATGCCACCGACGTAGATCCAGCCGAGCAGGTATTCGGGCTTCTGCACGCCGAGTGCTTTGCGCACCGCTTTGGCGCGGGTGAGCGAACCGGTGCGCCAGAAGGTGCCCCAGCCGGCCTCGTGCAGCAGCAGTCCGAGGGTGTGGGCGACGCCGCTCGCGACGGCTTCCTGCTCCCACAGCGGCACTTTGCTCTTGCGTGGGCTCACCACGATGGTGAGCAGCAGGGGCGCGCGTTGCGCTTTCGCGATGTACTTGCCGCGCGATCCGCCTTCTGCTTTGGCGAGGGCTTTGCCGAGCTTGTTGCGAGCGTCCCCGCGCAGGCTGATGATGCGCCAGGGGCGCAGGCCGGAGTGGTCGGCGATGCTCGACATTGCTGAGACGAGTTCTGCGATTTCAGTCGGTGAGGGAGCGTCTTCGGTGACTTTGGAGTGGGACCGTCGGTTGCGAACCGCCTGTAGCGCAGGGCGGGGCGTCAATGATTCTGCGGGCATCTCGATCACCGGCGCTCGTCGGCGGATCCGGCCTCCGGCTCGAACGACAGTGCGAGGGAGTTCATGCAGTAGCGGTCGCCTGTAGGGGTGCCGAAGCCGTCGGGGAAGACGTGGCCGAGGTGCGATCCGCATTTCGCGCAGCGCACTTCGGTGCGCACCATGCCGAGGCTGCGGTCTTCGATGAGTTCGACGGCCTCGGGGCGGATGCTCTCGTAGAAGCTGGGCCAGCCGCAGCCTGAATCGAATTTGGTGCCCGCGACGAAGAGTTCGTTGCCGCAGGCGCGGCAGTGGTAGAGGCCGTCGCGTTCCTCGTGCAGCAGTGCGCCGGTGCCAGCGCGCTCGGTGGCGGCTTGGCGGAGGATCGCGTATTCCTCGGGGGAGAGGCGGGCGCGCCACTCGGCATCGTCGAGGCTTACTTCGTAGTTGTTGTCGGATCCGATGGGCTGGCTCATGATGCTCCTTTGCGCGCTGCGGTGCGCTGTCAGTGTACGCCGCGAGGCTGCTTGCGGGCCGGGAATGGCGACTGCGCGGGAGGGGCGGATCACCCCGACTTGCATCATCGGATGATATTCGTCAGACTATTCTGCGATGCCTCGAGTTAGGCATACCTCATCTGAGTCGGATGTGACACCGATTGCGGCTCCGCCGCAATCCCGTGCACACCCCAATTCCATCCATCAAGGAGTGCGTTGCGCATGTTTGCACGTCAGGGTTTGCGAGCGTCACTCGCAACATTGCTGGTGTCGGCCCTGGTCGCGGGGGGTGCGCTGCTTGGCGGCACCGCCGCTTCCGCAGAAGAACTGCCCGCCGATCCGCTGACCGAGCAGACCGCGATCCCCGAGGCCCCCAGCAACGGCACGCCGAGCGAGGCCCCCGCTGAAGAGCCAGCCGCACCGCAGCAGCCTGCCGCCGAAACGCCCTCCGGAGCTGACACCGCTCAGCCCGTCGACGACACCGCAGCAGCGGCTCCCTCGCTGCTCGCCGCGGCGCCGCCCGCAACGCTGGAAGCGGTGCGTGAGAATGGCGGATCGCTCGACTGGGGCTTCAAGGCCAGCTGGCGCGGTTACCTCGCGGGCGTGGGAGGCACGCAGACCCCGTACGGCGGTGCAACACTCAACCCTGACGGAACCACTCGCTTCCCCGAGTCGGCCGCGTCGAGCTTCGACCCAGCTGCGGGCACCGGTGAGATCGCCTACACCGGTGGTGTTATTTGGGATAACCCCGCGCACGGCTTCACGATCGCGCTGCAGAACCCGCGGATCACCATTGCGGCCGACGGCGCGGCCACCGTCTCAGCTGAGATGAGCACCACCGACACCGCTGGAGCCGACTCCGTTGCCCGCATTGTCGTGGCGACGATCGCTGCGACGGGGACTTCGGCCGAGACGAACTCACTGCAGCAGTGGACGGCCGCGGAGGGCGTGTTCGCGTCAACGCTCGCGCCGGCCGGAGTCGCGCGCTACCAGGGCCAGGCCACCGATGTCTTCACCTTCTCCACTCCCGCCGCGCCGCCGAAGGTGTGGTCGCCTGGGGTGCAGGTGTTCTTGGGTGATTCGACGACTCCGCTTGCTCCGGGTGCGCAGGTGTACAAGGGTGACAAGTTGAGGATCACGGGCACCGGGTTTGATCCGGCTGCGAATGTGGGTGGTCGTGGTGTTCCGATTCCGAACACGCTGCCGCAGGGTTCGTATGTGGTGTTCGGGAAGTTTGCTCCGGTGTGGAGCCCGGCTGATGGTGTTGCGGCTTCTGCGCGGAAGGCTGGCCCGCAGGGGTGGGTGCTTGCGGAGAGTGTGCTGAATCAGGTTCCGAATGATCGTGGCTACCAGAACATTGTGCGTGCGCAGTGGGTGCCGCTTGCCGCTGATGGTTCGTGGACTGCTGAGCTGACGTTGGCTGATCCGAAGGATGCCGCGACGGTGACCGGTGATTACGGCATCTACACCTATGGTGCGGGTGGCGTGAACAACAAGGCGCAGGAAACCAAGCTCGCGCTCAACTACACCGACACCGAGCGGCCGAAGGTGTGGTCGCCTGGGGTGCAGGTGTTCTTGGGTGATTCGACGACTCCGCTTGCTCCGGGTGCGCAGGTGTACAAGGGTGACAAGTTGAGGATCACGGGCACCGGGTTTGATCCGGCTGCGAATGTGGGTGGTCGTGGTGTTCCGATTCCGAACACGCTGCCGCAGGGTTCGTATGTGGTGTTCGGGAAGTTTGCTCCGGTGTGGAGCCCGGCTGATGGTGTTGCGGCTTCTGCGCGGAAGGCTGGCCCGCAGGGGTGGGTGCTTGCGGAGAGTGTGCTGAATCAGGTTCCGAATGATCGTGGCTACCAGAACATTGTGCGTGCGCAGTGGGTGCCGCTTGCCGCTGATGGTTCGTGGACTGCTGAGCTGACGTTGGCTGATCCGAAGGATGCCGCGACGGTGACCGGTGATTACGGCATCTACACCTATGGTGCGGGTGGCGTGAACAACAAGGCGCAGGAAACCAAGCTCGCGCTCAACTACACCGACACCGAGCGGCCCGTCGCACCCTCGTACGAAGCCGACCTCAAGGTGTTCCTCGCCGATGGCGTCACCCCCTACGACGGCCGTCAGGTGAAGGAAGGCGACAAGCTCGTCGTCAAGGGCACCGGCTACGATCCCTACGTGAACAAGTGCTTCACGGCGCAGCCTGTCTGCGATCTCGGCGGCCTCGGCAACCCGATCCCGTCCGACAAGCCCCAGGGCACCTTTGCTGTCTTTGGTCACTTCGGTGAGCACTGGCGTCCCTCTGAGGGCGCGCCGAGCGACCAGCGCAAGATCGACAAGAGTAACCGGGCCTGGGCACTTGCGAAGGACACCCTGGAGCAGGACGTTCCCGCGCAGTACCGAGACACGATCCGAAGCGAGTGGACAGAGATCGATCCCGCGAGCGGATCCTTCACCTGGACGGTAACGCTGAAAGAGCCCGCAGATCTCGTAAACGGCGGGAACTTCGGCATCTACACCTACGCCGGCGGCGTCAACACAAAGAACGCCGCCCAGGAGCGGATGGTTGCGATCAACTTCGCAGGCAAGGATCGCACGCCCAAGCCCGACCCCGACCTCACCAAGGGCGGCCTGAAGTGGGGCGTCAAAGATAGCTTCCGCAGCTACGTCGAGGGTGGTGCCGGCGGCAGCATCTCGATGCTCGGTGCGGCGAAGCGCTCCGGCGGCGTGTTCGAGTTCCCGCAGATCGACGGCGGATCCTGGAACGCGAAGAACGGCACCGGTGATGTGCACTACGCGGGAGGGGTGACGTTCACCGGGCACGGCGGCGCACTCGCGCTCACGCTCGCCGATCCGCAGATCACCGTCGAAAGCTCATCACGAGCCGTGCTGAGCGCCAAGATCGACAACGCCCGCGTGGCGCTCGCCGATATCGACCTGAGCAAGGCGAAGCGAAGCGAAGACAACGGTGCCGTGACCTGGTCCGGCGCGCCCAGCACGCTCCGGGCAGAGGCCGTCACGCACTTCCTCGATTTCTACACCGCCGGCAGCCAGATGGATCCCGTCACCTTCACCGTTGGCGCGGCCTCTGATGCGAAGCCCACCGACCCGGTGACTCCGCAGCCGAAGCCCGAGCCGAAGCCCGAGACACCGGCACCCGTGCCCGCCCAGGGCACACAGCAGGCCGGCTCACTCAGCTGGGGTGTGTCCTCAGGTTTCGCGGCCTATGCGACAGGTCCCATCGCGAAGGGCAGCGTAACGGGGAACGGCGTCGGCGGCGGCGCGGGCGGCTACGTCTTCCCGCAGGCCGGCAGCGCCTGGAACGCCGCCTCGCACACCGGCACCGTGCAGTACTCGGGCGTGGTGACCTTCACCGGGCACGCCGGACTCATGCGTGAAACCTTCGCCAACCCCGTCATCACCGTGCACAACGCGCTCTCGGGAACCATCACGGTGCGCGGCGAATCGTACGCCCTCAATCTCGCCGTCGCGGCCAAGTCAGTGGGGGCGAACGGCGAGGCCACCTGGGCTGGGGCACCCGTCGCCGGTGCCATCAGCGGCGGCGGATCGACGGGCAGCGGAGCGGGTGGAGGCTCCTTCGGCATCGACCCGGTTACCTTCACCGTGGGCGCGGTGAGCGGAGCAAATTACGGCACCACCACGGTGTCGGCGAAGCAGACGAAGCGCACCCCCGCTGCGGCCCCTCCGGCAACCACGGGCGTGACCGTGGTGACTCCGGCGAAGAAGCTCGTGCCGGGCGGCGAGATTGAGATCGAGGCTCCCGGCTTCGAGAGCAAGGAGCGGGACATCCTCGTGGTGGTGTACTCGGATCCGATCGTGCTCGACGAGGCCGCGGGCGCTGATGAGAACGGCACCGTGCGCTGGATTGGCACCCTGCCCGAAGATCTCGCACCTGGCACGCACACGATCACCCTGCAGGGCAGCATCAACGCCGGTGCGGTGATTGAGGTCGCCGAGAAGGCCGAGACCGTGAAAACGGAGAAGGCCAAGAAGGACGCCACCGCGAAGATCGCAGAGCAGGCCGAACCGATGGCCGCCGGAGTGCTCGGAGCGGATTCGGGCCCCGTGTGGGTATGGTGGGTCGCGGCGATCGCGCTGCTCGTGATCGCAGGAGCGACCACCGGTCTGGTGGTCGTGCAGCGCCGAGGACACGCGGGAGAGAAATGACGAACACAACGGCAGTGATCAAAGGGTTTCTCACGGCCACTATCGTTGCTGCAGCGGCTCTGGCGGCGCCAGCAGCCGCGACAGCGGCCCCTGCCGCGTCCGTGGCCGCAGGCAATTGCCCCGTGCAGACCGCGGAGATGACCTGGGGGGTGAAAGAGAGCTTTCGTTCATACATCAGCGGATCGATTGCGAACGGTGAATGGACCGTGAGCGAGGACATGCGCTACGAGACGCCCAACTTCATCTGGAACCAGGCCTCGGGAAGCGTCTCTGAAACGCTCGATGAGGGGCGGATTGCCTTCACCGGCGCCGTGCACTTCACTGGCCACGACGGTGCGATGCAGCTCGACATCGCCAATCCCGCGATCGAGTTCGCGGGCGAAGACACCGCCTATCTGATGCTCACAATGGGCGCGACCGACACCGCGAACGCGGGCGGCGCGGCCAGCGCATCAGAGGTGCGGGCTGCGAAGATCGACCTCGCGGGTGCCGTGTCCGCGCAGGACGGCGATCTGAAGATCGTGTCGGCTCCCGCCCGCCTCACGGCTGAGGGTGCCGAAGCGTTCAACGGTGAGTACGGCAGCTACGTCTCGGGTGACGAACTCGATCCCGTCAACGTCACCGCCACCGTCGATTGCCTGCTCGCGGCGAGCAGCGTCGAAGCGCTTGCAGAGCCGGCCCCCGCCGAGGTGGCTGCGCCGCAGCAGGCCGCAGCGCCGAGCGTGCCCTGGGTGCCGATCGTGATCGCCGGCGTTGCGGTGCTCGTGATCGGCGTCACCGTCGGCATGCTCATCGCCGGCCGGGGTAAGAAGCAGCCCACCGCTGAGCCAGGCACCGACGACGCGTCGTCGACCGAGGTCTGAGCCGGCCTACGAGTACCGAGATGGCCCACGATTCACGTGAATCGTGGGCCATCTCGGTATATCTGGGCTGACTCGATGACGCCGCGCTGCGGAACGGCACACTGCTGCCTGCGCAGACCGGTGCGGGGGCGGATCCGAATCGCGGATCCGCCCCCGTCTCAGACGCGCAGGGGGAGTACGATCCCCTTGCCCGTCACGGGGTGCGGCACCACCTCCACAGGGGTGCGGTACACCTCGCTCACGATCTCCGCGGTGAGCACCCGATCCGGTGCATCGCAGGCGAGGATGCTGCCGTCGCGCAGCAGCGCGATCCGATCCGCATACGCCCCGGCAAGATTGAGGTCGTGCAGCACCACGAGCACGGCGTCGCCGGCCTTGGCGCGCTCGCGCGCGATCCCGAGCACTGCCTCCTGATGACCCAGATCGAGTGCGGCAGTAGGTTCGTCGAGCATCAGCACACCCGTGCGCCCCGCCATCACCCGCGCGAAGCCCGAGCGGGCTCGCTCGCCGCCGGAGAGCGACGGCACCCTGCGATTGCCGAGATGCGCGACGTCGGCTGCGGTGATCGCCTCGGAGATCGCCGCATTGTCGTCTTCTTCGAGCGGAGTGCGGCGCCACGGCGCCCGCCCCATTTCGACAACCTGATGCACGGTGAACGGAAACAGCAGCTGATTGTCCTGCAGCAGCACGCTGCGACGCCGCGACAGATCAGAGAGCGACCAGTCGGAGATGTCGCGGTCGCCAAAACGCACAGATCCGCGATCCGGGGTGACATCACCCGAGAGCACGCTCAGCAGCGTCGACTTGCCTGCGCCGTTCGGGCCGAGCAGAGCGAGCACCTCGCCCGCCCGCAGCTCAAGTGAAACGGAATCGAGCAGCACGCGACCACCGCGCTCCAGGTGCACGGACTCCGCCGCGCAAACGGTCTCGCCGAGCATGGCGCGCTGCGGCACCTCGATATGGCGGGCCATCATCCCCACCCCCCGCTCCGCTTGCGGGTGCGTCGCAACAGCCAGAAGAAGAACGGGCCACCCACGAGCGCCGTCAGCATGCCGATGGGCATGTCGGCGTTCGGCACAACCGTGCGGGCCGCGAGATCGGCGAGGGTGAGCAGCAGCGCCCCGCCCAGCGCAGAAGCGGTCACAAGCGGCAGATGCGCCGGGCCAAGAATCATACGCATCAAGTGCGGGATCACGAGGCCTACGAAGGAGATGATGCCGGCGAAGGCGACCGCAGCCCCGGTCAGCAGTGCCACGACGAAGATCATGGTGATCCGCAGCATCTCGACATTGACGCCGAGGTGTCGCGCATTGCGCTCACCGAGCGACAACAGATCGAGTTTGCGGGCCGCGAAGTAAGCCGCGAGCAGGCCCACCGCGATCACCGGGGCGATGATCGCGACCTGCGACCAGCGACTGCCGGCGAGACTACCGAGCTGCCAGAACACGATCTGCTCACGCGACTGCGTATCGCCGAGGAAGGTGAGCAGGGCAATACCGGCGCCCGCGATCGCGTTCACTGCGATGCCGGTGAGCACCAGCGTGACCACCTCGGTGCGGCCATCGGCACGGCTCATCGCATAGACGAGCAGAGTGGCTCCGAGGCCCGCGACGAAGGCGAACACCGCCGTAGTCCACTCGCCGAACACGGTGACGCCGAAGACGATCGCGAGCCCTGCGCCCACAGCTGCTCCCGAGGAGATGCCGATCACGCCGGGTTCGGCGAGCGGGTTTCCGAAGATCGCCTGCATGAGCAGACCGGCCACGGAGAGGCCCGCGCCGATCAGCACCGCGATCGCGACGCGGGGGAAGCGCACGGTCCAGAGGGTCTGATCGCCCATCGGGTGGCTCGGCAGCGGCAGCCAGTCGATGCCGACGCGGTGCAGCAGCGAACCGAGCACCTCCTGCGGTGGGATTCCGAGCTGCCCCGTGCTGCCCGACAGCACGATCGAGACGATGAGCGCCACTGTGAGACATACGAAGAGCACTGTCTTCGTCGTCGCGTGACGTGACGTCGTGGCGGACGAGGATGGGGTCATGCGAGCTCGGAACACCTTTGCGTGACACACGCGGCGAGCGCGGCTCGGCCGGTGTGGAAATGGGGTGGATCTTCGAAGTCCGAGAATCATCATACCTAGCTGGGTTAGGCTAAACCCGGTATTCGTCTGATGGATTGAGGAGCGCCGTCGTATGAAGTTGGGAACGAAGCGTCGCGTGGCCGCGCTCGCGCTCGTGGCGCTGCTCGGGATCGGTGTGACAGGCTGCCAGAGCGGCGGCTCGCAGGGAGGCGCTGCAGCGGCCGAACCGATCAATCTGCCACCGCTGAGCGAGGTCACCCCGCTCGAAGACCCGACCGCATATGAGGGCCCTACGACCGCGCTCGTGGGCGGCCCCAGCATTCCTCCGCTCGCTGAGGCGGCAGAGGCGCAGCTCCCCGTCACTGTTGTCTCCCACGACCGCTCCGGCGACACCGACGTGACGGTCACCGATAACTCGCGCATCGTGCCGCTCTCGCTCAGCGGATCCGTCGGCGAACTCGTCACCGCATTCGGTCTCGCAGACAACATTGTGGGTCGCGACATCTCCACCACCTTCCCGGGCTCCGACGATGTACCAGTCGTCACGAAAGACGGCCACTCGATCGACGCCGAAAGCGTGCTCGCGCTCAACCCAAGCCTCATCATCACCGACGGCAGTATCGGGCCCAGCGATGTGGTGCTGCAGCTGCGCGATGCCGGGATTCCCGTGGTCACCGTGGATCGGGCGGTCGATGCCGAGAGCAGCTTTGTTACTGCCCAGCAGGTTGCCGACGCACTCGGGGTGGGCACCGCAGGCCCCACCCTTGTCGACTCGCTGCGCGAGGCCATTGCAGCCAAGGAGGCAGAGGTGCAGCGCTTGCTGCCCGAAGACACCTCGAAACTGCCTCGGGTGGCGTTCCTGTATGTGCGCGGCACCGCGGGCGTCTTCTATCTCTTCGGTGAGGGCAGCGGTGTGGATTCACTGATCCGCTCGGTGGGTGCCGTCGATGTGGCCGCCGAGATCGGCTGGAACGGCGAGAAGCCGATGACGGAGGAGGCGCTGATCGCGATGGACCCCGACATCATCATCGTGATGACGAAGGGCCTCGACAGTGCGGGCGGGGTTGACGGGCTGCTGCAGGCGCAACCGAGTATCGCGCTCACCTCGGCGGGGCAGCATCGTCGCATCATTGATGTCGACGATGCGGTGCTCTTCGCGGGCGGCACGCGGATCCCCGACGTGATCGACGGCCTCGCCCGCGCGATATATGCGCCGGATTCGCTGTAGACAACGCGAAGCGTTGTCGCGATCCGGCGCTGGCTTACGAGCCAGCCGACGTGCGGAGCACGGAGGAGATTCGCTGTAGACAACGCGAAGCGTTGTCGCGATCCGGCGCTGGCTTACGAGCCAGCCGACGTGCGGAGCACGGAGGAGATTCGCTGTAGACAACGCGAAGCGTTGTCGCGATCAACTCACCCCTCAGCTGGAGAACTGTCAGGGATGGTCGGGGTACGCTAGTGGAATCCGCGGGGCAGGGGCCGCGGGCGAAGGAACGGGAGCAGGCTTGGCGCAGAAGATCGAAGACACGAGCACCACTCGTGGCGTGCGCCAGGACTACCCGGAAGATCGTTTCGACAGGGTGCCGCGCAGCGGTCGTGTCGGCGCGCACCGCATCACTCCTCGTCCTCGCTATGTCTGGCAGTACCTGATCGCTGGGCTGCTCGGCTTTGCGCTGCTCACCACCGTTGGTATCGCCATTGTCACGGGGATCGGCAACGCCGGTAAGTTCGCTGGCGATACCCCCTCGAGTTCGTCGAGCTCAACCAAAGCGCCTGAGGCGATTCTCGACCCCGCCGCAACTGTCGCGGTGCTCAACGGCACCCCCACCCCGAATCTTGCCGCCGCTGTCGATCAGATCATCACCGAGCAGCAGTGGGGCACCATTCTGTTCAGTGGCAGCGCGGCTGCCAGCGATGTGCAGATCTCCGCAGTCTTCTACTCCGACCCCGCTGACGCCTCTGCTGCTGCGGGTCTTGCCGCGAAGCTGGGCGGCATCTCCACTTACCCGGCCGACACCTATCAGGAGTACGGCGCGCGCCTCATCGTGCTGCTGGGAGCTGACTATGCCGGGCCCGGCCTGGGGGAGACCCAGAGCCCGGCCGCGGAGGAGACTCAGGTTGATCCCGCAACGGGCTACCAGATCGACGCGGAAACCGGGCGTCTCATTGATCCGGGCACGGGCTGGCTGATCGACCCGGATTCCGGCTGGCCGGTCAACCCTGAAACCGGCGAGCCTGTCGACCCTGCGACGCTGCCCGCGCCGTAGCCCTCGTCTGCCGGGGCAGTCTTCTGTGGAGCACTTCGCGCTCCCTGCGTGTTCGCTCCTCGCGAGCAACGCTGCTTGCACTCGGCATGCTTGAGTGCCAAGATTGGTGTTAGCAGTCGAATCGACTGAGTGCTAAAACATCCGTGCGTCGGTGCCCGGCGCCGGCACGGAGCCCACCATCAGTAGAGACGTCCGGGAGGGGCGAAACACATGGCAAAGATCATTGCGTTTGATGAGGAAGCGCGTCGTGGACTTGAGCGGGGTCTGAACATCCTCGCCGACGCCGTCAAGGTGACGCTCGGCCCGCGCGGCCGCAACGTCGTTCTCGAGAAGAAGTGGGGCGCCCCCACGATCACCAACGATGGCGTTTCGATCGCCAAGGAGATCGAGCTCGACGACCCGTACGAGAAGATCGGCGCCGAGCTGGTCAAGGAGGTCGCCAAGAAGACCGACGACGTCGCGGGCGACGGCACCACCACCGCCACTGTGCTCGCTCAGGCGCTCGTGCGCGAGGGCCTGCGCAACGTTGCCGCCGGCAGCGACCCCATCGCGATCAAGAAGGGCATCGAGAAGGCTGTCGCAGCTGTCTCGGCCAAGCTCCTCGAAAACGCGAAGGAGATCGAGACCACCGACGAGATCGCTGCCACCGCTTCGATCTCGGCCGCTGACGAGCAGATCGGCAAGCTCATCGCCGAGGCGATCGACAAGGTCGGCAAGGAGGGCGTCGTTACCGTCGAGGAGTCGAACACCTTCGGCACCGAGCTCGAGCTCACCGAGGGCATGCGCTTCGACAAGGGCTACCTCTCGGCCTACTTCGTCACCGACGCTGATCGCCAGGAGGCGGTCTTCGAGGATCCCTACATCCTCATCGTCAACAGCAAGGTCTCCAACATCAAGGATCTGCTCCCCGTCGTTGATCCCGTGATCCAGTCGGGTAAGCAGCTCCTCATCATCGCTGAGGACGTCGAGGGTGAGGCGCTTGCCACCCTCGTGCTCAACAAGATCCGCGGCATCTTCAAGTCGGCTGCTGTCAAGGCTCCCGGCTTCGGCGATCGCCGCAAGGCCATGCTGCAGGACATCGCGATCCTCACCGGCGGCACCGTCATCTCCGAGGAGGTCGGCCTCAAGCTCGAGAACGCCACCCTCGACATGCTCGGCAGCGCCCGCAAGGTCATCATCACCAAGGACGAGACCACCATCGTCCAGGGTGGCGGCGACGAGGAGCAGATCCAGGGCCGCGTGGCTCAGATCCGCCGCGAGATCGAGTCGACCGACAGCGATTACGACCGCGAGAAGCTGCAGGAGCGCCTTGCGAAGCTCGCCGGTGGCGTCGCCGTCATCAAGGCTGGCGCTGCGACCGAGGTCGAGCTCAAGGAGCGCAAGCACCGCATCGAAGATGCCGTGCGCAACGCCAAGGCTGCTGTCGAAGAGGGCGTGCTGCCCGGCGGCGGTGTCGCCCTGATCCAGGCCGGCAAGGACGTCTTCGACACGCTGGAGCTCTCGGCTGATGAGGCCGTGGGTGCGAAGATCGTGCGCGCTGCTATCGAGGCACCGCTGCGTCAGATCGCTCAGAACGCGGGCCTCGAGCCCGGTGTTGTTGCGGATCGCGTCGCCAATCTCCCCACCGGTCACGGCCTCAACGCCGCCACCGGCGAGTACGGTGACCTCGTCGCCCAGGGCATCCTCGATCCCGCCAAGGTGACCCGCTCGGCGCTGCAGAACGCGGCATCGATCGCCGGCCTCTTCCTCACCACCGAGGCTGTTGTCGCCGACAAGCCTGAGCCCGCCTCGGCGGCTCCGGCTGACCCCGGTGCCGGCATGGACTTCTAAGTCCACAGCCTCTCGCAAACGCGGCGGTCGCACCCTCGGGTGCGGCCGCCGCGTTTGTGTGTTCCGGGATGATCGCATGTGCGTGAGCTGTTAGAATCGCAGGAGTCATCCCAGCGCCCGTGGAGGAACTTCCGAGTATGTCGCAGTTCGCCCTGAGCGGCTCGCACAGGCCCCAACTCCACCCGGGATCCACCCTCCCGCAGTTGCAGCAGGCTCTTACCGCCGATGCGTCGCTGGCCTTCGACGTCGCCGAGCACCCGTCGGCCGATGAAGCGCTTCGGCGCTATATCTGGCAGAGATGCGACAACGAACTTCGGGTGCGGATGGTCGAGAGCTTCCTTGCGCGATCCGATGCGAAGCTTGCGGCAGGTGCCGAGCTTCCGGTGCAGGCGATCCGCTTCTATGACATGCTGCACCGGCTGCGAGACGCACTGGTGAGCGAAGGGCACCCCGACACCGACGCCGAGATGACCACGATCCCGGGCGGTGGCTGGCCGCGGCCCGTGGCTCCTGCCGGCGCTGCGCCACTTGCGTCTCCCGCCGATGGGCCGGCTACACCGGTCACCCCGGGCGAGAGCGGCGTCGAACTGTTCCTCCCAGACGGCACCGCAGCCAAGCTCCTCGCCCGCCGCGTGATCCTCGGCCGGCGCCCCCGCACCACACGCGGCAGCGTGGAGCAGCTCGTGAAGATCGTCGACCCGAGCCGCATGATTTCGCTGATGCACGCGCTGCTCGAGTTCGACGGCAGCCGCTGGTGGATTACCGATCTGGGCTCCACGAACGGCACCTGCCTCGGTTCCGATGCCTCGGCGCCCTTGGCGGCACCGGGAACCCCCTACCTGCTTCCGCAGCGCATCATGCTCGGCGGGGTGACGCTGGTGTTTCGGCAGGTGGGCCGATGACCGGCGGTGCGGTGCTCTCGCCGAGGCTGGAAGTCATCAGCGACGGAACACGGCATACGGTGCTGCCCGGCACATTCTTCGTGGTCGGCAGGTCAGGGCATCCCGACCTCCGCCTCGACACCCCGATCGTGTCGCGTCGGCACCTGGTCATCGGCTACAAGCAGGGCTGGTTCGTCGAAGATCTCGGTTCGAGCAACGGCAGTTACATCGGTGAGGAGCGAATCGCGCGTGAGGCCATCATGGCCCCCACCGAGCTGCGCCTCGGCGATCCGCGAACCGGCCCGCTCATCAGGCTCGTCCCCGCAGCCACGCCGACTCGCGCTCCGATCACACGAGACATGTTCGGCGCCGCGCTTCGACAGCTCGACCCGCCGCCGCTCTTCGATGCCCAGCCCGCGAGCGCAGAGCCGCAACACCAGTACGGAGGCGCTCCTGCCAGAGCCCCGCACCCGGTGGGGGCCCAGCACCTCCTGGGAGACCCGTCGCATGCCGCCGCCCCGATATCTGTCACCCACAGGCCTGCCGCCGAGGCACTGACACGGCCTGTCGTGCAGGGGGAGGGGCTGCGCATCCGCGGCCTGGGCTTTCGGCTGGCGAACGGCAGGCCCCTGCTGCGGGATATCTCCCTCGACGCGCCGCGGGGCACCCTCACCGCCGTGGTGGGGCCGTCGGGCGCCGGAAAGTCGACCTTTGCGCGCACGGTGACCGGGCTACGCCAGGCGAGCGAGGGCACGGTGTCGTTCGACGGCATCACCGTGCATGAAGACAATGACCGCGCGAAGCCAATGATCGGTATGGTGCCGCAGGAAGACGTGATCCACGGCCAGCTGACGCTGATCCGCGCCCTCCGCTTCGCTGCGAAGCTGCGGCTCGGCGATGGCGTCAGCCCTGCAGAGCGGGAGGCCCGCGTGCAGCACGCGCTCGCGCAGCTCGACCTCGAAGCGCATGTCGGCACGCGCATTTCAAGCCTCTCCGGCGGTCAGCGCAAGCGAGCGTCGGTTGCGCTGGAGCTGCTGACAGAGCCGGCCTTCCTGTTGCTTGACGAGCCGACATCGGGCCTCGATCCGGCTCTTGACCGTCAGCTGATGGAGGAGTTTCGTTCGCTGGCAGATGGCGGCAGAACCGTCGTCACCATCACCCATTCGGTGGCCTGTCTCGCGCTCTGCGACCAGGTGGTGGTGCTGGTGCCCGGCGGTGCTCCCGCGTTCATCGGCCCAGAAAGCGACGCCCTGGCATTCTTCGGCACCGATGACTGGTCGCAGATCTTCGAGCGTCTTGCGGCCGACCCGGAAGGCTGTGCGGCCCGCTGGGCCGCGACGGAGACCGCGCAGCGCATCTCCGCACCGGCCGGCCCGTCAGTGCCGAAGAAGCTGCCGACAGCCGAGCGTGCGTCTCGGGCCACCTCGCGCGGGGCGCAGCTCGCTACCCTCGTGCAGCGTCAGCTCGCGCTGATGGTCGCGGATCGCGGCTACACGCTCTTCCTGCTCGCCCTCCCGTTGTTCGTGGGGTTGCTGCCGATCGTGGTGCCCGGCGAAACCGGGCTCACCCAGGTGCAGCAGGCGAAGAACGCGCAAGAGCCGCAGATGATCCTCACGCTGCTCATGATTGGTGCCGTGTTCATGGGGATCTCGATGAGTATTCGCGATCTCGTTGGTGAGCGCAGCATCTATGAGCGGGAGCGCGCGGTGGGGCTCAGCACCTCGGCGTATCTCGGCTCGAAGCTGCTGGTCTTCTCGGCCCTTGCGTTCTTTGGTGCCGCGGTGATCTGTGGGGTGTCGGGGGTGATTGCGGATCCACCCACGGGTGATGGGGTGATCGGGCTGGGCGCGCGTGTCGAGCTCGGAATGGCCCTAGCCGCGACGATCATCGTGGGCGCGTGTATGGGCTTGTTGCTGTCAGCGCTCGTCAACTCGCAGAACCAGGTGATGCCGGTGCTGATCGTGGTGCTGATGGCGCAGATGGTGCTCAACGGTGGTCTCATCCCGCTGGTCGACAGCGCGGTGTTGAACGCTGCGTCGATGGGGGTGCCCACGCGCTGGACGCTGGCGCTGGGTGCGAACAGCATCGATCTGCATGGCCTGCTCGTCATTGCTGATGAGGTCGAGCGTGCCGCGGTTGCGGGCTCGCTGACCGAGCCCGACACGATGTGGGAGCAGGGTGCGGCGCGTTGGTGGGGTGGCGCACTGGTGGTCGCGGCGCTCGCAGCGCTGTGCATTGCGGGCGCCTGGTCGCGCACGCGCTCCCGCGCCGCATAGCGGTTGCGGGAGCGCTGCCGCCCTCAGGAGTCGGTGCCGGGTGCGGGCAGCTCGACGCGGAACGTCGCGCCGCCGCCGGGGGTTTCGTGCACCTTGACGCTGCCCCCGTGGGCGTCGACAATCGACTTCACGATGGCGAGACCGAGGCCCGATCCGCCCGTCTCACGGTTGCGGGAGGTGTCCGCCCGCCAGAAACGGCCGAAGATGCGATCGCGGATCTGCTCGGGGATGCCCTCGCCGTGGTCGACGATGTCGAAGCGCGACATGGCCGGCTTGCCTTCCTGCGGCGGCACCGCCGAGACCACGATCTCGATCGGGCTGCCCTCGGGAGTGTGCCGCATCGCGTTGCCGATGAGGTTGGTCATGAGCTGGCGCACTTTGTGCTCGTCACCGAGCACCTGCGGGTCAGTGGGGTCTTCGACCACGCTGACTTCCCTGTCGGGGGCCTGGGCGCGCGCATCGAGCGCGGCATCGTGTGCGAGTCTGCCGAGCGCAAGCGGGGCGAGTTCGAGCGAGCGGCGTTCGTCGAGCCGGGCGAGCGCCAGCAGATCCTCGACGAGCGAGGTCATGCGGATCGCTTCCTTTTCGATGCGCTCCATGGCCTGACCCACCTGCTCGTCGTTCTGCAGGGCGCCCATGCGGTACAGCTCGGCGTAGCCGCGCACCGACACGAGGGGGGTGCGCAGTTCGTGGCTGGCGTCACCGATGAAGCGGCGCATGCGTTCGATGGTGCGAGCCTGATCTTCGAGCGATCCGTCGAGGCGGTCGAGCATCACGTTAAGCGATTCGCCGAGGTGTCCCACCTCGGTGTGCGGGCTCGACACCATGATGCGTTTCGAGTAGTCGCCGCGCGAGATCTCAAGCGCGGTCTGCTCGACCTCGGCGAGCGGCAGGAACGTGGCGGTCACGAGCAGGCGGGTGAGCGCCGCACCCAGCAGGATCACCGCGATGCCGAAGGCTGTGAAGATCACCACGTACTGCGCGAGCACCTGATTGATGAAGCCGCTCGATGCCGCGATGAGCAGGGTGCCGCGGATCTGACCGTTCTCGGCGATGGGCAGCGCGATAGCGCGCCACTCCGTGCCGTCGGGGCTCGACAGTGGGGTGAAGCCCTCGCGGTTGATCGCGTCGGGTTCGGGCACCTGCGGGGTCGACGAGGTGCCCTCGCCCCTGGCGTTGTCGTACTGCAGGGTGCCGTCAGAGCCCAGCAGCGCGACGTAGTACAGGCGATCCGCGTAGAGGATATCGTTGCGGGTGAGGTTGTTGATGTCAGCACCCTGCGCGAGCGCGTCGGCTGGGTTGCTGCGCAGCTGAATGAGCGTGTTCGTCTGATTCAGTGCGAGCATAGGCCGCAGCACCGAGAGGGTGCCAACGCCGGCCACGATGAGCCCCAGAAAGAGGATGAACACCGTGACGCCGGTGATCTTCGCGCGCAGCGAGACATCGGCCCAGCGGTCGGCGAGGCGAGCCACCCTACTTGGTCTCGGTCTTCAGCATGTATCCGAAGCCGCGCTTGGTCTGGATCAGCGATTCCTCGGTGAGCGGATCGAGCTTGCGGCGCAGGTACGAGATGTACGACTCGACGATGCCGGCGTCGCCGTTGAAGTCGTACTCCCACACGTGGTCGAGGATCTGCGCCTTCGAGAGCACGCGGTTCGCGTTCTGCATGAGGTAGCGCAGCAGCTTGAACTCGGTGGGGGAGAGCTCGACAGGGGTGTTGTCGACAGACACCTCGTGGGTGTCCTGATCCATCGTGATCGGGCCGACGGCGAGCACCGAGTCCTCATCCTCCTGGATGGTGCGGCGTAGCACGGCCTTGATGCGCGCGATGATCTCGTCGAGGCTGAACGGCTTGGTCACGTAGTCGTCGCCGCCGACGGTGAGGCCCTCCACCTTGTCTTCGGTGTCATCCTTCGCGGTGAGGAAGATGATCGGTGCAGTGTAGCCAGCGGATCGCAGCCGCTTGGTGACGCTGAAGCCGTTCATGTCTGGCAGCATGACGTCGAGGATGATGAGGTCTGGCTCTTCCTCGAGCACCGCCGAGATGGTCTGCGCGCCGTTGGCAACCGCGCGCACGCCGAAACCTGCGAATCGCAGGCTCGTGCTGAGCAGCTCACGGATGCTGGGCTCGTCGTCGACGATAAGGATCCGGGGTCCCTTGTTCTGCGTAGTCATGACTTCAGTATCTGGAAGTTTGCTATGAAGCGGCTGACAGTGTGCGCGATTGCGTGTTGCGTGTCGCCGAGCTGCTCGGAGGAGCTGGGCTGTCTGCGCGGTCTGCGCTGGCTGTGGGCAAGCCGACGGGCCGTAGCCACCACCCGCTACACCTCGTGGGCGTCGAGGATCGTGTAGCTGTAGCCCTGCTCGGCGAGGAAGCGCTGCCGGTTCTGAGCGAAATCCTGATCGACGGTGTCGCGCGCGATCAGCGTGTAGAACGACGCAGTGATGCCTTCCCGCTTGGGCCGCAGCAAGCGCCCTAGGCGCTGCGCCTCCTCCTGACGCGATCCGAAGGAGCCGGAGATCTGAATGGCGACCGAAGCGTCTGGCAGATCCACCGAGAAATTCGCAACCTTGGAGACCACCAGAATGCGCTCCTCGCCGCTGCGGAACGCCTGGAACAGGCGCTCGCGCTCGTCGACGGGGGTCTGACCGGTGATGAGCGGGGCGCCGAGCGCATCGGACATCGCTTCGAGCTGGTCGATGTACTGGCCGATAACGAGCACCTGCTCATCTGGGTGCTTCTCGATGATGCGCCGCGCGATCCGCTGCTTCTCAGGCGTCGATGATGAGATGCGGTACCGGTCTTGATCTTCGGCGACCGCGTAGTCCATGCGTTCCGACTCCGGCAGCTGCACCCGCACCTCGAAGCAGGCTGCTGGGGCGATGAAGCCCTGAGCCTCGATGTCTTTCCAGGCCGCGTCGTAGCGCTTCGGTCCGATGAGGCTGAACACGTCGCCTTCGCGGCCGTCTTCGCGCACGAGGGTCGCGGTGAGGCCGAGGCGGCGCCGCGCTTGGAGGTCGGCGGTGAGCTTGAAGACTGGCGCGGGCAGCAGGTGCACCTCGTCGTAGACGATCACGCCCCAGTCTTCGGCGTCGAGCAGCGAGAGGTGCTGGTACTCGCCCTTCCGGCGGCTGGTGAGGATCTGGTAGGTGGCGATGGTGACGGGCTTGATCTCCTTCACCTGGCCCGAGTATTCGCCGATCTCGTCCTCGGAGAGGTTCGTGCGTCGGATCAGTTCGTCGCGCCACTGGCGGGCTGAGACCGCGTTGGTAACGAGGATCAGCGTCTTCGCGCCGACGGCGGCCATTGCCGCCGCACCCACGATCGTCTTGCCTGCCCCGCAGGGCAGCACCACCACGCCGGAGCCGCCGCGCTGGAAAGCGTCCACGGCCTTCGCCTGGTAGTCGCGCAGTTGCCAGCCCTGCTGTTCGAGGTCGATGGCGTAGGGCTCGCCGGGGGTGTAGCCGGCGAGGTCTTCTGCGGGCCAGCCGCGCACCACGAGCTGCTGCTTCAGCTCGCCGCGCGCCCACGGCTCCAGCGGGTAGCTGCGCTCGTCGATGCGGTTGCCGAGCAGCGGTGCGATCTTTTTCGCGCTGGTGACTTCGCGGAGGATCGCGGGGTCGTCTGAGCGCAGCACCAGTGCGCCATCGGCGTCGCGTTCGATGGTGAGGCGGCCGTAGCGGCGCATGGTGTCTTCGATGTCGCTTGCGACGCCGGTGGGCACGGGGAACTTGGCGTAGCGGTTTAGTGTGCCGAGAATTTCTTCAGAGGTGTGCCCGGCTGCGCGGGCGTTCCAGAGGCCAAGCCTGGTGACTCGGTAGGTGTGGATGTGCTCGGGAGCGCGCTCCAGCTCGGCGAACACGGCGAGCTCGTGCCTGGCGTCTTCTGCGTCGGGGTGCGCGACCTCCAGGAGCACGGTGTGGTCGCTCTGCACGATGAGGGGCCCGAGAGTCATAGCTATCGAGTCTACGCCGCTCTGATGTGGATCTGCCCCTGTGGATGGTGTCTGCGGTGGTCGCGGGAGGGTGTTCTGCGCGGATCCTGCAGCGCGGTGCAGGTGAGCTGCGGGGCGCGTGTCAGACGGGGTCGACGGCGGTGATCGTGTTGATCGGCAGGGTGCGTTCGACACCGGCGGCCTGGTCGCTGGCCCGCAGCCTGCCGGCATTCACCGACACGGGCAGCAGGGTGAAGGTGCGGCTTTCGCCGCGCGCCTCCGCTGTGACGCGCACCGGGCTGCGGTCTCTGATTGCAAGTTCGAGCCGCCGTGTGAAGTCGCCCGATCCCGGTTCGGAGCGGGCCGCGGTGAACACGCGGTCGACGAGTGCCGTGAGGAGATCGTGTGCTTGCGCATCCGGTGCGGTGCCGGGGTTGCTCGGGGGGCGCGTTGTGCTTGCGGTTGCTGCGCTCGCCGCGTTGACAGGGGCGGCGGATCCCGGAGCGCCGTCCGAGGGTGCGGGTCGACGGGCGGTTGCAGGGTAGCGGGCGTCGGCGAGCGCGGCGAGCACGTGGTCGATGCGCAGCCGGGAGAGGAGCGTGGTGCTGGTGCTGGTGCTGGTGCTGGTGCTGGTGCTGGTGCTGGTGCTGGTGCTGGCGGCGCGTCGCAGCTGCAGGTGTTGCAGGGCGCGATCGACGAGCAGCGTCTCGGCGAGCTCTGGCCGGGCCACGGTGATCCGCGTGCGGCAGTCGTCACCGTGGTGCTCCTCGACGACGATGTTGCCGAGGCGCTCGGCAAGTGAGCTCAGCAGATAGTCGAGCGGTTGCGGAATCCCGGTGAGTGAGAGCCGCTCGAAGGCGGCGCGTGCTTCTGGCGCTGAGAGCCCGCGCTCGAGGCCCGCTGAGACGGAGGCCTCCGTGACGCGACGGGTGGAGGCCACCCCCACATGCTCGGGCGCGGTGAGCGAGGCCAGCACGCTCTCATCGTCGGGGGAGAGCGGGCCGGGCACGACAACGCTGAGGTCGGGTTGCACATAGACCCCCGGCGATGGGGGTGGGAAGACGTGGTCGACGTGCGCGCTCGCCGCCGCCAGATCTCCGGCGAGCAGCTGCCGAGCCGCCTCGCTGAGCCTGCCCCGCACAGTGAGCCCCAGATGCTCGGCGTCGAGGGCGAAGGATCGCGCCGCCGCGAACTCGGCGTCTGGCAGCAGCGGGAAGCGATGCGACAGCGTGTTGACTGCAACGGCGAGGTCGGAAGGATCGCCGTGCAGCAGCGTGATGCGCAGTTCTCGGCTCATCGCGTCGAGCGTGGCCTCTGCGAGGGTGAGCCAGCGTGGGGCGGACGGGCTCAGCAGCCACGCGACCGAATCGGCTGACGGAACCAGCACAGCCTCTGCAGCAACGGTGCTGATGAGCCCTGCCCTGTCGAGTGCAGTCAGTGTGCGGGCCGTCTGATCTGCGTCGATGCGCGTCGCCTCCGCAAGCGCGCGCACCGTCGCCACGGCGACTGTGCCGTTGCGATTGAGGCGCCCAGGGCGTTCGCCGAGCACACGCAGGCATTCGGCCGCCTGCGCAACAGCGGTGAGCCCTGTCGCGAACCAGGAAACGGCGGGATCTGATGCGAGTGAGGGATCCACATTCGAACCCGAGATCCGATCCTCGCTGCGCTGCACGTCAGCGGGGTCGATACCCGCGGCCGCGAGCGCGTCGTGCAGCACCGCTTCGACCTCGGGCAGAGGCACCCGGTCACCGTGCTGAGCCTCGCTGCTGCGTTCGTCGTGGCCGAAAAGCCCCAGCGCGGCAAGCGCGTCGAGCGTCGACGGAGCAGCGTGATCCGCATCCAACAATGCGGCGAGGCTGCTCCGATCAAGCCTCGATAGTGTGCGCGCCACTGATTCAGGCCGCAGCAGCTCGGTTGCAAGACCGATCGGATCGAGCACCGCGGCCGGCGACTGCACGCGCCTGCTGCGCACGAGCCGATCAAGCTCGGCGCGATCCATCCCCGCTACGGCGGAGGCGAGCGCGAGGGTGCCGCTCATCGTGCGAGTATCGCTCAGCGCTCGTTCTCGCGCCGGAACTCGGCGCGGCGACGCCGCTGACTCAGGATCAGCAGCAGGATCAATAGCACGAAGCCGACCGGCAGGCCGAACAGCGAGAACCCATACACGAAGGGCCACAACCCCTCGGCCATGGCGTAGCGATCATTCATCCCCACAATGAGCGTGACGAAGAAGGACAAGAGTGCCACCGCGATGATGGAAAGCGAGGCATACGCAAGAATGCGCTCGAGAAGCGACGGATTGCTGGGTTCTGTGGACATCCGCTCCATTTTATCGCGGGAAGCGCTGCGTGTGACGCGAAGCTCTGACGGATAGACTTGGTCGGGTATGCGAGCGCTCGGCGCTCGGCCCTCATTGCGCGGAAGATCCGCCGGACAGGAAAGGAACGAGGCATGCCGAACGGCAAGGTCAGGTTCTATGACGAGGCGAAGGGCTTCGGGTTCATCCAGGGGGATGACGGAGCGCAGGTGTATCTGCACGCGTCGGTGATCCCTGACGGTGCCGATGTGCAGGCAGGCACCCGGCTGGAGTACAGCGTCGCCGATGGGCGCAAGGGGCCTCAGGCGCTCTCAGTGCGCGTGCTCGAGACCCCGCGGCTCGCCAAGCGATCTCGCAAATCCGCTGATGAGCTCGCGATTATTCTCGAAGATCTGGTGAAGATGCTCGACGGGATCGGCGGCAGGCTCAAGAACGGGCAGTACCCCGAGCGCGCCCAATCGCGCAAGGTTGCCACGGTGCTGCGTCACGTCGCGGATGACTTCGATGTCTGAGCCCGCGACCGCAGACCCGGTGCTGCTTGCCGCTCGCGCGCAGGCGCGAGAGGCGCTTGCCGAGATCGCCGATCCGGGGTCGATCGGTGCCGAGGCCGGCCACGAAGTGCACGAGGACCACGTTCTCACTCTCTTCTTCGAGTGCAGCCTGGCCGGTTACCCCGGCTGGCGCTGGGCGGCCACACTTGCCCGCGTCGACGAAGAATCGCCGGTGAACGTGCTCGAGGTCGAACTGCTGCCCAGTGAGGGTTCGGTCGTGGCGCCCGAGTGGGTGCCGTGGTCGGTGCGACTGGCGCAGTACCGTGAGACGCAGGCGAAGCAGGCCGCCGAAGAGGCTGCTGCCGCCGAAGAGGCCGCAGCTGAACTCGACGACGAAGACGCCGAATCCGACATCCTCGACAACGACTTCAGCGACTTCGACGATGAACTCGACGGGGTCGACATCGAAGACGATTCGGAAGATGACGATTCGGACGACGATGACTTCGACGAGGATCGCGAAGACGACGTCGACGAGAGCGAACTGTTCGACGACGCCGATGACGCTGACGATGAAGCCGACGACGAGGCGGATGACGCCGATGGTGACGTCTCGACTGGGCGGGACCGCTCAGAAGAGGAGTAGCCCTCCCCAACGCAAGAACCCTCCGATCGTGTGATCGGAGGGTTCTTGCGTGTGTTGGGCCGGTGCTGGGCCGTCTCGCTCGAAGACGGCCCAGCACCGGGCGAGTCAGCCGAGGCGCTCGAGCACGTAGTCGATCGCGCCGGTCAGCTTGCGCACATCGTCTGGCTCGATCGCGGTGAAGGTGGCGACGCGCAACTGGTTGCGGCCGAGCTTGCGGTAGGGCTCGGTGTCGACGATGCCGTTGGCGCGCAGCGCCTGCGAGATCGCGGCGGCGTCGATGGACTCGTCGAAGTCGATGGTGACGACCACCTGCGAGCGATGGTCGGGGTCTGCGACGAACGGCGTGGCGACCGCGGAGCGCTCGGCCCAGTCGTAGAGCACCTGGGACGACTCGCGGGTGCGATCCGCCGCCCAGGAAAGGCCGCCCTGCGCGTTGATCCACCGCACCTGCTCATCCATGAGCCCGAGGGTTGCGAGCGCCGGCGTGTTGAGCGTCTGGTTCTTGCGGGAGTTCTCGATCGCACCGGCCAGGTTCAGGGTCTCGGGAATGTAGCGGCCCGAGGCGGTGACGCGCTCGATACGCTCGATCGCTGCCGGCGAGACGAGTGCGAACCACAGGCCGCCATCCGAGGCAAAGTTCTTCTGCGGGGAGAAGTAGTAGACGTCGACCTCCTTCGCGTCGAAGTCGATGCCACCGGCACCGCTCGTCGCGTCGACGACGGTGAGCGCCCCAGCATCCCCGGCCGCGCGCTGCACCGGAGCCATCACACCCGTGGAAGTCTCGTTGTGGGGGTAGGCGTAGACATCGACGCCCTCGACAGCCGCGAGCTGGGAGCGCGAGCCCGCATCTGCGCTGCGCACATCGGGCTCATCGAGGAACGGAGTCGCAGCAGCGGCCTTCGCGAACTTCGCACCGAACTCGCCGAAGGTGAGGTGCTGGCTCCGACGCTCGATGAGCGAGTGCACTGCGGAATCCCAGAACGTCGTTGCGCCGCCGTTGGCGAGCAGAATCTCGTACCCCTCGGGGGCGCGGAAGAGCTCGGCGAGACCCGAGCGAACGCTGCCCACCAGATCCTTCACGGGTGCCTGACGGTGCGAGGTGCCGAGCACCCCGGGCTGCAGCGAAGCGAGAAAGCTGAGCTGCTCGTCGCGCACCTTGGAAGGCCCGCAGCCGAAGCGGCCATCGGCGGGAAGAAGGTCGGAGGGGATCGTGATGTCGGCCATGCCTCATATCTTATCGACGGCCTCGGACACTCATGCACCGGGCCCCCGAGCTCAGCGCCTTCGCTCGCAGCGCGGAAACCGACACCCCCAATGCTCTAGGCTGGGTATTCCCGGCGCCGGGCGCCGTGGGAGCAACTTCGACGTGCTGAGAGGACGGCGATGACTGATCTCATCGATACGACCGAGATGTATCTCCGCACCATCCTCGAGCTCGAGGAAGAGGGGATCGTGCCGCTGCGTGCGCGCATCTCAGAGCGTCTCGGGCATTCCGGGCCGACGGTATCCCAAACGGTGGGACGCATGGAGCGCGACGGTCTTGTCATCGTCACTGATGATCGCCGACTCGAATTGACGGCCGAGGGTCGCATGAAGTCGGTGCACGTCATGCGCAAGCACCGCCTCGCCGAACGGCTGCTCGCCGATGTCATCGGGCTCGAGTGGGAATACGTGCACGAGGAGGCCTGCCGCTGGGAGCACGTGATGAGCGAGCGCGTCGAACGCAAACTCCTCGACATTCTCGGTCGACCCACCGAGTCACCGTACGGCAATCCGATCCCCGGCCTCGAAGAGCTCGGCGGCACGCGCACCGGCTCGTTCCAGACAGGTGTCACCGGGCTCGGCGAGCTGCTCGTCGAGCACGACCGATCCGTGACCGCCAACATCAAGCGCCTCGCCGAACCCATGCAGGTCGACCCCGAGCTGCTCGAACAGCTCGCGGCAGCGGGCGTGGTGCCCGGCCGTTCGGCAACGTTCACGCGCCGCGGAGACATCGTGCACATCGAAGCCGATGCATCCGATGAGGCGATCGATCTGCCGTTCGAGATCGCGGCCCACATTTTCGTCTCGGTGTAGAGGCGTGCCCGTGTAAGCGGGCGGACACAGGTAACAGACGGGAGTGCACCGCTCCTGTTCGCAATGGAGCTGATAGACCGAGGAGTCCACGTTGACGCTGCCCACCCCCGAGGCGCATATCCGCGCCGTCACCGAGACTGTCAAGCATCGCAGCCCTGCAGAGCCAGAGTTTCTGCAGGCGGTCCATGAGGTGCTCGACACCCTCACCCCGGTGCTCGCAGAGCACCCCGACTTCATCGAGGCTGGCATTCTCGACAGACTCGTCGAACCGGAGCGGCAACTGATCTTCCGGGTGCCGTGGACTGATGATGCGGGGTTCGTGCGCGTCAATCGCGGCTTCCGCGTGCAGTTCAATTCTGCGCTGGGGCCGTATAAGGGCGGTCTGCGTTTTCATCCATCCGTGAATCTTTCAGTGGTGAAGTTTCTCGGGTTCGAGCAGATCTTCAAGAACGCACTTACCTCGCAGCGGATCGGCGGCGGCAAAGGCGGGTCCGACTTCGACCCCAGTGGCAAGAGCGACGCCGAGGTGATGCGGTTCTGCCAGAGCTTCATGACTGAGCTGGTGCACCACATCGGTGAGCACACCGATATCCCTGCGGGCGACATCGGCGTGGGTGCACGCGAGATCGGCTTCCTGTTCGGCCAGTACCGTCGGATCACTCAGCGCTATGAAGCCGGCGTGCTGACTGGCAAGGGTGTGGGCTGGGGTGGTGCTGAGGTGCGCACCGAGGCCACCGGCTATGGTGCGGTGTTCTTCGCTGAGGAAATGCTGCTGCGCGCTGGCGAAGGGATTGAGGGCCGGCGGGCCGTGGTCTCGGGCTCGGGCAATGTGGCGACCTATGCGATCGAGAAGATTCAGCAGCTGGGCGGCAAGGCCATCACCGCATCCGACTCCAGCGGTTATGTGGTCGATGAGCACGGCATCGACGTCGACTTGCTGAAGCAGGTGAAGGGCGTTGAACGCGCCCGCATTTCGGAGTACGCGGCGCGTCGGCCAGGGGCGCGATTCGTGGCCACCGGTTCGGTGTGGGATGTGCCCGCGGAGATCGCAATGCCGTGCGCCACGCAGAACGAATTGCATGAGGATCACGCACGCGCACTCATCGCGGGCGGCGTGCGCGCCGTGGCGGAGGGGGCAAACATGCCTACCACGCCGGGCGCGGTTGAACTCTTCCAGCAGGCGGGCGTGCTGTTCGCGCCGGGGAAGGCCGCAAATGCGGGTGGTGTGGCGACCTCTGCGCTCGAGATGAGTCAGAACGCCGCGCGTTCGCGGTGGGATCGCGACAAGAGCGAGTCGCGACTGCACGACATTATGCGCGATGTGCACGCCGCGGCGTACGAAGCCTCTGAACGCTACGGTCGCCCCGGTGACTATGTGCTCGGGGCCAACTCGGCGGGTTTTGTGACCGTTGCCCAGGCGATGCTCGAACAGGGCGTCATCTGATCTCTCGGCGTCGAGAGAGTTTTTCGCCCGAGAACCCCAATGATCCTTGAAGTTTCAAGGTAGGTTGAGGGTTTTGTGACCTGAGCGTGACATTCCCGTGATCTTCAGTTACTCTTAAACGGTCGCGGCTCGAAAGGGCCGTTTCTCACGCAGAGACACCGCAAAGCAACGTTAGGCAGATAATCTCGTGACACAGAATCCCAGCACGGAGCTCGTAGCCTCCGGTGACGCCGCCCAGCCGACCGCAAAGAAGGCAAAGCGAATCGCACAGATGGCGGGTGCTGCGGCACTCAGCTTCGGACTGGTCGGCACTTTCAGCCTTCCTGCCTATGCGACCGCACCCGAGTCGCAGGGCCTCATTGATGGCTATCAGGCTCCCGCCCAGTCGCTGCAGACCGTGCAGGTTGATGAAACGGTAGTGCCGATTGCGGCGCCCGAGGGCGCCGTCTCGGCCGAGGCTATCGAGCAGGAGCGCCAGCAGAAGGAATCCGAAGAGGCTGCCAAGCGCACCGAGGAGGTCAAGACTCAGACGTCATCGTCGTTCTCGGGTAAGGATATCCCGGCTGGCGTCGGCGCTCAGGGCATCGTCGCAGCCGCGCTTGCGCAACTCGGAGTGATGCAGGACTGCACCGCCCTGGTCGAGAAGTCGCTGCGCGCCGTCGGCATCCCGGCAGGAGACCTTGGCACGCAGGTCGGCGAGTACACCGCTCTTGGTGGCACCCTCGTTGAGGGTGGCGACTACGCCCCCGGCGACGTGCTGATCTGGCCGGGTCGCCACGTGGCGGTCTACATCGGTAACGGCCAGGCCGTGCACGGAGGCTATGGTGGCAATCAAACTGTGGTTGATTCCTATAACAATCGTGGGTACCTGAGTTCCACGCCTTCGGTCGTGCGCTTCGGTTAAGGGATCGAAGTTTCACACAGCGGGCGGGGTTTCGACCCCGCCCGCTGTGCTGTCTGCGGGCTGATAGACTCGCAGAGGCCCTGTGGGCCCCGCCTTGGTAGCTCAGTGGATAGAGCACTTCTCTCCTAAAGAAGGTGTCGGAGGTTCGATTCCTCTCCAGGGCACTCAAGCTTCAAGCCCCCTACTCGCCTAGAAAACATTGGCGAGTAGGGGGCTTTGTCTATCCGTGGCGAGCCGTGTTTGCCCACATTTTGCCCACACTCTGGGCAGCCAAAGCGTGAATGTCGGTGGCGCGGCTTAGTCTCCCCGCATGGGTGGGATGCCGTGGAGTCCGTTGATGGCGCTGACGCGCGTAGGTGACGAGGAGGCGTGGATGTACGACGGCGCCATCCGAATCGCGATCATCCGTCGTGTGCGGATCGGGCGACCTTCTGCGCTGCTGTGGCGGTCGGTGACCGGCGACGAGAACCCCGACGACCGAGCATTGGTCGGGTACTTCCCGAGCGTGCAGATGGCTGCCGCGGTGACCTGGCGGTCATGGGATCAGCGGCACAAGCCGGTGGAGCGGCACAGCCTCTCATGACGGCGGTAGTGACGGGAAGGAATCGCCGACTGGGCCAGGCCGCCTTACGATCTGCTACAGGGTGCCCCGGGTCATGTTTCCCGCACGCTTGCCCATAGGCCATCCCGGGGCGCCTGTGAGGAAATCTCCTGAATCAATCGCTCAATGACCTCGGCGGTGTCAGATTCAGAGATCAAGACCAGTCCGAGCGGTGTGTGGGAAGCGCGTTCCATGATCGCGACCCAAGCCTCGTTGATCTGCGGAGGCGTGGAGTCTCCGTATTCGAAGTCGAGTGCGACATCAGGCGTCATCCACAACGACGTCTTCTGAGTATCCTCGTCAGCGGCCGGAAACCAACTCATGCGAAAGCTCCCGTGCCGAGACAACGAACGTTCCAGGGCGAGCTGTAAGTGCGCGAGTTGCCGATCCTCGAACTCATAACGGGTGCCACCGTAGATCAAATGACCCATCGGGACACCCACTGAATTGATGAGAAGTTGAGCTGTGAAAGCCGACGCGAATGCGTTTCGGCGTAGGTAGGCGACAACACCTCAGGCCTGCGTGATGCCCTGCTGGGACTTTTTCTTGAGCTTCTGGGCGAGAGCCTCAGCGTCTTGCTCCGGAATGAGTACGAGTCCGCGAGGCGAATGCGAGGTGTGCTCGAGCACCGCGAGCCACTCCTCATTGAGGACCGGCTGTCTGCTGCCCGAGAAGTGAAAAGCGAGCGGGATCGCAGGCGACATCCACAAGGACACGCGACCACTGCCGTCCGAGGGTTCCACCGTCCAACTCATGAGGAAGCACTCCTGTTTGCGGAGCTTTCTCTGCAGCGCAACTTTGATGTGCGCGAGTTGCCGATCTTCGAATGAGTAGCGATTCCCGCCGTACAACATGAGTCCCATGTCCCTAGATTCCCACACCCGAAGGAAAACGTGAAGATCTGAATTGGGGTTCCTCTATCGCTGGCCTCAGAGCTCGCCGGAGAATCTTATCGCCTGCAATCACCCCCAGCTAGCCCCCTCTAGCGCGACGGCGCTTTTGCATATGGTTGACGGCATGAAACGAGTTCACTACGGAAACTTGACCATCGATGTTTCGGACAACGTGGCAGATGCTGTCCTCGAACTGGCCCAGGCCGCCGCTTCAAGACACCACATCAACCTCGAAGAAAACGAGGGGCCCGCCTTCGGGCTCCGCTCAATCCCGTCCCCCCATGGGGCCACCGAACAAGCCGAGTTCTCCGGCTATATCAACGGCACCCACGAACTATCACGCGTCGCACTCTTGCTCGGTACCGGCTTCCCCATCGCAGTGTCGACCATCGATAGCCCGATGGAGGCTCCGGCATTGAGTGCCGAAGACGAATCCGCACTGCGGTTTCAAATTGAGGAATACGATGCCGACCGCGGAGATACGAACTAACCACCGAATGCGCTTCTAGCGCTGCGACGACCACTCAGAATACCGGTCGGTTACGCATCGTAGGGCGCTTAGCCGTTACGGCTTGCTGAGAATGTCAGCGAGTACCGCCAACTTGGCATATTCTTCGCTTAGGGTGCCCCGAAAATCCCACCCCATTCGTGGAGACTGCGACATGGGGCCTTCCCCAAGGTCGGGGCACCCGCCTACCAGAAGCACGAAAAGCGCCCCCGCCACTCCGAAGAGCAGCGGGGGCACAATGCGTATAGAAAACGAAAGCGGGATTTTCTCTGATTTTCGAATCAGGGGTCAGTCGGCGGCGTACCGGCCACGACGCACGAGCGAAGCCGTACCGGGATCCGCGACCGGGCCTGACCCGATCGACGTGAGGACAGACAGGGCAGCCGCCACGAGAGTGACGGATCCCACCTGCACCCAGTCAACATCGAGGATGCCGACCATGCCGGTGCCAATGAGGGCAACCGCGGTCTGGGCTGCGGTCTTGATGGCGCGCTCGATCGCGTCGCGCCAGAAAACGAGAGTGAACATCACTGCTCCTTCCGAGGGTTCAGGGTGTCTTCAATGTCGGCTGACCATTCCGCGGACCATTTGAGGTGCTTAGCGACGGTCTCATCGATCGCCGCGGTCTTCGTTTCGACCGTGGCGAGGCTGCGGCGGATCTCCTGGGTCTCTTCGACGCGGAGGATGTCACGTCGGTCGAGTCGGCCGATGTCGCGCGCGGTCCCGTCGAGACGCCCATCGAGCCGGTCGAGACGCTTCACGACCTCTTCGTGTCGCTCGTCCTGCTCTTCACGCAGGTTCGTCTCATGCGAGTTCTGCACCTGCTCCCGCACCGCTTCCAGCTTCGTCTCGATCACGTCAAGACGCACCGCAAGACGGGCGAGCAGATTGATCAGAGTGACTGCGTTCGAGAGGGCCGGCCAGAGCTTCACGATCAGGACGACGAGCGCGATGATCGCGAGAATCCAGAGCGCGCCCTGCACAATCGTCGCATCACCAAACAATCGGGTGAGCTGGTCTTCGGTCATTCGCGCCTCCGCTTCGTGAGCCGTCGGATGATCAGGTGCGCTCCGAGCGTGGCCCCGGCACCCGCGAGAGCGAGACCGAGACCAAGAAGGAGGATCGCCGTGGTCGGGATCATGCGTACTTCTTCTGCAGTTGGAGCCACCGGTCCAAGGTGACCTCCATCGGCTGACCGAACTGACTCGCGAGTGCGTTCGCGGCCATTCCTCGGACGCTGTTGGTGTCGAACTCCTCCCAGGAGCCCTTCACTCCTGGACGGTAGATCGCGTACGCGGCGGAGCCGTCCTGGCGTGCGCCTTCGGTGAGCACGATGTAGTGCATGGGGTCGTCCTTTCGTCGTCGCGTACGCGCGAGCGCCGCGACCTTCTGGGATGCGTGGAGAGATGGGGTGCGGCTCGTGACGATGCCGCCCCTGATGAGCGTGCGGGGCCGCAGGTAGCCGATGATCCCGCTCGTGATCAGGTCCGAGACTTGCACCGCGCCGGGGTTCTGGGTGAGGCAGCGCAGCGTCCGCCCGCCGTGCGTGATGTCGAGCACGGTCGCGACGTGCGAGAGCGGATACCAGGTGGACCCGAACTCCCAGAACGCGACATCGCCCGGGCGCGGGCTGGCCGTGGCTGGCAGGATCTCGAACCACTGCGCGAGGCCAGAGCGTGCTGCGTTGTGGTGCACATTGCAGGCGTACCCAGCGTGCGGGTGCGTGCCGCCAGCATTCGTGTACGTCGGCCACGACGGCACACCCAGGAAAGCGCTCGCGTAGTGCGACCACTGGTCCCAGCACTGCGCGCCGAACACCTTGTCGACGTCGATCCACTGGTATCGGACGCGCTGCACGTACGCGGCGAGATCGGATTCGGTGAGCATGGCGCTCCTTCCTGATGTACGGAGGCTCCCGTGGTGCGGTGCGAGTGCCTGCGTGGTGACTATGCGCTCAGCGGGACGACGCGCCACAACAGGGAGACGGCGCTCTGCACGGCGTTTCCAACCTGCATGAAGCGGATGATGACGTTGGTCACTCCACCAGCGGACGGGTCGATTCTGGCGACGGTGATAAATCCATAGCTGGAGCCGGTGACGAGCGGAGTAACCTGGATCGTCTCCAGGCTCGGGTTGATCGTGACCGGCACGGGCGCGGTGAACTGGCGCAGAAAGGTAGTGCCGACCGTGACATCCCACGCCTTCGCCGATTCATTGATAATCCCGGCGCGGTTGAGCGGCCCCTGCTCGGCGATATCCCACACCGCCCACATGCCAGGGATGACACCGCCCGGCCTCGCACTCATCTGCCAGATCTGCAGATCGGTAGTCCCCGATCTGGCGTAGGCCCAAGCGACCGGCTCGTCATCGACGACACCGACCGACTTATTGCGGCCAGCAGGCAGCGTCGATGGTGGTGCGGTCTGCGCCGAGTTCGGGCCGGTCGCGCCCGGTACCAGCATGTATTGCGCCGAGCGGGACACCCCCCAGGTGCGGCGCAGCACGAGCAGATGCCACTGCCCCGTCGTAGGCGCAGGCACCGGGACCGATGTGACGGTGTCTGTTTCGACCATCACCCCGGCCCCGACCGAGGTTCGGGGGTCGATGAGCAGCGTGCGCCCGGACGAGCGCACCGGGTCTCCCGCCGTGAGCACGTACTTCTGCGCCACGGCGGTCATGATCTTCGCCCACTGCGTCTCCGAGACGGTGCCCTGGAAGCCAGCAATCGTCATAGCCATCTGGATCTCCTATCTGCTTGAGTTGTCTCTGCGTTGGCGGTCGGCGACCGCCCGCAGTGCGCGCGCCTGCACCTCATCCGACGACGCCACCTCGGACCCGACCTGCGGGGTCACCTTCAACCCGTCCTCGCGGGAGAGCGTGATCGTGACCTTCTCGACCCGCTTACGCAGCACCATCCACCCCAGGTCGATCGAGACGATCTGCCCCAGGACGTAGCCGGACTCGCCGCCGTAATGGATCTCGCTCGTCTCCTGCAGCTCGACCGATACCTCGGTCTCCGGCGCGGCCTCAGCGAGATAGCGTGCGCCCTGCTGATCGAAGTACGACCTAGCACGGCTTTTGTACCCAGCGGGCACGTCGGGGTCGACAAAGTACCACCGCGGCTCAAACTCGTACCCGGTTTGGTTCAGCGACATGAGCTTCGCCCCAGTCGCGTCTTTGAATACCTCGATGACGCGGCCGTACTGCTCCCTGTCGAGCTGCTGGCGCTCCTGGAAGAGCCGCGCCTCTTGCTCACCGGGGCCGCCGAGGATCACCCGCGACCCGGTGTGCTCGGACGTAGACCAGGAACCATCAACCACGGTGCCCGCCGCGACCGACAGCGGCACCGGGTACGGATCCGGGCACGCCTCGTAGCCGATGCGAACGTTGTAGGCACCGCCCCCAATCTCTCCCGACGCGGTGACGTTGAAGCTGTTGGTGTTCTGATCCGCCCATACCTGGAACGCCGCCATCACCTCGCGCAGCGTCTGGAATCGCGGCGAGAAACCGTCGAACCCATACGCCCACGGTACGGCCTCGGTTGGAGAGCCCCACCGTGCAGCATCGACGACCTGGTACGGTGCCCCGAACAGGCTCGACAGGTTGATACCAGAACCCTCGATCAGCCCGTCCCCTTCCGGGGTCGAGGGGTGTACGCTCCACAGCGTGCCGCGCCGGTAGCCGACCCGCTTAAGATTCGACACGAGCATCGGCGCGATAAGCTCGCCCACAACGATCGGCTTCCGACGGAAGGTCCACGTCGCTGGATCCGTGTAGGGCCACACCCACATGTAGTGACCGGGGTCCATGAACGGATCCGGGAACGACTGCGCCGTATCCTTCTCGGCCTCCGCCTCAATCTTCGAGGAGGAGTAGAGGCCCGCCCAGGATCCCGAGTAGACCGCTGGCGTCGGCAGCACCCACGCGAGCGTCTGATCGAACACCTCGTCCTCGCTGCGGGCGTACACAGTGATCGGCGCGTCGGGGCGAACCCCGCCGGCACGCTGGTACACGTGCCCGATGAACTCGCACTTCCCACGGAATCGCACGACGACGCCGCACATCTCCCGCATCAGCAACTCGCGCTGCGGCGAGTCCGCATCGAGCCCGATCTCCAGCACATCAGCCGACGAACGGAGCCTCGTGAGCACCACGTGCATAGGGTCACCGAGCACGCCCCAGTCCTCCTGATAGTCAGGAGAGCACAGCCGGATCTCCAAACTGTCGTTGAGCAGTGCCATCAGATCGCCCTCCAGTATCTAGGCCGGTACGAAAGCCGCGCCTCACCAGCACCGGCCAAGGTGAGCAACACCACCTGCACGTCCGGCTCGAAGGTCGGCGCGATCGGGAAGAACGCGCGCCCGGTGAGCTGCGCCGTCACGTTGGTGCCGCCGCTGGTCGCGCCCTTTGCGCGCAGCATCGCCGCCTGCGCGGTTGGATCGAAGTCGATCACAAGCTGCTCCGACCCCGACACCGGGATCTCGGCCGACACAGCCGACTCCACGAACAGCGGCTGCGTGCTGAAAGCGCTCGCGGGCCCCAGGATCGTGAGCGTCGGCCACGCCTCCACATCACCGGCCACCGTCAGCCCAGTCGAGCCGTCCTGAGCACCCGGCACGATCTGGAATGGCGGCCCGACCCCGGTCGCGCCGAAGAACGGCGCCACCGATGGCTGCACCGCAGTCACCGCGAGTTGCTCCGGTCCCAACCAGAACGGGTTGTCGGCGGCGAGCGCGACGCCGATGATTTGGGTGCGTTGGGTGGGGTCTTGGTGGTAGACGGTGCCGTTCTCGTCGAGGTAGACGAGGAGCTCGCGCCAGGATCCGTCGGGCGCGTACACCCGCCATGCGGCCTCCCGATCCGGGGACAGGCACGACCAGAACAGTCGCTGCACGGCAACCCATTCCTGGCCGCGCTGCTCGAAGACGACGGGGAGGAAGGCGGTGCGGTGCTTGGCGCGGGTGCCGGTGCGGACGCGGCCGGCGCCGCGCTGTGTCTCGCGCGCGAACACGTCGATCCCGGGGCCGCCCATGCCTTCGATGCCGGTGGCGACGCGAGGCCCGATACCGGACGAGACGACGGCACCAGCCGCCGTCTCGATCCGATATCGGGCCTCCGTGAGATCCCACACGACGAACCGGGCCGCCTGGGTGGGGTGCGGCATTCTCAGCTCGTGACGGATCATCGGATACCTCCCACCCCATAGACGGCGTCGGCTCGGCGGCGCTTCTTGTCGATCTCCTCGGCCACGTGCTCAGGGTCGCCGTACACGTTGCCGTTGATCTCCACCACCGTCGACGAGCTCGGCGCCTGTCCCCCCGTGCCCGGTTGCCCGGTCACGGTGCTGGTGGCGGTGATCGTGGCAGACACCGACGACATCGCCGCCTGCGCGCGCCGGGAGGCGGACTCCGCCATGGACACGAGCGAGTCACCGAGGCTATCGGCCTCAGAGTCGACACCGACGACAGCGCCCCGCACCACATCGCGGCCGGGCTGGATCATTCTCCGGGCCGGGGACTTGATCCCGAAGAAGTCCTTGAACCCGTCGAAAGCGGCGCCGGCCAGATCAACGATTGCGTCGACCAGTGAGCCGACCATCGAGCCGAGACCGTTGATGATGCCCATCACGATCTGCACGCCGAGATCGAGCCAGTTCACACCCATCAGGCCGTCCCAGATTGCGGAGATGATCTGCGGCAGCATCTGCAGGATCTGCGGGATCGCTTCGACGAGTCCCTTGATCAGCGCGACGACCAGTTCGATTCCGGCTCGGATCAGCTCGGGCAGCATCTGCAGCAGCCCGGTTACCAGGCGCAGCACGAGGTCGATCGCGGCGGTGATCAGCTGCGGTAGGGCACCGATCAGTCCCTCGATCAGCGACATCAGCAGTTGAATGCCGGCCTCGATGATCATCGGCAGGTTGTCGATGATCGCGCCGAGCAGCCCCATTACGAGATCGAGCGCTGCCTGCAGCAGTTGCGGCAGGGCGGCGACCAGGCCCATCACGAGAGCCATCAGCAGCTGAATGCCGCCCTCGATGATCATTGGCAGAGCGCCCACGATCGCCGTCAGCAGCCCGGATACCAGCTGGATCGCACCCTCGATGAGGAGCGGCAGCGCGGTGATGATGCCCTGGATGAGGGCGATCACGAGCTGGATCGCACCGTCGATGATCAGCGGCAGGTTCGCGGTGATTGCCTGCACGAGCCCCTGTACCAGCTGCACCGCACCCGATACGAGCATCGGGATCGCGGCGACGAGCCCCTCGATGAGCGCGGTGATGATCCCCGATGCCGCGGTCAGCAGCAGCGGCACCTGCGCCACGATCGAGGACACGAGCTGCGGGACCACGGTGGCGACCTGCTGGACAATTCCGGGGAGCGCGGCGACGACCTGATCGAGTATCCCCGTCAGCGCCGACACGACCGCGCCGGCGTCCCCGCCCGAGAGCGCGAAGCCGGCCAGTGCGGCCGCGACGATGCCGAGCGGCGACCCGAGGGCCGCGAGCGCTCCACCGAGTCCAGGCAGCAGTGCCCCGAGCGGACCGAGGCGCGCGAGCACACCGGCGATCCCCCCGGCACCCAGAGCGGCGAACGCGGCCCCGAGTGGGGCGATCACGCTGCCGAGACCGTCGAACACGGACAACACGCCACCCGCCCCCGAGCCGACCTGGTTCAGCGCGTTCGTAACCCAGTCCATCGCGGGACCGAGCACGGTCGTGAGAGTCGTACCGAAGGCCTTCGCTCGTTCCTCGATGGGGCCGAGGGCGGAGGTCGCGGCGGCGATCAGCGGGCCGATCTTGCCGTAGATCCCCTCGAGCGCGTTCGCGCCGATCCGGCCCATCGCGGCGAAGAAGTTCTTCGACGCGCCGGGAACGGTCTTCCCCATTTCTTCGGCGACGGTGCCGGCGGCTTTCTCCGCGGCGGCCGAGAAGGTCTCGAAGTCGATCTTGCCCTCGGAAGCCATCTTGAAGACCTCGCCCGAGGTGACTCCGAGTTGGTCGGCGAGAGCCTGGTAGATCGGGATGCCGCGGTCGGCGAGCTGGGAAATGACATCGTTCTGGACGCCGTTGGCCTGGGTGGCGGCCCTGTTGAAGATGCCACCCATCTCCTCCATGGACATGCCCGCCGCGGAGGCGTTGTTCGCGATCCGCTTCAGGTGCCCCTGCAAAGCCTCCCCTGGCCGGATGCCCGCGGCCACCGCCGAGGCGGCCACGGTCGCGGCCTCTCCGAGGCCGAAGCTCGTGCCCTTCACGGACGCCATGGCGTCGCCCATGATCGCGGTCACGGTGCCGGCGTCGTTCCCGAGCCCGCGCAGCTTCGCCTGGGCCGTGTCGATCGCGGTGAGGCGACCGAAGCCCTTGCCGAGCGCGACACCGATTCCTGCAGCTGCGGCGGTGACGCCCGCGGCCGCGGTGTTGCGGAGTCCGTTACCGAGCGCAGCGCCGGCGCGGGAGGCGACGCTGCTGGCCGCGGTTACGACCGACTGCAGCGCCGATGAGGTCGCCGATCCGATCCCGGCGAGCCCGGAACGGAAGCGGGCGATCAGGCCCTGCGCGGCGGGGCCGCCCGCGGCCGCGATCTTCGAGAAGAGTCCCGACACCTGCGTGGTGACCGGCGTCAGCCAGCTCGACACGCGGGCCCCGAGGCGCATGAACGGGGCTGCCATGAGCGTGCCGGCGGCGGCCGCGTACTGCCCCATCGGGGCGAACGCAGAGCGCACGTAGGAGCCGACACCCGAGATCCAGCGCGAAGAGGCCTGCCACGCCTTCGCCAGGCCGCCGCCGACCATGGTCGCCATCGACGTGAACGCGCGGGAGGTCTGCTGCGCGGCCGTCGCGGCCCACCGCCCGAGGGTGGTGTTCCGAGCGAGAACGAGGGTCTCCTTCGCGATGCCACCAATGGACCCGGCGACACCAGTGAACGCTGACTGCGCGGCACGCGCATCCGAGTAGCCGGCGTGAATATGCTGGGCGAGTGCTTTCAGTCCGCCCGCGCTCTTGACCGTGGAGGCGGTCACTGCGCGGTTGGCGGCGTTGACTGCGTCCTGTGCGGTCTTGAGCCGCTTCGACGCGGCGGAGACGGTGTCGACGGCGGCCGCGTGGTTTCGGCGTGCAGTGGCGAGGCGCTCCTCGGCGGCGACGGCCTGTGACGACCCTTCGCCCGACTTCGCGATCGCTTCCTGCAGGCGCACCTCGGCGACGCGCACCTTGCCCGCCTCGTCCTGCTGCTTCAGCCGTGCACGGGAGAGCGCGGCCGCCGCCGCGGAGACGTTGCGGTTCAGCTTCGACAGCTCCGCCGCGCCGAGGTTGCCAGCCGAGGTCGACAGCGACGACTTCAGGTCGGCGCCGAGCGACCGCCCCGCCTTCTGGCCGGCGCCCTTGAATCCGGCGTCGAACGACTTCGCGCCGGCAGCGCCGGCCTGCTTCGTGTCCTTCGACACGCGGCTCTTGAAGCCGGTCATAACGGGGAAGATACTGATGTGGGCGGAGCCGACCTCGGACGACATGGCACCTCCCCGGGTGGTTAGGTCGAGAACACAATGCCGTCCTCGAGGGCTGCGGTGGCCTCCGCGACCTCTTCGGCCGAGGCGACCGTCTTCTTGCGACGCGGGTTCTCGAGCGCCCACGGCATCAGCCGCTTGGACGCTCGCGGGTTCCCGATTTGCGCGATCAGGCCAATCAGCTCGGGAGTGGTCGCCGGGTAGGCCCACCCCGCCAGCGCGGCGCCGAGCACGGTCGAGGGGTCGCTCGCGGCTTCCTCGAGGAGCGTCTTCGTTTCACCCCATGAGACGGCGCCGCCCAGGTCCGAGAGCCCCACGCCGAAGCGTTCGCGCAGGGTGCGCGCGACGTCGGCGTGGTGCTCGCGGATGAACTGGACGACGCTCAGGATTCCGGGAATGCGAGCGTCTGCGCGCGGCGCAGGGCCCGGAAGTACTTCTCGGTCATGATCGCCACCGAGATCAGGTTGCGCTCGTTCAGGCCGTCGGCGAGCTGGGCGCCGGCGTAGGTCTTGATGAGGTGCCGGAACTGGTCGGTCGGTTCGTCGAACTGCTCCTGCAGCTCGTCGATGACGGCGAGGCTCAGGCTCAGCGGGATCTTCACGATCTCGCCGTCGGAGAAGCGCCCGACGAAGTCCTGGCCGACGATGATGTACTGCACGTCGTTGAGGGCGCGCAGCGCGGCTTCCTCGGCTTCGGGCGTCCAGCTGTCGAAGTCGTACTCGACTACGGTCTCCGGTTCGGTCGGGGTGGGCTTGCTCTTGGTGGTGCGGGGTGCGGCCATGGTGGCTCTCCTTCGGGTGGGTCGGGTTCGGGTGTGAAGCTGGCCGGGGCGACCCGATAGCGCCCCGGCCAGCGGTCAGGTGGGGCTACGCGGCCTCGCCGGTGGCCCAGTCGTCGCCGCCCCAGTGGGCCTTCATGCCGTTGCCGTACTCGACGTACTGGCCGGTGGTCCACGCGGTCGTCTGGCCGAGCGGGCCGAGGGCGCGCAGCGCGGCGATCGTCGTCGGGAGCGCGGCGCCCGTCGGGGTGAACGCTCCCGGGGTGCCGGCGGTTACTCCGGTCGGGGCGACCGGTGCGCCGGGGACCGCGGGGCCCCACTGCCAGAACGGGGAGCCCTCGAAGAGGTCGTGCTCCTGCCAGGTGAAGGTGACGTTGGCGCCCTTCACCGAGCCCCGCTCGGCCTGGTCTGGCTCCACCGCGGTTATCGACGCGACACCGATCTGTCGCTCCTCGATACCGCCGCGGTAGCGGATCGAGGAGAACAGGATGAAGCGGTTATCGGGGAGGTTCGACGACACCTTGTAGACGCCGTGCTCGTCCGGCTCGACGCCCTCGATGAGCGCGAGCACGGTCGGGTTGTTCTCAGCCAGACCGATCGTGAGTGCTCGGGTGCCGTCGCCCGACTTCTTGTAGCCGATCTGGAAGAACTCGAGCGCGTCACCGGACTCGCGCGAGGGCGAAGGGCCGCCGTCCTGCTTGTACAGACCGAGCTTCTTGAACCCTGCGGGAAGCTCCAGCGGGCTCGCGGCGAGCTGCGCGGACGTCAGCACATTCTCCGGGCTCAGCGGCGCGTACGCCGCCATACCGGTAATCGGGACGCCAACGGCGTCGAGGTCGAATCCCTGCTCATCAGCAGCCATGGGTGTACTCCTTCGAAAAAGCAGAAGCCCCGCGACCTGCGGGGCTTCAGGTGTGGGTGGTGGGGTGGCTCACCAGGAGCCGGCCGCGACGTACTGCGCCGTCAGATAACGCCGCGCCACATCGAGGTTCTCGGGGACGGCATAGGGGCCGTTGCAGCCGCCCCACTCGACGGCCGCGATCGGCGATCCGTGGACGAGGGGGAGCGCATCGTCGAACATGAGGCCCGCGAGCCAGCGGGCGATGTCGTTCGCGGGCTTGTCGTTCGTGCGCGTGCCAGCTAGGACGGACGCGCCAAGCGAGCGGTCGAACGTGGGCCAGTCGCGGCGGGTGCCGGAGTCGTCGCGGATGACGATCAGCGGGCGGCGCAACGGGAGCTCGAGGTCGGCGGGTTCCTTGTTGCCGACGTCGACCGAGAGCTGAGCCGCCGCCGCCTCGCGGCGGACGTAGCCGGTCATCCAGAGCTCGAGGTCCGGGGGCGTGATCCTCATTGCTTAGCACCTTTCAGGCTCCGCGCCAGGTTCCCGGTCTTCGACTCCACGAGAAGCGCCTTCGGGTCGTCGGAGACGACGCGCGTTGTCCGCCGGTACCGGGACTCGTGGTGCTCGATGTGCAGGCTGTCGCGATAGGCGTTGGTGTCGACCGGCGCGCTCGCCTTCGCCTTCGCGAGTGCGCGCTGCCCGGCGGCGTCGGTGACGCGCTGCACCTTCGGCTGTCGCATCGCGGTCTCGAAGAATCGCGGGTTGAAATCGAGCTCGGTGTCGCCGCTGCGGGCCATGATGCGGTCCTCTCCGGTCAGCCGACCGAGCGGGTCAGCGGGATCTCACGAGGCGGCGTCCACCCCGTGAACGGGTTTGTGTCCGCGGCAGGCGGGATGCCGTCGATCGAATAGACCTCGCCGAGCATCTCCGTGCCCGCCGGGATGCTCCGCACGCCCTCGGGTAGTGGCGGGTCGAAGGTGCCGGTGAACACCCGGTCGCCCTTCTGGACATCGAACTCGCCTTCGCAGTAGAGCGACTTCGCCTCGAGCGCCTGCTCGCGTGTCGCGTCGGAGAGCATCGACGTCGAGGTCTGCGCGACGAACGCGCCAGGGATCTTGAGCACGTCGGCGCGATCCCAGTCGCCGGCGACCTGGCCGCCGGAGTATTCGTCGTCGACGAGGCCGGCGCGGAGACGGTAGACGGTGCTGCCATAAGGAAACTCCATGCTCAGTACCTCTCCGGCCAGATCCGCGACACTGGCCGCTCCTTCGGGAAGCTGCCGACCGACAGCCCTTGACCGTTCGTGCTCGAGCAGAGCGCGCGCAGCGCGCGGGTCGGGTCGCCGTCGAAGGCGGACGTGATCGCGCCGTAGTCGACGGCCGCCGATCCGATCCGCTGCGACTTCACGAACCGCGGCCCGCGCTTCACGATGTCGGTGTAGATGCGGCGCAGAATCGCGATCGCGTCCTTCTGCTCCTCACTGCCTCCAGCGAACGAGGAGATGCAGGGGGCGATGCCGCGAGCGACGATGAGCACCTCGCGTGCGAGGTCTTCATCGGTGCCGATCATGTCGTGCGTGATCACGTCAACGCCCCCTGTCTCTCTTACTTCTTCGGCTTGCCGACGAGGCCGACAGCCTGGGCGTGCTTGACGCCCTCCTTGGTGAACTCGTCGCCGACGGGGGTCCCGCGGTAGACGTACCGCTCCCCGCCAGCGGCGAGCGGGAGAACCGCGACCGGGGCGGTCACGACGAGGGCCGGCACCTTCGGTGCGGCGGGCTTGGCCGACGACGCTCTCACCGCAGCCTTGTCGGTCTCCGCCTTCTCCTCAGCCGCCTTGGCCGCAGCGGCCTTCTCGGCCCCTGCCTTCTCGGCTGCCGCCTGCTCTTCGGCCGCCTTCTCAGCGGCGCTCAGGCCGGCCATCAGAGGCCCGTCCCGACAAGCTGGCCGCCCGCGAGGGGCTCGGTGACGACCGGCACCGTGACGCGGCGCCCGCGGAGCTTGTAGCCCTCGGTGTCGTCGTCGCGGATGCTCTTGACCTCGACGCCGAAGTCGCCGGCCGAGGCGTAGCCCGGGCTGTTGAGCTTCTCGTCGGCCATGCCGCCCAGCTGGTCCCGATCCACCAGGAGCGGGTTCGGGCCCTGGAAGTGCGGCGTGGTCGCCCAGGTGAGCCCGAGCGCGTCCACCGGGAGGTTGCCCTGCACCGCCGTCGCGCCGGACTCGCGGGGGAGCGCCTTGTCGTCGATCAGCATGCCGATGACCTTCGCGTACTGCGCCGGCCGCAGCACGACCGTGTCGAGCTCGAGTCCGAGACCGAGTTCCTCGCGCTGGGCCTGGAGCGTGATGATGGACTCGACTGCAGCGCCCGCGGTGTCCCAGGCGCCCGCGTTGAAGGTGCTCGAGACTCGCGACGCGATCACGGCCATCGCGACGGAATCGACGTAGCGCACGATCGAGTTGCTGACGCGGAGGATGCCGCGGTCGACCGGGGTGCGTCCCTGACGGGCGATCTTCTCGTCGGAGACGATCGTGTCCAGGCCCCACTTGTCGGTCTTCGCGGAGACGACCTCGCCCTCGTCGAGCACGACGAGCGGGTACTCGCCGAGCGGTGCGATGGACTCGGGATCGGCGCCGGCGTCGACGGGCTCTCCGGTCTCGTAGAAGATGCCCCCGCCGGTGGCGTCGAAGCGCCCCTGGAGGAGGTAGTCGGCGATGAACCGCATCTTCGTGATGTCCGCAACGCGGCGCGCGATGAGGTTCGGCCGGGACAGGAACAGGTGCAGCTGCTCCGGGGTGAGTGTCCCCGAGGGGTGGCTCACGGGGTAGGTGTAGGCCATGTCATCTCCTCTCAGATGAACAGGACGTCGATGACGTCGTTGTCGGCGGCCGCGGCCTCGAGGGCGAGGCCGATCGGGTTCTCGGTGGAGCCGAGCGTCTGCGCCTTCCCGGCCGCAGCCGAGGAGACCTTGTCGCCAGCCGCAATGGGGCCGCTCGCAGTGAGCTGCTGCACGCCGCCGGCGCGCGTGAACACGGTCACCCGCTCGCCGGCCTTCGCGTCGAAGCCGGCCACGCCGACCACGCTCGCGGAGTCGGCGCCCGCCGGCCCGACCGAGCGGTTGCCGGTCACCTCGACGAGGCGCCCGCCGGTGACGTCGGCCGCGGCGGTGAAGGTCACCGACTGGCCGGGCTTGAACTTGGGCAGGTAGTCAGCCATCTCAGGCCTCCTTCTCGGTCGAGCCGTACACGGCGCCGTACAGGGCGTCGTCGGCGCTGGTCAGGGTGTCGGAGTGACCGACCTCCTGCACCGGGACGGCGTTCTTGGGGAAGGACTCGAGCAGCGCGGCGATGCCTTCCTCGTCCTTGTCGAGCTGAGCGCGCCAGTTGTCGCGGGCCGACGCGGCGATGCGGCCGTCGCGGAGTGCCGCGGCGACGATCGCGTCGCGTCGGGCGGACTCCTGCTCGCGGCGAGCCTGCGCGCCGAGCGCGGCGTTCTGGCGCAGCTCTTCGAGGGTGGCGGCGTCCATCACGACGGCGCCCTCGGGGATGGCGGCGGACGGTGCCGCCGGGGTCTCGGCTCGCTCCTCGAGCGCCTCGTCGAGCGCCGCGAGCAGCGTCTCGTCGGAGGCGTCGGCATCGGTCACGCCGAGCCGCTCTCGAATGCCAGCCGTCAGATCGTCGTAAGCCACGACGTTCTCCTTTCGGTTGGGGTCACCCGGCTCGGACGAGCTCGGGGGCTTGGGGGCGTCCGCGCGATCGGCGGCGCGGCGACCGTCCGATCGCGCGAACACCGACAGGTCGAACTTCGCCTTCGCGGCTTCGGCGTCACCGACGCCCTCGATCCGGTCGGCGAGCTTCTCCGCGACCGCCTGCTCGGCGGTGAGAAACCGGTCCTTGTCCATCTCGGCGAGCCAGTGCTCGACCGGATCGCCCGACTTCGCCGAGTAGATCGACGCGATGTTCCGGTCGAAGTGGTTCTCGAGCTCGTCGGCGACCGCCCGCAGATCCGCCGCATCGCCGATGACGACGCCCCACGCGTTGTGGATGTAGAGCTGCGTGTTCTGCATCATCACGAGCTCGTCGGCCGCCGCGGCGATGAACGACGCCGACGACGCCGCGATGCCCTCGACAACCGCGACGACGCGCGCCGGGTGGGCGCGGAGCGCGTTCATGATCGCGATGCCCTCCATCACCTCGCCGCCGGGGGAGTTGATCAGGAGCCGGATCTCGGTCGTCTCCGGCGGGAGCTCGTCGAGGACGCGCGTGAACTCCTTCGCGGAGACGCCCCACCACTCGCCCCAGCTGTCGATGGGGTCGTAGAGGCGGAGCGTCGCGACGGTCCCGTCGGAGCGGGACGTCGGCGCCTCGGCGCGGATGGGGGTGCGCTGCACGTCTCCGTGGGCAGCGTGTCGGAAGGGGTTCATGCGGCCTCCTCGGGCTCGTTGTTCGGGATCCGACTCACGTCTGGACCGTCTCCTGTCAGGTCCGCGCCGGCGAGCCGGATGAGCTCGCGCGCTTCGTCCTGCCGCAGCGGGACCTTGTCGGTCGCGAGGTACACCTTCTGCGCGGTCTCCGCCGCAGCGCGTGCTCGCGCGGAGGCATCGGCGTCCGGATCCTCTTCGCGGCCGGCGGTGGGCTCCGCCTTGACGGGGGCGCCGAAGCGTTCCCGGATCCACGCCTCGAGGGGCTCGTCGACCTCGATCGCTCCGCAGTCGATGAGCGCCCGGATTGCGTCGGCCGTGACCGGCTGTTGCTCGCCGATCGCCGCGGGCACAAGTCGCGGCGCGGGCTCCGACGTTCCCCAGTTCAGGTCGACGATGTCTTCGATGACGTGCTGGTTGGTCACGTCGGCGATGTGCTGGGCGACGGCGTTCAGGGAATCGGTGAAGAAGTTCGCGAACGTCGACCCCAGCGCCCATGAACCGGTCTCGGTGCCGAGGTTCAGGAAGTGCGCGAGTACAGCGCGCGCGATCTGTTCGTCGTAGTACCTGATCGGTTTGTCGAGGTCGGGGATCTTCCCGGTGACGCCGACGAACTGCAGCGTGGAGCCGTGAGCGAGTGAGGCGCCGGCGGCGTCACCCGCGCGCGCACTCTTCGCGATGTCCAGCCCGCGATCGATCTCCTTCTCCGCCCAGGCGACGATCTCCTCGTAGGAAGTTCCCTCTGGTGGAGGAGCCGCTGTGAACACCGGCAGCCCGAGCCCGTTCCGTTCCGCGGCGAGAGCCTGGATGCGCAGGACGCGGTCCTTGAGGATCCACATCTTGTACGCCGACCGCAGTAGCGATTCGCCGATCCAGTTCGCGCCCTCACGCTCGTTGACGAACGCGACGAGACGATCGACCGGGATCTTGACCTCGGCACGCCCATTGCGGCCGTGCTGCTTAATAGCGACGAGGCCACCATCTTGTGCGACCTCGACATCGGCGATCGTGCGCGGGGGACGCCACGCGAGCTTCCCGAGATGCGTCGCACCCGTGCTCTGGTCGTACACCTGCTCGAAGAAGCTGTGACCGTAGACCAGCTCGAGCAGCGCGAGCCGCAGGAACTCCTTGAACGAGAACCGGCCCTTCGTGCGCAGCGGAGCGACGAACGGTTCGCCCTTCACGGGCAAGCCGAGGTCGCCAGCGACGTGGGCGACGACCTCGGGCCGGCAGCCTGTCCCGTCTACCACCCACTCGGTGCGCAGGATCGGGAGCGTGACGGCACGCAGCACCGACTTAACTTGCGGATCCTCGCGGCGCATCCGGTCGAACACATCGATCGACTGCGGCCACTGCAGATCAGGGTTCTCCTCGTGAGTCTCCGCCGTAAGCTTCCCCCACCCGAGAACCCCGGCATCCACCTGGTATCCGATCTCAGCCAAGGCGGACCCCCTCTCAGAACCCCGCCGAACGGAGGTCCACTTCATCTCGTGCGACGCTGCCGCGGGTCAAAACCGCCGCCCTCGCAGGTGGCGGCGTTCGCTTCTTCGGTGATGCTTCGGACTTGATGACGCCCCACACGGCCCAAGTCACCGACTGGGCGTGCGAGATCGGCTTCGTCGGGTCGGACGGCTCCCACGTGAAGCCGGCGCGGCCGATCGCGCGAGTCGTCGCGAGCTCGAGCGACTTCGTGACCTCGGCCTGGTCACGGTGCAGCACGAGGCCGTCGTTCGACATCTCGATGAAGATCGAGTGTGCGGCGGCGAGCTCGTCGATACTCATCGGCAGGTACTTCACGCCGACACGGTCGAGGTCCGCGAGGATCATCGCCGCGTTTTTCGGGTCAACCACCACGAGCGCATTTCCAAGCTCTGCCTTGAGTGCCTTTACTTCGTCGGCGACCCACCGAACCTTGCGGTCGGTCTTGTGGTGTTCGACAGCAATGTGCTCGTCGTCGACGCGGATCGCTTTCGAGATCGTCGCGTACCCTCCGCCCCGGCCGACAGCGACCGCGATCACCCCGCCGTCACCCTTCACCGGGTATTCGCCCGCGACGCGCTTCCACACCGCGATGTCGAGTTCGGAGAGCTGCACGGCTTCCTCTTCGCGGCGGTTCGGCCAGATCGAGAAGCGCAGCCGCTTCACCGACTCAGGATCGAGACGCGAGATCTCGTCCTCGATCGTCGCCCGAGTCAGCCCCGGCCGGTAGCCCAGGCCAGGATTCCCGGCCCGCCACACCTCAGGATCTCGAATGTCGATCTTCGCCGCGACATCGGGATCGTGCGACCCCTTCGGATTGAACTCCGCCCACCCGGTGCGCGGGTCCGTGCCCGCGCGGCCACGGTCGCGCACCCCTTCGAAGTACTCCGAGTTGTTCAGCTCGTCAGGTACCGTTCCGGTGAAGAGTGCCTGAGTATTGTCCACAGCCGACATGGTCGGTAGTAGCGCATCCATCGCCGGCTGCGGGGTCTCCTGCGCCTCGTCCACGACAAGTACGTCGACAGTGAAGCCGACACCCGCGTTTCGTGACCTGGCCATGAAGATGAGGCGGTTGCCGTTCGCGAGTTCGAAGCCGCGCCACTGGTTATTGTCCTTGATGCCGCGCTCACCGCCGAGCAACTCGCCCATGAGCAGTGGCGACGAGGTGATGACCCTCTTCAGACGTCGGAAGGCCTCGACGGCGGTCTTCACCTCGTGCGCGGAGTGCAGGATCGTCTTCGGCTCCCCATCAGCTTTCGGCCACAGAAACAGGTGCGCGAGCTCGAACGGCAAGATGATGTTGCCCTTGCCGTTCTGCCGGCTCACGAGCACACCGAACTCCGTGCACACCCACCTGCCCAAGCCGTCGATTGAGAGAATCGCGTCGAGCGTGAGTTCCTGCCACGGATCCTCGCGGAGGCCGGCAACCGCAGCGAGGTCTAGGGCCTCGCCTACCCGAGATCCGGCCCGGTCGGGGATGCGGAGGAGGCTAGGCTCCTGCAGCCCGAGCAGCTTCTCGCTGCTCCCGCTCTGCCCTGGCAGCAGCAAGCTGGTCTTCAAGGGTGACCCCCTTCGTCGACTGGCCGTTGCCCTGAATCTCGGAAATCTCCCGCAGGATCTCCCGCTGCTCCCGCAACGCGAGGTACGCGCGCGTCGGATCGGACGTCGTCAACGCGGCAACCACCGACCGCGACTGCTCGAGCATCTCCCGCAGCGTCTCCAGCCGTGAGACGTGCCCCTCAGGCGTCGTCGGCACCGGCTCAACAACAACCGGTGCCTTTTCGGCTTCGCGAGCGACCTGCTTCTCCCGCCGAACCTCAGCCGAGTTAGAACGCTCACGCGAATTCGCGCGCTTCGCATCCCTGCACGCATCACACACCGGCGACTTCTCCCGCAGATGCCGCCGATACGCCGCGTACGTCCCACACGGGGCCTTCGGACGCGCCATATCGCACCCCCTTAACTCAATTCGCACCCCACACGAATTCGCACGGGGGGATACCTGCCTCGGCCGAGCGGGAGAGTGGCAGCGGAGGGATGGATCTGGATTTTTCAGGGGGAGGGGGTCAGGTATGTGGGCAGTCGAGGATGCACCGCGCGGCAGTGCGCCCTTCGGGGCAGGCGTGCGGGTCGTGCGTGATGCTCTTGAGTTCGTCGCGGAGCTCTGTGGCTGCGCGTTCCAGTGCTTCGGCGATGACGATGCGCCCGGCTTTGGTGTCGGAGGCGATGAGTTCGCCGGTGATGGGGATCGCGATGGTTCCGATCTCGAACGGTGTCCCGTCGAAGATGGAGGCGTGGACCTTGATGGGTATCGTGCCGAGAGTGGTGGCCATGGTGGGTTCTCCGGTCGGTGGGTATGGTGACTCACATGGAAGTTGCTGCGCTTTGGGTTGCATTGGGTGGAACTGCGGCGGCCGTCGCGTCAGCCGTCGTCGCATGGTTCGCAAGAGGCGACTCCCTCCGCGCTCAAGATGAGGCGAACAAGTCCGCGGTAGAGGCTGCGCGCATCAATGAGCGGTCAGTGATGATGCAGGAGAGCGCGTTCAATAGACCACCGTGGAGCTTTGAATGGTGGAGCGGCGATACCTACCTGCTTACCAATACGAGTTCTGTGGATGCGTTGGACGTCGCGATCTCGTCACACCCAGAGGAGTTGGCTCTTCAGATCGGGATGGAGATGCCGGGCAAGATTGGAGCACGCAGCGCAGTCAAGATCATGTACGGGTCCCGAATGTCGGATCCGTGGGTGCGAGACATCGTTGTGTGCTGGAAGCGACCCGGTGACGCCAGCCAGTTGGAATGGAGATTTCCTATCCCGTCGCGGCCGCGTTAAGCGACGCGGTCGCGATCGACGGTGTACGCGCACGGTGCGGCCTCTGCGAGCATCTCGTCGTAGGCGGGGTGGTCTGCGGCCGCGGAGGTGGCGTAGACGGGGCCGGTGCGGCCTCGTGCGGCCCAGGTGGTGCGGGGCGTGACGGTGACGTGGTGGCGCCACCCGCGCTGCTTCGCGTACTCGGCGGCGTCGTGCATGCTGACGGCGAGGATGATCGGGTTCACGTTGCCTCCCATATCTCGACGGTTGCGGCGTCGCCCTTGTCTCGGTTGCACTTCCGATGGAACGGGTGCAGGTCTTGCTTCACGAGGTGCCCACCGTTGGCGAGCGCGTTGGGGTGGTCGGCGGTGAACGACATCGGATCCGTGTAGGGGAGTGTCGTGTCGATTGGCTGGCCGCATCCGTAGTCGCTGCCCCATCCGCAGGGGAGGTTGTCGCGGGCGGTGCGGCGCTTGAGCGCGGCTTGCTTGCGACGGTACGCGCGGTGGCCGTGACCGTTGCGGATCTGCTGCGTGCCCACGGTCACCTCCGGGAATGGCTGAGCCCCGATGCCGTGATGGCTCCGGGGCTCAGTCAGTGATGATGTTGGTGGATGGTTAGAAGCCGGTGATCTCCTTGAATCGGACCTCGGCGATTTCTCCGTTGGTGTCGAGGCAGAGTGCTTCGAATTTCCACTTGCCGTTGGCGTCGATGGTGTTCGTGTTCGCAAGGCATGTGCCGAGGTTTGCGCCGGCGGCATCGTACGAGTCGAAGGTGATCTGAACGTAGTTCGTGATTGCCTTGTCGCTGTTGTTGGACACGTAGCCGCTGACGATAGTTGAGAACCCGTACTCGTCGGGGGCGACAGTCCATCCCTCGTCGAGAGTGAGTCGTTCCTTGGGTTCCGGTTGGGGCTCTTCCTCTGCTTTTGGCTCTGCTGCCGGTTCTGACGCTTCGGTGTCGCTCGGTTCGTTGGTCTGAGCGGTGGCCGTGTCTTTCGCTACGGATTCGACCGCTGCGCCGAGGCCGGCGGTGGTGAAGGAGGAAGCGATCAGAGCCAACGCGGCGAGGATAAGGCCGGTCAGCGCAAATGCCTTCGGCTGCTTCTTCACGAGTGCGATGATTCCGAATGCCACGCCGGTGAGACCGAGGATGATTCCCAGGACCGGGACCAGCCCGAGCAGGAATGCGACGATGCCGACCACGAGGGCAGTGATCGCGAGGCCCTTTGGTGCGGAAGGTGGCTGAGGGGGTGCATACTGCGGTTGGGGCGGTGCGTAGGTGGGCTGGGCGTTGGTTGGCTGCTCGCCATTGGGTGTGCTCATGAGGAGATAATGGCAGACGGTCGTCGTCTATGTATCCCGTATGCGCGTTTCCGTGACCATTTGGTTATCCGACGGTGTGCGCGGGCTTTGGGCGCCCTTGCCCGACACACACCGCGGGTCGGAAGGAATGAGAAAGGGCCGGGGCGCATGTTCTGCATTCCCGGCCCACTTACTCAACCATCACAGTAGGGGGTGACACCGAGAGGGTGTCAAGAAGGTCATCCTGCGGCGTGTCGCCTGCCATGGCGCGGAGACGGTGTTGATGAACAGGGTCCGATGCGAGCCGACGGCGGTACTCAGCTAAGAGGACTCCCTCAGCAACGATTCGGCGGCCGAACCCGTCAAAGCTCATTGGCATGCCCTCTCGGCGCCATCTCTTAATTGACCTCACCGAGCGGCCGACTCGGGATGCCGCCTGCCTGTAGGTGTGCCACCGACGTGCGCTAGATTCTGGATTCATGAACTGCCCTGCCTACAATGATCGGCTTTGCGAGATTCAGTACCTTCTTGAGGGTCTCTCGCGCTTTGATCAAGCTTCTTTCTGGTCGACAGTGGTATCTGGCGGGCTTGCGGCGACCGCTGGTGCGATCGTCGGCGGCCTTCTTAGCTACTTCTTGTACCGAGCGAGTCGGAAAGACGATGCTGAAGTAAGAAGCGACGAGAGAAATCAAGCTGCTGACGTTCGAGCGAGCGAAGAGACCGCGCGGCAGCATCGCCTGAATGTCGAAGAGCTTGCCCGTTTTCTGCGGTTTCACACGAGCGATATAGTCAGGGACTTGCTCACGATCAACAAGCTCAGGCATTTTGAGAGGCGCCACCCGGAGGCCATCTCCGAGGAGTATTTTGCCGATCGATCCACCAAGCCTGGGCCGGTGCTTCGACTTAAGCTCGAGTCGTCTGCAGCCTTTTTGGTAACCACGGGCAAGACCAGAGAACTGTTCAAAGCGGTTCGAGACGAACTGGAGTCCAGCGAGTACCAGAGTGACCCCTATAAAGCTGGTCACATCCTTAGCGCACTCAGCGTGATAGCCATGACATTCTTCAAGGATGGAGAAATCGCTGAGGGGCTTATTGAGCAGTTCCGGAGTCAAGTCGATTTGGCGCGGGGCAACGGCGGGCCCCCCTGTCCCTATTGTAAGGAGGGGATATATTCTTGACTTCCTCACCACGTTTCCCCGCAGTGATCGCATGTTGCTCCTTTCAGCCCGTGAGGTCCCCATAGCGCTCTGATTGTGCGTTCGCCGCACGTGGGGCAGGGGCGGGGCCGGTACGCCTTGAACTTCGGCTCTGCTCGTGGGTAGTGCCTCCGCATCTCCCGAATCGTGTCGACGAGGTGCTCGGGGGCGTCGCCGAGCTTTCCGTCGTGCGCGAGCTGTTCGAGGTCGCTGATCTGGTTGGTGAGCCAGGTGCGGATCTCTCCCGCCCACGCGAACGCCTGATCTGGTCGGCAGACGGGGAGGCCCTGGGGCTCGCTCGCGCCCTGCCAGAGGCCGTTGCGCACGGGGGCCGGTGCGAGGATCCCGGTGTGCTCGGACACCTCCCTCGCGAACAGGACGAGCTCGACGTAGAGGGCGTCGGCGTCGTCGGCGGGGTCCGCGTTGTAGGGGAGACGGGCAGGGTTGCTGCCACCCGACACTCGTACTGCTTCGGTGTCCTGCGCCCGCACCGTCGTCTCCACGAGCTCACGCATGTGCAGGATCTGGAACGGAGCCTGATCGAGATGCCAGCGGAACCACTCGGCCCAGGTGCGGTCGGTGCTCACGTCAGCTCACCCCGCTTCGCCGCCTCACAGAGGGCGTCGGCAATTCGGTACAGGTCACCGAACTTCATCCCTTCCCTTACGGAGTGCGCGATAACCAGCCGCACCTTCTCGGGGTCGAGCATGGGCTGAGCAGCGAAGCGGTGCGAGCAGTCCATTTTGTGACCCGAAGCGCGGTGGCACTCGGCGCACCCGCTCGGCCTCTGCGGGGTGCCTGCTACCGTTGCCTGGTGACTGCGCCCCTCGTCTTCTGGACCATCTTCACGGCCGCCGCGATCATCATCTCCGCCGTGACCGCTATCGTCGCTTACCGTCGGAGTCGACGCGACCGGTGACGGCTCCCGCGGGGCGACACGAGCACCGGCGAGAGCGTCCAGCGGAACCGCATTGAGCACCACGCCAGCCGTGTAGATGTCCTCGTTCTGGGGCTCCTGATGCTCTGCGCTATCCGAGAGGTTGCAGCAGTTCGCGATGTGCAACACACGCGCGGCCTTCGCCACTGTCTCGTCACACGGCCCATGCCCTCTCGGTCTGTTCCTCGCTGGGGTCGCCCCGAGCTTGCCCGCAGCGTCGAGCGCCTTCTCGATCCGGCGGGCCTGTCGATACGCTGTCGTGGGCTCGATCGGGTCACGGCGATGGAGTGCCATCAGCGTGTCCGCGATGATCTCCACCACGGGTCGGGTGTCAGGTGTGGTGGTCATCTGAGCTTTCCTCTCTCGCTCTTCGCGGTTGACCTGGTCGATTCCTGCCCGGCAGGAGGGACACTCGCCGCAGTACGGAGGCGGATAGCAGTGCGGCCTCCGCATCACTCGGTCTCACCCCCTACCGGCAGTGGCTCCGTGTCCTCTTCGATGTCCTCGGCGATCGACTTCAGCAGCACCGCAAGCGCTCGCCGGTCGCCCCTCGTCTTGGCCGAATAGTTACCAGCCGAGTCGATCAGCACGCCGGCGTACTCGTCGAGGAGGTACGCTCCGCCGCGCAGCACATACACAGGGCTCGTCATCTCGCGCTTCGCCGTGATCTCAGTCGAAAGATCTTCGCGACCGGATTCGGGTGCAGCAGCACGAGAGAGCGCCGGAAGCGCGGCCAGGATCGCGTCGGCAGCGGCGTGGATCATGCCCATGTCCGTGCCCGCGTAGTCCGACAGGTCGGTCATCACGAGCACGTCGATCAGCTTCTCCCGCGCGTCTCCGTCCGGTACCGTGAGCGCCTCAAGAGCATCAGCGAAACGAGTCATGCGATCAGCCTCTTCACGCGCTACGACCGCACCGGGGCCGTTCTCCGTGAGCTTCGCGAGCAACGTCATGTGGTCAGCCCGGTCGCGAGCCTCCGCGATCAGGGCGCGGGTCTTCTCATCGGTCATGGTCGGTCTCCTCGTTTCGTGCCGCGTGGAATGCCCGCGGCTGGTGCCATTCGCAGGGGCCGATGACGCCGCAGACGGCGCACTTCGGATCCCATGTGTTGATGTGGGCGGTGGCGGCGTCTCGATGCCCGATCTCGCGCGCTCCGGTTCGGTGAGCCGCCGCGGCGATGCAGATAGACAAGTCGAACGGCAGCGGTGCTGGCTCGTGTCGCGGGGCCGCGACCTTGGCGCGCAGCCTCGCACCAGACTGCACGAGCAGCCCCCAGCCGTCTGGAAGCTCGCCCGGTGCGACGATCTTGGCATCCGATACGACGAGCCAGCGGTAGTGCGCGACCTCGGTGAACGCTTCACTCTTCTCCGGCCGCCTCAGCTCAGCCAGCCAATCCGAGCGGCTGACCTTCACCTCATGCCAATGCATTGCCGCCTGAGTCCCGTAGGGGATTCCTGGAAACTTGTCGAGCGCGATGAAGTCGGCGATGTACTGCGGCATAGCGTGGCCGAGCTTTCGGCGCACATGCTCGGCCCGCACATAACGATCAGCCATCGTGCCCGGCCTGATCCTGGTGTACCGCTGACCGAGCAGGTTGAGCATGTCACGCTCAGTCGCCATGGTCGTTCTCCTCTCCGAGAATGGCGCGAGCGGTCACGACCGCACCTCCTCGATACCGAGAGCAGCAGCGATCTCAGGCTGCACTCCGTGGTGCACCCACCCTTTGTCACCATTAGGCGGAGTGCGGTTGAGAATCGCGTCAATCGCCTGGGGTTGGTCGAACTTATCCGCGAGGGCTATAAGGTTCGAGACCCTCTGCTGCTCCACCAGGGCGAGTGTGGCGTGCACCTGCGCGTAGGCAAGCACGTCAGCCTTGTACTCACCTGTCTCTGCTGCCATTTCTGCGGATAGGTGACTATCTGCCGCAACAAGGCACGCCATAGCCTCGTTCGCGTGGTCAATTCGTTCGGTCATGGTGTTCTCCTGTCAGGTCTTCGGGGGTGATATCGAGACGAGCAAGCACAGCAAGCTCAGACTCGGTGAGGGGGCGCACGGAGCAATTGCGCCTCGCGCGGGTCGGTATAGTTCGGGACATGTTTGATGTCGGCGATGCCATTCCCGTGGTCTTTGGTCCCCATGAAGGCGACGTGTGGATGATTGCGGCCACGTTGCTGTCCTTCTCTGCATCATTGGTGCTTGGCGTCTCAGCGCTCAAGAACGGCATGACCGCCACAAGGATCGCGAAGGAAGCTAGCGACCGTGATGAGGCCGATAGGGTTGCTGAACGCGAGCGGCTCAGAGACGAGAAGCGACATGCTGCTGCCGCAGCAATGACGCGATCATTCTGGGCGTTAGACGCAGCAATTCGTTTTGCGCAGAATTCTCCAGGCACCGATGAAGCACTTCGAATGCAAGACAAGGCGAATAATCTGAAGATTGAAGCCGTTGTCGAGATCGAGCTGCTCCACCCCGACGAACAACCCGTTCCGCTCTCCATCTGGTTCGAACGGACGTGGGCGCGCATGAAGTCGTTCGCTGATGAAACGACTCGGAACCCATATCGGGGCGAAGCAATCGGATCCGTTAGACGCTGGAAGAGTCGAATTGTTGGAGTTGATGACTTTCTTGACCCGGCCCGGCGACTGTGAGTTATATGGCAGGTCATCCGTACACCTCCGCAAACGCCAGATCCCAGGCGTCACGCTCGGCCGGCGGTGCGATGAGGGCGGCGAGGATCGCCTCGGCGAGCAGCGGCGGCACCGCGTTCCCGACGACAGTGAATCGCTGCGTCTGGGTGCCTTTCCATACGGTGTCGGGAGGGAACGACTGCAGCGCGGCTGCCTCGAGCAGGGAGATTCGGACGCCCCGAGGGTCCGCCCCTTCGCCAATCTCCCGGATGCGGAACCCGCCAGGCTCCGCACCGCCCGCGTTCGCGCGGATCGTGAACGCAGGCTCATCCTGGCTTCGTGCGGGCCGCTCCCCGTGGCGCTCCACCATGCCGGAACCCATAACTTTGAACGCTTCACGAACCTCGTCCGACGGAACGGGGGCCTTGAGATACTCGCCCTTCCCGTGGTGGCCGCGGGAACCGATGATGTGCTTCGTGGTGACAGAGGTCGCCGGATAGCGGGGGTCCACTCCTCCAGGGCCGAGCCACCGGCCTGCCTCGAGCTCGTCGTAGATCTTCTTCCGAGCACCCGAGCCGCCGACCTTCTCCTTGTCCGGCCCTCCCGTTGACCTGGCGGACGCGATCGTCGGATAGGGGCGTTGCGTCATGCCCCAGCCCAGTGCCTGCGCCATCGACACCCACTTCTCGACGCCCGGATCCAGGCGGGCACGGTTCGTCTCGTAGAAACGGGAATGCGTCGGCGTCGGGGGCTCAACCTTGCCGTCGAGGCGGGCCATGAGGATCGCCCGCTTCCGCGTCTGCGGCACGCCGTACTGCTCGGCGCGGAGGATGCCCGCCCACACCGAGTAGCCGATACTGCGCAGCACGGTCGCGTAGGCGTGCCAGACCGGGAGCACCTCGGGCACCTGCTCGAGCGCGATCAGGCGGGGCCGGTGCTGCCAGATGTGCGCGAGCGGGGTGAGAACCAGTGCGGTGCGCGGGTCGAGGTTGAGTGTGGAATGCTCGAGCATCCACCCGCTGCTGTAGGCATGCCGGTCGATGAGGCTCAGCACGTCGTCGAGCGCTTTCCTACCCTCGCCCTTGCCCGCCATCGAGAACGTCTGGCAAGGCGGGGACGCGATGTAGAGATCGTGCTCGGGCACCATCTCGGAGCCGAAGAGGCCAGTCCACACGTCTCGATAGATCGTCCTCATGCCATTCGCGCTGCGCATCCGGATCGCGGACGGGGCGATCTCCACCCCGTACTCGCGGATCCCGAGACGCTCGCACGCGACACCCCAGCCGAGGCCGGCGAAGTGGTCGACTGCGGTGATCGGGGCGCTCATGCTGTACCGCCTCGGTGCTCGGCCGCTTCCTCGTCCGCTCGAAACGCGGCTCGACAGTTCGGGCATGTGCTCGCGCTGAGCGGGGCGATCGCGTTCCGGGTGCTCCCGCAGTACGAGGAGCGCCAGGAGACAGGGGAGGCCATGCAGGTGACGCCGCTCACAGCACGACCTCCCCGGTGATCGTGCGCGGCGTCGACGCGGTCATGCGCTGCAACTGCTCGTGCATGTGGTCCGCGATCATTTCGTCCGCCGCGTTCGCGCGCTCGATCAGCTCATCCGCGAGAGCGCGGGCCTGCTCGGGGGAGTAGTCCTGCACCTTCCGAAGCTGGGCGAGCTCGACGCGGTACTCGTCGTTGATCTCCACGGTCGCGATGTCGACAGTGATCTGTTCCCTGATGCTCACCAGGGCACCTCCTCCAACATATGTCGGGCCGCTTCTGCACGCCCCTTCTCGAACTCCTCGGGCACATCACGGGCGTCGACGAACGTCGACCCCGCCCACCCGCAGTCGCAGCGGAACCGCGTCAGCATGTACGTCGCCTCAGAGTTCGGCGGCCAAGGCACTTCCTGCCTGATCTTGTGCACCGACCCATCACGCACCGACTCGGCGAGCTTCATGACGAGCGGAGGATAGGCGGGCGCGCACCCGGTCTGGGCTGCGTTCTGGGCGTGCTCCGCAAGAGCCTCCGCTTCCTCGGCGAGCACGATCGCGTGATCGAACGCGGGCACGAGGTCCGCCCAAGCGATATCCCTTGCTCGGCGCAGCTTCTCGATGACGACGCTCATCAGAACGGCTGCTCATCGTCGAACCCGCCGAAAGACTGCTGCCCCTCGCTGGCCTGCTGCTGTGCGGCGGGCGACCCCCAGGCAGGCTGACCGTAGCCGCCTCCCTCGGTCTGCCCGTAGGTGGGCTGGGCCCCGTTCCCGGTCTTCGCGTACCCGCCCCCGGCGGGGCCGCTGCCACCGCGCGAGACCGCGGCCGTGGCGAACCGGAGCGAAGGTCCGACTTCCTCGACGTCGAGATCGAGTGAGGTGCGCTGCTCCCCGTTTTTGTCCGTGTACGAGCGCTGCGACAGGCGGCCCTGCACGATGACGCGCATGCCCTTCGTGAGTGACGCCGCGATGTTGTCGGCGTATTCGCCGTACGCGCGGCATCCGAGCCACAGGGGTTCGCCGTCGGCCCAGTCCCCGGACTGTCGATCGCGTACCCTCGGGGTGGAAGCAATGCGGAACGTCACCCACGATTTGCCCGACTGCGACACACGAGCCTCGGGGTCGGCGACGATGTTTCCTACTACGGTGATGAGCGGCTCTCCGGCCATGATCTATACCTCTCCCGGCTCGATGAGAGCCGTGGTTTCGTGTTCTTTCTGGACGATGCGTGCGAATTGGCCCTCGAAGCGGAGCGTGCGCACACCGGTTTCTCCCTGACGGGCCTTGGCGACGATGAAGTCGACGTCGGAGGTCTGGACGACTTTTCCGCCGACCTTCTTCTCGCCGCGGTGCAGCAGCAGCACGGTGTCCGATGCGTTCTCCAGTCCCGATGAACCTTTGAGGTCGGTGATCATCGGCCTGGGATTGGGGCGGTTCGTCATGTTGCGATTGAGCTGCTCCACGATCAGGACCGCGCAGTTGAGTTCGCGCGCCAGGCGTTTCGCGTCGTTCGCCATGTCGGCGAGGTCCTGCGGCCTGCTGCGTGAGCCGGGCGGGGAGGGGATCATGCCGAGGTAGTCGATGACGACGAGACCGAGATCCCCCTGGCGGTGAGCCGCGCGCGCGATGCCCTGGATGTTCTTCCACTGCATCTGGGCCGGTTCTCGCAGGTCGAGCGGCAAGCGTCCGATTGCGGCCACTCCATCCGCGAACGCCTCACGTCCCTGAGGCGTGAGCTGGCTGTTCAAGATGCCGCGAATGTTGACGCCCTGCATTAACGCGACGAGCCTGTTCACGAGTTCGACTGGTGACATCTCGAGCGAGATGTAGACCACCCGCTGACCCTTCTCGGCGATATGGAGTGCGAGCTGCAACGCAAAGATGCTCTTACCGGCGCCTGACCTGGCAGCGACCGTATAGAGTCCTCCGCGTCGGACCCCGTCGATCAGTGCATTTAGCGACGGCCACGGAGTCTGAGTGACTTCTGCTGGCCTATCCTGCGCCGCCAGCGCTTCTTGGAGCACGTCGCCGAGGCTCTGAGACGTCTCGAACGAACCGTCGCGCAGCTCATCGATCAAGGACGATGCCTGCTCGACGATGTCGCCGTCTGCGTCGTCCCCCGCGGCTGCTATCGCTTGGATCTTCGCGGCTGCCTCCGACAGCCTTCGCCGCTCCCCGTGCCGACGCACGATCTCGGCGTACTGCATGGCCTGGTAGCCGTACGCGCCGAGACCGTACACCTCGTGCGGGTACGTCGCGTCGAACTCGTGCGAGCGGCCGGCGGCGATCGCGCGATCGTTCACGGTGATCGGGGAGACCGTGCCGCCCCGGTCCGCGACGTCGCACATGATCGAGTACAGGGCCGAGTTCCTGGGCACGGCGAAGTCCGACTCGCGGACGATCTGCCGTACTTCCCAGATGCGAGACGGCTGATCGAACACGGCGCCCAGCATGAACGCCTCGGTCTGCGGATCGTACTCGAGCACGGTCACAGCGCCTCCCCCTCCTCGATGATGTGGATGACGTCGCCAGGGGTGATCCACCTGTGCCGGTCGGGGCCCTTGAAATACGCGGCGACTGCGGCGCGCGCATCCTCGACCTTGAAGCGCGACGGTCCAAGAGCGTCGAACCATGCCCGCGCTTCGTGCTCGCCGCGCACACGCCCGTCGAACGCTGCCGCGTAGGCGAGCAGGTTGAACGCGTCCTGCCACGACACGATCCGTGGATGGCGATCTGCGGCCTCAGAATCCGAGGGGGTGACCGACTGGCCGAGGCGGGCCTGATCGCCCGCTGTGCACCCCAGGGCGGCGCGCTCCGCGTGCGTCTTGCCGTCATGCTCCGAGCTCACGGCGCACCCCCTCGGCCTGCATCGCCCGAGCACGCTCAGCCATGCGCTCCACCGCGGTCCCGCCACCACTCGCGCGCCGGGGGAGGGGCCCGTTCTCCCACGCCTCAGCGTTCAGCCAAGACGCGGGATACTTCGTGAACGCATCCGCACGGTTCGGATCATCCCGGTAGGCGACCGCTGCAGCGAAGAGCACATCGGGCGCCGTCTTCTTGAGCGCCGACCTATAGGCGACGCGCGCCCGGCCCTTGTCCTTCTTGAGCGGGTAGACCTGCCACCACTCATCGAACGAGTGCGCACTCTGCGCATGCGCATTTGCGCATGTATCTACCTCAGAACTATCTACCTCTATAGAGAGGTACGAATGTTCGCTGGTGCCGGTAACCTCGGCACCCTGTGCCGGAAACCCACCACCCTTTCCGGCACCATGTGCCGGGAACTCGTGCGCACTGAGCGGGCGGTCCATCAGGCGGTAACCGTCGGGGAGTCGACCGCCCGACTTCGAGCCTCGCTTCACCCGCTCGACGACGCCGAGCGCTTCGAGCTCGGTGAGCGCGTCCCGCACCTTCCGCTCCGAGCAGCGCGCCTCGTCGGCGAGCGTCTCCTGCGACGGATAGTTCCCCCGGAGCCCGGCGCGAGTTGCCAGGGCGCCGAACACCATCACGGCGTAGAGCGACACGCGCTCGTGCTCCCGGAACATCCACGTTGGGATCGCTGCGAATCCTTCTGCCATCTCTCTCATCTCCTTCCTGCGTGTTGCGGGCGGTCATGCTTGCCGCCCTCGTCATCGAGCCACCACGACCGGCCCCCGAGATCTACGAACGGGATCACGTCCTCGTGGTGGCGCTCGTGCCGGCTGATCGCCCACCCGGCCGGCGCGTGCCCTTGGTGGGCGATCCCGTGGCAGCCGGTGTGGTTGCCAGACCCGCATAGCGCGAGCAGGTTCGCCATGTTGTGCTTCCCGCCACGCCCCGTGAAGCGGCGGTGATGGATCTGCGTTGCCCGCTTCCCACACCCCGCCTCGCACATGCCACCCGAGCGTTCTTCGAGAAGATCGACGTGCTCTTGCGGCATCCGGCCGGTCCGCTTGTTGCTCATGCGAACACCCCGGCCTTCGTGACCCGGAACTCGTGCACACCCGTCCACGTCATCCGATTCATCGCGTGCAGCGCCTCAAGCGTGAGCATCCCCTTCCGGGTGCGCCCTTCCACCCGCCACGGCTGCGGGTCGTCGTCGACGCGGACGACGTCGCCGACGTGGATCTCTTCGAGCTTCACCATCACGCCCTCCTCGGGTTCGAGGCGAGCTGGTAGGTGGCGAGCACGAGCTTCGACTGCGTCTGCAGGCTGCTCTTACGGGAGTCGACAAGGTCGGCGAGGCCCTTCGCATACCGGTACGCGATCTGCGCCGCGGCCTCCTCCGCCCGCTCCTGCTCGGTCGCGAGATCCACCGCCGCTGTTCGCTCGGCCGCGTTCTTCCCCTCCGCGCCGGCCTGCGCTTTCGACTTCGCCCGCAGCAGCACCTCGGCCGCGTCCCCGCGCACCCGGTCAGCCTCCTTCACGATCCACAGAGCCTTGTTCGCAACCGAGTCCACGCGCTCGAGCTGGAAGATGATCTCGTCCGGGGTGCGGATGGTGCCCGGGGCGGGCGGCTCGATCGCGATCTCCTGCCGCATCTTCGCCACCCACCCCTCGACCTCCGCGGCAGAGTGCGGCATGGCGTTCACGCCTCACCCCTGGCGAGGATCTCGGCCTTCGCTCCGCGCAGCACCTGGTCGACGGTCATGTCCTCGACGAGCACCTGGCGCAGCAGGCCCGCCTCCTTCGCCTCCCCGTAGAGCGTGCGCAGCATGTCGACCGCGATAGTCGCTTCCTCGGTCGCGAGGCACTGCTGCACGCGCTCCACCCACGCCGCCGGCTCGAACGACGGTGCATCGTCGACGACCTCGGCTTCCACGGGCTCCTCCTCCGCGGCGGGAGACGGAGCGGCCTGGGGTGCAGGCTGCGGCGCGCGCTGCACGGGCTTCGCAGTGCCCGCCTGCTGCATCTCTTCCGTTCCGTACAGGCCCGAGAGCTCGTTCGGGAAAGCCTGCCGGAGCGCCAGCATCTCCGCGCACTTTGCGAGCTGGTTCGACGGGTTGTTGATCCACTGCCCAGAAGGTTTGAGGTCACCGGTCTTCCGGTCACGAGGGCAGTAGCCAGCGTAGGTGGCAACCGCCACGAGCGGCTCTGAGAAACCCTCTCGCATTACCGCGACACGCGCCGCGGCCGGAGGTTCGCTGGACAGCCACACGTCCCGCCAGATGCCGTCGTCGCCGCACCACTCCGTCGGCTTCTTGCCCCGGTACAGTCCGGTGCGATCAGCGATCAGGCGGAACCCGTCGATCGAGATCAGCACCGTCCACTTCCCACCCATCTCCGCTGCGTAGATCTGCCGGGCAGCGGGGTCGAGCTGGGTGCGCTGGCACTGCATCAGGAACGCCTCGATCACGCCGAGCGGCGCGTCGGGCTGCTTCCCCTTCCAGTTGCTGCGATCCACGAGACCGAGCTGCTGCATGAGCGCATACTGCGAGGCCGACCACGCCTGAATGTTGGCGTCCTGCGGCAGCTTCTCCATGAGCTCAGTGCCCATCACTTCGCCTCCTTCGTCTGCTTGCCGGCGGTGATCGTTGCCCGCGCCGGCTTGCCCTTCTTCACGGCCCGCACCGTCTTCGTGTGCTGGTTCGCCAGCTCGTCGAACGCGGCCTGCAGCTTCGTCACGCGGGCCTTCGCCCGGGCGAGCTGCTGCGCTTCCTTCGGATACGCCGCCTCCGCCGCTTCAAGGTCGACCACCTCGTCGTCGAACTCCTCATCCGGGGTGCCCGGCGTGATCGTCACCCGAGCAAGCGGAGACTCCTGCGAGATGCCTCGCTCGATCGCCGCCTTGTACGAGGCCTCCTTGAGCGCCTTGCCCTCCTTCTCCGCGGCCAGACCACGGAGATAGTTCAGAGCGTTGGTGTCCTGCTCCTCGTCGATCTCGGGTGCCTCGTCGTAGTCCATGGCGGCGAGCACCAAGTCGGCGACCTCCACGAGCTGGGCGATCATCTCGTCATCCCGCGGGAACCACTCACGGGTGCGCTTCCCGGGATAGAACTCGCCTGGCCCGCCAAGGCGCACTTCGCCGTTCAGCCAGCACCCGATCGCACCGGTGACGTAGCAGCACCACATCATCTGCCACTCGTACCCGGAGGCAGCGAGCGCAGCCGACCCCCTGGGCTTAGGTGACCCCCAGGTCTTGATCTCGTCGAGCACGATGTTCCCGTCGAAGTCGACCGAGATGCCGTCGGGGGAGGCGAGGTGGCGGGAGTTGCCCGCGGCATGGAAGACCCGGGACTCAGGGGCCACCCCAAAGCCTGCGAGGTCGGCCGCGATGACTGGCTCCCGCACCTTGCCCCACTCGGTGAATGCGTTGCCGTGGAAGTTGTCGCCCTCGCGCTTCTGCTTCACGAGATCCTGGATCGCGACATCGCGGTTGCTCGCGGCCATGATCTTCGCGAGTTCAGTCGCGGTTACTCCCTGACGCCGCTCGGCGAGCCAGGCCTCCCGGTCCTGGTCCGAAGCGCCGGCACGCGACTCCAAGTCGAGCAGCGCGGGCACCGGGTCGAGATCCGTAAACGTGAGGCTCACTGTTCCTCACCGCCCCACGGGATCGAGGGCAGCTCGTCAGCACCCTCCTCGATGTCTTCGAGCGGCAGGGGAGCGTTCCCCGTGCGCTGCTCGTACCGCTCAGCGAGGAGCGTGCGCACCGTCTGCGCATCCGCACCCGTAACCGGCTCGATCTGCTTGATCCGCACCGTCGCCGTCCGAGCGCCGTCGGCCAGACTCTCGACGATGCTGTGACCGCTGACGACCACGACCGCGACCACATCACCGGGCTGGTGCCCCTTGAAGTGGTCTTCGAGGCTCTGGATGCCGTCGAGCTCCTCGTCGGGACGCTTCGACGTGTACTTGAGTACCATGATGGGTTTCCTTCCGTTGGCCCCAGCCCGGTCAGGCGGGGGAGTCTTTCTCGTAGATCCGCACCTCAGTGCGGGCCCGGTCGCCAGCGCCGTAGTGGCGCTCGACGATGAACTTTTCGATTTGCTCGTCGTCGACGAACGCGACTCCGTTGAGCGCGTCCATCGCGAGCTTCGCGAGGTTGTCGGCATCCACGCCGCGCCGCGTCGCCCGGTAGAACCTCGCCTCGACCAGCAGTCGGCCGGTGAGAGGTTCAGCGTCCGGGTAGGCCGCCCGGAACGCTGTAAGGACTCGCTTCTCCGCATCCCGGGTGCGTTTCGGCGTGAACGACCTGCCGGTCTTCGTCGCCCTCGGCCGCTCCTTCGGCAGCGGCTCGCCACCGGCCCGGAACGCGAACCTCGGCTGCCACGTCATCGGGTCGCCCTCGGCATGCGCTCTGCGAGTCGTGCCACCCAGCCACGAGCACGCAGCCCGCGACGACCCACACCGGCACCGCGGCGACCGCCACCCACCCGGGCGGGATCAGGCCGGCTACCGTGGCGAGCAGCGACGTGATCGCGAGCCCGCACAGGACCCGCCACAACAGGAGCGACGGGGAGCACCTTCGTTTTGGGGAGCGCATTCACTGCTCGCCCCGCTTCTGCTGCTCAGCGTGCGCGATGCGCCGCGTCTCTTCACAGTTCGGGCACTGACAGCCCATGCGGATCTGCTCGAGCAGCTCTCGCCCGAGCGGGGAGGACGGGTCGACCTCCATCACGCCGGACGCGACAGTGGTGCCTCGCTTCACACGGGCGATATCGGCTTCGAGCGCCTCGTTCGCGAGATCGAGCATCTCCGCGAGCGCACGCTCACGCTTCCGGCGCCGAGCCTCGGCCCGGAGCGTGAGCACGAGGTACGTACCCGACACGATCACCACCGCGACCGACGCGGCGAGGGCGAATGCTTCCATGATGGTTTCCTTCCGAAATTGGCAATGCTGTAGCTGGCCCTCCCCAGAGAGGGCGCAAAATTTGGACTGGGAGAAGAGCTGTCTTAGGAAGCTCGGCCGACGTGACGAGTCGATTCGACCCAGTCGTCGATCTCCGACTGCTCGTAAATCACCGTCTTCTGCGACGGCTTCCTCCAGTCAGGGCGGAGGCCCTTCTTCCGCCGATCCGAAAGGATCTCTACCGTGAGGCCCGGGACTCGCTCACAGACCATCTCGGGCGAGAGCCAGACCGGCTCGCGCTTGGGCGTCGACCTACCTGTGCGCAGAGCCGAAACGACGGCACTCATGCTGCGGCCCCACCCAGATCGAGCTGATCCAGCGCTGCGTACTTCTCGATGAAGTACTGCTGCCCCTTCCCGGTGACCTTCGGGGTCTTCGTGAGCAGCACATGACCGTCGGGATGCTGCCGGGTCGATTCCTTGATCTCGAACAGGCCCAGCTCCATCGATTTCTGCGTGGGCATGTTCCAGTCCGAGCCACGCCGCCGAATCAGATACCCATCGGCGCGGAGCTTCTCGAACAGGCGGTTCGCGCCGAACGCGGCTCCGTTCGCTCGGAGGATCTTCGCGAGATCACCCACCAGGATCGTCGACGGGGATGCGGCCACGGCCTCCGCGAAGTGCACCTTGGGTGCGTCCGCAGTGATCTTCGCCTCAAGCTGCTCGACACGGCGCGCGGTGATCGCGAGCGCCTGGTGCACGATCTCATCCTCCGAGAGCGCCGCCTGCACACTGTAGGATCCGGTGCGGCGGATCTGGGGGAGCACCTCCGACGTGATCCAGCGCCGGAATGCCACGGCCTCGGGCTTATCGGAACGGATCACGACTTCGTACATGCCGGCCTCGGACACTGTGGTCGCTGACTGCTTCCGACCCAGCGAGTCGATGACCTCAGTCAGGCTGAGGGCATCATCGCCGAGCGACTCGCGGATGCGGCGGGTGACTTCAGAGGGGTTGCCGATGCTGAGCACTCGGCAAAGGTCAGCGAGCACGAACCAGGGCTCGCCGTCGATGAGCACGACGCGCACGTGGTGCTCGCCGAAATCGAACGGTACGATCTGACTGGACATGCGGTTTCCTACTTTCCGGTGTTCTCGCCCCGCCGCTGCAACGGCGGGGCATCTTCGTATGGACCATGGGAGTCGATGTGGCGAGAAGAATGCAGGCCTTTACCATCAGGTCCCTCGCGCGGGTCAACAGAGGCCTGACGGGGGGCAATCGCGCGACTCGAGCACCCAGAGTGGACCGACCGAATCGCGATCAATCGGATGCATGAGCGCGTTCTCCGTAAACCGCGCTACTTCACCGACGCAGACACTCTCGAAGCCTTCATCAACAAGATCGGAATCGTTTCCGAGGGCGTCTGGATCGAGAACGACACCAAAGGAACGCCCGACTTCGCCAAGGGCGTCGATGACGTTGCGAAGCTCGCCCCGACGATCGCGAAGCGACCACTCGTGTTTCGCCGGACAATTGCTATGCGCACCCGCAGCGGCGACGGACTCACACCAGAAGGCCAGCGCATCGTCGATTACCAGCTCCGGCAGCGAACCGATGGACAGAAAGCGAGCACCGTGATTCGCGCGACTTCCCTTGATCTCCTGAACTCCGCTACCAGTGAGCTGATGCGCCATACGGAGCCGATGAAGTATCGCGATCGTCGGGCGTCGCGCCCACTTGTGGAGCCCTACTCGATCGATGAAGAAGCGACGGCGCGTCAGCAGCACGACCTTGCGAATGCGGCTCGGAGGCATGGTGCTCTTTGGGGTGCAATCTCCGGGTTCGGCACGGCCGCGCTCACCTTGGTTGGGGGCCTGATCGGCTTGTAGGTGCCTCACGCTCCCACTGCCTCACGCTGCTCGGAGGGCTCGGCCGGTACCGGCTTCACGACGATCTCGCCGAGCGCGAGCCCGAATGCGTCGGCGAGGTTCGCAATAGCGCGGAGTGAGGGCTCGTCGCCGCCCTTGTAGCGCTGCAGGGTTGCCCTGCTAATGCCCATGATGCGGGCAAGGGCTTCGTCGGACTGGATGCCGTTGTTGGTTTTGATGCGGTCGAGAAGGCCGGGGCGAAAGATCCGAGTCGGCTGACTTACATCCATGTCATTTGCTGCGTTCATGATCCAATCATCACTCTGGCAACTCGTTTCGTCAAGCCAGCAACGCAAATGGCTTGCGCGCGATACGCATGTGTCTTATTCTTGAGTCATGAATGAAGCGATGCAGTGGATCGACGATGTTCGAGGAACTGACTCCCTCCGAGGGGCAGCGCGCAAGGCGAACATCACCTCCGCCAAGCTGATCCGCCAGGTCAACGACAATCAACTCACTTTTGAAACGGTGCGCGACGTGTCCCGGGCGTATGGGCGCTCGGTGCTCGCCGACCTCATTGCCTTGGGTCATCTCAGTGAGGCCGACGCTGGAATCGAGGGAATTGAGCGCGCGCTCGCTGCTGCCACTGACGAGCAACTCGTGGTCGAGGTTGGGCGGCGCCTCGAGGTCACCCCGTCATCACTGAACTGGGATGTGCCAGTCACCGAAGCCGTGGAGCGCGCTGGGAATGTCAGTGGATCCAGGCAGGATGCCACCGTGCACGATCTCAAGGCCCGACGCCAGGCTGTTGGCCTTGACAGCGCGCTCGGCGAAGACCTCACCGCCGACGAAGCGGCCGAACTCCTCAAGACCCACCGATTCGCGGCGGATGAGCGGGACGGCCGAGACGAAGAAGCCGAAGCTGACCCGCATCCATAGAACGGAGAGACATGGACCAACATCCGATCGCGCGGCGCCTCCATGCCGAAGCTGCTCGACGCGGCATCACCATTCACCGTGCACCGCTCGAGCCGCCATTGCGCGGAGCCAGCCTTCCGGACCTGAACCTAATCATCGTCGATAAGGCCTTGGTCCTCCCGCAGTATCTCGAGACTTGCGGCCACGAACTCGGGCACAGCATCTACGGGCATGGTTGCACCGACCCCACAACCGAAGCGCAAGCATGGAGGTGGGCGACGCGGTTCCTCGTCAACGTCGACGAGTACGCGCGTTCAGAGCGAATCAATCCGCACCCGGCGGCGATTGCGCTCGACATGGACCTCACCACCAACATCATTTTTGAGTGGCGGAAGCACCACGGCAGCCAGCTCCTCACGCGGGCCGCCTAAGACGAAAGGAAATCGAGAATGGGACTCTTCGACAAGATGAAGGACACCGCCGCGCAGGCGATGTCAGAGGCCAAACAGGCCGTCTCCTTGACCCGCGCCGATGTCGCTGCCGAATCGCGGGATGAGGAGCCTGCGATTGTCGCTCCAGCAGGCACCCAGCCTCTCTACCAGGCCGTGAGTCATATTGATGGTAAGAACGCGATGGTGCGGCTTTGGCCGGATCGCATTGAGTGGGAGCGGAAGCGCGGTGTATCGGGAGCGAAGATCACCGCCGGTGTCATGACCGGAGGGCTCTCGATGCTCGCGACTGGTGTGAAAGGTGGCAAGGACGCATACGACATGCTGCTTCTGGAGCACGTGACCAACGTGTCAAACCGCAAAGATGGGATGCTCTACCATCTCGTAGAAGTCCAGACTGCATCCGGCGGGGCGGTCAACACGATCGGATTCCGCGTGAGTCGCGATGAAGCTGCTGACTTCCGTCAGGCCATCCTCAACGCGATCCAAGCTCGCAAGACGGGGTCGGCCACTCAGGTCAATGTAACGGTCGCTCAGCAAACCGCTGCATCGGCACCCTCCACGGCGCCCGACTATGCAGCTCAGCTGCAGCAGCTCGCAGGGTTGCGCGACGCCGGCGTGCTCACAGACGAGGAGTTCGCGATGAAGAAGGCCGAGATTCTCTCTCGCATGTAGAAGTTTGCCGACACAAAAGACCCCCGCAGCGCGTTCCGCCGGCAAGCAAGAATCGCGCCACGAGGGCCATAGACACGATCCACCAGGAAGGTGAACCGATGGAGATAACGATAGTCGAGCGCGCCCGAATCGCGGTGAACTGATGGCCACGATCAAGCCGTACGAGACTGCAGCAGGGAAGCGCTACCGGGTGCGGTATCGAAAGCCGGATGGTGCGCAGACCGACAAGAGGGGTTTCAGGACGAAGCGTGAGGCTGAGCTCTTCCTCGCGTCGACGACGATCTCGAAAGCGACTGGCGAATACATCGACCCGCAGGCCGGACGCACCACGGTTCGAGTGATCGGTGCGGCTTGGCTCGCCGCGCAGACGCACCTCAAGCCGTCCTCTAAGGCGGCGTTCGCGGGGTCGTGGCGCACACACGTTGAACCCCAATGGGGTGACCGTCAAGTCGCATCGATCAACTACTCCGAGATCCAGGCGTGGGTGTCGGAACTCACCGCGGGCATCCCTGGACCCGAGGAAAGGGAGTGGGTGCGGAAGCCGAAGAGTGCTACGACAGTGCACCGCGCCCATAGCGTGCTCTCCGCGGTGCTCGATGCGGCAGCACGCGACCGCCTCATAGCGTCGAACCCTGCCCGAGGAGTGAAGCTGCCACGTAAGGTAGGCCGACGCCACGCCTACCTCACACACGCGCAGGTCGCCCACCTCGCCCGCGAAGCCAAAGAGCACTCGTTGCTGGTCAACCTGCTCGCTTACACCGGTCTTCGATGGGGAGAAGCGACCGCACTGCACGTCTCCGACATCGACCAGATGCGGAAGCGGCTGCGCGTCTCTCGCAACGCCGTAACCGTGGCAGGGAAGATCATCCCTGGCACACCAAAGACGCACCGCGCCCGGACTGTGCCTGTCCCAGCCTTCCTCCTCGCTGACCTGCTCGAACAAGTCGAAGGACGCGGGCCCGACGCGCTCGTCATCGGCGACGGAGTGACGCATCAGTCGGCGCCGGCGGCGGGCCGTAACTGGTTCTCCGGCGCCGTGAAGCGATGCCGAGCGATCGACAGTACTTTCCCGGTCATCACGCCGCATGACCTTCGCCACACGGCTGCGTCGCTGGCTATCCAGGCTGGAGCGAACGTGAAGGCGGTGCAGCGGATGCTTGGGCATGCGTCTGCGGCGATGACGCTCGACGTCTACGCTGACCTCTTCGAGGACGATCTCGATGCGGTTGGTGCGGCGATGGATGACGCCCGGCGTGCCCACATTTTGCCCACACTTGACCACCCACAACGCCCCCTGAGGTCCCTCGACGCCCCTCAAGTTCCGCAGATTCATGCGGAGCTTGAGGCGGCGACTGGGGCCTGATGCTATTCGATTCCTCTCCAGGGCACTTTGCCGCTCCGCTGTCGCTCTGGGCCCACCGACGGTCAACGCGACGGTTATGGTGGGGGCATGGCCACGCACTTTTACAGAGCGTCGACCCTCGACGGTTTTATCGCGACCCTTGATCACTCGCTCGAGTGGCTGTTCGCGCACGATTTCGATCTTGAAGGGCCGATGGCGTATCCCGCCTTCATTGAGGGGGTCGGGGCGCTCGTCATGGGTGCCTCCACTTACGAGTGGCTGCTGCGCAACGAGCAGACCTGGGGCTACACGCAGCCGACGTGGGTGCTCACCCATCGTGAGCTGCCCGTTCCGGAAGGCGCCGATGTGCGCTTCGCGCAGGGCAAGGTGCAGGATCTGCACGAGGCGATCACCGCGTCGGCCGGGGAGCGCGACGTCTGGGTGGTGGGTGGCGGAGACCTCGCCGGTCAGTTTGCAGAGGCGGGGCTGCTCGACGAATTCTGGGTGCAGTTCGCGCCGGTGATGCTCGGCGAGGGGCGTCCGCTGCTGCCTCGCCGCCTCGATCTCGAACTCATCGACACCGTGCGCAACCGCGACTTCGTCTGCGCCCGCTACCGGGTGCGGCCCACTGCCGAACGGCCGGAGGCCGCTTGAACGCCATCCCGTAGCCCTCGCAGCCGCGCAGCTGGGCTGTATGCACAACGGGGTGTACGGTTGCACTGTGAGCTTGGGGGAGAAGCAGATCGTTGTCAGCGCTGGTGCTCGTGATTCCGGCGCCCGTGTCGTGATACCTGGCTTGGCGCGGAGATGGTGGGTGCTTCTGACGTGCGCCACTGTGGTGCTGGTGATCACCTACGTGCTTGCGGTGCAGACGGCGGGCGGCCAATCGCTTGAGAACGCAGCGCTCAGGGGTGCGGATCAGGTGTCAGACCCTGACTCGGATCAGGCCTGGAAGAGTCTGGGCCAGATCACCGTCTGGAGCCTTGCCGTGGGCACGGTGCTCATCGGACTCATCGGAGTGCTGCGAAAAAAGTACCTGCTTGCCGCCGTGGCAGTGGGCACGATCGTGGGCGGCCAAGTCGTCACCCAGTCGCTCAAGCGGTTCATTCTGCCCCGCCCGGAGCTGGTCCCGGTGACCGGCGACTTCGTGCAGAACTCGTTCCCCAGCGGTCACACTACGATTGCGATGACTGCGTTGGTTGCGGTGCTCCTCGTGGTGCCGTTCCGTTATCGTGGCTTGGCGATGTTCGTGGTGATGACGTGGGCGATCGGCATCGGTGCCTACACTGTCACGGCGAAGTGGCACCGTTTCTCTGACACCCTGGGCGGTGACATGGTGGCCCTGATGATGGGGGCGATCGCCGCCCTTATCTTGCACCGTGCCGGCAGAATCTCGCGCGTTGATCGTGCGCCGAAACTGCGGGTTGTGTATGTGGTGCTGATGGCCTTCGGTGCGGCGGTGCTGCTCGCGCTCGGCGTGCTGCTCGTAGTTGGATCTTTGGCGTATACGCTGCAAGATCCGGTTATTGAATGGAACTTGTACCTTGCCGCGCACTCGCTGGCTATGGCGTGCTCGGTGCTCGCCGGCCTGGTCTATTGGGCGAGTTGGCGAAAGCTAGAGGTCGCATAGCTCAGGATGTGAGTGGATCGGGGCGCCTGCCATCGCGCTGTGCTGCCGCTCCTGCGAGCACCACGAGCACGACTCCGGCGAACTGCATGGGCGTGGGGGTCTGGCTGAGCACGATGAGCCCGATCAGGACGCCGAATGCGGGTTCGATCGAGAGCAGTGTTCCGAGTGCGGTGTGGGTCATCCGTCGGAGCGCGAGCATTTCCAGGCCGAATGAGATGACGGGTGTGATGAGCGCGATGAGTGCGGCGAGCCCCACCACTCGCCAGTCGGGTGCGCCTTCGATCACCTGCGGCAGCCCGAACGCCGTGGTGAACACTGCCGCGATGGGGATGGTGATGGACAGGCCGATGATGCCTGAGAAGCGGTCGCCGATGACCTGTGTGAGCACGTTGTAGAGCCCCCAGCACACGCCCGCGAGCAGTGCGAAGCCGACGCCCAGCAGTTCGACGCGCCCGTGCCAGGGCTCGGTCATCAGCACCACGCCCACCAGGGCAAGCCCCGGCCAGACCAGCCCGCTCCGCCGCCGGCTCGCGATGCCGGCCACCGCAAGCGGCCCGAGGAACTCGATCGCGACGGCGGTGCCGAGCGGAATGCGCTCGACCGCGGCGAGGAAGAACGTGGTCATGAATCCGGTGACCGCGCCGAGGGCGAGCAGTGCTGGGAGATCCCGGAGCTTGATCGACCGCAGCGAGGGCCGCACGATGATCCAGAGGAAGACCGCGCCGAAACACATGCGCAGCCAGGCGGTGCCCGCGGCACCGGCCTGCTCGATCACCCCGACGGAGAGCGCGTTCGAGACTTGGATGAGCAGCATCGCGGCGATGGCCATCGTCCACGGCGGAATACCAGTGCGGGGCGTGGGTGTTGCGGGGGAGAACGAAGCTGACATGAATGGGTCGGCGTCTACAGCGGTGGCTCGATGAGCAGGCTCGCGCGCTCGGCGAGGAACGACGCGAGCGTGGGCGCGCCGGTGAGCGGTGCGCCTGCGCGCCACCGCACACGCACCTCACCCTCGGCAAAACCGACGGGGCTGTCGGGGCTCTCGGATGTCGCGGTGAGTGAGGCCGCCAGTGAGGCTGGGTCGAGGCGGATCGCGGCCGCATCGAAGTTGACAGGTGTTCCCGCCGGATAGCCGCCGCGCAGGGCTGCGGCTGCGATCTCGCGGCGTTCTTCGCGAGACACTGACTGGTAGCCGGGTCTGCCCCGTTCGGCGGCGCGGGTTGCCCGGCCCGCCGCGAAGAGCTGCCCGTCGTCGCCGAGCAGCAGCGCGCCGAGGCGCCAGACTTCGCCGAGCGCCTGCATGGTGGCTGGTCGTGTCCACAGCAGTACGCGCCGCGGCGGCACATACTCCGCGAGGGCTTCGGGTGCCACTCCGGCCGATCTCAGCGCCGCGGCGGTCTCCGCGCACGCTTGCGCAGCTCGTGCTGCGGCGTCGGAGATCTCAGCCGTCATGCGGCCAGTGTAGCCGCCGTTAGACTGTGGCCGGTGACCGTCTCATCAGCTGCGCAGAGCGCCGCCCGCCGTGCCACGATCCGCGCCATGCTGCTGGTGCTCGTCGGGGCGATTGGCGTGCAGGGCTCGGCTGCGATCGCGATCGGCCTGTTCGACGAGCTGGGCGTGCTGGGCACGAGTTCGGTGCGTATGTCGATTGCGGCGCTGGTATTGCTGGCGGTGTTTCGACCGAGCTTGCGTGGGCGCAGTGGCCGCGAGTGGCTTGCCATTGTGCTCTACGGCGTTGCTATGGCGGCGATGAATGCGTTCCTCTACCTCGCGCTCGGCAGCCTGCCGCTCGGGGTCGCCACGACGATCGACTTTCTCGGGCCGTGCCTCGTCGCCCTGGCGGCGTCGAGGCGGCCCCGGGAGGGACTGCTCGCGGTCGCCGCCCTGATCGGAGTCGGTCTGATCGCGGGCTTCGGCGGGCCTTTCGAGCCGATGGGTCTAGTGTTCGCGGCCCTTGCGGGCGCGTCGTTCGGTCTGTACACGCTGCTTGCGGCGCGCGTCGGCCAGTCCGAGGGTGGGCTGCCGAGTGTGGCGCTTGCTGTGGTGGTTGCTGCGGTGCTCATGCTGCCGTTCTCGGTGCCGGTGGTGCCGCTGCTGCAGCCGCAGCATGTAGTGCCGTTGCTTTCCTCGGCGCTGCTGGGTACGGCACTTGCCTTTACGGTTGACACGATGGCTGGTCGGCTCACTTCTGCGCGGGTGCTGGGTGTGTTTTTCGCGTTCGATCCGGTGGTGGGTACTGTGATCGGGGCCGTGTTCTTGGGCCAGTTGCTGACTCCGGTTGCGGTTGTGGGTGTGGTGCTGGTGGTTGTGGCCGGTGCCGGCATTGTGTGGTTGGCGGGGGAGCGACGCTCGCCGTAGCTGGTGCCGCCGTTGCCCTCTTGAAGAGCCCTATGCTGGCGGTGTGACTGATCAAACTGCGGCCCAGGGGGCTGAATCGCTTGAGGTTGAGCGCAAGTACGAGGCTGCGATTGGGTTGCGACTGCCCGGTGCGGATGCGTTTGCGGCAGCGGGTTTCGTGGCGCGGGAGCCAGACGTGCAGCGCCTCTCTGCGCGCTATTTCGATACTTCGAACGGTGACGTGGCCCGTGGCGGCTTCGCGGTGCGGGTGCGGCAGGGCGGCAAGGACGACGGCTGGCATCTGAAGCAGCGCACTGTGCAGGGCACTCGCGAGTTGTTGTGGCCGTACAGTGCCGAGATGCCGCAGGCGCTGCGGGAGGAGATTGAGGGGCGGATCGGCGTCTCGTTCGATCGCCTACTGCCGATCGCTGAGCTAGAGACCGAGCGCACGACCATGGTGCTGTGCGATGCGGCGGGGCGGGAACTTGTGGAAATCGCGGATGACAGGGTGCGCGCCCGCGAGGGGGTCACTGGTGTGCGTCGTGTCTGGCGGGAATGGGAGGCTGAGCTGCTGCCCGCCGCCGGTTCGAGTGATGCCGGTGCGGCGGTGCTTGATCGTGTGGAGCCGGTGCTGCTCGCGGCCGGCGCGACGCCGTCGCTGAGCTTTGCGAAGATTGCTCGGGCGACGGGGCAACTGATCGCAGTGGCTCGGGCCGCTGGGGCAGAGGATACGGAGATCGCCGCTCTCGAACAGCTTGATGCCTCGGATCGCCGGGCTGCTCAGGAAGAGACGCCGTAGGCTGGTGCTATGAGCAGCGGATCGAAATCTCGGAAGCAGCGCGATGAGCAGGATGAGGCCTCGCAGCGGGCGCGTCGCAAGCAGTTCATCGTGGCGCTGGTGATCGGCGCCGTGGTAGGTGTGGTGATTGCGGCACTCACACAATTCTGGCTGTGGCTGCCTGCTGGCCTCGCCATGGGGCTTGCGACGGGTGCCATCATGAAGCCGCCTACCGAGTAGCCGGGCGCCCACTCGCCCGGGAATGTAAATGCCATTGACATTCCCATTTACATTCGGCTCGTAGTGTGCGAGGATCAGTGAGGAAATCGAGGACGAGGATCCCATGCAACCCACCATTTTCGAAACCAACCGCCCCGCCGCGAAGATCATCGACGACTCGCTGGCCGATACGAAGCTCGGAGTCTTCTGGACCGAAGACGTCGCCGACGCCGCACGCTACCCAGCGCTCGACGGCGATCAGCGCGGCGACGACGCAGTCGTCGGCGGCGGCTACGCGGGCCTTTGGACGGCCATCAAGCTGAAGAACGAACACCCCGAGCGTCGCGTTGTGCTGCTCGAAGCGATGCAGGTCGGTTGGGCCGCGAGCGGCCGCAACGGCGGCTTCTGCGAGGCGAGCATCACGCACGGCGAACCCAACGCCGAGTCGCGCTGGCCCAACGAGACCGGCACGCTGCGCCGCCTCGGCTACGAGAATCTCGATGCGATCGAGCGCTTCATCGACGAGCACGGTCTCGACGTCGACTTCGAGCGCACCGGTCAGCTCTCCGTCGCGAACGAGCCCTACCAGGCCGAATGGCTCGGCGAGAGCGACGATCCGCACGTGGTCACCCTCGACCGTGAGCAGGTGCAGCAGCGCATTGCCTCGCCCACCTTCCTTGGCGGCGAGTTCGCGCCCCGTGAGAACGCGAACCTGCATCCCGCCAAGCTGGCAGCAGAGCTCGCGCGTCACGCCGCCTCCATCGGCGTCGAGATCTACGAGCAGACCCCGGTCACACGCCTCGACGGCTCGGCTGATGCGCCGATCCGCCTCACCACCGAATCCGGCACCGTGACCGCAGAGCGGGTTGCCCTCTGCACCAACGTCTTCCCGTCGCTGCTGAAGCGCTACCGTTTCCACACCGTGCCCGTATACGACTACGTGCTCATGACCGAACCGCTCACCGACGAGCAGCTGGCCTCGATCGGGTGGGAGGGTCGCGAAGGCCTCGCCGACATGGCGAACCAGTTCCACTACTCCCGACTCACCAAGGACAACCGCATTCTCTGGGGCGGTTACGACGCGGTCTACTTCGCGGGCGGTCGCATCAAGCGAGAGCACGAAGACCGCATGGAGAGCCACCGCAAGCTCGCCAGCCACTTCTTCACCACCTTCCCCCAGCTCGCTGGCGTCAAGTTCACCCACCGCTGGGCCGGCGTCATCGACACCTCGACCCGCTTCTGCGCGTTCTTCGGGCAGGCCCACGGCGGTCGTGTGCAGTACGTCGCGGGCTTCACAGGATTGGGCGTGGGGGCTACGCACTTCGCCGCCGATGTGCTCCTCGACCGTTTCGAGGGCCGCGTCACCGAGCGCACCGAGCTCGAAATGGTGAAGCAGGTGCCGCTGCCCTTCCCGCCTGAGCCCGCGGCGTCGATCGGCATCAACCTCACTCGCTGGGCGCTCGACCGAGCCGACCACAACGACGGCAAGCGCAATCTGCTGCTGAAAACGCTCGACGCGCTGGGACTGGGGTTCGACTCATGAGCGAGCTGCTGCCCAACGACATGAATCTGGCCGTAAACGGGCGCACCCTCGGTGTCGACCTCGAAGACGTGCCCGCCGAAGACGTCGTCTCGGGCTCACCGCAGCAGGGCGTCGCCGAGCTCGGCAGCATCGGCGGTGCAGAAGCGGGCATTTGGGAGCTGCGCGGGGGAGTGGTCACGGACACCGAGGTCGACGAGCTGTTCGTCGTGCTCTCGGGGAGTGCGCTGATCGAGTTCCTCGATGAGGATCGCACCGTTGAGGTGGGTGCTGGTGACGTGATGCGTCTCCTCGCCGGTTCCCGCACCCGGTGGACCGTCGAAGATCACATCCGCAAGGTCTACATCTCGGCCGAGTAGGCGCGCAGGTGGCACTCAGCGCATTAGGATAATGCGTTGGCGCGAGCGCGCCGATCCCGAACCTGAAGGAGCCACCAATGGCGCTGCCCTGGAAGCTGCACCGAGACGGCAAGCACGTCTCTCCCGATGCGATCGTGCTGCCCGAGGAGCGCATGACCTGGCCCCGTACGATCGGCTTCGGCGCTCAGCACGTCGTCGCGATGTTCGGCGCCACGTTCCTGGTGCCGCTCATCACGGGCTTCAGCCCGACCGCGACCCTGTTCTTCTCGGGCCTCGGCACGCTGCTCTTCCTGCTCCTCACCGGCAACCGCCTGCCGAGCTACCTCGGTTCCTCCTTCGCGTTCATCGCGCCCATCATGGCGGCCAGCGCCGGTGGTAGCGACAGCGCTGAGGGGCTTGCGCGCGCCTCCTTCGGTATCCTCGCCATCGGCGTGCTGATGGCGATCGTCGGCATCATCGTCGCGAAGTGGGGCACCGGGTGGATCAACGCCCTCATGCCGCCCGTGGTGATGGGTGCGATTGTTGCGCTTATCGGCTTCAACCTCGGCCCTGCAGTGAAGAACAACTGGAACGCGACCGAGCTTTCCGGCTGGGTGGCGCTCATCACCCTCGTGGCGATGCTGCTCATCACGGTGCTGTTCCGCGGCCTCATCGGCCGCCTCTCGATTGTGCTCGGTGTGGCCGTCGGGTACATCGCGGCAGTAGCGATGGGCGAGGTTGACTTTGCATCGGTCAATGACGCGGCGTGGATCGGTCTGCCCGCCTTCCACGCTGTCGGCAACCCCTTCGCCGATCCGACGCTCTGGGGTCTCTTGCCCGCGTTCCTGCCTGTCGTGCTCGTGCTCATCGCTGAGAACGTGGGCCACGTGAAGAGCGTCGGCCTCATGATCGGTCGCGACCTCGACCCGGTAACGGGCCGCGCTCTGCTCGCTGACGGCATCTCCACGGTGCTCGCCGGCTTCGGCGGCGGATCGGGCACCACCACCTACGGCGAGAACATCGGCGTCATGGCTGCCACGCGCGTCTACTCGACCGCTGCCTATTGGGTGGCCGGCATCATCGCAGTGCTGCTCAGCTTCTCGCCGAAGATCGGCGCCCTCATCAACACGATCCCCGCGGGTGTGCTCGCGGGCGTTACCGTCGCGCTCTACGGCCTTATCGGCCTGATCGGTGTGAAGATCTGGATCGACAACAAGGTCGACTTCGGCAAGCCCATCAACCAGTTCACCGCGGCTGTGGCGCTCATTGTCGGCATCGCAGATTTCACGCTGCAGCTCGGCTCGGTGATGTTTAACGGTATCGCTCTCGGCACCATCGCTGCGATCGCCGTTTACCACCTCATGAGTGGGCTGTCGAAGCTGCGCGGCGGTGAAGTGCAGGTGGCGGATCCGGTGGTGACTGCCGAGACCGGCGCGAGCCGCGCTCCAGCCAAGCACTAGCACTGTCTGCTCGGCCCGCCGACTGTCGGGCCGTGCCGCAGGCTCGGAGCACACCGATGTTTCGGATCCGCACCCCGCACAGCGGTCCGAAACATCGGTGTACTCCGTGAGAACGCGCTGAGTCGCGGCGAAACACCGCCTGGGTTGCGGCGATTTTCGGCATGGCCGCTTAGGGTGGCCGTGTGTGGAGTGTAGATCGGCGACGGCAGAACGGTGCCAATGGTCGCAGCAAGGGAGCGCCGGATGAGGCGGTCACTGAGGTCGCGCTGCCTCAGAACGAGGGTTCCCTCGCGAAAGCGCCCGATCCCGCACCTGATTCCGCAGCTCCCGACGACGATCTCACGGCCCGCCTGACCGGCCCCGTTTCACTCGTCGATGCCTACGCCGATGAGCACGCAGAGTGGCGCGAAGAGCTCTCCCGCATCGGGGGGCGCAATCCACTGCTCCACTTCGACGACAGACCCGCCAACCGCATCGAGCTTTCGACGACGCACCCCGGCGGTCTGCCGCAATTCATCACCGGCAACAAGATTCTGCTGTCGGCTCTGATCCGCGACGATCTCGCGCTGCGCCACGCACGCGCAGCGGCCGGCCGCGTCACCGACAAAGCCATCGAGATGCGCACGGTGCGCGGCCTCGAAACCGTCAACCTTGGCGTGGGCATCGCCAAGTGGAGTTTCGAAGGCGAGGAGTTCTGCGCCCCGATCTTGCTGCGCCCGCTCGCGATCCGCCGCTACGGTCGCGACTTCGAGCTCAAGCTCAAGCAGTACCCCGTCGTCAACTCTGAGCTGATTCGTGCGCTGCGCGAGCAGTTCGGGATCGTCGTCGACGCCCGCGCGCTGATCGAGCTCTCTCAGTCTGAGGGCGTCTTTAAACCGCAGCCCGTCATTGACAGGCTGCGCCAGATGGCGGCCGGGGTGCCCGGCTTCGTGGTGCAGCCGCGGCTCGTAGTGTCGTCGTTCCACAACGTGTCGCAGCGCATGGTTGCCGACGCGAAAGATCTCGACTCGCCGATCCTCGCAGCGATCTGCGGCAGCGAGCCCGCCGCCCGTCGCCTCGCAGAGGCCTACCGACCCGTCAGCCCCACGCCGCCTGACGAGCGTGCCCCGGACACCGACCGCAACCTCTACGACGCCGACGTCGAGCAAGACGATGTGCTCGCGCAGATCGACGCCGGCCACTCGCTCGTGGTGCACACTCTGCCGGGCACCGGCGGCACCCAGACCGTGGTGAACGCAATCGGCAATCTCGTGCGGGCAGGTAAGCGCGTACTCGTGGTGTCGCCGCGTCGCGCCGCGCTCGACGGCATCACTCACCGTCTCACCCGTGCCGGTCTCGCCGGGCTCGCGGTGACGCCGCGCCGCCTGCGCCGCAACCTCGTCGAAGCCATCAGTCGCAACGAGAACGCGCGCGGTGAGCAGCTGCGCGACGTCGATGAGGCGCTCACCCGCCTGCGCGGCGTGCTGCTCGACTACCAGCGAGCGCTCTCGACCCCCGATCAGCGCTACGGTGTCTCACCGCTCGATGCGCTGCGCCGTCTCACCGTGCTCGCGCTCGGAGAGCGACCCCCGAGCACCACGGTGCGCCTCGATGATCAGGCTCTTGGCCAGCTCACCCTCGACCGTTCATCGGTTGCGGAGGCCCTTACCGAAGTGGCCCGGCTCGGGCAGTTCCAATACGGTCCTGAGGATTCGCCGTGGTACGGCGTGAGCTTCACCACGACGGAGGAGGCGCGCACCGCGTACGGTCTCGCCGTCGACCTCGCCGAGTCGCAGCTGCCCCGCCTCATCTCGATGGCGAACGAGGTGATCGGCCAGACCTCCATGCGGCCCTACGACACCGTCGCTGAGCTGGGTGTGTACCTGCGGTTGCTCATGGGCATCCGCGATACGCTTGATCGATTCACCCCGCAGGTTTACGACCGCTCACTGACCGAGGTCATCGCGGCGCACGCGCCGCGGGGCGGCGATGAGATGTCGGCGGCCAACAAGCGGCGCCTGCGCAAGCTCGCCCGCGAGTACGTGCGCCCTGGCGTGCACATCACCGACATGTACTCGCGCCTGGTGCAGATCCAGCAGCAGCGCGTGCTCTGGCAGCGTTACACCACTGTGGTGGGTGCCCGGCCCGAGGTGCCGCTCGGCATCGCCGATGTGGTGGTCGCGTTCCAGTCGGCGTACCAGGATCTTGACGAGCTCGACCGGGTGCTCGGCACGGCGGGCGATGCGGATCGCCTGAAGAACATGACGCTCGGTCGCCTGGCTCACCGCATCTCCGATCTCGCCCGCGAGTCTGAGGTGCTGCAGAACATTCAGGAGCGCACCACCATCGTGGAGCGCATGCGCGCCGCTCACCTCGAGCCGCTGCTCGACGATCTCTCGGCCCGCCACGTGCCGGCAGAAGACGTTGCGGCAGAGCTCGAACTAGCGTGGTGGCAGTCCGTGCTCGAGCGCATGCTGCAGACCAACCAGGCACTGCTCAGCGCGAACACGAGCGTGATCGAGCGACTGGAAGCCGATTTCAGGCTCGTCGACGACGCGCACGCCGGCGCGAACGGTTCGCTGCTCGCGGGCTCGCTCGCCGACGCCTGGCGTGTCGCCGTGCTCGACCATAAGCAAGAAGCGCTGGCGCTGCGCGAAGCCCTGCGCAGTGGATACGTGTCGCCCGCGGCACTCGCGCAGCGATCCCCGAATTTGCTCAGCGTGCTCGCACCGGTCTGGGTGATGTCGCCCTACGAGGTGGCGCAGCTGCCCGACACGATGCGGTTCGACACCGCACTGCTCGTCGATGCCGGGGCAACGACGCTTGTCGAGAACCTCGGGGCGATCCGCCGCGCCGATCAGGTGGTCGCCTTCGGCGACACCATGACGCAGACCCCGTCACCCTTCGAGATCCCTGTCGGCGGGGCGTCCGGCGACAGCGATGACGAGTCCGTCGATGTCGATGCGCTGCACCGCAGCTCCGCCTTCGCGCAGCTCGGCACGGTGTTGCCGACGCTCACCCTCACCCGCAGCTACCGCGCCGGCGGTGAAGACCTCACAAACCTCGTCAACAGTCGCTTCTACGACGGCGCGATCCAGACGCTGCCCTGGGCGGGCAGCTTCCTGGGCCATTCGAGCCTCACCTACGAGTTCGTGCCAGGCGGTCAGGGGCTGCCCGATCAGCAGACCGGAGCGGTCGAGAGCACCGATGCCGAGGTTGATCGGGTGGTGCAGCTCGTGCTCGAACACGCAAGCGAGCGCCCCCGTGAGTCGCTGATGGTGATCACCGCGAGCGAGCGCCATGCCGTGCGCGTGTACCAGGCGGTGCTGCAGGCCTTCTCGAAGTTCCCGCAGTATCGCGAGTTCCTGCTGGGGGAGCGGGCGGAGCCCTTCGCCGTACTCACGCTCGAGCAGGCCACGGCGCAGAGCCGCGACCGCGTCATCTTCTCGATCGGCTACGGCCGCACCCCGCACGGGCGCGTGCTGTCGAACTTCGGCGGTCTGGGGCGCCCTGGCGGCGAACGCCTGCTCGCCGTCGCGATGACCCGCGCGCGTCGCGCCATGACGATCGTGAGCTGCTTCAAGCCCGAACACCTCGACACCAACCGCATTAAGCACGGCGTCGTCGAACTCGCCGAGCTGCTCGCATTTGAGCATCCCGAGCCCGAGGCACCCGCCCTGCCAGCCGAACGCGACCCGATGATGGGCGAACTGGCCGACAGGCTCGAAGCGATGGGCTTCTCAGTGGCGATCGACTACCGCGGTGTGATTCCGCTGGCGGCCTCCATCGGCGACCGTGCCATCGCGATCGATCTCGACCTCGGCGGCATCGATGGCGGCGATAGCCTGCGCGACACGCTGCGCCTGCGGCCTGCGGTGCTGCGTCGTCTCGGGTGGCACTACCATCGCGTGCACAGCTTCGACCTGTTCGCCGACCCCGACGAGGTGGCGTCGCGGATCGCCCGCATCGTCGGCTTCGACACGGGCGAGGCCGAGTCGGCGTGAGCGACAAAATCGACCCCGGCGACGCCGCAACAGGCGACACTGACGGGGGCGTTCCTCGCGACGCTGCTGGTGAGCGCGTGGTGAGGCGTCGCCGCCGCGCGACGCTCCCCGCGCCGGAGGGCAGCGATCCCGCACCCTATGATCCGCCTGCCGAACGGCGTTCAGAGCATGAGAACGACGCCAGGCTGCTCGGTGATCGCCCGCCCCACTGGGGCTGATGGGATCGCCGCAGCGGTCAGGAGCTGGTCGAGGACGTCGCGGGCGCAGACGAGCCTGATGAGGATGCGGATCCCGATCCGCCAGCCGAACCCGAACCCGACCCGCCGGAGCGGGAATCCGTGCGGTAGAAACCAGAGCCGTTGAAGGTGACGCCCAGGGAGCCGAAGACCTTGCGCAGCTTGCCGCCGCACTCCGGGCACTCCGTCAGCGCAGCGTCGGAGAAGGACTGATAGATGTCGAAAGCGTGCTCGCAATCGGCGCAGCGGTAGGCATAGGTAGGCACGAGACGATTCTACCGCCCGCGGTTGACGGGCCGCGACGGGCCGCCACCGCGGGGCGGCGAGGTGTGTTGTCAGCGCGGAAAGTAGCGGATCGCCTCCGGGGTGACCGCGCCATCGACGGGGATATCGTGCGTCTCACCAGGCAGGGCCGGCAGCACTTCGGCCTCATGCACAACGGCGAAGAGCGGCGGCCTGCGCTGCAACTCGGACAGACAGCGATCGAAGTAGCCCAGACCCCAGCCGAGACGCGTGCCCCGCAGATCGACCGCGCAGGCCGGCAACAGCATGAGATCCAGCCCCGACGCGACCGACGCCGGCAATTGCTGGCCGCTCGGCTCGAGAATGCCGTGACGGCCGGCGATGAGGGGCGAACCCGAGCGTGTCCAGGCAAGGCGCCTCCCTGGCAGCGAGACCGGCAGCAGCACTTCCACCCCGGCACTGGCCGCCCAGGCCAGGAAACCAGAGGTGTCGGGCTCATCGGGCAGCGGCACGTAGCAGGAAACCGTTGCGGCGCCGCGATCCCGAACCAGCGACACCAAATGATCCGTGAGCGCATCACGCGCCCGCAGACGTTCAGCCGGCGTGAGTGCGGCACGGCGGCGGCGCACCTCCTCGCGCACATGCCACTTCTGCTGCGTGATCTCCTCAGCGGCATCGAACCCCATGCGAGTCAGCATAGAGGCCCGCTCCCAGACACGCCGCAGCTCCCCATGAGACGCCGCCCGGGCAGCTTTGCCAGGCCCACCCCGGAGACTAGGCTGGCCGTCATGACTGAAAATCAGCCCACTCGTAGCTCAGTGACCAAGGCCGTCATTCCCGCAGCCGGCCTGGGAACGCGCTTCCTGCCCGCCACCAAGGCGACGCCCAAGGAAATGCTGCCGATCGTCGACAAGCCGGCAATTCAGTACGTCGTGGAAGAAGCGGTAGCCGCCGGGCTCGACGATGTGCTCGTGATCACGGGACGCAACAAGGGCAACCTCTCGAACCACTTCGACAGCGTGCCCGAACTCGAGCGCACCCTCGAACGCAAGGGCGACACCAACAAGTTGCGCAAGGTGCACGAGTCGAGCGAGCTCGCCGAAATCCACTTCCTGCGCCAGGGGCAGCCCCTCGGCCTCGGTCACGCCGTGGCCTGCGCTCGCCGCCACGTCGGCAACGAATCGTTCGCCGTGCTGCTCGGCGACGACCTCATCGACGCCCGCGATCCGCTGCTCGATCGCATGATCGAAGAACACGACAAGCGCAACGCCACCGTCATCGCGCTGATGGAGGTGCCGCAGGAGTCGATCCACCTCTACGGCTGCGCGGCCGTCGAAGCGACCGACGACCCCGACGTGGTGCGTATCACCCGCCTCGTCGAGAAGCCTGCGGCAGAAGAAGCACCTTCGAACCTCGCAATCATCGGCCGCTACGTGCTGCGCCCCGAGATTTTCGACGTGCTCGACGGCCTCGAGCCCGGCCGCGGCGGCGAGATCCAGCTCACCGACGCGCTCAACCACCTCGCAGAAGACAAAGGAGACGGCCCCGTCTACGGTGTCGTGTTCCGTGGGCGCCGCTACGACACCGGCGACCGCGCCGACTGGATCAAAGCGAACGTGCTGCTGGGTGTCGACCACGAAGAACTCGGCGAAGAGATCTCCAACTGGATCATCGACTTCGCAGACCGCCTTCGCGCCAGCAACGCCAACGGCTAAGACATGCCGCTCGGTCGCCCGATCGAGGAGCCGCCGCCGCTGCGCGTCGGCCGCGTCGAACTGCGGGTGATCCGCAAACGCGACGCAGAACCGCTGCGCCAACTGCTCGCCGAGAACCGCGGCTGGCTACGGCAATGGGAGGCGACGCACCCCGCAGGGAGAAGCGTCGCCCCCGGCAGCGTGTCGATGCGGCCGACCGTGCGCCTGCTGCGTGCGCAGCTACGCGCCGGCAGCGGCCTGCCCTTCGTCATGCTGCTCGACGGTAACGTCGTCGGGCAGCTCAGCGTCTCCGAGATCAGCGGCGGGGCGCTGCAATCGGCACAGATCGGCTACTGGGTGTCGCAGCACGTCGCAGGGCAGGGCGTCACACCAGCTGCGGTCGCGCTCGCCGTCGACTACCTCTTCGCAGAGCTGGGGCTGCACCGAGTGGAGATCTGCATTCGCCCCGAGAACGCGGCCTCGCTGCGGGTCGTCGAGAAGCTCGGGCTGCGATACGAGGGGCGCCGGGCCGCATACATTCACATCGACGGCGCCTGGCGCGACCACGAAAGTTACGCGATCACCAGAGAAGAGATCCCTGACGGCCTGTTGCGCCGCCTGCAGTAATCGATTGCGGGATCACGGCGCGCCGGGCACCACGACCGCCACGAACACCGTACAGTGATGCCCATGACAGGCGGGGCACTGGGTGGTGGAGTGATCTTCGTGGTTGCCGCGCTGCTCTGGGGCGCCGTGCTGGTTCCCGCGTGGATTCGACGCCGGGAGTTCCGCAGCGCAGAGCGCAACGCGATGCGCTTACAGCGCACGCTGCGAGTGCTCGCCGAAACCTCGGAGGTGCCGCAGGAGCTGCACCTCGAGGCCACCGCACGTGAGGCGCTCGCCCATGAGAAGCTGCTGCGCACCGCGCAGAAACGGCAGGAAGCCGAACGCGAAGCACAGCTCGCCGAAGCCCGCGCCGAGCAACTGCGCGCCGAGATCCGCGCCCAGCAGATGCGCCGCAAGCAAGCCGCCGCGCAGCGGGCAGCCAAGCTGCGCAAACCGCTGGTGCGTCGCGTGCGGGCACTCTCCGCGCTCGGAGCCCTCATCGGACTGCTCGGCGCACTCGTTGGAGCGGGGCTCGCCGTGGCCGGCAGCGGTGCCGCCATCCTCACCTGGAGCGGGCTCGTCTTCGTAGCCTCGCTGGGTGCGCTCGTGCTGCTCGCTCCCGGACGCGCCCGCATGCGCTCCATCGAGGCCGAACGGGTCGCGGTGCAGGCCGCACCAGAGCCCGCATCCATCGCCCCGGCCACCCCCATCGCCACCGGTGAGACCGAGCGCACCGCGGCCGCCCACGCCGCCGCGCAGCGCGCAGCCGCCGACCGTATCGACCGCGCCCGCGCGCTGGCCCGCGCCAGAGCGGAACGGCCGGCGACCCGTGAGAACCAGACCGACTCCATCCTGCTGCGCGAGGCTCGCGCGCAGGTGAGCGCAGCCCGCGGAGCAGCGGCTCAGGGGGTTCCTGATGCGGCTGGTGCAGGTGCTTCCAGTGCTGGTGCTTCTGGAACAGCTGGTGTCGAGGCAGCAGCGAGCAGCGCGATCCCATCGCGGCCTGCCGCACCGCTCACCGCGCGCGAAGCAGGCGAAGCCCGCCGCGCCGCACGCCGCGCCCCCGGATCCGCGCACAGCGCCCAGGAGCAGGCAGCCCGCGAACGGCTGCGGCAAATGGGTGTGATCGGCGACACCAGCCAGGGCATGCCCGACCTCGACGCCGCCCTGCGCCGTCGCCGCAACGCGAGCTAGCAACTGCAGGGCTCGCCTGCTCTACTCCGTGAGCCCCGCGATCCGCAGCGCTGCCCCACCCCGTGCCCACCATGCCAGCCCGCGCCCACTGTGCGAAACCAGCCTTGCGAGGCCACCACTGTTCTCGCCCGGGCTCACAGCGGGGTGTTCGGGTGGAGAGCGTGGAGCGGATTTCGCGTCCCAGCCCAGCGGCTGCTACAGTTGGTCGCTGTCAGGGTCTGTGGCGCAGTTGGTAGCGCGTCTCGTTCGCAATGAGAAGGTCAGGGGTTCGATTCCCCTCAGATCCACCACGAAACAGCCCCGCAGCGCGGGGCTGTTCTGGTTTCCGGAGTCTTTCTCGGCGCGAGCGCGTCTCCTCGATGAGCAAGTCATCTGAGGCCGACCCCGCGGGCCTACCCCACGCACTGCCCCGACGACACCGCAGCGGGCTCGGCGGATGCGTCGAGCGTTGCGAGCACGGGCAGCAGTTCGGAGAGGGTCATGGCGTAGCCAATGCCGGGGCGCACCGCGTCGCGGGCGAACACGACTCCGGCGACGGCCCCGGCTTCGGTGAGCAGCGGCCCGCCGGAGTTGCCCGGTTGCACGTCGGCGGAGAGGGTGTGCACCTGGCGGAGCGCGCCTCCTGCGCCGTAGATGTCGGGAACCGTCGTCGAGCCGGTCGCGAGCACGCCGGCAGCCACGGTGCGGAACGGGCCGCCGCGCGGGTAGCCCTGCACCGCTCCGACGCTGCCCGGCGCGAGAGAGTCATCGAGCGGGAGCGGCGCGGCGTCGACGTCGGCGGCTACGACGGCGAGATCGGCGACCGGGTCGAAGTAGACGATGCGGCCGTCGCGGGCGGGTTCGCCTGGCAGTTCGACGAGGGGCGTGCCGATGCCGGCGACGACGTGCGCGTTGGTGACGATGCGATCCTCGGCGACGACGAATCCGCTGCCGCTCGGCATGGTGCCGCATCCGTAGGCGATACCGGAGACGCGCGCCACAGAGGCGGCGGCGGCGGCGAGCGCGGGGTCGTCGGTGTCGATGCGAGAGGTATCGGGTGAGGCGAGCAGAAGCGACTCGTCGATGAGCCCGTCGATCGTGGGCAGCACCGTGTCTCCCAGCACTGCGGCGTGCAGGCGCGACATGGCGGTGACGAGCGGATCGGGGGTGACGCGCTCGATGAAGCGCAGCATCGACGACGAGGCGACAGTGGAGGACACCCCGGGGATCCCGGAGGCCGCGACCGCGGAGCCGATGAGCGCGACCGAGGTGACGGCGGCGAGCAGGCCGACGGCTCCTCCGAGGATGCGGTCGAGTGGGCGCAAGCGGATCCGGTCGGCTCCTCGTCGGATCAGTGACCCGATGCTCGCGCCAACGCTGCCGCCGATGGCGAGCAGCAGCGCGGCCGACGCGATCACGGCAGTGCTGCGCCACGCTGTTTCTGGCAGTGCGCGCGCGATCAACGGCAGCACCCAGGGGGAGGCCGCAGCTCCGGCGACCAGCCCGAGTGTCATGCCCAGCGACGAGAACAGCCCGGCGCGGAAGCCGGCCGTGAGCCCGATGATCAGCAGCAGCACGATAACGATGTCTGCGATTCCGGGCATCCCCACCTCCCCGAACCCCCGACGGTTCGGGGCCGATTGTGGGGTGAGCCTATCCCATCAGCTTGAGCGCACCACCCAGTGTGTCGCCCAGTGCCGCACCCGGTGCACCGCCCGCGCCCGCGCCGCGAGGCACGATCCCCAGCACCGCCACCAGTGCCGCGTCCCAGGCACCGCTAGGCTGCTCCTGAGCCGGGCGCTTCGGCGCTTGGCGAGGCCCCGCCGTCAGCTATGAAGGAACCGTTGTGACCCCAGCGACCGCATCTCGGGAGGCCCCCGATGAGCGCGCCCGATACCGACCCGACCCCTCCGTACTGACGGCCTTGCGCAGCCCGCGGCTGCTCACGAGGGAGGTGCTGGCCGGGCTTGTCGTCGCGCTCGCGCTGATCCCGGAGGCGATCGCGTTCTCGGTGATCGCTGGTGTGGATCCTCGTATGGGGCTGCTCTCGTCGTTCATCATGGCGACGAGCATCGCGTTCCTCGGCGGGCGGCCCGCCATGATCACGGCGGCGACGGGGGCGGTTGCGCTGGTTGTGGCCCCGGTGGTGCGAGAGTACGGGCCGGAGTATCTGATTGCGACGGTGCTGCTCGCAGGGGTGATTCAGATTCTGCTCGCCGCGCTGGGGGTGGCGAAGCTGATGCGGTTCATCCCGCGCAGTGTGATGGTCGGCTTCGTGAACTCGCTCGCGATTCTGGTGTTCATCGCGCAGTTGCCGCAGCTGATCGGCGTGCCGTGGTTGGTGTATCCGCTCGTGGCGGGCGGAATCCTGATCCTGCTCATCATGCCGCGGATCACCCAGGCCGTGCCCGCGCCGCTGGTGTCGGTGATTGTGGTGACCGTCGTGGTGGTGGTCTGCGCGATCAATGTGCCCACGGTGGGAGATCAGGGCGAGTTGCCGCGCAGCCTGCCCGAGCTCGTATTCCCGGCGGTGCCGTGGGAGTGGGGCACGCTTGCGGCGATCGCGCCGTATGCCTTCGCGATGGCGCTTGTCGGTCTCATGGAGTCGCTGATGACGGCGAAGCTTGTCGACGAAATCACCGACACCCACTCGAACAAGACGCGTGAGGGCTGGGCGCAGGGGGTTGCCAATCTGCTCTCGGGCTGTTTCGGCGGCATGGGTGGTTGCGCGGTCATCGGCCAGACGATGATCAACGTGAAGGCGTCGGGGGCGCGCACCCGCATTTCGACGTTCCTCGCCGGCGTCTTCTTGCTGGTGCTCGTGGTGGTGCTTGGAGATCTCGTCGCGATGATCCCCATGGCGGCCCTCGTCGCGGTGATGATCATGGTGTCGATTGAGGCGTTCGACTGGCACAGCATCGCACCATCGACCCTGCGCCGCTTGCCGAAGAGCGAGACCTTCGTGATGTTGGCGACGGTGGTGCTGGTGGTGGTCACGCACAATCTCGCGGTGGGGGTGATCGGCGGTGTGCTGGTGGCGTCGGTGCTGTTCGTGCGACGGGTCGCCCACTTCGTGCGGGTGGATCGCGAGGTGCAGCCCGCTGTGCCCGCCGAGGGCAGTATCGAGTTCGCCCGCTATCGGGTGACGGGCGAGCTGTTCTTCGCGTCGAGCAACGATCTCACCACCCAGTTCGAGTACCGGGGCGACCCTGAGCGTGTAGTGATCGACATGTCTGAGGCGCACGTGTGGGATGCGTCGACGGTTGCCGCGCTTGACGCGGTCGTGACGAAGTACGCGCGTCTGGGCAAGCGGGTCGAGCTGGTCGGCATGAATGCGCGCACGAGCGATCTGCATGGGCGTCTCACGGGCACGCTCGGGGGAGAGAGCTGATCGGCGCGCGGCGGCGCGGCGGCGCGGGAGGTTCGGGGGGTGGCGTGCGCGCGCTGGTGCTCGCGGCTCTGGCAGTGTGCGCGCTGGCTGTGGCCGGTGCATTCGTTGCCCAGGGTTCGGCGGAAGGCGGCGGATCCTCCGCGTCTCCCCAAGCGGGCACGGGCACTCTCCGGCAGACGGAGCCGCAGCCGAAGGGGCCGGTCGGTGCGGATCGCGGAGCCTCGCCCGCACCCGTCGCTGAGCGCACCGCGGTCGAGGTGCTCGACGCAATCCCCGTCAAGGGTCGTGCCCCGAAGACGGGCTACGACCGCCGAGCGGGGTTCGGGGATGGCTGGCAAGATCCCGATCGTAACGGCTGCGACGCCCGCAACGACGTGCTGCGTCGCGACCTCGTAGATGTCAGCATCGACGAGCGCTGCCGGGTGCTGTCGGGGGTGCTGCGTGACCCGTACACGGGTGCCGACATCGATTTCCTGCGTGGCGAGCGCAGCTCGCAGGCGGTGCAGATCGACCACGTCGTCGCGCTTTCGGATGCTTGGCAGAAGGGTGCGCAGGCGCTTGCTCGGGAGCAGCGGATCGCGTTCGCCAACGATCCGCTGAACCTGCTGGCCGTGGATGGCGCTGCGAACTCCCGCAAGGGTGATGGTGACGCCGCGACGTGGCTGCCGCCCGAGCGGGGCTTCCGCTGCGAGTACGTGGCCCGTCAGATCTCGGTGAAGGCCGCGTACGGTCTGTGGGTGACGGATGCCGAGGGCGACGCGATGCGTCGGGTGCTCGCGAGCTGCCCGGATCAGCCGGCCTACGCGTCGGCGCTCGCTGCAGCGGGCTGATCCGGATCCGCAGCATGCAGCTGAGCCGGATCAGCCCGAGCCTCGATTACGCCGGTGTGTTGACCGGCGAGTCCGGTACGCCGGCCTGCAGCAGCGAGACAGCGTTCTGCGCCTGGATCCGCACATACTCGATCTCGGTGCGCGCCGAGAAATAGGCGATGTGCGGGGTGAGTACCACATCGTCGCGGCCGAGCAGCGGGTGGCCCGGTGCAGGCGGCTCCTGATCGAGCACGTCGAGCGCCGCACCCGCAAGGTGGCCGGAGTCGAGTGCGGCAGCGAGCGCTGCGGAGTCGATCAGACCTCCGCGTGACACGTTGACGAGCACGGATCTGCGCGGCATCGCTGCGATGAATCCGGCGTCGACCATATGCTCCGTCTGCGGGGTGAGCGGCAGATGGAGGGAGAGCACATCGGCTGCCGCGCGCACCTCCTCGAGGCTCGCGCGCCGCACACCGAGTGCGGCGAGTTCTGCTCGCACTTCCGGGGTGTCTGGCAGCATCGGGTCGTAGCCGAGCACGGATCCGAAGAGGGGAGCTGCGAGCCGCACCAGCTCGCGCCCGATCTTGCCGAGCCCGATCACCCCGAGCGTGGTCTCGCTGAGGCGGGGCGGAGCGATGGGGGCCCGATCGTTCCAATCGGCGGGCGTTGCAGAGGCCGTGTAGAAGGGGAGCTGACGCACGCTGCTGAGCAGAATCGCGAGCGCGTGCGTGGCGACCTCCTCGGTGGCAGCTCCCGGCACGTTCGTCACCCAGACGCCGCGCTCGCTCGCGGCTTCGATGTCGACGTAGTCGAAGCCCATCGACATGAGCGACACGATTTTGAGCGACGGCAGCGCCTCGATGACCTCACGGTTGATCGCCGCGTAGCCGGGCAGCAAGGCGACCGCGCCCTGCGCTCCCGCGATGATCTCGGCGGGGTCGCGGGTGCCGAGCACGCGCACCTCGAAGCCGTGCTCCTCCAGCAGCCGGATGCCGGCCGAGGGGTCGGTGTCGTCGATATCGGTGTAGATGGCGAGAGGTCGCCCAGTGGTGGCGCTCATGCGGTGGCCTCCTCGGAGAAATTGAAGGAATGCTGCTCGATATGGATCAACTGCAGGCCGCCCTCGCGCACGGCCGCTGCGGCGGCGTCGGCGAGCTCGCCGGGAGTGGCGGCACGGCGACCCCGCCCGCCGAAGGCCGCCGCGACAGCCACCCAGTCAGGTTGGGCGAGGTCTACGCCCACCGGGGCGATGCCGGCGTCGACTTCGTTCTGCTTGATTTCGGCGTAGCCGCCGTTGTCGACGACGACCACGGTGACGTCTTCGCCCTGCTCGATCACGGTGATGAACTCGTTCATCGAGAACATGAGGGCGCCGTCGCCCGTCACTACGAAGGCGGGGCGGTGCGGGGCCGCAATGCGACTGCCGAGGGCCGCGGGCAGGCCGTAGCCGAGCGTCGCGTACGTGGCCATGTACGGGGTGGAATTCGGTTCGGATACGCGCAGCGCGTTGAGCAGGCCCCAGTAGGCGATCTGTGAGGAGTCTGTTGCGACGATCGCGTGCTGTGGCAGCGCAGCCGTGATGCACTCGGCGAGGGCCGTGTTCTCTGCCGACAGCTCGGCGGACTCGGCGCGCGCGGCGGCGATGCTCTCGCGCACGCGGGCTGTGGCCCGTTCGGTGCGGTCGGCCCCGGCCTCGCCCTCGGGCAGCGCGCGGAGGATCGCGTCGAGCGTGGCGGCGGCGTCGCCCACAAGACCAACCTGTGCGGTCTGGTTCTTGTCGATCTGCGAGGAGAGCAGGTCGACGCGGATCACGGTGCCCTCGGCTTCGAGCCGCGGCACCCACAGCTCGGCTTCGCCGAGTTTCGAGCCGACGATCAGCAGCACGTCTGCCTCCTGCGCGATCCGCCGCCCCGCGGCGAGCCGCAGGTTCGAGCCGACAGCGAGGGGGTGCTGTTCGTCGAGGGCGCCCTTCGCGTTGAGGGTGGTGACGACGGGGGCGGCGATCCGCTCAGCGAGCGCGCGCAGCTGCTCCGTGGCACCGCGCGATCCGCCGCCTGCGAGAATCACCGGCTGCGCAGCGCCCGCGAGCAGCGCAGCGGCCGACGTGACGGACTCGGCCTCGGGGGCGGCCGTTGCGGCGTGCTTGCGCGGAGCCGTGGCCGTGGCGGGCATTGCGGTCTCTGCTTCGAGGACGTCGAGCGGGATTTCGAGGTACACGGGGCGCGGGCGTGTGGTGGCGAACAGCTCGAAGGCGTCGTGGATCGCGGCGACGGCCTCTTCTGCCGAGTGGGCACGGCGCCCCCACTCGACGATAGCGGAGGCTGCGCCGAGCTGATCTTTGGTTTCGTGCAGGGTGCCGATGTCGGCGAATTCGGCGCCGCGGGCCGGGCCCGGCGAGATGAGGATCATAGGGCGCGATTCGCAGTAGGCGGTGCCTGCCGCTGAAAGCGCGTTGAGCAGGCCCGGGCCGCTCGTGGTGATAACGACGCCCGGCAGCCCTGTCTGCAGTGACCAGCCGTCGGCGCCGTAGCCCGCGCCCTGCTCATGGCGGGTGGTGACGGGGCGGATCCCGAGCGCGCCGAGGGGCCGGTAGAGCTCGAGGTTGTGGGTGCCGGGGATGCCGAAGACGGTGTCGATGCCGTAGCCGCGGAGGGTTTCCATGACGACCCAGCCGGTCGTGCGCTTCGGGGTGGTGTGCATGTTGTTCCTCACAGTGATGGGCGGTGGGGCGAGAGGCGGATGTCGCAGCCGGATCGTGCGATGCTGCGGCGAAATCCGCCTCTCGGCGGGGGTGGAGCGGGGGATTAGGGGGTGTGCGGATCCCGGGTGTCGATCGTGGTGGTGTCGAGACGGGGCCTGAAGGATCCCGTCACCGGGGCCTCATCGGAGTGCTGCGGTGCGAAGCGCACGCCGATGAACGCCGACACGGTGAGCACACCGAAGAACGCTACGACCGACCAGAAGTTGCCGTCGGTGGCGATGAGCAGCATCGACGCGATCGCGGGCGAGAGGCCGCCCCAGACAGCGGCGCCGATGCCGTAGGAGAGCGACATCGAGGTGTAGCGCGACTGCGGGCGGAACATCTGCGCCATCAGCGTCGACAGCGGCGCCCAAGCCCCGCTCAGGGTGACACGGATCAGGATCACGAAGAGCCAGATCAGTCCCACGTTCTTCGCCTGGATCGACATCACCAGCGGGATGATGACCAGGAACGACGGGATGATGCCGAGGTACATCACCGTCTTCGCGCCGATCTTGTCGCCGAGCGCGGCGATCGGCAGGGTGACGAGGAACTCAACGAACGAGGCGACGGTCATCGCACCCAGAATGATCGAGGGGTCGAGCCCGATCTCGGGGCTGTCTGCGTAGTTCTGCACGAAGGTCGTGGCGATCACGTAGCCGCCCGATGACATCGCGATGATGCAGAAGCCGAGCAGGATCGGCAGCCAGTTGTTCTTCAGCGCGAACAGCAGCGGCGTCGACTGCTCCTTGCCGTCGACCTTTGCTTCGAACACGGGGGTCTCCTCGACGCGGTAGCGCACCCAGAAGCCGACCGCGATGAGCACGATGCTGAAGAGGAACGGCACGCGCCATCCCCAGCTCAGCAGGGCATCCTCGCCTAGCGTCGACAGTGCCCAGAAGGCACCTGTGGCCATCATCGCGCCGAGCGGGTTGCCGACCTGGGTGAAGCCGCCGTAGAACGTCTTCCACTTCGCCGGTGCGCTCTCCACGGCCATGAGGCTGGCACCGCCCCACTCGCCGCCGACGGCGAGGCCCTGCGCCATACGGCACAGGATGAGCAGGATCGGGCCCCAGATGCCGATGGTCGCGTAGCCGGGCAGCACCCCCACAAGTGTGGTGGCGACACCCATCAGGATCAGGGTGATCGTGAGTGCGGGTTTGCGGCCGAGCTTGTCGCCCACGTGACCGAAGATGATGCCGCCGATGGGTCGCATGAAAAAGGCGACGGCGTAGGTGCCGAATGAGGCGAGCGTGGCGAGCGCCGGTTCTGCCTCGGGGAAGAAGACGTGCGGGAAGATGATTGCCGCCGCGGTCGCGTAGACGTAGAAGTCGTACCACTCGATCGAGGTGCCGACGAGGGCGGCCATGCCGCCTCTCAGGGCACGTTTGTGGGAGTTCGGCGCGGTGGCCGTGGACGTGGACATGTGAGCTCCTTTGCTGGATGCCGGGGGAGTGGGGGTCGGGGCGTGGCGGCCCCGACCCTGAGGGGTCAGCGGGCGAAGACGCGCTCGCCGCCGACCCAGGTTTCGGTCACGGAGATCTGTGCGAGCTCCGGGACGGGGGTGGTGTGGGGGTCTCTGTCGAGCACGGCGAAGTCGGCGCGTTTACCGGCCTCGATGCTGCCGAGTTCGTCTTCGCGGCCGAGCGCTCGGGCCGCCGAGATGGTGTGGGCGCGCAGCGCGGTGTCGAGTGAGACGGCGAGGTCGTCGGGGCCGAGCTGCGTGCCGCGGCGGGTGATGCGGGAGACGGCGGCCTGGATGGCCTCCATCGGGCGTGGATCGGCCACGGGGGCGTCCGAGGAGATCGTGACCGGAACTCCGGCCCGTTCGAATTCGCCGAGGGGGTTGAAGCGCTCACCGGGGGTGCCGATGGCCTGTTCGACGCCCTCGCCCCAGTTGTAGTGGTGCTGCGGCTGGTTGACGGGATAAATGCCGGCTTTCGCCATGCGGGTGATCTGCTCGGGGGTGGGCAGGCCGCAGTGCTCGATGCGGTGGCGGGCGTCGGGGTCGGGACGATCTTCGAGCGCGGCTTCGATCGCGCTGATCACCATTTCGAGCGCGGTGGGTGACTGTGAGTGCGTGGCGGTCTGCAGGCCGACACGGTGGGCTTTGCGGATCAGCTCGGCGTAGTCGCCGGGCTCGTGGTAGAGCTGCCCGGTGCGGCACGGGTCGCCCACGTAGCCATCGGGGAAGTAGGCGGTCCAGCCACCGAGGGTGCCGTCCGAATAGAACTTGATCCCGGCGAAGCTGAGGTGCTCGTTGCCGAACTGGCCGTGCAGGCCCATCTCGATGGCTTCGTCGAGCAGGTGGGAGAGCAGGTACATGCTCACGCGCACCTTGAGGTCCCCGGATTCGGCGAGTCGCAGGTACATGTCGAACTCGCGCCGGCTGACCTGCGCATCGCCGATGGTGGTGACACCGCCTTCGAGGAAGTTCTGCTGCGCCGCGGCGAGCTGGCGCTTGTGCTCCTCGGGCTCGTCGGCGAGGTGGAAGTTGGGGCCGTGGTGCCCGATCTTCACGCCCTCGAGGCCGGTGAGCACATTGCAGGCGGCGTCGGAGAGTTCGCCGGTGAGTTCGCCGTCTGCGTCGCGGAAGAATTCGCCGCCCTTGGGGTTGGGGGTGTCCCGGGTGACACCGTGCAGTTCGAAGGTGTACGAGTTGACCACACCGCCGTGCCCTGATGCGTTCATGAGGTAGACCTCGCGGTCGGTGGCGACTTCGTCGAGTTCGAAGCGGGTGGGGTGCCGGCGCTCGGCGAGGTTGCGCTGCTCGTAGCCGTAGCCGCGGATGGGCCGGCCGGCCGGCAGCGTCTTCGCGGCCTCCTTGAGCAGAGCGATGATTTCCGGGATCGAGCCGGCCTGGGCGGGCCCGCAGTCGACCCAGCTCATCATCTGGCCGAGCATGAGGGGGTGGGCGTGGGCGTCGATGAAGCCGGGCACTACGACGGCCTCGCCGAGGTCGACGAGTTCGGGGGCGAGTGCGCTCACGGATGCTGCCGCCTCACGGCATTCGTCGATGGTGCCGACGTGGGCGAAACGGTCGCCGATCACGAGGAACGCTTCGGGGGTGCTGCCAGTGGCGTCGAGCGCATCGATGCGGGCGGCAGTGACAATCTGCGGTGCGGCGGCAGTGGGTGCCTGGGTGAAGGCGAGCTTGCGCACGGTGAACTCCTTTGTCTCGAATCGCTCCGAGAGTACGCGCAATTCGTGGGCGATGAAAGCAGAAAAAGCGTCACAATGATTCAGAAAGCGGAAATGTCGATATGGTGTGGCATTTTCGCGTGCTAATGCGTAAATATGAGGACTCTGGAAGATGAAGTGAGGCGAGGGGTGCTGTCGGTCTGGCATCATCTCAGGCATGGATGATTTCGATGAGGACCTGATCCGCGCGCTCCAGCTCGATGGTCGGGCGCAGTTCTCGACGCTTGCAGACCAACTCGGCGTGCACCGCACTGTCGTCGCCCAGCGCGTGCACGATCTGCTCGCCTCCGGCGAGATCCGCATCCTCGCGGCCGTGCACCCGAGGGCCGTCGGTCTGCCCATCCAAGCAAATCTCCAGTTGCGCATCAGCGGCCCCACCTCGCCCATCTTCGAACGCATCCAAGAGTTCACGAATGTCGTGTTCCTCTCCGAGATCACCGGCCAATCCCAGGCGGTGGTCGAAGTCTGGGCGGCTGACCGCGAAGACGTCGCACGCTCGATCCGCGCGATCCAGGCGATCGATGGCGTGGTCGAAACGCAGTTTTCGCTCTACGACCGCGTGCTGCGTCGCCTGCGCCTCGGCGAAGACCCCGAGGCCACCGACCTCGTCTTCGACGACTTCGATATCGCCCTCATCGCCCAGTTGCAGCTCGACGGCAGACTCACCTTCGGCGAGCTCGCCAGACGCACCGGCCGCTCGGCGTCGGCCTGCAGGGCGCGCGTGCTGCGGCTGCTCGACTCAGGGGTGATGCGGATCGGCGCGGTGCGCAGCCGCCGCAGCACGACAAGTTCAGTGCTCTCAGGAGTCGGGATCGTGCTCCGTGGGGACCAGGCGCAGACGGCAAGCGCCGAAGAGCTGTTGCTCGACATTCCCACGATCGAGTTCGCCGCTCGAACCCTCGGCCGCTACGGCCTGATCGCAACGATTGCGGCGCGCTCACTCGCCGATTACACCGATATTGTGCGGGCGATTCGCGCCCACCCTGGGGTGCAGCACGTCGAGACGTGGGTGCACGCCTTCGTCTGGCTCGAACGCTATGAGTGGAGCCTCGACCGTCTGGAGCGCAACCGTCTCGCGCGGCCCGCGATATCGGGGCTCGCTGCCGCCGGATCCGATTGAATCACCGCCGCTCGCAGCAGGCGCTGTTCGTGTCAGGCGCCGCGGCCCCCGGCGGCATGATCGTCGGCGAGCGGCTGCCCGGTGAGGGCGTGGATCGCCGCCATGATGCGCTCGGTCGCCTCGCGGCGGGCTCGGCCTCGCGGCAGGCCGGCGAGATCGTCGAGCGCGACCGGCGCGCCGAAGCGCAGCTCGACGCGATCGGGGCGTCCTGTGTCGGGGTTCAGTAGCGCCCGGTTCGTGCCGATGAGGCCCACGGGCACCACCGTCGCACCCGTTTCGAGTGCAAGCCAGGCGGCACCGGCCCGGCCGCGGTAGAGCCTGCCGTCGCGGGACCGACTGCCCTCGGGAAACACGGCGAACACGCTGCCGGCTGCAAGCACTTCTCGCCCGGCGTCGAGCGCTTCCTGGGCGGCGGCCGAGGCCTCCCGGTGCACCGGGATCGCGCCGATCTGCCTGAAGAACCAGCCGCCCAGGCGCGATTCGAAGAGCGACGCCTTCGCGAGAAATTGCACCTTGCGAGGCGAGAACGAAGGGATGAGGATCGTGTCGAGACCCGAGAGGTGATTGCTCGCGAGCAGCACCGCCCCCTGCTCAGGCACATGCTCGCGCCCCGTCACGCGGGGGCGGAATCGCAGGCGCAGCAGCGGGCGCAGCACTGCGCGGCCGATGAAGAACACCGGGCCGGGGCGTGCGACGGATCCGCTCTCTGCAGGCACCCTCCGAGCCTACTCCCGCACAGCCGCTTCTGATTCGCGAGGATTGCCGTCGCACATACACCCTGGCGGGCCCGGATGGCAAGGGTCAGTGCGCTGCGGGAAGGTGGCGGTTAGGGTGGGGTGAGCGCACGCCGGGTGCGCCCGGCCTCAGGGGAGGTGCCGCTGTGATTGAGTTCGAGCAGGTGTCTAAGACGTATCCGGGCGGTGCCGTCGCGGTGCGCGATTTCTCCTGCGTCATTCCCTCCCGCCGCTGCGTGGTGCTCGTCGGCTCCTCCGGATCCGGTAAGACCACACTGCTGCGCATGGTCAACCGGATGGTCGACCCGAGTGAGGGACGCGTGCTCATCGATGGTGAGGACGTTCGCGAGCGCAATGCCGTCGAGCTGCGTCGCGCCATCGGCTACGTCATGCAGCACGGCGGCCTGCTGCCGCACCGCACTGTGCGCGACAACGTCGCTACGGTGCCGATGCTCACGGGCGTCTCTCGTCGGGAGGCCCGCGCCGCGGCGGGTGCACTGCTGGAGCGCGTGGGCCTCGACCCCGCGCTCGGCGACCGCTACCCCGCCCAGCTCTCGGGTGGCCAGCAGCAGCGCGTCGGCGTGGCACGCGCGCTCGCCGCCGACCCCAACATCCTGCTCATGGATGAACCGTTCGGAGCTGTCGACCCGATCGTGCGCCGTGAGCTGCAGAGCGAGTTGCTGCAATTGCAGGCCGAGTTGGGAAAGACGATCGTGTTCGTCACACACGACATCGATGAGGCGTTTCTGCTGGGTGACGAGGTGATCGTGCTCGAGCGGGAGGGGCGGATCGCGCAGCAGGGATCTCCCGCCGAGATATTGGCGGATCCGGCTGACGATTTCGTGCGCGACTTCGTGGGCGCTGACCGCGCCGAGCGTCGCCTGCGCCCGGTGGAGGTGGGCGGTCGCAGCATTGCCGTCGATGAGGCCGGTCGGCCTGTGGGGGTGCTCGACGGGTGAACTGGCTGCTCGCGAACTGGGGGTCGGTGGCGGGGCTGGTGCTCGACCACTTGCTGCTGAGCCTGCCGGCGATTCTGATCAGCGTGCTTGTGGCCGTGCCGATCGGCAGGCTCGCTTTTCGGCGACCCCGCATCGGCGGCCCGCTGCTCACGATGACGACGCTTGCCTACGCGATCCCGGCGCTGCCGCTGCTCATCATCATCCCGGCGATCGTGGGCACACCGTTGCGGTCGTGGCAGACCATGGTGATTGCGCTCTCCGTCTACGGTGTTGCGCTGCTCGTGCGCACCGTCTGCGATGCGTTCTCGGCGGTGGACCCGCAGCTGCGTGATGCGGCGCTTGCCACCGGCTACTCGCCGCGGGGCTTGTTCTGGCGGGTGGATCTGCCGCTTGCGGTGCCGGTGCTGATCTCGGGGGTGCGGGTGGTCACGGTGTCGACGATCAGCCTGGTCACGCTCGGTGCGCTTATCGGAGTGCCGGGGCTTGGCTCGTTGCTCACCGATGGCTTTCAGCGGGGGATCGCGGCAGAGGTGTGGACCGGTGTGCTCGCAACGGCGCTGCTCGCGCTGTTGCTTGACGCCGTGGTGCTGGGGATCGGCCGCGCGGTTGCCCCGTGGACACGGGCGGTGCGCGCGTGACGCCCGCGGCGCTCGGCCTGTTCGGTGAGGCACTCGCCTGGCTTGCTGACCCTGCGCACTGGGCCGGGGCGGGCGGAATTCCGAACCGCGTGCTGCAGCATCTGGGGGTGACCGCGTTCGCGCTCGTGATCGCAGCTGTCGTCGCCTTGCCCGCCGGCGTGCTCATCGGGCATACGCGCAGAGGAACCGCCCTTGTCGGCGGACTCACCGGCGCGGCACGTGCGCTTCCCACGCTCGGCCTGCTCACCCTCTTTGGGCTTGCCTTCGGTATCGGGTTGACAGCGCCGTTGCTCGCACTCGTCGTGCTCGCCATCCCTTCGCTGCTCGCGGGTGCCTACGCTGGGGTGCAGGCGATCGACCCCGCCGTGCCGGCGGCCGCGCAAGCGGTGGGGTTCAGCCCGGCGCAGGTGATTCTGCGCGTCGAACTGCCGCTCTCGCTGCCCGTGATGGTCGGCGGTATCCGTGCCGCCGTGCTGCAGCTCGTGTCGACGGCCACGCTCGCCGCGTACACCGCAGATCTCGGACTCGGTCGCTACCTGTTCTCCGGCCTGAAATCCCGCGACTATGCCCAGATGCTCGCCGGAGCCCTGCTCGTCATCACACTCACCCTGGTGCTCGAAGTGCTGCTCGCCGCCTGCCAGCGCGCCGCGACGGCTCGCTTCGGGCGTCCCGGATCCCGGGTCCGCCGTCGCGCCTCGCGCTCCCGCGCGGCGACCGCGCCGACGTTGCCGACCCCCGACGCAACTCACCCAGCCTCACCCGCCCAACGAGAGGAAGTCCGATCATGAACCGACGCCCCCAGCTCCGCCGCTCTCCGTGGCGCCGTGCCGCGCTCGCAGCGGGCACCGTCGCCCTCTCGGCGACGCTGCTCACCGCCTGCGGTGGTGGCGATCCGCTCGCCGCACCAGAATCCGCCGACCCCGCGAAGGGTGACGCCATCGTCATCGGTTCGCAGGATTACTACTCCAACGAGATCATTGCCGAGGTTTACGCGCAGGCGCTCGAAGACGGCGGCTATGAGGTTGACAGGCAGTTCCGCATCGGGCAGCGCGAGGTGTACCTGCCCGAGCTCGAGGCCGGCTCCATTGATCTCTTTCCCGAGTACACCGGCAATCTGCTGCAGTACTGGGAGCCTGACACCCAGGCGCGTCTGAGCGACGACGTCTACGCTGCGCTGGAGGAGGCCGCCCCCGACGGCCTGCGCGTGCTCGACCAGGCCCCCGCGACCGACCAGGACTCGTACATGGTGACCCGCGAGTTCGCAGACCAGTGGAAGCTGAAGACCGTCGCAGACCTCGCCGGAGTCGACGCACCCCTCACGCTCGGAGCCAACTCCGAGGCAGAAACCCGCCCCTACGGCCCGAAGGGCCTCGCCGACGTCTATGGGGTCGCGGACGTGGGATTCACCCCCATTGAGGACGGCGGTGGCCCGCTCACCGTGAAGGCGTTGCGTGACGGGTCGATTCAGCTCGCCATCATTTACACGGCGGATCCCACCGTTGCTGAGAACAACCTCGTCGCACTCGAAGACACGAAGGGTCTGTTCCTCGCCTCGCATGTGGTGCCGCTCGCGAGTGAGCGCGTCGATGCGGGCGCCGAGGAGATCATCAACAAGGTCAGCGCCGCGCTCACCACGGAAGATCTGGTCGCGATGAACGGGCGTAGCGTGAAAGATGAGCTGCCGGCCGACCGCATCGCGGCCGACTGGCTCGCTGAGAAGAAGCTGGTCTGAGAGGAGGCGGGCCGCCGAGGTCTGAGAAGATACGAGCTATGAGCACCCTCAATGCGGATCTCGCGATCATCGGCTCGGGTTCGGGCAACTCGCTCGTCACGCCCTTCTGGGACGACAAGCGAGTGGTGATCGCCGAACACGGCGTCTTTGGCGGCACCTGCCTCAACGTGGGCTGCATCCCCACCAAGATGTATGTGCGGCCGGCCGCCCTCGCCCGCACCCCCGAAGAGGCCGCCAGACTCGGTGTGGCGCTGCGCTTCGAGGGCGCCGACTGGACCGCGATCCGCGACCGAATCTTCACCCGTATTGATGCGATCTCAGCCGCGGGGGAGCACTATCGTGCCCACGAACTCGACAATGTCGAGCTGATTCCCAAGCGGGTGCGACTCGACGGCCCGCGTGCCTTCATGGTCGAGGGCAGCACGGATGCCGGCGAGGGGGCGGGGATCAGCCGTGTTGAAGCTCGGCAGCTCGTGATCGCCGCGGGCTCGCGGCCGGTGCTGCCCGACATTCCCGGCATCGAACTGCCCGGCGTGCACACCTCCGATACGGTGATGCGTCTTGACGCGTTGCCGGCCCGCGTGATCGTGATCGGCGGCGGCTACATCGCCTGCGAGTTCGCCGCGATATTCACCGGTCTCGGCTCCGAGGTGGTGCAGCTGGTGCGCGGGGATCGCCTGCTGCCTCGCCTCGACGCCGAGATCGCGGAGAGCTTCACAACAGAGGCAGCGAAACGCTGGCAGCTGCGGCTCGGCTGCTCGGCGGATTCGATCGCCGAGCATGAGGCCGGCGGGCTGCGGGTGACGCTTGCCGGTTCCGGGGCCGAGACGCTGCAGGCCGACATCGTGCTCGCGGCAACGGGCCGCCGCCCCAACTCCGATCTCGTGGGGGCGGCCGAAGCCGGCATCGATTTGCACGAGGACGGGCGGATCGCGGTCGATGAGTACCAGCGAGTGCTGTCGGGCGGATCACCGCTGCCCGGCGTCTATGCGCTCGGCGATGTGTGTTCGCCGTTCCAGCTCAAGCATGTCGCGAACCATGAGGCGCGGGTGGTGGCGCACAACCTTGAACACCCGCACGAGCTGCGACGATCCAGGCACGACGCCGTGCCTGCGGCAGTGTTCAGCGACCCCGAGCTCGCGCAGCTCGGCCTCACCGAGCAAGAGGCGGCCGAGGCCATCGGTGCCGAGCATGTCACCGCGAAGGTGCAGCGCTACGGTGACACCGCCTACGGTTGGGCGATGGAAGACCGCACCGGGGTGTTCAAAGTGATCGCCGATCGCAGTGACGGGCGCCTGCTCGGGGCGCACGCGATGGGATATCAGGCATCAAACCTGGTGCAGGTCGTGGTGATGGCGATGAGCTTCGGTATCGACGCCCACACCGCGGCGCGAGGCCAGTATTGGATACACCCGGCACTCATGGAGGTTGTGGAGAACGCGCTGCTTGGCCTGCAAACGCCGCCTGGCGACGCGCTTTGATGGGTGCGGGGGCGGCGTTGCAGGCTCGGTGATGCGCGCCGCTCAGCTTCGCTGGGATGAGCCCTGGTCAGCGGCTCGGCCATGCTCACCTCAGAGGCTCAGACCTGCTTACCTCACCCCAGCTCAGCCTGCGAGCAGCGCTGGGAAGACGAAGTCGGTGTTGAGCGGCGCCATATCGCTGCGCTCAGCCGCCGGGTCCACCCACTCCAGATGTTCGATCTCGGCGAGCGGCTTTGCGTCGGCCGCAGCCGCCACGAAGGGATGCTCGAACACGGAGGCCACGACGGTGTGCCCGGGCTCGTTCGCCGCCGCGGCTCGGAATACGCCCAGGGCGCGCAGTCGTTCGCGGTCGAGCGCGATCCCGAGCTCCTCACCGAACTCTCGCACCGCAGTGTCACGCGGATCCTCGCCCGCCTCGTGCTTGCCACCGGGAAGCATCAGCGCAGCGGTGCCGCGCTTGCGTACATTGAGCACCCGCCCCGCCTCGTCGCGCATCACGACGGCGCTCACACGGATGAGGAGAGGTTCTGCTGCAGCGGTCACCCGACGAGCCTAACGCCGCAAGCGTATTCGTGCAGTCGGGAGCCGGCTTCGTGCAGGCGGTGCGTCAGCCTCGCGGCTCGGCCGAGGGATCGGGAGAGAGGGCCGCGTACGCCTCAGCGCTCAGACGGTCGGCGATGACGGGAAACTCACTGCGCACTTCAGCGACCCGCGCCGCATCGACATCCACTACGAGCACCTCCTCGCCGTCACCGCACTCGGCCACGATCCGCCCCGAAGGATCGACCACGCGGCTGAAACCCCCCAGCGTCACAGCCGCCTCACCCTCGCCCTGCGTGCCGCAGGCGTTGCACGCCAGCACCCACAGCTGATGCTCCACCGCGCGGGCCTGCGTCAGCAGGCGCCAGTGTTCACGACGCGCGGCGGGCCAGGCAGCAGGCACCACGACGGCCTCAGCGCCGCGAGCGCTCAGCTCCTGCCACAGGCCCGGGAAGCGCAGGTCGTAGCAGGTGGTGCTCGCGGTTTGGCCCAGCGGGCCCGGCACCACGCTCAGCGAGGCGCCCGGGCGCAGCAGCTGCGATTCAAGCGAGCGGTAGCCGAAGACGTGGATCTTGCGGTAGACCTGCGCGATCCGCCCCCCGGCGTCGACGAGCACCGCCGTATTGCTGAGCGTGCCATCGACACGCCGCTCGACGAGGCTGCCGAGGTGCACCGCCGAGCCGAGATCGCGGGCCACGCGCCGCGCCATCGCAACTGTCGGCCCGTCGAGGGTTTCGGCGCGCGCCTCGTAGCTGTCGAACGCGAAGTAGCCGGCGCTCCACAGCTCGGGCAGCACGAACATGTCGATGCCTTCGTGCTGGCGCAGCAGTTGCTCGACGCGTTCGATGCGCTCAGCGGGAGTCTCTGAGTCGGGGCTCGCCACCTGCACGAGGGCGATGCGGCGGATCCCGGCAGGGCTTGCCGGGCTGGCGGGCGTCTTCGTCGCGGTCATGCCCTCAGCCTAACGACAGCGTCTGACACTGCGGCGACCCCCGCTGCGGCCGCCGCGGTGCAAGAATGGCAGCATGAGCATCGACACGGCCGAGCTGCCCGAGCCCGAAGGGCCTGAGGATCGTCCCGCTCCGGCGGGCAACCCCGGTTGGCTGAGCGACGACGAACTGCGCTTCGTGCGAGGCCGACTGCCGGTGGTGTACGTCGAGGCGGTGCCGGTGCGAATCGACGGGCTTGGCAAGATCACCGAGGTGGGCCTGCTGCTGCGTAGCACCCCGGAGGGTGTACTCAACAGATCGCTCGTGTCGGGCAGAGTACGCTTCGGTGAGACGCTGCGCGAGGCGCTGTTCCGTCACCTCGAGAACGACCTCGGCCCGATGGCGTTCCCGCAGATGCCCACCACCCTGGTGCCTGTGCAGGTGGCCGAATACTTCCCCATGCCGGGCATCTCGCCGTATGTCGACGAGCGCCAGCACGCAGTGTCGCTGGTCTACGTGGTGCCGGTAACCGGCACGTGCAACCCGCGCCAGGACGCCCTTGAAGTGACGTGGATGTCGCCCGATGAGGCTGTGTCGCCGCAGACGCTCGACGAGCTTCCCGACGGCCGCGGGCGGCTGCTGCGTGATGCGCTCGCCGCCGGAGGCTACTGATCGCTTTCGCGGCTGTTGCGGTTCGGTTTCGCGGTTGCGGATCAGCCTCGCGGCTGCCACACGATGACGTGGGCGCGTGAGAAGCCGCGAGCGCACCGGCCGCATGAGGTGACGCGGGTTGGCCTGCGGAAGCGGTAGTGCTCGTGCCCTGCGGGACAGGCTCCGATCCACGGGGCTCGCTCGTGGGCGATCTCCCCGTCGTGTGTGCGCCCGCCGACGTAGCCGATCTCGGCCGCGATCTGCTTCCAGGCGGGTCCGTGCCCGGCGGCCGACCCTGCCATCGCGTGCGCGATCTCGTGCAGCAGCACCTGGTGGATCTCATCGTCGTCGAACTTTTCGGCGAGGTAGCGTGACACGGTGATGCGGCGTTCGGTGTAGTTGCAGAGTCCGGCGCGGCGCTTCGCCCTGTCGAAGTCGAAGGTCCAACTCGATGCTCCGAAGCGTGGTTCGAGATGCATGCGGATCAGTGCGTCTGCCCACACGCGCACGCGCGCCAGCTCAGCCACGGTCGTCGCCAGGCTCAGCCACGCCCGAACACCTCGGGTGGCGGCGCAGGGCTGGGGGCTGCGTCGGCGTCGCTCACCGCTCGCGCGCCGCGCAGCCAATCGGCGAGTTCACGCCCAACCAGCATGCGCGCGGGGTGCGGGCCGCTCGCGAGCAGCCGGGGCAACCAGTCGAGATCGTCGTGGAAGCCGCCGCCAGCACCGTCAACGTCGTGGGCACCACCGCCAGCACCACCTCCTGTGCCGTCGGCCTCTCCGCCGGTGGCCAGCAGCACGACGTTGCCGAAGCGTCGGCCTTTGAGTACCTGCGGCTCTGCGATTGCGGCGACGGTGTCGAAAAGCGAGGCGAGCGTGGCTGCTTGACCACGGGTGAAGGCCTGCCCGGCACCGTCGGTCACGTTGACCACGACCACGCCTCCCGGAGCGAGCAGCGGTCTGATGAGCTCGTAGAATTCGACGCTCGACACGTGCGCTGGCGTGCGATCTCCCGCGAAGATGTCGACGACCACGAGGTCCATGGCACCGCGCATCCCGTCTGGCAGTTTGCCGAGCACCTCGCGGGCGTCACCGCGGCGCACCCTGATGCTCGCACGGCGCGGGAGCGGCGCGGCCTCGCGCACGAGGTCGACGAGCGCCCCTTCGAGTTCGACGATCTGCTGGCGGCTGCCTGGTCGTGTCGCCTCGACGTAGCGCGGCAGTGTGAACGCGCCACCGCCGAGATGCAGCGCCGAGATGGGCGCGCCGACCGGCCGGAACAGGTCGATGACGTGACCGATGCGCCGCACGTACTCGAAGAACAGCTCAGAGGGGTTGCGCAGATCGAGGTGCGACTGCGGCGTGCCGTCGATGAGCAGTTGGATCGCGCCGGGAACCCAGCGATCCTCCTCGAACTCGGCCGTGAGGCCCGAGCTCAGCACGACGGCTTCCGGCAGAATCACGGGGCCGTTCCTGTGGGGTGTTCGCCGTCGCCGATCCGCCTCGCCCCATCGCCCGCGGCAGTTCCCAACGCCAGCTCAGCGATCTTGCGCAGCATGTCGGCGTTCGACGGCTCGACCTGGTGGCTGCGGTCGGGGTAGACGATCACCGGGATGTTGGTGCGGCCGCTGATATCGCGGGCCACCTCGACGGAAGCGGGATCTTGCACGAGATCGACATAGCGGTAGGGGGCTCCGGCCCTGTCGAAGATGAGCTTGGCGCGGCGGCAGTCACCGCACCAGTCGGCTCCGAAGATGATGGTTTCGCTCATGCGTCCAGCCTAGGCGGCGCCGCCGACATTGATGCCGGGGGGCGCTCCCAGAGGCGTCTGGCGAGCACGGCCGCGCAGATCCCGAGCAGAGCGCCGGCGACGGTGTCACTGAGCCAGTGCACGTGCAGGGCGGTGCGACTCCACATCATGGTGACGATCCAGGCCGCCGCAATGACCCAGGCCCACCGCGTCGCGGTGCGCGAGAGGCGGCGAGACTCAGCGGCGATCAGCGCGAGCGACACGGCGAGCGCGGCGGCTCCCATCGAGTGGCCGGAGGGGTAGGAGCTGCCAGCCGCGTGGTAGAGCTGCTCCCACGGCCTCGGTCGCAGCACGAGAGCCTTGATCGTCTCTGACGCGGCGATGCCGATGAGCATTGCCGTAGCCACCGACGCGGCATCGCGGGGGCGGCGCAGCGCGAGCAGCAGCGCGGTGGCGATGGCGGTGCAGGCGGCGGCCCCGATCCCGCTGCCGGCCTCCGCCATGAAGACGGCGATTGCCCGGGCCACCGAACCGTCACTCACCCCGGCCACGCCGTGCCACCACTCGTCAATGGCGAAGGGGCCTGCGTGCGCGAAGCGCAAGTAGGCGCCGAACCCCGCAATCAGCACGAGGCCCACGACGGCCCAGGGGGTTGCGCGGCGCGCGATGGAGCGTGACTGCGGGGGAGCGGACATGGCTCTACGCTAGCCGGGCAGTCTGCGAAGGCGGCGCGCGGCCGTTCTTCGCGCACCGATCGACGTTGGCGCACCTCCTGCGGCGGTGAAAAGGTGCGCTACGGTGCATCGGTGCTGTTGCATGAGGAAGGCTGGGCGAGTGCGGCGGATCCCGGCGGCGGCGGATCCGGAGGCGTCAATTGGGCGGAACGGGCTGGCGGGGAATATGCTGGGAGTGGCCTGCGATCCGCGAGAACAGTGTTGTGTGCAGTGGACAGTCGATAACAATGGTGTTACAGTCGATAGTTGCACTACGGACACCAGTATGCCTTCATATAGCGGGAGGCGACGGGAGCTGGCGCGAAAGCGCAGATGAGCCTCGCCCTCGTGATCCGATGCATCTCTCGCAAGACCAGGTCAACCGGCCCGACGGGGCCCACGGAGGTAGTTTCCTTGGCTGCTGCGCGCAACGCATCGTCAACCACCCAACCGAAGAACGGTCGCAACCACTCGCGACTCTCCTTCGCCAAGATTTCCGACACGCTGTCGGTGCCCAATCTGCTGGCACTGCAGCTCGAGAGCTTTGACTGGCTCGTCGGCAACGACGCGTGGAAAGAGCGCGTCGTCGAGGCACAAGCCGAGGGGCGCGACGACATCGCGCTGAAGAGCGGCCTGGAGGAGATCTTCGACGAGATCTCCCCGATCGAAGACAACGCCGGCACCATGCAGCTGTCCTTCGAGAACCCGATCCTCGACGAGCAGAAGTTCACCATCGAGGAGTGCAAGGAGCGCGGCAAGACCTACGCCGCCCCGCTCTACGTCGAGGCGGCCTTCTACAACACCGAGACTCAGGTGCTGAAGAGCCAGACGGTCTACATGGGCGATTTCCCCATCATGACCGATAAGGGCACCTTCATCATCAACGGCACCGAGCGCGTCATCGTCTCGCAGCTCGTGCGTAGCCCCGGCGTGTACTTCGAGCGCGTGCAGGAGAAGACCAGCGATAAGGACGTCTTCACCGCTCGCGTCATCCCGAGCCGCGGTGCCTGGCTCGAGTTCGAGGTCGACAAGCGCGACCAGGTCGGTGTGCGTATCGACCGTAAGCGCAAGCAGTCGGTCACCGTGTTCCTCAAGGCGCTGGGCATGACCAGCGAGGAGATCCTCGAGGAGTTTGCCGGCTACGAGTCGATCGCGCTCACCCTTGAGAAAGACGGCATCCTCACCCAGGAAGAAGCCCTCAAGGACATCTACCGCAAGCAGCGTCCGGGCGAGCAGGTGGCGATCGAGGCGGCTAAGGCCCTCCTCGACAACAGCTACTTCAACCCGAAGCGCTACGACCTCGCAAAGGTCGGCCGCTACAAGATCAACCGCAAGCTCGGCGTCGACGCTCCCATCACCGACTCGGTGCTGTCGCTCGAAGACATCGTCGCGACGATCAAGTACCTCGTCGGCCTGCACGCCGGCACCGAGACGCTTCCCGGCGTGCGTGACGGCCAGCCCATCGAGTTGCGCCTCGACACCGACGACATCGATCACTTCGGCAACCGTCGCATCCGTGCGGTGGGCGAGCTGATCCAGAACCAGGTGCGCACCGGCCTCAGCCGCATGGAACGCGTCGTGCGCGAGCGCATGACCACCCAGGACATCGAGGCGATCACCCCGAACACCCTGATCAACACGCGCCCTGTGCTCGCGGCGATCAAGGAGTTCTTCGGCACCTCGCAGCTGTCGCAGTTCATGGATCAGAACAACCCGCTCGCGGGCCTGACCAACAAGCGCCGTCTCTCGGCTCTCGGCCCCGGCGGCCTGTCGCGCGACCGCGCCGGCGTCGAGGTGCGAGACGTGCACCCCTCGCACTACGGCCGCATGTGCCCGATCGAGACCCCTGAAGGCCCGAACATCGGCCTGATCGGTGCGCTCGCAACCTTCGCGCGTATCAACGCCTTCGGCTTCATCGAGACCCCTTACCGTCGCATCCTCGACGGCAAGGTCACCGATCAGGTTGATTACCTCACCGCTCACGAAGAGGACGAGTACCTCATCGCGCAGGCGGGCGCTCCCCTCACCAAGGACGGCAAGTTCGCCGAGAAGCAGGTGCTCGCGCGCCCCCGCGGTTCCGAGGTGGTGCTCGTCGACTCCGAGCGCGTGCAGTACATGGACGTCTCGCCGCGCCAGATGGTGTCGGTGGCGACCTCGCTCATCCCGTTCCTCGAGCACGACGATGCGAACCGCGCGCTCATGGGTGCTAACATGCAGCGTCAGGCCGTGCCGCTCGTACGCAGCGAGTCGCCGGTTGTCGGCACCGGTATGGAGGGCTACGCCGCGATCGACGCCGGTGACGTTGTCACCGCGCAGAAGTCGGGCGTTGTCGAAGATGTCTCGGCCGACGTCGTCACCATCCAGGAGGATGAGGGCGGCCGCAAGAGCTACTTCATGCGCAAGTTCGACCGCTCCAACCAGGGCACGAACTACAACCACCGCGTTATCGTGAAGGCGGGCGAGCGCATCGAGGCCGGCGAGGTCATCGCCGACGGCCCCGCAACTGAGAACGGCGAGCTCGCGCTCGGCCGCAACCTGCTCGTCGCGTTCATGTCGTGGGAGGGCCACAACTTCGAGGACGCGATCATCCTCAGCCAGAACCTGGTGAAGGACGACACCCTCTCCTCGATCCACATCGAGGAGTACGACATCGATGCCCGCGACACCAAGCTCGGCAAGGAAGAGATCACTCGTGATCTCCCCAACGCCAGCATGGAGGCGCTGAAGGATCTCGACGAGCGCGGCATCATCCGCATCGGCGCAGAGGTCAAGCAGGGCGACATCCTCGTCGGCAAGGTCACCCCGAAGGGCGAGACCGAGCTCTCCGCAGAAGAGCGCCTGCTGCGTGCCATCTTCAACGAGAAGAGCCGCGAAGTGCGCGACACCTCGCTCAAGGTGCCGCACGGCGTCTCGGGCACGGTCACCGCGGTCAAGGTGTTCGACGCCGAGAACGACAACGATGACGAGCTGGGCTCGGGCGTCAACCAGCGCGTGGTCGTCTACATCGCGCAGAAGCGCAAGATCACCGAGGGCGACAAGCTTGCCGGCCGCCACGGCAACAAGGGCGTCATCTCGAAGATCCTGCCCGTCGAGGACATGCCGTTCCTCGCAGACGGCACGCCCGTCGACGTGATCCTCAACCCGCTCGGTATCCCCGGTCGCATGAACTTCGGCCAGGTGCTCGAGATCCACCTCGGATGGATCGCGAAGCAGGGCTGGAAGGTCGAGGGCAACCCCGAGTGGGCCAAGAAGCTCACGCAGGAGGCGCTCGAGGCTGCTCCGAACACGAAGGTCGCGACCCCAGTGTTCGACGGCGCGACGGAGGAGGAGATCGCAGGTCTGCTCGATTCGACGCTCGTCACGCGCGATGGCGACCGCCTCATCGACTCCAGCGGCAAGACCCGTCTCTTCGACGGTCGCTCGGGCGAGCCGTACCCGTACCCGATCTCGGTCGGCTACATGTACATCCTCAAGCTGCACCACCTCGTCGACGACAAGATCCACGCGCGTTCGACGGGCCCCTACTCGATGATCACCCAGCAGCCGCTCGGCGGTAAGGCCCAGTTCGGCGGCCAGCGCTTCGGTGAGATGGAAGTGTGGGCGCTCGAGGCCTACGGCGCCGCATACGCGCTGCAGGAGCTGCTGACGGTAAAGTCCGACGACATCCTCGGCCGCGTCAAGGTGTACGAGGCGATCGTTCGCGGCGAGAACATCCCGGAGCCCGGCGTGCCCGAGTCGTTCCGCGTGCTCATGAAGGAGATGCAGTCGCTCTGCCTGAACGTCGAGGTGCTCGGGGCTGATGGCCAGGCCGTCAACCTGCGCGACAACGACGATGAGGCTCACCGCACCGCGGAAGAGCTCGGCATCAACCTGTCCAGCCGCTTCGAGACTTCGTCGGTCGACGAGATCTAAGAGCCGTATCCACCCTGTCGTTCTGCGCGAGCGAGTCGCAGGATCCTCAGATCCTGCGACTCCCCGCAGATGACCGGGTCATAGACATACAGATTCCATACCAAGGAGAACATTTTGCTCGAGGGTACGAGTTTTAATGAGCTGCAGATCCGTCTGGCGACCGCCGATGATATCCGCAGCTGGTCGTTCGGCGAGGTCAAGAAGCCGGAGACCATCAACTACCGCACGCTGAAGCCCGAGAAGGACGGTCTGTTCGGCGAGCAGATCTTCGGCCCCAGCCGTGACTGGGAGTGCGCGTGCGGCAAGTACAAGCGCGTGCGTTACAAGGGCATCGTCTGCGAGCGCTGCGGCGTCGAGGTGACGAAGTCGAGCGTGCGACGCGAGCGCATGGGCCACATCGAGCTCGCCGCGCCCGTCACGCACATCTGGTACTTCAAGGGTGTTCCGTCGCGTCTGGGCTACCTGCTCGACATGGCACCGAAGGATCTCGAGAAGGTCATCTACTTCGCGGCCTACATGATCATCGACATCGATGAGGAAGGTCGTCACGAGGATCTCGCCGAGCTGGAGGCCGAACTGCGTCTTGAGCTGAAGGCACTCGAGGATCAGCGCGACATCGCGATCGCGCAGCGCCAGCAGCAGGCTGAGTCGGATCTTTCCGCACTTGAGGCCGAGGGCGCGAAGGCGGATCAGCGCCGTCGTGCTGAGGCGTCTGCCGAGAAGGAGATGGCTGCGATCCGCAAGGGCTTCGACGACGACATCGCTCGTCTGCAGCGCGTGTGGGAAGACTTCCGCAACCTCAAGGTGGGCGACCTGAAGCCCGAGGACGCGGTGTTTGCCGATCTCATGGACCGCTACGGCGATTACTTCGAGGCCTACATGGGCGCCGAGGCGATCAAGAAGCGTCTTGAGGGCTTCGATCTCGAGGCTGAGGCTGAGACACTGCACCTGCAGATCGCCGAGGGCAAGGGTCAGAAGAAGATCCGCGCCATCAAGCGCCTGAAGGTGGTCAGCGCCTTCCTGCAGACGGGTGCGAGCCCGGCCGCGATGGTGCTCGACGTGGTGCCGGTGATCCCGCCGGAGCTGCGCCCGATGGTGCAGCTCGACGGTGGTCGCTTCGCGACCTCCGATCTCAACGACCTCTACCGTCGTGTGATCAACCGCAACAACCGTCTGCGCCGCCTGCTTGATCTCGGTGCTCCCGAGATCATCGTGAACAACGAGAAGCGCATGCTGCAGGAGGCCGTCGACGCGCTGTTCGACAACGGCCGCCGTGGCCGCCCCGTTACCGGCACCGGCAACCGCGCCCTGAAGTCGCTCAGCGACATGCTCAAGGGCAAGCAGGGCCGCTTCCGTCAGAACCTGCTCGGCAAGCGCGTTGACTACTCGGGCCGTTCGGTCATCGTCGTCGGCCCGCAGCTCAAGCTGCACCAGTGCGGTCTGCCCAAGCAGATGGCGCTCGAGCTGTTCAAGCCGTTCGTCATCAAGCGCCTCATGGATCTGTCGCACGCGCAGAACGTGAAGGCTGCGAAGCGCATGGTGGAGCGCGCGCGCTCCGAGGTGTGGGATGTGCTCGAGGAGATCATCCGCGAGCGCCCGGTGCTGCTGAACCGCGCCCCCACCCTGCACCGCCTCGGTATCCAGGCCTTCGAGCCGCAGCTCGTTGAGGGTAAGGCCATCCAGCTGCACCCGCTCGTCTGCGCTGCCTTTAACGCCGACTTCGACGGTGACCAGATGGCAGTGCACCTGCCGCTGTCGGTCGAGGCTCAGGCCGAGGCGCGCGTGCTGATGCTCGCGTCGAACAACATCCTGAAGCCGTCTGACGGTCGCCCGGTGACCCTGCCCTCGCAGGACATGATCATCGGTCTGCACCACCTGACGACTGTCAAGAAGGACGCCATCGGCACCGGCCGCGCCTTCGGCTCGATCGCCGAGGCGATCCTGGCGATGGACGAGGGCACCCTCGATCTCGGTGCTCTGGCGAAGATCCGTCTCATCGGTTACACCGATGCGAACGGCGTCACCTCCGAGAAGCCCGTGCTCGTCGAGACCTCTCTTGGCCGCGCGATCTTCAACGAGGCGCTGCCTGTCGACTACCCCTACTTCGAGCGCGTTGCCGACAAGGGCAGCCTGTCGGGCCTGGTCAACGACCTGGCCGAGCGCTACCCGAAGGTGGAGGTCGCCGCGACCCTCGACCGCATCAAGGATGCCGGTTTCTACTGGGCTTCGCGTTCGGGCATCACCGTCGCCCTCTCGGACATCGTGACCCCGCCCAACAAGGGCGAGATCATCGCGGCGCACGAGAAGCTCGCCGCCAAGGTGCAGCGCGACTACGATCGCGGCATGATCAGCGATGTCGATCGTCGTAAGGCGCTCACCGACATCTGGACCGAGGCGACCGAAGAGGTCGCAACGGCGATGCGCGAGAACTTCCCCGAGGACAACACCATCTACCGCATGGTGTCGTCGGGTGCTCGTGGTAACTGGCTGCAGATCCGGAACATCGCCGGTATCCGAGGCCTGGTGTCGAACCCGAAGGGCGAGATCATCGCTCGTCCGATCATCAACTCGTACCGCGAGGGCCTGTCGGTGGCGGAGTACTTCATCGCGACCCACGGTGCCCGTAAGGGTCTTGCCGATACCGCTCTGCGTACCGCCGACTCGGGTTACCTGACCCGTCGTCTGGTCGACGTGTCGCAGGACGTCATCATCCGCGAAGAAGACTGCGGCACCCGTCGTGGTCTGGATCTGCCGATCGCTGCGGCTGATGCCAACGGCGTGCTCGTGCGTGACGAAACCGTTGAGAACTCGGTTTACGCTCGCACGCTCGCAACTGACGCCGTTACGGCTGATGGCACCGTTGTTGCGGCTGCCGGCGAGGATGTTGGCGATGTGCTCATCGACCGACTCATCGAGGCAGGCGTGACCGAGATCAAGGTGCGCTCCGTGCTCACCTGCACCTCGGCTGTCGGTGTCTGCGCCACCTGCTACGGCCGTTCGCTTGCGACCGGTCAGCGCGTCGATATCGGTGAGGCCGTCGGCATCATCGCGGCCCAGTCGATCGGTGAGCCCGGTACGCAGCTGACGATGCGTACCTTCCACACGGGTGGTTCGGCTTCGGCGGCTGACATCACGCAGGGTCTGCCCCGCGTGCAGGAGCTCTTCGAAGCTCGTACCCCGAAGGGTGCGTCGCCGATCGCTGAGGCCGCTGGTCGCATCACGATCGAGGACACGCCCAAGGGCCGTACGATTCTGCTCACGCCGGACGACGGCACCGAGGAGAAGGTGTACCCCGTGCTGAAGCGCGCCACGCTGCTCGTCGAGGACGGCGATCGTGTCGAGCTCGGCCAGCCGTTCCTGGCGGGCACGCTCGATCCGAAGGACATCCTGCAGGTCGGTTCGACCGAGGAGGGCAAGCACATCCCCGGTGAGCGTGCCGTGCAGAAGTACCTCGTCGAGGGCGTGCAGGGCGTCTACCGCTCGCAGGGTGTGCCGATCCACGACAAGCACATCGAGGTGATCGTGCGCCAGATGCTGCGCAAGGTGACCGTGGTCGATCACGGCGAGACTGAGCTGCTGCCCGGCGAGCTTGTGGATCGTTCGCGTTACCAGCGGATCAACCGCGAGGCACTGCTCGAGGGCAAGCGTGCCGCGACCGCGCGTCCCGAGGTCATGGGTATCACCAAGGCCTCGCTCGCGACCGAGTCATGGCTGTCGGCGGCCTCCTTCCAGGAGACCACCCGCGTGCTCACGCAGGCGGCGATGGAGGGATCGCGCGATCCGCTCATCGGCCTCAAGGAGAACGTCATCATCGGTAAGCTCATCCCGGCCGGTACCGGCCTGAGCACCTACCGTGACGTGGATGTCGAGGCGACCGAGGAGGCGAAGGCGGAGCGCTACCCGAACCGCCTGTTCGCGACCGAGGGCACCTTCGACGAGAATGATCTCTCGTTCGTGGACTTCGACAGCTTCACCGCTGACGAGTTCAACCCCGGCAACTACAGCTAGGGTCCGGGCTGAGGATCCCGCGTGCTGTGCGCGGGATCCTCTGGTCTGAAAGGGCGTTCGCACTGCGGTGCGGACGCCCTTTTTCGTGTGTTCTGCGCGCGTGATGCCTGCTTTGTCAGTGGTGGCTTGTATTGTGGCGGCCAGAGTATGTGCTCGGCAACGAGCGCCCACGACGAGAGGTGCAGCGATGAGCGACGAGCGCGAGACCCCGGCATCGAGAGCCGCAGAGGCTCCTGAGACGTCGGCGAATGCCGGAGCGCCCGTAGAAGAGGCCGCGGCGAGTCAGACCGAGGTGTTGGCGGCGGTGGAACGCTCGAAGGGCGCTTCCGCTGACCCCGAGACCGATGACGCGAAGAACGAACTCGTGGTTGTTGAGGAGACCGTAGTGGTCGAGTCGAGCGAGGCCGTGGCCGCAGACGATGCGGCGCTGGCCGAGCAGGCCCGGCGCCAGGCCGCCTCCGAGGTTGACACGCAGCTCGATCTGGAGATGCCCTCTGCGTCGCGCACTTCCAACGAGGCACCTGAGCTGGCGTCGCTGCCCACTCTTGACGAGCTGCCCTCTGCCGCGGGTGAGGCGCAGTTGCCGCCGGAGCGCGATGGTGAGATCCGAATCAGCTCGGACCATCCGATGGCCGCGCTCTACATGCAGACTCCGATGCCTCCTGAGATTCGCGGAAATCGCGGCGCCGGTGTGCTGATCGCGCTGTTGGCCACGGTGGGCTTCGTGCTGCTGTACACCGGGGTGATCGCGCTGTGGCTCGCGCCGACGCTTGCCCCGTCTCAGTTTGTCGACGGCCTTACTGAGCAGCTGATGTCGTGGAGCACCGCTGCTGCCGCGACTGCGTTCTTCGTGGGGTTGTCGGTGCTGGTACTCATCGTGGGCCGGGCCGGTCGGTGGGCGTATGTGCTCGGCAGTTTCCTCGTGGGCGTGGTGGTGTGGATCGCGGCAACGGCGGGTCTGCTCGTCGATGAGGCCGGGTTCCGTGCGCTGCTCAACATTGCGCCCGCGGTGATCGCGGAGCGTTTCGGTCTGACGGTGCCCGCGATTCTGGCCGGTCTCGCGGCGCGAGAGGCTGCGATCTGGTTCGGTGCGTGGATCGGCGGTCGTGGCCGTCGCATGAAGCAGCGCAACGCGATCGCGCTTGCCGAGTACGAGGCCGCGCTTGCAGAGGTGCAGGAGAAGCACGGGCAGCCGGAGCAGCCGATTGCGGTGTCGAAGCCTGAGAAGTCGCGGAAGCGGGCGAAGCAGTCGTGACTGACGGCTCCCGTCGTGGGGTGACGCGCGGCTACGTTGCTGGCCTGGTTCTGGCCGCAGCGATCGTGGCCGCAGCGTTACTCATTGCGGCTTGGGGGTTGCTTGCGCTGATGCTTCAGCGGGATCCGGTGTCGAGCGACGGTGTGCCGCTGTGGGCCGCTCCGCTGCTGCTGATGCTCGGCCTGGTGCTGCTTGCTGCGGCGCTGTGGCAGCAGGCACTGGTGTTGCTGCGCGGCCGGCGCGGCCCGGCATGGGGCGTGATCGTGGCTGCGGCAGGCGGCGTCTATCTGCTGTGGTGCCTCGGTGGCGTGATCGCCGGGCTTTCGGTTGATGAGACCTGGGTGAGTCCCTTCGCCGGGGCGCTCCCGCTGATCTGGGCTGTGGCATCGCTGCTGTTCTGGGCGGTGCTGGCACGGCGGGTGTATACGAAGCGTCCGGCTCCGCGGTGGCCGTGGGAGCGCGCAGGAGAGGACGAGTGATCGTGGCTGGCGCGATCGACGAGCGGGTGAATGCGGCGGTCGATGCCTGGCTGCGGTGGGTGCCGAGTTGGAAGCCTGGCACGCATCGTGGGCGATCGCGGCTGTGCGGCAGATGCACCGGGTCGCCGCTGCTGTCGGCGGCGGGGCTCGCGAGCGACGTGCCGCATCAGGTGACCCATGCACTGGTGTCGCGGATGCAGCGCATCATCGATAAGCGTGTCGACGAGTTCACTGCGGCGCAGCTGCCGGCACTGCACGATGAGCTCGCAGGTGAGGAGCTGTGGCGCAGCGGCGGCTACGATCCCGCGGCGAACCTCGCACCGGAGTATGAGGGACTGGATCCTGATCCCGAGCCCGATGACGGTGAGCAGCCGTTCCTATTCACCCTGGCAGGCCTAGCCGAGGAGAGTCGACCGGAGCCGCCGCTGCCGAGGCCGCCATTGAGCGCCGAGGAGAAGCAGCGCCTGCGTCGGGAGATCGAGCTCGCCGATGCCATCGCGGAGGAGACGGGACGGGAAGTCTGCTTCGCCTTGATGACGCATCGGCAGCGGATCGGGGCCGCGATCCAGCGATTCGTCGAGCCCCAGATTCAGACCATGCTCGAAGAGCTTTCGCAGCATCTGGAAGCTCCGCAGTAGTGCGGGGTCTTGCGCTCTGGTATAGCAGCGCGTAGAGTTGCATGCTGGTGCCCTCCACCGGTGGTTTCGTTGTGCATGCAGTGGAGCGAGCGGGGGAGTGCCACCAGTAGGGTTCATCGCTCAGCAGAGTCGACACCCCCACGGCATAGCTGCACTCGGTTTTCGGAGGCGCGCTCGCGCATCTTTGGCAACAGCAGCTCAGCGGCCGCGCAAGCAGCCGCACATGCTTGACCGTATAAGCATTCCTGTCACCGTGCAGGACGAATGAGGAGAATCAGTGCCTACTATTCAGCAGCTGGTTCGCAAGGGCCGTACGCCGAAGGTCTCCAAGACCAAGGCGCCCGCCCTGAAGGCGAACCCGCAGCAGGCCGGGGTCTGCACCCGTGTCTACACCACCACGCCCAAGAAGCCGAACTCGGCGATGCGCAAGGTCGCTCGTGTGAAGCTCCGCAACGGCACCGAGGTCACCGCCTACATTCCGGGCGAGGGCCACAACCTGCAGGAGCACTCGCTGGTGCTCGTGCGCGGTGGTCGTGTCAAGGACCTCCCCGGTGTCCGCTACAAGATCGTGCGCGGCGCGCTCGACACGCAGGCGGTCAAGGACCGTCAGCAGGCTCGTAGCCGCTACGGTGCAAAGAAGGTGAAGTAATGCCCCGTAAAGGTCCCGCTCCCAAGCGCCCCGTCGTCGCAGATCCCGTCTACGGTTCGCCCGTGGTCAGCCAGCTCGTCAACAAGATCCTCCTTGATGGTAAGAAGGGTCTCGCTGAGCGCATCGTTTACGGTGCTCTCGAGAACGTTGCCGAGAAGTCCGGTCAGGACGCCGTCACCGTGCTCAAGAAGGCGCTCGACAACGTGCGCCCCACCCTCGAGGTTCGTTCGCGTCGCGTCGGCGGCAGCACCTACCAGGTGCCCGTCGAGGTGAAGCCGCACCGCGCGAACACGCTCGCGCTCCGCTGGCTCACCAGCTACGCGAAGGCTCGTCGTGAGAACACCATGACGGATCGCCTCACCAACGAGATCCTCGATGCTTCCAACGGCCTCGGTGCCGCTGTGAAGCGCCGTGAGGACACTCACAAGATGGCCGAGTCGAACCGCGCGTTCGCTCACTACCGCTGGTAGTCATCCGCGCATTGAGCTTGTCGAGGTGGCGGATCCCGTCACCTCGACAAGCTCGATGATTGATCGGCACCACCGGTCCGCACACATTTTTCACCCCCTATTCGGAGGAGACCCCTGTGGCACAAGACGTGCTCACCGACCTGAGCAAGGTCCGCAACATCGGCATCATGGCCCACATCGATGCCGGCAAGACCACCACGACCGAGCGCATCCTGTTCTACACGGGTGTCAACCACAAGCTGGGCGAGACCCACGACGGCGGCGCGACGACTGACTGGATGGAGCAGGAGAAGGAGCGCGGCATCACGATCACCAGTGCCGCGGTGACCTGCTTCTGGAACAAGAACCAGATCAACATCATCGACACCCCGGGTCACGTCGACTTCACCGTTGAGGTGGAGCGTTCGCTCCGCGTGCTCGACGGTGCCGTTGCCGTCTTCGACGGCAAGGAGGGCGTTGAGCCCCAGTCCGAGACCGTCTGGCGTCAGGCCGACAAGTACGGCGTGCCCCGCATCTGCTTCGTCAACAAGATGGACAAGATGGGTGCCGACTTCTACTTCACGGTCGACACCATCGTCAACCGCCTCGGTGCGAAGCCGCTCGTGATGCAGCTTCCTATCGGCTCGGAGTCCGACTTCACCGGCGTCGTCGACCTGCTCTCGATGCAGGCCTTCGTGTGGGAGGGCGACGCCAAGGGCGACGTCACCATGGGTGCGAACTACGAGACCCGCGAGATCCCCGCTGAGCTCCAGGCCAAGGCCGAGGAGTACCGCGCGCAGCTCGTCGAGACCGTCGCCGAGACCGACGACGAACTGCTCGAGAAGTTCTTCGGCGGCGAAGAGATCAGCGTCGACGAGCTTAAGAAGGGTATTCGCAAGCTCGTCGTCAACAACGAGATCTACCCCGTCTACTGCGGCTCGGCCTTCAAGAACCGCGGCATCCAGCCGATGCTCGACGCGGTTGTCGACTTCCTGCCGAACCCGCTCGACGTCGGTGCCATCGAGGCGCACGATCCCCGGGATGAGACCGTCGTCATCGAGCGCAAGCCCGCTGCCGACCAGCCGTTCTCGGCGCTCGCCTTCAAGATCGCCGTGCACCCCTTCTTCGGTCGCCTCACCTACGTGCGCGTCTACTCGGGTCGTGCAGACTCCGGTGCCCAGGTCGTCAACTCGACCAAGGGCAAGAAGGAGCGCATTGGCAAGATCTTCCAGATGCACGCCAACAAGGAGAACCCTGTTGACGAGCTCACCGCAGGCAACATCTACGCGGTGATCGGACTCAAGGACACCACCACCGGTGACACCCTCTGTGATCCGGCCAACCCGGTCGTGCTCGAGTCGATGACCTTCCCCGAGCCCGTGATCGAGGTGGCTATCGAGCCCAAGACCAAGGGTGACCAGGAGAAGCTCGGCGTCGCGATCCAGAAGCTCGCCGAAGAGGATCCCACGTTCCGCGTGAGCCTCAACGCCGAGACCGGTCAGACCGTTATCGCCGGTATGGGCGAGCTGCACCTCGACATCCTCGTGGATCGTATGAAGCGCGAATTCAAGGTCGAGGCCAACGTCGGCAAGCCCCAGGTGGCCTACCGCGAGACGATCCGTCGCGCTGTCGACAAGTACGACTACACCCACAAGAAGCAGACCGGTGGTTCCGGTCAGTTCGCTAAGGTGCAGATCGCGCTTGCTCCGCTCGAGGTCGAAGAGGGCACCGACAAGACCTACGAATTCGAGGACAAGGTGACCGGTGGCCGCGTGCCGCGCGAGTACATCCCCTCGGTCGACGCCGGTATCCGCGATGCCATGCAGTACGGCATCCTCGCTGGCTTCCCTGTGGTCAACGTCAAGGCGACTCTGCTTGACGGCCAGTACCACGACGTCGACTCCTCGGAGATGGCGTTCAAGATCGCCGGCTCGATGGCCTTCAAGGAGGCCGCGCGCCTGGCGCAGCCCGTGATCCTTGAGCCGCTGATGGCCGTCGAGGTGCGTACTCCCGAGGAGTACATGGGCGACGTCATCGGCGACCTCAACTCGCGTCGTGGCCAGATCCAGGCCATGGAAGATGCGAGTGGCGTGAAGGTGGTGCGCGCACTCGTGCCGCTTTCCGAGATGTTCGGGTACATTGGCGATCTGCGGTCGAAGACCAGCGGTCGCGCGGTGTTCTCGATGACCTTCGACTCCTACTCTGAGGTGCCGAAGGCTGTGGCCGATGAGATCGTTCAGAAGGCTAAGGGCGAGTAATTCCGTCCAGGGGTTCGGCGGCGGGGAAAATGCCCCGCCGCCGGCTCCAAGGCTCAAGTCGCGATCATCGGCCTGAGCTTGTAACATAGGTACACACACCCCGCACCGGTAGCTCTCCGAAACCGTCGGAGAGAAGCAGGTGCAACGACGTCCTGAGGAGGACCATAGTGGCGAAGGCCAAGTTCGAGCGGACCAAGCCGCACGTAAACATCGGTACGATCGGTCACGTCGACCACGGTAAGACCACCCTTACCGCGGCGATCTCGAAGACCCTCGCTGACAAGTTCCCGTCGGACACCAACGTCCAGCGCGACTTCGACACGATCGACTCGGCTCCCGAGGAGCGCCAGCGCGGCATTACCATCAACATCTCGCACGTTGAGTACGAGACCCCGAAGCGTCACTACGCTCACGTTGATGCACCCGGCCACGCCGACTACATCAAGAACATGATCACCGGTGCCGCTCAGATGGACGGCGCGATCCTCGTGGTCGCCGCGACCGATGGCCTCATGGCTCAGTCGAAGGAGCACATCCTTCTCGCTAAGCAGGTCGGCGTTCCTTACCTGCTCGTCGCGCTCAACAAGTGCGATCAGGTCGACGACGAGGAAATCCTCGAGCTCGTCGAGATGGAGGTCCGCGAGGAGCTCACCAAGAACGGCTTCGATGGCGACAACGCTCCCGTCGTGCGCGTCTCGGGCTACCAGGCTCTGCAGGGCGAAGAGAAGTGGGTCAACTCCATTCTCGAGCTCATGGAGGCTGTCGACGAGTCGATCCCCGATCCCGTGCGTGACAAGGACAAGCCGTTCCTCATGCCCGTCGAGGACGTCTTCACCATCACCGGTCGCGGCACCGTCGTCACCGGTCGTGCCGAGCGCGGCACGCTGAAGATCAACTCTGAGGTCGAGATCGTGGGTCTGCGTCCGACGCAGAAGACCACCGTCACGGGCATCGAGATGTTCCACAAGCAGCTCGACGAGGCTTGGGCCGGCGAGAACTGTGGCCTCCTCCTCCGCGGCACCAAGCGCGAGGACGTGGAGCGCGGCCAGGTTGTCGTTCAGCCCGGTTCGATCACCCCGCACACCAAGTTCGAGGGCACTGCCTACATCCTCAAGAAGGAAGAGGGCGGCCGTCACAACCCGTTCGAGACGAACTACCGTCCGCAGTTCTACTTCCGTACGACTGACGTGACCGGTGTCATCACCCTGCCCGAGGACAAGCCGATGGTTATGCCCGGCGACACCACCGACATGTCGGTCGAGCTGATCCAGCCGATCGCTATGGAAGAGGGCCTCGGCTTCGCGATCCGTGAGGGTGGCCGCACCGTCGGCGCCGGCACGGTGACCAAGGTTGTCGAGTAAGTCTCGCTAGCGAGCTAAGAAAGACCCCCGGGAGCAATCCCGGGGGTCTTTTGCGTTTCCGGGGTGCGCGGTGAGGGTGCTTCCTTGTAGGCGTTTCCACCTACTCCGTTTCTTTCTCGTGTCGCCGCTCCGTAAGGTGTTCCCATGCGTCGCCCGCGCTCGCGGGCTTCGGAGTATGGGGAGTAGCAGATGGGGATGCGAAACAGGCTTCGTCTCGGCGTGATCGGGAGTGTGCTCCTGGCGACGCTGTTCGGCGGGGTGACGGCGGCTCACGCCACAGGTTCAGACCCGATCGGCGGGATCACACTGCCGTCGGAAACGGCACGCGTGTGGATCGAGCTCGAGCAGAGCGGCCTGAGCAGGGAAGCTGTCTCAGTGCGCGCTGAGAACGGTGCGTCGACCGTCGATGTGACGATGACGCCGACAACCTTCGGGCTACACGGCGAGATCGCGGCGGTGCCCGGCGCGCTGAAGCTGACGATCCTGCCGAAGCCGGGAGCGCCGGCGACGCGGCCCGATCTTGCGGTCACCGTGCTCGACGCCCAGGGGCAGGTGCTGCAGAGCGCGAATCTGCGCCTCGCGATCCCGGCCGGCCCGGCTAAGCCTGGCGAGGAGCCGAAGCCTGCTGTCCCTGGTACTGACACTGATTCGCAGCAGCGCGGTGCGAAGGGCAAGATGGCACGCACCGGCGGTGAGGAGCAGATCTGGCTGGCGCTGGCCGGTGCGCTGCTCGTGGTTGCCGGCGGTACGGTCTGGAGCGTGCGCCGCGTGCGCGCCTCGCGCGAGGAGGTCGCACGATGAAGCATATGACACGTCTGGCCATCGCCTCCGTCACGGCTGTCATGCTCGTGCTCGGCTCCGCGGCTTCGGCGCATGCCGATCCCGTGAATCCTGACGACTACGATCCGGTTCCGGTCACCGGTGAGATCGGCTACCGGGTGAACGATCGCGACCGCCTCCCGGAGGTCGATTCAGAGGTCGGTATCGGAGCGGTGCTGGGCACCGAAGCAGGCAGTCTGGTCTCCCTGGGAGAGGGGGCGATCAACTACAGTTCCGCACTGGTGCGGGTGTCGGTGTTCTCACCCGCACAGGACACCGTCGTGTTCCGTGCAGGTGGTGTGCCATCGCTGCAGACCGCTGCGGGCGTTTCCGCATCCACCACGATGCTGGTGCCCGTCGATGCCGAAGGGCGGGCGCAGCTCTGGGCCAATGCACCTGTGCAGCTGCGCGTCGAGGTGCTTGCCGCGTTCAACGGCTCCCAGGCTCAGCCCGGCTCCACCCTGGTGCTCGCCGAGCCTGTGCTGCGGGCCGACACGCGCAATGGCCTCGCCGGTTCGGGCCTCGGCGGCGATCCGGTCTACGTCGGCCTGACGGGACAGGGAGGCGTGCCCAGTGAGCGGGTGCGCGCCGCCTATGTCACCGCCACGGTCGAGCTCGATCGCGCAGGAACGCTCGACCTCGGTACGCAGCGAATGCCGCTGCCGGCCGGGGTGAGCACCTTCACCACGGTGCTGTCTCCGGACGAGAACGGGGGCGTGCCTGTGCGTGTTGCCGGTGCGACGGGGCAACTCCTGCTGCACGTCGTCGGCTGGATGCCTGATGCGCCCGACCAAGGAACCCAGTTGAGCCTGCCTGGCAGCTTCGTCCCCACGGCTAGCCTCGACGAGAGCTACACCGACAAGGTCACTGAACGACGCGATGACTTCGCCACGGCCACTCGTAACTCGGATGCCGCCTATTCGATCGCGCTTGTGGCGCTCACCCCCACGGCCGGTACTGAGCGCAGCTTCTTCGAGTTCGGCCCGGCCTATGAAGGCCGCGCGCGGGGCGCCGTCGTCGATCCTGCCCGTGGCGCTGCGCCTCAGCTCGTGATCGTGCCGGCCTCGACAGGCAGCAACGAAGACGGCTACACGCTGCGGCGAGGGGAGGCGCAGCTGTCATGGTTGCCCGTTGGCGACATCCTCGGCGCTGAGCGCAGGCAGGCCACGAAGAACTTCGATATCACGATCGACACGCACCAGCAGGGCGAGCAGGTCGACCTCTCCGAGGAAGGCTACTTCACCCTGGGCGGCACCGTCTCGAGCGAGTCGGGCACCCCGAGCCTCGACCGGATCGAGATATCGGTCGACGGCGTCGATGGGATTCTCGGCTACGCCGATGTCTGGGAAGAGCAGGGCGTGCTGCGCTGGGAGGCGGATCTCTCGGCGCCGCAGAGCGGCACCTTCGGCTACGCGGTCGAGGCCTTCGACCGCGGCGACAATGCGAAGCGCGCCGAGGTCACTCTGAATGTGCAGCGCTTCACCGAAGACGACACCGTCATCGACCCTGAAATCCACGTGCTCAACCAGACTGCCGGCACCGTCGATGCCACTGTGGTGCCTGAGGAGCCCGACGTGGTCTATGTGGCGACGCATTGGAATGTGAAGCCTGGTGACACGCTGATCTCAGGTGCCACCGAGACCACACCGAACGGCCTCTTCGCCGAGGTCGAGTCACGAGATCTCGTGGGTGAACGGTGGCGAGTGCGCACCAAGTCGGCGAAGATCGAAGACGTCTTCCTGCAGGTCGACATCGACGAGCATGAGCAGTACGAGAACCTTGAGGAGAGCGGGCTTGACGAGTCGGGCTTCGGCGCCACTGTAGAGGTCGACGGCGTGCCCGAGGCTGTCGAGGCGGAACGCGTGCCCGGTGACACCGGATACGAAACCGCCGAGATCGTGACCGGGGATGAGGTTGACCTCGACCCATTCCCCTACGAGTGCGATCCCAATGCGACCGACCAGGGCGATGGGCAGTGCCCGCCGGTGCCGATGGTTGACACCGTCGGTTCCAGCGCCGCACAGGGGAGTATTAGCTCTGCGCTGATGCAGCAGACGGGGCCAGTGGGAATCCGGCCCGCTGCGGGCGCGGAGATCTCGGCCGCGTTCGGCTTCAAGGTCAATACGAAGATTGTGAAGAAGGAGAAGAGCTGGGGCGTGACCGACGTCGGTTCGTCGTCCTCCGACCCCGAAGCCGAGGTAGCGAACGAGGTCAAGCGCTGGGCGAAGGAAGGCTCCGTCAAGGGCGGGGTCGGCATATCGCTCGCTGCGCAGGCGCTTCCGTCGCTCAAGTTCACACTCGACACCGATATCACCTGGAAGTGGCGGGTGATCCCAACGGGCATCACCGTCACTAAGTTCTCGATTGAGCTGTCGAACACGCTCAAGGCGCAGGCCGCGGTCTCGCTCTTCGTCAAGTTCGAGGGCGCCATGACGCTGTCGCAGCGGGTGATGTCGATCAATATGCCGGTCACCACGATCATGGCGGGGCCCGTGCCGATTGTGCTGCAGAACACCATCAACCTCGAAATCAAAGCGACGCTGGAGTTGAAGGCGACGGCCACCGCGAAGATCGGCTTTAGCCGCACCGATGTGGTTGGCACGCAATACACCGATAAGAACGGGTGGGAATCACTCAACCAGCCGGCGAAGTCGTCGAGCATGCCGCTCGGTTTCAGTCCCATTGCTGATCTGAACGCTGAGTTTGAGGGTGAGCTGGCTGTCGGCCCCGTGTTTGCGCCGAACACGGCGCTTTACGGGCTAGCCGGGCCCCAACTCGACATCTCGATCCGGGCCGGCGTCGCCGGTGGCATCAAGTACAGTGTCGCGAAGAACAAGTGGGTGTTCTCCGCCGAGCTCTTTGCTGAGCTGGGCTACGAGGTGAAGGTGAAGTTCAAACTCTTCACGAAAGAGTGGGATCGCACCCTCACTGAGAAGAGGTTCCGCTTCGTGTTCCTCGGTGATGAGTGGGAATATGGCGGATCGAGCACGGTAGCTTCGCTCGGGCCACCGGGCGGCAGGATCACGGCACCGCCGCCATTGCTGCTGGTGTGACCTGCCTCTGATCCGATCTCGGGGGGTCCCTCGGGTCGAAGATGGGCAGGCTGCGCCAGGCACCATATCGAGCAGAGCCCGGACTTCGCATCCCGAGGGGGAGCGGAGTCCGGGTTCTTATGCGTTCGCTCATCGCAGGTTCTGCGGCGCACCAGGTCTGCTCAGAGGGGAGCGGAGGCGCGGGCGGTATCCTCGAAGATGTTCCCGGGTTCCACCCAGGGCCGTTTCATCAGATCGAATGGAGTACGTGTGCCGCAGACCCCCGGTGAGCGCGTCGCCCACTTCACCAGACAGTACGGGCTGCTGTTCCTGCTCGATGCCGCTTCCTGGGCTGTGGGGATTCTCGCGGCGCTGGTGCTGCGCTTCGATTTCAATCTGAACCGCATCCACTGGGGTTGGACGCTCGCAGTGATCGCTGTCACGGTGCTGTTGCAGCTCCTGGGCGGCTGGGTGTTCTGGCTGTATCGCAACCGCTACGAGATTGGCAGTTTCGACGAGGTGCGAGCCCTGGTCTTCGACATCACGGCCGTCATGATCGTGGGCTGGATCTTCGCGTTCCTGGTGGGGTATGGCAACGGGATCCCGCGCAGCGCGATGATTATCGCCGCGCCGATCACCTTTAGTCTCATGGGTGTCTCTCGCTACGTGCTGCGGCTCTACAGCGAGCGTCAGCTCAAGCCTGGCGCTGAGGCCGAGCGCACCCTGCTCTACGGTGCTGGCTACCTGGGCGTGCAGACCGCGAAGCGGCTGCTCACCGATGCCAAGGGTGCGGTGCTGCCGGTCGGCTTCCTCGACGACGACCCTTCGAAGCGCAACCAGGTGGTGCGCGGTGTGCGCGTGCTAGGCGGTTTCGATGACCTTGCAGACGCGGTGCGCCAGACCCGTGCGACGCGCCTCATCGTGTGTATCGGCGATGCTGATGCGGCGATGATGCGCCGGGTTGATCAGGCGGCGGATCGCGCGGGTGTGACCGCGATGGTGCTGCCTCCGCTGGAGCAGATCCTGCAGAACGCCTCGGCGATATCCGATGTGCGTGAGCTTTCCATTGAGGATCTCATCGGTCGCCACCCAGTACGTCTTGAGACCGAGTCGATCGCCGAGTATCTGCAGGATCGCCGGGTGCTGGTGACGGGTGCTGGCGGATCGATCGGCTCCGAGTTGTGCCGTCAGCTCGCGCGCTTCGCGCCGAGCGAGCTCATCATGCTCGACCGTGACGAGACGGCGCTGCAGGAGACGCAGCTTTCGATCAGTGGGCACGGCCTGCTCGACACGAACGATGTGGTGCTTGCTGATATCCGCGATGAAGCCACGCTGCAGAGAATCTTCCTGGAGCGACGCCCTGAGGTGGTGTTCCACGCTGCGGCGCTCAAGCATCTGCCGATGCTCGAGCAATACCCTGACGAGGCCTGGAAGACGAATGTGATGGGCACGCTCAACGTGCTGCGCGCGGCTCGCAGCGCCGGTGTCGGTGCGTTCGTGAACATTTCTACTGACAAGGCTGCGAACCCCACGAGTGTGCTGGGCCATTCGAAACGCGTAGCGGAGAAACTCACCGCTTGGATGGCGGAGCAGACCGGGCAGCGTTATCTTTCGGTGCGTTTCGGCAATGTGATCGGCAGCCGCGGCTCGATGCTGCCCACTTTCCGCAAGCTCATCGATGCGGGTGGGCCGCTCACTGTGACGCACCCCGAGGTTACTCGGTTCTTCATGACGATTCCCGAGGCGTGCCAGTTGGTGGTGCAGGCGGGGGGCATCGGGCGGCCCGGCGAGGTGCTGATCCTCGATATGGGGGAGCCTGTGCGCATCATCGATGTCGCGCGCCGCATGATCGCGCAGTCGGGCAAAGACATCGAGATCGTGTTCACCGGGCTGCGCCACGGTGAGAAGCTGCACGAGGAGTTGGTGGGCGATGGTGAGGGGCGGGAACGTCCCTTCCATCCCAAGATCTCCCACGCACACGTCGACACGATTTCGCCCGATGTGCTCGATCATGAGGGGTGGATCGCGCGCCTCGATCTCACCGAGGCTGCTGAGGAGCGGGTGCAGTGACAGAACTTTTCGGCGTGATCGCGGTTGGCGCGATCACGTTCTTGCTCAGCCTGCTGCTGCCGTTCGCGGTGAAGCCGCTGCTGACGAAGCTTGGGATCATGGATGTACCCAATGAGCGTTCTTCGCATGAGCGTCCGGTGCTGCGCGGCCTGGGGCTTGCGGTGCTCATCGCGATGGCGGTCGGCGGGATTCTATCGGTGTTCCTGCCTCTGCTGTTCGGGCACCCTGCTGTGTCGACGAACACGATCACGGTGGTTGCCGGGTCGATTGCGGCGGGTCTGCTGGGTCTCTCCGAAGATCTGCGCGGTTTGAGCGTCAAGGTGCGCAGCTTGTGCTTGCTGCTCATCGCGTCCGGTGTTGCGGTGTCGCTGCTGTGGCAGCCGCAGTTGTTCGGCGGATCATCGGGGCTCGTCAGCCCGGTCGTGCTGCAGTGGGTGAACGGGTGGGTGTTCATCCAGCCGCCGGTGTGGGCGTTGTTGCTGCTCGCGGTCTACGCGGTGCTCTTCATCTCCAGTTACATCAACGTGGCGAACTTCATGGACGGGCTTAACGGCATCAGCGGTTTCCACGGCGTCATCGCCGGACTCGCTTTCGCTGTGGCGGGCTTTGTCACGGGGCACGGTTGGTTGTTGCTGGTGGGTCTGGTGCTCGCCGGGGGCTTCGCAGGGTTCCTGCCATGGAACCTTACGAAACCGGGGGCCTTCCTCGGTGATGTCGGCAGTTACCTGCTCGGGGGAGCGGTGGCGGTGACGAGTTTCGCCGCGCTTGTGGCGGGGGTGCCGTTCCTCGCGACGATCGGCCCGATGGTGATCTACTTCGGTGATGTCGGGGTGACGCTCGTGAAGCGGGTGCGCGCTGGCAAGCGCTGGGATGAGCCGCACAAGGAGCACGCCTACCAGCGCATCCAGCAGCGCGGCTACACGCATGTGCAAGCATCCGCGATCACGGCGGGCTGCACGGCGATCGCCTCGCTGCTCGGTATCGCGTCGCTCTTCACCGGTTTGTGGGGCACACTTGCCCTGCTCGTCGCCGGTCTCGCCGTTGTCGTCTTCTACTCCTTCCTCCCCAACCTCCTCCCCGCCCGCCCAAATGCCTAGCTTCACGGTCCCCGCCTAGCGGGCGCGCGATTCCGAACCGCGACACGCCCGGGTTGCATCATTCAACTTCCCCGTGCGAGAATAGACAGGTTCAGTACTCCGTGCTTCGGCGCGGATCACTGCCAGGCAGTGCATTGCCACCGCTTCGTGTCTTGGATTGTCCGGGAATCGGAGCGGGTGGGTGAGGCCGCGGGTAGCGAACACCACCCGTGCATCGAAGCGGCTCGGCGAAAGCCCGGTCGCTTTCTGTGTGCGGGGCCGCCCCTGTGTATATCGCAGGCGCGGTTTTTGACAGGTGAACAGAGACCCAGCACGTTGCGCTCGTCAGAGTGCGTGTGCCAGGGCGCTGGTACGCAAGACGTCCAATGCCGCCAGCCCTTCGACACGCTCTGAGGGTTTGCGGTACGACGCAAGTAGAAAGTAGAGAGTCACATGGCGGGACAGAAGATCCGCATTCGACTGAAGTCGTATGACCATGAGGTCATCGACAGCTCCGCACGCAAGATTGTCGACACGGTGACCCGCGCGGGTGCAACCGTGATCGGCCCCGTGCCGCTCCCCACGGAGAAGAACGTGATCGCTGTGATCCGTTCGCCCCACAAGTACAAGGACAGCCGCGAGCACTTCGAGAAGCGCACGCACAAGCGCCTGATCGACATCGTCGATCCCACCCCGAAGGCAGTCGATTCGCTGATGCGTCTTGATCTGCCTGCCGACGTCAACATCGAGATCAAGCTCTAAGGGGGGATCCGAACATGTCAGTAGCACGTAACGTGAAGGGTCTTCTGGGCACCAAGCTCGGTATGACGCAGGTCTGGGATGAGAACGGCAACGTTGTTCCCGTGACCGTGATCGAGGTGGCCCCCAACGTGGTCACCCAGATTCGCACCCCCGAGGTCGACGGCTACAGCGCCGTGCAGATCGCGGCTGGTCAGATTGATCCCCGCAAGGTGAACAAGCCTTCGGCCGGTCACTTCGAGAAGGCGGGCGTCACCCCGCGTCGTCACCTCACTGAGGTGCGCACGGCAGACGCCGCCGAGTACTCGCTCGGTCAGGAGCTCACCGTCGACGCCACGTTCGAGGCCGGTCAGAAGATCGACGTCGTTGGCACCTCGAAGGGCAAGGGCTTCGCCGGCACCATGAAGCGCCACAACTTCAAGGGCGTTTCGGCTTCGCACGGTGCGCACCGCAACCACCGTAAGCCGGGCTCGATCGGTGGCGCAGCTACCCCGGGTCGCGTCTTCAAGGGTCAGCGCATGGCAGGCCGCATGGGCGGCGATCGTGTCACCGTGCAGAACCTCACCGTGCAGGCGATCGACGCTGAGAAGGGTCTCATCCTGGTGAAGGGTGCGGTTCCCGGCGCTCGCGGTCGTCTCGTTTTCGTTCGCAACGCAGTGAAGGGGGCGTAGTTCATGGCTACCGCTACCAAGCTCGAGGTGCTCGACGCTAAGGGCAAGAAGGCCGGTTCGGTCGATCTTCCCGAGGCCATCTTCGGCACCGAGACCAACGTCCCGCTGATCCACCAGGTGGTCACCGCTCAGCTCGCAGCTGCGCGCCAGGGTACGCACAAGACCAAGAACCGTGGCGAGCGCTCCGGTTCGGGTGTCAAGCCCTTCAAGCAGAAGGGCACCGGCCGCGCCCGTCAGGGTTCGGTTCGTATGCCGCAGCACCGCGGCGGCGGTATCGTGCACGGCCCCGTGCCGCGCGATTACTCGCAGCGCACCCCCAAGAAGATGATCGCCGCGGCGCTCACCGGCCTGCTCTCGGATCGCGCTCGCGCGAACCGTCTGCACGTCGTCGAGTCGTTCGGTATCGCTGAGAAGCCCAGCACCAAGTCGGCCCGCGAGTTCCTCGCATCGGTCGCGCCGGGCAAGCGCGTGCTCGTCGTCGTCACCCGTGAGGATGAGGCGACCGTGCTCAGCGTCCGCAACCTGCAGCACGTGCACGTGCTGTACCAGGATCAGCTCAACGCCTACGACGTGGTCGTCAGCGACGATCTCGTCTTCACCAAGGCTGCCTTCGACGCATTCGTCGCCGGCCGCGCCGCCAAGGAGGACACGAAGTGAGCCTGAACAAGTCCGCACACGACGTCATCATCCGCCCCATCGTCTCGGAGAAGAGCTACAACCTCATCGACGCGAACGGCCAGTACACCTTCGAGGTGCAGCCGACCGCGAACAAGACTGAGATCAAGCTCGCCATCGAGACTGTCTTCGGCGTGAAGGTCGAGAAGGTCCGTACCCTCAACCGCAAGGGCAAGACCCGCCGCACCAAGTTCGGCATGGGCAAGCGCAAGGACACCAAGCGCGCCATTGTCACGCTGAAGTCCGGCTCCATCGACATCTTCACGGCTGCGCTGTAGAAGGGGCGAAGAGGAACACAACATGGCTATTCGCAAGTACAAGCCGACGACCCCGGGTCGTCGCGGCTCGAGCGTTGCTGATTTCGCTGAGATCACGCGTTCGACCCCTGAGAAGTCGCTGCTCCGCCCGCTCCCCAAGACGGGTGGCCGCAACAACCAGGGTCGCATCACCACTCGCCACATCGGCGGTGGCCACAAGCGCCAGTACCGCGTCATCGACTTCCGTCGCAATGACAAGGACGGCGTGAACGCCAAGGTTGCGCACATCGAGTACGATCCGAACCGCACCGCGCGTATTGCGCTGCTGCACTTCGAGGACGGCACGAAGCGTTACATCATCGCCCCGAACAAGCTGAAGCAGGGCGACATCGTTGAGTCGGGTGCCGGTGCTGATATCAAGCCCGGTAACAACCTGCCGCTGAAGAACATCCCCACCGGTACCGTGATTCACGCCATTGAGCTGAAGCCCGGCGGCGGTGCGAAGATGGCTCGCTCGGCTGGTGCCTCGGTTCGCCTCGTGGCGAAGGACGGCCCCTACGCTCAGCTGCGTCTGCCCTCGGGCGAGATCCGCAACGTCGACGTGCGCTGCCGCGCAACCGTCGGCGAGGTGGGCAACGCCGAGCAGTCGAACATCAACTGGGGCAAGGCCGGCCGCATGCGTTGGAAGGGCGTCCGCCCGACCGTGCGTGGTGTCGTCATGAACCCGGTGGATCACCCCCACGGTGGTGGCGAAGGCCGCACCTCGGGTGGTCGTCACCCGGTCAGCCCCTGGGGTCAGAAGGAAGGCCGTACGCGCCACCCGAACAAGGAAAGCGACAAGCTCATTGTGCGTCGCCGCCCGACCGGCAAGAAGCGCTAAGCGGCAGGTAGGAGAGAGTAGAAGATGCCTCGTAGTCTCAAGAAGGGCCCCTTCGTCGACAACCACCTGCTGCACAAGGTGGTTGCCCAGAACGAAGCCGGCACCAAGAACGTGATCAAGACCTGGTCGCGCCGCTCGATGATCATCCCCGCCATGCTGGGTCACACCATCGCGGTGCACGACGGTCGTAAGCACATCCCGGTGTTCGTCACCGAAACCATGGTGGGTCACAAACTGGGCGAGTTCGCGCCCACGCGCACCTTCCGTGGCCACGTGAAGGACGACAAGAAGGGCCGTCGCCGCTAAGCGGTGACGTGAAGGAGGAAGAGAAATGGTGGAGTCGATCGCACGCGTGCGTCATATCCGCATCACCCCCCAGAAGGCCCGTCGCGTTGTTGACCTGGTCCGCGGAAAGAACGCTCAGGAGGCCCTGGCCATCCTGAAGTTCGCCCCGCAGGCCGCTGCAGAGCCGGTGTTCAAGCTCGTCGCCTCGGCGATCGCGAACGCCCGCGTCAAGGCCGACAACGAGAACCTGCGTTTCAACGAGGACGAGCTCGTCGTAGCTCGCGCCTTCGTCGACGAGGGCGCAACGCTCAAGCGTTTCCGTCCCCGCGCTCAGGGTCGCGCATTCCGTATCAACAAGCGCACGAGCCACATCACGGTCGTTCTGCAGACCGCTGACGAACTCGCCGCTGCGAAGAAGGGAGCCTAACGGTATGGGCCAGAAGATTCATCCCTACGGCTTCCGCCTCGGGATCACCACCGACCACGTGTCGCGCTGGTTCTCGGACTCGACCAAGAAGGGCCAGCGTTACGCTGACTACCTTGCCGAGGACATCAAGATCCGCCAGCACCTGACGAAGCAGCTCGATCGCGCCGGCGTCTCGCGCGTCGAGATCGAGCGCACCCGTGATCGCGTCCGCGTGGACATCCACTCGGCACGTCCCGGTATCGTCATTGGCCGCCGCGGCGCCGAGGCCGAGCGCATCCGCGCCGACCTTGAGAAGCTCACCGGCAAGCAGATCCAGCTCAACATCCTCGAGGTCAAGAACCCCGAGGCTGATGCTCAGCTCGTCGCTCAGGGCATCGCCGAGCAGCTCGCTGCTCGCGTGGCGTTCCGTCGTGCGATGCGCAAGGGTCTGCAGGGCGCCCAGCGCGCGGGTGCCAAGGGCATCCGTATCCAGGTCTCCGGCCGCCTCGGCGGCGCCGAGATGAGCCGTTCGGAGTTCTACCGCGAGGGTCGTGTGCCGCTGCACACGCTGCGCGCGAACATCGACTACGGCTTCTACGAGGCGAAGACCACCTTCGGCCGTATCGGCGTGAAGGTTTGGATCTACAAGGGCGATCTCACCAACAAGGAACTCGCTCGCGAGCAGGCGGCCCAGAAGCCGTCGCGCGACCGCGGCGATCGTCGCCGTGCGCCCCGTGGCGCTCAGGCTGAGGCTGCACCCGCTGCAGCAGGAGCGGAGAAGTAAGCATGCTGATTCCCCGTCGAGTCAAGTACCGCAAGCAGCACCACCCCAGCCGCAGCGGTCAGTCGAAGGGCGGCAACACTGTCGCCTTCGGTGAGTTCGGTATCCAGGCCCTGACCCCCGCCTACGTGACGAACCGTCAGATCGAGTCCGCTCGTATCGCGATGACCCGTCACATCAAGCGTGGTGGCAAGGTGTGGATCAACATCTACCCCGACCGTCCCCTCACCAAGAAGCCTGCGGAAACCCGCATGGGTTCGGGTAAGGGTTCGCCCGAGTGGTGGGTGGCCAACGTCAAGCCGGGCCGCGTGCTCTTCGAGGTCGCCGGCGTCGACGAGCAGCTCGCTCGTGAAGCGCTCACCCGCGCGATCCACAAGCTGCCGCTCAAGGCCCGTATTATCAAGCGCGAGGAGGGCGACGCGTAATGGCGATCGGTACCAAAGAACTGGCCATCACCGAACTCGATAGCTTCGAGGACGAGCGTCTGGCCGAGGAGCTCAAGAAGGCCAAGGCCGAGCTCTTCAACCTTCGTTTCCAGTCGGCCACCGGCCAGCTGGAGAGCCACGGCCGCGTGCGTCAGGTGAAGCGCGACATCGCTCGCATCTACACCGTGCTGCGCGAGCGCGAGCTCGGCCTGCGGGTCACCCCTGCGGCCGCCCCTGCTCCCGCGAAGGCGAAGAAGAGCAGCAAGAAGACCGAGCAGGCGGACGCCGCCAGTGATTCGGTGAGCACCGAAACGAAGGAGGCCTAAGAATGACTGCTGAGGTCGAGAACGAGCAGCGCGGTTACCGCAAGGCTCGCCGCGGCTACGTCGTCAGCGACAAGATGGACAAGACCATCGTCGTCGAGGTCGAGGACCGCGTGAAGCACCCGCTGTACGGCAAGGTCATGCGCCGTTCGTCGAAGGTCAAGGCCCACGACGAGCAGAACACCGCCGGTATCGGCGATCTCGTGCTCATCCACGAGACCCGCCCGCTGAGCGCAACCAAGCGCTGGCGTCTGGTCGAGATCCTCGAGAAGGCGAAGTAAGCCTCGCGCTTACTGAGTGAAGGAGTAACAAGTGATTCAGCAGGAATCCCGACTCAAGGTTGCCGATAACACCGGTGCCAAGGAGTTGCTCACCATCCGTGTGCTCGGGGGCTCGAAGCGTCGTTACGCCGGTCTCGGCGACACGATCGTCGCGACCGTCAAGGACGCGATCCCCGGCGGCAACGTGAAGAAGGGTGACGTGGTCAAGGCCGTCGTCGTCCGGGCGCGCAAGTCGACTCGTCGTGCTGATGGCTCGTACATCAGCTTCGATGAGAACGCAGCCGTCATCCTCAAGGCCGACGGGGAGCCCCGCGGTACCCGTATCTTCGGGCCGGTCGGCCGTGAGCTGCGCGACAAGCGGTTCATGAAGATCGTCTCGCTCGCACCGGAGGTGATCTAGTCCTATGGGCGCAAAGATCAAGAAGGGTGACCTCGTCGAGGTCATCTCGGGCCCGTCGCAGGAGCGCGGCGGCTACAAGGGCAAGCAGGGGCGCGTCATCGACGTGCTCGCTGAGAGCGACCGTGTCGTCGTCGAAGGCGTGAACTACGTCAAGAAGCACGTGCGCGTCGGTCAGTCCGACCGTGGCACCCGCGAGGGTGGTATCGAGACCGTTGAGGCCCCGATCCACGTCTCCAACGTTGCCATCGTCGATCCCGAGACGAAGAAGCCGACTCGCGTCGGGTTCCGCGTCGAGGAGGTCGAGAAGGACGGCAAGAAGAAGACCGTTCGCGTGCGCTACGCCAAGTCGTCTGGGAAGGACCTCTAAATGACTGAGACCAAGGTTCAGCCCCGTCTCAAGCAGAAGTACCGGGGCGATATCGTTCCGCAGCTGCGCGAGGAGTTCGACTACGCCAACATCATGCAGGTGCCCGGCATCGTCAAGGTTGTCGTGAACACCGGTGTCGGTGAGGCGGCTCGTGACAGCAAGGTGATCGAGGGCGCTATTGCAGACCTCACCAAGATCACCGGCCAGAAGCCCATGGTGACCAAGGCCCGCAAGTCGATCGCGCAGTTCAAGCTGCGCGAGGGCCAGGCCATCGGCGCGCACGTTACCCTCCGTGGTGACCGCGCGTGGGAGTTCCTCGATCGTCTGATCAACCTCGCACTGCCCCGTATCCGCGATTTCCGCGGTCTTTCGGCCAAGCAGTTCGACGGAAATGGCAACTACACCTTCGGATTGACCGAGCAGAGTGTGTTCCATGAGATCGATCAGGATAAGATTGATCGAGTGCGTGGGTTCGACATCACTGTCGTCACCACCGCAAAGTCCGACGACGAGGGTCGTGCGCTGCTCAAGGCGCTCGGCTTCCCCTTCAAGTCGGAATAACTGAATAGTCCAAGCGGAGAGGGTGTCCGGGAGTTTCCCGGGCACCCGATCCGTGTGTCACCCAGGTCACACTCCGTGTAACGGTGTGTGATACCAGGCGAGAAAGAAGAGTCACTCATGACGATGACTGATCCGGTCGCAGATATGCTGACCCGGTTGCGCAATGCAAACTCTGCGCATCATGACGACGTTTCGCTTCCCGGCTCGAAGCTGAAGGAGCGGATCGCTGAGATCCTCAAGCGCGAAGGCTACATCAAGGACTGGAAGGTGGAGTCGGCTCGCGTCGGCACCACCCTCACCATGTCGCTGAAGTACGGCCCCAACCGCGAGCGCTCCATCGAGGGCATCAAGCGCGTGTCGAAGCCCGGCCTCCGGGTCTACGCGGGCTCGACCGAGATCCCGAGCGTGCTCGGTGGTCTTGGCATCGCGATCCTGTCCACCTCCTCGGGGCTCCTCACCGACCGCGAGGCTGAGCAGAAGGGCGTTGGCGGGGAAGTCCTCGCCTACGTGTGGTAAGCCGTCATGTCACGTATTGGTAAGCTTCCCATCACCGTTCCCGGTGGTGTAGACGTCAAGATCGAAGGCCAGAAGGTCACGGTCAAGGGTTCGAAGGGCGAGCTCGAGCTCGTCGTCTCCGAGCCGATCCGCGTTGCTCTCGAGGACGGTCAGGTGCTCGTCACCCGTCCCAACGATGAGCGCGAATCCCGAGCGCTGCACGGTCTCACCCGCACGCTCATCAACAACAACATCATCGGTGTCACCGAGGGCTACTCCAAGCAGCTCGAGGTCGTGGGCACGGGCTACCGCGTGCAGCAGAAGGGCACCGGCCTTGAGCTGGCCCTCGGCTTCTCGCACCCGGTCAACGTCGACGCTCCCGAGGGCATCACGCTTGCCGTCGAGGGCAACACGAAGATCACCGTGAGCGGTATCTCGAAGCAGGCGGTCGGCGAAGCCGCCGCCAACATCCGCAAGCTGAAGAAGCCGGAGCCCTACAAGGGCAAGGGCATTCGCTACGCGGGCGAGAATGTCCGTCGCAAGGCAGGAAAGGCTGGTAAGTAACCCATGGCCGCTTCAGTATCTCGGGCTAAGGGTCGTACGGCTGCTCGTATCCGCCGCCACACCCGCCTGCGCAAGAAGATTGTCGGCACCGAGGCCCGTCCTCGCCTGGTCGTCAACCGCTCTGCGCGCCACGTCTTCGTCCAGATCGTCGACGATTCGAAGGGCATCACCGTTGCTTCGGCTTCGACGATGGAAGCCGATCTGCGCTCGTTCGAGGGCGACAAGACCGCCAAGGCCCGCAAGGTCGGCGAGCTCGTCGCAGAGCGTGCCAAGAACGCCGGTGTCGAGGCTGTCGTCTTCGACCGCGGCGGCAGCAAGTACGCAGGCCGTGTCGCCGCGATCGCCGATGGCGCTCGCGAAGGGGGGCTGGCGCTGTGAGCAACGAAACGAAGGAGCAGGAAGTGTCTGCTGAGACTCAGGCCGCCGAGGCCCCGGCTCAGGATCACCGCAACGAGCCGCGCGAGCAGCGTCGTGGTAGCCGTGACCGCGGGACCCGTGGCGAGCGCGGCGGACGCGACCGCAACGAGAGCCAGTTCCTCGAGCGCGTCGTCACCATTAACCGCGTCTCGAAGGTCGTCAAGGGCGGCCGTCGCTTCAGCTTCACCGCGCTCGTCGTGGTGGGCGATGGCAACGGCACCGTCGGTGTCGGCTACGGCAAGGCGAAGGAGGTGCCTCTCGCTATCTCCAAGGGTGTCGAGGAGGCCAAGAAGAACTTCTTCCGCGTGCCCCGCGTCGGCAGCACCATCCCGCACCCCGTGCAGGGCGAAGCCGCTGCTGGTGTCGTGCTGCTGCGTCCGGCCGCTGCCGGTACCGGTGTTATCGCCGGTGGTCCGGTTCGCGCCGTACTCGAGTGCGCCGGCATCCACGATGTGCTGAGCAAGTCGCTCGGTTCGTCGAACACCCTGAACATCGTGCACGCGACCGTCGAGGCGCTGCAGCAGCTCGAGGAGCCTCGCTCCGTCGCAGCTCGCCGCGGCCTTGACTTCGACCGCGTCGCCCCGGCTCGCATCGTGCGCGCTGAGGCGAAGGCTGCGGCCGACGCTGCCGCGAAGGCAAAGGCAGGTGCGTAATGGCGAAGAGCCTGAAGATTACGCAGACGAAGTCCGTTATCAGTGAGAAGCAGAACCAGCGCGATACTCTCCGCAGCCTGGGCCTCAAGAAGATCGGCCAGTCGGTCGTTCGCGAGGACACGCAGGCGAACCGCGGTTACGTGCGTGCTGTCGCTCACCTTGTAGAGGTTGAGGAGATCGACGCATGAGCGAGAAGAACGAGGAGCGCGATCAGGTGCTCAAGGCGCACCACCTCCGTCCGGCTCCCGGCTCCAAGAAGGCCAAGACCCGCGTGGGTCGTGGCGAGGGCTCGAAGGGCAAGACGGCTGGTCGTGGCACCAAGGGCAGCAAGGCCCGCTACCAGGTGAAGGCCGGCTTCGAGGGTGGGCAGATGCCGCTGCACATGCGCACCCCGAAGCTGCGCGGGTTCAAGAACCCGTTCCGCACCGAGTACCAGGTTGTCAACATCGCGAAGCTCGCCGAGCTCTACCCCAAGGGTGGCGACGTGACTGTTGACGATCTGGTCGCCAAGGGCGCCGTTCGCAAGAACCAGCCCGTCAAGGTGCTGGGCGACGGTGACCTGCAGGTGAAGCTCACCGTCTCGGTCGACAAGGTCTCCGGCTCCGCTGAGCAGAAGATCGTCGCCGCAGGCGGAGAGATCAAGTAAGGGTTCGTCAGAACTCGATCGCCCGAGTCTCTCTCGGGTAGCGGGGGAGTGGCGGAACCGGCCCATGTGCCGGTTCCGCCCACCCCCGTTTTTCTTTCGCGGATCCCGCTCGGCGGATCCGCGTGTTCGACGCCCGGCTGACATGTAGGCTGGTGCAATCGGTTCTCGTCGTCAGGCGAAGGCCCCACGACGTTTCCAGGAGGCAGATTTTGTTCAGCGCCATCGGACGGATCTTTCGGACTCCCGACCTGCGACGGAAGATTGTCTTCACGCTCGCTATCGTGTCGCTGTTCCGGCTCGGTTCATTCATTCCGGCACCCTTCGTCGACTACGCCAATGTGCAGGCGTGTCTGGCGGCGAACGCGAACGGCGCTTCCGGCCTCTACGACATGATCAACCTGTTCAGCGGCGGTGCACTGCTGCAGCTGTCGATCTTCGCGCTGGGCATCATGCCGTACATCACGGCCTCCATCATCACGCAGCTGCTGCGCGTCGTCATCCCGCACTTCGAGGCGCTGCACAAGGAGGGCCAGGCCGGCCAGGCCAAGCTCACCCAGTACACCCGCTACCTCACCATCGCACTCGCGGTGCTGCAGTCGACCACGCTCATCACCGTCGCCCGCTCGGGCCAGCTGTTCGGCGCTGTGGCCGATCAGTCGTGCCAGAACCTCGTGTCGCAGGAGTGGTGGGCCATCCTCATCATGATCCTCACGATGACCGCAGGCACGGGACTCATCATGTGGTTCGGTGAGCTCATCACCGAGCGCGGCGTCGGCAACGGCATGTCGATCCTCATCTTCACCTCGATCGCAGCCACGTTCCCCAACGCGATGTGGATCATCAAGGAGTCGCGCGGCTGGGAAGTCTTCTTCCTGGTGCTCGCAGTCGGCCTCGTCGTCGTCGCCGCAGTCGTGTTCGTCGAGCAGTCGCAGCGCCGTATTCCGGTGCAGTACGCCAAGCGCGTCGTGGGCCGCCGCACCTACGGGGGCAGCAGCACCTACATTCCGATTAAGGTCAACATGGCCGGCGTGATCCCCGTGATCTTCGCCTCGGCGATCCTGTACCTGCCGATGCTGATCACCCAGTTCAACCAGCCCAAGATCGGCGAAGAGCCGAAGGCATGGGTCGTCTGGATCCAGAACAACCTCGTCTACGGCGATCAGCCGATCTACATGCTGGTCTTCTTCCTGCTGGTCATCGGCTTCACCTTCTTCTACGTGCAGATCACCTTCAATCCTGAAGAGGTCTCCGACAATATGAAGCAGTATGGCGGCTTCATTCCTGGTATACGCGCGGGTCGCCCCACCGCTGAGTACCTCAACTACGTGCTTACCCGCATCACCAGTGCAGGGTCCATCTACCTGGGCCTCATCGCACTGCTCCCGCTCATCGCGCTCGCATTCTTCGGAGCTAACCAGAACTTCCCGTTCGGTGGTGCTTCGATCCTCATCATTGTCGGCGTCGGCCTTGAGACCGTCAAGCAGATCGACGCCCAGCTGCAGCAGCGCCACTACGAAGGACTCCTCAAGTGACCGACACCCAGACCACCCGCCTGCTCATCATCGGCCCGCCCGGTGCGGGCAAGGGCACCCAGGCAGCGGCGATCGCCGAGCGCTACGGTGTCCCCGCGATATCCACCGGCGATATCTTCCGCGCCAACATCAAGGGCGGCACCGAGCTTGGAAAGCGCGTGCAAGAGATTATCGAGCGGGGCGAACTCGTTCCCGACTCGCTCACCAACGAGATCGTCGCTGATCGCCTCGCGCAGCCCGACGCGGCTCCCGGCTTCCTGCTCGATGGCTACCCCCGCACCGTCGACCAGGTGCACGCTCTTGACGGCATGCTCGAAGGTGCCTCGCTCGACGCGGTGGTGCTGATCGAAGCCGACGTCGATGCCGTTGTCGCCCGTCTGCTGAAGCGTGCCGAGATTGAGGGCCGCGCCGACGACACCGAAGACGTGATCCGTCACCGCCAGGAGGTCTACGCACAGCAGACCGCTCCGCTCGTCGAACTGTTCTCCGAGCGCGGCATTCTGGTCACCGTCGACGGGCTCGGCTCGGTCGAGGATGTCGCCGCCCGCATCGCAGCAGGTCTTGAGGCCAAGCTCGCAGCGCCGGTGGAGCGCTAGTTCGTGTCGCGTCGAGGGATCCTGCGACGTTCCATCTACAAGTCGCCTGCCCAACTGCGACTGATGGTTGAACCCGGTCTCGCGACGGGTGCCGCGCTTGCGGCGATGCGCGATGCAGTGCGCGCCGGGGTGACGCCCCTCGAACTCGATGCGATTGCCGAGGAGGCGATCCGCTCACGCGGAGGCGCCCCCAACTTCATGCTCGAGCCTGGATACCGCCACACCATCTGCGCCAACGTCAATGAGCATGTGGTGCACGGTATCCCCACCGACAGGCCGTTGCAGCCGGGCGACATCGTCGCCCTCGACGCCGGTGCCGTGGTGAACGGCTGGAACGGCGATGCTGCGATCACCGCAGTGATCCCCGACCCTGCACGTCCCGAGCACACCGCCGCTCTCGAACATCTCAGTCAGGTCACCGAGGCTGCGATGTGGCGCGGTATCGCGCGTCTTGCCACAGCCTCACATGTGAACGAGGTCGGCGAGGCCGTCTCGGCGTATGTGCGCAAGCACAGCGACTACGGTGTGCTCGAGGACTATATCGGCCACGGCATTGGTCGCAGCATGCACGAAGACCCGCCGGTCTTCAATGTGCCGGTGAAGCGCCGCGGCCCCGAGGTGAAGCCGGGGCTCGTCGTCGCGATCGAGCCCATCATCTCAGCGGGCGGCATCGACACGATCATCGAAGACGACGACTGGACCGTGACCATGGCCGACGGCTCAATGAGCGCCCAGTGGGAGCACTCGGTCGCGGTGCACGATCGCGGAATCTGGGTGCTGACCGCAGAAGACGGCGGCGCCAGCGGGCTTGAGCCGCTCGGGATCACGCCGGTTCCGATCCCATAACCAGGCAGTCACGGCTCGGTGAGGGGGTGCGCGCATGAATCAGCACCGGATCGCCCGTCGCAGCGCCCTGCTCGGAGTGGGTGGCATCCTCGGCCTGGCGCTCTCGGGGTGCGCGACCGCGCGCCCCGTCGCGCCCGGTTCGTCTCGGGTGACGGCCGATCCGCACCCCCGTGAGGTGGCTCCCGCTGATCCGCCTGCCGCCGCTGCACCAGCAGCCCCGCCGCTGCCCGATGTCGAGGCGATCATCGCCGCACACGAGGGCCGCGCGCCGAGCCAATGGGGCACCGACATTCCCGGTGTCATCCGCACCGGCGGCGAGGCCGGCCTCGACCCCGCCGCCGTGTACCTCACCCTTGACGCCTGCGGCGGGAGTGCGGGATCCGGTTTCGATGCCCCCCTGATCGAGGGGCTCACTGCGGCGGCGGTTCCGGCGACGCTGTTTCTCAATCACGGGTGGATCGCGGCGAACTACCAGCTCGCCGCCGCTTTGGCCGCCAATCCGCTGTTCTCCATTCAGAATCACGGTACGCGCCACCTTCCCCTGAGCGTGAATGGTTCGTCGGCGTACGGTATCCCCGGCACCGCGAGTGTGCGCGAAGTCGCGCTTGAGGTGTGGGAGAACCATGTCGCGCTCACCGAGCTGACAGGGGTGGCACCGCGTTGGTTTCGCCCAGGCACGGCCCATCTCGACGATGTCGCGCTCAGTGTCTCCACGGCATTGGGGGAGCGGATCGCCGGCTTCGCCATCAACGGCGACGGCGGCGCGACCCTCCCCGCGCACAGTGTGACGGTCGCCGTGGGTGCAGCCGCTGGCGGCGAGATCGTGATCGCGCACATGAACCAGCCAGGATCAGGCACCGCGGCCGGGATTCTCGCCGCCGTTCAGCAGCTACGCGACCGCGGCTTGAGCTTCGGTGTGCTCTGAGTGCGGGCTTTACAAACACCGACACGCCCGGTACTCTTGATCTTTGGTGCTTTGCGCCTGTTTTCGCGTTCCCGATCGCAGTTCTGGATCAGGCCCGCGGGGCGGACGAAGGGCATTCGCAAGACCAGCACACACCTACGCAAGCGATAGTGAGGCTATGGCGAAGAAAGACGGCGTCATCGAGATCGAGGGACAGGTTGTCGAGGCTCTGCCGAACGCGATGTTCCGCGTCGAGCTGACCAATGGACACAAAGTGCTCGCTCATATCTCGGGAAAGATGCGTCAGCACTACATCCGTATCCTCCCGGAGGATCGCGTGATCGTAGAACTGACACCCTACGATCTGACCCGCGGCCGCATCGTCTACCGCTACAAGTAGGCGCTGGAAAGTAACGGCTCGCGGCATCCCGCGAGTACGAGGACAGCGAAGCAGTAAGGAAACATCATGAAGGTCAAGCCCAGCGTCAAGCCGATCTGCGATCACTGCAAGGTGATCCGCCGTCACGGCCGCGTCATGGTGATCTGCAAGAGCAACCCGCGCCACAAGCAGCGTCAGGGCTAAGCAGGTCGTCAGCCCGTGCGCGCAGGATGCGATCCGCATTCCGCAACGCTCCATACGCACGGAATGACAGCAACACAACTCAACAACTGATCCAGCGCATCGAAGAACCCGCGCCCACCCGGCCTTGGCCGGTGAAGCGCGGGGGACACCTCGGGACGGAGGCCCGAACCCCCGATACGCACCAAACCTCCAAGATCCGCAAGGAGAGCCAACATGGCACGTCTCGCAGGAGTCGACATCCCGCGCGATAAGCGCGTCGAGATCGCACTCACCTACATCTACGGCGTCGGCCGCACCAGCGCGCTGAAGACCCTCGCCGACACCGGCATCGACGGGAACATCCGCGTCAAGGACCTCACCGACGACCAGCTCGTCGCGCTCCGCGACTACATCGAAGGCAACTTCAAGGTTGAGGGCGACCTCCGCCGCGAGGTCGCAGCCGACATCCGCCGCAAGGTTGAGATCGGCAGCTACCAGGGTCTCCGTCACCGCAAGGGCCTGCCCGTGCACGGTCAGCGCACCAAGACGAACGCTCGTACCCGTAAGGGCCCGAAGCGCACCGTCGCCGGCAAGAAGAAGTAATCGCCGGTTCACTGACCAAACACACAGAGCTTTTCAGGAGAACACTCAATGGCTGCACCCAAGACCGCGGCTCGTAAGCCGCGTCGCAAGGACAAGAAGAACGTTGTCGTGGGCCAGGCCCACATCAAGTCGACGTTCAACAACACGATCGTCTCGATCACCGACACCACCGGTGCCGTGATCAGCTGGGCCTCCTCGGGCGGCGTCGGCTTCAAGGGCTCGCGCAAGTCGACCCCGTTCGCCGCGCAGCTCGCTGCCGAGTCGGCTGCCCGCAAGGCGCAGGAGCACGGCATGAAGAAGGTCGACGTCTTCGTGAAGGGTCCGGGATCGGGTCGCGAGACCGCGATCCGTTCGCTCCAGGCCGCGGGCCTCGAGGTCGGTTCGATCACCGACGTCACCCCGCAGACGCACAACGGCTGCCGGCCGCCCAAGCGTCGCCGCGTCTGAATTCGTTGTCAAGCCGACTGCGGTTGGCTTCGACTGCGACCTCCCGGTCGTGGAAGAAGTCGCCGCGTCGGCTCGGCGATTTCTCCGGTCAAGCCGGACACGGCTTGACCCATCGGGGAAACCGCATACCCGATCAGAACGCAAGTTCCTCCCTTTACCCGCATGAGTCATATAGCGGACTCCAGCGAAAGGACCACACACAGTGCTCATTGCACAGCGACCCACTCTGACTGAAGAATCGATCTCCGAGTACCGTTCGCGCTTCGCCATCGAGCCGCTCGAGCCCGGCTTCGGCTACACGCTCGGCAACTCGCTGCGCCGCACCCTGCTCTCGTCGATCCCCGGTGCCGCCGTGACAAGCGTGCGCTTCGAGGGCGTCGCCCACGAGTTCACGACCATTCCGGGCGTGACCGAGGACGTCACCGAGATCATCCTCAACATCAAGGACCTCGTCGTCTCCAGCGAGCACGACGAGCCCATCACGGCGTACCTGCGCAAGACCGGTGCCGGCGAGGTGACTGCAGCCGACATTTCCGCTCCCGCGGGCGTCGAGGTGCACAACCCCGAGCTCGTGATCGCGACGCTCAGCGATTCCGCGCAGTTCGAGCTCGAGCTCACCATCGAGCGTGGCCGCGGCTACGTCTCGGCAGCGCAGAACCGCAACGAGGACGCCGAGGTTGGCCGTATTCCGGTCGACTCGATCTACTCGCCGGTGCTCAAGGTCACCTACCGCGTGGAGGCCACGCGTGCCGGTGAGCGCACCGACTTCGATCGTCTCGTCGTCGATGTTGAGACCAAGCCCGCAATCAGCCCCCGCGACGCGATCGCGTCGGCCGGTTCGACGCTTGTCGAGCTGTTCGGTCTGGCCCGCGAGCTCAACACCGCGGCCGAGGGCGTCGAGATTGGCCCCGCGCCCGTCGAGGTCGTCGCCGAGGGTGAGCTCTCGATCCCGATCGAGGATCTCGATCTCTCCGTGCGCAGCTACAACTGCCTGAAGCGCGAGGGCATCAACACGGTGAGCGAGCTTGTTGCGCTCTCCGAGGCGCAGCTGATGAACATCCGCAACTTCGGTCAGAAGTCCGTATTCGAGGTGCGCGACAAGCTCACCGAGATGGGCCTCTCGCTGAAGGATGCCGTGCCCGGCTTCGACGGTGCGCAGTTCTACAGCTACGAAGACGACAACAACTAACGATCCGGCACTGTTCGCCTGATCGCACACTTACTGGAGTAAACAATGCCCAAGCCCAACAAGGGCCCCCGCCTCGGAGGCGGCCCCGCACACGAGCGCCTGATGCTGAACCAGATGGCTGCGCAGCTCTTCGAGCACAAGCGCATCCAGACCACGGAGACCAAGGCCAAGCGCCTGCAGCCCGTGGCCGAGCGCCTCGTGACCTTCGCGAAGCGCGGCGATCTCGCCGCTCGCCGTCGCGTGATGCGTCAGATCCTCGACAAGAGCGTCGTGCACGAGCTCTTCACCGAGATCGCCCCGCTCGTCGAGAACCGCGAGGGTGGCTACACCCGCATCATCAAGACCGGTTTCCGCAAGGGTGACAACGCACCCCTCGCGGTGATCGAGCTCGTGCTCGAGCCCGTCGCCCCGAAGGCCAAGGCGAAGAAGAAGGCTGCGGCCGAGCCCAAGGCTGAAGAGGTCGTCGAGACCCCCGCTGAGGAGACCGCTGTCGAGGAGGCCGCTGAGGCGCCCGCCGAGACCGAGGCTCCCGCTGAGGAGAAGGCCGAGTAAGGTTTTCGCACTCGCAGTGCCGCAGCGCCCCGTGATCCGTTCGGATCACGGGGCGCTGCGCTGTTTGGCGCGGCTATGGACTGAGTCGGCGGGCGGATCGTGGGGCAGGCGGATCGCGCTGCGGTGGATCGCGGAGCGTCGATCGCGGGGTGAGCTACCGGCGGGGGAGCGCGAAGCCGATGGCTTCGCTGGGACTTTGCAGCTTGTCGAGTGCGCGTTGCACAGCTGCCGCGTAGATCTCGCCGCCGCTCGGATTGGGGTGGATGTCGTCCCCGGCGAGCGCATCGGGCACGCCGGTGACCGCGCCGGTCCAGTCAGCCACCACAACGCCGCGATGGGCCTCGGCATAGGAGGCGAGCAGCTCGTTGACGCCGGGAATCCAGTCGCGGTCGGCGTGGGCATTCACCAGCACGAGGGGACGCGTCCCCGCCGCGCGGTGGATCGTGTCGAGGTCTTCGGGCTGCACGGGACCGTTGGTGCCGAGGCCGACGACGAGCACGCTGCGCAGCTCGCCCTGTGAGGCGAGCTCGGCCACGATCTCGGTGCCTGCACCCATGCTTCGCGAGACCGCAGCGTCGACCGAGATCCCCGGGTAGGCGGCCTCCAATTCGGGCAGGCTCGCCAGCATCACCGAGTCGCCGACCGCGACGAGGTCGCCGCCTTCGAACGCGATGCGCGTCGTCTCGGCAGAATTCGAGGATCCGACTGCGCCAGACCCCTGGGAGCCAGAGCCCTTGGTGGCAGCGCCATCGGCACCGGCTGAAGCCGAGTCTGGGCTGTCGCCCTTGCCTGAAGTGCCCTCGGCGCCAGAAGCAACAGTAGCCTCGGCAAGCTGGTGGCTGCGCTCGAGGGCTTCCTGCCCGCGCGCGATCGCCGCCTCCGCAGAGCTCTGCTGCGGTGCCCTGACCAGTGCGACAACCGTAAGCGGCACTGTCGCGGCGAGCACCACACCGAGTGAGACGGCGACGAAGCGCCGCCGCGACGTGTGGTCGCTCGGGCGCACGAGCAGGCGCAGCGCACGACGTAGCCCGAAGCGGCGCACCGGCTGCTCCACGAAACGGTAGGAGAGCGCCGCGGCAAGAATCGTGGCTGCCAAGGTCAGCGGCGCCACCAGCCAGTCGAGGTCGGCGTTCAGGGCCGCGGCGCAAATCAGCAGCAGCGGCCAATGCCAGAGGTAGATGCCGTACGAGCGCTCGCCCACCCATCGCAGCGGCGCCATATCGAGCGCGCGGCCAATCCACACCCCCGGTCGGGTCACCGCCCACACCACGAGCAGCGAGGCAACTGTCGCCAGCTGAAAGCCCCACCGGAAGCTGGCGGGGCTGCCCTCAGCGAGGGTGAGCGCAAGCCACACGAGCGCGCCAAGGCCGACGACCGCAACGGTGCTCCAAACGAGCTGCCGCAGGGCGCCCGGATCCGCCGCCATCGAAGACCGGGAGCGCTGCAGCGCGGCCGCCATTGCCGCGCCCAGCAGCAGACCAAAAGTGTGGCTGTCAGATCCGAAATAGATGCGAGTGGGGTCAGCTCCGAGCAGTGACAGCGCCACCATCAGCGCAGCCGAGGCGAGGCCGAGCACTGCGAGTGGAATGGCGCGAGCGGCTCGGGAACGCAGCCTGACGAGCAGCAGCACCAGCAACGGCAGCACAATGTAGAACTGCTCCTCGATCGCCAGCGACCACATGTTGCGGAACAGCTCAGGCGTGTCCCGCGCGAAGTAATCGGCCCCGTTCGCGATGAACACCCAGTTGCTCACGAAGAACACAGCCCCCGCGATCTGCTGCTTGATGCCGACGAGCAGGTCTCCGCCCACCGCCAGCGCGAGCGAAGTGCTTACGAGCAGCACGAGCCCGAGGGCGGGCAGCAGCCGGCGAGCGCGGCGGCGCCAGAAGACGCCGAGGCGGATCCGCCCATCCAGTTCGTACTCTCGCAGCAGCAGCGAGGTGATGAGGAAGCCGCTCATCACGAAGAATACGTCGACGCCGAGGAAGCCGCCGGGAAGCAGCGCAGGGAAGAGGTGGTAGCAGAGCACCAGGCCGACCGCGACGGCTCGCAGACCGTCGAGACCGCCGAATCGGGCGGGTCGCGGGGCAGGAGTGGGCGGGGGAGGAGTCATGGGAAGCTTTCGGCGCTGCGAGGGAGCGCGCATCGGACCATCCTACGCGCGGAAGCCGAGAACGAGCCGGGGCAGGCACGCCCGTCGCGCGGCATCTGGCAGGATCGAGGCGTGACTTTCGAATCGCCTCTCACGCGCCTGCGCCTCGACCTTGCCTACGACGGCACCGATTTCTCGGGGTGGGCGGCGCAGCCGGGGTTGCGCACCGTGCAGGGCGAGATCGAAGCCGCCCTCGCGGTGCTGCTGCGCACCGGTGCGGGCGACGCCCCGCGGCTGACCGTTGGCGGCCGCACCGATGCAGGAGTGCACGCCCGGGGCCAAGTGGCGCACCTCGACGTCAGCGACGCCCAACTCGCCAAGTGGAGCGCCCGCCGGGGCGAAGACGCGGGCCGTGGCGACGCGGCGGAGTCGGCGACACGGGCACGCAAACTGAACGGGGTGCTGAAGCGCTCGGCACCCGACGTCGTGATCCATGAGGCGAGGGTCGTGCCCGCCGCGTTCGACGCCCGCTTCTCAGCCCTGCGTCGCCGATACGAGTACCGGCTGCGGGGGGAGGGGATGCGCCGCGATCCGCTCACCGCGCGCTTCACCGCCGACGTGCCGAAGCCACTCGATCTCGCCGCGATGCAGTGGGCGAGCGACGAATTGATCGGCCTCAACGACTTCACCACTTTCTGCAAAGCCCGTGAGGGCGCGACCGCGGTGCGCGATCTGCTGAGCTTCGAATGGCGCAAGACCGAGGACGGCGCCTACGCGGCGCGCATCGAAGCCGACGCGTTCTGCCATTCGATGGTGCGCGCGCTGGTGGGCGCGGTGGTGGCTGTCGGCAGCGGGCGGATCGGTCACGATGAACTCGTGACCCTCCGAGATGCCCGCGAACGGTCGAGCCGCTTCACAGTGATGCCGGCGCACGGGCTGTCGTTGGAAGAGATCGCCTACCCCGCCGATGCCGAGCTCGCGCTGCGGGCCGAGCAGACGCGGGCGCGGCGCGATCCGCTCTCGGGCGAGTGAATCAGACGGTCCTGGGGGTGCGATCAGTCGTGTTCGGCCTCGGCGAGCTCGGTGAAGAAGGCTCGGCCCAGCCCGTGGGTGCGCAGGCCGTACTCGACGGTGAGGCGCTGGTAGCGCGCCAGCTCGCGATACTGCTCGGGTACCTCAGCGGCGTCGATCATCGTGGCGAGGGATTCGAGCCGGGCTTCGTCTTCGGCCGCGCGCTGCGCGATGTGTTCGAGCACGGCGCGGCGCTCGGCGGGTGAGGGCAGCGCGCCGAGGAAGTACAGCCGTGAAAGCGCTGCGACTTCCAGATCGCGATCGGCGATCGGGCCGAGCATCCAGTTACGGAACGCGGATCGGCCCTCGGCGGTGACGGCGTAGACCTTCTTCGCCCGCCCACCGTCGTGCTCCTCGGTGACGGTGACGAGCCCGTCGCCGAGCAGGCGCTGCAGCGCTTGGCGCTGCGCGCCGAGGCTCGCCGCGTAGAAGAGCGAGATGCCTGCCTCGAAGAACTTGTTGAGGCTGTAGACGGTCTGCGGGCCCACCGCGATGAGGAGGCCGAGAACTACGTACGCCACGGGCGCCTTTCCGGTATGTTATTCAAAGTAATGTTTCTTTGAGTAATGTTAGTTCGTTCGTGTTAAGGATCATCATGCCCGATCAGTCCGACATGTCCCTGGAGCCGCTGCGCGCCCGCTTCGATCGCATTACCCGGCGGCGGGGGAGACTCGGAGCGCCCCAGGTGTTGCTGCGCGCCCCCGGCGTTGAGTTCAGCTATGGCGATCAGTCGACGCCTTTCCACGCGGCCAGCATCGGCAAGCTGGCCACGGGCGCCATCGTGCTGCAGCTCGCGCGCGGCGATGCGTTCGACCTCGACTCCGGCATCGACGCACTGCTCCCGGCGCGCGAGATCACGGGGCTCTTCGCCCCCGGCTCTCGCCCGCCCACGGTGCTGGAACTGCTGCGCCACACCTCCGGTGCAGCCGACTACTTCGAGGGTGACCGCGGCCGCCGGAATGGCCTCGTGCGCGTCGTCGCAGCTCAGCCCGACCGAGTCTGGACCCCCGCCGAGATGCTCGACTTCGCCCGAGACCATCACCGGCCTGTCGGGCAGCCTGGGGAGCGCTTCCGCTACTCCGACACGGGCTACGTGCTGCTTGGGCGCCTCATAGAGGAGGTGAGTGGCGTCGCCTATCACGAGGCCGTTCGGGATCGCATCATCGAGCCCCTCGGGCTCGAGCGCACCTTCCTGCCCGGCCTCACCTCGCCGATCCGTGGCGAAAGCCGTCTCGCAGCCTGCTACGTCGGACGCGACGACCTCAGCACCTCCGGTGCGCTGAGCTGCGGCTGGGCCGGAGGTGGCATCGCTGCAACGCCGGCCGACCTCATCACCTTCAGTGAGGCGCTGCACGGAGGGCGGCTCGTCACGTCGCGAGAACTTGCAATCATGATGGAAATGCGCAGTCGGGTGCGCGGTGGCATTCACTACGGTGCGGCCATGATGGAGCTGCGCTTCGACGGATTCTCGCCCCTGCTGCGCGGACTGCCGAGACCCGTCGGGCACCTCGGATCCCTCGCCACCTACCTCTTTCACGACCGAGCCCGGGGCTCCCATCTCGTCATGAACTTCCATGCCCGGCGCGAAATGTCTCGCGCGATCCGGGCGGCGATCGCCGTTGAGAGCGTGCTCAGCAGCCGCTGAGCCCGGGAGCTCAGCCCGGATCCGAAGCTGTGCTAAAGTAGACATTTGGTGCGCAAGCACCCGATTTGTTGAGCCCTCCACGCGCCCGAGCACCCCCAGGGGACCGGGCATCGGAGTGGGATCCACGAACACCTCCAATTCGACAGAAAGCAGCACTCCAGTGACTCGCACATATTCGCCGAAGGCCGCCGATCAGAAGCATGATTGGCTCGTCATCGACGCCACCGATGTCGTGCTCGGCCGCCTCGCCTCGCACGCCGCAGCTCTGCTCCGCGGCAAGCACAAGCCGACCTTCGCCCCCCACATGGACATGGGCGACTACGTCATCATCATCAACGCCGACAAGGTCGTGCTGACCGCCAACAAGGCGGCCAAGAAGCTCGCCTACCGCCACTCGGGCTACCCGGGCGGCCTGCGCTCCGTCAGCTACACCGAGCTGCTCGAGAAGAACCCCGAGCGCGCCGTTGAGAAGGCCATCCGCGGCATGCTGCCGAAGAACTCGCTCGGAGCCGACCTGTTCCGCAAGCTGAAGGTCTACCGCGGTGCAGAGCACCCGCACGCGGCTCAGCAGCCCACCCCCTACACCTTCGGCCAGGTCGCGCAGTAATCGCGGCGACGACGAGACATTCAGAGAGAGACTGCACAGTGACTGAAGAGCAGACCGTGGCCCCCGAGAGCTACACCACCGAGACGCCCGCTTCGCAGGCGACCGTGTCGACCCCCCGCCCCGCGCTCACCGTTCCCGGTGCCGCTGTGGGCCGCCGCAAGCAGGCCATCGCCCGCGTGCGCCTCATCCCCGGTTCGGGCAAGATGACCGTCAACGGTCGTGAGCTCGACGAGTACTTCCCCAACAAGCTGCACCAGCAGCTCATCACCGATCCCTTCACCGTGCTCGAACTGGGCGGCTCCTACGACGTGATCGCCCGTATCGTCGGCGGCGGCCCCTCGGGCCAGGCCGGCGCGCTCCGCCTCGCGATCGCCCGTGCGCTGAACGAGATCGACGCCGAGCACAACCGTCCGACCCTCAAGAAGGCCGGCTTCCTGAGCCGCGACGCTCGCATCAAGGAGCGCAAGAAGGCCGGTCTCAAGAAGGCCCGCAAGGCGCCTCAGTACTCGAAGCGCTAAGCAGGAAGCACCCTTTCATGGGACGCCTGTTTGGCACCGACGGGGTTCGTGGTCTAGCCGGGGTCGATGTGACCGCCGAGCTGGCCATGAACCTCGCTCACGCAGCGGCTCTCGTACTCGGGCGTTCAGCCCGGGGCGAGAGCCGTCGCGCTGTCGCCGTCGTGGCGCGCGATCCGCGCGTATCCGGTGAGTTCATCGCCGCGGCGGTGTCGGCCGGGCTTGCCGCAGCCGGAGTCGATGTGCTCGACGCCGGTGTGATCCCGACTCCCGCCGCCGCCTACCTCGTCGCCGACACCGGCGCCGATTTCGGCGTGATGGTCTCGGCCTCGCACAACCCGGCCCCCGACAACGGCATCAAGTTCTTCGCCGAAGGCGGGCGCAAGCTCGCCGACGACATCGAAGACGAGATCCAAGCGGCAATGGATCGCCCGCGGATTGCGGTCACCGGTCGCGAGGTGGGGCGGATCCGCCGCTTCGCCGACGCCGAAGACCGCTACCTCGTGCACCTGCTCGGCACCCTTGAAGGGGTGCGGCTGGAAGGTTTGCACGTCGTGCTCGACTGCGCCCACGGTGCGGCAGCCGGCATCTCGCCAGATGTCTTCACCGACGCCGGCGCGAAGGTCACCGTCATCGGCAACGATCCCGACGGCTTCAACATCAACGACGGCGTCGGATCCACCCACCTCGAACCGCTGATCGCAGCTGTGCGTCAGCACGGCGCCGACCTCGGCATTGCGCACGACGGTGACGCTGATCGCTGCCTCGCGGTCGACGGCAGCGGCGATGTCGTCGACGGCGACAAGATCATGGCGATCCTCGCGCTCTCCATGGCCACCCGCGGTCGCCTCGAACGCAACACCCTCGTGGCCACGGTCATGTCGAACCTCGGCTTGAAGCTCGCGATGGCCGACAACGGTATCGATGTCGTCGAGACCGGAGTGGGCGACCGCTACGTGCTCGAAGCCATCAATGAGCACGGCTACTCGCTGGGTGGCGAGCAGTCGGGTCACGTCATCATGAGCGATTACGCGACTACCGGCGACGGCATTCTGACGGGGCTGCACCTTGCCGCTGAGGTCAAGCGCACGGGCAAATCGCTCGCCGAGCTTGCGCAGTGCATGACCGTGTATCCGCAGGTGCTCGTGAACGTGAAGGGCGTGGACCGCACCGGTGTGGCCGGTGATGAACTGCTGCAGCAGGCCGTGCACCAAGCCGAGATCGCCCTGGGCGGCAAGGGGCGGGTGCTGTTGCGCCCATCCGGCACCGAGCCCGTGGTGCGGGTGATGGTCGAAGCCGAGCATGAGGAACAGGCTCAGCGTCTGGCCGACGATCTGGCCGCCATTGTGCAGGAGCGGCTCGCGGTCTGAGCTGGCTGGTCGTTTCCCACGGTATGTGATCTGCCGTGGATATGGAGGTTCCTTCGAAATCTCCATATCCACGGCATTTTTCATAGCTACGAACCTCGCTCACAGGGGAGGTTTCGGCTCGGGCGAGGTGAATTGTCCACAATTTTATGGATCCTGGCCTTTGGTGGGGGAACATCGTCCAGGCTGAGGCCATGCTTCGAGAGATCCTCGCCTCCTACGATGGCGTTGTTCGCACCCCGTGCCCTCTTCGAACACGGGGTGAGCAAGCACCGTGTGGCCTGCGCCGTGTCTGATGGCAAGCTGGTACGAATCAGAGGCTCGTCGATCGATCCGTGCTCGAACGGCTGCCCCTCGACGGGACCGTGCGGGCGCTGCTCGCGCAGACCACCCCCTTCGCTGACTCCGGGCTGGAGACATACGTGAGGCTGCCGCTGCGGAGATTCGGGGTGCGGATCGTCTGCCAATCCTGGTTGTGCGGACATCACGTCGATTCCGTCATTGGTGAGCGGTTGGTGCTGCAGATCGACGGCGCCCACCACACAGGTCGTCAGCGCTCGAGCGATATCACCCACGATGCCGAGCTGAGATTGCGAAGGTTCACCGTGTTCCGGGTCTGCTACGAACAGGTGATGTTCCGGTGGCCTGAGGTGCAGGCTCTGGTCATCGATGCCATCGCCCAGGGTCTGCACCTGGACTGAGCCGTGGGGCATGTCGTTGAAGCGCTGTGTTCAGTATGGGATCTGCCGTCGATATGGAAGATCCGGGTGAGAGCGGCATATCTCCGGCAGATTCCATATGGACGGGAAGGGGGGAGGATGGGGGAATGGGGACGGATCCCTACAGCTTCCTCAACAGCACCTTCTGCACGCGGTGATCCGCCTCCTTGCGGAGCACCAGGGTGGCCCTGGCCCGCGTGGGCCTGATGTTCTCGACGAGGTTGGGCTCGTTGATGTTGTTCCAGAATTCGTCGGCGATGGCGCTGGCCGCCTCGTCGTTGAGCGTGGCGAAGCGGCGGAAGTGCGAGCGCGGGTTGGAGAACGCGCTCTCCCGCAGATGCAGGAATCGCGTTCGGTACCAGCGCTGAATGTCGGACACTCGCGCGTCAACGTACAGCGAGAAGTCGAAGAGGTCGCTCACCGCGAGCGGGTGCTGCATCGAGGCCGGCTGCAGCACGTTGAGCCCTTCGACGATGAGGATATCGGGCTGCCGCACAACGGTGAACTGGTCGGGCACGATGTCGTAAACGAGATGGCTGTAGACCGGGGCGCGCACTTCCTCGACGCCCGCCTTCACCTGCGACACGAAGCGCAGCAGGGCGCGGCGATCGTACGACTCCGGGAAGCCCTTGCGGTGCACGATGCCGCGGCGCTCGAGCTCGCGAGTGGGGTAGAGAAAGCCGTCGGTGGTGACGAGCTGCACGTTCGGCGTCTCGGGCCAGCGTGCCAGCAGATCTCGCAGGATGCGCGCGACCGTCGACTTGCCCACGGCGACGGATCCCGCGATCCCGATCACGAAGGGGCTCTGCCGCTCGCCGTTGCGCTGCAGAAAGCCTCGCGTGCGCTGATGCATCTCGCGAGTCGCGATCGCGTACTGGTTGATGAGGCGGCTGAGCGGCAGGTACACCTCGGAGACCTCGGCGAGGTCGAGCGGTTCGCCGAGGCCGCGGAAGGCGTCGATTTCCTGCTCGGTGAGCGGCATCGGCGTCTCGCCGGCGAGGCGTGACCACTCCGCCCTGTCGATCTCCGTGAACGGTGAGGTGAACTCGGGTCGCATGAGCGCTTGCGTGTCGGTGCTCAGCGTGCCGCGCTGGTTCGCGGCGCGGGGATCGTCGTCGACACGCGCAGGGTCAGGGGTGCTGTACTCGGCCATTGTTCATCCATCGTGCCACTAAACTTGACCTCATGTGTGGAATCGTCGGATACGTCGGCCCCAACGATACGGTTGAGGCGCTCATCACTGGTCTGCGGCGCCTCGAGTACCGCGGCTACGACTCTGCGGGTATCGCGGTGGTCGATGAGGCTGGTGAGCTCGCCGTTCGTAAGCGCTCGGGCAAGCTCGCGCGGCTTGAGGAGCTGCTTGAGGTGAGCCCTGTGCAGGCCACCGGAACCGGTATCGGGCACACCCGGTGGGCGACGCACGGTGGTCCCACCGATATCAACGCGCACCCGCACCTCGGTGACGGCGGCAAGCTTGCCCTGATCCACAACGGCATCGTCGAGAACTTCGCCGAGCTGCGTGCCGAGCTCGAGGCCGACGGCATCGAACTGCTCAGCGAGACCGATACCGAGGTCGTAGCAGCGCTTGTGGGCCGTGAGGTGGCGCGCCAAGGCGATCTGGAGGCCGGGTTCCGTGCGGTAGTCACTCGCCTGCACGGCACCTTCACGTTGCTCGCGATGCACCGCGATGAGCCCGGCAAGGTGGTGGCGGCTCGCCATCACTCGCCGCTCGTGGTGGGTCTCGGCGAGGGCGAGAACTTCCTCGGCTCGGACGTGGCAGCCTTCGTGTCGTCGACGCGCCGCGCCGTCGCGGTCGATGAGGACAACATCGCGATCATCACCCCTGACGAGGTGCGTATCACCGATTTCGCGGGCAATCCTGTCGAGTTCTCCGAATACGAGGTGCAGTGGGATGCGGATGCTGCCGACAAGGGCGGCTGGTCGTCGTTCATGGCGAAGGAGATCAACGAGCAGCCCGACGCCGTCGCAAACACGGTGCGCGGTCGCATCTCGGAGACCGGTGTCGAGATTCCCGAGCTCACCGAGCTTGGAGATGAGCGGCTGCGCGGCATTGAGCGGATCATCATCATCGCCTGCGGCACGGCGTCGTACGCCGGTCAGGTCGCCGCGTACGCGATCGAACAGTGGGCTCGCATTCCCGTCGAGGTGCAGCTGAGCCATGAGTTCCGCTACCGCGACCCGGTGCTCTCGGATCGCACGATGGTGATTTCGGTGAGCCAGTCGGGCGAGACGATGGACACGCTCATGGCTGTGAAGTACGCGATCGAGCGCGGTGTCACCACTGTTTCGGTCTGCAACACGCAGAGCGCAACGATTCCGCGCGAGTCAGATGCTGCTGTGTACACGCACGCAGGCCCTGAGGTTGCGGTCGCCTCCACCAAGGCGTTTATCGCGCAGATCACGGCGCTGTACTTGGTAGGTCTGCACCTGGGCCGCGTGCGTGGCACGCTGTCGGCAGAGGTCGCGGCTCAGGCTGTGCAGCAGTTCGAGGAACTGCCCGAAAAGGTGCGCGAAGCTGTTGAGACGCACGACCAGATCGCGCAGCTGGCGCACTGGATGGCTGACACCCGTTCGGTGCTGTTCCTCGGTCGCCATGTGGGCTATCCCGTGGCGCTAGAGGGCGCGCTGAAGCTCAAAGAGATCGCCTATATTCACGCCGAGGGTTTCGCCGCGGGCGAGCTGAAGCACGGCCCGATCGCACTTATCGACCACGGGCAGCCTGTGTTCGTGCTGGTGCCGAGCCCGCGCACGTCGCCGCTGATGCACTCGAAGGTTGTGTCAAACATTCAGGAGATCCGCGCGCGCGGTGCCAGGGTGATCGCCGTGGTTGAGAAGGGCGACACTGCGGTGCTGCCCTTCGCCGACGAAGTGATCAGGCTGCCGCTCGCCGATGCGCTCTTCGAGCCGCTGCTGCAGGTTGTGCCGCTGCAGTGGTTCGCGCTCGAGCTTTCCACGGTGAAGGGTCTCGACGTCGATCAGCCGCGCAATCTCGCGAAGTCGGTCACGGTGGAGTGAGCCCCTCGCTCATTCCAGCGCAGTCGGAACCAGCACAGCCATGATCAGGGGCATCGGCGTCGACACCGTCGATATCGCGCGTTTCGAGCGACAGCTTGAGCGCACTCCTGCATTGCGGGCGCGGTTGTTCACGCAGGCCGAGCGCGAGTTGCCGCTCGCATCCTTGGCTGCTCGGTTCGCGGCGAAAGAGGCGCTCATCAAGGCCCTTGGCGGTTCTGCGGGGCTGGGCTGGCATGATCTCGAGGTGGTGCGTGACGCGGATCGCGCACCGTCGTTCGCTGCGACGTCTGCGCTTGTGGAGGCGCTCGCGGGGAGCGGTGCGGATCGCGCGCACCTTTCGTTGACGCATGACGCGGGGGTGGCAACGGCGTTCGTGATCGTGGAGTCGGCGGCGCCGATCGCAGGAATGTCGGGGGTCGGCGGTACGCTCGCAGCATCGCCGACGCCGGATGGTCCGACGCCGCAGCAGGGATCGGAGACGACATGAGAACAGGATCGATGCGGGTCGCGGAGATCTCTCTGTCGGCGATCAGGCACAATGTTGCCCGTGTGCGCGAGCTGACCGGCGGCGCGGTGATCGTGGTGGTGAAGGCCGACGGCTACGGTCACGGTGCGAGCATCGCCGCTGAGGCCGCCCTCGCTGGCGGAGCCGCGATGGTGGCAACCGCTGATCTCGAGGAGGCGCTGGCGCTGCGTGAGGCGGGGATCGAGGCTCCGATTCTGTGCTGGTTGCACGGGGTGCGCGTCGATTTCGCTGATGCTGTTGCCGCAGATATCGAGATCGGTGTGAGCCGAGTGCAGCAGCTCGAAGCGCTCGCCGATGCGGCGCGGCGGGTGGGCCGAACCGCTACGGCCCAGCTGAAGGTCGACACGGGGCTCAGCCGCAACGGGGCCGCTCCAGATGAGTGGGCGGGGCTGTTCGCGCGAGCCGCTGAGCTTGCGCAGCAGGGCTTGGTGCGCGTGCGCGGCGTCTTCAGTCATCTTGCGAATGCCGGTGATGAGCATGACCGGGGCCAGGCCGCGCGCTTCGACGAGGCGATCGCTCTGCTGCGCGAGGCGGGCATCGATCCTGAGATGCAGCACCTGGCTGCCAGCGCGGCGACACTCTCCTCACCGCATCTGCACTACAACACCGTTCGCGTGGGAATGGCAGCCTATGGGCTGAGTCCTTTTGCCGATAAGACCTCGGCGCAGCTGGGGCTTGTGCCTGCGATGACACTGCGTTCTGAGATCGTCGCGCTGCGCGGTGTTCCGGCAGGCACGGGTGTCTCCTATGGCTTTAATCATGTCTGCGAGACCGCGACGACGCTCGCGCTTGTGCCCATGGGGTACGCCGATGGGATGCCGCGCGCGCTCAACGGTGCTGGCGCTTGGGTCACGGTGGCGGGAGAGCCGCGGCCCATTGTGGGGCGGATCGGCATGGACCAGTTCATCGTGGACGTGGGCCCTCTGGCGGGTCGGGTGGCGCTGGGAGAGCCGGTGGTGCTGTTCGGCGACCCTGAGCTGGGGCATCCGCCCGTGGAGATCTGGGCCGGGCTGATGCGCACGATCAACTATGAGATCGTGGCGGGGATCGGGTCTCGGGTGCGGCGCGTGGCCTCTGACGGAGGTGCCGAGTGAGTGGCGAGGGGCGCGTGGTGCGCTTGAGCGTGGCCGACCCTGAAGCGATGCATCGGCTCGGTGTGCGACTCGGCGGGCTGCTGACCGCCGGTGATCTGGTGCTGCTGACGGGGCCGCTGGGGGCAGGCAAGACCACTCTCACGCGCGGCATTGGTGAAGGGCTCGGGGTGCGGGGGCCTGTGCAGAGCCCTACCTTCGTGCTGGCGCGCACACACCCGTCACTCGTGGGCGGTGCACCGCTGGTGCACGTTGATGCGTACCGGCTCGGCGGGCTCGCTGGAGAGAACGACGGCGGGGCCGACGAACTCGACGATCTCGATCTTGATTTCGAGGGCTCGGTGGTGGTGGCCGAGTGGGGTGCCGGAGTGGTCGGTGTGAGTGATTCCTGGATCGAGGTGGTGATCGAGCGACCGCGCGGTGCTGGTGCTGGTGCTAACGATGAAGCTGCGGTTTCTGGGCAGCACAGCGACGACGACACTGAACCCGACTGGGGCGAGACCATCGTTGAGCGCCGTACCGTCACGGTCAAGGGCTACGGGCCGCGCTGGGGCGGGCCATCAGAGGATCCACTCGCGGCGATCGAGGCCGAGGCTATTGCCGGTGACAGCCAGAGAGATGATTCCCGCGATGCGGGAGAGGAGCTGCGATGAGTGAGGCGATCGAGCAGACGCAGGGGGTGCCCGCTGTTGCACAGGCGCAGGCACAGGTCCAGGCCCCGGCTACGGCGTCCGCGCCGCGCTACCGAGAAGTCGCAGCGCCCGAGCTGGGCGACAGGGTGCTGCTCGCGATCGATACCGCGATCGGCACGGGCGTAGCGGTGGGCGCCGCTGGGCGCATCTTCGAGGTGTCGAGCGATGACCCGCGCGGGCACGCCGAGGCGATCGGTCTGCTGCTTGCCGAAGTGTTCCGGTGGAGCGGGGTCTCTCCGACCGAGATCACAGGGGTGGTTGCCGGTATCGGGCCCGGGCCGTTCACCGGACTCCGCGTCGGTATTGCGGCAGCGCACGCCTTCGCCGTCGCGAGGCGCGTTCCACTGCTTCCGCTGCAGGGCCACGAAGCGGTGGCGCTCGATCTGCTCGGAGGGGCGAGCAGCGGGGTGCGTGTGGTGCAGGACGCCCGCCGACGCGAACTCTTCGTGACCGAGTTCTTGGGTCTCGACTGGGCGGGCATTCCTGAGCGAGTGGCAGGCCCGGGGCTTGTCGCTCGCATTGACTACGAAGCCGTGCCCAACGAGGTGTGGCCCGCGAGCATTCCCGCAGCGTCGCTCGTGGGCCTCGCGGCGCGACGTCTGGCGGCGGGCCGCGACTTCGAGGCTGATCGCGCGGTGTACCTGCGTGCCCCCGACGTCAAGCTGCCAGGGGCTCCGAAGCGGGTGAGTTCATGAGCCGCCCGGCAGGCCTCACGCTGCGGGATGCCGCAGCGAGTGACCTTGACGCGATCTGGCAGATCGAGAGCGACGTCTTCGGATCCGATGCCTGGAGCCGCGAGATGATGCGCGAAGAACTCGCCGCCGACCACCGCCGGTACCTGGTGCTTGTCGACGTCGACGGGGCAGTGCAGGGCTACGGCGGCCTGCTGATCGTCGGCCAAGAAGGCGACGTGCAAACGATCGCCATCGCTCCTGCTGCACGCGGCAACGGGCACGGGCGTCGGCTCATGCGCGCCCTGCTCCACGAAGCCGAACAGGCAGCAGTGCGCGAGGTCTTTCTCGAAGTGCGTGCAGACAACCCCGTCGCCCGCGGCCTCTACCGCTCGCTCGGCTTCGAAGAGCTGGGCGTGCGACCCCGCTACTACCAGCCAGACGGAGTCGACGCGGTCATCATGAAACTCGAGACGAAGGGTGGTCGATGAACGACTCAGACACCTCCGGCCAGAGCAGCGCACCCCTCGACGGCGTCGACAGCACCAGTGGCGAGCCGCTCGGCAGCACCCCCGACACGAGCGGCGAGCCGCTGGTGCTGGGCATCGAGACGAGCTGCGATGAGACCGGCGTGGGTATCGTGCGCGGGCGCACGCTCCTCGCTAATGCGATCGCGTCGTCGATGGACGAGCACTCTCGCTTCGGCGGGGTGGTGCCCGAAGTCGCAGCGCGCGCGCACCTCGAAGCGATGACCCCCACCATCAACCGTGCGCTCACCGAAGCCGGAGTCACCCTCGACGAGCTCGACGCCGTTGCCGTGACCTGCGGCCCCGGGCTCGCAGGCGCGCTCATGGTGGGCGTCGCAGCCGCGAAAGCGCTCGCAGTAGGCCTTGGCAAGCCCCTCTACGCGGTGAACCACCTCGTGGGCCACGTTGGTGCCGACCTGCTGCAGGGCGACGGTCTCCGCGAGGCAGTGGGGGCCGTCGGCGAACTCGAACTGCCCACTATCGCGCTGCTCGTCTCGGGCGGGCACACCTCGCTGCTGCTCGTGCGCGACCTTGTGAGCGACGTCGAAATGCTTGGCGAAACCATCGACGACGCGGCCGGTGAGGCCTTCGACAAGGTCGCTCGACTGCTCGGCCTGCCTTACCCGGGCGGGCCCCAGATCGACCGCGTCGCAGCCGAAGGCGATCCGCACGCGATCCGCTTCCCGCGAGGGCTCACCCTGCCGAAAGATCTCGAACGGCACCGCTACGATTTCTCCTTCTCGGGGCTCAAAACGTCAGTGGCACGGTGGGTCGAGAAGCACGAGCAGAGCGGTGAGTCGTTGCCCGTCGCCGACGTCGCGGCAAGCTTCCGCGAGGCCGTCGCCGACGTGCTCCTCACAAAGGCGCTCGCCGCTTGCCGCGATCTTGGAGTGCCGCGCTTGTTGCTCGGCGGAGGCGTCGTTGCCAACGCGAGGGTGCGCGAACTCGCGCGAGAGCGCTGCGAAGCCGCCGGGGTCGAACTGCGCGTGCCGCCGCTCTCGCTGTGCACCGACAACGGGGCGATGATCGCCTCGATCGGGGCGCAGCTGGTGGCGGCCGGTCACGAACCATCGGGGCTCGGCTTCGGCGCCGATTCGACCCTGCCCGTGACCGAGATTCAGGTGCGCTGACTGCGGACACGCTTTGGTCACGACTCGGTGACGCTGCGGCACAGGGTCGCGGTGGGGGTCCGCTCTTCATTATGGTTAAAGAGCGATCGGGGGAGCGCCCCGTCAAGCTTGATCGAAGGAGCATTATGTCTGATACCCAGCCCGGCGGCCAGCAGCCCGCCGAGAACCCCGTCCAGCCTGCGGCACCGGCCTACGCTGCAGCCGCCCCGGCACCTCAGAGCACCCCCGGCAAGACGCTCGGCATTGTGGGCCTGATCGTCGCGTTCCTCATGCCGCTCATCGGCCTGATTCTCAGCATCGTTGCTGTGGTGCAGTCGCGCAAGGTCGGCGCGAGCAACGTGCCCGGCATCGTCGGCATCGTGATCGGCGCTCTCGGCACCATCGGCTACATCATCCTCATCATCACCCTCGTCGGCCTCGCCGGTGTGGGCGTCGACGCGGTGCAGCAGTGCATGAACGGCGCCGAGTTCGTTGAGATCGCCGGGCAGACCGTTTCCTGCGCCGATGTGAACTACTGATCGACGCGTGACCTGCGGGGCGGGTTCGGGATTGTCCCGGATCCGCCCCGCTTCGTGTTTCCGTGCTGGTTCGCGCTATCTCGCCGCGAACCTCATCGGGGAATCGGGAACGCAACAGCTGCTGCGGTCAGCAGCGCTCCGTCAGCAGTGCGGTGTGACGGCCGTGCTCATCGCGTGTGAGGAAGAGCGTGGCACTGTGCGCGCCGCGCAGCTTCAGGCGGCGTCGCAGCGCTGCAGGATCCACGTCGGCACCGCGCTTCTTGATCTCGAGCGTGCCGATCTCGCGGGCCGCGAGGGCATGCCGCAGATCCTTCTCGCGGGGGCTGAGCGTTTCGAGCACCCGGAATCCGCTCGCGAAAGGTGTGTCGACGTGCGTATCGCTGGTGAGGTAGGCGATCCCGGCCGACAACATTCCGGCTCCCGTCTGTTCAGCAAGGGTGCCGATCAGACGGGCGCGAATCACCGCACCGTCGGGTTCGTAGAGGTAGTCGCCGAGGCTGCGCACCTCAGCGTCGTCGGCGTCGTGCGCGGCCGTGAGTTCGGCGCTGTCATCGGTGCCGCGCAGCACCAGCGCTGCCCGTCGCACGCCGGATCGTGCGGCGGATCCGAACCAGAGCCCGGTCTCAACGAGCTGGCCGTCGACCGAAATCCACTGGGCCTCGGCAGTGTCGGGGATGAGTTCGCGGTCGAGGCCGGGGCCGAGCTTGATGCCCGTCGGCCGTTCATCGGCGAGGCCGAAGGCGAAACGCAGCGAGGGCGAGTAGTCGTCGGGTGAGGCGAGCCTGCGGGTGCCGCTGTGCCCGGCTGTGCGTCGGGCCGGGTCGAGAAATGCGGCTTCGGCATCGCCAGGGCCGATCGCCTCTGCATCGCCGACGCGCACGAACGGCTGCGAGGCGCCGAGGCGTGCGGCGGCAATGGAGAGGTTGTGCTGGGCGAATGCTGCGGTGAGGGGGTCGAGTTCGACGGGGTGCACGGTGAGGCCCGCTTCGAGAAACGCCAGAGACTCTGCGCCGATACCGCAGCCGAGATCGGCGACGGAGTGACAGCCGGCTTTGCGGAAGCGCTCGGCGTGCAGCGCGGCGACGCGCGCCCGGGTGGCCTGTTCCAGGGCGGCGCGCGTGAAGAGCATGTCTGCGGCTCGCTCACCGAACTTCGCTGCGGCGCGGGCTTGCAGATCGGTCTGCGTCAGCGCCGCTGCGAGCAGATCGGGGTCGGTGCCGTCGGCGCGGAGGGCTCGTGCGAGCTGGTCGAGGCTGCGCCCTTCAGCGAGCCCGGCAGTGATGCGGGCGAGGAGGCGTGCGCCTGTTGGAGCGGTGAGTTGCTCCCAACCGGGGGAGGCGAGTGCTGTGCGCTCGCCCGCCCCGGTGGTGCCGTCTGCTCCGGTTGCTGTCACCGCGGTGGCGGTCAGTAGCCGCTCGCCGAAATGGCGAAGCCGATGGCGACGATGTAGAAGAGCAGCAGCAGCACCCAGAAGCCGATTGCCACGTAGCCGACGATGAGGCCGGCGATTGCCATGCCGCGCCCGCTCTCGCCGGTGCGCTTGATCTGATTCAGTGAGATGTGCCCCATCACGACGCCGCCGATCGCGAAGAGCGCGAAGGTGAAGAGGCCGACGATGCTTGCGATCATCGAGAGGATTGCGAGCGTGTTGGTGGGTGCGGAGGTGACATACGCGGCCTGGTAGCTCTGCTGCGCATAGGGCTGTGAGTACGCCTGCTGGGGCGCAGCATACTGCGGCTGCTGCGGCTGCTGCGGCTGCGCGTACACCGGTGCGGCGTACTGCGGCTGCTGGCTCGCGTTGCCCGCCTCGGGTTGCTGGGGGGAGTCGCCGACGGGCGGCTGGGGGTGAGTCACGGGGTTCCTTTCGGCGAACGAGGTGCGACGGCGGGGCGTCGGCGGATCAGTAGTAGAGATCGGATCCGCTGATCATGCTGCCCATCGAAGCGAACATCATGGCGATGAAGCCGATGTAGGCGATGAGGAAGATCGCGAGAAACGCGAAGTAGGCGTAGCCGACGATCATGCCTGTCAGTGCGAGGCCGCGACCGGCGTCGCCGGTGCGCTTGATCTGGGAGAGGCCCATGTGACCGAAGACGATGCCCGCGATGGGCACGAGGAAGCCGAAAATGACGGCGAGGACCGCGTAGGTGTTGGTGTCGCCGAGGGTGGTGGCCACGGCCGACTGCGGACGGTAGGCGGTACGCGGTGCGGCCTGCTGCTGGTACTGTGCGGCGTTCGTATCGGCCTGGGGTGCCGCGGCATGCGGTGCCGCGGGGTAGGGCGTCGTGGGCTGCGTGCCGGGCTGCTGGGGAGGGATCGGGGTGGTCATGACTGCTCCTCGAGCGGTTGCTGGATCCCGATCCGCGGGATGCGCATCGGCTGTTCCTTCTGATTCTAGGCGGCGCGGGGAAGAAGAATCTTGGTCGATGGCGGCGGATCCCGTTCGCTGTTGGCGATCCGCCGTCGTCCGGCTGGCACTCCCCTTGCGAGAGTGCTAGCCGGGGTTCTAAACTCTGCTGTAGAGCGCTCGCACGAGGCGGGCGCGAGAGAACGTTCAGACATTGGAAAGAGGTCAACCGTGTCGGTAGCCATCAAGCCGCTCGAGGATCGTATCGTCATCAAGCAGGTCGAGGCAGAGCAGACCACCGCGTCCGGTCTGGTGATTCCGGACAGCGCGAAGGAGAAGCCCCAGGAGGGCGAGGTCGTCGCAGTGGGCCCCGGCCGCGTGGCTGACAGCGGCACCCGCATCCCCCTCGACGTCGCCGTGGGCGATGTAGTGATCTACTCGAAGTTCGGTGGCACCGAGGTGAAGGTCGGCGGCGCCGACTACCTCGTGCTCTCGGCTCGCGACATCCTCGCGGTGGTCGAGCGCTAAGACGCTTCCTCGCGAACAGGCCGGGCCCCGATCTCAGGATCGGGGCCCGGCCTGTTTGTGCTGCGGCGGGAATAGACTGGGCCGGTGAAACTTTCGCGCGCAGGGCTGGGATATGGGTTGGGCGCATATCTCATCTGGGGTATCTTTCCCTTCTACTTCGGCCTCATTGCGATGGTCGGGCCCTTCGAGGTGGTGCCCTGGCGCGTCGGTGCGACCCTCGCTTTCTGCGTGATCCTCGTCTCGGTGACCCGTCGGTGGGGGCAGGTGGGCGCCATTTTGCGCGCTCCTCGGCTCTTCGGGTGGTTCGCGCTGTCGGCCGTGCTGCTCTACGCGAACTGGCAGCTGTTCGTGATCGGTGTGATGACGGGCCATGTGCTTGAGACCTCGCTTGGCTACTTCATCAACCCGCTCTTTACGATCCTTATCGGCGTGGTCGTGCGCAAGGAGCGTCTCACCAGGCCGCAGTGGTGGGCTGTGGGCGTCGCTGCGGTCGGTGTTGCGACCGCCGCGGTTGCGTACGGTGCGTTCCCGTGGATTGCGCTCGGCATCGCGGGATCGTTCGGCCTGTACGGCGCAGTGCACAAGCATGCGGGGGAGCAGGTCGACGGCATCACCGGCCTCACCGTGGAAACATTCGCCTCGCTGCCGATCGCGATCGTGCAGCTGCTCATCGTTGCGGGGCTGTCCGGGATCGGCGTCTTCTCGTTCGGGCCAGGCGTCACAGCGCTGGTCATGCTCAGCGGCATCATGACGGCCGTGCCGCTGATCCTGTTCGGGGAGGCAACGCGGCGTCTGCCGCTGTCGTATCTGGGCTTCTTGCAGTTTCTTACCCCGATCCTCGGCTTCTTGTACGGCTACTTCGTGATGCACGAGGAGATGCCGTTCAGTCGCTGGATCGGGTTTGTCGCGGTGTGGATCGCGCTCGTGATCCTCATCGCCGATATGTTCGCTCAGCTCAAACGTTCGCCCAGCGCGCAGACGAACACCGGCCCCATTCCCTTAGACTAAATGGGGGAGGCGCCGTGATCCGGTTGCCTGCACCCATCGGCCCACTCCCACAGCAAAAGAGGTTCCATGGAACAGCGTGACCCCTTCGCGTTCACCGGTCTGACTTACGACGACGTGCTGCTGCTTCCTGCGCACACCGACGTCATCCCGAGCGATGCGGACACCTCCACCCAGCTCACCCGCCGGATCCGGCTGAATATCCCGCTGATTTCCGCTGCCATGGACACGGTCACCGAGACCCGTATGGCTGTTGCGATGGCTCGCAACGGCGGTCTGGGTATCCTGCACCGCAATCTGTCGATCCAGGATCAGGCAGAGATGGTGGATCGTGTCAAGCGCAGTGAGGCCGGCATGATCACGAACCCGGTCACCACCTCGGTTGACGCGACCGTGGCCGAGGTCGACGCCCTGTGTGGCGAGTATCGTGTGTCGGGCCTTCCCGTGGTGGACTCGAACGGCGTGCTGCTCGGCATCATCACGAACCGCGACATGCGCTTCATCGACCCGAAGGATCGCTCGCAGGTGCGGGTTTCCGAGGCGATGACGAAGATGCCGCTGATCACGGGCCCGGTGGGCATTTCCCGCGACGACGCCGCGGCGATCTTCCGCCAGCACAAGATCGAGAAGTTGCCCCTCGTCGATGGCGAGGGCCGCCTCACCGGTCTCATCACGGTGAAAGACTTCGACAAGGAAGAGCAGTACCCGCTCGCCACGAAGGATGACGCAGGCCGCCTGCGCGTAGGCGCTGCCGTTGGCTTCTTCGGTGATGCGTGGAAGCGCGCCGGCGAACTCATCGACGCCGGTGTCGACGTGCTCGTGGTCGACACCGCCAACGGCGACAGCAAGGGCGTGCTCGACATCATCGCGAAGATCAAGAGCGATCCGGCGTTCGCCGGCGTCGACGTAATCGGCGGCAACGTGGCAACCTACGCAGGGGCGAAGGCGATCGTTGACGCCGGCGCCGATGCTGTCAAGGTGGGCGTTGGTCCCGGTTCGATCTGCACCACCCGCGTCATTGCCGGTGTGGGCGTGCCTCAGGTCACCGCGGTCTACGAAGCCGCGAAGGCTGCAACCCCCGCAGGCATCCCCGTGATCGCCGACGGCGGCCTGCAGTACTCGGGTGACATCGCGAAGGCGCTCGTCGCAGGCGCCTCCTCGGTGATGATGGGCTCCTTGCTCGCCGGCACCGACGAAAGCCCCGGCGATCTGGTCTTCGTGGGCGGCAAGCAGTATAAGAACTACCGCGGCATGGGTTCGCTGGGCGCGCTGCAGACCCGCGGCGAACGCACCTCCTACTCGAAGGATCGCTACTTCCAGGCCGACGTTCCGAGCGACGAGAAGCTGATCCCCGAGGGCATCGAGGGCCAGGTGCCCTACCGCGGCCCCGTCGGTGCCGTCACCCACCAGATGATCGGCGGCCTGCGCCAGTCGATGTTCTATGTGGGTGCGCGCTCGGTCGAAGAGCTGAAGCAGCGCGGCGAGTTCGTGCGCATCACCTCGGCGGGCCTCAAGGAGAGCCACCCGCACGACGTGCAGATGGTCGTGGAGGCACCCAACTACAAGCGCTAGGAGTGCTGCGTTGCGGTGCGCTTGCCGCGCAGCCTCTCCGGCCCCACGCAGAGCGTGCCAGGATCCACAGGTTCCTGGCACGCTCTGCGTTTTAGGGAATGAGGCCATGGCGGCGTGCGGCCGCGACTGCGGCGTGCCTGGTGGAGGCCTGCAGCTTCGACATGGCGGTTTTGACGTAGCTCTTAATCGTGCTCTCGGTGAGCCCGAGCGCGCGCCCGATCTCGGCGTTGGTCCCGCCCAGGGCGGCGTGGGAGATCACATCGAGCTCTCGCGGCGTCAGGTGAACGCGGTCGGGGGGAGCACCGGTATCGGTCGTGCTTGATGCCGACTCGGCGCGCGGGGTGTCGCCGGACCGGGCGCCGCGCCCCGGGCTGTACGACGCAGTGACGTGAACGGCTCCCGTCTCGATTGTTGTGAGCCGACGGTCGACCTCAGCGAGGCGCGCCCGAAGTGTTGGATCGGCGACCGCCGCTGCGATGCTGCGCAGTTCGGCGTGGCTGCTGCGCAGTGCCTCGAGCGCGGGCCCGGGTAGCGCGTGGCGCGCCTGCTGCTCGGCCGCGAGGCGCGCGGCGAGGCAGACCGCGCGCTGTTCCACCTCGTCTTGTCTTCTGATCTCGCGGGCGAGATCGGTGACCACGGCCGCGGCGGACCGGGCGAACGCCGATCCGGCGAGCGTCGCCTCGCGGGTACCGCCGTAGAGCACCGCACGGGTCTCCCCGTCGACGATCACGGGGTGTGCGAACAGGGCCACGATCCCCTCGCCGTGCACCTGCGTATCGTAGTCGTGGGTGATGTGGCGGGAGCGCCGGTAGTCCATGGTCAGCCGGGGTCGATGCTCGGCGAGCGCTCGTCCTCCGAGGCCCCGTCCCGCCTGCACGCAGAGTCCCTGCAGGCTCAGCGTGCGATGTCCGAAAAGCGCTGTCATCGTCGCCGTTCCGTGCGTGTCGAAACCGCCGAAGGCCAGGGGGAAGCGCGTTGCCGCGGCGAACTCGGCCACGGCGATTTCGAGCAAGGTCTGCTGAGCCTGAGGGTCGAGTCGCTGCATCGGGACTACCAACTTTCGGGGGTATTGCCTGGGCGTCCCCCGTCAATAGCCTAATCCATGCACACAGCGACAGCGTTGTCGCCGAAGTTTCAAAGGAGAAATGAGTGAGCACAGCAACATCGATTCCCCGTCCCGGGCACCACTACCCAGAGATCATCGCGCGGAGCACCCGAGACCGCGACGCCTTCTGGCTCGAGGCCGCCGAGCGGGTGTCATGGACGACCCCACCGACCCGCGCCATCGAAGAGCGCAGCGCCACCGAGTGGCGCTGGTTTCCGGACGGACGGCTGAACGTCTGCTTCAATGCGCTCGATCGCCACGTCGAGGCCGGTCGCGGCGAGGAGACCGCTCTCATCTACGACTCTGCGATGACCGGTTCCCGCGCCCGGATCAGCTACGCGCAGTTGCGCGACCGAGTGGCGCGCTTCGCCGGCGTCCTGCGCGATGCGGGCGTGGTCGTCGGCGACCGGGTGCTGATCTATCTGCCGATGACGCCCGAGGCAGTGGTCGCGATGCTCGCCTGCGCCCGCATCGGCGCGATCCACTCGGTCGTGTTCGGCGGATTCGCGGCCAACGAGTTGGCGGTGCGGATCGCAGACGCCAAGCCCCGCGTGATCGTCACCTCCTCCGGAGGTCTGGAACCCCAGCGGGTCGTCGAATACCTGCCGCTCGTACACCGGGCCATCGAGATCGCGGGCGGCGCCGACTCCGGCGTCGAGACAGTCATCGTGCGCGACCGCGAAACTGTGCCGGGGTCGGCCGCCGACTTCGCGGACGAGGCGGACGTCGCGTGGCTCGACTGGGACGCGCTGGAGGAGCAAGCCGCGCCAGCCGATCCGGTGCCCGTGCGCTCCGAGGATCCGCTCTACATCCTCTACACCTCGGGCACCACGGGCAGTCCGAAGGGCGTCGTGCGTGACAGCGGCGGCTACGCCGTGGGACTCGGATGGGCGATGCGCAACATCTATGACTTCGGTCCAGGCGACACCATCTTCACAGCGTCCGACGTGGGCTGGGTTGTTGGCCACTCGTTCATCGTGTACGGCCCGTTACTCGCGGGCGGCACGACGGTGCTCTACGAGGGAAAGCCGGTGGGAACCCCGGACCCGGGAGCGTTCTGGCGCATCCTGTCGAGCTACGGGGCGAAAATGCTCTCCACCGCTCCGACAGCGCTGCGTGCGGTCCGGCGCGAGGATCCCGAGCTCGCCGAGCTGGTGAAGCACGACCTCTCCTCACTGCGCGCGGTGTATCTCGCGGGAGAGCGGATGGATCCCGAGACCTGGCACTGGATCAACGACGGCCTCGGAGTGCCCGTCGTGGACCACTGGTGGCAGACCGAGACGGGGTGGATGATCTGCGCCAACCCTCTCGGGATCGAGACGCTGCCCGCGAAGGCGGGTTCGACGTCCGTGCCGATGCCCGGTTTCGACGTGCGTATCGTCGACTCCAGGGGCGCTGACATCACGGCGCCGGGCGTCGAGGGCAACATCGCGATCCGGCTGCCGCTCGCGCCGGGCGCATTGCTGGGCATCTGGGGGAGCTCGCAGCGCTTCGTCGACTCCTACCTATCGGCATTCCCCGGCTACTACGCCACCGGCGACGCCGGCCATTTCGACGAGGACGGATACCTCTTCGTGATGGGGCGAACGGACGATGTCATCAACGTGGCCGGGCACCGGCTTTCCACGGGATCGCTGGAGGAGGTGTTGACACAGCATCCGGCGGTAGCCGAGTGCGCGGTGATCGGAGTGCACGACGAACTCAAGGGACAGCGGGCCGCCGGCTTCGTCGCGCTCAAGCACGGAGAGACTGTGGTGCGGGAAGAGCTCGCGGCCGAGCTCGTGCGGCTCGTCCGCGAGCACATCGGACCCGTCGCGGCGTTCCGCGACGTGACGATCGTCGAGCGGTTGCCGAAGACCCGATCGGGCAAGATCTTGCGCAAGACCATGCGCCAGATCGTCGACGGCGAGGAGTACCGCGTGCCCGCTACCATCGAGGATCCCGCCGTGATCGACGACCTCATCGCTGCGCTCGGCGACACCGTCTCAGCGCCTGCGACTCAGGCGGTGACGGTGCCGCGCTGAGCGGACCGTCGTCGTTCCCCGTATTCCCATGAGGCAAGGAGGCCCCATGTCCAATGAACCCCGGGGGTTTGAAGAGACCACCCCCATCGACTACGAAGCATTTCAGGCACGGCCCGAGTTTCAGGAGTACAAGCACCGCTTCCGGCGCTTCGTGTTCCCGATTGCGGTGGCGTTCATGATCTGGTTCCTGCTCTACGTCGTCCTCGCTGCCTACGCGCACGAGTTCATGGCGCAGCCGATGCTCGGCCTGAACGTCGGGCTGTGGCTCGGCCTGGCACAGTTCGTCACGACCTTCGGCATCACCATGTGGTACGTATCCTTCGCGAACCGGAAGCTCGACCCGGCGACGACGGCGCTGCGCGCCGAACTCGAAGGCCTCGAACATGCGGCGCCGGTCAGCCCGAATAACAGCGGCATCGCCGGTGCCGAGGGAGGTTCCCGATGAACACGCAGATCCTCTCTCTCCAGGCCGCAGCCGGTCAGCAGAACCCGGTGCTCAACATCGGAATCTTCCTCGCGTTCGTCGCGGTGACGATGGTCATCGTGATCCGCGCGAGCCGGAACAACAAGAGCGCTGCCGATTTCTACGCCGGTGGACGCTCGTTCTCAGGCCGGCAGAACGGCCTCGCAATCGCGGGCGACTACCTCTCGGCCGCATCCTTCCTCGGCATCTGCGGCGCGATCGCGATCAACGGATACGATGGCTTCCTCTATTCGATCGGCTTCCTCGTCGCCTGGCTCGTCGCGCTGCTGCTCGTCGCCGAACTGATGCGCAACACGGCGAAGTTCACCATGGCCGATGTGCTGTCGTTCCGGCTGCGCCAGAAGCCGGTGCGCATGGCCGCAGCGCTCACCACACTCGCGGTCTGCTTCTTCTACCTCCTGGCACAGATGGCAGGCGCCGGTGGTCTCGTCTCGCTGCTGCTCGGTATCGACGACAAGCTCGGGCAGTCGCTCGTGATCGCTGTGGTCGGCGTGGTCATGATTCTCTACGTGCTCATCGGCGGTATGAAGGGCACGACCTGGGTGCAGATCATCAAAGCGGTGTTGCTCATCGCCGGAGCCGCCGCGATGACTGTCTGGGTGCTCGCGCTCAACCGCTTCGATTTCGGCGCAGTGCTCGACGCCGCCGTCACCAACCCTGAGAACGCCAACGGTGCGGCGATCCTCGCCCCTGGCCTGCAGTACGGGGCCAATCCGATCGACTTCGTGTCGCTTGCGCTCGCCCTCGTGCTCGGCACCGCCGGCCTGCCGCACGTGCTGATGCGCTTTTATACGGTGCCCACCGCGAAGGAGGCCAGGCGTTCCGTGGTGTGGGCGATCTGGCTCATCGGTGTCTTCTACCTCTTCACGCTGGTGCTCGGCTATGGCGCCGCGGCGCTCGTCGGCCCGGAGACCATCGCGAACGCTCCCGGCGGGCAGAACTCTGCTGCTCCGCTGCTGGCGCTGCACCTCGGCGGACCGCTGCTGCTGGGCTTCATCTCGGCCGTCGCGTTTGCCACGATCCTCGCGGTGGTCGCGGGACTCACAATCACGGCTTCGGCGTCGTTCGCGCACGACATCTACAACAGCGTGATGAAGCGGGGCCAGGCTTCAGCCCGGCAGGAGGTGAAGGTCGCGAAGATCACGACGCTCGTGATTGGTGCTGCGGCGATCATCGGCGGCATCGGCGTCCAAGGGCAGAACATCGCGTTCCTCGTGGCGCTTGCCTTCGCGGTCGCCGCATCCGCCAACCTGCCCACGATCCTGTACTCGCTGTTCTGGAGCCGCTTCACGACGCGCGGGGCCGTGTGGTCGATGGTCGGTGGTCTGCTCTCTGCGGTGCTGCTGATCGCGTTCTCCCCGGTCGTCTCCGGTGATCCGGCCGCCATGCTGGGAGACGGGGTGGACTTCGCGATTTTCCCGCTGAAGAACCCAGGCATCGTCTCGATCCCGCTCGGCTTCCTGCTCGGGTGGCTCGGGTCGATCACCGACCCCGGCCGCGAGTCGAAGCAACTCGCGGCCGAGATGGAGGTACGGGCGCTCACCGGCCACGGCGCGGAACCGCCCGTGCAGCACTGAGCCGTGACGTCGACGGCGGGGGAGGGACTGCGAACGCGTCCCGCCCCCGCCGGACCACCGCACAGGGGAGGCCGGATAGACTGGTCGGGTGAGTAACGAGATCGAGATCGGGCGGGGCAAGCGCGCCCGCCGCGTGTACACCTTCGACGAGATCGGTATCGTGCCTACTCGGCGCACCCGCGATCCCGAGCTGGTCTCGACCTCCTGGTCGATCGACGCCTTCCAGTTCGACATCCCCGTGCTCGGCGCGCCCATGGACTCCGTGATGTCGCCGGCAACCGCGATCGAGCTGGGCCGCCTCGGCGGGCTCGGCGTGCTCAACCTCGAGGGGTTGTGGACTCGGCACGAGCATCCTGAAGCGCTGCTCGCAGAACTCGCGAGCATCGATGACGAGATCGCTGCGGTGCACCGTATGCGGGAGCTCTACTCGGCGCCGATCCGCCCCGAACTCATCACCGCGCGTCTCGGCGAGATCCGCGAGGCCGGTGTGACCGTCGCAGGTGCGCTGTCACCGCATCGCACCGCAGAGTTCACCGAGACGGTGGTGCGGGCCGGCGTCGATCTTTTCGTGATCCGCGGCAACACCGTCTCCGCCGAGCACGTCGCCAAGGAGGGGCGCGAGCCGCTCAACCTCAAGCAGTTCATCTACGAGCTCGACGTGCCCGTGATCGTGGGCGGTGCGGCCACCTACCAGTCGGCCCTGCACCTCATGCGCACGGGCGCTGCCGGTGTGCTGGTCGGCTTCGGCGGCGGCGCGTCATCGACTACGCGAGCCACGCTGGGCATCCGCGCACCAATGGCGACCGCGATCGCCGATGTTGCCGGTGCGCGCACCGACTACCTCGACGAGTCGGGCGGGCGCTATGTGCACGTCATCGCAGATGGCGGCCTGGGCACCTCGGGCGATCTCATCAAGGCGATGGCGTGCGGCGCCGACGCCGTCATGCTGGGCACTGCGCTCGCGAAGGCTTCGGATGCCCCCGGCAACGGGTGGCACTGGGGCCAGGAAGCCCACCACGAGGATCTTCCCCGCGGCAAGCGCCTGCGCGTTGCGCCGGTGGCACCGCTCTCGGAGATCGTGAACGGGCCGGCGCACGTCGCCGACGGCAGTGCCAACCTGATCGGTGCGCTGCGCCGTGCGATGGCGACCACCGGCTACTCGGAGCTCAAGGAGTTCCAGCGCGTCGGCGTCGTGCACGCCGAGCGCTAGGGGGCCGCAGAGCCGGTGTCCTCAAGCCAGCCTTCCTCTCCGGGCCCTACGGGTCAGCCCGGGGCCGGCGTGCAGCCGACCCCGCACAGCAGCCAGAAGCGACCTGAGTATCTGGGCGACCCTACGCTCGGTCAGGTCATGCGCAGGCCCCGCTGGATCCTCGCACTCGTGTTCGCCATGCTCGTCGCCGCAGCTTTCGCGTGGCTGGGGCAGTGGCAGATGGATAGCGCGGTGCGCCAGGCCACGGTCGAGGAGATCGACACGGAGACCCCGCGGCCGCTCGCCGAGGTCGCCGATACCCTGCAGGGCGTCACCGACGCCGGAGCTGGCGTGGTCGTGCATCTCGAAGGAGCGTTCGTGCCTGGCGACTCGCGTGTGGTGGCACCGCGGGTCAACGCGGGTGAGACCGGTGCCTGGGTGGTGGGCCATTTCGTCACCGACGGCCCTGACGCCGAGCCTGGCGCGCACCTCGCGGTGGCTCTTGGCTGGGCACCGAGCGAGGCCGATGCTGAGCGGGCGATCGCGCAGCTCGATGCGGATCCGGCATTCGCCGCTCCCCGCACTGTCGAGGGCCGTTTCATGCCGCCCGAGGGGCCGCAGGTGCCGAAGCCGAGCGAGGATCCACAGGTGCTGCGCACAATGATCCCGGCCTTCCTCGCGAATGTGTGGACCGGGGTCGAGAGCCCCGTGTACTCCGGCTATCTCGTGCTGCACGATGAGGCCGGCACCGCAGCGCTCCTCGCCGAGGCGCAGCTCGATGCCGTCGACTCTGTCGCACCGCTGCCGGCTGAGACCATCAACTGGCTCAACATCTTCTACGGGGTCGAGTGGATCGTGTTCGCCGGCTTCGCGCTCTTCCTCTGGTATCGCCTCACGCGGGACGCCTGGGAGAAGGAGCATGAACTCAAGCTGCTTCACGCGGCGCAAGAATAGAATGGAACCCATGCAACTGCAGCCCAAGCCCGCCGACTACCCGCGCATTCGCAAGGCATTGAGCTTCTACAAGGTGACTTCGATGATCACCGGCGTCATGCTACTGCTGCTGTGCGCCGTGATGGTTATGAAGTACGCCTTCGGCGTGCAGCTCTACCTCTTCACGCCCGATGGCTTCGCTCACTTCTACGCGATCGCGCCCGAGGGTGTCGAGGCTGACTTCCAGCCGCAGGGCTTCGACCTGTTCAAGGCGATTCTCATCGCCCACGGCTGGTTCTATGTCATCTACCTCGTCTCCGACTTCCTGCTCTGGAGCCCGATGCGCTGGAACTTCTGGCGTTTCATTCTGATCGCCCTCGGCGGTGTGATCCCCTTCATGTCGTTCATCCTGGAGGCTCGCATTGTGCGCGAGGTCACCGGATTCCTCGACGCCCGTGAAGCCGAAGCCGTTCCGGCCTCACTTCAGTAGAATCGACTTCCTCACCCACAACCCCTGAAAGGCCTGCAATGGCAGAACAGACTGACACGGACCACCGTCCGGTTCTCGTGGTCGACTTCGGCGCGCAGTACGCGCAGCTGATCGCGCGCCGCGTGCGCGAAGCCGGCGTGTACTCCGAGCTCGTGTCGCACAGCATCACCGCTGCCGAGGTCGAGGCCAAGCAGCCGCTCGGCATCGTGCTCTCGGGCGGCCCCTCGTCGGTGTACGAGGAGGGCGCGCCCCAGTTCGACCCGGCGATCTTCGAGCTTGGCGTGCCTGTGCTCGGCATCTGCTACGGCTTCCAGATCATGGCGCATACCCTCGGCGGCACCGTCGGCAACACCGGCGACCGCGAGTACGGCGGCGTCGAGGCCACGATCCTCGGCGACGGCGGTGCGATCCTCGGCGGCCAGCCCGAGACGCAGAACGTCTGGATGAGCCACGGCGACGCCGTGCAGCAGGCACCGGAGGGCTTCGACGTGCTCGCCCGCACGGCGGTCACCCCCGTGGCGGCGTTCGGTTCGCCCGAGCGCAAGCTTTACGGCGTGCAGTGGCACCCTGAGGTGAAGCATTCCGATCACGGGCAGCGCATCCTCGAGAACTTCCTGCATCATGTCGCCGGCATCCCTGCCGATTGGAACGCCGGCAATGTGATCGCCGAGCAAGTGGAGCGGATCCGTGCTCAGGTTGGCGATGCCCGAGTCATTTCGGCGCTGTCAGGCGGTGTCGACTCGGCGGTGTCGACGGCGCTCGTGCACAAGGCCATTGGCGATCAGCTCACCGCGGTCTTCGTCGACCACGGCCTGCTGCGTCAGGGGGAGCGTGAGCAGGTGGAGCGCGACTACGTCGCCTCGACAGGCGTGCGTCTCATCACCGTCGACGCTGCTGACGTCTTCCTCGGCCACCTCGAAGGGGTCACTGACCCTGAAGAGAAGCGCAAGATCATCGGCCGCGAGTTCATTCGCGCCTTCGAGAAAGTGCAGCTCGACCTTGTTGCCGAGGCGAAGGCCGAGGGCGAGAAGGTGAAGTTCCTGGTGCAGGGCACCCTCTACCCCGACGTGGTCGAGTCGGGTGGCGGCGCGGGCACCGCGAACATCAAGTCGCACCACAATGTTGGCGGCCTGCCCGAAGACCTCGACTTCGAACTGATCGAGCCGCTGCGCACCCTGTTCAAGGATGAGGTGCGCGAGATCGGCCGCGAGCTCGGTATCCCCGAGGCCATTGTGGGGCGTCAGCCCTTCCCTGGCCCCGGCCTCGGCATCCGCATTGTCGGTGAGGTGACCCGCGACCGTCTGGAGACGCTGCGCGCGGCTGACGCGATTGCCCGCGAAGAGCTCACCGCAGCCGGCCTTGACGCCGAGATCTGGCAGTGCCCCGTGGTGCTGCTCGCCGATGTGCGCTCCGTTGGCGTGCAGGGCGACGGCCGCACTTACGGCCACCCGATCGTGCTGCGCCCCGTCTCCTCAGAAGACGCGATGACTGCCGACTGGGCCCGCGTGCCCTACGAGGTGCTCGCCCGTATCTCGAACCGCATCACCAATCAGGTGCCCGAGGTCAACCGCGTCGTGCTCGACGTGACCTCGAAGCCCCCGGGGACCATCGAGTGGGAGTGACGAAGGAGCTCCCGCTCGCGTAAGTGCTGGGTGGAACTCGATCGCGCCAGCGATCGAGTGGGAGTGACGAAGGAGCTCCCGCTCGCGTAAGTGCTGGGTGGAACTCGATCGCGCCAGCGATCGAGTGGGAGTGACGAAGGAGCTCCCGCTCGCGTAACAGCTGAGTGGGAGTGAGTTGAGTGCTCGCCCGTCTGAGACCGGCGGCCGCCTCTGCGGAGGAGGCCGCCGGTTTTGGCGTTTCTGGGGGCTGCGTTTCGGGCTTCGAGGTTACGTGGGGGTGAGGATCGCGGAGGCGATATCCGTGCCGGCGAAGATGCCGGTCCACGCGCCAACGAGCATCCACGGCCCGAAGGGGAAGGCTGTCGGACGGTGCGTATCCGCCCCGCTGCATTGACCGAGCCTGCGTCGCGCAGCCTGTGTGAGGAGCAGCACCGCCGCGTGCACACCGCCGAGCAGGAACGGTGCGAGCGCGCCGACGAGTGCCGCACCCCAGCCGAGAGGGCCGAGCGCCGCACCGAGCAACGCAGCGAGTTTGACGTCACCGCCGCCGAGGCTGCGTGGCGAGCAGCGCCACAGCAGGCCGTAGCCGGTTGCGAGCGCTAGGCAGCAGACGAGACTACGGATCAGCGGCCCGGCGTCGCCAGCGGCGATGGCTGCCGCGAGCACGAGGGCGAGTAGTGCAGCGCCGGAGGGCAGCAGAATCACGTTCGGCAGGGTGTGCAATACGAGATCGATGACGCAGAGCACTGCGCTGGCGACGGCGAGCAGCACGTAGGCGGCGAGCAGCAGCCAGAAGCTGGCCCCCTCGATGTCAACGCCGGGGCTGGCCTGCGGCCACCACCGGGACACGGCCGTCGTCATGAGGGCCGCTGACAGTGCGGCCGCCGCCAGTGCAAGGGACGTCAGCCTGAGGTGCGTGCGTGCGCGGGGCCTCGCGGGCACCGGATCGGGGGTCTGCATGGCACCTGCCTTCGGGTCGGGTGCCCCCACCGTAGCGGGCGTCGTCGCACCCTGCGCGTGGTTGTCCACAGCCCCGACCAGCCCGAGATACGACTGAGGCCGATCACCCGAGTGGATGACCGGCCCCGAATGCCGGAGCGCGAGGCTCCGGCGTCGCAGACGATATTAGTCGCCGCGCAGGATCGCGAGGATACGCAGGATCTCGACGTACAGCCAGATCAGCGTCACCATGAGGCCGAAAGCCGCCGACCAGGCCCACTTCTCGGGCACGCGGTTCTTCACGCCGTTCTGGATGAGCTCGAAGTCCATGACGAGCGAGTACGCGGCGAGCAGCACGGCCAGGACGCCGATCGCGACGCCGATCCAGCCGGTGCGCAGACCCCACGGATTCTGGTTGATGCCGAAGAGCATGAGCACCAGATTGACGACGGAGAACGCCAGATAGCCGAAGATGGCGATCATGAAGATCTTGTTGAGCCTCGGGCTGGTGCGCACCTTGCCGCTGCGGAAGAGCAGCAGAGTCACGCCGAACACCGACAGGGTGCCGATGATCGCCTGCGACACGATGCCCGACCACTGCGCCTCGAAAACGCTCGAGATGCCGCCGAGGAACACGCCCTGGAACACCGCGTAGAGCACGATGAGGGGAACGCTCGGCTCCTTTTTGAAGGAGTTGACGAGGCCGAGCACCAGGCCGATGATCGCCGCGGGCAGCGTCAGGAGCGGCATGAACCAGCCGACCGCGCCGAAGACGAGCACGATGAGGAACAGCATCACCGTCTTGGAGATGGTGTTCTCGTAGGTCATGGGTCGGTCGGAGGGGGCGATGACGGGCGGCTGCTCGCCGCCGAAACCGGCCTCCGCGACCGGTTCGTCGATGCCTGGCCGCTGCGTCTGCGCGGCAGGCTGATCGTAGATGCGGCGCAGCTCATCAGCGGTGAGGGTCTTGCCGTTGAGTGCCGGGTTATTGCTGAGAGCCGGGTTGCTCATGCGTCGGAATCCTTTCCTGGCGTATGGGTCTGTTCCAGCTTATCCACAGGTGATGCCTCCGTGGCTGTGACTCTGCCCGATCCGCAGCCCGTGTTCGCGCAGCGCGGATAGGCTGGTCGCATGGAGAGCCCGGACCCTGCGCCCCTCATCATCGGCCACCGTGGGGCACCGGGCTACCGCCCCGAGCACAGCGCCTCCTCCTACCGGCTCGCCTTCGAACTCGGTGCCGACGCTGCGGAGCCGGACATCGTAGCCACACGCGACGGGGTGCTGGTGGTGCGGCACGAGAACGAGATCTCAGGCACCACCGACGTCGCGCAGCACCCCGAGTTCGCGGATCGCCGCACCACCAAGACCATCGACGGTAAACGCCTCACCGGGTGGTTCACTGAGGATTTCACCTGGGATGAGCTCGCGACGCTGCGCTGCACCGAGCGGCTGCCGCGGGTGCGTCCCGGCAATCGTGAGTTTGACGGCACCGAGCCGATCCTGCGCCTGCGCGACGTGCTCGCGATCATCGATGCGGCGAGTGAGCGGCTGGACCGGCGGTTAGGTGCCGTGATCGAGGTGAAGCACGCCGCCTATTTCGCGAGCATCGGGCACGACCTTGGCGCGCTGCTGCTCGCCGAGCTCGCGGCCACCGGGTGGGATGCGGATCGCGAACGTCTGGTGATCGAATCGTTCGAGCTGGGGGTGCTGGATCGGCTGCGCACCGCCGGGGTGCACGCCGACCTCGTGTTTCTTACCGACCGATTGGGGTCGCCTGCCGACGAACCCGTCGACAGCGCCCCGTCGCGCAGCTTCGCCTGGTACCGCAGCGACCCGGGGCTCGATCTGCTCGCACAGCGGGTCGATGGCATCAGCGTCGCCAAAGGCAATCTGATCAGGGTGAACGCGCTGGGGCGCGCGATCGGCAACACCGACCTCGTGGCGCGGGGGCACGCGCGTGGCTTGCTCGTCTACACCTGGACGCTGCGGCCCGAGAACCGCTACCTCAACGTGCGCCACCAGAGCTCGCTGCGCGGGGCCGAGTGGGGCGACTGGCAGGCGGAGTTCGGGCTGCTCATGCGCTCAGGAGTAGACGGCGTCTTCCTCGATCACCCCGATCTTGGCGTGGCGATCCGCGACGCGCGAGCGTAGCCGCTCTCGCTGCTGTAGCTGCTCTAGCTGCCGTCTCCTGCTCGACCAGACCTGTCTTCATACTCGCCCCTGCTGACTCTCTACGCGCACCGATCGACGTTCTCGCGCCCCCATTCGGGTGTTCGGGGTGCTGGATCGTCGATCGGTGCGCTGAGGTGGAGGGTGAGGGGGGGGGGGGGGGGCAGCTCGGGGGCTCAGCGGGTGAGTTCGCCGACGAGGTTCTGCTCCATCAGCGTGCGCAGTTCGGCGCCGCGGTGGCCGCGGTCGAGCAGGAAGCCGAGCTTGGCCGTTGCGGCCTCCGCGGTGAGGTCGGATCCGTCGATCACACCCGCCGCCGCCAGCTCGCGACCGACCGCGTAGCGGGCAAGATCCACGCCTCCGACCGAGCACTGCGTCACGGCCACCACGGGCAGCGATCCGCAGATTTCGCGCAGCGCGCCCAGCATGCCTGGCCGCGCCATGGGCGCGTTGCCCGAACCGTAGCACTCCAGCACGAGCCCCTCGGGCTGCCCGCCCACAGCCGCGCGCAGATCGGCCGCGGTCACCGCCGGAGTGAAGCGGAATGAGAGCACGCGGGCGGGTGCGGCTGGGGAGTGCTGGCCGGCCGGGGCCGCAGGCACTCCGGCGGGTCCGGCAGCGAGCGCACGCTCGGCGCGAAACGCCGCGAGTGAGACGCTGTCGTGCTTGACCGCGCGCACGGCGGGCAGGATCGCGCCCCCGAACGCCACCGACACGGGCGCGCCGGGTGCCGCCTTCACCGAGGCGCGGATTGCGAGCGCAAGGTTATCGACGGCGTCGGTGCCGGGGGCACCGTGGGCGAGCTGGCTGCCTGTCACCACGACGGGGCTGCCGATACCCGAGAGTTCGAACGCGAGCCGCGACGCCGTGTAAGCGAGGGTGTCGGTGCCGTGCAGGATGACGACCCCGCGAGGGCGGTGGGTGCGCACGCGAGCGCTGATCGCGCGGGCGATTCGGGGTGCGGTGTCGGCGTCGGCGTTCGCGCTGTCGATCGCGGGGAGCAGGTGGTTGATGCGCGCCTCGACGCCGAGTGGGCCGCAGATGCCGGCCACGAGGCCTTCGAGCACCTCGGGGAAATCGGGGTCGGGTGCGAGCCCCGTGTCGGTCTCGTGCATGCCGATCGTGCCGCCCGTCGCGAAGACGAGCACGCTGGGAGTAGCCATCCCTCTATTCTGCCGGTCTGGGCGAACGGTTCAGATCCACGTCGCGTCACCGTGCTCGACTCGGAGTGTCATCGGGGTCACCCGTGGGGTCGTTTGCGGAGGTGGGTGACGGCCATACGGGTGACCTCGATGGCAGGGCAGGGGTGGGGGTGGATCGGGTGGGTGGAGAGGAACGGAGTGAGGGGGCGGATCGGGTGAGGCTCGGACGTGAATGTCAGTGGTCATGCCTAGACTGGATCCCACGATGAGCGAGTTTGAACTTCTGGAGCCAGGGGCTCCGTTCGGTGGTCCTTCGGCGGGCGGCGCGGGGGCGGCAGATGGCCGCGATCCGCTGCTTGATGGGCTGAACCCGGCGCAGGAGCGGGCCGTGGTGTCCCGCGGCCCGGCGCTGCTGATCGTCGCCGGCGCCGGATCCGGCAAAACCCGCGTGCTTACCCACCGCATCGCTCACCTCATCCGCAACAAAGAAGCGTGGCCGAGCCAGATCCTCGCGATCACCTTCACCAACAAAGCCGCAGCCGAGATGCGCGAGCGCATCGAAGGGCTGCTCGGCGAGGGTGCGCAGGGCATGTGGGTCTCCACCTTCCACTCCGCATGTGTGCGCATCCTGCGGCGCGAAGCCGAGCGCTTCGGCTACGTCTCGGGCTTCACCATCTACGACTCTGCCGATTCGCGCGCGCTGCTCAAGCGCATCATCAAGGAGCTCGACGCCGACACCTACGGCTTCACCCCAGCGAACGCCGGCTCGAAGATCTCCAAGCTCAAGAACGAACTGAGCGACGCCGACGACTACGCCGCGACGATGAACGAGAGCGACCCGCGGGATCGCCTCTTCGTCGAGATCTTCAAGATGTACGAGCAGGAGCTGCGCCGCGCCAACGCCTTCGACTTCGACGATCTCATCGGCCAGACCGTGCAGCTCTTCCGCGCGCACCCCGACATTGCGGCGGTTTACCAGCGGCGCTTCCGCCACATCCTCGTCGACGAATACCAAGACACCAACCACGCCCAGTACTCCCTGATCCGCGAACTCACTCGCCACATCGAGCCCGAAGAGGTCAGCAGGCTCGTGCCTCCCGCCAGGGCTCGCGAGCTCGACGCGAGCGGCCGCATCCCGCCGGCCAGCCTCACCGTCGTGGGTGACAGCGATCAGTCGATCTACGCCTTCCGCGGGGCCGACATCCGCAACATCGTCGAGTTCGAGCGCGACTTCCGCGGCGCCGAGGTCGTGAAGCTCGAACAGAATTACCGCTCCACCCAGAACATCCTGTCGGCGGCCAACGCCGTCATCGGCAACAACTTCGACCGCCAGGAGAAGAACCTCTTCACCACCGAGGGCGACGGCGCGAAGATCGTGGGCTTCACCGGATATTCGCAGCACGACGAGGCGCGCTTCGTCGCCGAGGAGATCGAAGAACTGCACCGGGGCGGCATGGCTTACGGTGACGTCGCCGTGTTCTACCGCACCAACTCGCAGACCCGAGCGCTCGAAGAGCTGCTCATCCGATCCGCGATCCCATACCGGGTGCTCGGCGGCACCAAGTTCTACGAGCGCGCCGAGATCAAAGACGCGATGGCCTACCTCACCAGCATCGCCAATCCCTACGACCCGATCGCGTGGTCGCGGCTGCTGGGCGCCCCCAAGCGGGGGATCGGGCCGATGGCAGAGGCGCACCTCGCCAACTTCCAGGAGGCGCAGGGCATCTCGTTCCACGACGCCATGCTGCGCGTCGACGAGATCGCCGCCATCGGGCCGAAGCTGCGCGGCACCGTGCGGCAGCTCGCCGAATTGCTCACCCGTGCCGCTCGTATGGCCGCGGGCGGCGGTGCGACCGACGACTCAGCAGAAGAAGCGAAGCCCGCCCCGGTGGGTGACGTGCTCAAGCTCATCCTCGACGAGACCGAGATGATCGAGAAGCTGCGGGCCAAACGCGACCCGCAAGACGATGCGCGCGCCGAGAACCTCGAAGAGCTCATCGCAGTGGCCCGCGAGTTCGACGCGAAGCAGCCGGGCGCCGGCCTCATCGCATTCCTCACCGAGGTCAGTCTTGTCGCTGCCGCAGATGATCTCGACGACACCAGCGGCACCGTCTCGCTCATGACCATGCACACCGCGAAGGGCCTCGAGTTCAAGGCCGTGTTCATCACGGGGGTGGAAGAGGGGCTGCTGCCGCACCAGATGTCGGTCGATGAGGTCGGGGGCATCAGTGAGGAGCGGCGACTGATGTACGTCGGCATCACGCGCGCCCGCGAGCAGCTGTACCTCACGCTCGCCTCCACCCGCGCCACCTTCGGCGACGTGTCTGTTGCGATGCCGTCGCGCTTCCTGCAGGAGATCCCCGAGGGGCTGATCGACTGGCGGCAGTCGCCTGGCGAGGTCACGGGCCGCGGCGGCACTGAATCGCGCGCGCTCAATGCGCCTCGAGGCTCGGGCTCGGGCTACGGGTCGGGTGCCGCTCGGGCGCGGGGGCGCGTTGAATCCTCAGTGTCGTTTGGCACCTCGGGCGGCTACGGATCAGCGGCTGTCAGCGAGCCGGCCAGCGGCAATATGCAGTCAGCGCTCGACAAGTGGCGCGAGCGCAAACGGCAGGCGAAGGCGGCGCAGGCCGCGGGAGGTGGCTTTCCCAATATGATCGGCGGTGCCGCGCGCGACAATGGCGACCTCGAACTCGCCTCTGGCGATCGCATCCGCCACGACGAGTACGGCGAAGGCCGGGTGACGAGCATCACTGGTGCTGGTTCGAAGCGGATCGCGCACGTCGTGTTCGACGCTGTCGGGGAGCGCAAGCTGCTCGTGAAGCTCGCTCCGATCGCGAAGGTTGACTGAGCCGCGGGTGTGGTGACGGGGGTCGATCGCTGGCGCGATCCGCCGCCCGATCCGCCCTGATCCGCGCACAGAGGCCTGCGAATCTTCGCGGCCAGTCGGCTCAGCCGATGAGGATGCGGTACTCCTGCATGATGCGCGTGAGGTCGTCTTCGTCGGCGGCGATGTCGCCGTCGCGCTGCATCCACTCGCCGAGCTGCGCGCTGATGACGCCGTGCGCGAGCGACGCCGCCATTGTGGCCTCCCGGGAGGGGGAATCGAGCTTTGCGTGCTCGGGGTGCGCGATGAGCCAGGCGGTGGCCGTGGAGGTGAGGTGGTGGGCCGATTCGAGCATGGAGATGAGCGCAAGGCGTGCGGCTTCTGGCTGCTCGGCGAGCAGTTGGGCGCGCAGACGGGCCACCTCGGTGTTGACGTTGCTGTGCCCGATCGCGGCGAAGACGAGGCGAAGGATGCCAAGGGTGAGGTTGTCGGGGCAGCTGTCGAGCACCCCGAACGCTGCGTCGCCCTCCGGGATGTTGATCGCGCGCCCCACGATGGCGTAGTCGCGCCCGGCGAAATAGTTGAAGAAGGTGCTGCGTGAGATGTCTGCCATCTCGCAGATCGCCTCGACGGTGACGTGTTCAACGCCGTGTTCGAGGGCCAGCTTCACGGCCGAGGTTTCGATGGCGTTTTCGGTTGCGCGACGCTTGCGCGCCCGCAGACCCTCGCGCTGGGGTGTCTTGGTCTCTTCCACGTCCACCTCCCTTGTTCACCGGCTGCCGGAGAGGCCTGATGCCTCCGCGGGGAAACTCCACTGTCAGCAGCCCCCTCAGCATACCGCTCGCAGCCTGGGATTCCGGTGGCCGCGAGTCGGCGCGCAGGGTGAAATCAGGGTGATTCCACACTGAAGCGTGTGTACGCTGGCAGCAACGGGCAGGGTGGTCGACGGGATGGGGAGACGCCGGGGAAGGGGAGTCATGAGGCAAGTCTCAGCGCTGATGCGGCGACAGGATGCGCACTCCCTGTACCTGTCATCGGCTGCGCTGCTGCTCGGGCTCACGCTTGTGGTCGATGTGGTGTTCCACGCCGGCATGGGCAATCCCGCGATGACGTGGGGGCTGCTGCTGTTCTGCGTGGTGGGTGGGTGCGCGGCGTTCATCTTTGGCAAGCAGGTTCCGCGGTGGATCGGCATCCTCAGTGTGCTCATCTTCATCGTGGCCCAGACCTACTATCTGGGTCTCGCCGAAGACCCTCAGGCGGTGATCTCCTCCGCTCAGCAGCTCCCAGTGGTGGCCTTCTACCTGGGGTGGTTCGTGCGGCCGCGGCTGGCGCTGGTGCTGGTGCTGGTGTGTCTGGTGTCGTTCGGTATCACGATGCTGAGGAATCCGCTGTTCGGAGCGTACGGAGTCATCGGGGCCCCCGTTGCGGTGCATGCGCTGCTCGCGATGCTGTTCTGCTTCGGTGCCGGCATGTATTTGTGGCGTCGGCAGGCGCAGTCGGCCGCAATCGATCCGCTGACGGGCGCCTACCATCGGCGCGCGATTATCGAGCGGATCACGCACCGCCTGCAGCGCCGCTCGACCCGGCGGGATCCGTTCTGCCTTGTGGTGATCGATTTCGACGACTTCAAACATCTCAACGACACTCGCGGGCACACGGCCGGTGACGAGGCCCTGTTCGAGACGGCTTCGGGTTGGCGAGCGGAGCTGCGTGCCGGTGACGCTGTCGGCAGGATCGGCGGGGATGAGTTCGTGCTGCTGCTACCGCATGTGCAGGCCGAGGAGGCTCAGAGCATTGTAGACCGCTTGCGGAGCGAAACCCCTCATCCCTGGTCGGCGGGGATCGCAGAGTCCAGAGCCGGCGATACGCCGTCGGCGATGCTCGCGTGGGGCTGACGTCGAACTGTATCGGGAAAAGCAGTCGAGGCGTGATCGGCGGGTGAGTAGCAGTGACTAGCGGGCTGGGCGACATGATGGCGGGCGTGCTCGACCGTGCGGCCGCGCTGCTGCGGCGTTGGGTGCGCTGGCAGACGCCGTTCTCGACGGTGAGTGCTTTGATCCCGCTCATGCTCGTGTTGGTGTTCGCCTCCGACCTATTGGTGGGGCATCCGCACATCCAGCGGTGGATGGTGGTGCTGTGGCTGGTGTTGTACCTGCTGCTGGCGGTGATTCCGCTGGTGTTGGGGCGCCGATATCCGCTCTGGGCGGGCCTGGTGGTTGTGGCAGGCATGGAGGCCTGGTCGAGCTACTTCTTGCTGTTTTCCCGCCACAGTCACGCCGAGATCAACGCGCTGCTGGAGTTGCCGCTGGTGGCGCTCTACGTGGCCTGGTTCTACCCCACGGTGATCGCGTGGGGGTTCATCGGCTTGAGCATGGTGCGGGTGTCGAGCACGCTGATCTGGAACCCCAACATGGGCCATGCCGTCGGATCGCCGATCGTGATGATCGGTTATGCCCTCATCATCATGCTGTTCTGCTTTGAGGGTGCGCGGGCTGTGCGTCGTCAGTTGCGCACGCAGGCGAGCATCGACGCGCTGACGGGTGCGCTGAACCGGCGAGGGATGGCGGAGGCGGGATCGCGGATGCTGCGCCGTTCCGCACGCCTAGACGAGCCGCTGGCGGTGGCCGTGATCGACTTCGATGATTTCAAGCACGTCAACGACGCGGGAGGGCATGCGGCCGGTGATACGGCGCTGCGCGAGTCGGTGCGGCAGTGGTCTGCGATGGTGGGCATGCGCGGGCACTCCGGTCGCGGCGGCGGCTTCGTGGCGAGGCTCGGGGGAGACGAGTTCTTGCTGGTGGCGCACGCCGGTGCGGGGGAGCTGGAAGCGAATCTGAGTCGCGCGCACGAGGAGTCTCCGTTCTCGTGGTCGTGGGGTGTGGTGGTGGTGCAGCCGTCCGAGGGGCTGGACGGGGCGATCGCGCGCGCCGATGCTGCGCTGTATCTCGGTCGTGGCGCACGGCGCCTGAGCTGAGTTGCGGCGAGGAGGCGCCCATATCGCGGTGCTAGACTCTCGAATTGTCGATATATCTCGACATCGAGACATTTTTCTGCCTCGGATCACCATTACTCCCAAGCGAAGGACAGTACGTGGATCTGTACGAGTACCAGGCACGAGATCTTTTTGAGCGATACGGAGTGCCGGTGCTTGCCGGCATCGTCGCTGACACACCGGAGGAGGCGCGAGCCGCAGCCGAGAAGCTCGGCGGCGTGGTCGTGGTCAAGGCTCAGGTAAAGACCGGCGGCCGCGGAAAGGCCGGCGGTGTGAAGGTCGCGAAGACCCCCGATGAGGCCTTCGAGGCGGCGCAGGCCATCCTCGGGCTCGACATCAAGGGGCACGTAGTGCAGCGTGTGATGGTCGCCGCCGGTGCCGACATCGCGCAGGAGTTCTACTTCTCGGTGCTGTTGGATCGTGCCAACCGCTCGTACCTGTCGCTGTGCTCGGTTGAGGGTGGGATGGAGATCGAACAGCTCGCTGTCGAGAAGCCGGAGGCGCTGGCGCGCGTCGAGGTCGATCCGATCGTCGGCATCGACGCCGCGAAGGCCGAGGAGATCGCTCGTGCAGCGAAGTTCCCCGAAGAGCTGGTCGCCAAGGTAGCTGCCGTGTTCGAGCGTCTCTACGCGGTATACACCGGTGAAGACGCGACGCTCGTCGAGGTGAACCCGCTGGTGCTCACCGGCGCCGGTGACATCATCGCGCTCGACGGCAAGGTCTCGCTGGATGCGAACGCCGATTTCCGTCACCCCGAGCACGCAGAGCTCGAAGACAAGGCCGCTGAGGATCCGCTCGAGGCGAAGGCGAAGGCGCAGGAACTCAACTACGTCAAGCTCGATGGCGAGGTCGGTGTGATCGGCAACGGTGCGGGCCTCGTGATGTCGACGCTCGACGTGGTCGCGTATGCCGGCGAGAACCACGGCGGGGTGAAGCCCGCGAACTTCCTCGATATCGGCGGTGGAGCTTCGGCTGAGGTGATGGCTGCGGGTCTCGATGTGATCCTCGGTGATCCGCAGGTGAAGTCGGTGTTCGTCAACGTCTTCGGCGGCATCACCGCCTGCGACGCGGTGGCCAACGGCATCGTGGGTGCACTCCAGAAGCTCGGTGATTCGGCGAACAAGCCGCTCGTCGTGCGACTCGACGGCAACAATGTCGAGGAGGGCCGCCGGATCCTCACCGATGCTGCGCACCCGCTCGTCACGCTCGCCGCCACGATGGACGAGGGCGCCGACAAGGCTGCCGAACTCGCTAACGCCCGCTAACCCACGAGACTCACGGAAAGAAGCAACAGAATGTCGATCTTCCTGAACAAGGATTCCAAGGTCATCGTGCAGGGCATCACGGGCGGCGAGGGCACCAAGCACACCGCGCGCATGCTCGCCTCGGGCACGAACATTGTGGGCGGCGTGAACGCCCGCAAGGCCGGCACCACGGTGACGCACACCGATCAGCACGGCAATGCTGTCGAGCTGCCCGTCTTCGCGACGGTCGCCGAGGCCATGGAGCAGACCGGCGCCGACGTATCGGTCGCCTTCGTTCCCCCGGCCTTCACCAAGGACGCCGCCGTCGAGGCCATCGATGCGGGCATCGGCCTGCTGGTGATCATCACCGAGGGGGTGCCCGTCAAGGATTCGGCGGAGCTGTGGGCCCACGCGAAGGCCACGGGCAACAAGACCCGCATCATCGGGCCGAACTGCCCCGGTATCATCACGCCCGGTGAGGCGCTTGCTGGCATCACGCCTGCGACGATCACGGGCAAGGGGCCGATCGGCCTGGTCTCGAAGTCGGGCACGCTCACCTACCAGATGATGTACGAGCTGCGCGATCTCGGCTTCTCGACGGCGATCGGTATCGGCGGCGACCCCGTGATCGGCACGACGCACATCGATGCCCTGGCTGCGTTCGAGGCAGATCCCGAGACGAAGGCGATTGTGATGATCGGTGAGATCGGTGGCGACGCCGAGGAGCGCGCGGCCGAGTTCATCAAGGCGAACGTGACGAAGCCTGTGGTCGGCTACGTGGCTGGCTTTACAGCACCCGAGGGCAAGACGATGGGCCACGCCGGCGCCATCGTGTCGGGTTCGGCGGGCACCGCGCAGGCGAAGAAGGAGGCCCTCGAGGCCGCCGGCGTCAAAGTGGGCAAGACTCCCACCGAGACCGCAGAGCTGCTGCGCGAGGCGTACGCGGCACTGTAACCAGGCCGGGTTGTAGGTGGCGGGCGAGTGCGCTCGCCGGTGCTGAGGGGCGGATCGCGCAGCTGTGCGATCCGCCCCTGTTGCATGCCTGTGCTCGTGCGATCGCGATCCACCCCCTCGAAAGGCGGATTTCGCAGCTGGATCCTTGGATCCGCATGCGAAATCCGCCTTTCGCGCGTTCTGGCAGCGGGGCAGGGGCAGGGGCTCAGCACCCAGGCCTCCAACCCCGCTCACTACACTGGAGCGCATGAGCGAACCCCAGGGAGCACACCTCGTCGGCAGCATCAACTTCGACGACGCCGAGACCACGATGCGCACCGCCGCAGAGCATCTCGGTGACCGCCTCAAGCGCATCCCCGACGGCGAGGTGGGGGAGCGCTTTCACTGGATCGTGTTCCAGGCTGACAGGCTGGGCGCGGCCGAAGGCATTGAGCGAGTCGGTGACGCGCCGATCCCGCTGCGCATGCTCGACATGCGCCAGGTGCGCCTCGCCGAGGGGGTGCGCGCTGCTGATCTCGAACTGCCGCCGCTCGGCTACGCCGACGCTGCGCTCGCTTCGTACGCCGTGTTCTCACGGCTGAAGGGTGAGGGTGTGATTCCCGCGGCCACCCGCTTCCAGGTGTCGCTGCCCACGCCGCTCGGTGTGGTCGGCAGTTTCGTGTGGGCGGCGGATCGCGCCGAGTTCGAGCCGGTCTACGAGCGAGCGCTCGCCGCCGAGCTCGACCGCATGCTCGCTGCGATCCCGCACCACGAGCTCGCGATCCAGTGGGATGCGGCGCTCGAGTTCGCGATGCTTGAAGAGCAGAAGAGCTTCATGGGTGAGCCCTACGAATGGTTCGACGACGTCTGGGCCGGCACCAGTGCGCGGCTTGCGCGCCAGATCGACAGGGTGCCAGCCGACGTGGAGGCGGGCGTGCATCTCTGCTACGGCGACGTTGCCGAGAAGCACTTCGTCGAGCCGCGCGACACCGAGAACCTGGTGCGATTCGCGAACCTCGCGGTCGGGGCCGCAGAGCGCCCGCTCACCTGGCTGCACCTCCCGGTGCCGATCGAACGCGACGACGCCGAGTACTTCGCGGCGCTCGCGGGGCTCGCGATCCCGCAGCAAACCGAGCTCTACCTCGGTCTCGTGCACCGCGAGGACGGCGCAGAGGGTGCCGAGCGCCGCATTGCGGCTGCCCAGCAGCATGTGTCCCGCTCCTTCGGCGTCGCCACCGAGTGCGGCTTCGGCCGCGCCCCCGAGGGCACCACGGTCCCGCTGTTCGAGACGCATCGGGCGGTCGCCGCAGCCTGGTAGCGGCTCGGATCACGCCACGACGATCCTTCCGGCCGTTGCTCAACTTATGATCGGCAGGTCAATCCCGAGTTGCGTCGCGCCTGATCTGGCGAGCAGGAAGCCAATGATGCCGAGAATCCACGCCGTGTTCTCCGCGCCCGTGCGCTGCATCCACCCGGTGAGGCGGCGCAGCGGGCGGTCAACAGAGCGTGCAGCGACCAGGCGTGCAGCCAGCAGGATCAGGGCGGGCAGGATCATCACGACGCAGTAACCCGCAAGCATCGCGAAGCGGGTCGGCATGCCGATGGGAGCATCGGCCAGCATCGTCATGCCGAGGAGGTAAGGAAGCATGCCCGCCACCTCGGCGAGGCCCGCAGCGAGCGCGACACCCACGACTGCGGCGCGTCCCGTGCCGTCGGAAAGCAGGCGGTCGCGCCACCGCAGGATCCGCCCGCTTGTTTGAGCCGTCGGGTTGCTGTCAGGCCCCGTCGTTGCGGCCTTTCGTTTGAGCGCATCCGACACCCCGATTACGATGCCGCTCGCAAGCAGCGCGAGCCCGCCCGCAAGCAGCACCCACTGGCCGAGCGTCGAGCCGATGAAATCGCGTCCCGCGTCGATGAGATTGACGAGGCCCAGCGTGAAGAGCACGCCGATCGCGAGGTAGAACAGTGTGATCGTGCCCAGGTATAGCAGGATGCGGGCGACACGAGGCGGCCCCGGTGCGATGAGAAAGAACAGGGGGATCAGCAGGGTGCCGACGCTGAGCCCGTCGAGCAAGGCGAGTAGCGCGAGGGCAAGAGGCAGTGGGACATCGGCGAGGAGCGGAAGCTGGGCGGTGACGAGCATGACGCCACTCTCGCGGCTATTCCGCGCCTGCACATCGGCGGAAGGCACGACACCGCCTCATCCTTTCGACGGAGACGAATGTCCGATGCTGCTGCTTGGATAGAAGTATGACCACTGAGACAGCGCGGCCCCACGGGGTGCTCCGCGCGATCGCCGATCGACCGGCGGCGCTCGCGGGCTGCTACTTGGTGCTGGCGATCGTGCTCGCAGCGTTGGGGTGGTCGGGATTGTGGAGTATGTTCTCGCTGCTGCCGAGCGGGGTATCGCCGTGGTGGGGGCTGGCGACGGCGGCACCCGCCTGCGCGCTGGTGCTGCTGCGGCGTCGCGCGCCGCTGATGGGCCTTATCGCCGCTGGGGGCGTCTTTATCGCCGACCTGCTCACCGTCGGTGGGCTCGTACCGCTGCTCGTGCTACTCGAGCTCTTCCACGCGCGCACGGTTCGCCTCTCCCCGGCCCAGCGTAGGCGCATGCTCGGGGTGGTGATCGTGAGCGCGCTTGCTCTCGTGCTGGCCGCCCTCGTGCTCTCCGACGACCCGCGAGAGGCGGTGATGGTGGGCATCCAGTTCGTCGGGCTCGCCGGGCTGACGTACTGGTATGCGAACTCAGTTGCGCAGTCGCGTGAGCTGGTCGCGCTCTACCGACAGCGAGCCGACGACACTGCCCGGCTCGCCGAGCTCGACCGCACCGCCGCGGTGCAGGGAGAGCGCGATCGCATGGCCCGTGAGCTGCACGACGTCGTCGCAGGGCACATCTCCGCGATCGCGATCCGCAGCGAGGCCGCGCTCGGACTGCCCGCGAGCCCTGCTGGCGAGACACATGAGCGGCGCGCCCTGCGTGCCATGCGCGACGCGAGCCTTGAAGCCCACGGTGCGCTGCGCACCATGATCCAGGTGCTGCGGACGGGTGAACGTGACTTCCAGCTGCCGCCCGGCCGTGCCGGGCTGCCCGGGCTGGTCGAGGCCGCGAACGGTTCAGGGGTCGCCGCGACGCTGAGCGACGAAGGCGGCAGCGGGTTGCCCGCGCAGCTCGATCAGGCCGTGGGCAGCGTGGTGCGCGAGGCGCTCGCGAACAGCGTGCGCCACTCGTCGGGCGCCGACGTCGACGTGCGGCTGTCGAGGGGCGAGGGCGAGGTGCGCGTCGACGTGGTCTCGCGTGGAGGCTCCGCCCTCGCCAGCCCCGCGCTCATCGGCAGTGGAATGGGGCTGGAACTGCTGCGAGAGCGCGTGCGCGCGCTCGGCGGGGATCTCTTCGCCGGGCCGGAGGGCGCCGGCGTGTGGGCGGTGCGCGCCCGACTGCCCGAGGAGGGAGCAGCGTGAAGGCGGGGGACGATGAGCGGACTGCGGCGGTGAGCTCGGGGCGCGCCGGTGAGACGCCTCCGCGGGTGCTACTCGCCGACGACCACGGCATGATCCGCGAGGGCCTCCGCATGATCCTCGAGACTCACGGCGTCGTCGTGGTAGGTGAAGCAGGCGATGGTGCGGCGGCGATCCGCAACGCGGCTGCACTGCACCCCGACGTCGTGCTCATGGATCTGCGCATGCCGGGGATCGATGGCGTCGAGGCCACCCGCCGCATCGTCGCCGAGGAAAGCGCCGAAGTGCTGGTGCTCACGAGCTTCGACGAAGACGAACTGGTGCTCGCGGCCATTCGAGCGGGAGCTGCCGGGTTCCTGCTGAAGACCACAGAGGCGACTCCGCTCGTCGAAGCGGTGCGACGAGTCGCGGCTGGCGAGGGCGTGCTCGATCCCAGGGTGACCCGGCGGGCGCTCGCCGCATTCGCATCGGCGTCGCAGGTAAACGTGTCGGCGCCGCTGCCGGGCCTCGAACAGCTTACGGCTCGAGAACGGCAGGTGCTCGACGCGATGCGCTCGGGCCGCTCGAACGCGCGCATCGCGGCACGGCTTGGCATCTCGGTGCCAACCGTCAAAACACATGTCTCGAGTATCTTGGTCAAGCTCGGCGCTGAGAACCGCGCGCACGCCGCCGCACTCGCGCGAGACGCGCGGCTTGATTCCGGGCTCCGGGCCGACGCCGGCCCTCGCCCCGAGCGCACCACGAGCGGCGGCGGGTCACTACGTGACGGGTGACGTAGAATGGTGGGGTTGCGCGGGCTGATCCGCGCGCCCGCTTCGTACCGGCATCTCAACAGCCGATCCGCGGTCTTCTGCCGCGCGGCAGCCCCCGAAAGGACCCCTGTGACCAGTCGTCTGCTTCGTTCGCTTTCCGTTACCGCCGCGGCCGCAGCCGCTCTCGCGCTCGGCCTCACAGGCTGCGCGAGCGGCGCAGCCTCCTCCGAGCAGGCCGCGGGCGATACGATCCGCATGGGCACGCAGCCGTGGCTGGGCTACGGCCAGTGGTATGTGGCTGAGGATCAGGGCTTTTTCGCTGACCGTGGCGTCGATGTGAAGCTGTCGAGCTTCAACGCCGATGCCGATGTCAACGCGGCGCTTGCCGCGGGGCGTCTTGATATGGCGAACGTGGGCGCGCAGGCCGCGCTGCAGTTCATCGAGGAGGGCGTTGACGTCTCGATCGTGATGCTGCTCGACTCGGCAACCGAGGCCGACGCGATCATCGCGGGCGAGGGCGTCACCTCTGTCGAGGATCTCGCGGGCAAGAAGGTGGGCTTCGAGCGGGGCGCGACGAGCGAGATTCTGCTTGCAGAGGCGCTGGAGACCGCAGGCATGTCGTTCGACGATATCGAGACCGTCGAGTTGTCGGCCGATAAGGTGGCCCCCACGCTGATGTCGGGCAGCATCGACGCAGGCGTCACCTACGAGCCCTACATCAGCGAGGCGCTGAGCGCTGGCAAGGGCATCGAGACCGTTACCACCGCGGGCGAGTACCCGGGCCTCATCACCGATGTGCTCGTGGTGCGCAACGACGTGCTCGAGCAGCGCCCCGACGAGGTGCGCGAAGTGCTTGCCGCGTGGGATGACGCCGTCGCGTTCACCGACGAGCACACCGCTGAGGCGCGTGCGGTGATCGCTGCCGGGGTGGGCTCCGATGTTGCAGATCTGGAGAGCGCGTTCGACGGCGTGCACTTCTACACGCTCGCCGAGAACCGTGAGCTGCTGAACGGCGACTACACCGCTGAGACGCTGCCTGCGCTGATCGCGGTGGCGCAGCGCATCGGACTGATCTCGGGCGATGTCGACGCCGAAGGCGCGATCCGCCCCGAATTCCTCGGCAAGTAGCCAGCGCAGCGATGACCAGCACAGCCCCGCCCCGTCAGTCGCGCCGCCGCGCCCGCATCGGCCGTCCTATCGGCCGCCCCGCCTACCTCGCGACGGCCGTCGGCACCTTTGTGCTGCTCATCGTGATCTGGGCGCTCGTCGCGGCGCTCGGGCTTGTCGATCCGATGTTCTTGCCCGGCCCGGGTGAGGTGCTGGGTGCGCTTGCGGCGCAGGCCGCGAACGGTGAGCTGTGGGCCGATATCGGGGTGAGCGCGTTCCGCATTCTGGTGGGTTTCGTGCTGGCGACGGTGATGGCGGTGCCGATCGGCACGCTGATGGGGGTGAGCCCGCGGGTCGAGGCCGCGCTCGAGCCTCTGATGGATTTCATTCGTTACATGCCCGTGGTGGCGTTCGTGCCGCTGACGATCGTGTGGGTCGGCATCGATGAGGGGCAGAAGTTTCTGATCATCTGGATGGGCACGTTCTTCCAGCAGGTGCTGATGGTCGCTGATGCGGTGCGCCGCACGCCGCGCACGCTGGTGAGCCTGGGGGAGACGCTCGGCCTGAGCTGGTTGCAGCTGCTCAGTCGTATCGTGGTGCCGTCGGCGATGCCGCGCATCTGGGATGCGTTGCGGATCACCCTCGGCTGGGCGTGGACCTGGTTGGTGGTTGCTGAGTTGGTGGCGGCGTCGAGCGGGATGGGCTTCCGCATCACGGTGGCGCAGCGTTTCTTCCAGACGGATCTCATCATCGGCTACGTGTTCGTGCTGGGGTTGCTCGGTTTGGTGCTCGACCAGGCGATGCGTGCCGCGGGGCGCCGGATGTTCGCGTATCAGGAGGGTCGGGCATGAGCGGTCAGGATCGGGCGGCTTCGGCCGGGGCTGCGGCTGCGGGTGATGCTGCAGCTGCGGGTGATGCTGTGGCTGCGGGTGATGCTGCGGCTGCGCCGAAACTGAAGATTGCCGGGCTGATGAAGCGGTTCGGTCGCGGCGATCGCGCGGTGACGGCGCTTGAGGGCGTCGATCTGGCGGTGGCCGAGAACGAGTTCGTGTCGATCGTGGGCGCGTCGGGCTGCGGCAAGTCGACGCTGCTGTCGCTTGTCGCGGGTCTGGATGAGCCGAGCGAGGGCACTATCGAGGTGAGCGGCCGTGAGGTGACCGGGCCTGGCCGGGATCGTGGGGTGGTGTTTCAGCAGGCCACGCTGATGCCGTGGTTGACGGTGCAGCAGAATGTCGAGTTCGCTTTGCGCGGTGAGCCCGGGTTGTCGCGCGGTGATCGTGCGGATCGGGCCCGCGAGTTCTTGCGGCTGGTGGGGCTCGACGGTTTCGAGCGTTCTTTCCCGGCACAGCTTTCGGGCGGCATGCAGCAGCGGGTGGCGCTGGCTCGCTCGCTGAGCTATGGCCCGGACATGCTGCTGATGGATGAGCCTTTCGGGGCGCTCGATGCGCTGACGCGCCGCACGATGCAGGAGTTGCTGCTCGAGGTCTGGGAACAGCACCGGCTGACGGTGCTGCTGGTCACGCATGACATCGATGAGGCCGTGGTGACGAGCGATCGGGTGGTGGTGATGAGCCCGCGCCCGGGCCGCGTGCAGCGCATTATCGATGTGCCCATCGCGCGCCCGCGCACGCTAGCGTCGGAGCGCAGCCCTGAGTTCCGTGGTCTGAGTGATGACATTCTCGCGCTGATCCGCGACGCGCCCCGCACGGGGTGAGTCGGCGCCTCCTCGGGGATGCGGAGTAAGCTGCTGGCGATGAGAGCCATAGTCACCGCCGTGGTCGCCGCGATCGAGGCGGCTGCCGTCGCCTTCGCCGGGCTCGCTGTTGTTGCGGTGCCTGCGCTGCTGCTGTGGACGGTGGTGTTTGGGCTGGCTGCAGAACCGGGCACTGTTGCTGCGGGGATCGCGAGCGTGTGGCTGCTGGCGCACTGGGTGCCGATGCGGCTTGAGATCGATGCGCAGGCGGCGTTGGGGTTGGGCCTCGCCCCGGAACCGCTCGCGTTTGTGATTTCGCTTGCGCCGTTGGGGATCACCCTCGTGACGGTGCTGCTTGCGGCGCGGGCCGGGTGGCGGTTTGGTGCGCGCGGTGGCACGGGCGCCGCGGGGTCGCTCGGGGGTGTGTTCGGCTTTGGGCTTGTCGCGTTCGCTGCGGCGACGGTGGCGGCCCCGTTCGGGGTGTGGCCGCTGTGGCTTGAGGTGCTGGTGCCGGCGCTGAGCTACGGCGCTGTTTCGGCTGCGGCGTTCGTGGTGCGTGCTGCGCGTGACGAGCACGGCTGGTGGCAGGCGTGTACGCGGGCGGCGCAGCGCGCGCTGGAACGACTGGGGGCGTCGTATGCGGCTGCGGCAATGCCGGTGCGCGTGGCTGAGGTGGTGCGTCTCGCCACGGCTGCGATCGTTGCTGTGCTGGGGCTTGCCGCGTTCGCCTTCACGGTTGCGGTGGTGGTGGGCTACCCGCATGTGATCGCGTTGACGCAGGGCTTGCATCTTGATCCGCTGGGATCGGTGCTGGTATTCCTGGTGCAGTTGGCGCTGCTGCCTGTTGCGGTCGTCTGGGGCGTTGCGTGGTTGACGGGGGCGGGCTTCGCGGTGGGGGCCGGGAGTTCGGCGACGCCGTTCGAGGCGCTGTTGGGACCTTTGCCTGCGCTGCCGTTGTTCGGGGCGATCCCGCAGGGGTGGGGGGCGTTCGGCGCGCTCGCCCCGGCGGCGGTGGTGCTGATGGGTGTGCTGCTGGGCGTGTGGTTCGCCCGCGGCCCGCTGCAGCGGCGGTCGAGCTGGGCTGTGGTGCTCACCACTGCGGTTGCTGCTGCGGCTCTTGCGGGGCTCGCGGTGGCGGCGCTGTGCGCGCTCGCCGCTGGTTCGGTGGGGCCTGGCAGGCTCGACACTGTGGGTGCTGAGCCGTGGCTGACTGGGGGCCTTGCGGCCGGTGAGCTGGGGGCCGGTCTGCTGCTCGGTGTTGCAGCGTCGCGGGTGGATCTGCAGCGGGTGCGGATCGCGCTTCCCGATGCCGTGCGAGCGGCGCAGGGGCGGGTGCGGGGTGAGCAGCCGAACTCGGGGGCGCTGCCGTTCTTGAGCGAGTCTGATGACGAGGTGCTGCGTGCGGCTGCGCAGGGTGATGATGCGGCGGATCCGCTCGTTCACACGCGTGCCAATGCTGCGCATGATGCTGGTAACGATGCCGCAGATGTGCAGGATACGGCTTCATTCGACACCGCTGCACTCGATACGGCCGCCTTCGACATCACCGCCTCCGACTCCGCGATCGCAGCCCACGATGGCGCAGCCAGTGCAAGCGCAGCCCGCGACGCTCGCCAACCCGAAGATACCGCCGTCGATGACGACACCGCCCACGACACCGAGGCACTGTTGCGCGCCTACTCCTGGGACGAGGGCGCGCCGCTCGGCGACGAGCCCGATCCGCCCCACCGCCCGCGCCCCTGGTTGCGCCGCAAGCGCTGAGCCCGATCCGCCCGCCCGAGTCATTGGCCTGGCCGCCCGCCCAAGCTGTTAGGCTGGACAGGCAATCCACGGGAGTCCCAACGCGAGGGGCTGAGAGGGAGCACGCGTGCTCCGACCGTTCAACCTGATCTGGTTCATTCCAGCGGAGGAAGGAAGCCTTCAATGATGCCTGCACGCCCCACGCACACCCCCGCCCGTCGTGTCGCCGCCCCGCTCATCGCGCTCGCCGCGGTCTGCGGTCTCGCGCTCACCGGCTGCGCGGGATCCGCCCCCGACGGCCAGGCCGAGACCGAGAAGGTCACGCTCGTCGTGCACGATTCGTTCCCGAACGACGAGGTCGCCGCGGCCGCGAGCGCCGCCACCGGCTACGACGTCGAGGTAATCTCCGCCGGCGACGGCGGCGAACTCACCAACAAGCTGGTGCTCACCGCGGGTGCCCCCATCGCCGACGCCTTCTTCGGCGTCGACAACATCTTCGCCTCGCGGCTCATCGAGCGCGACGTCGTCGAGCCCTACCGACCGGCCGGGTTCCCCGACAGCGGCCTCGCGTTCACGATCGACGGCGAAGGCGCAGACGGCGAGCCGTTCTCCCTCACCCCCGTCGATCACGGCGCCACCTGCGTCAACATCGACCCCGCCTGGTTCGCCGAGCAGGGGCTGGCCGAGCCCGCCACCTACGAAGATCTCGCAAAGCCCGAGTACGCCGCGCTCACCGCGCTGCTCGACCCGACCGCATCCTCGACCGGGGCTTCTTTCCTTGTGGGCACCGTGGCGCAGTTCGGCGAGGACGGTTTCGCCGACTACTGGCAGCGCCTCACCGACAACGGCGCCCGCATCGAGCAGGGCTGGAGCGACGCCTACTACGGCCAGTTCACGCAGGGCGGCGAAGGCGGCACGAAGCCGATCGTCGTCTCCTACGCCTCGTCGCCCGCGTTCACCGTCGACGACGAACTGACTGCGAGCCGCACGCGGGCACTGCTCGACACCTGCACTCGCCAGGTCGAGTACGCTGGCGTGCTGCAGGGCGCCGCGAACAAGGCCGGCGCGCAGGCTGTCGTCGACTACCTGGTGTCGCACGAGTTTCAGCAGACCATCCCCGACGCCATGTACATGAGCCCCGTCGACGCATCGGTGGAGATGCCCGAGGCGTGGGCGAAGTTCGCACCCGAGCCCGCCGAGGGCCAGACCCACGACCTCGCGCCCAGCGTGATCGAGCGGGGCCGCGAGGGCTGGCTGCAGACCCTGGGCGATACGATCGGGCTCTGACGTGGCGCGGCGGAGCAGGACCGCCGCGCGCACGAGCGCGTGGGCCGTCGCGGGGTGGACCCTCGCGACGGCCCTGCCGCTCGCCTTCCTGATCGTCTTCTTCCTGTGGCCGGTGCTCTCGCTCGTGGCCACGGGCTTCACCGACGACGGCCGCCTCGATCTGGGGGCCGTGCCGGAGGTGTTCGGGGCGGCCCGCACCTGGCGGGTCATCGGTCAGACCCTGCTGCAAGCCGGTCTCGCCGCGGCGCTCGCGGTCGTGCTCGGCGTGCCCGCCGCCTACGTGCTGTACAAACTCGACTTCCCTGGGCGCACGCTGCTGCACGGGCTGATGACGGTGCCCTTCGTGCTGCCGACGGTGGTGGTGGGCGTCGCCTTCTCGGCGCTGTTCGGGCCGGCGGGGCCGCTCGAATGGCTGGGGCTCGACCGCACGCTCACCGTGCTGGTGCTCGCCCTCGTGTTTCCGAACGTCGCCGTGGTGGCGCGCACGGTCGGCAGTTTCTGGGCGCGGCTCGACGACAGTTCAGCGATGGCGGCGAGGGTGATGGGGGCTGGGCGGATCCGTGCCTGGTGCACCGTCACGCTGCCGGCTCTTGCACCCGCTCTCGCATCGGCTGCGGCCCTCGTGTTTCTCTTCTGTTCCACATCGTTCGGCATCGTGTTGATTCTTGGCGGGCGCGAGTTCTCGAACGTCGAGACCGAGATCTACAGGCTGACGGTGCAGTTTCTCGATCTGCGGGGGGCTGCCGTGCTGTCGCTTGCGCAGTTCGCCATCGTTGCTGCGACGCTCGTGGTGTCGGCGCGGCTGCGACGCGCGGGCGAGCGGGCCGTGGAGTTGCGCGAGGACGCCCCCCGCGAGCGGCGGCCCGGCCTCGCAGAGCTCCCCGCGATCTTCGTCTTCGCCTGCACCGCGCTGCTGCTGCATGCTGTGCCGCTGCTGACGCTCGTGATCCGCTCCCTGCGCGGCCGCGACGGCGACTGGACGCTCGCCAACTACGCGGCGCTTGTGCAGCCGCCAGCCGAGCTGCCGCTCGACGCCCCGGTTGCGCAGGCGGTGTGGCTGTCGATCCGCATCGCGGCCATCGCGGCTCTGCTCGCGCTGGTGCTGGGAATGCTCATCGCGCTGGTGCTGTCGCGCAAGCCTGCCGCGCCCGGGCTACGGCGCGCTCAGGGCCTTTTCGACGGGCTCGTGATGCTGCCGCTCGGGGTGTCGGCGGTGACCCTCGGTTTCGGCCTGCTCATCACGATGCACCGGCCCCTCGGCATCGGCTTCGATCTGCGCACCTCGACGGTGCTGATCCCGGTTGCGCAGGCGCTGGTGGCGCTGCCGCTCGTGGTGCGCATTCTGCTGCCGGTGCTGCGCGGCATCGATGAGCGGATCCGCTTCGCCGCGGCGACCCTCGGCGCCGCCCCGATGACGGTGCTCGGCACCATCGACCTGCCGCTGCTCGGCCGCAGCGCGGGCCTCGCGCTCGGGTTCTCCTTCGCCGCGTCGCTTGGCGAGTTCGGGGCGACCTCGTTTTTGGTGCGGCCCGGGGCGCAAACCCTGCCGGTCGCGGTGGGCGAACTGATCGGGCACCAAGCACCAGGCAGCTACGGTGCGGGTCTCGCCGCGGCGGTGCTGCTGGGCACGCTCACCGCGGCCATCATGCTCATCGCCGAGCGGCTGCGAGTTGACGGACGCTGGGGCGGGCGACGGCAAGGGGAGCTGTTCTGATGGAGGATCGTTTCGACGTGCTGCTCATTGACGGGCGCTCGGGATCGGGCAAAACCTCGCTTGCCGCGCGCATCGTGCGGGAGCTGCGCGGGGCGGGCGCTGCCGGCGCTGATCCGCATGATCCGCATCATTCCACTGCCGAGCCGCAGTTGCTCCGCGTTGAAGATCTCTACCCGGGGTGGGACGGGCTCGCCGAAGGATCCGCCGCGCTCGCCGCAGTGCTCGACGAGGGCCGCTACCACCGCTACGACTGGTATGCCGGCACCTTTGCTGAGGAGCATCGCATTGCACTCCGCCCGCCGCTCGTGATCGAAGGGTGCGGTGCGATCACGGCCCGCAACCTCGCAGCGGCCCGCCGCTGGGCCGTGCGGGCAGCGGGGGAGAGTGCGGTGGTGCGCAGCCTCTGGCTCGACTGCCCCGACGAGGTGCGCCGATCCCGAGCCCTCGCCCGCGACGGCGACAGTTACGCCCCCCACTGGGACCGCTGGGCCACCCAGGAAGACACGCTCTACGCCGAACACGAGCCGTGGCGCCTCGCCGACGACGTGCGGCGGGTGTGATCTTGCCCGCCCTTCGATATGAGTTCTGCCGTCAATAGGGCATTCCTGGGCGGATCCGCCATATCTCAGGCGGATTCCATATCGACGGCAGGTTCCAGATCGGCGGCGGATTCGAGGTGCCGGGGCCGAGCGGTCGGGCAGCGCCGCGCCGGGTAGACTGGTTGCCGTGCTGAAACTTGCGGTTCTGATCTCCGGCGGCGGCAGCAACCTGCAGGCGCTGCTCGAAGCTGCGACCGATCCAGAGTTCCCCGCGAAGATCGTGTGCGTCGGCTCCGACACCGATGCCCCCGGCCTCGCCCACGCCGAAGCCGCAGGCGTGCCCACCTTCGTGGTGCGACCCCGCGACTACGCCTCACGAGAAGAGTGGGGGCAGATGCTCGCCGCCGCCATCCAAGAGCACGGCGTCGGCACCGGCCCCGAACCCGGCCTCGTCGTCAGCGCCGGCCTCATGCGCATCCTGCCCGCGGGCTTCGTGCGCGAATTCTCGCCGCACCTCATCAACACCCACCCCGCACTGCTGCCGCTCTACCCCGGTGCCCACGCCGTGCGCGACGCGCTCGCCGCCGGTGCCACCGAAACCGGCGTCACCGTGCACATCATCGACGAGGGCGTCGACACCGGCCCCGTACTGCGCCAGGCGCGCGTCGATATCCGCGACGGCGAGAGCGAAGAGGCACTGCACGAGCGCATCAAACAGCTCGAACGCCCGCTGCTCGTGCAGACCGTGCGCGAGATCGCGCTCGGCAAGCTCGAGCTGACCGCCGCAGCCCAGGTTTGAGCCCTCCAACACACCCCTGACCGCCAACGATATGAGCCTCGCCGAGCACCGCACCCCATCGGAGTAGCACCCGCTCGCAGTATCAGCCCCTGATCGCCACCGGATCCGCACCCCGATCCGCACCGCCTCCCAGACCAAAAGGAACCCCACATGGCAGTCCAGAGCCACGACCCCAGCCTCTACGAGCACCGCGACCTGGTGCCCGTGAGGCGCGCCCTCATCTCAGTGAGCGACAAGACCCGCCTGCTCGACCTCGCAGCCGCACTCGCAGAAGCCGGCGTCGAGATCGTCTCCACGGGCTCGACGGCCGCCACCATCCGTGACGCCGGCCACCCGGTCACCGACGTCTCCGAGGTGACCGGCTTTGCTGAGGCCCTCGACGGCCGCGTGAAGACCCTGCACCCCGCTGTGCACTCCGGCCTGCTCGCCGACCTGCGCCTCGCCGACCACCGCGCACAGCTGCAGCAGCTCGGCTTCGCCCCCTTCGAGCTCGTCGTGGTCAACCTCTACCCCTTCGAGCAGACCGTCAACTCGGGCAAGCCCGCCGCCGACGTCATCGAGAACGTCGACATCGGCGGCCCCGCGATGGTGCGCGCCACCGCGAAGAACCACGCCAACGCGGCAATCGTGGTGTCGCCCGGCCGCTACGACGAGATCATCGAGGCGGTGCGTGCCGGCGGCACGACCCTTGCGCAGCGCCGCTCGCTCGCAACCGAGGCCTTCGTGCACACTGCACAGTACGATGCCGCTGTGGCGAACTGGTTCCTTGACCAGGAAGACGCCGCGTGGGGCGACGCCCCCGCAGACGACACCCCCGCAGAAGACGGCTCGATCGACAGCATCTTCGAGACCACCGAGGGCTACGTCGGCTACGAGGTGTTCGGTCTGCGCGAGGCGGTGCTGCGCTACGGTGAGAACAGCCACCAGCGCGCCGCCCTCTTCACCGAAAATGAAGGCGCCGGCATCGCCCAGGCCACGCAGCTGCACGGCAAGGAGATGTCGTACAACAACTACGTCGACGCCGATGCCGCCCTGCGCGCCGCCTTCGACCACGAGCGCCCCGCAGTCGCGATCATCAAGCACGCCAACCCCTGCGGCATCGCGGTCGCACCCGAGGGCGCCGCAGACCCCATCGCCGCCGCACACGAACTGGCGCACGCCTGCGACCCGATCTCCGCGTTCGGTGGCGTGATCGCCGCCAATCGCATTGTCACCGCGAAGATGGCCGAGACCGTCGCCGGCATCTTCACCGAGGTGATCGTGGCGCCCGGCTTCGAGCCTGACGCGCTCGCGATCCTCACTCAGAAGAAGAACGTGCGGCTGCTCGTACTGCCCGCCGACTTCACTCCCAGCCCCGTCGAACTGCGTCAGGTATCGGGCGGCTTCCTGCTGCAGGACGCCGATCGCAGCTTTGCCCCGGCATCTGAGTGGCAGCTCGCCACCGGTGAGCCGGCCGACGCTGCCACCCTCGCCGAACTCGAGTTTGCGTGGCGCGCCTGCCGTGCCGTGAAGTCGAACGCGATTCTGCTCGCGCAGGGCGGCGCCTCGGTGGGCGTCGGCATGGGCCAGGTCAACCGTGTCGACTCCTGCCGCCTCGCGGTGGAGCGTGCGGGGGATCGCTCGCGCGGTGCAGTCGCCGCGTCGGACGCCTTCTTCCCCTTCGCCGACGGTCTGCAGGTGCTGATCGACGCCGGCGTGCGAGCCGTCGTGCAGCCGGGCGGGTCGGTGCGCGACCCCGAGGTCATCGAAGCGGCGCAGGCCGCCGGGGTGACCATGTACTTCACGGGCGAACGCCACTTCTTCCACTAAGCCTGAAGCCATGCGCCGGACTCTGACGGCGCACGCGGTACCCGAAGCACCCCTACATTGGAGAACACATGGAAATCGTCAAAGGCATTCTCGTCGTGCTGCACCTCGTCGGCTTCGGCGCGGTGTTCGGCGGCGCGCTCGCGCAGCTGCCCGCTGTGAAGGCCGGCCGCGCACGCATCACCCCCGGCATTCTGCACGGCTCCTCGCTGCTGTTCGCGACAGGCCTGCTGCTCGTCGCGTCGATCTACATGCTCGGCAACGAGCCCAACAACATGAAGATCGGGGTGAAGACCCTCGTGCTCATCGCGATCATCGTGGTCATCCTCGTGAACCGCAAGCGGGACAGCGTGCCCGGTAGCGTCATCGGTGCGGTGGCGGGCCTGTCGCTTCTCAACGTGGCACTGGCGGTGCTCTGGCACTGAGCCGCGAGCTGCTGAGCTGAAATCGGCCCGGCCCATCTTTGGATGGGCCGGGCCGATGTGCGTTGGGGGCGGGGGCTAGGGGTGTGAGGCCGGGGCCGGCGGCATGTGGTGGCGGATCGCGGTGTCTCGCGGGCGGCGGATCGCGATCCGCCTGACTCAGCCGTCTGCGCGTTGCAGCGTGCCGATCTCCACGCCGCCCTCATCGAGCAGGGTGAGCGTGTTCCCGGAGAGCTCGGCCGAGCGGGCGAGGCTCAGCCAGGTGTCGACGCCCTCGCAGAACATGCGCGTCGAGTGCATGGTGCCGAGGTCGACAGTGTGGTCGGTGCCGGTGTCATCGCGCCAGCGGCCGCCGACCCCGTTGCAGCCATCGTTGCCGGTGTAGCTGCCGTCGGGGGCGAAGACGATTGAGGGCTCGCCGCTGGTGCCCGGGGCGCCCCAGGCGCCGATCACCGACGGTTCGTTGGCCGCGGTGCAGGCGCTGAGCGCGAGCAGCCCGGTGAACGCCGTAGCGGAGAGCGCCAGCACACGCAGAGATCGGTTCATGCTCCCACCCTAGGGTCGTCTCCTATGGAATTGCCCCGAGCTTGAAGGGGTGCTGGGGCCCTCAGCGCCAGCGGGCGCCCCACTGCTTCGACTCACCGGCGGGGGAAATTGCCTGGGGCACGCCGAGCGGGTTGTCGTCGCGGAGGGCCTCGGGCAGGAACGCGGCGGGTGCGTTCTGGAACGCGACCGGCCGCAGGAAGCGGGTGATCGCCGCGGTGCCCACCGAGGTGCTCGTGTCGTTGGAGGTGGCGGGCCACGGGCCGCCGTGCTGCTGCGCGGGGGTGACGGCCACACCGGTCGACCAGCCGTTGAAGAGCACGCGGCCCACCTGGCGGCTCAGCGCGGCGACGAGGGCGCGGAGCTCCTCGGCGTTCGCGGTCTCACCCGTCGCCTCGGCTGCGCTGAGGTGCAGCGTGCCGGTGAGGTTGCCCTCGTAGAACTCGGGCATGAGGGCCGCGAGATCGGTGCCATCAGGAGTTTCGACCAGGATCGCGAGCGGGCCGAAGGCCTCCTCGACGAGCGCCTCCTTGCCGCGGCGGAAGTCGTCGAGCGACACAGTGACGACCGTGGGGGTGGCCCAGCCCTGCCCCGCCTCGTCGAAGCGGATGCCACCCGGAACCACGGCGCTCACGCCGGGCGAGGCGAGGATCGCGGTGCGACGCTCTTCGAAGCTGCGGGCGATGCGCGGGTCGAGCAGACGGTGCTCGGCGAGGAAGTCGCCGGCCGCGGCGGTGATCGCCGCAGGAAGCGCCGAGCCTGCCGGCACGAACACGAAGCCGGGCTTGGTGCAGAGCTGGCCGGCCGAGCCCGAGACGCTGGTGAGGAAGCCCTGGGCGATCTCCTCGGCGCGCTCGGCGATGGCGTCTGCCGTGACGAACACCGGGTTCACGCTGCCGAGTTCACCGTAGAACGGGATCGGGGCAGGACGGGATGCGGCGATGTCGGCGAGCAGACGGCCCACGCCGATCGAGCCGGTGAACGCGCCGGCCTTCACCCGCGGATCCTTCAACACTGCGACGCCAGCCTCTCGGCCATGGATGAGGTGGAAGACGCCCGCGGGCATGCCTGCCGCGGCGAGCGCTTCGCGCGCGACCTCGGCGGTTGCGTCGGAGAGTTCGGGGTGGCCGGAGTGCGCCTTCACGATGAGCGGGCAACCCGCAGCGAGGATCGAAGCGGAGTCTCCGCCCAGCACCGAGAACGCGAAGGGGAAGTTCGAAGCCGAGAAGTTGATGACGGGGCCGAGCGGCAGCAGCGTGCGGCGCACGTCGGGCCGCACGCCGAGTGCGAAGTCGGCGTCGGCGGGGTCAATGCGGGCGTCGAGGTAGCCGCCATCGACGAGGGTGTCGGCGAACAGCCGCAGCTGCACGGCCGTGCGCACCACTTCGCCGTTCAGGCGGGCCTCCGTGAGCCCGGTCTCGCGCATCGCGATCTCGACGAGGCGCTCTTTCGCGGCTTCGAGTGCGTCGGCGACTGCCACGATCGCTCGGGCGCGGTCGGTGGGGGCCGTAGCGGCGAAGGCGGGCGCGGCTGCGGCGGCTGCGGCGACGACGGCCTCGAGTTCGGGGGAGAGCGCTTCGTTGGTCATGGGGAGATTGTGCCACGCGCGCGCATGCCGTGTGCCGCCGGTCTGCACAGTTGCAGGGTGGGGAGCCGTGCGGGCCTGATAGCGCAACGCCCCTGCGGCCGGAATGATCCGGCCGCAGGGGCGTTGCGCGAGTGCAGGTTGCTTAGGCGACCTTGGGCTGCTGCTGCGTGATGCAGTGAATGCCACCGCCGCGCGCGAAGAGCGGGCGGGCATCGATGCCGACCAAGGTGCGACCCGGGTAGACCTCGCGCAGTGTGGCGAGGGCGCGATCGTCTGCGGGATCGCCGAAGGCGCAGGCGAGCACTGCGCCGTTGAGCACGACGTGGTTGATGTAGCTGTAGTCGACGAAGCCTTCTTCGTCGCGCAGCGTCTCAGGTGCGGGCATGTCGATGATCTCGAAGCCTGCGGAGGTGTCGGTGCGGTACTGCTCGGCCACGGCGCGGTTGGTCTTTGCGATGACGTGATCGGGGTGCGATTCGGCGTCCTGGGGGTGCATGAGCAGCACCTCGGGCGTTGCGAATGCGGCGAGGATGTCGGAGTGCCCGCGAGTGCCGAAGGTGTCGTGGTCGCGGGTGAGGCCGCGGGGCAGCCACATGGCGCTGGTGGTGCCGATGGTGCGTGCGAGTTCGGCTTCGACCTGCTCCTGCGTCCATCCGGGGTTGCGGCCCGGATCGAGCTGCACGGTCTTGGTGAGGATGACGCGGCCGGTGCCGTCGACCTGGATGCCGCCGCCTTCGTTCGTCATCTCGGAGTTGATGAGTTCGGCGCCGGCGGCTTCTGCGACGATGCGGCCGATGTGCTGGTCTTTGTCCCACTGGGCCCAGTCCTGGCCGCCCCAGCCGTTGAAGACGTAGTTCACGGCACCGAGTCGGCCGTCGTCACCGATGACGAAGCTGGGCCCGATATCGCGCATCCAAGCATCGTTGAGGGGCGCGGTGATGCGGTCGATCTGCGCCGAGAGGTACTTCGCTGCGATGTCTTCGTCGCCCGGGTTGACGACGACGGTGACGGCTTCGAACTCGCTGGCGGCGTTCGCGACGGCTGCCCAGGTGGTGCGGGCTTCTTCGACCTCGGCCTCGGTTTCGCCGAGGGTGTAGCCGCTGGTCGGCCACGCGAGCCAGAGCCGCTCCTGCTCGTGTCCCTCGATGGGCATGCGCCAAGTAGTCATGTGGTTGCTCCTTGAATCTCGCGGCGCCACCTCAAAGCAGGCAAGCAGGCCGCTAGCGTGCCAGTTTACCTGGCGCGTGAGGGCTGTGTCTCGGTCGGCGCGGTGACGGGGTGCCGGGTTGCGGGACCGTGGGGTCGTCCCTCACCGTTCGCGCACCGATCGACGTTCATGCACCGATTTCTCGGGGATCGGGGTGTTTGAACCTCGATCGGTGCGGGAAGATGGCGCGAGGGGGACGAGGGGGCGAGGGGGTGGGGTGGCGAGAGGGTGGGGGGGCGGATCGCGATCCGCCCCTTCCGCATAAATCATCTATCACGCTAAGGTTTAGTTGGCGGGCGCAGCTGCCCACCGTTTGACGAACATCCAACGATGGAGATTGCAATGACGCAACACGTTTCCGTGACCGAGGTTTTCGAGCGCATCGCCGATGCTGGGCCGCTGGGCGCTCCGTTGGGCACCTCGACGACGGGCCCCACGCAGACCTGGCTTGAGGAGTTCACTTCGGATTCCGAGAAGGGCGTGCACACCGGTTTCTGGCGCTGCGACCCGGGTGTCTCGGAGTGGGACTTCGCCGATATGGGTGAGGTGATCCATGTGCTGCGAGGTCGAATGGTAGTGACCGAGCAGGGTGGCGAGCCCGTCGAACTCGGCCCCGGCGATGTGGCGTCGTTTCCTGTCGGTTGGAAGGGAACGTGGGAGATTACCGAGGCGCTTGAGAAGTTTTACGTGATGCTCTGAACTGTTGTGCGGGCAGGGGCCGGGGTCGTGAGATCCCGGCCTTTGTCGTCTCGGCGACATCTGCTCGATAAATTCATGCATCTGTGCATGAATTTGTTTCCAATGTGTTGCGATATCGATTTCGTTGCCGCGCATCGCTTGCGATTCAAAATCATCTACATGTAGTTTGTATTTGGCGATCCCGTTGGCGACGGCGGGTGCGCCACTACCAGCAGACGTACAAGGGAGTACTTGCGACCATGTCAGACAATACAACCGTCGTGGAGCACGACGAGGACGCGGCTCATCTCGCGTCCCTCGGCTATTCCTACGACACCACCTTCAAACGAGACATGACCTTCTGGGGCAACGTCTCGCTCGGTTTCACCTACTTGTCACCGATCGCCGGCGTCTACTCGATGTTCGCGATCTCGCTCGGCACCGCCGGGCCTCCCATGGCGTGGGCTGTGGTGATTGCCCTCGTCGGTCAGTTCCTCGTTGCGCTGGTGTTCGGCGAGGTTGTTTCGAACTATCCCGTCTCGGGTGGCGTTTACCCGTGGTCGCGGCGCTTGTGGGGTCGCAAGTGGGCGTGGATGAACGGCTGGATCTACGTGGTCGCGCTCGTCGGCACGATCGCCGCGGTCGCCTACGGCGCGGCTCCCTTCGTGGGTGCGGTGTTCGGTGCTGAGGTGAGCGCCGGCACGACGGTGGCGATTGCGCTGGGCACGCTCGTGGTGGCGACGCTGCTCAACTTCTCGGGCACGAAGGTGCTGAGCTGGGCTGCGACTGTCGGCCTCATCGCCGAGATGATCGGCGCGCTCGTGATCGGCGGCTACCTACTGCTCTTCGGTCGCCAGTGGGACTTCTCGATCTTCTTCGACAACATGGGGATCGGTCTCGACGCCCCCGGTGGCTACCTCGGGGCGTTCGCGGCTGCAGCGCTGATCGGTATGTACGCCTACTACGGCTTCGAAGCCAATGGTGACGTGGCCGAGGAGATCAAGAACCCGAGCTCTGTGGTGCCCCGGGCGATGCGCATGACGCTCTACATCGGCGGTTTCGCGACGATCCTGCTCACCTTCTCCCTGACGCTCGCGGTTCCGAACTTCATGGCGGTCGCCGACGGCGAGGTCGCCGACCCGATCGCGGATCTGCTGCAGCAGGCCTTCGGCCCGGTCTACCCGGTCGCGATGGCGGTCATCGTGATCGCGTTCGTCTCGTGCATCACCAGCCTGCAGGCCGCTGCGACCCGTCTCGTCTACTCGATGAGCCGCGACCACTTCCTGCCGGCGTCGAACTTCCTGTCGAAGTTCAACGAGCGCCGCCACGTACCGACGAACTCGCTGCTCACCGCGGCTTTCTTCCCGGCCATGATCTTGCTGCTCTCGCTGCTGCTCGAGGACGCCCTGACGGCGATGGTGAGCTTCGGCACCGTGGGCATCTACATCGGCTTCCAGATGGTGGTCTTCGCGGCGCTGCGAGCCCGCATCCTCGGCTGGCAGCCGGCGGGCAAGTTCCGGCTCGGTGCCTGGGCGTACCCGGTCAACATTCTCGCGCTCGTGTGGGGGTTGGCTGCGGTTGTCAATATCCTCTGGCCGCGTCCCACGGGCGGCGGCTGGGGCGAGGACTACCTGCTTATCATGACGACCGTCGGCGTTGTCGGCTTCGGCTGGATCTACATGCTGGCCTCGAAGGCGTACGCCAAGGGCGACGCGCCCGCCGGTGACGCGAGCGGGCCGATCCGCACCACGGTCTGATCCCGATTCGCCTCGCAACACACGACGGGAGTCCCGCCGCCCTGCCCCACAGAAGTCGGGGCAGGGCGGCGGGACTCCCGTCTCTCAGTAGAAAGGACCCCGATGACCGACCTCGTCGTCGACCCGACCCCCTTCCTCGCCGTGGGTGAGGAGGATCCGGATGGCCCGCTGATCCCGATGGTGGTGTCACTCACCTTCCCAGGGATGGATGCCCTGTCGCACAGGCTGCAGGACGAGTTCACGCGGATCGCGTTCGACGCGGTGCGCGCGGCGGGCGGCAGGCCGCGGCTCGTCGATTCGGCCGGCGCGCGTCTGGCGTCAGCGGAGGAGGTGCTGGGCGGTGCTGACGGAGTGGTGTTCCTCGGTGGCGGAGATGTCGATCTCGATTGTTACGGCCACGGCGGCCCGCCGCCGGCGAATCTGTACGGTGTGGATCGTCGCGCCGATGATTACTGCATCGGGTTGATCCGCGACGCGGTGGATCGTGATCTGCCGACGCTTGCGATCTGCCGCGGCTCGCAGTTGCTCAATGTGGCGTTCGGAGGCACCTTGATTCCTGACATCGGCAACTGGCCGATGCATAAGGGCGGCCCCGGTGAGGAGCTCTTCATCGACGAAGAGGTCATACTCGAACCCGGCTCAGAGATCGCGCGCATTCTGGGGCGTTCGCGCGCCATCGTGCGCAACGGCCACCACCAGGCCGTCGCGGAGGTCGCGCCCGCGCTGCGGGCGACGGCGCACGCGCACGACGGCATCGTGGAGGCGACGCAGCATCGCGAAGCGGCTTGGGTGCTCGGGGTGCAGTGGCATCCTGAGGAACCGGATGCGGATGCGGCGGATCGGGCGCTGATCTTCGGCGAGCTCGTGCGTCGGGCCGCCTGAGCGCGTTCGGCGGTGCGGCTTCCGTCGTGGCCAACATGCCTTCGCAGGGGTGCACTATGAGTGAATAGTGCACCCCTGCGAAGGCGTGTGCAGGAGGCGGGGACCCTGAGGCCGAAAGCCAACGGTCGCCCGGGTCGGCTACACCGTGGCGGAGGCCGCTTCGAGCACGCCGGGCAGCCACTCGAGCGCGACATCGCTGCCCATGTCCCATGAAGAGGCGTCGTGGCGGCCGTAGTCGCCCACCCGCTCGGCGCCCTGCTGCGCGAAGCGGCGGTCGATGTGCTCGCTGCCCTGGCTGTACGTCTCTTCGTAGAAGGTGTCGCCGAGCCCGAACATGGCGTAGCGCACACCGGTGAGATCGGGCAGCGCAGCGTCGAAGGCCTCGGCGAACGGGATCGCCGTGTTGGGTAGATCTCCCTCGCCGTGCGTGGAGCACACCACGATGGTGAAGCGCTCGGGGGTGAGCTCTGCCGGGTCGAAGTTCTGCAGGTCGAAGACCTCCACATCGTCGTGGGTCTCGCGCAGCTTCGCGCCGAGATCCTCGGCGATGAGCTCGGAGTTGCCGGATTCGGTGCCGTAGAGAACCGTGAACTTCACAGCTGGTTTCCTCTCAGAAGGAGCGTTGTGCTCGGTGGTCGGGGGTCGAGCCCGGGGCTCGGTGGTCTACGCCCCGCGGGCGATGTCGATCATGCGGTCGTGGTCGGGAAGCTTGCGTCTGACCCGGTCGGAGGCGGCGAGGGAGCGCTCGTGCTCATCGAGCCTGAGCCACTGCTCGTAGCCGATGGCGCGATCGCGCACCTCCGCGGCGAGCCCGTCGAAGCCGAGTGTAGACGGCGAGGCCGACAGCGAGCCGTCCGCCAGGTCTGCCACGATCTCGTCGGAGACGGCCTTCGCGCACGCGCGGTTCTCGGGGATCGCACCGCGCGGTCCCCGCTTTGCCCAGCCGGTGCGATAGAGGCCGGGCTCGACACGGCCGGTCTCCGCGCCCGCGGCGGTGAGAGCCGCAAAGGCGTGGTCGGGGTGCGCCGCGAAACCGATCGCCGTGACCACAGAGCTTGCGGGCACCACGATCACCTCGTCGCCGGCTGCGAACTCGACGCCCTCGACTCGGTGCTCGCCGAGCACCCGCAGCGGGGTCAAGCCGAAACGCAGCGTCACTTCGGGCCCGGTGCTGCGGGGGCGATCCGCTGCAATCATTTCGCGGATCGCGGCAACGCGCCCAGCCGCAGCTCTGTCGAGCGCCTCGCCGGCATTGCCTGCCTCGATGGGATCGGGTGAAGAGTAGACGGCGCGGGGGAGTGCCGCGAGTTCTTTCAGCATCTGCGGGTCGCCCTTCGAATCAGGGGCTGCGGAGCGGCTGACAAGGGTGACGCGCTCGGCGGGGGCTGCAAGGTAGGCGTCAAGCGCCTCATCTGCGACGTCGCTGCCCTCGTAGGCGGCGCGATCCTTCACCAGGAAGCGCAGCACATCGAGCGCCACGTTGCCGCCGCCGATGATCACCACATCGGAGCCCAGCGCGGGCAGCGGCGCGGCCGCATCGGGATGGGCGTTGAGGGTGCGCGTGATGGCACCCGCGCCGATGACGCCCGGCAGCTCGGCCCCCGGGATGCCGAGCTCGCGGTCGGCGGTGAGGCCGGTCGCGATCACGACCGCGTCGAACAGTTCGCGCAGCTGCGCGAGGGAGACGTCGCGACCTACCTCGATGCCGCCGGCGAAGCGCACCGCCTCGTGTTGAAAGAGCCTGTCGAACTGCCGCGTGATGGCCTTGGTGTGCTGGTGATCGGCGGCGACGCCGTAGCGCACCAGCCCGAAGGGCGACGCGAGGCGGTCGAAGATGGTGAGTTCGCAGCCCGGCACGGCGCGCAGCAGTGACTGAGCGAGATAGCAGCCCGCGGGGCCGCTGCCGATCACGGCGATCTTCGGGGTCGTGGATGACGACATCGCAGCTCCTTTGCGGTGCGGTGCGGCAGGGGGAGTTTTGGCACAGTGCCACGATCCGGTGCTTCGTTGCAATCCGGTCGATGTCATCAGTGTAGCGCTAAAGATGTGTTGAGTGAATGATTTTTCCTGATATTCCCCAATTGGCCCACAGATTCCCCTGACGGGCTTGCGGAATAAAACATTCACAGATAACTTATTTACCACCGGCCGCTCGTGAAACTGAGCGGATCAGAATTCGACAAAGGAGTACGGATGACCGGAGAGACGATCCAGGCTGACGTCCCGTATCTCGACATCGCCTCGCCCGAGTTCGCCATGAACTCGGAAGCGGTGCGAGACGCCCGCGAACGCAGTTGGTACGCGAAGACCAACTACGGCTACGGTGTGCTGCGCTACAAGGAGGTCACCGAGCTGCTGAAGCACCCGAGCCTCAACCAGGGCAGCGCGAAGTGGCCCGACCACCACGGCGTGCACTCCGGCATCTTCTACGAGTGGTGGGCGAAGAACCTGCTCGTGCTCGAAGGAGAAGAGCACCACCGCATCCGCCGCCTGCTCAACCCCGCCTTCTCGCCCAGCGTCGCGCGCAAGCTCGAACCCGAGTTCGCTGAGATTGCGAACGAGCTCATCGACGGCATGAAGCAGAAGCACGCCCGCGGCGAGCAGGTCGAATTCGTCGCCGACTTCTCCGAGCCCTTCGCCACCCGTGCACTCTGCGCCATGATGGGCCTCGACCACGACCACTGGCCCTTCATCGCCTCACGCGCCAACACCGTCGGCTACGCGCTCAGCGTGACCATCAAAGAAGACATCGACCGCGTCGACGAGGCCGTACAGGAACTCTACGACTTCGTGGGCCGGCTCATCGACGAACGACGCGAACAGCCCGGCGATGACGTCGTCTCGCGCCTCGTGCAGTTCTCGCAGGCCGACGACAAGCTCAGCGACGCCGAACTGCGCAACGCCCTCGTGCTCATGCTGTTCGGCGGCATGGACACCACGCGCAACCAGATCGGCCTGCTGCTGCAGACCTTTATGCGCAACCCCGAGCAGTGGGAACTGCTCGCCCAGGATCCCGCGAAGTACGCCAAGCCCGCCCTCGAAGAGGGCCTGCGCGTCAACCCCACCACCCGCTGGGTCACCCGCGAAGCCAACGAAGACTTCGAGTTCCACGGCCTCGAAATCGAAAAGGGCACCACGGTGCACCTCTTCACCATGTCGAGCGGCACCGATCCCGAGGCCTTCCCCGACCCCGACATCGACCTCAACGCCGGCAGCGAGCCCGGATCCGAACGCCGCAAGCAGCACCACACCTTCGGTGGCGGTGTGCACCACTGCCTCGGCCACTACATCGCCCGCGCCGACATGAGCGTCGCCCTGCCGCTGCTCGCCCAGGCCTTCACCGACATCTCCTGCCCCGGCGGCGACGAGTGGCTGCCCGACTCCGGCAACCACGGCCCCGTGCGCCTGCCGATCACCTTCACCGTGCGCTGACACCGCGCGCCCCGCAGCGGCAACGCCCGCATCGCGGCCGGGACACCTGATCCGCACTCATGAACGCGGCCGGGACACCTGATCCGCACCCATGAACGCGGCCGGGGCACCCGATCCGCACCAGACAGACCTTCCAAAGACGAAAGGAACCACATGTCCGACCTCACAACAGGAGGGCGCTTCGGCGCCGCCCTGCGGGAGATCCTCGCCGACGACACCGCATTCTCGCGGCACCAGGCGGCGAACCTGCGACCCGAGACCGTGCAGGCGCTCGGCGACCGCATCCGCGAGTCCGGCGTCAAATACATCTACTACATGCTGCCCACCCTTGGCAGCCGCACCGTTGCCAAGGTGGTGCCCGCTGAACTCTACGAGCGCATGCTGAAGAAGGGCATCGCTTTCCACCGCACCGCCCTCACCGATCTGCAGACCAGCCGCGAGGGCGAACTGATCGGCGGCGGCGTCGATGCACACGAGTTCTGGGGCCTCCCCGAACCCGAGACCTTCCAGGTGCTGCCCTGGGATACCGAGGTCGGCCGCATCTTCTGCACCGCCTACGATCCGCCCCACCTCGGCGAAGGCGGCGGCCGGCTCGTCGCGCTCGACACCCGTGCCCTCTTCAAGGCCGCGCACCGCGGCTTCACCGAGCGCACCGGCCTCGAACTGCGCAGCGGCCTCGAACCCGAGATGACCTGGATCGGCCCCGGTATCGAACCCATCAGCAAGCAGGATCAGAGCCCCGCCTATCAGGTCGAGAACCTCGAGAAGATGCGCCCCGTCTACAAGAAGGTCATCAGCTACGGCCAGGCGCTCGACTTCACCATGATCCAGGGCGACTACGAAGACGACGGCCAGATCGAACTCAACTGGGACTACGACCGCGCCGACCTCACCGCCGAGCGCATGACCACCTACCGCCAGATCTGCAAGCAGGTGGCACGCGAACTCGGCCTCGAAGCGAGCTTCATGGCCAAGCCCTACAACGGCAAGATGGGCAATGGCTGCCACCACAACCTCAGCCTGTGGCGCGTCTCGGAAGACGGCCCCGCAGAGAATGTCATCGAAGACGGCCGCGTCGAACTGCACGCCACGCAGACTGCGCGCCACGCGATCGGCGGCCTGCTGCTGCACACGCCCGGCTCGATGCTCGTGATGGCCTCCACGGTCAACTCCTACAAGCGCTACTGGGATGCGGGCCAGTTCGCACCCTCAGGGGCCGACTGGGGTCTTGACACGCGCGGCGTCGCGATCCGCATCTCCGCGAACGGTCGCATGGAGTACCGCCTGCCCGATGCGAGCGTGAACCCCTACCTGTCGCACCTCTACCTGCTCGCCGCCATCGAGCACGGTCTCGAAGCGCAGATTGACCCGGGCGACCCGGGCCAGCTCAGCGAAGCCGCGCAGGGCGGCGCAGTGCCGAACACCCTCGGCATGGCCATCGAATCGTTCGAGGCCGACGAGTACCTCATGGGCGCCATGCCCGAAGAGCTCACCCGCATCTTCTTGCAGCTCAAGCGCGACGAATGGGCGCGCTACTGCGGCATCATCACGCAGTGGGAATTCGATCAGTACTGGGAGGCAATTCCGTGACCACCGACAACCGAACCATCAAGCTCGCCTGCATCGACTCAGAGGCGCTGCCGCTCTTCTCCAAGAGCACCGACGGCCGCACCCGAGGCGGCTACGAACCCGAAGCGGCCGCCCTCGTCATGTCGCGGCTCGCCGGAGGATCTGCCGACATCGAATGGGTGATGGTGCCCTGGGAAGAGATGATTCCCGCAGTGCGCCGCGGCGACGCCGACGCCGTCTGGTGCGGCCAAGGCATCACCCCCGAACGCGCAGCGCAGGTCGACTTCACCAAGCCCTACGCCGTGTTCAATGAAACCCTCATCGTGCGCGCCGACGATCCCGCCCGCTCACCTGAGCAGCTGGCAGGCTACAAGATCGGTGCGATCGCAGGCTCCACCAACATGAAGCTCGCCGAGACCTTCCCCGGCGTCGAACTCGTCAGCTTCGGCGCGAGCGACGACGTCTTCAGCGACATGATCGAGGCCACACGATCAGGCGAGATCGACGGCTTCGTCGACGACGACGTCGTGATGATCCCGCTCGGCCAAGAAGACCCCGACTTCGTCGAGGCCTTCACCGTGCAGACCGGCAATCGCTGGGGGATCGGCGTCGCACCCGGCAACGACGCGCTGCGCCAGGAGATCGACCGCGCCATCGAGGATGTCATCGCCGACGGCTCGCTCGAAGCGGTCTGGCGCAAGTGGATGCCGCTGCTCGACTTTCCGCTAGTAGGCGAGGCGTAATGGCGGCCCTCCGCGGCGATCGGATGCCGCGCATCGGCGTGACGGGGATGTGGTCGAACCAGATCCACGGCCTGCGCTTCGACGGCAGCGCGGTCGCCGCGGCGGTGCTGCGTTCCGTGATCCGGGCGGGCGGCGAACCGCTCACCCTGTTCGCCGAAAGCGCGCTGCCGCCGGAGGAACGGCTGCGCGGCCTCGATGCGCTGCTCGTGCCGGGCGGATCGGACATCGACCCGCGCCGTTACGGGCAGGAGCCCGTCGCCGCCGTCTCGCCCGCCGACTTCGCCGAGCAGGACGACTTCGAAGCCGGCATGCTGGCCGCGGCGATCCGGATCGGGGTGCCCGTGCTCGCGATCTGCCGTGGCTTCCAACTGCTGAACATCGAATACGGCGGCACGCTCGTGCAAGACGTTGAAGCCGACAGCCCCCACCGCAACTCAGTGCACGACGTCGAACTCGAAGCAGACTCAGCGCTCGCCGCAGCGATCGGCGCCTCAAGCCTGCCCGTGTCGTCGTACCACCACCAGGCGATCGACCGCGTCGGGGAGGGGCTGCGCGTCACCGGGCGCGCACCCGACGGCGTGGTCGAAGCAATTGAGCACCCCGACGCGCCGCTCATCGCCGTGCAGTGGCACCCGGAGGACAACGCCGCGGCGGACGAGCGCCAGCACGCGCTCTTCGCCTGGCTCATCGAGGAGGCACGGGCGAGAATGGGGCGAGACGCATGACGGCGGCACCGGCAGCCGGGTCGCCCGCCCCGGGGTCGCGGTGCCGCGTGCTGCGGAGCGGAGATCTCGCTCGGCAGGTGGCGGCGGATCAGAAGCAGGCGGTTGAGAACAGAAGGGAAACGGAATGCGCAGTGCACGAGTGCTGGTGATCGAACATCAGCAGAACGCGGGGCTGGGACAGCTATCGGATCGGCTCATCGAACACGGCTTGAACCTCGAGACCGTGGGGCCCGACGCCGGCGCCCCCGTGCCCGAAACGCTCGACGGCTATGACGCGCTGATCGTGCTCGGTGGGGCCATGGGCCCCACCGAAGACGAGCAGGCACCCTGGCTGCCTGCCACCCGCAAACTGCTGCGAGACGGCGTCGAACAGGGAGTGCCGACCCTCGGCATCTGCCTCGGCGCGCAGCTGCTCGCCACCGCCACCGGCGGCCACGTGCGCACCATGCCGGCGGGCCCAGAAGTGGGGCTGCTCGATGTCGGCTTCGCCGCTTCGGCTGCCGGCGATCCGCTCTTCGGAGACCTCGCAGGCACCTCGGTGCCGGCCGTGCAGTGGCACTGGCTTGAAGCCGACAGCCTCCCAGAAGGCGCCCAGCTGCTCGCGTCGAGCCCCGCCTGCCGCAATCAGGCGTTCCGCATCGGAGCTGCGGCGTGGGGAGTGCAGTTTCATCCCGAGGCGCTCGGAGGCACCGCGCAGGACTGGGTGGACGAGGATCGTCAGAGCATCGACGACCTCGGCCTCGAGGAGGCCGTGCTTGTGGGCGACGTGCGCGCGGCCGAACCCCGGCTCGGCGCCGTCTGGCTGCCGATCGCCGATCGCTTCGCCGAGCTCGCCCAGCGCAGCGCCTGATCCGCCCCCCCGCGCCGCCCCCCGCGCCGCCCCCCGCGCCGCCCCCCCCGCGCCGCGCCCCGGCCCACGCGCTCCCGTTGAGTCGGTCCCTTTGTGCCGAGCCGGCCTGCAATTCACGCGAATAGCAGGCCGGCTCGATACATTTGAGCCGACTCGGTGAGGCACGAAATGGAGAGGCCGGCTCGACGCGCGAGTTCTAGGCCTCGGCGCGGTAGATCAGGTGCACGTCGGCACCCTCGGGGCCGATCCGCTTGCGGGTCAAGCCATCGAAGCCACCGCCCGTCTCAGGCACAAACACCCCAGAGAGCAGCCGCGACGAGTTGCCCACCAGCACATTGCCGTGACGGCCCACAAGCGCCATCTCGGTGCCGCTGCGCTGCAACAGCGGCAGCAGCTCGGTCTCAAGATCAGCCACCTGAATGTCATTGCCGATCGCGCCCACCCGCACGCCGCCAACACTTGCCGGCACCGTCAGCGTCAGCACGTAGGCCTCAACACCCAGATAGTCGATATAGGGCCCCACCAGCGCCGGGGTGCCCTCGTGGAACGCCCTGATAAACCACTCATGGTGTTCGTAGTCGTAGTAGCGGTCGGCACCGGGCACCACACCGAACGAGTAACGGGCAAAGCGCGTCTCATCCTCGCGCACCCACCACTCCAGATGACCACGCTCGAAGCTCAGCACCGAACGCGCAAAAATCAGCCCGCAGCCATCGACAACAGCATTGTCGGCGAGATAACGCACGGCAAGCCCACGCAGCCGACGCCGCACCGTCTCACCCAGATCGAGCCGGCCCGCCTCATCGAGCGTCAGCAGCGCCGTAAAATCATGCGACAGCTTCTCAAGGTGGGCGAAGCGGTCATGCAACCAGCCGTCAACCCCGGCGATCGCCGCCGAAAGCTCCGCCGCGGTCACGACAGCTCCTCCGAAGCGTCGAGCGCCAGCTTGCCATCAACGATGAGCTGCATGTTTCCCCTGACGTGCTCCACGGCGAGCCGTTCGGCCTCATCGGCCTGCTGCTGCTCGATCGCCATCGCGATCGCGAGATGCTCCGCGAAAGCCTGCTGCACCGAAGCGCGGCAGATCGCATCGCACCACAAGAACGGAGCCAGCTCCGAGTGCAGCCGCTGCTCACCCGACAGCAGCCGGCGCGAATGGCTGAGCACCGCGATCTCGAAGTGGAAACGGCTGTCGGCCAGTGAACGCTCACGACCGTTGCGCCCCTCCCGAGCCTCGAATGCGAACTCCGCGAGCCTCGTTCGCATCCCCGGCTGCGTGCGCTCAGCAGCCAGACGCGCCGCCATCCCGGAGATCGCCGCGTGCTCATCGAAGAAGTCGCGCAACGCCACCAGACTCGTGCGCGCCAACGACGACCGCAGCTCCTGCGGTGACGGAAACGGTGCCTGCACCACAAAGGTGCCGCCGTTGCGGCCCCGTCGGGTCTCGACAATGCCGTGCGCGCGCAGTTCGGCGAGCGCCTTCCGCAGCGTCGCGACCGCAACCCCGAACTGCGTGGCGAGCTCAGCCTCGACGGGCAGGCGCTCGCCTACGGTGAGCACGCCCATAGAGATCGCCGCAGCGATCCGCTGGGCGATCCCGCCGACACTCGGGCCGCCGGGATCGCTCTCGCCGTGCTGAGGGGTTTGCCCCAGCGGGGGTTTCTGCACCCGTGCCCCCGATCAGGATTCGTCGTCGAAGCGGAGCGCGCGCGCGATGAGGCGCTCCTGCTCGACTGCGTGCACCTTCGCCGAACCCGTCGACGGGGCCGCAGAAGCGGGGCGGGAGACCACGCGGATACGATCGTTCGCCAGATGCTTCGAGAGCTCAAGCGAGATGAACGGCCACGCGCCCTGGTTCTCGGGCTCATCCTGCACCCACACCAGCTCAGCGCCGGGGTACTGGGTGAGCACGCGGCCCAGCTGTACGTTCGGCACCGGGTAGAACTGCTCCACCCGCACCAGCGCCACCCGCGGGTCGGGTCGCTTCTCGAGCGCGGCGCGCAGATCGTAGTAGACCTTGCCCGAGACGAGCACCACCCGCTCCACCGCCGCGTGGTTCTCGATCGTGGGATCGTCGAGCACGGGCTGGAAGGTGCCGGTGGTGAAATCTTCGACGGCGGAGGCCGCGCCGCGCAGGCGCAGCATCTGCTTCGGCGTGAATACGATGAGCGGCTTGCGGGGACGCGCGTAGGCCTGACGCCGCAACAGGTGGAAGTAGTTCGCCGGCGTCGAGGGGCGGGCGACGATCATGTTGTCTTCGGCGCAGAGCTGCAGGTATCGCTCGATGCGCGCCGAGGAGTGATCCGGCCCCTGACCCTCGTAGCCGTGGGGGAGCAGCATGACCACCGAGGAGCGCTGACCCCACTTCTGCTCGGCCGCGGCGATGTATTCGTCGATCACCGCCTGCGCCGTGTTGGCGAAGTCACCGAACTGGGCCTCCCACAGCACGAGCGCGTCTTCCCGCTGCAGCGAGTAGCCGTACTCGAAGGCGAGCGCCGCGTACTCGGAGAGCAGCGAGTCGTAGATCCAGAACCGAGCCTGATCGTCGGAGAGGTTGAGCAGCGGGATCCACTCCTGGCCGTTGGCCCGGTCGTGGAACACCGCGTGCCGCTGCGCGAAGGTGCCGCGGCGGGCATCCTGGCCTACGAAGCGCACCGCGGTGCCCTCCATCAGCAGCGAACCGAGCGCCAGCAGCTCGCCGAAGCCCCAGTCGATCCCGCCCTCACGGCTCATCTCGACCCGCTTGTTGAGCAGCTGCTGCAGCTTCTGATGCACCGTGAAGCCCTCGGGCTTGTTGCCGAAGGCGTCACCGATGCGCTCGATCACGGCGCGATCCACCGCGGTCTCCAGCGGTGCCGGCCCGGGGCCGCCCACCTCGGCGACTTCACCGATGCCGCCGGAGCCCACGATCGGAATCGACCCGGTCTGCGCGGCGTGCGTCTCCTGGAAGGCGACCTCGAGGCGATCCTGGAAGTCTTGCTTGGCCTTCTCGTACTCTTCCTCGGTGATATCACCGCGGCCCACCAGAGCGCTCGTGTAGAGACGGCGGGTGGATCGCTTCGCCTCGATGAGGTCGGTCATGAGCGGCTGCGTCATCGAGGGATCGTCGCCCTCGTTGTGACCGCGGCGGCGGTAGCAGACGAGGTCGATGATGACGTCGATGTGGAAGCGCTGGCGGAACTCGTAGGCCAGCTTCGCGACCCGCACCACCGATTCTGGGTCGTCGCCGTTCACGTGGAAGATCGGGGCCTGCACGACCTTGCCGATCTCGGACGAATACACACCCGAGCGCGAATCGAGCGGCAGCGTGGTGAAGCCCACCTGATTGTTGATGATGATGTGGATCGTGCCGCCCGTGCGGTACGCACGCAGCTGCGACATCTGCAGCGTCTCGTAGACGACGCCCTGGCCCGCCATCGCCGCATCGCCGTGCACGAGCACGGGCAGCGTGGTGAAGGAGCCGATGGGCTTCAGATCTTGCTTCGCGCGCACGATGCCCTCGAGTACACCGTCGACGGTTTCGAGGTGTGACGGGTTCGCGGCAAGGTGCACCGGCACCTGTGTGCTGTTCGGGGCGGTGAAGACGCCCGAGGTGCCCAGGTGGTACTTCACATCGCCCGAGCCGGCCTTCTGCGACTGAGCACCCTCGAACTCGCGGAAGATCTGGCCGTAGGTCTTGCCCGCGATATTCGACAGCACGTTGAGGCGACCGCGGTGCGCCATACCGATATCTACGCTGTCGACGCCGTCTTCAGCGGCGTCGATGAGCATCGCATCGAGCAGCGGGATCACGGACTCGCCGCCCTCAAGGCTGAAGCGCTTCTGACCTACGTACTTCGTCTGCAAGAAGGTCTCGAAGGCTTCGGCCTCGTTGAGCTTTTCGAGGATGCGCATCTGCTCGTCGCGGCTGGGCTTCGCGTAGGGCACCTCAAGCTGCTCGCGCAGCCACAGCCGCTGCTCAGGGTCTTGGATGTGCATGTACTCGATGCCGATCTTGCGGCAGTAGGAGTCGCGCAGCACGCCGAGAATGTCGCGCAGCTTCATGGTGCGCTTGCCACCGATGCCGCCCGTGACGAACTCGCGGTCGAGATCCCAGAAGGTGAGGCCGTGATTCTCGATCTCAAGGTCGGGGTGGGTGCGCTGCACGTATTCGAGCGGATCGATGTCGGCCATGAGATGACCGCGCACACGGAAGGAGTTGATGAGTTCTTGCACGCGGGCCGTCTTGTCGACCGCACCCGAAACATCGACGTGGATGTCTGTGGCCCACTGCACGGGCTTGTAGGGGATGCGCAGGGCCGCGAAGATCTGCTCGTAGAAGCGGTGGCCGCCCGTGAGGCGCTCGTGGACGAGCTTCAAGAACTCGCCGGAACCGGCGCCCTGGATAACGCGGTGGTCGTAGGTGCTGGTGAGCGTGATCGTCTTCGAGATGCCCAGGCGCACAAGCACCTCTTCGGATGCGCCCTGGAACTCGGCCGGGTATTCGAGCGCGCCGGCGCCGATGATGGAGCCCTGCCCGCTCATGAGGCGTGGCACCGAGTGCACGGTGCCGATGCCGCCCGGGTTGGTGAGCGAAATCGTGGTGCCCTGGAAGTCTGCGGCACCCAGCTTGTTGTTGCGGGCGCGCTTCACGAGGTCTTCGTAGGCTGCCAGGTACTCGTTGAAGTCGAGGGTTTCTGCGCGCTTGATGCTCGGCACCAGCAGCGAACGGGTGCCGTCGGGCTTGGGCACATCGATGGCGATGCCGAGGCCGATGTGTGCCGGTGCAACGAGTGATGGCTTGCCGTCGATCTCGGCGTAGGCCACGTTCTGGCTGGGGAACTCCTTCAGCGACTGGATCAGCGCCCACCCGATGAGGTGCGTGAACGAGACCTTGCCGCCGCGGCTGCGCCGCAGGTGGTTGTTGATGACGATGCGGTTGTCGATCAGCAGCTTCGCCGGGATGGTGCGCACGCTCGTGGCGGTGGGCACGGTGAGGCTCTGATCCATGTTCTTGGAGAGCGTGCGGGCCATACCGCGCAGCGGAGTGACGGTGTCTTCCTGCTGCACCTCGGTGGCTTCTGAACGGGCAGCGGTGCGCGGCGCATCGGCGGGGATCGGGGTCTCGCGGGGAGCCGCGTTGGTGGTGCGCGCAGGCTGCGTGGAAGTGGGAACCGACCCTGTCGCAGGGGCGGCAGGCGAAACGACAGCGGGCTGCGCGGTGGCCTTCGGCTTGGGCACGGCGGCCGTCGATGCGGCCGGGGCTCCGGAGGACTGCCCGTACTGCTCGAGCACGGGCCACCACGATCGATCTACTGAGTTCTTGTCGAGCTGGTACTGCTTCCAGAGCTCATCGACGAGCCACTCGTTCGCACCGAAATCTCCTGCGGGACCAACCTGACCGGTGGTCTCCGTGCGCTCCGCCAAAGCGACTTCCCTTCGTAGATGTGGTAAGTGGCAACTCGTGGCCCGGACCGGCTCCGTAGCCGGTATCCAATAGACAAGCCTACGCCTTTCGCAGACCCGATGGGCAATGACTCTCAGGAACAACCCCCACTCCCGACTGCTAGGATCGGGAGGGCTATGGACGCAGACTCTCGAAGACCTTCGGACCCCCCGAGTACCTGCCGCGCTGACGCGCGGCCCTCCGCATCGCCGAGGAGCCGCCAGTGAACGACTGGCTCCTGCTCCTGATCGGCATTCTCCTCACCGCAGGCACCGGCATTTTCGTCGCCGCGGAATTCTCCCTCGTCGCCCTCGATCGCCACGATCTCGAACGCCGCCGTGCTGCAGGCCAGCGCGGGCTCGACCGTGTGATTCGCGGGTTGACGCGCACCTCGACGCACCTCTCGAGTGCGCAGCTCGGCATCACCCTCACCACGCTGCTCGCCGGATACACGCTCGAACCATCGATCAGCAGCTTCCTCGATATGCCGCTCGCAGCACTCGGCGTGCCTGAAGGCCTGCGACGCGCTATCAGTGCCCCCCTCGCGGTGGCGCTGGCGACGGTGTTCTCGATGATCGTCGGCGAACTCGTGCCGAAGAACTTCGCGCTCGCCAAGCCGCTCGCCACAGCACGCGTGGTGATGCCGGCGCAGGCGGCGTTCACGACCACGTTCAAGCCCGCCATCGTTGTGCTCAACGGCAGTGCGAACGGCATCTTGCGCGCCATCGGTATCGAACCCAAGGAAGAGCTGTCGGGCGCGCGATCCGCTGAAGAGCTCTCCTCGCTCGTGCGCCACTCGGCGAGCGCCGGCCTGCTTGAAGCCGACACCGCCACCCTGCTCGACCGCACCCTGCGATTCTCAGAGCTCACCGCCGCAGATGTGATGACGCCGCGACTGCGCATCGAAAGCCTCCAGCGTCTCGAACCCGCGCAGGCCGTGCTCGAACTTTCCGGCCGCACCGGCTTCTCGCGTTTTCCCGTCATTGATGAGGATCGCGACGACGTAGTGGGGGTTGTGCACGTGAAGCAGGCCGTCGCCGTGCCCCGCAACAAGCGCGGCGAGGTGCCCGTCGCGGCACTCGCCGAAGATGTGGTGCGCGTGCCGGAGACCATGCACCTCGACCACCTGCTCGAAGCGCTGCGCTCGTCTGGCTTCCAGCTGGGCATCGTGGTCGACGAATACGGCGGCACCGCCGGCATCGTGACCCTCGAAGACCTCGTCGAGGAGATCGTCGGCGAAGTCGCAGACGAGCACGACCGCGCAGCCGCAGGCGTCGTCGGCACCGCCGAGCAAATGACGTTCCCCGCCGATCTGCGCCCCGACGAGGTGCGCGACCAGACCGGCATCGACGTGCCAGACGACGACGCCTACGACACCGTCGCTGGCTACGTACTGCGCGAACTGGGCCGTATCCCCGACCCGGGCGACGAAGTGGCGCTGCCTGATGGCGGCACTCTGCGCGTCGAGCGCATGGACGGGCGACGCATTTCGCGCCTGCGCTACACGAGCCCGCCCATACCCGCAGACGAAGCCGACGGAGCCGGCGAAGCCACTGAGGCCCGCGAAGCACGGGAGGAGCGCCCATGAGCGACTGGATGGGAATCGTCTGGCTGGTCGTGCTGCTCGCCGCCAACGCCTTTTTCGTCGGCGCTGAGTTCGCCGTTATTTCGGCGCGCCGCTCACAGATCGAACCGCGGGCCGAAGCCGGATCGAAGCGCGCGAAGACCGCGCTCTACGCGATGGAGCATGCCACGCTCATGCTCGCCACCAGCCAGCTCGGCATCACGGTGTGCTCGCTGCTGATCCTGAACGTCTCTGAGCCTGCGATCCACCACCTGCTCGAGGGGCCGCTCGCCTGGACCGGGCTCAGCCCCGAAGCTGTGTCTATCGCCGCCTTCGTGATCACGCTGCTGCTTGTGTCGTACTTGCACGTCGTGCTCGGTGAGATGGTGCCCAAGAACGCAGCTTTTTCCATGCCAGACCAGGCGGTGCTGCTGCTCGCGCCACCGCTCGTCGCCGTGTCCCGGGTGCTCAAGCACATCATCGCCGCGCTCAACGCGGTCGCGAACGGCACCCTCAGGCTCTTCGGCGTCGAACCGAAGTCTGAAACCACCAGCACCTACACCCTCGAAGAAGTCGCGAGCATCGTCAACCAATCGACTCGCGAAGGCCTCCTCGAAGACCGCAGCGGCACGCTCACCGCGGCGTTCGAGTTCACCGAGAAACGTGCAGAAGATCTGCTCGTACCGCTCGACAGGCTCGTGGTGCTCCCTGCAGGGGCGACCCCGCTCGATGTCGACGCCGCGGTTGCACGCCACGGCTTCTCGCGCTACCCGATCGCGGACCCCGCCGGAGGGCTCGACGGTTACGTGCACATCAAGGATCTGGTGCGGCTCGGCGAAGACCGCATCGCTCAGCCCATTCCGGGCAAGCGCATCCGCGCAATGATGTCGATCCACGCCGGCACCGAGCTGGAAGATGTGCTGGCACGCATGCAGGCCCGTGGCATCCATCTCGCCCGCATCTACGACGGCGACGGCGCAGACCTCGGCGTGGTCTTCCTCGAAGATGTCATCGAAGAGCTGGTGGGTGAAGTTCACGACGCCACACGGCGCAGGCGTTTCGACTGAACGGCGATCCGCGATCCGCAAGCCTCATGAGAGGGGCGGATCGCGGATCTCCCGGTCACCGCACGCTGTGTGCGCCGGTGTCAGTGCGCGGCGAACACCACATGCGCCGCAAGCTCGTCAGCGAATGCTGAGTCTTGGGCAAACAAGGGATTATCGGGCACGCTCAACCGCACATCGAACTCGACAGTGTCTTCGGTGAGTGCCGTGGGCGTCACCCGCAGCGTCGTATGCGGCCGCACCACGCCCCCGGCCGAAAGCGTGCCCACAGCGCTGACTGTGGCGTTCTCGCTCATATCGCGCCGCAACGCAGTCGGCTCAGTCAGTTCGAACGCCGCATCAGGCAAGCCCGCCGCGTGCATCCGCAGCTTTGCCTCCGTGATCACCCCATCGAAGAGCACGATGTAGCCGCTCGTCGAGAGGGAGTCACCGATCAACGCCGACAAGCGACCGCCGCCCGCATCGGTGAGCAGGTGCGTCTCAACAGCGTCGTACACCTGCTCGGTTGATACCTCGAGCAGATCTGAGCCCGTCGCCGCACGCAACTCGGCCACCTGATGCGCCACCGACGATACCGGAGCGCAAGCCGTCAAACACAGCGGCAGCGCCGCAGACACCGTTGCGACCGCGCGGAAAGTGCGCACAGAACGGCGCGACGACACAGCAGTCACGATGGCCCGGCTCCTCTCGCGAACGTTCAATACCCGGTGAGACTACGCCGCCAAAGTGAGAGGGTGGTGGGAGGGCACCCAGGATCAGCCGTGGCCCGATCCGCCCCTCCCATATTCTTCGGAAACCGCGACCACCCAGGAGGATCCATGCGCGCATCGCAGGTGCTGGCGGCGTCCGTAACCGCCGCCGCAGCCATCGCCGGGGGCGCATGGCTCTGGCGCCACCAGGGCGAGATCGCCACCCGGCGGCCGATCAACGAGTGGACCTTTACCCACATGCACCGCGTGATGCCCATCGAAGAGGTGCGCCGACCCGCCTGCAGCCGAGCGCTGCCCGCCACCCCACAAGCCCTCGCTCACATCACCTACACCTTCGACGGCCGCGAATACAGCCTCGAACAGCTGCACCGCCGCACCCACACCACAGGATTTCTCGTGCTGCACCGCGGCATCCTCCTGCACGAAAGCTACCCCGGCGCCTTCGCCTCGCCGAGCGCCCGCTTCCAGCTGTTCTCCCTCACCAAATCAGTGACCTCGATGCTGCTCGGCATCGCCCTCGAACGCGGTGAACTCGCCTCCACCGAACAGCACGTCGCAGACCTCCTGCCCCAACTCGCAGGCACCGCCTACGAGGGCGTCACCGTCGCCCAACTGCTCGACATGCGCAGCGGCGTCGGTGGAGTCGAAGACTGGACCATCCCCGACGCACCCATCCGCCGCTTCGAAACCGCCGTCACCACAGGCGGATCCGTGCTCGACGTCATCCGATCCACCCCGCGCGTCACCCCAGCAGGCACCGCCTTCAACTACTCCACTATCGACACTCACGTCCTCGGTTGGGTGCTCGAAGCCGCCACAGGCCGCAGCATCGCCGCCTACGCCCAGCAGCAGCTCTGGCGGCCCATGGGCGCCGAAAGCGACGCCTTCTACTTCCTCACCCGCGGACACCCCCGCACCGCCCTCGGCGGCGGATCGCTCAACGCCACTCTGCGCGACGTTGCACGCGTGGGCGCGATCATGGCAGCCGGAGGCCGCGTCGGCGACGTGCAACTCGTGCCCGAAGCGTGGGTCGCGCGCAGCCGCGGCTCCGATCTGCCGCAGCTGCAGCCCGGCGCACTCGTCGGCGGCGGCTACGCCCACTACGGCTACTCCAACCAGTGGTGGACGCTCGGCGGCGAAAGGCGCGCCTTCACCGGCCTCGGCGTACACGGCCAATACCTCTGGGTCGACCCCGACAGCGAGACCGTCATCGTGAAGACCAGCGCCTGGAACACCGCCGACGACGAAGCGAAAGACCGCGAGACCTGCGCCGCACTCGCCGCCGTGGTCGAGGCAGTCGAAGCGGTCGAGGGGCGCTGACAGGGCGAGGATGGCTCGGCGGCTCGGCGGCTCGGCGGATCGGCGGATCGGCAGATCAGCTGAGCGGGTGATCCGCTGATCCGCTCATCCTCAGTCCCTCGGTCCTGACACCGCGAGCAGGCGGCGCAGCTGCTCACCGACCCGCTCGAACTCGATGAGGAAAGCGTCGTGCCCGAATGGGGAGTCGATGCGCGTCGCCCGGTCGCAGTCGAGGCTGCCGGGGGTATGGCGGGCGATCTCATCCTGCCCCTCGACGGTGAAGAGCCGATCGCTCGGGATCCCAAGCACCAGCGTGGGCAAGTCGAGCGTCGACAGCGCCGCGCGCACCCCGCCCCTCCCGCGCCCCACATCGTGCGAGTTCATGGCCTGCACCAGCGTGACATAACTGCCTGCATCGAAGCGGCGCGTGAACTTGTTGCCATGAAAATCGAGGTAGCTCTCCACGGCGAAGCGGCCACCGCCACCCAGCGGGCTCACCGCCGACTGCCACGCCCGCCCAAAACGATCATCCAGCTCGGTGTGACTGCGATAGTTCAGCAGCGCGAGCCGCCGGGCCGTCGCAAGACCGTGATGCGGGCCCACCCCATCAGGGGCGTCATAGTAGTGACCGCCCCGGTAGAACGGGTCGGAGCGGATCGCCTCAAGCTGCACCAGGTTGAGGCCGATCTGATCCGCCGTCGTCACCGGGGGAGCCGCGATCACCGCCAGCCGCTCCGTGCGCTGCTGATGCGCGATACCCCACTCCAGGGCGTGCATCCCACCCATCGACCCGCCGATCACCGCGGCAAACCGTTCGATACCGATCTCATCGGCGAAGCGCGCAGCAGCCGCCACCTGGTCACGGATCGTGAGATACGGGAACCGCCCGCCCCACTCCTGACCGTCAGGGTCAAGGCTCGCCGGCCCCGTCGAGCCCTGGCAGCCACCCAGCACATTCGGTGCGATGATGCAGTAGCGACTCGTGTCGAGCGGGCGACCAGGCCCAACGATCTCACTCCACCAGCCGTCCGTCGGATGGCCGGGTCCGGCAGGGCCCACGAGGTGGCTATCCCCGGTGAGCGCGTGGAACACGAGGATCGCGTTGTCACGGCGCTCGTTCAGCTCACCGAACACCTCGTAGGCGATCCGCACATTCGGAATCTCCGCACCGGCCTCCGTGGTGAGCGCGCCGATTCCCACGAACTTGCGCTCGCCAACAGGGTCACCGTCGCGCCACCCGCCAGAGATCGGCGGCCGCCCCATCAACGCCCGCAACTGCGCGTCGGTGATGAAATCGGTGGGGAACGAGTCCTCGGGGGTCTGCCAGTCCATAAGTCACCATTCTGCCCGGGTCGGAGTCGGCGCGGGCGAATGTTACGTGATCACGGCGCTGGTGCCCTGCCGTCGATATGGGATCCGCCGCAGATATGCCCGATTCCGGCCCTGACGCCATATCCTCGGCAGATCCCATAGCGATGGCTGCCCGAGAAGAAGGGGGTGCCCGCCGATAGGGTGCTGGGGTGACCGCCGCCCAGCCCTTCCGCATACCTTCGAGCCTGCTGGCCGTTGCCGCCATCTTCAGCGTGCAATTCGGCAACGCACTCGTCGGCTCGCTGTTCGCGCAGGTGGGGCCACTCGGCGCCGCCGCTCTGAGGCTCGGCCTCGCAGCCCTCATCCTTATCGCCATCGTGCGCCCCAAGGTGCGCACCTGGACCGGGCGCACCTGGCTCGGGGTGGCGCTGCTCGGGATCGGCATGGCAGGTATGAACGTGTGCATCTACTTCGCCATCGCCGAGATCCCCCTCGGCCTCGCCGTGACCATTGAACTCATGGGGCCGCTGGCCGTGGCGGCAGCCAGCATCCGGCGCTCCGTCGACGCGGCCTGGGTGGTGCTCGCGGTGGTTGGCATCTTGCTGCTCGGTTTCGACACGAGCGGGGCGGTGACGCTGCGGGGTGCCCTCTTCGCTGCAATGGCGGCCGCCTTCTGGGCGCTCTACATCATCGCATCCGCGCGCACCAGCGCGAAGGTGCGCGGAATCGATGGTCTCGTCGCCGCCGTGGTGGTGGCTGCGCTCGTGGTGGTGCCTTTCGGCACTGCGGATGCCGTGGCGGCCGTGCGGCACGACCCAAGCCTGCTCGGGGCTTTCGCGATCCTCGCCCTCATGACCAGCGTGATCGCCTATGGTCTCGAATTTCTCGCACTCAAGCGGATGTCGGCTCGGGTGTTCGGGGTGCTGTCGAGCCTCGGGCCGGCCGTCGCAGCCCTCGCCGGGTTTGCAGTGCTGCACCAGCAGCTCGATGCCAGACAGCTGCTCGCGATCCTGCTCGTCGTCGCGGCGAGTGCCGGTGTCGTGGCGACCTCACGCGCGGTCTGAAAAAGCTGCAGGGGCCCGGGCCGAAGCCCGAACCCCTGCAGTGCGGCGATGATTACGCGCGTGCGTTCGACTCGGCCACGATGCGGCGAGCGGCGGCGAAGCCCTGCTCGAGATCGGCCTTGATGTCGGCGATGTTCTCGAGGCCCACCGAGAGGCGCACAAGACCGGGGGTGACGCCGGCGGTGAGCTGCTGCTCGGGGGTGAGCTGCGAGTGGGTGGTCGATGCGGGGTGGATCACCAGACTGCGCACGTCGCCGATGTTTGCGACGTGGCTGAACAGTTCGAGGCTGTTGACGAAGGCCTTGCCGGCATCGACGCCGCCCTTCAGTTCGAAGGAGAGCACCGCGCCCACGCCCTTCGGTGCGTAACGGTTGGCGAGCGCGTACCAGGGGCTCGACGGCAGGCCCGAGTAGGAGACGGTGGCGACGTCGTCGTGGTTGTCGAGCCACTCTGCGACGTCCTGAGCGTTCTGCACGTGGCGCTCGATGCGCAGCGACAGCGTTTCGATGCCCTGCAGCAGCAGCCAGGCACTGTTGGGGGCGATCGCCGCACCCAGGTCGCGCAGCAGCTGCACGCGCGCCTTGATGATGTAGGCGATCGCGTCGCCCACGGCACCCGTGTAGCTGACACCGTTGTAGGAGGGGTCAGGTTCGGTGAGGCCGGGAAAGCGGTCGGCGTGCTGCGACCACGGGAAGGTGCCGCCGTCGACGATGACCCCGCCGAGGGTGGTGCCGTGGCCGCCGAGGAACTTCGTGGCCGAGTGCAGCACGATGTCTGCGCCGTGCTCGAAGGGGCGCACCAGGTAGGGGCTGGCGACGGTGTTGTCGATGATGAGCGGCAGGCCGTTCTCGTGCGCAACGTCGGCGACGGCGCGGATGTCGAGGATCGCCGAGCGCGGGTTCGCGATGGACTCGGCGAAGAACAGCTTCGTGTTGGGGCGCACGGCGCGCTGCCAGGCGGCGGGGTCGTCCTGATCCTCGACGAAGGTCACCTCGATGCCGAGCTTCGCGAGTGAGTACTTGAAGAGGTTGTAGGTGCCGCCGTAGATCGAGCTCGACGAGACGATGTGGTCGCCGGAGTTGGCGATGTTCAGCACGGCGAAGGTCGATGCTGCCTGGCCGCTTGCGAGTAGCAGTGCTGCGGTGCCGCCTTCGAGTGCGGCGATGCGTTCTTCGGCAACCGCCTGGGTGGGGTTGGTGATGCGGGTGTAGATGGGGCCGAGCTCGGCGAGCGCGAAGCGGTTCGCGGCCTGTTCGGTGTCTGCGAACACGAAGGAGGTGGTCTGGTGGATCGGCACGGCGCGTGCGCCGGTCTCGTCGGGCTGCTGACCCGCGTGGATCTGCTTGGTTTCGAAGGACCAGTTCTGCTCGGTCATGGATGCTCCTCGGTGAGTTCGGTACGTGGGGGTGTACGGCGACGGTTCGCTCGGATGGGCGATGCACATGAGACTACGAAGCGCGCCTGGGAACGGCAATGGTGTGCGACACGCCGCGTAACGTTGCGCCGATTCACGCCCCTGCGAGCGCCGCTTCGATGATGTGCGCGAGCCCGAGCGTGCGACGGTCGTCGAAGCGGCGGCCCTGCAGGGTGATACCGACGGGCAGCGCGCCCGCGGTGACGGGCGCGGGCAGGGTGACCATCGGGGCTCCCAGGATCGTGCCCTGAGCGGTGTTGCGCGTGTAGAGCGGAAACAGCGGAACCTGCTGCCCGAAGTGGGTGACGGTGCCGCCTGTGTCGAGCGGAGGAGCGGGGGCCGGTGTGCTGGGGAAGAGCAGTGCGTCGACGCGCATCGCATCGTGGATCAGCGTGGCCGTTTCTCGTGCGGCGAGGGTGCGCGCTTGCGCCAGCGCGTAGGCCTCTGGGGAGGTGGGGGAGCGCAGTTCGGCCTGCAGGATCGCACGCACATCATCGCTGGCGACGCCGTTGACGAGTCGTTCGAACGCGGTGACGGGGTCGAGTGCGAGTGCGCGGGCGGCAGCGTCGCCGAGGAGACGACGCGACTCCCACATCACGAGCGGGGCTTCGGCGGCGTCGCACAGTTGGAGCACTTCGGCATAGTCGATGGGTACGAGCTCGAAGTGCTCGTCGAGTTTGGTGAGGGCTGCGTCGAAGGCAGCGCGGGTTGCGGGGTGCAGCTGCGCGCGCAGCTGTTCTGGCAGGCCGAGGCGGGCGGGCCGGGTGATGGTGGTGGCCGGGCGGGTGTCGTTCACCACGATGCGGTCGATGCGGTCGGCCTCACTCACGGTGCGGCAGAAGATACCCGGGGTGTCACGGGTGGTGGACAGGCCGAGGATCCCGTCGGTCGACCAGCGGCCGGTGCTGGGGCGAAACCCGACGATCCCGCAGTGGGCTGCCGGGATCGAAACCGACCCGCCGGTGTCGGTGCCGAGGACGAGTTCGACGGCGCCGCCCGCGACGGCTGCGGCGCTGCCACCCGATGAGCCTCCTGCGGAGTGGCCCGGGTGCCCGGGAACCCCGACGGCCCCGAATGCGGCGTTGCGGGAGGTGACGCCGAAGGCGAGCTCGTGCATGTTCGTGGTGCCGACGACCACGGCACCTGCTCGGCGCAGCTGCGCGACGATTGCGGCGTCGGCGGGTGCTGCTGCGGTGTCGAACACGGGGCAGGCGGCGGATCTGCGAAAGCCGCGCACTGCGATGTTCGCCTTCACGGCGAGCGCGAAGGGGGTGTCCGGCGCGGATGCCGGGAGGGCGTCGAGTTGCGCGGCGATGTCGGCACGGTCGGCGAGCTGCGTCCAGGTGGCTGCATCCGGGGCGGCGATGGGGTTCACGTTCGACATGACGGCGGCCTCGGTCTCGACGTTGAAGTGGGGCAAGCGGCTGGTGCCCTCATGATAGACGAGCCGGTGGACGGGGGAAGGCGGGGCTGGGACGGTGCTGCTGGCCCATAGGATTGGCGCTGAGCGGAAGAGCGGGGGAGCAGGATGCTGCGGAGAGTGGTGGTAACGGGCGCAAGTTCGGGGATCGGAGCGGCGACGGTGCGCCGTTTCGCCGAGCTCGGTTGGCAGACTGTCGCGGTTGCGCGGCGAGAGGATCGGCTGCGTGCGCTCGCCGCCGAGACCGGAGCCCACCCGATCGTGTGCGACGTCACCGATGAAACTCAGGTGGCGCGCCTTGCCGCCGAGGTCGCAGAGACCGGCGGTGCGACGGGCCTGGTGAACAACGCGGGCGGTGCGCTCGGCACCGAGTCGGTGGAGCACGCCGTGAACGACGACTGGCGGCGCATGTTCGAAGTGAACGTCATCGGTCTCAGAACGGTAACCGCAGCCTTGCTGCCGGTGCTGCGCGACGGTGCTCGTCGCAGCGGATCCGCATCGATCCTCAACCTCACCTCGACCGCCGGCCATGACGCCTACCCGGGCGGTGGCGGGTACAACGCGGCGAAGTATGCGGCTCACGCAGTGACGAACGTGCTGCGGCTTGAACTGGCCGGCGAGCCGATCCGCGTCATGGAGCTCGCCCCGGGTCTCGTGCACACCGAGGAGTTCACGCTCAACAGGCTGCGCGGCGACGCCGCAGCAGCGGCGAAGCCCTACGTCGATGTCGAGCCGCTGCAGGCCGACGATGTGGCGCGGGTGCTCGTGGGTGCCTTCGAGCAGCCGCCGCACGTCAACCAAGACCTCATCGTGCTGCGCCCCGTAGCCCAGTCGAGCGTGTTTCACACGCACCGGGGCCCGCTCACGCCGAAGGGGCAGTGAACGCGGTGGCGATGACGCTTGCCGAGCTCGCCGAGCACGGGCGCATCGCGCCCGACTGGGCGGAAGCGCTCGCACCGATGGGTGACCGACTCACCGAACTCGGCCGCTTTCTCAACGCCGAGCGGGCCGAGGGGCAGCAGGTGCTGCCCGCGGGGGAGCGGATCCTTGCGGCCTTCCAGCGCCCCCTCGCCGAGGTGCGGGTGCTGATCGTGGGGCAGGATCCCTATCCTACGCCGGGCCACCCCATCGGGCTCTCCTTCGCCACAGCACCCGAGGTGCGCCCCATCCCGCGCAGCCTGCAGAACATCTACCGCGAGCTGCACGACGATCTCGGCATACCGCCCGCCACCCACGGCGACCTCACGGCGTGGGCTGACCACGGCGTGATGCTGCTCAACCGAGTGCTCACGGTGCGCGCCGGGGCGCCGGCCTCGCACCGAGGGAAAGGCTGGGAGGCGTTCACCGAGCACGCGATCCGCACCCTCGTGGACCGTGGGGGGCCGCTCGTGGCGATGCTCTGGGGCAATGACGCGCGCGCTCTCGGGCCGATGCTCGGCGCAGTGCCGCGGATCGAGAGCCCCCACCCCTCACCGCTGTCTGCCTCACGCGGATTCTTCGGGTCGCGCCCGTTCAGCCGGGCGAACGAAGCCCTCGTGGCACAGGGAGCCGAGCCTGTCGACTGGCGACTCGCGTAACCGCGAGCACCGGCCAGCGCATCGTGTAGAATTGATGGCTGTACTTCGGCGAGGGGCGCGCATGCGCCCGTGATCGACGCGGTGGAGCCTCTTGCGGGCCCTTCTGACGCGCCACACGGCGAGACATATCATGCAGGCGGGCCACCCGCCTCAGTTGGGCGCAAGCCCGCAAGGAGAACATCATGAGCGAGAAGAACCAGCTCGTCGCCAAGGTGCGCGACAACTTCGGCAAGGGTGCAGCCCGCAAGCTGCGCGCCGCAGGCCAGACCCCCGCCGTTGTCTACGGCCACGGCACCGACCCCGTGCACGTCTCGGTTGAGACCCACCCGCTGAGCCTCATCGTGCGTCACGCCAACGCCATCATCGAGCTCGACATCGACGGCCGCAGCGAGCTCGTGCTCGTCAAGGACGTGCAGAAGGATCCGGTGCGCCAGATCATCGAGCACATCGACCTGCTCGTCGTGAAGCAGGGTGAGACCGTCGAGGTTGAGGTGCCCGTGCACGTCATCGGCGAGTCCTTCTCGGGCACCAACGCGCTGCAGGAGCTCAACACCCTGCGCCTCAGCGTTCCCGCGACCTCGATCCCCGAGAACGTCGAGGTGAACGTCGACGGCCTCGAAGACGGCACCCAGATCCTCGCCGGTGGGATTGCACTGCCCGCGGGCGCTGAGCTGCTCGACGACGCAGATCAGCTCGTCGTGCACGTCGTCGCTCCGCGCGGCGCTGCAAGCGATGACGAGGCTGAGGCTGCTGCGGAGTAACCCTCCGATACCGATGGCCCGTCGGGTCGGCGATGCGTCGCCGCCCGGCGGGCCGTTCGTCTCTCAGGGCGAATGTCGGTGGTCTCTGCGATCATCGTGAGCGAGGAGAGACTCATGTTCTGGCAGAAGCGAAGAAAAGAGGATCGCGTGTCCGATGACAGCTGGCTGATCGTCGGCCTCGGCAACCCCGGGGCGAAGTACGAAGCCACCAGGCACAACGTCGGGCAGATGGCGCTCGACGTGCTCGCCGAGCGTATCGGCGGCCGATTCTCACCGCACCGCACCGGGTCGCGCGTGGCCGAGGGGCGGCTGCGGCCGGGCGGGCCGAAGCTGATCCTCGCGAAGTCCAACGGCTACATGAACACCTCAGGCGGCCCCGTCTCCGGGCTCGCCAAATATTTCAGCGTGCCCGCCGAGCGCATCATCGTCATCCACGACGAACTCGACGTGCCCTTCGACGCCATCAAGCTGAAGCTGGGCGGCGGTCACGGTGGCCACAACGGCCTGCGCGACATCGCGAAAGCCCTCGGCACCCCCGAGTTTCTGCGCGTGCGGGTCGGCATCGGCCGCCCGCCCGGTCAGCAAGACGCCGCAGACTTCGTGCTGCGCCCCTTCTCCTCCGCAGAGCGGCCGACCTTGGCGGTGCTGCTCGAAGACGCCGCTGACGCGGCAGAGGCCCTCGTCGATGAGGGCCTGCTAGCGGCTCAGCAGCGCTTCCACGGGAGGGCAGTCAAGTGACGCTTCGAGGTATCGACAGGCTGCTTGAAGCATCGCCATCATTCGCCCGCGCGCTGGAGGTCGCAGACGGTGCCGTTGCGAGCGACGCCGACTTTTCGATCGCCGAAGGGCTGCGCGCACCACTCATCGCAGGGCTGCTGCGGCGTCGGCGCGAAGCGGGCGACCGGGGTGCGCTGCTCGTCATCGCTGCGACAAGCCGAGAAGCAGAAGCGCTGCGTTCGGCCCTCGCCTCGCTCATGCCCGAGGCCGTGACCGCCGAGTTCCCAGCATGGGAGACGCTGCCGCACGAGCGGCTGAGCCCGAGCGCCGAAACCGTGGGGCGTCGTGCGGTGGCGCTGCGACTGCTGCGCGAACACACCGGAGCGCAGCCTCTCGTCATGGTGGCCTCGGTGCGCGCCGCACTGCAGCCCGTGTCGCCGCACGCGGCACAGGCCGAACCGCTCGTGCTGCGCGCCGGAGCGGTGCCGCTCGGTGCCGACCAGGCCGGGGGCGCGCTCGACGGCGTGGCACGCGAACTGGTGCTGCGCGCTTATACACGTGTCGACATGGTCACCAGGCGCGGCGAGTTCGCAGTGCGCGGCGGCATCCTCGACGTGTTCCCGCCCACGGCAGATCAGGCGCTGCGCGTCGACTTCTTCGGTGACGAAGTCGACCAGATCCGCCGCTTCGCCGTCTCCGACCAGCGCAGCGCAGGCGATCCGCTGCCCGAGCTCGAACTGTGGCCGGCCCGCGAACTGCTGCTCACCGACGACGTGCGCGAGCGCGCCGCCGAGCTGCTGCCGCGCTTCCCCGCGCTCTCCTCGCTGCTCGAGAAGATGAGCCAGGGCATGCCCGTCGAAGGCATGGAGAGCCTGCTGCCGCAGCTCGTGCCCGGTATCGCACCGCTCACGGCGTTGCTGCCCGCAGGCGGTGCAGTGCTCGTCGCCTCGCCCGAGCGGGTCGCCAGCCGCGCAGTGAGTCTCGCCGAGACCAACCGCGAATTCCTTGAAGCCGCGTGGAGCGCCGCCACCGCCGGTGCCGACGCCCCCGTGCCCACCGAAGACAACGGCATGCTCTCGGTCTCCGAACTGCGGGCAGCCTCGCACGGCCGCCCCTGGTGGTCCATCTCAACCTTCGTGGCCGGCGACGACGCCCCCGCACCCGGTGCGGGCGCACAGGGTGACACCGCCGGTGACGATGCTGCCGCGGTGGCTGCTGCCGCGGTCGATCCTGCCGAGCCGGATCGCATCAACGTCGCAGGCGGCCCGTTCCCGCGGCCCGCAGCAGGAGCCGACGCCACGAGCGCCGCGATCCGCCTGTTTTCCGATCGCGTGAGCGAGGGCTGGCACGTCGTCGTCACCGCGCAGGGTGTGGGCCTGGTCGAGCGTGCCCGCGACGTGCTCGTCGAAGCCGGTGCGGCCGCCCGCATCGTCGACGAACTGCCCGAACGTCTCGAAGCGGGGGTCATCTACCTCGTCGCAGGCACCGCCTGGTCGGGCTTCGCGAGCGACGAAGCGAAGCTGCTGCTCGCGAGCGAAGCCGAGTTCTTCGGCCGCGCGGTCAGCGCGCAAGCCGCCTCAGGCCAGAAGCTCGCGCGCCGCCGCGGCAAGAACGTCGTCGACCCGCTCAAGCTCGTCGCCGGCGACTACGTGGTGCACGAGACCCACGGCATCGGCCGCTTCGTCGAGCTGACGCAGCGTATGGTGCCCACAGGCATCGGCCGTGACGCAACAAAGGCGCTGCGCGAGTACCTGGTGCTCGAATACGCCTCGACCAAGCGCGGCATGCCCCGAGACAAGCTCTACGTGCCCACCGACCAGCTCGACCAGCTCTCCCGCTACGTCGGCGGCGAGGCCCCGCCGCTCTCGAAGATGGGCGGCAGCGACTGGGCCACCGCCAAGAAGAAGGCGCGCAAGGCGGTGCGCGATATCGCCGTCGAACTGGTCAAGCTCTACTCGGCGCGCGTCGCCTCGAAGGGCCACGCCTTCTCCCCAGACACCCCCTGGCAGCACGAGCTCGAAGAAGCGTTCCCCTACGCAGAAACTCTCGACCAGCTCACCACCATTGACGAGGTGAAGCGCGACATGGAGCGCTCCATCCCCATGGACCGGCTCATCGCGGGCGACGTGGGCTTCGGCAAGACCGAGGTGGCTGTGCGAGCGGCGTTCAAAGCCGTGCAAGACGGCAAGCAGGTCGCCATGCTGGTGCCGACCACGCTCCTCGCCGAACAGCACCTCGAAACCTTCCAGAACCGCTTCGCCGGGTTCCCCGTGCGGCTGCGGGCGCTCAGCCGGTTCCAGACCGACAAAGAATCGAAGGACACCATCGACGGTCTCGCTGCAGGCACCGTCGACGTGGTCATCGGCACGCATCGGCTGCTCTCTGACAACGTGCGCTACAAAGATCTCGGGCTCCTCATCATCGACGAGGAGCAGCGCTTCGGCGTCGAGCACAAAGACGCCCTGAAGAAGCTCAAAACCAACGTCGACATCCTCGCGATGAGCGCGACCCCCATCCCGCGCACCCTTGAAATGGCGGTAACGGGCATCCGTGAGATGTCCACTCTCGCCACCCCGCCAGAAGACCGCCACCCCATCCTCACCTTCGTGGGCGCCCGCAGCGACAAGCAGATCACCGCCGCGATCCGCCGCGAACTGCTGCGCGAGGGGCAGGTGTTCTTCGTGCACAACCGCGTCTCCTCGATCAGCCGCGTCGCCGCGCAGATCTCCGAACTCGTGCCCGAGGCGCGCGTCGCGGTCGCGCACGGCAAACTCAGCGAGCACCAGCTCGAACAGGTGGTGCAAGACTTCTGGGAGCGCAAGTTTGACGTGCTCGTGTCGACCACGATTATCGAGACCGGTCTCGACATCGCGAACGCCAACACCATCATCATCGACGCGGCAGACAAATACGGCCTGAGCCAGTTGCACCAGCTGCGCGGACGCGTGGGGCGCAGCCGTGAGCGGGCCTACGCCTACTTCCTCTACGACCCCGACAAGCCCCTCACCGAGACCGCGCACGAGCGCCTCGAAACGCTCGCCACCAACAACGAGCTCGGCTCCGGCATGCAGGTCGCCTTGAAAGACCTCGAATTGCGAGGCGCAGGCAACCTGCTCGGCGGCGAGCAGTCGGGCCACATCGCAGGCGTCGGCTTCGACCTCTACCTGCGCATGATCGGCGAAGCAGTCAACACCTTCAAGGGTGAAGAATCGACAGGGCCCGTCGAGCTGGTGCTCGAGCTGCCCGTCGACGCCCACATTCCAGAAGAGTACGTCGAAAGCGAGCGCCTACGACTCGAGGCCTACCAGAAGTTCTCGGCAGCTTCCCACCCGCAGGCCCCAGAAGACCACGTCACCCTCGTGCTCGAAGAGCTCACCGACCGCTACGGCGAACCCCCCGCCGAGGTGCAGCGCCTCGCCGCAGTCTCCGCGCTGCGCCGTCGTGCGGCGAAGCTCGGCCTGTCGAAGGTCGTCGCCGCCGGGCCGGCGCTGCGCATCGAGCCTGTCAAGCTGCTCGACTCGCGCCGCATGCGCATGAACCGCATGTATCCGGGCTCGCGCTACACCGAGGCGACAGGCAGCCTGCAGATTCCCTTGCCCGGTGGCACCGCCCTGGCCCGCAGCCCCCTCGCGGGTGTCGGTCAGCGTAACGTCGGCGACGAGGGCGACATCGTGGCGTGGACCGGGCGGGTGCTTGCGACGCTGTTCGAAGAGGATCCCGCTTCGTAGGCGCGATGCGCTCCGATGTGCTCTGCTGCGCTCCGCGCTGTGATCCGCCGTCCGAACGGCGGGCGTGGGCCGCTCGGTAGGTGAGCGCTGGTCGACGACGAACGCGGGGGATCGCTCACGGACCTGCCAGTCGGCGTCAGTAGGCTGGGCGGCATGGATCAGGACGTTGACGTCGACCAGACCGCCGCCCAGCATTTCTCGGCGGATGGTGGAGGCAAGGCCGCTGCCCGCGATGCGGAGGCTGTTGCGGCGGCGATGCAGACGGTGCGCACGATGGTGCGGCCGGGCGGTTGTGCCTGGCACGCGGCGCAGACGCATGAGTCGTTGACTCCGTTCCTCGTGGAGGAGACCGCCGAGTTCATTGACGCGGTGGAGCGGCAGCTGCCGTCGGATGAGGTGCGTTCAGAGTTGGGCGATGTGCTGTATCAGGTGCTGTTTCACGCCGCGATTGCCGAGCGCGACGGCGAGGGGTACGACCTCGCGGGCGTCGCCGAGGCGCTTGACGCGAAGCTGATCGCCCGCCACCCGCACGTGTTCGGTGACCGCGGTGACATGACTGTCGAGGAGCTGCATGCTGAGTGGGAGCGGCTGAAAGAGGACGCCGCGGGAGAGGATCGCGGATCGCGCGGCCCGCTCGACGGCATCCCTGCAGGCATGCCCACGCTCGCCCGTGCCGCGAAGGTTGTGGAACGGTTGAAGCGTGCCAAGCTCGTGAATCCGAGTGCGGGCGACAGTTACCCCGATGATCCGCTTGCCACGGCGATCGGGCCTGATGAGCAGCGTATGGCCGAGAACGGCATCGGTGATGCGCTGCTCGCGCTCGTGGTGCGGGCGAACGCCGCGGGTGTCGATCCTGATCGTGCGTTGCGTCTCGCTGTCGATCGTTTCACGGCCCGCGTCACTCATGGTGAGTGACCCGACGTTAGGTGAGCGGATCGCCCCACACTGCCCGCAGCGTCGTCGAGGGTGGGCTCCACCCCTCGAGCGAGCGCGGGTGCGAGCGCGCCCCGCGCCGGGCGTGGAAGAATAGGTGACCATGGCAGCACCCGTGAACCCGCCGCGCGGCATGCGCGATTTCCTCCCCGCAGACAAAGCACGCCGTGAGCACGCGCTCGGCGTGATTAAGGGCGTATATCGCGCCCACGGCTTCGACGAGATCGAGACCCCCGTTGTCGAGGATTACGCGCGGCTGCACGCTGGCCTCGGCGGAGACAACGAAAAGCTCAGCTTCTCGATCCTCAAGCGCGGCATTCGGCCTGAGGCGCTCGCCGCTGCGAGCGAGGCAGGCAACGCTGAGCAGCTCGCCGATCTTGGCCTGCGCTTCGATCTCACCGTGCCGCTCACCCGCTTCTACGCGAGCCACCGCGCTGAGCTGCCGCCGGTGTTCCGCTCCATTCAGATCGCTCCGGTGTGGCGCGCCGAGCGACCGCAGAAGGGCCGCTACCGGCAGTTCGTGCAGGCCGACATCGACGTGATCGGCGAGGCCGGCCTGCTTGCTGAGATCGAGCTGATCACGGCCACCTCGCAGGCGCTTTCGGCGCTGGGGCTTGAGGGCTGCGTGATCCGCATCAACGATCGCCGCATTCTGTTCGGCCTGCTTGAGCACTGCGGTTTCGCGACCGATACCCACGACCGCGCGCTCATCACTATCGACAAGCTCGACAAGATTGGTGCCGCGGGCGTCGTCGAAGAGCTGCGTGATATCGACGGTGATGCTGCTGAGCGGATCGGGGCTGTGCTCGCCGCTGTTGAACCCGCGCTTGCGGGGGAGGGCATCGCTCTCACCCGATCCGCTATCGAAGCCGCGCTGCCCGGTGCCGCCGAGAACCCGGGAGCTGCCGCCGGCATCGACAGCCTCGCCGAGTTGGGTGCGGCGCTCGATGGTGCGCTGCCCAGCGGGGTTGCGCTGCGCTTCGACCCCACGCTGGTGCGCGGTATGGGGTACTACACGGGCACCATTTTCGAAGTCGCTCACCCCGGCTCGGGCAGCTCGGTCGGTGGTGGCGGCCGCTATGACGGCATGGTGGGGCGCTTTCTGGGGCAGGATGTGCCGGCGGTCGGGTTCTCGATCGGGTTCGAGCGGGTGGTGGATCTCATCTCGCTGCCCGGCTCGGCCGGCCCGGAGGCTGTCGCTCTGGTCTACGACGCAGATGTGCCCTTCGCTGAGCTTGTTGCGATCAAGCGGGAGCTTGTGGATCGCGGCCACCGCGTGCGGCTCGAGAAGCGGCAGAAGAACATGAAGACCCTGCTCGCGCGCGTCGCAGAGGAGGGCTTCACGAGCTTTGCGAATGTGCGAGCCGGGTCTACCGCCGACACGCTGGAGCTGCGCACCCTCGCCGACTGAGCGCGGCCCGGGCTCGCATGCCCGCCGATCCGGGGCCGCTTCGCAGCGAGCGGGTCAGAGGCTGCCGCTACACTGGAACCGCGGTGCACACAGTGCCGTTGACCCCCGTAACAACACTCCGAAGGAGCGCATGGTGGCATTTATCGACGCGGTGATCGCCCGCGAGATTCTCGATTCGCGTGGCAACCCGACCGTTGAGGTTGAGGTCGGCCTCACCGACGATTCCGTGGGGCGCGCAGCCGTGCCCTCGGGTGCGTCGACCGGCGCCTTCGAGGCGTACGAACTGCGTGATGGTGACAAGGATCGCTACCTCGGCAAGGGCGTGACCAAGGCCGTCGACGCCGTGTTCGATGAGCTCGCGCCCGCGATCGAGGGCTTCGCCGCCGACGATCAGCGCATCATCGATGCTGTGCTCAGGGAGGTCGACGGCACCGAGAACAAGTCGCGTGTCGGCGCGAACTCGATCCTTGGTGTCAGCCTCGCTGTCGCTCACGCCGCCGCAGCCTCCGCTGAGCTGCCCCTCTACCGCTACCTTGGCGGGCCGACCGCGAACACGCTGCCGGTGCCGCTCATGAACATCATCAACGGTGGCGCGCATGCAGACACCGGCGTGGATATTCAGGAATTCATGGCTGTGCCGCTCGGTGCCGAGACCTTCTCAGAGGGTCTGCGCTGGGGTGTTGAGGTCTACCACGCTCTCAAGGCGCTGCTCAAGGAGCAGGGGCTCACCACCGCGCTCGGCGACGAGGGCGGCTTCGCCCCCGATCTGCCCCACAACGCGGCAGCACTCGATCTGATCGTCGAGGCCATCAAGCGCGCCGGCCTCGAGCCCGGCCGCGACGTGGCCGTGGCGCTCGACGTCGCCTCCTCCGAGTTCCATGAGAACGGCGTCTACACCTTCGAGGGTCAGCAGCGCACCGCGGCCGAGATGACGGCCTACTACGCCGACCTGCTCGACCGCTACCCGCTCGTCTCGATCGAAGATCCGCTCGACGAAAGCGACTGGGAGGGCTGGGCGCACATCACCGCTGAGCTCGGCGATCGCGTGCAGCTCGTGGGCGACGACCTCTTCGTTACCAACCCTGAGCGTCTTGCCGAGGGCATCAAGCAGGGCGTTGCGAACTCGCTGCTCGTGAAGGTCAACCAGATCGGCACCCTCACCGAGACCTTCGACGCTGTGCAGCTCGCGCAGCGCTCCGGCTACACCGCGGTGATGTCGCACCGCTCCGGCGAAACCGAAGACGTCACTATCGCCGATCTCGCCGTCGCCACGAACTGCGGCCAGATCAAGACCGGCGCCCCGGCCCGCTCGGATCGCGTCGCAAAGTACAACCAGCTGCTGCGCATCGAGGAAGAGCTCGGCGGTGCTGCTGCCTACGCGGGCCGCGCTGCCTTCCCGCGCTTCACGGCGTAACCGCAGCACGCGAACACGAACGGCAGCACTGTGAAACGCTGGGTGGAGGATCTCGGGGCTTGGGCTTCGAGCCTCCGCTTCAGCGGTTTCACAGTGCTCGTCGTGGTGCTGATTGCTGCTGGCACCGTTATCGTGAGCCCCAGCCTCTCCACCTTCGTGCAGCAGCGCCGAGAGATCTCGGAACTGCGCGAAAGTGTGCGCCTGCATCAGGAGGCCGTTAGCGAGATCGACGCAGAGCGGGTGAAATGGAAAGATCCCGTCTACGTGCGGTCACAGGCTCGCGACAGGCTTTTCTACGTGATGCCCGGTGAGACTCAGCTCGGTGTGGTCAATGACATCGTGCTCCCGGTCGAGTCCGATGAGGAGACCAGCCCTGAGCTCTCCCGCTTCACGAGCGACTGGGCTAGGGGTATCGCAGCCTCGTTCCTGACAGCCGGCACCACCGCAGCACCGCCAGAAGAACTCGCGGGCACCGCACCCGCACCAGACCCCACTCCCGAGGAGCCCCAGCCATGAGCCGCCCACCGTACACCGAGCCCACCGCCGCCGACATCGATGCCGTGAGCGAGCAGCTTGGTCGTGAGGCGCGTGGCGTCGTGGGGATTGCCGCGCGAGCCGCCGACGGTAGCCCGACTGTCGTTGCGACCGCGCCGCGGCTGCCCGATGGTTCACCGTTCCCCACCTTCTACTACCTGTGCCACCCGGAGGCAGTTGCGGCGGCGTCGAGGCTTGAAGCGGTCGGCATGATGAACGAGTTCAACGAGATGCTCGCCGAAGACGAAGAGGTGCGCGCTCAGTATGCTCGCGCGCACGAGCAGTACATTGCGGATCGCGACAGTGTTGGCGAGGTGCCCGAGCTTGCCGGGGTAAGCGCCGGCGGCATGCCCACACGCGTGAAGTGCCTGCACGCGCTCATCGGGCACGCGCTGGCGGCCGGGCCGGGAGTCAACCCGATCGGCGACCTTGCCCTGGCCCGCTGCGGGTGGGAAGGCTACGCAAGCGCGTAGTCTCGCCCCGCGAACGGCGGATCTGCCGGAGAAACTGCAGGCGATCCGCCCCCAAGCCGACGAATAGCGGCATGTTCTGCGGAATGCCCGCCGAAACAGCAGTGACCGCTCTCGCAAAGCTGTAGGATGGGATGTCGGGTACGACGTGCCCGGTTTTTCTGTGCCCGCGATCCGGGCATTCACGCTCACTGCATCAAGGAGACCGCTTCGTGGCGAAGAAGATTCTGATCGTTGGTGGTGGCTACGCCGGCTTCTACACCGCATGGAAGCTCGAGAAGCTGCTCCGTGCAGGCGAGGCCGAGGTCACGATCGTCGATCCGCTGCCCTACATGGCCTACCTGCCCTTCCTTCCCGAGGTTGCTGCTGGTTCGATCGAGCCGCGTCACGCGGTTGTGGCCCGCCGTCGGCACCTCACCAGCACGCACAACATCGCGGGCAAGGTGACGGGCATCTCGCACGCCACCAAGACCGCGACGGTGACCCCAAACGAGGGTGAACCCTTCGACTTCGAGTACGACCACATCGTCGTCACCACCGGCTCGGTCTCGCGCACCTTCCCCATCGCGGGCATCGCCGAGAACGCCATCGGCATGAAGACCATCGAAGAAGCCGTCGCCGTGCGCGATCGCCTCGTTGGCAACTTCGAGCGCGCCGCCTCGCTGCCCGCCGGCTCGCCCGAGCGTGCCCGCCTGCTCACCGTCACCGTGGTCGGCGGCGGCTTCGCCGGCATCGAGACGATCTCCGAGCTGCGCTCCTTCGCGACGTCGCTGCTGCGCCGCTACCCCGAGATCTCGTTCGAGGAGACCAAGTTCCACCTCGTCGAGGCCATGGGTCGCATCATGCCCGAGGTCACCGAGAAGCTCGCCGACTGGGTTGTGAAGGATCAGACCCGCCGCGGTGTGAACATCCACCTCGACACGCAGCTCTCCTCCGCAGTCGACGGCAACATCGAGCTGTCGACCGGCGAGAAGTTCGAGTCCGACCTGATCGTCTGGACCGCCGGCGTCATGCCCCGCCCCTTCCTGCGCGGCACCGACCTGCCCATCGGCCCCCGCGGCCACGTCATCGGCAGCCCCGAGCTGCGCATCACCACCGAAGAGGGCGAAGCGCTCGAGGGTGCCTGGACCGCGGGCGACACCTCGCAGACCCCCGACATCTCCTCGACCCCCGGCCCCGGCGGCTTCTGCGTGCCCAACGCGCAGCACGCTGTGCGCCAGGGCCGTCTGCTCGCCAAGAACATCGTCGCCGACCTGCGCGGCGAGGGCGTGCGCCAGTACATCCACAAGAACATGGGCGCTGTTGCCGGCCTCGGCGTGAACACCGGCGTGTTCCGTTCGGGTGGCAACTTCGCGATGAAGGGCTACTTCGCGTGGCTCGCGCACCGCTTCTACCACGGCCTCGCGATCCCCACGTGGGAGCGCAAGTGGCGCGTGTTCGGCGGTTGGGTGGGTCACTTCTTCCTGGGCCGCGACATCGTCAACATCGAGGCCGTGCAGGAGCCCCGCGCGATCTTCGAGGAGTTCGCTTCGCGCCCCAAGCCGAAGACCGACTAACACCTCCACGGCGCCCCGAGCGCCTCACCCCGAGAGCCCCGCAGCGTTTCGCCGCGGGGCTCTCGGCGTATGCGCGAGCTGCGGGTGCTGGTGCAGGTGCTCGTGCTCGCGAGCATGCTGCTCGGGTGACCTCGATGGGGTGAGGCCTAATGCTCCCCGGCTTGTGAGCCGGGCGCCTCCGGCGGAGAAACGCTGACGCGTTTCTCCCTAAGCCTCCGGCGCATGCTTCGAGAGGAACTCGTACATGGCGGTGTCGTCGACGCCGGGGAAGGTGCCCGTCGGCAGTGGCGAGAGCACGTGCTGGTGCATGCGGGCGCTCGGCCAGGCCTTGCCCTGCCAGCGGCTCAGCAGCTCCGGGGCGGCGGTGCGGCAGCAGGCTTCGTCGGGGCAGGTTGATACGCGGCGCTCTGTCGTGTCACGGCCGCGGAACCACTTCGCATCGTCGAAGGCCACCCCACAGGCGATCGCGAACGGGCCCTGCTCTGCGTCGCCCGTTTGCACGCTCGACCAGAAGGTGCCGGCGGGGGTGTCGGTGTACTGGTAGAACTCGCTGGTGCGATTGGTGCGGTGGAACGCGGTGCGGCCGCCCCACTTGTGGCAGAGCATTTCGCCCTCGATCGACCCTGAGGCGTCGCTCGGAAACGGCAGATCGTCGTTCTCGTAGCCGCGCACCAGCACCCCCTCGCCATCGGCGCGGTAGTGGTGCACCCGCAGCTCGAGGTGCCGGGTGGCGAGGTTCGTGAAACGGTGCGCTGCGGCCTCGTGCGTGACGCCGAACGCGTCGCGCAGATCTTCGATCGCCAGATTGCGGTTGCGTTTCGCTTGCTGCAGGAAGTCGACCGCTCGCGCTTCGGGCATCAGGCAGGCTGCCGCGAAGTAGTTGATCTGCAGTCGCTGCTCCAAGAACTGGGCGTAGCTTGCCGGTTCGGCGTGGCCGAGCACGCGGTGCGCCATGGCCTGCAGCGCCAGCGAGCGCAGGCCGTGCCCGCCGGGAATTGAGGCCGGGGGCAGGTAGATGCGCCCGTTTTCGAGGTCGGTAATGCTGCGCGTGTTCGAGGGCAGATCGTCGACGAAGATCAGCGTAAACCCGAGCATTTCGGCGAGCATCGCCACGGTTCGGTGGGTGACGGCGCCGGTGGTGTGCCCAACACGGCGCATCAGGTCTGAGGCGATGAGCTCGATTTCGTGGATGTAGTTGTCGCGCTCGCGCATTTGGAGGCGGATCGCGGTGTTCGCACGGCGTGCCTCCTCTGAGGTGGCGGCGGCTGCGCGCGATCGCCGTGTCAGTTCGCGGTGCAGGCCGACCAATGATTCGAGTGCGTCGTCGCCGAGGGTGCGCGGAGTGCGCACGTGGGGGAGGCCGAGGCGCATGTAGGCCGGTGTGCTCTGCGCACGTTCGAGTTCGATTTCGAGGGCGCTGCGGTGATCCGGAGCCTCGCGGCGCAGCAACTCCGATGGATCGATGCCGAGCTCGCGCGCGATGGCCTGAAGCAGGCCGAGTCTTGGCTCGCGGCGGCCATTCTCGATGTGCGAGAGCTGGCTTGCGACCACGCCGACGCGCTCGCCCAGCTGTTCGAGGGTGAGGCCGGCGCGGGCTCGGAAGAAGCGCAGTCGCTTGCCAAGGAGCAGACGGTCGAGTTCGGATTCGCCCTGGGCGGGTGTCGCATCGGGTGCCATTCTTTGACTATATGTCAAGAATCTGGAAAATTTACAGCCCATTTGGTGAATGGGGGATGAACGGGCTACAGAGAATGGAGATGTCACCGATTCTTCACCGACGATGTGCGAACCCGAGGAGAACGAAGGTATGAGCGCCACCCAGATCATCGAGGCCGAGACCGCGAACGCGATCGCCGACCTCGTGCGAGCGACTGCAACCACCGCCAACGAGGAGGTGCTGCACTGGGTGACCGAGGTTGCCGAGCTGACGAAGCCCGCTGAGGTGGTCTGGTGCGATGGTTCTCAGGATGAATGGAACCGCATCACCTCTGAGATGGTCGAGGCAGGATCCCTGATCCCGCTCAACAAGGATCTTCGCCCGGGAAGCTTCCTCGCCCGTTCGCACCCCGCCGACGTCGCCCGCGTCGAGGACCGCACCTTCATCTGCTCCGAGAAGGAGGAGGACGCCGGCCCCACGAACAACTGGGTCGCTCCCGCCGAGATGAAGGCCGAGCTCATGCCGCTCTTCGACGGCGCCATGCGCGGTCGCACCATGTATGTGGTGCCCTTCTCGATGGGCCCTGTTGGTGGCGCCATCACCCAGCTCGGCATCGAGATCACTGACTCGCCCTACGCCGTGCTCAACATGCGCATCATGACCCGCATGGGGCAGCCTGCCCTCGACGGCATCAAGCCGGGCAGCGAGTGGGTGCGCACGGTGCACTCGGTTGGCGCGCCGCTCGATGAGGGCCAGGACGATGTTGCGTGGCCCTGCAACGACACCAAGTACATCACCCACTTCCCCGAGACCCTCGAGGTGTGGTCGTACGGCTCGGGCTACGGCGGCAACGCCCTGCTCTCGAAGAAATGCTTCGCGCTGCGCATCGCCTCGGTGATGGGCCGCAACGAGGGCTGGCTCGCAGAGCACATGCTGCTGCTCAAGCTCACGAACGTTGAAACCGGCAAGGCATACCACCTGTCGGCGGCCTTCCCGTCGGCTTGCGGCAAGACCAACCTCGCGATGCTGCAGCCCACGATCCCAGGCTGGAAGGTCGAGACCATCGGCGACGACATCGCCTGGCTGCGCCCCGGCAAGGATGGTCGCCTCTACGCGATCAACCCCGAGGCGGGCTTCTTTGGCGTCGCTCCTGGCACCGGCGAGTCGACCAACCCCGTCGCGATGGAGACACTGTGGGGCAACACCATCTTCACGAACGTCGCGCTGACCGATGACGGCGACGTCTGGTGGGAGGGTAAGACCGACAAGGTGCCCGCGCACCTGACCGACTGGCAGGGCAACGACTGGACCCCCGACGCCGACCGCCCCGCAGCGCACCCCAACTCGCGCTTCACGGTGCCGATCCAGCAGACCCCTTCGCTCGCCGCCGACTGGTACGAGCAGGATGGTGTGCCGCTCGACGCGATCCTCTTCGGCGGTCGCCGCGCCACCAATGTGCCGCTGGTTGCCCAGTCGCTTTCCTGGGAGCACGGCGTGTTCGTCGGCGCGACGGTGTCGTCTGAGAAGACCGCCGCTCAGGAGGGCACCGTGGGCGAGCTGCGCCGCGATCCCTTCGCGATGCTGCCGTTCTGCGGCTACAACATGGCCGACTACTGGGGCCACTGGCTTGAGATGGGGGATACCCTCGGCGACAAGGCTCCCAAGGTGTTCCAGGTGAACTGGTTCCGCAAGGGTGCCGACGGCCGCTTCCTGTGGCCCGGCTTCGGCGACAACTCGCGTGTGATCGACTGGATCATCCGCAGTGTCGAGGGCGAGGTCTCGGGCCGCGAGACCGCGATCGGCACCGTGCCCGCCGAGGGCGAGCTCAACCTTGACGGCATCGAGGTGCCTGCCGAGGATCTTGCGGAGCTGTTCGCGATTGATCCCGAGTCGTGGCTCGCGGAGGCCGAGCTCACGGAGGAGTTCTTCGCTCAGTTCGGTGACCGCGTGCCTGCGGCTCTGCGTGAGCAGCTCGCGCAGCTGCGCCAGCGCCTCAGCGCCTAAGCGCGCGGCTCGGCCCGTGCGCCGATCCGCCGCCCTGGGATCTGTCCCAGGGGCGACATAGACCGTAAGCCCCGTCGTTCTGCCCAACGGCGGGGCTTACTCTTTCTCGCGGATCGCGGATCGCGGATCGCGGATCGCGGATCGCGGATCGCGGATCGCGGATCCTGCTGCGTCCGCTAGTTGAGCGCGATGACCGCGACGTTCAGCGACGTCGCGAAGATCAGCCAGAGCAGGTAGGGGATCATGATCCAGGAGGCGATCCGCGAGAGCGGAGCCGCTGTGATCCCGAGCAGGATGACTGATGCCATCAGCGCAACCATGATTGCGAGCGCCACCCACCAGGCGGCTGCGCCCATGAGGGGGTAGCCGGCGAAGAACACGGGCGTCCAGAGCGCGTTCAGCACGAGTTGCGTCACGAACAGACGCAGCACCCCAGGTGCAGCGTTGGGGGCGTCGGAGCGTGCACCCGATCGCCAGATCAGCCAGCCCGCCAGCGCGATCAGCGCATACAGCACCGACCACACCGGCCCGAAGACCGCATTCGGTGGACTCCAGGGGGCTTTGTGGGCTTCGGCGTACCATCCGTCGATGTTGGTGGTGCTCGCCAGCGATCCGCCCCACGCGACCAGCGAGACCGCTGCCAGCATCGCAACACCGACCGCGATCTGCCGCGCCACCGTTGGGCGGGGCACCGCCCGCCGTGTTACATCTTGCATCGTTGCGCCCCTTTCGCTGCGTGTCGCGTGGGCTGCCACCGTAGCAAACCACGATCTCCGCAACCAGGGGGTGGTGTTTTGGAGGGGTGCGTCTACGGGCGGGCTACTCGTCGAGGATGATGTCGCTCGCGCGCAGCGCGCGCTGCTCGGCCTCATCGAGTTCGAGGACCGTGCCATCCGACCCCAGCCAGTACCACGCGCTCAGGTCGGGGCCCGGCGCGTCGCGGCGGGTGAGAGTGTAGGTGACGCCATCGAGCTCTTTGGTGTTCATGCCCCCGACTATATCCGTGCTTTGAGTTCGCCGCGGCGGCGGCCCACTACCACCCGGGGGGTTCTGCGGCAAGGGTGTTCCATCGTGAGAGCCAGTCGATCAGGCTGGGAAGCGTCGCATTGCAATGCATACGAGGAAAGGTGGAAACCATGAGCACGCGCAAGCAAATCAAGAAGGCCGCAGAAGCCACGGCTTGGAACCCTATGAAGACTCTCAACGCGTGGGGAGTACGAAGCTCGCACGCTTACAGCCTGGGCCTTCTCTCAGTGGGGGTGTCATTTCTGACCTGGGTGCTCTCGCGCGGCAAAGGTGATGAGAAGCCGCAGTCGGACCGCTGGGGGCTTTTCATCGGTGAGTGGGCTCCGACACTGTTCGCGCTTGGAGTGGGGCTCAAGATCGAAGAGGAGTCTTGAGCGAAAGCCCCTCACCCTGCGCGGAGGCACGACCACAGCAAGTGCCCCCACTGGGATTCGAACCCAGACTGTGCCGATTTTAAGTCGGCTGCCTCTGCCGGTTGGGCTATGGGGGCAACGCCACAATCTTGCCACGCGCTCACCTCGGCCCGCGCACGGCGTAGGCTGGGGCGATGGTTTTCGGCAAGGCACTGCTCGTGATCGTCATCGTCGTCACGATTCTGCTAGCGCTGTTTCTGCGCGTCCGCGCGTGGCGGGCGCGACGGGCTCAGGAGCGGGCGGTCTGGCAGGCGGAGCTTGACCGGGATCTGCGCGGCGACTGACGCCACATCAGCTCCGCAGCACGACCCCTACTGAGACCGAGTCCCGTTCAGGCGCCCGGCCCACCAAGCCCTTCCCGTCGATGCCCGCCACCCCCTACACTGCGATACATGACACTCGATCTCGCCACCGCAGAGGTGCGGGCTGCGGCCGAGCGGCGCCCCTGGTGCGATGCGGATCGCTTCTGGCGCGCCCTGGACGAAGCGACGCGCGATCGACCGGCGCCGGTCGTCGCGTTGAGCGTCGAAGTGTTGAGCTACAACGCGCATGATCTGCTGCGGCGTGCTGGCGGGTTGCCGATCCGCGTTGCCAGCAAGTCGGTGCGGTCGCGTCCGGTGCTTGACGCGGTGCTTGCGCTGCCGGGGTTTCGGGGTGTGCTGGCGTTCACGCTCGCGGAGGCCTTGTGGTTGGCGTCGAGCATCGATGATGTGGTGGTGGGGTATCCCACGGCTGACCGCGCTGCGCTTGCGTCGCTCGGCCGCGATGAGCAGGCGGCGGCTCGGGTGACAATAATGGTCGACAGTGCGGATCAGCTCGACTTGATCGACGCCGCGATCTCCCCGAGTGAGCGTTCGTCGATCCGCGTGTGCCTCGACCTCGATGCTTCGTGGCGCACCCGTGCGCTCGGGCATCTGGGGGTGCGACGTTCGCCGATCCGCACCCCAGAGCAGTTGCGTGAGCTTGCTGAGATCGTTGCGCGGCGGCCTGGCTTCGAACTTGTCGGGGTGATGGCATACGAGGCGCAGATAGCGGGAGTAGCCGATGCGCCCGCCGGTCGGGGCGCTGAGGGTGCCCTGTTGCGGGCCGTGCAGCGGGCGAGCGCTGCGGAACTGGCGGATCGCCGCGCCGCAGCGGTTGCAGCGGTGCGCGGGATTGCGGAACTGGAGTTCGTGAACGGCGGCGGCACGGGTTCGATCGAGCGCACGGTTGCGGAGTCGGCGGTGACCGAGGTTGCGGCGGGCAGCGGGTTGTACGGGCCGCACCTCTTCGACCACTATCGCGCCTTCGCGCCGGCCCCGGCGTTGGCCTTCGCGCTCGATGTGGTGCGCAAGCCTTCGCCTGATCTGGCAACGCTGCTCGGCGGCGGCTGGATCGCCTCTGGCCCCGCGGCGGCCGACCGTCTGCCGCTGCCGGTGTGGCCGGCCGGGCTCGGCTTCGAACCGCGCGAGGGTGCGGGGGAGGTGCAGACCCCTGTGCGGGGCGCGGCCGCGCGCGATCTGCACGTGGGCGACAGGGTGTGGCTGCGACATGCCAAGGCGGGCGAAGCGTTGGAGCACACGGCCGATATTGTGCCGGTGCGCGCTGACGGGACGGCGCTGCCGCCGATCCCGAGCTATCGAGGAGAGGGGCGGTGCTTCCTGTGACCGGGAGACAGAACGAGCAGTCGGCGCTGGGGCCGCACGCCCGCTGGCACACCAGTTGGAGCAACTGGGCGCGCACTGAGCGCTCACGGCCCGAGCTTGAGATCGTGCCGCGCGACGTTGCGCAGATCGAGCTCGCGGTGCAGCGCGCTCGGGAGACGGGTCGCACGGTGAAGCCGATCGGCGCCTCTCACAGCTTCACGGGTATTGGTGCCACTGATGGGATCCGCATTGATATGAGTCGCCTGCGGGGTCTGGTGTCGGCCGATCCTGCCCGCGGCCGCGTCACCCTGTGGGGTGGTACGCACCTGTGGGAGTTGCCTGCAATCCTGGGTCCGCTCGGTCTTGCGCTTCCCAATATGGGTGACATTGACAGGCAGACGATCACGGGTGCCACGCAGACGGGCACCCACGGCACCGGTGTGCGGCTTGGTGGTCTCGCGACGGGTGTGGTGGGCGCGACGATAGTGACGGGCGCTGGCGAAACCCTGGTGATTGATGAGGATCATCATGCGGAGCTGCTGCCGGCGGTCGCTCTTGGGCTCGGCGCGCTCGGGGTGCTGGTGACGGTGACGCTGCAGTGCGTGCCGCGCTATCTGCTGCGGGCTGAGGAGGCGCCGATGCCGCTTGATGAGGTGCTTGACGGGTTTGTGGAGCGCACGCGACAGGTGGATCACTTCGAGTTTTTCTGGTTTCCGCACACCCGTGGCGCGCGTACGAAGACCAACACTCGGTTGCCGTTCGATGCGGATCGCGCGCCGTTGAGCCGTGCCGCCCGCTTCGCCGATGAGGAGCTTGCCAACAATGTGGCGTTCGGTGCGTGCACCGCGATCGGCGGGGTGCTGCCTGCCGCCATTCCGCGCATCAACAGGCTGATCGAGTCGCTGTCGAGCCGACGTGTGTACAGCGATGAGTCGCACCGGGTGTATGTCACGCACCGCCGGGTGCGGTTCCATGAGATGGAGTTCGGCTTGCCGCTCGAGGCGGTGCCTGATGCGGTGCGCGAGCTGCGTGCGATGATCGAGCGGCGCGGCTATCTGGTGTCGTTCCCGGTTGAGGTGCGTGCGGCTGCTGCTGATGGTCTGCTGCTGTCGACGGCGCATGGGCGGGAAACCGGGTATGTGGCGGTGCACCGGTATTGGAAGGATCGGGATCGCGGCTATTTTCGTGACGCTGAGGCGATTCTGGCCGCGCATGGCGGCCGCCCGCACTGGGGCAAGATGCACACGCAGACTGCTGACTCGCTGCGTGAGCGGTATGCGGCGTTCGATGAGTTTGTGGCGGTTCGGGATCGGCTTGATCCTGACCGGCTTTTCACGAATTCGTATCTGGAGCGGGTGCTGGGGCGCTGAACAGATTTGGGTGTCTGTGCGGGTGGCAAGGCTCGCCGCGTGCGGTCGCTTGCGCCTCGGCGTGACCGCGGTGGTGAGCGCCCCGTATCCTCAGTATTTTCATTGCCTTCGTGGCATATGATGCACACATGTCTGGTGGATTGATTGCCCTGCTCATCGCAGCTGGCGTGCTCGTGCTGCTGATCGGCTACGTCTGGATCACATACAACTCTCTCGTTACGCTGCGTGTGCGCGTTGACGAGGCGTGGAGCGATATCACGGTGCAGTTGAAGCGTCGTGCCGATCTGATTCCCTCGCTGGTTGAGTCGGTGAAGGGCTACGCTGCGCATGAGAAGGGCGTCTTCGAAGACGTCACGAAGGCCCGCGCTGAGACCATCTCTGCGCAGGGCCCGGCTGAGGCTTCCGCCGCTGAGAACCACATGCAGCAGGCTCTGAAGAGCATCTTCGCGGTGGCTGAGGCCTACCCGCAGTTGCAGGCCAGCCAGAACTTCCTTCAGCTGCAGAGCGAGCTCGTCGACACCGAGAACAAGATTCAAGCTTCGCGCCGGTTCTACAACGGTGGCGTGCGCGAGTACAACACCAAGATCCAGGTGTTCCCCAACACGCTGTTCGCCCGCGGCATGGGCTTCACCGAGCGTGAGTTCTTCGAGGTCGAAGACGTCGCTTCGATCTCCGAGCCGCCGCGCATCCAGTTCTAACCGGGGCGGTCCGTGTACAGCGCGATTCGCCGCAACAAGGTCAACAGCGTCCTCATCATCCTGCTGTTCGTCGCCATCATCGGTGCGCTCGGCTGGCTGGCGGCTTACATCTACAACTCGCCTGGCATCGTCATTACCGTGGTGGTGTTCGCGGCTGGGTACGCGCTGATTCAGTATTTCGCCGCTGGTCGGCAGGCGATCTCGATGAGCGGGGCGCAGCGCATTACCGAGGCTGACAACCCGCGTCTGTATCGGATCGTCGAGAATCTTTCCATCACCACGGGCACGCCGATGCCCGAGGTGTATATCGTGAACGATCCGGCCCCCAATGCCTTTGCGACGGGACGCAACCCTGAGCACGCGATGGTGGCGGCCACGACAGGCCTGCTCGACATCATGACCGACTCCGAACTCGAGGGCGTCATGGCCCACGAGCTGGGGCACGTGCGCAACTATGACATCCGCGTTTCGATGATCGTGTACGGCTTGGTCGTGGCGATTGGCATGCTGGCCGACATGTTCATGCGTATGGCGTTCTTCGCGCGCGGCAATAACAACAACGGCAACCCTGTGGTGCTGATCTTTGGTCTGGTTGCGATGCTGGTCGCACCCCTGATTGCATCGGTCGTGCAGTTGGCGGTGTCGCGGCAGCGCGAGTATCTCGCCGACGCCACGGGTGCGCTCACGACGCGCCACCCTGAAGCGCTTGCGAGCGCGCTGCACAAGCTTTCCGAGTATGGACGGCCGTTGCAGAAGCAGCAGTCGAGCATGGCGCATCTGTGGATTGCGGATCCGCTGAAGCCCGGCCTGATGAGCCGTCTGTTCGCGACCCACCCGCCGATCCCGGATCGTATCCGCCGTCTGCTTGACATGGGCGGCAAGTTCTAGGGGCTCCTTCCGTGTTTTGCCGCGTCAAGCCCCTGCCGCGGCGGGGCGCGGGGGCGTAGGGTAGGGGGCACCGAGCCGAGGAGGTCGCCCCAGTCGTGTCGAACATGTTCCGCTCCCTCTCGGTGCGCAATTACCGCATCTGGTTCACGGGAGCGCTCGTGTCGAATGTGGGCGCTTGGATGCAGGCGACCACCCAGAACTGGGTGGTGCTGACCGAGCTCACCGACACGAATGCTGCAGCCGTCGGGGTGACGATGGCGTTGCAGTTCGGGCCGCAGTTGCTACTCGTGCCGTTCAGCGGTGCGGTGGCGGATCGCTTCGACCGTCGTCGGGTGCTGCTGGTGACGCAGTCGCTGCTGATGCTGCTTGCGGCGGCGCTGGGTCTGCTGCTCATTACGGGGCAAGCGCAGCTGTGGCATCTGTACGGCTTCGCACTCGCGCTCGGCGTGGTGAACGCCTTTGATACGACCTCGCGGCAAGCTTTTGTCTCTGACCTGGTGGGGCCGACGCAGCTGTCGAATGCGGTTGCGCTCAATTCCGCGTCGTTCAATTCGGCGCGCCTGGTGGGCCCGGCTGTTGCTGGGGTGTTGATCGCGGTTGTGGGTTCGGGGTGGGTGTTCCTGATCAACGCGGCGTCGTTTGTCGCGGTGCTGGGGGCGTTGCTGCTGATCGATTCGCGCCCTGAGCGTGCGGATCGCGGATCGCGGGAGTCGCAGTGGCGTCAGCTTTCGGCAGGGTTTCGGTATGTGCGTGCGAGACACGACCTGCTCGTGATCTTTGTGATGGTGTTCTTGGTGGGCGCGTTCAGCATGAATTTTCCGGTGATCTCGTCGACGATGGCTGTCGAGTTCGGCAGGGGTGCCGGAGATTATGGGTTGCTCTCCTCGATTCTCGCGATCGGTTCGTTATCGGGGGCGCTGCTTGCCGCGCGCCGGCCGTCGGCGCGCATGCGGGTGGTGATTCTTGCGGTTGGCGGCATCGGGGTGGTGAGCCTGGTGGCGGCGGTCATGCCGACGTTCTGGACCTTCGCGGCAACGCTCGTGTTCTTCGGTCTTGCGATCTCGACGATGCTCACCACGGCCAATGGGTTTGTGCAGACCACGGCGGCACCTGCGGTGCGGGGCCGTGTGCTGGCGCTGTACATGGCGGTGCTGATGGGCGGCACTCCTGTGGGGGCACCGCTTGTGGGTGCTGCGGCCGATGCGCTTGGCCCGCGATCCACACTGTTCATCAGTGCGGTTGCAGGTTTCGCGGCGTTCGGCGTGGGCGTGGCGTGGCTGTTCACGGAGCGTCGTCTGCGCTTCCACCGCGACGGAGGTATGCGGTTGCGGGTGACCCACGCCGGGCGCCCCGGCGTTGACGATGATCCTGCCAGGCAGACCGAGACGCTGACGGCCCCGCTCGCAGTGCTGCGCCGCGAGGGCGAGCTGATCGGGGCGGGGGAGTCAGCCCCTCAGGACGGCCTGGCGGCGGGCCCGGCGACGGGGATGGTGCGGCTGCCTGATCCGCCCCCTGATGCCGTCGCGGATGCTGATATGCAGGTTCCCCTCGAAGGCGATCAGGAGCCGCGTTTTGGCCCCCGTAACACCCGTGATGATTCTGGGGCTGGGCCCGATGATGAATATCCTGCGGCTCGGCCGTGAGCGGCTGCTGATCTGCGCCGATTCGCGGGTAGGCTATGTGTCGACCCCGCGGTTTCGACCGCATGTTCTCTGACGATGGAGATTTGATACCGGTGAGTGACTTCTTGTCAGCACAAACCCGCACCGAAACGGATTCGCTCGGCAGTGTCGAGATTCCGGCTTCAGCGTACTGGGGGGTGCACACGGCTCGCGCTCACGAGAACTTCCCCATCGCGCGACGACCCATCTCGGTGTACCCCGATTTCATTCGCGCTTTCGCCTGTGTGAAGCAGGCTGCGGCTCGCGCCAACCTTGAGATCGGAGCACTCGACGAGCAGCGCGCCACCCTCATCGATCGCGCCTGCGAAGAGATCAAGACCGGCATGCTGCACGACCAGTTCGTGGTTGGCGTGGTGCAGGGCGGTGCGGGCACCTCGACCAACATGAACGCGAACGAGGTCATCACCAACCGCGCGCTCGAGCTGGCGGGGCACCAGAAGGGCGACTACGCCTTCATCAACCCCAACGACCACACGAACCGCAGCCAGTCGACCAACGACACCTACCCGACCGCGATCAAGATCGCGCTCGCGTTCTCGCTCACGAGCCTGCTCGACGAGCTCGCGCTGCTCGCAGACTCCTTCGCCGCGAAGGGTCGCGAGTTCTCACACATCATCAAGGTGGGCCGCACCCAGCTGCAGGATGCCGTTCCGATGACCCTCGGCCAGGAGTTCAACGCATTCGCCGTGACCCTGCGCGAAGACATCGAGCGTCTCACCGAGGCCGTCTCGCTGCTGCGCGAGGTCAACATGGGTGCGACCGCGATCGGCACCGGCATCAACGCGGCCAAGGGCTACAAGGAGACCGTGATCCGCCACCTGCGCGAGAACACCGGCCTTGAGCTTGAAACCGCCGGCGACCTCGTCGAGTCCACGAGCGACACCGGCGTGTTCATCACCTTCTCGGGTGCCCTCAAGCGCAGCGCGCTGAAGCTCTCAAAGATCTCCAACGATCTGCGTCTGCTCTCCTCCGGCCCGCAGGCGGGTCTCGGCGAGATCAACCTGCCGGCGCGCCAGGCGGGTTCGTCGATCATGCCGGGCAAGGTCAACCCGGTGATCCCCGAGGCGGTGTCGCAGGTCGCCTACTCGGTCGCGGGTGCCGACGTCACCGTGTCGATGGCGGTCGAGGCCGGTCAGCTGCAGCTGAACGCCTTCGAGCCGATTATCGCGCACTCGCTGTTCCAGTCGATCACGTGGCTTGAGCGCGCCTGCCAGACGCTGCGCGTCAACTGCGTCGACGGCATCACCGCGAACGAGGAGCGCCTCGCCGACACCGTTTCGCGTTCGGTCACAGTGATCACCGCGCTCGCGCCGGTGATCGGCTACGCCGAGGCTGCGAAGCTCGCGAAGGAGGCGCTCGCGACCAACGAAAAGGTCTCCGAGCTGGTGGTCTCCCGCGGCCTGCTCGATGAGGCGCAGCTCGCCGATATTCTGCAGCCGCAGAAGCTCGCGGGTCTCGCACCCGAGACCGGGGTCATCGACACCGTGGGTGGCGCTGCGCCGGAGAAGACCGAGGACGGCGAGACCGCCGACGAGGTCGACGAGCCCCAGGGCGAGTAAGCCACGGCACATCACGACGGAGGGCGGCGGATCGGTGATCCGCCGCCCTCCGTTCGCGTTCGGGGCCCGGTTCGGCACACGACAAAGGGCGGGCGGATCCGAGGATCCGCCCGCCCTTCGTCTTGCGCTGCCGCTATTCGGCTGCGATGCAGTGGGAAGTCAGTGCGCCGATGCCCTCAATGGTCACGGTGACGTCGGTGCCGGGGCGCAGGTAGAGCGGGGGCTTGCGCGAGCGGCCAGCGCCACCGGGGGATCCCGTCGAGATGACGGTGCCGGGCAGCAGCGTGAGTGACTGCGAAATCGAGGAGATGAGCTGCGCGACGGTGCGGATCATGAACTCGGTGGTTGAGTCTTGCACGCGCAGATCATCGACGTCGGTGGTGATGCGCAGCACCTGCGGATCGGGGATCTGATCGGCGGTCACCACCACGGGGCCGATCGGGGTGAAGCCGTCGAACGACTTGCAGCGCGACCACTGCGGCTCCTGGAACTGCACGTTGCGGGCCGTGATGTCGTTGATCACGGTGTAGCCGAAGACATAGTCGAGCGCTTCTTCGGGGGAGACGTTCTTGACGGCGCGGCCGATCACCACGGCCAGTTCGCCCTCATAGTCGACCTCTTCACTGATGTGCGCCGGAAGCGGCACTTCGCCCTCGTGGGCGCCGAGCGAATTGGGGAAGAGCGAGAACAGCACCGGGCCTGAGTCGTTGTCGAGGCTCAGCTCGCTGGCGTGCTCATCGTAGTTGAGGCCGACAGCCAGCACGATGGGGGCGCCGATGGCGGCGGGAGCGAAGACCGCGTCTGCGAGCGGAGCCCAGGGGTCTTCCGGCAGTTCGGCGACTGCGCTGCGCAGACGATCAAGCTCCTGCGGGCCGGCCTCGATGAGGTGCTGCAGGGTGGGGTAGTCGGCGCCGAGGCGTCGAACCGGTGCGAAGCGGTCGTCGTGCACGACGACGAGCTCGGGGGTGCCGGAGGGGGAGAGGATCAGGTGCGCGAATCTCACGTCTCCAGCGTAGCCGAGAAGGCGCCGAGCCTGTGTTTCGAGCGGTTCTCTCACGTGTCGATGCGTGATCTTTGTGGGGAGCGCACTGCTGCGGATTGTGCCGCGCTGCCGCGATCAGCCACCGAATGCAGGGTTCCCCGAGAGCGAACGCGTGAGCGACGCCCCGCGGGATCGGACAGAATAGAGGAATGAGTGAATCAGCCATGACCAAGCCGGAGATCGAGTTCCCCGACGGGCCCGCCCCCGCAGAACTGCAGATCGTCGATCTCGTTGAAGGCACCGGCGAGGAGGCGCTTGCCAGCTCGACTGTCGACGTGCACTACCTCGGAGTTGAGTACGACTCGGGCGAAGAGTTCGACTCCTCGTGGAGCCGTGGCGAGTCGATCAACTTCCCGCTGCGCGCCCTCATCCAGGGCTGGCAGGTGGGCATCCCCGGCATGAAGGTCGGCGGCCGCCGCAAGCTCATCGTGCCCCCGGCGCAGGCGTACGGCGTCTCGGGCGGGCACCCCCTCTCGGGCAAGACCCTGATCTTCGTCATCGACCTGCTGGGTGTCAGCTAACCCGGTGCGCAGGACTCGTTGAGCCATTGAGCCCGCCCCCCTCGGGGCGGGCTCTTTTGCGTGCACCCTGCCCTCCTTGCTTCCTTCCTTGTGCACCGATCGACATTCGTGCACCGAAAACCCAAGAAGCGAGGTGCAAGAACATCGATCGGTGCCGCACGGGCCGGGCACCTCAGCAATCCGTGCACCTCAGTGATCCGGGCGGCTCGGCGGTCCAAGGGCACGGATGGTAGCGTTGCTGTGTTCAGCGAACGTTCAGCTTGAGAAACGGAGCCACGGTGGCAGAGGCGAGCCAGGAGACGACGAAGCAGGCCGCGGTGGCGGCCGAACCGAAGGGAGCGCTTGACCGCTTCTTCCACATCACGGAGCGGGGGTCGACATTCGGCACCGAGATCCGGGGTGGGCTCGTCACCTTCGTGACTATGGCGTACATCGTCATTCTCAACCCGATCATCCTCACCAGCGGCGTCGATGTCGAGGGCAATTCGCTCTCGTTCCCCGCTGTCAGCGCGGTGACTGCGCTCACCGCGGGCGTGATGACGATTCTGTTCGGTCTCGTCTCGCGTCTGCCGTTCGGTTTTGCGGCCGGGCTCGGCATCAACGCCTTCCTCGCCTTCTCGGTGGTGGGTCAGGTGACTTGGCCTGAGGCGATGGCACTGGTGGTCATCAACGGTGTGCTCATTGTGCTGCTTGCCGCGACGGGCTTGCGCCGTATGATTTTCGACGCGGTGCCCGTCGAGCTGAAACTTGCGATCACGGTGGGCATCGGCCTCTTCATCGCGTTCATCGGTTTCGTCAACTCTGGCTTCGTGACGGCGACCGGCCAGGGCTCGCCGCCCGTGGGCCTCGGCGTGAACGGCTCGGTCTTCACTGTGCCGACGCTCATCTTCGCGATCACCCTCGTGCTCACCGGCGTGCTCGTGGCAGCCAAGGTGAAGGGTGGCCTGCTCATCGGTCTTGTGACCGGTACCGTGATCTCGGTGATCGTTGAGGCTATCGCGCAGCTCGGGCCCCGCACCGGCGCTGACGGCGAGATCGCGAACCCTGGCGGCTGGGGCCTGACCGTGCCCGAGCTGGGCGGCGCCCCGTTCGGCGTGCCCGATCTCAGCCTCGTGGGTGCGGTCAGCTTTGATCTCGGCCGTGTTGGCGTGGTCACCGTGGTGATGCTCGTCTTCACGCTGCTGTTCACGAACTTCTTCGACGCGATGGGCACGATGACGGGTCTGTCGCGTGAGGCCGGTCTTGCCGATGCGCAGGGCAACTTCCCCCGACTGAAGTCGGCGCTGGTGGTCGAGGGCGTCGGCGCGATCGCGGGCGGCATGACCTCGTCGTCGTCGAACACGGTCTTCATCGAGTCCGGCGCCGGTATCGGCGAGGGCGCGCGCACCGGCTTCGCCAACGTCATCACCGGTCTCATGTTCCTGCTGGCGATGTTCTTCACGCCGCTCACCCAGATCGTGCCCACCGAGGTTGCCGCGGCGGCCCTGGTGATCGTCGGTGCGCTGATGATGGCCCAGATCAAGAACATTGACCTCAGCGACTTCCGCGTGCTGCTGCCCGTCTTCCTCACCGTCGCGGTCATGCCCATGACCTACTCGATCGCCAACGGCATCGGCGCGGGCTTCGTGGCCTGGGTGCTGATCCACGCGCTCAGCGGCCGCGCGCGCAGCATTCACTGGCTGCTGTGGGTCGTCGCGGCGGGCTTCGTGGTCTTCTTCGCTCGTGGCCCGATCGAGGCGTTCCTCGGCGTATAACGTCACGCACGATCAAGCCCCCGGATCCGCCATCATCGTGGACCCGGGGGCTTCGTCGTGTCAGCGCACCTCAGTTGCCGAGGATGCGCTGGTATGCCTGCGAGTAGCGGTTGTCTTCTTCTGCGGTGAGGGAGCGCATGTCGAAGATGCGCTTCGACATGTCTTCGTCGGGGAAGATGAGGGGGTTTTCGGCGAGCTCCGGGTTGATCTTCGCCATGGCCTCTTGCGCGCCGGCGACGGGGGTGACGTACTGCACGTACTCGGCGACCTGGGCTGCCACTTCGGGCTCGTAGTAGTAGTCGATGAGCTGGTGCACCTGTTCGAATGCCTCGGTGGCTGTGGGCATGCAGAACGAGTCGATGAAGACTGATGCGCCGGAGTCGGGCACCACGAACTTCCAGATCTCTTCGCCGGCGTCTTCGTTGAGGATGGCGATGTCGCCTGACCAGGCCATGCCGGCCCAGACGGTCTCCTGTTCGAGATCTTGCGTGTAGGAGTTGCCTTTCACGGTGGCGACTTGGCCGCTGTCGATGTGCTTCGCCGCGACTGCGAGCGCGGCTTCGAACTCGTCGTCGCCCCAGTTGCCTTCGATGTCGACGCCTTGTTCGAGCATGATGAGGGCGAGGGTGTCGTCTTGCTCGGTGAGCAGGTTGACTTTGCCTTTGAGCTCCGGCGCCCACAGGTCGGAGACTTCGCGCACGCCCTTCGGGTAGAGCTGCGTGTTGTAGACCAGCCCGGTCATGCCTGCTTGGTAGGGGATCGACCAGCTTCGATCCGGGTCGAATGAGGCGTGCTGCACCATGTCGATCATTTGCGCGTCGACGTTCGGCATGAGCGAGCGGTCGAATTCGGTGAGCTGGTCTTGTTCGAGCAGGCGCACGAGGGTGGTGTCTGATGGCACGATGACGTCGTAGCCAATGTCTTGCTTGAGTTTGAGCTGGTCTTTGATCTTGGCGATGAAGGTTTTGTTGTCGTCGATGTCTTCGAAGTATTCGACGCGGATGTTGCTCTGTTCCATGAAGGCGTCGAGTGAGGGCCAGTTGGCTGTCTCGTCCTCGTAGTCGAGGTAGTAGGTCCAGTTGGCCCAGCGTACAGTGCCGCCGGAGCCGTCGCCGGGGCCGCTGGGGCCTGCGCAGGCGGCGAGTGATCCCATGCCGAGCAGTGCTGCTCCGACGGTGGTGCCGCGCAGCAGTTGGCGGCGGTTGAGCTGGGTGGCCCTGGCGCGGTTGATGAGCTCGCGCACGATGGGGTCAGCGGGCTGACGGAGCATGTTCCCTCCTTTGGAAACTGCGTCGCTGTTGCGACGTCTCTCTCACCCATCCTCACATATCCCGGCGGGGCAAATCCATGTCGCTGTCATTTTCATTGACATGCGGATCGCGGGGGCGGATCACCGCGCCCCCGGCCGCGCACCGAGCCGGGCGCGGCTCAGGCTCCGAGCACGAGGCCTCGCAGTTCACCCACCAGCTGGGCGTCTGCCGCGAAGAATCCGGGTTCTCCCGGTGCGGTGGTGTCGTCGACGCCGATCACCGTTGCGCCGGCTTCGCGGGCGATGAGCAGTGCCGCGGCGTAGTCCCAGGGCTGCAGGCCGTGCTCGTAGAAGGCATCGAGACGGCCTGCCGCGAAGCTGCAGATGTCGTAGGCGGCGGATCCTGATCGCCTGATGTCCCGCACCTTCGGCAGCGTGCGTGAGAGCATCGCCGCCTGTTCGGTGCGGCGCTCGGCCGTGTAGCCGAAGCCGGTGCCCACGAGCGCGGTCGCGAGTTGCTGCTTGCCCGAGATCGCGAGGGGGGAGCCGTTGAGGCGTGATCCGCCGCCCTGCCACGCCTCGAAGAGCTCACCTGTGCGCGGCGCGAACACCGCACCCGCGATCGCGCGTCGACCGTCGGCGCTCGCTGCGGTGTCGGGCACGGTAGCCGCGATGCTCACCGCGTAGGCGGGCAGGTCGTAGAGGTAGTTGACGGTGCCGTCGATCGGGTCGATCACCCAGGTGATGCCGCTGGTGCCCGTGATGCCCGCGCCTTCTTCGCCGAGCACGCCATCGTCTGGTCTTGCGGCGAGCAGCGCTTCGACCACCATCTGCTCTGAGGCGCGGTCGGCTTCGGTGACGATGTCGACCTCGCTCGACTTGCTCGCGGCGACGGCAACGCCGCCGCGTCGCAATTCGAGGATGCGCTTGCCCGCCGCGACGGCGACCTCTGAGGCGATGCTGGCGAGCTGCTGGGCGTCGTGGGGCTGCGCGGGAGTCATGTTCTGAGCCTAACGCCGATCCCGCGCCGGGTCATCGCAGCGCCGGCACCTCGTAGGCGTAGGCTTCTTCGCCGTGGGCGACGGCGTCGATGCCGCTCTCCTCCACTTCGGCAGGCACCCGCAGCCCGGTCAGCAGCTTCACGCCCAGTGCGATCAGCAGCGAGACGGTGAAGGAGTAGACCATCACGGCGAGCACCGAGATCGTCTGCACCAGCAGCAAGCCTGCGTCGCCGCCGGTGAACAGCCCGTCGTTGAAGGCGAAGAAGCCGAGATAGAGCGAGCCGATCACGCCCGCCACGAGGTGCAGGCCAACGACATCGAGGGAGTCGTCGTAGCCGAGGCGGTACTTCCACTCGATTGCGAAGGCGCACGCGATGCCGGCGATGAGTCCGAGCAGCAGCGCCCACATCGGTGCCAGATTCGCAGCAGACGGGGTGATTGCGACGAGCCCCGCGACTGCGCCGGATGCCGCGCCGATCACTCCCGGCTTCTTGCCGCGCAGCACGTCGGCCACGATCCACCCCACGATGCCTGCGGCCGGCGCTCCCAGGGTATTGACGAGGATCAGGCCGGCCTCGCCGGTCTCTGTGGCGAGACCTGAGTTGAAGCCGATCCACCCGAACCACAGCAGTGCGGCACCGATCGTCACGAGCGGGATGCTGTGCGGTTTGTGCGATCCTGGCCCGAAGCCCAGGCGCTTGCCCGCGACGAGCGCCAATGCGAGCGCTGCAGCGCCCGCGTTGATGTGGATCACCGTGCCGCCGGCGAGGTCGATCACGTCGGGGGTGCCGAGCACGCTGCCCAGGTGCTGAATCCAGCCGCCGCCCCACACCCAGGCCGCGACGGGGAAATAGACGAGCGTGGCCCACACGCCCGCGAACATCACCCACGAGCCGAGCCCCACCCGATCCGCTATCGCGCCCGAGATGAGGGCGGTCGTGATCATCGCGAACACGGCGCCGAAGCCCACACCGATGAAGTCGGCCGGGGCAGTGGCAATCAGGCCGAAGTCTTTGAAGGGGTCGCCTGCGAAGCCGCTCTCGCCCTCGGCAAAGTAGTTCATGCTGTAGCCGAAGAGGATCCACAGCACGCCGACGACGCCCATGGCGCTCACGCTGAAGAGCATCATGTTGACCACGGAGCGCACGCGCACGAGGCCGCCGTAGAAAAGGGCGAGGCCCGGGGTCATGATGAGCACGAGCGCGGTGCTCGCGAGTGTCCAGACGTCTTGCGGAGTGAGTTCCATGGCTGCTGCCTTTCTCTGCACCGGCCCGATAGTAGGCCGTCGGTTTGACAAGTGTGCGCTGCCGCTGTTTCGGGGCTGTCTCTGAGGTGTCACGGTCGGGTCACGGGTGGGTTTCTGGATGGTCACATGCCTTCGGCCGGAGTTTCGGCCTCGGCCCTCGGTATGGGATCTGCGGCAGATATGGCGACACTTGCCTCGGGCGTCATATCGACGGCAGATCTCATGCGGACGGCAGATCTCATGCGGACGGCAGATCCATGTGGCGCAGGGCGAGCCCGAACACTACTTCGAGAAGCCCCGGTGGAGTAAAGGTGCTAGGATGTACAGGTTGCCGTTAGAACGGCCGCGGATAAAGAGAGCCCCAGCATCCCGCTGATGGCGCCGCGCAGCAAGAGGAAGGGGATCCCTATGGCACTGGAAGCAGAAGTCAAGAAGGCGATCATTGAAGAGTACGCGACCAAGCCCGGTGACACCGGTTCCCCCGAGGTGCAGGTTGCGATGCTTTCGCAGCGGATCAAGGATCTGACCGAGCACCTGAAGACCCACAAGCACGATCACCACTCGCGCCGTGGCCTCCTGCTGCTCGTCGGCCAGCGCCGTCGTCTGCTGGGTTACCTCCAGAACGTCGACATCGCGCGCTACCGTTCGCTCATCGAGCGTCTGGGCCTTCGCCGCTAAGCGATCGCCGCTCAGGCTTACTGCAAGCGCCCCGCTCCTCTTCGGAGGAGCGGGGCGCTTCTGCGTGTGCGGGCCCGCCATAGATATAGACGGGGGACCGCCGGAAATCTGTCGCCAGGCCGTCACGGCGTGTCGCCGATCCGCTGCTGATCCGCAGCCGCTGATCCGCTGACCTTGTGCACCGCAAGCCGCGACTGCTGCCAGGCCTCCACCCGCACACCTCTCCCGCACGCCCCTCACGCACGCGAAAGCCCCCTCACCGCCGGCGTGGCCGGTGGTGAGGGGGCTGCGAACCCGAGACTGGTCTGGGGCTGTTACGCGCTCGAGATTAGATCTTCGAGGAGGCGTCCTTCAGCACGCTGCGGAGGATGCCGCCGATCTCTGCGAACTCAGCCGGACCAATGGTCAGCGGGGGAGCGAGCTGGATGACGGGGTCTCCACGGTCGTCGGCGCGGCAGTAGAGGCCGGCCTCCCACAGCGCGGGCGACAGGTAATCGCGCAGGAGTCGATCCGACTCCTCCTCGTTGAAGGTCTCCTTGGTGGCCTTGTCCTTCACCAGCTCGATGCCGAAGAAGTAGCCTTCGCCGCGCACGTCACCGACGATGTCGATGTCGAGAAGCTTCTCAAGCTCGGCGCGGAACAGCGGGCTGTTCTCGCGCACGTGGCCGTTGAGGTCTTCTTCCTCGAAGATGTCGAGGTTGGCGAGCGCCGCAGCTGCCGCCGCCGGGTGACCGGCGAAGGTGAAACCGTGGTAGAAGGTGTTCTCGGTCGAGTTGAAGGGCTCGGAAACCTTGTCCGAGACGATCATGGCGCCCAGGGGCACGTAGCCCGAGGTGATGCCCTTGGCCGAGGTGATGATGTCGGGCTCGTAGCCGAGGGCCTTCGACGCGAAGAAGTCGCCGATACGGCCGTAGGCGCAGATGACCTCATCCGAGACGAGCAGGACGTCGTACTGGTCGCAGATCTCGCGCACGCGCTTGAAGTAGCCGGGGGGAGGCGGGAAGCAGCCACCCGAGTTCTGTACGGGCTCGAGGAAGACAGCGGCGACGGTGTCGGGGCCCTCGAAGAGGATGGCCTCTTCGATGCGGTTCGCGGCCCACTGGCCGAAGGCCTCGAGGTCGTTCGAGGGGGCGCCCATCTCCTCTGCGCGGTAGAAGTTCGTGTTGGGCACGCGGTGACCACCGGGGGTCAGCGGCTCGTAGAACTTCTTCATGTCGGGGATGCCGGTGATCGCCAGGGCGCCCTGCGGGGTGCCGTGGTAGGCGACCGAGCGGGAGATGACCTTGTGCTTCATCGGCTTGCCCTGGATCTTCCAGTAGTGCTTGGCAAGCTTGAAAGCCGACTCAACGGCCTCGCCACCACCGGTGGTGAAGAAGACCTTGTTCATCTCGCCGGGCGCGTACGAAGCGAGGCGCTCCGACAGCTCGACGGCGGCGGGGTGTGCGTAGGACCACAGGGGCATGAAGTCGAGCTGCTGCATCTGCTTGGCAGCTGCCTCGACGATGCGCTGGCGGCCGTGGCCGGCGTTGACAACGAACAGGCCGGCGAGGCCGTCGATGTACTGCTTGCCTGCGGCGTCGTAGATGTGGTGGCCTTCGGCGCGGGTGATGACGGGGATGCCGTCGTTGAGCACCTTGCGGTTGGTGAAGTGCGGCCACATGTGGTTGCGGGCCGAAGCCTGGAGCGCGGCGGCATCCACGGCTGCAGTGGGATCGTAGGACATGGTTATCGTGTTCCCCAGTCGTATTTCTGTTTAGTGAGTTGGAGGTAGACGAAGCTCTCGGTCGCTGCTACGCCCTCGATCTTGCGGATCTTCTCGTTGAGCAGTTCGATGAGACCGTCGTCGTCCTCGCAGACAACCTCGGCGAGGATGTCGAAGGAGCCAGCGCTGAGTACCACGTAACTGATCTCCGGCATCTCGGCGAGACGGTCGGCGACGACCCTGGTGTCGCCGGAAACGCGGATGCCGAGCATTGCTTGTCGGCTGAAGCCGAGTCGCATTGGGTCGGTCACTGCAACGATCTGCATGACCCCGGCATCCGTGAGCTTTTGCACGCGCTGGCGTACGGCGGCCTCGCTGAGGCCGACCGCCTTGCCGATCTCCGCGTACGAGCGGCGACCATCGCGTTGAAGCTGTTCGATGATCGCCTTCGACGTTGCGTCGAGCGCTGGCGAAGTGCGTTTGCTGCTCACGCCACTGATTCTTGCAGTGAAATGCTGAAATAGCAAAGGAATCCGAAGAAAAGGGTGGCAAATTCTGCTTATCTCCGCCTCGTTGCTCAAGCAATGAGCGCTTCTCGTGCGCGGCTGGGAAGGCGGGGGAGGGTGCTGACAGCACTGTATCAATGCGCGCTGTGCAAGTGGAAGCGATGCTTCGGAAAGCGTCGATCAGGTGGTGGATCGATGCCGAGATTCACCGCCATGCACGAGTGAGGTAACCCTTTCGTGACGAAATGCCAGATCACGGGGCGGGGGCTTGGCGTCAGCCGCTTTTCTAATCCAGTCTCATGTTCAGACCCGGCAGTGCAGCCGTTCGCGTTGTCGGTCCCATCCGTGAGAACCAAAGGAGATACTCATGGCCCGTCAACCAGAAGATCCGATTGTCCGCAATATCGTTCAGATGCTGCGCGGGGCGCAGTTCAACAGGCGTCAGCTGCTGCGCGGTGCCGCGGTGGGGGCCGCGGGTGCCGGTGCGCTCGGCCTCTCAGCCTGCTCAGGTGGTGGCGGCGGTGGCGGAGACGGCATCGTCTGGGGCAACTGGACCTACTACCTCGACTTCGATGAGGCGACTGGCACCTACCCGTCGCTCGAGGCCTTTGTGCAGGAGGCCGGCTTCAACGTCGATTACATCGAAGACATCGACGACAACAACACCTTCTACGGCAAGATCAAGGATCAGCTGAAGCTCGACCAGTACACCGGTTACGACGTCGTCACCTTCACCGACTGGATGAACGCCCGCCTCATCGAGGCGGGGCAGGTGCAGGAGTTCGACTACGCCAACCTCCCCAATGTGAAGGCCAACCTTGTCGATGCGCAGTGGGATGCGCTCGATGTCGATCCCGGCCGCAAGTTCTCGATCCCGTGGCAGCTCCCCGCCTCAGGCTGGGTGTGGAACACCAAGGCGGTGCCGGAGGGCATTAAGACCCTCGACGATTTCCTGCGCCCGGAGCTGAAGGGCAAGGTCGTGGTGCTGAGCGAGATGCGCGACACCATGGGCATGGTGCTCGCCGGTCTCGGCTACGACCCCTCGGGCGACTGGGGCGACAAGGAATTCAATGAGGCGCTAGCGTGGCTCGCTGATGGGTTGGATAGCGGCCAGATCGGCAACGTCAAGGGCAACAGCTACACCCAAGATCTCATCACGGGCGACGCGCTCGCCGCGATGGCGTGGACCGGTGATGTGGTGATGCTCAACGCCGAGAACGACAATCAGTGGACCCTTGAGATCCCTGAGTCGGGTGGCATGATCGCGGCCGACTCCTTTACGGTGCCCAATGGCACCTCGGCGGAGGCGAAGAAGAAGGTCGAACAGCTGATCGACTACTACTACGATCCCGTCGTCATGGCCGAGGTGGCCAACTATGTCACCTTCATCCCGCCGGTGAAGGGCACGCAAGAAGCAATGAAAGAAATCAACCCTGAGAATGCCGACAACCCGCTCATCTTCCCGAGCGAAGCCGATTGGCAGCACTTGCACTCGTTCCGCAGTCTCACCGCTGAAGAAGACAAGCGCTATTCCACGGAATTCCAGAATGTGTTGGGGCTCTAACCATGGCAGAAAACTCACTTGCAACATCCGGCGCAGACCTCGAACTCGTCGGTATCCAGAAGCGCTACCCCGGTTTCACCGCTGTCGAGAACCTCGATCTGAAGATTCCGGCAGGCTCGTTCTTCGCACTGCTGGGCCCTTCGGGTTGCGGCAAGACCACAACGCTGCGCATGGTGGCTGGTCTCGAAGATCCCACTGAGGGGAAGATCCTCATCGGCGGCAAAGACATGACCGCGCTGAAACCGCACCAGCGGCAGGTCAACACCGTGTTCCAGTCGTATGCGCTGTTTCCGCACATGACGATTCTCGAGAATGTCGCGTTCGGTCTGCGCCGCCGCAAGGTCGGCGATCCGGTTGCGAAGGCGCATGAGGCGCTGCAGCTCGTCGAGCTCGATCACATGGCGGATCGCAAGCCGGCGCAGCTTTCCGGTGGTCAGCAGCAGCGCGTGGCTCTTGCCCGTGCCGTGGTGAACCGGCCGGCGCTGCTGCTGCTCGACGAGCCGCTCGGCGCACTCGACCTCAAGTTGCGACGTCAGATGCAGCAGGAGCTCAAACAGATTCAGCAGGAGGTTGGCTTGACCTTCCTGCACGTCACCCACGATCAGGAGGAGGCTATGACAATGGCCGACACCGTCGCGGTGATGAACAAGGGGCGCATTGAGCAGATGGGTGCCCCTGAGGCACTGTACGAGTTGCCGCGCACCGTGTTCGTGGCGAACTTCCTGGGCAAGTCGAATCTGTTCGCGGTCGATGTGGTGGGCGGCACTGACACGGCGATCCACACCGATCTGCTGGGCACGCCGATCACGCTGCCCCGATCGCGCAGTGAGCGCGACAGCGGCGCGATCACAATCGGCGTGCGACCTGAGAAGTTGCGCTTGCACCGTGAGGCACCCGTAGACACTGCGGGCAGGAATGTGCTCGGCCCTGGCCGCATCACCGACGTCTCGTTCATCGGTGTCAGCACCGAATACACGGTCGAGGTGCCTGGTGCCGGAGCGGTCGAGGTGTTCTCGCAGAACGTCGAGGCCGGCCCTGCTGCGAGCCTCGGCGAGGAAGTCTGGTTGAGCTGGCACGTCGAGCACACCTTCGGCCTTGCCGATGATCGTCTCGACACCGGTGCGCTCACCGCCGATTTCTCGACTCGGGCGATTGCCTCGCAGGCGAGTCTCAGCGAGTAGGGAACGCACATGGCATTCACCGCGTTCTCCGGCAGCTCGAAGGCTGTCGAGCAGCAGCCCAATAAGAAGGGTCGTATGGCGCTGGTGCTGCTCGCACCGGGCATCGCCTACATGCTGCTCTTCTTCGTCGCCCCGTTCGTGCAGTTGGCGCTCACTTCGCTGCAGGTGCCGGCTGAGAGCGGCGGCATCGGCCAGTATGTGGCCGCTGTTCAGTTTTCCAACTACTGGGCTGCGCTGGTCGAGTATTGGCCGCAGTTGCTGCGATCCTTCGTCTACGCCCTCACTGCGACGATCATCGGTCTGTTGATCAGTTACCCGCTGGCGTATCTGATCGGTGTGAAGGTGCGTTCGAAGCCGATGCTGCAGGGGGTGCTGCTGATCCTCGTGGTTGCGCCTTTCTTCATCAGTTTCTTGTTGCGTACGCTCGCCTGGAAGTCGATTCTGCCGAGTGATCTCGTCGGTACGCATTTCTCGGTGATCTTCGGTCTGGTCTACAACTTCATTCCGTTCATGGTGCTGCCGATGTTTGCGTCGTTGCAGGCGCTCGATCTGCGTCTGCTCGAGGCGGGTTCCGATCTGTATGCCTCGCCGGTGACGACATTCCGCAAGATCACCCTGCCGCTGTCGATGCCCGGTGTGGTCTCGGGCACGCTGCTCAGTTTCATTCCGATGTCTGGCGACTACGTGAATGCGTCTCGCGAGTTCTTGGGCGGCACGGGCACCACGATGATCGGCAACGTGATCGAGTCGAACTTTTTGCAGACTCAGAACTACCCGATGGCTGCGGCGCTTTCGATCTTGCTGATGCTGATCATTCTGGTGTTTGTCGCCACCTATGTGCGTAAGAGCGGGGCGGAGGATCTGCTGTGAAGAAGTTCAGTCTCGGTAAGGGCTTTGTGCCTGTGATCGCCACGATCACGCTGATCTACCTGCTGCTGCCGATCGCCCATGTGATTCTGTTTTCGTTCAACGATGCGGGGCGCAACAACATCATCTGGCGCGGGTTCACGCTTGATAACTGGCAGAATCCCTGCGGAGCCCCGCAGGTGTGCCAGGCCTTCGGCAACAGCATTCTGGTGGGTGTGGTTGCCACGGTGATTGCGACCACGCTCGGCACGATGATCGCGATTGCGCTGGTGCGTTTCAAGTTCAAGGGCCGCTCGACGGTCAGCCTGTTGCTGTTCACGCCGATGGCCACCCCTGAGGTGGTGTTGGGCGCGGGTCTTGCCGCCCAGTTCTTGCTGGTGGGTGTAGAAAAGGGCATCGGCACGATCATTCTGGCGCACACGATGTTCTGCATCTCGTACGTTGTGGTCGCGGTGAAGGCTCGGGTCGCAAGTCTCAATCCCGCGATTGAGGAGGCGGGTCGCGATCTCTACGCTTCGCCTGCGCAGGTGTTCTGGCGGATCACCTTCCCGATGTTGCTTCCCGGCATTATCGGGGCGGCGCTGCTCTCCTTTGCGCTGTCGTTCGATGATTTCATCATCACGAACTTCAACTCGGGCACAGCGACGACCTTCCCGAAGTTCATTTATGTTTCGGCATTGAAGGGTGTGCCGGCGCAGGCGAATGTGCTGGCGTCGATTGTGTTCATCGGGGCGCTGTTGCTCGTGATCATCGTGCAGATGGTCAATATCAACAAGCAGAAGCGGTTGGCGCGTCGCTAGAGAACAGGGTTACCCATTTGGACAGCTTCCCGCCGCAGATTCTGCGGCGGGAAGCTGTTGTTTTTGCGTCGGGGGCGCTTCGGGTGCAGGATGATTGCCTGGTGGGGTGCAAACCCGCCGCAGATCGTGTCGCATCGTGGCGAGCCGCCCGAGCGACCACCGGAGACTCGGAGAGCACATGACGAAGACGTTGATGCCGGCCGCGAAGCGTGGCGGGTCCCTGAAGCGGAGCCTCGGCCTGTGGGCCATTGTGGGCCTCGGACTGGGCTACATGACACCCACGGTGGTGTTCGATACCTTCGGCCTGGTTGCGCGCGACACGAACAATGTGGTGCCGCTCGCATACACCGTCGCGTTGATCGTGATGATCTTCACGGCGATCAGCTATGGCAAGATCGCCGGCGCGATTCCGAGCGCCGGTTCGGCTTACACCTACGCTCGCGAGTCGATGCACCCGAATGTGGGCTTCCTGGTGGGTTGGACCGCCCTCATCGACTACATGCTGCTCCCGATGGTCAACTGCCTCATCATTCGCAGCTACCTTGAGGCGTTCTTCCCCGCGGTGCCCGGTTGGGTGTGGGTCATCATCTACGTCGTCTTTGTGACGAGCATCATTTACCTGACGATGCGCGGCACCTCGAATGTGAACATGATCCTGCTGGTGTTCTCGATCGCGGTGATGGCTGTGTTCGTGGTGATGGTTGTGGTGCAGCTCGCCGGCGGCGCGGGTGTGGGTGGTGTGGTGACGGTGCAGCCGTTCTTCCATAATGAGGTCGAGCTCGGTGCGGTGCTCGCGGGTGCCACGATTGTCTGCTTCTCGTTCATCGGGTTCGACGCGGTCACCATGTACGCCGAGGAGGCGAAGACGCCGAAGATCATGCCGAAGGCGATTCTGCTCACGGTGGTGCTCGGCGGTGCGATCTTCTTGGTCGCCGGCTACTTCACGCAGCAGCGTTTCCCCGATTGGAACGAGTTCGCTCCCGGCGGCGACATGCAGTTCGTCGAGGATTCGACGCTGCCGATCATCGGTGAGCTTGTCGGCGGCAAGGTGCTTGCGGCGGTGCTGACGGCTGCGGGCTTCGCGGCGACGCTTGCTTCGGGTCTGGCTTCGCACGCTTCGGTGTCGCGCATGCTGCTGGTGATGGGTCGCAACAATGTGCTCCCGAAGAGGTTCTTCGGCTACATCAACGCGAAGACGCACACCCCCACCTTCAACATTGTGCTCACCGGTGCGATCTCGCTGCTCGCGATCGCCTTCACCCTGGAGATGATCGCGGCCTACATCAACTACGGCGCGCTGATCGCCTTCACCTTCGTTAATCTTTCGGTGATTGCGTGGTTCGCGATCCGCAAGGGCCGCCGTCACACGCCGAAGGACATTTTCAACTACATCGTCATGCCGGTCCTCGGCACGGCTCTCACGGGCCTGCTGTGGGTGAACCTCGATGGGCACGCGCTGCTCGGCGGTCTCATCTGGACAGGTCTCGGCTTCCTCTATCTGCTCTTCCTCACGAAGGGTTTCAAGAAGAAGGTGGCCGCCTTCGATGAGAATCAGCCGGTGACGGGCTACAACAAGGTTGTCGAGGGCGTCGAGTAGGGGCGTTCGTCAGATTCACCCTCGGGCTTCCGGGGCTGCGGCGCATGGCGCCCGGCCCCGGAAGTTTTGCGTTCACGGCGTTCGTGCCGCGCCACGGGGTCGAGCAGTGGCAGGGTGATGCCGCAGAGCGGGCCGATGAGCAGGGCGAAGGCGAGTGTGCCGATGCCTGCGTTGCCGCCGAGCGCCCAGCCGATGAGCAGCACGGTTACTTCGACGGCGGTGCGGCCCATCCAGATGGGGGTGCCGAAGCGGTTGTGGATGCCTGTCATGAGGCCGTCGCGCGGGCCGGGGCCGAGGTGGGCGCCGATGTAGATGCCGCTGGCGATGGCGAGCAGGAGGAGCCCGGCTGCGAAGAAGGCGATCTTGGCCCAGAGTGTTTCGGGGGTGGGCAGCAGCCAGAGGCCGAGTTCGATGCCGGGGCCGACGAGCATGATGTTGAGCAGGGTGCCGAGGCCTGGTTTCTGGCGGAGGGGGATCCAGAGCAGCAGCACAGCGAGGCCGATGATGTTGGTGAGCAGCCCGATGCCGAGGCCGGTGCGCACTGACATGCCCTGGGCGAAGACGGTCCAGGGGTCGACGCCGATGGCGGCGCGGATCATGAAGGCGTCGGCGACGCCGTAGAGCAGGAGGCCAGGGACCAGGCGGAGCAGTCGGGAGAACATGCGACCAGTCCACATGAGATTGGACTGGCCTTCAAGATGCCAATTCGCATACAGTGGCCTCATGATCGCGCAGCGTCTCTCCGCCCGCCGGCTCCAAGAACTCCTCGGAGCGTGGCGCGGCAACGGCCACAGCTACCGTGAGCTGAGCGAGAGCATCACGCTCCTCGTGCGCGACGGACGGCTGCCACCCGCCTCGGTGCTCCCCGCCGAGCGCCCCCTCGCCGAACAGCTCGGCGTGAGCCGCACCACCGTAGCGGCCGCCTACCAGCGCCTGCGCGAGGAGCGCGTCGTCGAATCTCGACGCGGCTCCGGCACCGTGGTGCTCGGTCGCGTGGGAGTGCGTGGTGGCGTCTGGGCTGAGGGCGACCCCGATGAAATCGCCCTCACGCGAGCCTCGCCCGGCGCCTGGCAGCGGCTGCCCGAGCTGGCGCAACTGGCGCTCACAGAACACCCTGACGCCTTCCTCCTCGACGGCTACGACACGATCGGCCATCCCGCGCTACGCGCGCATGTCGCGGAGCGCTATTCGCGTCGCGGCCTGCCCACTGTGCCCGAGCAGATCATGGTGACGCTCGGCGCCCAGCACGCGATCTTTCTGATTGCCCGCACGTTGCTGAATCGGGGTGATCGCAGTCTGATCGAGTCTCCGAGCTACCCGCACGCCCGGGAGGCGCTCGCCTCGGCCGGTGCGCTCGTGGCTGAGTTGCCCGTCGGCCCGCACGATTATGACGCGGCCAGCATGCTGGAGATCGCGAGTCGCACCTCGGCCCGTCTCGCATATTTGATTCCCGATCATCACAACCCCACTGGCCTCAGCATGCCCCCCGAGCTGCGCGAGCGTCTTATCACGAACCTCACCGAGCAGGGCACGTACATCATTGCCGACGAGACGACGGCAGAGTTGGTGTTGGGCGAGCCGCGAGGTGTGCTGCCGTTCGCGGCGTCGGCGGTGCTACCGCACCAGCGCGACGCGATCCTCACCGTCGGTTCGCTAGCGAAGACGGTGTGGGGCGGCCTGCGGGTGGGGTGGATCCGCGCGGCGCCCGAGCTGATCGCGCGCCTCGAGGCGGCGCGGGTGGTGGGCGATCTGGGCACGAGCACCTGGGCGCAGTTGCTCGGTGCGCTCTCGCTGGAACGCTATGACGAGGTGCTTGCGGATCGCTGCCGCGAGCTCACTGCGGGGCATCGGGCGCTGACGGGTGCGCTCGCGCAGCGGTTGCCTGAGTGGCGGATCTCACCGGCGACGGGCGGGGTGAGTGTGTGGGCAGATCTGGGCGCGGCGCGCAGCACCAGGTTGAGCCGGGAGGCGGCCCGGTTGGGCCTGCGCATCTCGCCTGGCCCGCAATTTGGCAGCCCGGGGGTGTTCGAACGTTTCGTGCGATTGCCGTTCGCGGTCTCGGGGGTCGATTTGCCGCACGCTGTCGAGCTGCTGCGCCAGGCCTGGGATGGCGGTGGGGCTGCGGCTGCGGCACCGGCGACCGCCGAGGTGGTGTGAGGGGCGTTGCGGGGTGGGTTTCGGTGCTGGACTGTAAGCTAGGGGATCATGCTCGATCTTGACTTCAGCGCTCGCATCCGCGCTCTCCGCGCCACCTACGCCGACATCGCCGCGGTTCTCGATCTGCCGCGCCTTGAGCGGGAGATCGTCGAGCTTGAAGAGCAGGCCGCCGCCCCCGATCTGTGGGATGATCCCGCCGCTGCGCAGAAGGTGACGAGCGGACTCTCGCACCGGCAGGCGCAGGTGCGCAAGCTGCGTGCGGTGGAGAGCCGGCTTGATGATCTCGAGGTGCTGATCGAGCTGGCGCAGGAAGCTGATGATGCCGATTCGGCTCAGGAGGCCGCAGACGAGCTCATTGCGCTTGAGAAGCTGGTGCAAGACCTCGAAGTGCAGACGATGCTGTCGGGGGAGTACGACGAGCGTGCGGCCGTGGTGACGATCCGCTCCGGTGCCGGCGGCGATGATGCCACCGACTTCGCAGAGATTCTGCTGCGCATGTACCTGCGCTGGGCCGAGCAGCACGGTTACTCGACGAAGGTGCTCGATACCTCCTACGCCGAGGGTGCCGGCATCAAATCGGCAACCTTCGAGATCGATGCGCCGTACGCCTTCGGCACGCTCTCGGTTGAGGCCGGCACGCACCGCCTCGCGCGCATCAGCCCCTTCGGGTCGGCTGATAAGCGGCAGACGAGCTTCGCCGGTGTTGAGGTGATCCCGCTGCTCGAAGAGGCCACCGCGGTCGATATTCCCGAGAACGACATTCGCGTCGATGTGTTCCGTTCGTCTGGGCCCGGCGGCCAGTCGGTCAACACCACCGACTCGGCGGTGCGCATTACGCACATTCCCACCGGCATCGTGATCTCGATGCAGAACGAGAAGTCGCAGATTCAGAACCGTGCGGCCGCGATGCGGCTGCTGCAGACGCGCCTGCTGCTGCTGCAGAAAGAGCAGGAGGCCGCGAAGAAGAAGGAGCTCGCCGGCTCGGTCACGGCGAGCTGGGGCGATCAGATTCGCTCGTACTTCTTGTATGGCCAGCAGCTGGTGAAAGATCTGCGCACGGGGCATGAGTCGTCGCAGCCCGACGCCGTGTTTGACGGCGACCTCGACGGCTTCATCGCCGCGGGTATTCGCTGGCGCTCACTCTCGAAGAACGAGGCCTAGGCGACTTCGCGCCGCGCGCCTCTGCCGGCTTCCAGCACAAGTGGCGTAGTGTCGTGACGTCATGATCCTCTTCGAGAACGTCACCAAGAAGTACCGGGGCACCGCGAAACCGGCGCTCGACGGCATCGACCTGCGCGTCGACCGCGGCGAGTTCGTGTTCATCGTGGGTGCCTCCGGTTCGGGCAAATCGAGCTGCCTGCGCCTCATCCTGCGCGAGGACCAGCCGAGCTCCGGCAAGATCCACGTGCTCGGGCAAGATCTCAGCAAGATCTCCTCGCGCAAAGTGCCCTACTTTCGACGCAACCTCGGCACGGTGTTCCAAGACTTCCGTCTGCTCACCAACAAGACCGTCTACGACAACGTCGCCTTCTCTCTGCAAGTGATCGGCAAGTCGCGCGGCTTCATTCAAGAAGCAGTGCCCGACACCCTCGAAATGGTAGGTCTCGCGGGCAAAGCCAAACGCTTCCCCCACGAACTCTCCGGCGGTGAGCAGCAGCGCGTCGCCATCGCGCGCGCCATCGTCAACAAGCCCTCGATCCTGCTCGCCGACGAGCCCACAGGCAACCTCGACCCCGCCACCAGCCTCGGCATCATGCAACTGCTGCGCGCCATCAACGCTTCGGGCACCACCGTCGTGATGGCTACCCACGAAGCCACCTTCGTTGACATCATGCAGCAGCGCGTGGTCGAACTCTCGCAGGGCGTCGTAGTGCGCGACGAAGTCGGCGGCGGCTACGGCCAGACCGCCTCGATCCCTGTCGCCGACCTCTCAGAAGAGGGCGTGCAGGTGCTGCGCACCACCGAAGCCGTGGTGCGCGCCGCGCTTGCACCGGAAGACGGCGGCGAGGCACCGGCAACCCAGGCACCGGCAGCTCCGGCTCAGGCCGCTCCCGCTGCGCTCGCCGAGCCGATCCGCTACCCGGCACCGAGCGCCGCCCCCGCCGCACAAGCACCTGCGGCCCCCGAAGCCCCGCAGCGCCCTGTCGCACCGCCGGCTGCGCCCGTGGCCCCGACGCCTGCGCCCGCGCCGCGCGAAGCCTCCGTCTTCGAAGAACCCCAGCCGCTCGGCCAGGTCGACCCCGAAGTTGACGACGACACCGTGCGCGCCGACGGCCAACAACTGCGCCGCATCCCCAGCTTCCTCGACCCGGGGCGCCCCATAGACCCCGTGCAGATGTCTGAAACCGGCAACCTCGCCGAACACCTCGGACTCAGCCGAAAAGACGACGACGAAACAGATGTGGGGCCGGTGCGATGAGAGCAGGACTCGTACTCGGCGAGGTCTGGAGTGGCCTGCGCCGCAACATGTCAGTGGTCATCTCGGTGATCCTCGTGACCTTCGTGTCGCTCACCTTCGTGGGTGCCGCGATTCTCATGCAGCTGCAGATCCAGCAGATGAAGACGTTCTGGTATGACCGGGCGCAGGTCGCCATCTACCTGTGCACCGACTTCGACCAGAGCGCTACCTGCTCGGGCACCGACGCCAACGAAGAAGAAATCTCCGCCGTCGAGAACGCCCTCAAATCCGACACGCTGCGGCCCTACATCGACGACTTCTTCTTCGTCGACCACGAGCAGGCCTACGCAGAGTTCACCAAGCAGTTCGAGGGCAACCCCATCCTCGACATCACACGCCCAGAACAGCTCAACCAGACCTTCTGGGTGAAACTCAAAGACCCCTCCCGCTCCGACATCGTCACTGAGACGTTCTCGGGTATTCCCGGCGTGCAGAGCGTGTCCGATCAGCGCAGCCTGCTCGACAGAATCTTCCTGTTCCTCGGCGTCGCCAGCTACACGGCTATCGCTATCGCAGGCCTCATGCTCGTCGCCGCCATGCTGCTCATCTCCACAACGATCCGCCTCTCCGCCTACTCGCGCAGACGCGAAATCGGCATCATGCGCCTCGTGGGGGCATCGAACCGCTTCATCCAGACCCCCTTCATCTTGGAGGGCATCATCGCTGCGCTCGTCGGTGCGGTGCTCGCCGGCGGTGCCTCAGTGGGGATCGTGAAATTCTTCGTGCAAGGATTCCTGGCCCGGGAAGTGCCGTTCACGAGCTACATCACCGTCGAGCAATCGCTCGTCGTGCCACCCGTGCTCGTGCTCGTTGGCGTGGTGCTCTCTGCTATCGCCGCGAAGATCGCGATCACCCGCTACCTGCGGGTGTAGCGAGTTCGCGGCCGGCATTGCCGTGCGGCGAGACTGAGCATTTCGGCGAGGCGGCCTGTTGCAGAGGCGCTGGAACAGGCCGTCTCGCTGCATCAGTCGTGCTCGCCGCGGCCGCGCGTGCGCTAGGCTTGATCTTCGCGCTTGTGCGCGAACCCAGACCCCGGCGCGGAGAGAGGATGTGACATGAGCCCCAAAGAGACCGGCGAAAAGCTGATCGCTTCCAACAAGAAGGCACGGCACGAGTACCACATCCTCGACACCTACGAAGCCGGCATGGTGCTCACCGGCAGCGAAGTGAAGTCGCTGCGCATGGGTCGCGCCTCGCTCGTCGACGGCTACGTGTTCATTGAGCGCGGAGAAGCCTGGCTCGACGCGGCCTACATCCCCGAATATCTCAACGGCTCGTGGACCAACCACGCCCCGCGCCGCAAACGCAAACTGCTGCTGCACCGCCAGCAGATCGACAAGCTCTACCAGAAGACACGCGAGGGCGGCATGACCATCGTGCCGCTGCGGCTCTACTTCCTCGACGGGCGCGCCAAAGTCGAAATCGCCCTCGCGAAGGGCAAGAAAGAATACGACAAGCGGCAAACCCTGCGCGAACAGCAAGACAAGCGCGAAGCAGAGCGCGCCATGCGCGCCCGCAACCGCCTGGGGGAGTAGCCCCCACAGCACTGCGCCCCTCGCAGCCGAGCCAGCCCCGACATCGCGTCGAAACTGTGCTCACCTGCGAGGGGCGCAGTCACATCAGTTGGCGGATCCGCCCCACTGTCACACCACCGCGTCGAGGGCGCGGCTCACGTCGAGCAGCACGCCGCTCTGCAGGCCGTGCCAGTGCTCCGTGTCGGGATCCGGCCACGTCGAGAGCTTCACGATCACCGAGTCGGTCTGTGGATCCAGCCACAGGTTCTGGCCGTGGATCCCGATCCCGCTCACATTGCCGCGCTCGTTGCCGGTGCACCACCACTGGCGCGTGTAGCTGCCCTCGGGGAAGGCGCCTGTGAAGCCCGGGTCGGTCATGGCCTCGCGCGATCCGCCGCTCATCACACTGCGCACCCAGGCCTCCGAGACCACGCGACCGCCGGGAGCGACGCCCCCGTCGAGCATCATGCGGCCCACGCGGGCGAGGTCGCGCGCCGTGCACGAGACCCCGCCGTTCGCGAACCCGAAGCCCGCCGAATCGACCGTGATCGTAGCGTCGCGATCCGCACCCAGCTTCGACCACAGATGCACCGAAAGCGCCTCAGCGTAACGCAAGCCAGTGACACGCTCGATCATCCAGGCGAGCACGTCGGTGTTCGCCGAACAGTACTGGAACTCGCCCGTAGCGCCGTTGCCGCGCAGCGTGGTGAGAAACTCGTAGGTGTCGGCCGGGTCGCCCTCACGCCGCGAACGCCAGCCTGCCGAACGATCGTGCGTTTGCACCTCAGAAGCAGGATCGACGTAGTCCTCGCTGTAGTCGATCGCGATCTCCATGTCGAGCACCTGCTGCACCGTGACCCGCGGGGCTGACGGATCACCCAGCGGTCCGTCATAGACCGACCCCGCAAGCTCGGGCACATACGCGGTGACGGGCTGGGCCGGGTCGATCCGCCCCCCGTCCACCAGCGCCCCAACGACCGTGCCGCACAGCGACTTCGACACACTCATCAGGAGGTGCAGATCGTCGGCCGCGAAGCCCGGTGCGTAGTACTCGGCCAGGACCTCGGTGCCGCGCAGCACGAGGAACGCGTCGGTGTAGGTCTGCTCGAGTCGCGCCTGGAGATCGGGCATCTGCGGGGTGAGCGCTTCGAGGCGCACGTGCGCTGCGAGGGGCGCCGCGGGCGAGCGGCGGGAGATCGTCGCCGACGGGAGCAGCTCGCCGAGGTGGGCGAACGCCCAGCGGTTCTGCGGTGCCTCCTGCCAGCTGTCGAGGTGGGGCTGCCCGGGCTCTGCGCCGGGGAAGCGGGGCGGGTGGGCGCCCGTCAGAGCCTCGCCGGTCATGCTGCTGCCTGGCCCGTGCCGTGCTCGGCCTCGTACTCGGCGTTTTGCGCCGCAATACGACTGCGATTCAAGACCATGTAGAGCACCGCGGTGACGATCATGCCGGCGGGCACCGACAGGTCGATGTAGCCGATCGCCTCCGCGAGCGGGCCGGTCCAGATGTCGGTCGACAGGAAGAGCGCGGTCGCCGCGCCGCCCGCGACCACCGACACCAGGCCGCCGATGCTGAAGCCGCCGGAGTACCAGAACGCGCCGGTGCGAGTCTCGTCGAACAGGTCGAAACCGCTGTATCGGTTGCGCCGCATGATGATGTCGGTGACGTAGGCGGTCATGGTCGGTGCCGAGATGATGAGCAGGAACTGCAGCATGAGGTTCACCGCGTCGATGAGGCTCGTTGACAGCGCGAGCACGACGGTGAAGATGGTGCCGAGGACGCCCACCAGCACGGCCGAGGGGATGCGCTTGATCGGGATGCCAATCGACTGGAACACCATGCTCGAGGTGTAGGTGGTCATGCCGTTGAGGGCGATCGTGTTGACGATGACGCCGAGCACGAAGATCGGGCCGAACCAGGCGGGAACCATGTCGAGCAGCGGGTATTCGATGCCGAAGGCTAGATCCTCGGGGCTGACGGCGCCGCCGAGCAGCGCGCCGAACGAGGTGAAGACGATGCAGGGGAGCGCGCCGCCAAGCGCCGTCGCGGCGATGATGTGGGAGGGCTTGGTCTCGCGCGGCAGGTAGCGGGCGAGATCGGCGCTGTTCGAGTAGGAGAGCGGGGTGGATGCGAGGATCGCGAAGCCGATCGCCATCGCCGACCACAGGCCGATGCCCTCAAGCGGCTCAGGCTGCGTGAACGCCCAATCGACGTGGGGCAGGATGTAGCCCACCACAACTACGAAGATCACCAGCAGCACCGCGGTGATCGCGGTGTAGGCGCGCAGGATCAGTGCGTGGCCGTACACCGCCACCAGCACGGTGACCGCCGACACCACGAGACTCACGAGCACGATGTTGAGCGTCTCGTTCTCCATGCCCATGCGACGCAGCAGTTCGGCGCCCATGAAGGTCGAGGCGACCCAGTTGAGGGCGAGGAAGACGCCGGAGATGAACCAGCCGTAGAAGGCGATGACGAACTTGTTGCCGATCACGCCGTAGATCGCGCGGGTGATGACGGAGCCGGAGGTGCCCGCCGCGGGGCCGCTGATGGCGACGATGCCGGGGAGCACCCACAGCAGCGCTGAGGCGACGATCACGATGATGGCCTGCCAGATTTCGAGCCCGAGCACGAGGGTGAGCGTGGCGCCCATGGTGAAGTTGAGCACGCTGACGTTCGGCGCGGCCCACACCGCGAAGAGGTCGCGGGCACGGCCGTGGCGCTCGGAAGGAGCGACAAGCTCGATACCGCGGGTCTCCGGGTGGGTGGCGACGTCAACGAATTCGTGAGGGGCGACTGTGGGGTCGTTGGACACGGGTGAGGATCCTCTCGGCGGAGTCCCGAGCATCATTGCTGGTGGCATGTGAGCAGCGCTGCTATTGGTCATGGGGCCAATGGACTCTGTTGGTCACCTATCCAATAGGATGATGGGCATGGTGTCAAGCGGAGAGCCAAGGGCGGCGCAGCCCGGGGGAAACGGGGCTGCTGCAGGGGTGCCACAGAGTGCTTCGGGTGGATCGGAGCGGGTGTCGTCGCGGGTGCGGAAGCAGCCGGAAGAGCGCCGCGCAGAGATCCTCACTGAGGCCGCACGTATCGCCCTCGAAGAGGGGCTCGAACGCATCACACTGCGCGCCGTTGCCGACCGCCTCGGCGTGCGGCCCGGCCTCATCAGCCACTACTTCCCGGCCGCCGAAGATCTCGTCGCGGCAGCATTCGTGCTCGCCATCACGGGGGAGCGGGAGCATCTGTTCTCCGTCAGCGGCGACCCCCTTGAGCGGCTGGTGGTCTTCGTGCAGCGCATGCAGTTCGAAGAAGAGGGCTTTTCGCGGCTCTGGCTGAACGCCCGGCACCTCGCCAGATTCACGCCGGCGCTCGCCGACGCCATCGAGGAGCAGGAGGGCCTCGACCGCGGCCGGCTGGCCGAGGTCATCGAAGCGGGATGCGCCGACGGTGTCTTCACCGTCGAGGATCCCTTCGAGGCCTGCGTGCGCATCTTCATGGCGGTCGACGGCTTCGGCTCCTACGCCAACGACCCCGCGCCCTTCGAACACGCCGCCTACGTGCACTTCGTTGCTGACGTGTGCGAGTGGGCGCTCGGCCTCACGCCGGGAACCCTGCGGGAGCGCGTGGCGCACCGCTATACACAGCAGGCCGACGGTGGTATTCTGTAAGGCCGGGATAATCCCGGATTGAAAATTCAACAGCGCGTGATGCGAATGCCCCTAAGCTGCACCCCAGGGTGCGAGCGCCGCTTGCGGCGCACACGGGGCCGATCGGTTTCGACACGTCGATTTTGAGACTGTGAGAAGCGGGCCGAGGACGCGGAGTTATCTCGTAAACGCCCTTCGCAAACCATAGGTGCCAACGCTAAGCGCACCGACTTCGCTCTCGCTGCCTAAGCACGAGACCGAGTCCGTCAGGTCGGGTGGGCCTCCGCCCCGGTTTCCTGGCGTCATCTAGGAGGCTTGCTGATGCGTCGTGTCTCAGGGCGCATCGGGACTTTCACTGAGACTGGGCCTGTCGTTCTAGGTGTTCGTGACAAGGAACGGGGCCGAGTAGAACGTTTGCATGAACTACGCTCGTAGAAGGCACGGAATCGTCGAAGTGGACCGGGGTTCGATTCCCCGCGGCTCCACCAGAGCATTCGCATCACGCACTGCACCACACACCGCAGAGGCCGCCCCCAGGGGCGGCCTCTGCGCTTTGTGGTGAGGCCAGGCTTTCCTGCGTTGCGGGTGCTGCAGCCAGCGGCCAGGATATGAGTATGAGCGAAACCAAGCCCGCCACCCCCGCATCGCAGCCCCATCAGGGCGAAGCCCACGGTGGCAACATCGGACAGCGCCTCAACTGGCTGCGCGCCGGAGTGCTCGGCGCGAACGACGGCATCGTATCGACGGCCGGTGTGGTGATCGGTGTGGCCGGGGCCACACCCAACAACGTGATCGCTATTGCCACCGCAGGCATCGCAGCCCTCGTCGCAGGCGCCTTCTCAATGGCGGGCGGAGAATACGTCTCGGTCAGCACGCAGCGCGACACCGAGCGCGCGCTGATCGAGAAAGAGCGGCGCGAACTCGCCGAAATGCCCGAAGAAGAGCTGGAGGAGCTCGCCGGACTCTACCGTGACCGCGGGTTGTCGCCTGATCTTGCGCACCAGGTTGCGGTGGAACTCACCGCGAAGGACGCGCTCGCTGCTCATGCCGAGGTCGAACTCGGCATCGACCCCAACGAGTACACGAGCCCGTGGGCAGCGGCGGTCTCGTCGTTCATCTCGTTCACTGTCGGCGCGCTGGTCCCGCTCATCATGATCCTGCTGCCCTTCGGCGAGCATCGAGTGTGGATTGCGGCAGTGGCCGTGGTGCTCGGCTTGCTGCTCACGGGGTGGATCAGCGCCGCGCTCGGCGGGGCACCGCGAGGCCGCGCGATCCTGCGCAACGTGGTGATGGGCTCGGCGACCATGGTGGCCACCTATGTGATTGGGGTGTTGTTCGGCGTCGCCGTGAGTTGATCTTGCGAGACGCGCGTCTCGTGCCTAGCCGATGATCGGGCGCTCGGTCGGCAGCGTGAACGATTCGCGTTTCTGCCGGAGGGCGAGAGCTGATGCGAGCACGATGGGTCCGACTCGACCGACGAGCATGAGCGCCGACAGCACGTACTTTCCGAACGCCCCGACCTCACTCGATATCCCCACGGAGAGTCCACAGGTCGCAAAGGCCGAGATCACCTCGAACAGGATCCGATCGAGTTTCGCATCGCTGACGACGGTGAGCAGAGCCGACGCAACGAAGACGAGCGTCGCCCCCAGGAATGTCACGCTGATCGCCAGCCGCAGCGTGCTGTTCGGAATGCGGCGCCCCATCACATTCGTGTGCTGGCGACCGCGTGCCTCCGTGATGATCGCGAGGAACAGCACCGCGAGAGTGGTGACCTTGATGCCACCCGCTGTGGATGCGGAGCCGCCACCCACGAACATCATCGCGTCGCTGAGCAGCATCGTGGTCGAGGTCGAGGATTCCATGTCGACGATAGCGAAACCACCCGAGCGCATCATCGTTGATGCGAAGAGCGCGTGTCCGAGCTTGCTTCCCCAGTGTTCGGCACCGACGGTCGCCGGGTTATTCCATTCGAAGAGCGCCCACGCGGCCGTGCCGAGGAGCAGCAGAATCGTCGTCGTCGCCAAAGTGAGTTTGGTGTGCAGCGTCCACCGCTGGCGTGTCCATCTCGCGCGGATGAGGTTGAGATAGACCGGAAAGCCGAAACTGCCCACGAACACCCCGATGGTGATCGGCGCGAGCACGAAGAGATTGTCGTCAAATGCTGCCAGCCCGCCGTCATGAGGGGTGAACCCCGCATTGGAGAATGCGGAGATCGCGTAGAACGCTCCATTCCAAAGCCCCTGCCCGAAGGACCCTTCGGCGGTGATGAACGCTGGCGCGAGCGCAGCGAAGAGCGCTGCCTCGATCGCCAGGGTCGTCACGACGACCACTCGGAGCAGTCGGCCGACCTCGCCGAGTCCCTCGGAACCGATGCTGGCTTTCGCGAACACGCGGCTACTGACGCCGAGTCGACGAGTGACCATGAGCCCGAGCAGAAGAGCGATGGTGACGACGCCGAGCCCACCGGTCTGGATCGCGACAAGGATCACCGCTTCCCCGAAGAATGACCAGTGCGCCGCGGTGTCCACACTCGTAAGCCCGGTGACGGTCACGGCCGAGACGGCGGTGAACAGTGCGTCGGGGAGGGCGGTCGCAGTGCCGTCGGCCGAAGCTGCCGGCAAGGTGAGTAGCAGAGTGAACACGAACACTGCTGCGATGAACACGCTGATCGCGATGCGGGCCGGGGAATGGCCCAGCATGTAGCGCACCCGGTGCCATGAGTGACGCGCTTGCCGCCTCAGCTGCCCAAGCGCGATGGCTCCGGTGTGTGGCTCCATGATCGGCGAACCTCCCAGCTTGAGTCCCTTCTTGTTACAGATGCAGGACGCACTCGATCGTATACTCGTCCGACACGTCCGCGTCACGCCGAATCGCGCATTCGGTGCGTAGGTGCGCTTCCCGCATGCGCACCATAGGATGGAGGTCTGCGGACGCCAGCGGCCGCAGTGGAGTGCCGGGAAGTCTGGTCGGCGAAGAATGCATCGACCAGAAAACTGGAGCAACCATGACCGATTCCTCGCGGAGTACCCGACGTTCGTTTCCTCGATACGGCTCATTCTCGGAAGCCGGCCGAATTTCAGAGATTCTGCGGAAAGAAACAGTTGGCGGCGTTCTGCTGGTCGTCGCCGCCACGATTGCCATCGTGTGGGCGAACTCACCGGCCGCAGAGGTCTACTTCACCATCCGTGACTTCGAGCTCGGCTATGAACCTTGGCATCTGAAGCTCAGTCTCGGTGCTTGGGCCGCAGACGGCCTGCTCGCGATCTTCTTCTTCCTCGTCGGCCTCGAACTCAAACGGGAGTTCGTTGCCGGCGATCTGCGACGCTTCAGCACGGCGATCGTGCCGGTGGCTGCCGCGGTCGGGGGAGTGGCGGTCCCTGCGGTCGTCTACATTCTCATCGTGCGCGGCGACGCAGCCGTGAGCCAGGGGTGGGCGATCCCCACCGCGACTGACATCGCCTTCGCGCTCGCGGTGCTCGCCATCATCGGGTCGAAACTTCCGAGCGCGCTGCGCATCTTCTTGCTGACGCTCGCGGTCGTCGACGACCTCATCGCCATCAGCATCATTGCGATCTTCTACACGGATCGCATCGACATCATCCCGCTGGTCATTGCGCTTGTGGTCATCGTTGTTTACGGTTGCATCGCCCAGCGCTACCGGGAGTTCTTCGGCCGGCGCGCATTCGCAGCGTGGGTCATCTTGCTGCCGATCGGCATCGTGGCGTGGGCGTTCATGCACGCTTCGGGGATCCACGCCACAATTGCGGGCGTGCTGCTTGGCTTCACGGTGCCGGTGAAGCTCCGGGCGGCAGCGGATCGCGACCCATCGGCAGGTCGCGGGCTTGCCGAGGAGTTCGAACATCGATTCAGGCCGATTTCAGCGGGGGTCGCGGTCCCGGTGTTCGCGTTCTTCGCTGCCGGGGTGGCCGTCGGCGGATGGGACGGGGTGCAGATCGCGGTTGCAGCCCCCGTCACAGTGGCCATCGTCGCAGCGCTGGTCGTGGGTAAACCGTTGGGCATTGTCGTGACCACGTGGCTGCTGACGAGGGCTGCGGGTATCCGGCTCGACCCGGCTCTCCGATGGGTCGACCTCATCGGGGTCGGCCTTCTCGCCGGCATCGGTTTCACAGTGTCGTTGCTCATCGCAGAGCTCAGTTTCGCTCCCGAAGCGCCCGAGTACGGCTTCGCGAAGTTCGCGATCCTCGCGGCTTCGGTGACCGCCGCACTGCTGGCGTCCGTGCTCTTGGGTCTGCGGAATCGTGCACATGGCAAGGCCCTCGAGCGTGAACAGGTGGATGCCGATGGGGATGGCACCCCCGATGTCTACCAGCAGGAGGAAGCGGCGCGCGATCATCGCCCCGAGTCTCCGTTGCCCTGAGCGGCTCCGCTGCGCAGCCCGGCCAACGTCGACTCGGTGCCGTCGTTTCGGTGCCGTCTGTTCGGTTCGGCGACCCGGTGCTTGGGCTGCCCGCCCGTGATACGGGATACTGGTGCGGCACCGATCACGCGACCGGGTGCGAGACAAAGGAGCCCCGTGGACGTCGCCACCGAAACCCCCGAAGCGAGCACAACCGACGCGCCCCCGCGGGCGCGCGGCACGCTCGTTGCGCTTTTGTTCGCTGCCGCTGTATGCAACATCAACACGGTTGTTGCTGGCATCGCCGTTCCTGACATCGGGGAGCAGTTCGGAGCGTCGCAGACCGCGCTCAATCTCGTCGCACTCGCCACAGGCCTTGGCCTGTCAATCTCCGTGCTCTACCTGGGGGCCGTCGCCGACCGCTATGGCCGCAAGCAAATGCTGCTCATCGGGATCGCGAGCACGCTCGCGGCCAGCACGCTTTCCAGCTTGTCAGCTTCGGTCGAGATGCTGATCGTCGCGCAGGTGCTGGTGGGGCTTGCCGGCGGAATGGCGTTCCCCACCACGCTCTCGCTCATCACCGCGCTCTGGGCGAAAGGCCCCGGCCGCACAGGCGTCATCGCGATTTGGTCGAGCGTTTCGAGCATGGCCACTATCGCCGGGGCGATCCTCGCGGGCCTCGTGCTGGTGCTCACCAGCTGGAACTGGGTGTTCATGCTCAGCACCCCCATCGCAGCAATCGCCTTCGTGCTCGTGCTGCGTTTCGTGCCCTCGCACATCGCGGAATCGAACACCCCCGTCGATCACCTCGGCGGCGTGCTCTCAGCGACCGCGCTCGGTGCCCTCGTGCTCGGCGTCAGCATCGTCTTCGCGCCGGGCGGCGCAACCATCGGCGTGGTGCTGCTCGCAGCCGCCGCGCTTCTGCTCCTGCTGTTCGGGCTGCGGCAAGCACGGGCAAGCTTTCCGCTGTTCGATCTGAGTGTCGCCAAACAGCGGCTCTTCTGGCTGCCCGCAGTTGGTGGGCTCATCGCCGTCGGCTCCCTGAGCGGTGCCATGTTCGTCGGCGAACAGTTCATGCAGAGCGTGATGGGGTACAGCCCACTGCAAACCGGGCTCGCCGTCATCCCCGCCGCCGTGAGCCTCATGCTCGCAGCACCGCTCTCAGCCCGCGCCGTGGGGCGGTTCGGCACCCGCGACACCATGCTCCTCGGCTACGCCTTTCTGCTGACCGCCATGCTCAGTATGCTGCTCTGGCGCGAACACTCGCCCTACCCGCTGGTGGGATTCGGATTCTTCATGATCGGGATCGGCGTCACCTTCGTCATGACAGCCTCCCGGCGCGCGCTCACCAGCAGCACCCCCGTGCGCCGTGCAGGCATGGCCTCAGCAACCTCAGACCTGCAGAACGACCTCGGCGGATCAGTGATGCAAGCGCTCCTCGGGGCAGTGCTCGCCAGCGGATTCGCCGCGGTCATCGCAGGCAAGATCGCGGCCTCCCCGGATGCCGCCTCCCTGAGCGCCGAGGTCACCAGAGCCCTCCAATCGTCGTTCGCCTCGGCCGAACATGTCGCGCAGCAGTACCCGCACTATACGCAGGAGATCCTCGACGGTGCTCGCGCGAGTCTGCTCGACGGCTCGCTGCTCGCCTTTGTCATCGGCGCGGCAGTCACCCTGATCGGCGCCGCCGCGATCCGCTTCGGCTTGCCGAACCGGGAAGTCGAACGGCGTCTCGCCGAGGAACGCCCGGAAGAGGAACCGACGGGGCTACGGGATTCCGAGTAGTCCCGCGAGCACACCTGCAGCCGCGGCCGTAAGCACCACGCACCACGCAGGCAACTTCGCAAGAGCGAGCATCAGCAGCCCGCCCACCGCAATCGCCAGCGATGCCGGGCCCGCCACCCCAGAAGTGATCACCGGATGCCACAGTGCCGCCGCAAGAATCCCCACCACAGCAGCATTCGCGCCCGCCATCGCCGCGCGCGCAAGCGGCCTCGCACGAAGCCCGTTCCAAAACGGCAGCGCCGCCACTAGCAGCAACATACCCGGCACAAACACCGCAACCAGCGCGAGCAATGCGGTCAACGGAGCCGTCCACCCAGCCCCCATCTCAAACCCCAGATACGCCGCGAAAGTGAACAGCGGCCCCGGCACCGCCTGCGCCGCCCCATACCCCGCAATGAACTGCTCAGGCGACACCGCCGCCGCAACCGCCGGCTCAGCCTGCAACAGCGGCAGCACCACATGACCACCGCCAAACACCGCCGCACCAGCCCGCGAGAACGCGTCAGCAATTCCCACCCACAGTGAAGGCACCAGACTGTTCAGCATCGGCAAACCGACAACCACAGCAACAAACATCGCTAACGCGATCACACCAGCCCGCCGCGACACCCGCAGCAGCAACGCAGGCGGATCCTCACCCAACGAACGCCGACACCACACAGCACCCGCGACCACACCAGCCGCAATCGCCCCGAACTGGCCAAACTGGCCAGGCAACAACAGCGCCAAAGCCGCACCCATGATACCGATCGCGAGACGCGGCGCATCAGGGGTGAGCGTGCGTGCCATACCCCACACCGCATGCGCCACAACCGCAACTGCGGCCGCCTGCAACCCCAGCAGCACCCCCGCCCACAGTGGCCCGTCGAAGGCAAGCGCACCGACCGCGAACAACACCAGCAACACCGCCGACGGCAAGGTGAACGCTGCCCACGCGGCGAGCGCACCCAGCGGGCCGCCACGCATCAGACCCAGCGCAAAGCCCACCTGGCTCGACGCCGGACCAGGCAGAAACTGACACAGCGCCACCAGCTCGCCATACTGCCTGTCGCTCAGCCATTCCCGCCGCACCACGAACTCATCGCGAAAATACCCCAAGTGGGCGACAGGGCCCCCGAAGGAGGTAAGCCCCAGTTTCAAGAACGCTCGAAACGCCTCGGCGGGGGAGTGCTGACGGCTCATGCAGGAGTGGCCTTCGCTCGGGTCGGGGATACCCTCAGCCTACCCGCCCCGCGGGTAGGCTGAGGGTTCATGAAGCGGGTTGCGGTTGTGGTGTTGGAGGGGGCGAAGCCGCTCGATGTCGGTATTCCCGCGCAGGTGTTCACGACTCGTGCCAGCATGCCGTACTCGGTTGAGGTGTGCGGGGTGCAGCCGGGGTTGATCGCGGGCGGCGATGGCCTTTCTTACCATGTGGAGCATGGCATTGAGGCGCTTGAGGTGGCGGATCTCGTGTTCGTTCCGGGCTACCGGCACCCTGACCGCGATGCTCCGCCGCCGGCGCTTATCGAGGCGCTGCGTGCCGCTCACGCGCGTGGGGCGCGACTCGCGGCGATCTCGACGGGCGCGTTTGCGCTCGCCGCAACGGGGCTGCTCGATGGTCGGCGCGCTACGACGCACTGGCATTATTCGCGTGTGCTTGCCGAACGGTTTCCAGAGGTGCGGGTTGACGAGCGGGTGCTGTTTGTCGATGAGGGCTCGGTGTTGACTTCGGCCGGTGCTGCATCTGGCATCGATCTTTGCTTGCATATTTTGCGCAAGGAGGCGGGCATGGCGGTGGCGAATCACGCTGCGAGGCGGCTTGTGGCGGCCCCGTATCGGAGTGGCGGCCAGGCGCAGTTTGTGCCGCAGGGGGTGCCTGAGACGCATGGCGAGCGATTCACTGAGACGCGGGCCTGGGCGCTGCGGCGTTTGGGTGAGCCGCTTGATATCCCGCTTCTTGCGGCTCATGCTCGGGTGTCGGAACGCACCTTGGCGCGCCGTTTTCGTGATGAGACAGGGTATACGCCGATGCAGTGGATCATGCGGGCGCGTGTGGATCGTGCGCGTGAGTTGCTGGAGGAGACGGGGCTTGGGGTAGAGGAGATCGCGGACATCGTGGGGTTGGGCACGGCGACCAATTTGCGACGGCATTTCCGTGCGGTACTGGGCACGACACCGAGCGATTATCGGCGCACCTTTTCTCGCAGGTCGTGAGTGGCGGTGGCCTGGTTGTGTGATCGGGGTGAGGGTCGCGGAGGGGGCGGATCGTCACCACATCTTGGCAGAATACGTTCGAACACTGGCATTAGTGCCACTGGACGTGGTGCGGAATTCGCCTCATCCTAGATATGAGGCATTTCGCGATCAACGCTGAAGGAGAAAGTGCAACCATGACCGCACGGGTGGCTATCAACGGATTCGGACGTATCGGACGAGGAGTGCTGCGCGCAATCCTGAAAAACCAGAGCGACATCGAAGTGGTCGCGGTCAACGACCTCACCAACGGTGAAATGCTTGCGCACCTGCTGGAGTGGGACAGCGTCTACGGTCGCCTGAAGAGGCACATCTCCTTCGAAGACGGAGAGCTGATCGTCGACGACCGTCGCATCAAGGTGTTCGCCGAGGCTGACCCCGCGAAGCTGCCTTGGGGCGAGCTCGGTGTTGACGTCGTGCTCGAGTCGACGGGGCGCTTCACCAAGGCCGACGATGCCCGCAAGCACCTCGACGCCGGCGCCGGGCGGGTGCTCGTGAGCGCCCCGGCAACGGGTGCCGATCTCACCGTCGTGGTCGGTGTGAACGATCACCTCTACGATCCAGCGAAGCACCGCATCGTCTCGAACGCATCCTGCACCACCAATGCCTTTGCGCCGCTCGCGCAGGTGCTCGATAACCTCGCAGGGATCACGCAGGGTTTCATGACCACGGTGCATGCCTATACCCAGGATCAGAACCTGATCGACGGCCCGCACAAGGACCGGAGGCGTGCTCGTGCCGCTGCCCTCAACATTGTGCCCACTTCAACGGGTGCAGCCAAGGCCATCGGTCTCGTGCTGCCGCAGCTCGACGGAAAGCTGTCGGGCACCTCGATGCGCGTACCGGTGCCGGTCGGTTCGATCGTCGAGCTCAACGCCGCAGTGTCGCGCGAGGTGACGCGCGAGGAGGTGCTCGAGGCATACCGGGCCGCCGCCGCGGAGGGCGCCCTCGAGCATGTCTTCGAGTATTCCGACGAGCCGCTTGTCTCCTCAGACATCGTGGGCAACTCTCACTCCTCGATCTTCGATTCCGAGCTGACTGAGGTGCAGGGCAAGCACGTCAAGGTGACCAGCTGGTATGACAACGAGTGGGGGTTCTCGAACCGGGCCGCCGAGATGCTCGCCAAGATGGCTGACTGAGCAAGGTTCTCGCACTGACGAACCCCGGCGCCTGCGGGCGTCGGGGTTCGTTGTGGTTCAGGGGTGTTTCGGGTGATGCTTCCGGTGTCGGATGCGCAGCACGAGCGTGACGATCCCGCGCCATCCGAGCAGGAAGGCCCCGAGGGTCACCGTGGCGACGATGATGAACGCCGGCGCGGTGCCCTGCCCCGAGAGCAGTCGCATCGCCATGCCGAGCACCACGGTGCCGACCCACACGGGCACCCCGGAGCGCAGCGGTCGCACGGGCTCACGCCACACCATGCCCCAGCCCCACACGAGCAGCAACCCCACGAGGAACGGCCACGCAGTCTCGATGAGGCCGAGCAGTGCTCCGCCACGAGAGTGGCTTGCGCGGCCGATCCCCGCGAACAGGAGCACGAGAGCCGCGTCGACTGCGAGGGCGAGAGCCGCACGCCAGGGCGCGGGGGAGCGGCCCATCACCGGGTGGTTCCGTCGGCCGCGCGGGCATCCTCGATGGTGGCGATCACCGCGTCGTGCAGGGCGCCGTTCGTGGCGAGAGCGCTGCCATTCCAAGCGCTTTCTGAGCCTGCGATGTCGGTGAAACGGCCTCCTGCCTCGCGCACGATGGGCACGAGCGCTGCGAGGTCGTAGGGCTTCACATCGAATTCGGCAACGACGTCGAGCAAGCCCTCGGCGAGCAGCATGTACGACCACATATCGCCGTAGGCGCGATCCCGCCACACCGCGCGGCTGAGCTCGATGAGGGGCTGCAGGTAGCCGGCAACATCCCACTGCTCGATGCTCTGAAAGCTGAGAGAAGCATGCTCGAGCTCGCTGATGCCCGAGACGCGCAGCTTGCGCGGATCCTGCCCGGCCTGCTGACCCCAGGCGCCGCTCCCGGTCTCTGCCCACCAGCGCGCGCCGAAGCCGGGTGCAGAGACCACTCCCACCGTCGGCTCGCCGTCGACCTCGAGCGCGATGAGGGTCGCCCAGTTCGGCACGCCGCGCAGGAAGTTGGCGGTGCCGTCGATCGGATCGATGATCCAGCGCCGAGAACCCTTTTCGGAGCGACCCGACTCTTCACCGAAGAAGCTGTCGCCGGGCAGTTCGGCCTCGATCCGCTCGCGCAGTGCGCGCTCGACGGCCTTGTCGGCGTCGGTGACGAAGGTGCGATCGGGCTTCGTCTCGATCGTGAGGTCAGCCGACTGGAAGCGCGGCAGGGAGACCGCATCGGCGAGATCGGCGAGATCGAGCGCGAACGCGAGATCGGTCGAGGGGATGGGGAGTGAAGCGGGCATCGCACGCCTTCCATGAACGGTCGGTAAACCGGGTTCGGATACGAGAAAAGCCCCACCCTGAGGTGGAGCTTTTCTCACTGCGTGCGCCCTCACGGGCTCGAACCGTGGACCCGCTGATTAAGAGTCAGCTGCTCTACCAACTGAGCTAAAGGCGCCTGCTGCTCGCTGAGCAACAGGGAAAATACTAACACGGGATTTTCCAACCGTTCAAATTCAGTCGGCAAACGGCGGATCACGGGCGTGTCGCCCGGCCTCCGAGTGTCAGCGCTTGCGGGCAGCAGGCCGCCGCACCAGCAGGGCCGCGGCCACCACCACGGCAATCACGGAACCCGACATGACTGCGAGCCGTGCCGTGTCAGCATCGGAAGCATTGACGAAGCTCAGATCCGCCACCAGCAAAGCCACCGTGAACCCAACGCCCGCGAGCGCGCCCACGCCAATGAGTTCGCGCCACCGAACCGACTCGTCGAGCTCGGCCCTCGTGAAGCGGGTGAGCAGCCACGTCGAGACCGCGATGCCGAGGGGCTTGCCCACGACCAGGCCGACCATGATGCCCAGCGCGATCGGGTCGAAGGGGAAGCGCGAGTCACCCCCAACGGCCACCCCGGCTGCGAAGAACGCGAAAATGGGCACGGCGATACCTGTCGAGAGTGGGCGGAAGCGGTGCTCGAATACCTCCGCGAGCTGGGTGCCGCCGACACCCGAGACAGGAACCAGGAACGCGAGCACCACGCCCACGATCGTGGCGTGGATGCCGGAGGCATGGAAGAGCGCCCACGCAACACCCCCGATCGGGAGCAGAATCAGCCACGGACCCCACCCCGACTTCGCGAACCAGGCAGGGAAGCGCCGCACCAGGAACGCGTAGGCCGCTATCGGCAGCAGGCTCGCGGCGAGGGGTAGCCACTGCATGCCTTCAGTGTAGAAAATCGCGATGATGCTGATCGCGATGAGATCGTCGACCACCGCGAGGGTCAGCAGGAACATGCGCAGCGCCGGCGGAATCCGGGGGGCGATGAGGCCGAGCACGGCGACTGCGAAGGCGATGTCGGTGGCTGTTGGGATCGCCCAGCCGTGCACTGCTGGGGTGCCCGCGGTAAACGCCACGTAGATGAGCGCCGGCACGGCCACCCCGCCGAACGCGGCTGCGACCGGCACGATCGCCGTCGAGAAGCGGCTCAGCTCGCCCGCGACGAACTCTCGTTTGAGTTCGAGCCCCACCATGAAGAAGAAGATGGCCAGCAGGCCGTCAGCGGCCCACTGGCCGAGCGATAGATCGAGGTGCAGGGATGCGGGGCCGATGCGGGTGTCGCGCAGTGCAAAGTAGTCGTCAGCGAGGGGGCTGTTCGCCGCGATGAAGCCGATCAGGGCGGCGACCATCACGATCACACCACCCACCACCTCGCCGCGCAGCAGCGTGCTGACGCGCGCGGCTTCCCGCTGGTTGACAAGCCGCAGTAGGCGGCGCGGTCTGGGCTGCCGCCTGGGGGCTTCGGGGGAGTGGCGGGGCTCGTTCATCTCGCGCCTTTCAGGAAGGGGACTCTCGTTACAGTGTCGACCAGACTTCCCGACGCGCCGAGACGAGTGTACTTGGGGGTGGCTAGCCCTGCTTCTTGCGGCGCTTCGCCGCTTCGTTCTCGAGCTCGTACTCGGTGTCTTGCTCCTGCATCGCAACCGTGGCGATCGCCAGCGCGAATCCGGCGAGCCAGACGCCCCACACGAGCATGCGTCGCCAGTCTTTCCGCATGGACTGCGTGCGCCGGGCGGTGCTGAGCGCGCCCGCGGCTGCTCCGATCACGCCGGGATTGGTCACGTACTTGCCGATCGACACGATTCCTCCCTCGGGTTGCCTGGACTGATCCGCTGCGGATCGAGGTCTCCCGCCAGCCTACTCCCTGCCCGCCCGCGATCAGCTGCCTTCCCACGCCGCTTCGTTTCTGATAAGCCACTGTTCGTTGCGGTGCTGTGCGAGGGGTGGATCGGGCGCTGCGCGAGGGGCGGATCAGGCGCTGCGCGCCAGTGGGGTAATCTTGCCATCAGGAGCCCGCGCCGCGGGCAGATCACACCCGGCCTCGGAGAGGCCGACCGAAGCGAGAGCGAAGGAGAGGCCGGCATGGCGAAGCAGGAGACGCTGTTCGAGGAGAGCTCGCAGGGGGCGGTGAGCGCGACTACCGCGATCTTCTTCATCCTCTCAATCGTGCTGGTCATCGGCGGCATGGTGCTGATGAGCTTCGGCTTCAATGTCACACTGGGTCAGGTTGTTGAGCTGTGGACGTTCATCGGCGGCCTGGCGGCCACCATCGTCGGCTTCGTGCTGCCCTTCTCTCTGCTGCCCGCGATCGGCAAGTAGCGCGGCGGTTCGCCGATACTGAGCGCCGGAGGATCCTGGATCCTTCGGCGCTCTTGCGTATGCTGCGTCGGTGTCCTCGGTGGCGGCTAGACTGTTGACATGGCAGAGATTGACATGAAGCCGCGGAGCCGCGACGTCACCGATGGGATCGAGAAGGCCGCTGCCCGGGGCATGCTCCGAGCGGTCGGTATGGGCGATGAAGACTGGGATAAGCCCCAGATCGCCATTGCGAGTTCCTGGAACGACGTCACCCCCTGCAACCTGAGCCTCGACAGGCTTGCGCAGGGCGCCAAGGAGGGCGTGCACGCTGGCGGCGGCTACCCGCTTCAGTTCGGCACCATCTCCGTCTCTGACGGCATCTCGATGGGCCACGAGGGCATGCACTTCTCGCTCGTCTCCCGCGAGGTCATCACCGACTCCGTCGAAACCGTGATCATGGCTGAGCGCATGGACGGCTCAGTGCTGCTCGCGGGCTGCGACAAGTCGCTGCCCGGCATGCTGATGGCCGCGGCTCGCCTCGATCTCGCCTCGGTGTTCCTGTACGCCGGCTCGATCGCGCCGGGCTGGGTCAAGCTCTCAGACGGCACCGAGAAGCAGGTGACCATCATCGACGCCTTCGAGGCCGTGGGTGCGTGCAAGGCCGGCACGCTCAGCGAAGAAGACCTGAAGCGCGTCGAGTGCGCGATCGCCCCGGGCGAGGGTGCCTGCGGTGGCATGTACACCGCGAACACCATGGCGTGCGTTGCAGAAGCGCTCGGCATGAGCCTGCCCGGCTCGGCGGCGCCCCCCAGCGCCGACCGCCGCCGCGACTACTTCGCCCACCGCTCGGGCGAGGCCGTCGTTAACCTGCTGCGTCAAGGCATCACGGCCCGCGATATCCTCACCAAGAAGGCCTTCGAGAACGCGATCACCGTGGCGATGGTGCTCGGCGGCTCCACGAATGCCGTGCTGCACCTGCTCGCCATCGCGCGCGAGGCCGAGGTCGAGCTGACCCTCGAAGACTTCACCCGCATCGGCGCGAAGACCCCGCACCTCGCCGATATGAAGCCCTTCGGCCAGTACGTCGCTGAAGACTTCGACCGTGTCGGTGGCATGCCCGTCATCATGAAGGCGCTGCTCGATGCCGGTCTGCTGCACGGCGACGCACTCACCGTCACTGGAAAGACTGTCGCCGAGAACCTCGCCGACGTCACCACCGAGCTCGACGGCAAAGTGATTCGCAAGCTCGATGATCCGCTGCACGAGAACGGCGGCCTCACCATCCTCACCGGCAGCCTCGCCCCTGAGGGCGCCGTGGTGAAGACTGCAGGCTTCGACGCCGAGGTCTTCGAAGGCCCCGCCCGCGTCTTCGACCGTGAACGCGCCGCGATGGACGCCCTCACCGAAGGCACCATCAACAAGGGTGACGTCGTCGTGATCCGCTACGAGGGCCCCAAGGGTGGCCCCGGCATGCGCGAGATGCTCGCGATCACCGCCGCCATCAAGGGCGCAGGGCTCGGCAAGGATGTACTACTATTGACGGACGGACGATTCTCAGGCGGCACAACCGGCCTGTGTATCGGCCACATCGCGCCTGAGGCAACGGACGGAGGTCCGGTTGCCCTGGTCCGCGACGGCGACCTGATTCGGGTCGATGTCGTCGCACAAACGCTCGATCTGCTGGTAGATCCCGCCGAGCTCGAGGCCCGCCGAGCAAGCTGGGCCCCGCTTCCCCCGCGATACACGCGCGGTGTTCTGGCAAAGTACGCCAAGCTCGTCCGTTCGGCTTCCGAAGGCGCCGTCACCGGCTGATCCGGTGCCGCCGACAACGCCCGGCGGCTCGCAGCAGAGGCCCGCTCCGCGGAGTGGGCACTCACTCCGAGCCGCCGCAGCATGTCGGCCTCGGAGCCGTGCCGAACGCATTCACACCTCAGACCAGGAAAGCAAGCAATGACCTCGGAATCGAGTGCAGTTCCCCCATCGAAACCCGCGGCGCAACGCGGTGAGCGGATGACCGGTGCCCAAGCCGTCGTGCGCAGCCTCGAAGCGTTGGGCGTCACCGACGTCTTCGGCCTTCCCGGTGGCGCCGTGCTGCCTCTCTACGACGCACTCATGGACGCCGATCGCCTGCGCCACGTGCTCGTGCGCCACGAACAGGGCGGCGGCCACGCAGCAGAAGGCTTCGCAGCTGCGACGGGCAAGGTGGGCGTCTGCATCGCCACTTCAGGCCCCGGCGCGACGAACCTCGTCACCGCGATCGCCGACGCTTACATGGACTCCGTGCCGCTGCTCGCGATCACCGGCCAGGTGTTCTCGCACCTCATGGGCACCGATGCCTTCCAGGAAGCCGACATCGTCGGTGTCACTATGCCCATCACGAAGCACTCCTTCTTGGTGAAGAAGCCCGAGGAAATCCCCGGCGCTATTGCCGCGGCCTATCACCTCGCCTCCACGGGCCGCCCCGGCCCCGTGCTCGTCGACATCACCAAGGACGCCCAGGAGGGCATCCTCGACTTCGAGTGGGACGCACGCGTCGAGCTTGCCGGGTACCGGCCCATCACGAAGGCCAACAGCAAGCAGATTCAGGCCGCAGCCGAACTCATCGCGGCAGCGCAGCGCCCAGTGTTCTACGTCGGCGGTGGCGTCGGCCGCGCCGGCGCATCCGAAGAACTGCTGCAGCTCGCCGAGCTCGTGGGCGCCCCCGTGGTGACCACGCTGATGGCGCGCGGCGTCTTCCCCGACTCGCACCCGCAGCACCTCGGCATGCCCGGTATGCACGGCACCGTGCCTGCGGTGCTCGCGCTGCAAGAATCCGACCTGCTCATCACGCTCGGTGCCCGCTTTGACGACCGAGTCACCGGCAAGGCAGCGCTCTTCGCCCCCGAGGCGAAGGTGATTCACGCAGATATCGACCCCGCTGAGATCGGCAAGATCCGCGCCGCAGACGTGCCCATCGTCGGTGACGCGGCCGACGTCATCGCAGATCTCATCGCCGCGGTCTCCACGGCTAAGCTCAGCCGAGAGTTCGCAGACATCTCCGCGTGGTGGGAGCGCCTGCGCATGCTGCAGGAGCGCTTCCCCCTGGGCTACCAGGAGACGAGCGACGGACTACTCTCCCCGCAGCACGTCATCCAGCGCATCGGCGAACTGACGGGGCCCGAGGGCATCTACGCGGCCGGTGTCGGCCAGCACCAGATGTGGGCTGCGCAGTTCATCAAGTACGAGCGCCCCGGTGCGTGGCTCAACTCGGGTGGCGCCGGCACGATGGGCTACTCCGTTCCCGCCGCAATGGGTGCGAAGGTCGCAGAGCCTGAGCGTGTGGTGTGGGCGATCGACGGCGACGGCTGCTTCCAGATGACCAACCAGGAGCTCGCCACCTGCGTGGTGAACAACATCCCGATCAAGGTCGCGATCATCAATAACTCCTCGCTGGGCATGGTGCGCCAGTGGCAGACCCTCATTTACAACGGTCGCTACTCGAACACCGAGCTCAACACCGGGCACGGCTCGCAGCGCATCCCCGACTTCGTGAAGCTCGGCGACGCCTACGGCTGCCTCGCGATCCGCGTGGAGCGCGAAGACCAGGTCGACGATGCCATCAAGCTCGCGCTTGAGACCAACGACCGCCCCGTCGTCATCGACTTCGTGGTGAGTGCCGACGCGATGGTGTGGCCGATGGTGCGCCAGGGCACCTCTAACAGCGATATTCAGTACGCCCTCGAACACAGCCCCGAGTGGGAGGACGAGTAACCATGAGCCGTCACGTACTCAGCCTCCTCGTGGAGGACAAGCCCGGTCTGCTGACCCGTGTCGCCGGGCTCTTCGCCCGTCGCGGCTTCAACATCGAGTCGCTTGCCGTCGGCCCCACGGAGATGCGCGGCCTGTCGCGCATCACCGTCGTCGTAGACGAAGACGAGACCCTGCTCGAGCAGGTCACCAAGCAGCTCAACAAGCTCGTCAACGTCATCAAGATCGTCGAGCTTGACGAGTCCACCTCGGTGCAGCGCGAGCACGTGCTCATCAAGGTGCGCGCCGACAACCAGAGCCGTTCGCACGTGCTCGAGGCCGTAAACCTGTTCCGCGCTCGCGTGGTCGACGTGGTGCCCGATGCGCTCACCATCGAGGTCACCGGAGACACCGGCAAGATCGATGCCTTCCTGAAAGTGCTCGAACCCTACGGGATCAAGGAGATCGCGCAGTCCGGCCTTATCGCAATGGGCCGCGGCTCGAAGTCGATCTCGGAGCGCGTCTTCAAAAACTAACGAGGTCGCGCCGACCTCGTTGAACAACTGACACACCCACACAACACAAGGAGAGTCCCAAGTGGCTGAGATGTATTACGATGCCGACGCCGATCTGTCGATCATCCAGGGCAAGAAGGTCGCCGTTGTCGGCTACGGTTCGCAGGGCCACGCCCACGCAATGAACCTGCGCGATTCGGGCGTCGAGGTCGTCATCGCGCTCAAGGAAGGCTCGAAGTCGATCCAGAAGGCTGAAGAGGCCGGCTTTGAGGTCAAGACTGTTGCCGATGCTGCTGAGTGGGCAGACCTCATCATGATCCTCGCTCCCGATCAGCACCAGCGTGCGATCTACAACGAGCAGATCAAGGACAAGCTCACCGAGGGCAAGACCCTCGCCTTCGCACACGGTTTCAACATTCGCTTCGGCTACATCGAGGCACCTGCAGGCGTTGACGTGATCCTCGTCGCCCCCAAGGCTCCGGGCCACACCGTGCGCCGCGAGTTCGAGGCCGGCCGTGGCATCCCCGACATCATCGCCGTCGAGGTCGACGCCACCGGCACCGCCTGGGAGACCGCGAAGTCGTACGCGAAGGCAATCGGTGGCACCCGCGCCGGCGTCATCAAGACCACCTTCACCGAAGAGACCGAGACCGACCTGTTCGGCGAGCAGGCCGTGCTCTGCGGCGGTACCTCGCAGCTCGTGCAGTACGGCTTCGAGACCCTCACCGAGGCCGGCTACCAGCCCGAGATCGCCTACTTCGAGGTGCTGCACGAGCTCAAGCTCATCGTCGACCTCATGTGGGAGGGCGGCATCGCCAAGCAGCGCTGGTCGGTCAGCGACACCGCCGAGTACGGCGACTACGTCTCCGGCCCCCGCGTCATCGACCCCTCCGTCAAGGAGAACATGAAGTCCGTGCTCGCCGACATCCAGTCGGGTGCGTTCGCGAAGCGCTTCATCGAGGATCAGGACAACGGCGGCGCCGAGTTCCAGCAGCTGCGCGCCAAGGCCGAGTCGCACCCCATCGAGAAGACCGGTGCCGAGCTGCGCAAGCTCTTCGCATGGCAGCAGAGCGACGACGACTACACCGACGGTTCGGCCGCCCGCTGATCCGTTGCGCAGCCGAATCGGCTGCGCGTTGCGACGCTGAATCGGCCTAACGCCGCTTCAGCATCGCACACCACCGCAGGCACCCGGGGATTCCCCGGGTGCCTGCGGTGTTTGTGTGTGCGGCACAGATGAATGGAGCAACAGAGCGGGTGATGCGGGGGTGAAAACCAGGGTGAAAAGGTGGAGGTGGAGACGAGGTGCTGATTGCTGCCGACTACGTTGAAATGAGGAATTGCCTGGGTGTATTGGTGCAACTTGCGGGTCGCGTATTTTTCTTGACCCGTGCGCTGAGACGCCTTCGGCTAATGCTTTTGAGATAGTCAACAGGAGTGCGTGTGCGCGTAAATCGAGAACCCGGCAGTCATTCGCAGCTTGCCCGACTCAGTGCCCTGGGCCTGGCGGGCTTGCTTGCCGTGAGTGGGCTGGCGGTTGCCACCACCGCCGCGGGGGAGACAGCCGCTGAGGCGGCACCGCCCTCGTCGCAGTCGTGGGGCGTGCCGTCGGGCCCCGTGTCGGGTGATGCCCTCGTCGGCGGGCAGCGCACCTACACCTTCGGAGCAGGTGCTGATATGGTCACCGCTACCGAGCAGATCACCGCGGTCACCAATAGCGGCGCTATGAAGAACAGCTGGCAGCAGTTCGCCAACCCGGCCGGTGCGAGCAACAGCTTCGCCTTTCTGACGCCCGCGCCCGCTGCTGGCGTGGCAATGGCAGCGCGTGAGAGCCGGCCCGGCTCCGTGAGCTACAGCCTCAGCTTCTCGAAGCCCGTGCAGGGCCTGCTCTACCACGTGCTCAACATCGACAGCACGGATGTCAAGGTGTCCGGCACCAACACGGCCGGTGCGCCGTTGCAGCTCACTACGCTGAGCAAGAACAACGCCATGCAGGCCAACACGGCGACCAACACCATCAACACCTCGCCCGCTGCCACTGCTGGTCTATGGTGCATCGGCAACGACGGGTCGAACCCCAACGGTCGCTGCGGTTCCTTCGGTTTTGGCCCGGGCGCAGTGAGCCAGGTCAACTTCACCGAGACCGTCACCGCCAACGACGGCTGGGGTTGGTACTTCTCGTTCCCCACCGCAAACCTCACAAAGAGCGTCACACCCACACCGGTGCGCAAGGGCGAGGGTGGCTTCCTCGTGTACACGCTCACGAACCCAGACGTCGACGGTCAGGTCGACTTCAGCGGTCTCGAGTTCACCGACAAGCTGCCGGAGTGGTTCGTGGTGCCCGAGGGGGCCACGCCCGTGTTCGAGAACTGCGGCACCGCGCCCAGCGTCACCCTCACCGGCGGCGTCGTTGACGCGAGCAAGCTCGATGTCACCCGCGGTGGCGTGTGCACGGTGAAGATCCCCTTCACCACTGATGTTGCCGGCACGCTCCCCGTCGGCACCGACGAGCTGACCTCCGAGTCTGCAAACCTCGTGGACCGCGCTACCGACAGCTCCCTCGTGGTGACCGAGCCCAAGCTGACCGTCGACCAGACCGTGACGCCTTCGGTTCCCGGTGCGTACCGTGCCGGTCAGAAGGTGGATTACACCTTCAAGGTGAAGAACTCCGGCACCGAGCCCCTCACCGGGGTCACCCTCGACACCAGCGGTTTCGGTGGATCCGGCGCACTCAAGAACCTGAGCTGCACGCCCGCGCTGCCCACGGATCTTGCCGTCAACGCCGAATCGGTATGCACCGCCGACTACGAGCTCACCCAGGAAGACATCGACCGCGGTTCGGTGCTGAGCCCCGCGACCGCGACGGGTAGCGTTCCCGCGGGCGGGCTGACGCCCGGCCCCGTCACCAGCGGCCCCTCGAAGACCGAGCTGACGATCACGCCTGCTCCGGAGCTCGAACTCGAGCAGACCACCGACACCACCAAGATCGACCGTGCCGGTCAGCGCGTGCGCTACAGCTTCACCGTGACCAACAACGGCAATGTCTCGCTGACCGACCCCGGCGTTGAGATCACCAGCTTCAGTGGTGCAGGCAAGATCGGCACCCCCGTTTGCCCGGCAACGCCGAACCCGCTGCTGCCCGGCCAATCGATCGAGTGCTCCGTGGAGTACACCACCGTGCCCGGCGACCTCAATGGCAAGCCACTGACGATGCAGACCCGTGCTCTCGCCGGTGGCACGGCCTCGCCGGTCACGTCTGACCCCTCACAGGATCAGATCCCCACGGTGCGAGTGGACCCCAAGCCCACGCCCGGCGGTTCGACCGGCTCCAAGGCAGCACCCTCGGCTCCGCTCGCCAAGACCGGCGGCTCCATCGCCGGCCCCGCGATCGGCTCGGCCGCGCTGCTCCTGCTCGGTGCGACCGCACTGTTCGTGCGTCGCGCCCGGAAGCAGAACGCGCTGCGCTAAGCCGCAGCGCACCCGCGGGCCCGGGGCCGCTTCGAACATCTCGAAGTGGCCCCGGGGCCCGTTCGCTATTGCGAGGGAGAACCAGTGCCGCGGCGCTGTGACCTCACCGCAGTCACCGCTTCGTGGCGCGCGTCGTGCGAGCCGTCGGCTCTGCCTCCCAGGGGTTCTCCGGCCACGGATGCTTCGGGTAGCGGCCGCGCATCTCGCGCCGCACCTGCTCGTAGGGGCCGTTCCAGAACGATGAAAGATCGTCGGTGACCGCGAGCGGTCTGCGGGCGGGGGAGAGCAGGTGGAAGAGCATCGGCACCTTGCCACCCGCGATGCGCGGGGTGGCGGCGAGACCGAACACCTCCTGCAGCTTCACCGCGACCACGGGCCGCGCGGCAGGGTCAGCCGACGCATCCGGGTAGTCGATGCGCACACTCGAGCCGGATGGCACCGTCAGACGCTCGGGCGCCAACTCGTCGAAGCGCGCAGCCTCGGGCCACGGCAGCAGACGACGCAGCGCTGTGGCAACATCGATGCCGCGCAGCGAGGCGTCCGGGCGGAGCCGTGCCAGGTCTGCGCCCAACCACTCCTCGATGCGCGCGGTCAGCGCCTCGTCGTCGACAGCGGGCCACGGCTCGCCGAGTTCACGGTGCAGCAGGGCGAGACGGTTACGCAGTGAGGCCGCCGCTTCGGTCCAATCGAGCGCGGCAAGCCCGTGCTCGCGCAGGTGCGCGGCGAGCGCCGGCCCCACATCATCGGGCGTCGCCGCGACGGGGAGCGACGAGAGTGTGATGGCGCCGAGCCTGCGCTGTTCACGCACCCGCACACGGCCGGCATCGACGCGGGCAACTCGCTCGGTCAGCAGCAGCGCGTCTCCGATGCGCAAGGCATCATCGGGGTCGAGCGGTGCGGCGAGGCGGATCACGGCACCCGTGCCGTCGGCGGCGCGCCCAGCGGCCCGTTGCACCTCGCGCACCGCGATCCACTCACTGCCGAGCAGCGCACTGCCCTCGGGGAGTGCGGCCCGGGTGCCGCTCGCGAGCAGATAGCTGCGGGAGTGCTCCCCGGTGCGGCGCGCGATCCACTCAGGGCGGGCCAGTGCAGTAACGATGCCGGGGGTGGATCCCGGCGGCGTCGCGCGGTTTGCCGCCGCGCCGGCAGCGCCTGCGTTAGTCGTGGTTGCGGTGGGAGCCGCGTCGCCGCCCGCAATGCCGGCAAGGCGGCGGGCCTCCCGGCGCCAGCGATCCGCCCCCTGATGCCGCCCCGCGCTCAGCTCGCGCAGCAGCCCGGTGAGATCCGCGCCGACAGCCCGGTGATCATCCGACATCGCCGCCACGATCTCACTGACCGTGGTTGCGTCGCCGAGCACTTCGGCCCCGGTGAGCAGCGCCCTTGCCTCGCGCACCCCCACAGGCATCCGCACCACGCGCTCACCCGTCGCGGTGATGCGTCCGGCCGCATCGACAAGTGCGAGGGTGCGCAGCACCTCGCCGGCAGCAGACATCGCTGCAGCCGGCGGCGCTGTCGGCAGCGCCAGGCCCACCCCGCCAGGGGTGCCCCACGCGGCGAGCAGCAGGGCCGCATCGGCAAGGTCGGCGGAGGCGATCTCGGGGGCCGCCGCGGCCGGCATGCGCGCGAAATCAGTCTCCGAGTAGGCGCGCACCGCCCGGCCCGGCCCCTGCCGAGCAGCGCGGCCAGCCCGCTGCTCGGCACTCGCACGGGAAGCGCTCACGGTGACCAGCCCGGTCATGTCGCGCGCACGATCGCGGCGAACCTCGCGCGCCAGGCCCGAGTCGATGACAAGACGCACCCCCGGCACGGTGAGCGAGCTCTCGGCCAGCGAGGTGCTCACCACGATGCGGGGCGGATCGCCGCTGCCGCGACCGCGCACGGCGCGATCCTGATCCCGCGCCGAAATGCGGCCGTGCAGGGGCAGCACCTCGACAGGGCTGCCGCCCCGCTGCTGCTCGCGCAGCAGCCGCACCACCTCGTCGACCTCGCGGGCACCGGGCACGAACACGAGCGCATCGCAGCCCTGCTCGGCCTGCGCCGCCGCGGCGACAGCGGCGAGGTGCGTCAGAAACGGGCGGGTCGTGCCCCGGTCATCGAGCCTGGCGCCCTCGAAGGGCGCGAAGTCGATGCGCAGCGGATGCAACGGAGACGGGATATCGACGACGGGGGCCGGGGCGCCGTCAGTGCCGAGCAGTGCGGCGATCCCGCGGGCATCAAGCGTTGCCGACATGGCGACCAGGCGCAGATCATCGCGCAGTGCCCGTACCTCGGCCAGCAGCCCCAACAGGAGGTCACCGTCGACGGAGCGCTCGTGCACCTCATCGAGGATCACCGCGTCAACACCCTCTAGCGCGGGGTCAGCGATGAGACGCCGCAGCAGCACACCAGGTGTCAGTACCTCGAGCCTGGTGCGCGGGCCGACGCGTCGTTCGCCGCGCACGGTGAAGCCCACTGCGCCGAGATCGTTGCCGCCAAGATTGCCGCCGAGGTCGCCGCCGCCATCGAGTGCCGCGATCCGCCGGGCCGCTGCCCGCACCGCTACCCGGCGTGGCTGCGTCAGCAGCACCCGCCCGCCGCCGTTCGCGGCGGTGAGGTTCGCGATGAGCGGTGGCACATAGGTGGTCTTGCCGGTGCCGGGCGGTGCGGTGATGACGCACGCCCCGCTTCTCGAGGCCTCTGCGATGGCGGTGTGCGCCGCCGCCACCGGGAGCCCCGCGCCGATGCGGTCGAGATCGAAGCGGTGGGCGGTCACGCACTCATCCTACGGGCGGTACCGCATGCGCCCTGTGGCGGGAGTGCGCATTCGGCATGCTCCGAGACTCCGCTCGCTAGGCTGGTGGTCATGGCAGAACCAGACGGCGAGGAGCGCGAGAGCGCCATCGCGAGCGGATGGACGGTGCACGCCGATCCGCTTCCCGCAGCGGATCACGCACCCGCAGCAGACGACACCCCGAGCGAAGCCGCGGGCAGCGGAATCGACGACGGCTCAGTCGACGCCGCCGACTCGGAGGCTGACGCACCCCCAGCGCAACTGTCGAACGCTGCGCTCGTGCTGCTGGGCGTCTTCGGCGGTCTCTACCTGCTCTACGCCTGGATCTGGCTCAGCTGGGCCCAGTTCTACGCCGGACAGAACGCCTCGGTGGCAGAATCAAGCGGATCGCTCGGCGCCGTGCTGCAGCAGATCGTGTTCTGGGCGGCACCGCTCGCCCCGATCCTCTGGTTCGCTGCGGCAATGGTGCTGTGCCGTGGGGCCGGCATGCGACGCCTCACGATCTGGATCGTGATCGGGGCCGTCGTGCTGCTACCCCTGCCCGTCTTCGGAGGAGGAGCCTGATGGCCCGGCGCATCACGGTGTGGGCGGCCGCCGCGCTGCTCACCGCGCTCTATATCTACACCGTCATTGCGGCGATCGGCAACGCCGTGCTGCTGCCGCAGATGGCCGACTCGATGGGGCTCGGCATCTCGGGTGCCGGCTGGTTCTGGCTCGTGTTCGGCATCGCCCTGCCCGTGCTCGTCTACGCGCTCGCCCTGCTGATCGGCAAGGGCCGCACCGCCGGCCCGCGACTGCTCGTGATCGCGGCCGGGCTCGGCCTGGTTGCGGCGGTGCAGCTCGAAGTGCTGCACCTCGTGCCGCAGTCGAGTTTCTTCGGTTAAGCGCGCGGTCGCTTCTCTGCTGATGATGGGATGGCGGATCCGGATCCGCCGCCCGATCCCGTCGCAGCACCGCGATGGCTGCCGCGCGCCCTGATGACGCGGGATGACGCGGGGCGGCTTCGGGCCGCAGCCCAGCTGGCGCGGCAGGATAGGATGGAAATCCGGTTCCGCGTGTCGGGCCGGAAATCTCCTGCCGCTGACCCGAAGGATCCGCTTGATGTCTGCGCCGGTCGTGCTGATCGCCGAACAACTGTCTCCCGCCACCATCGCCGCTCTCGGCCCCGACTTCGAGGTGGTGCACGTCGACGGCACTGATCGCGACGCCCTGCGCGCCGCCCTCGCCACCGCCGACGCGGTGCTCGTGCGCTCGGCCACGCAGATCGACGCGGAAGCGCTCGGCTGGGCCCCCAATCTCAAGGTGGTCGCCCGCGCGGGCGTCGGCCTCGACAACGTCGACATCAAAGCGGCCACGCAGGCCGGCGTGATGGTGGTCAACGCGCCCACCTCCAACATCATCAGCGCGGCAGAACTCACCGTCGCCCACATCCTCGGCCTCGCGAGGCACCTGCCGCGCGCCCACGGCTCGCTCTCGGCCGGCGAATGGAAGCGCTCGTCGTTCACCGGCACCGAGCTGTACGAGAAGACCATCGGCATCGTCGGCCTGGGCCGTATCGGCGCCCTCGTGGCCGAGCGCCTGCGCGGCTTCGGCGTCGAGCTCATCGCCTTCGACCCCTACGTGACCGCGGCCCGCGCCCAGCAGCTCGGCGTGCAGCTCGTGACGCTCGACGAACTCGTTGAGCGTGCCGACTTCCTCACCATCCACATGCCGCGCACCCCCGAAACGCTCGGCATGATCGGTGCCGAGCAGCTGCGCGCCATGAAGAAGACCGCCTACGTGGTGAACGTCGCCCGCGGCGGCCTCATCGACGAGGCCGCGCTCGTCGGCGCGCTCGCAGCCGGTGAGATCGCCGGTGCCGCGCTCGACGTCTTCATGCAGGAGCCCCCGGCCGACACCTCGCTCACGGGCCTGCCGAACGTGAACGTGACGCCTCACCTCGGCGCCTCGACCGAAGAGGCTCAGGAGAAGGCGGGCGTCTCGGTCGCGAAGTCGGTGCGTCTCGCCCTCGCCGGCGATCTCGTGCCCGACGCCGTCAACGTCGCGGGGGGTGCCATCGACGAGTATGTGCGCCCCGGCCTGCCGCTCACCGAAAAGCTCGGCCAGGTCTTCGCGGGCCTTGCGGGCACCGCGATCGCGTCGCTCGATATCGAGGTGCACGGTGAACTCTCCGAGCACAACGTCGACGCGCTGCGTCTGGCTGCGCTCAAGGGCATTTTCTCGAAGATCGTGAGCGATCCGGTGTCGTACGTGAATGCACCGCTTCTCGCCGAGCAGCGCGATGTCGAGGTGCGCTTCACCGTTGATGCCGAGTCGGAGAGCTACCGCAACGTCATCACGATCCGCGGATCGCTGACCGATGGCACCCAGATGTCGGTGTCGGGCACGCTCACCGGCCCGAAGCAGATCGAGAAGATCGTGGGCATCAACGGCTACGAGCTCGAACTGCCGCTCTCGGACCACCTCATCGTGTTCAGCTACGTCGACCGCCCCGGCATCGTGGCGGCCTACGGTGGCATCCTGGGCGAGGCCGGCGTGAACATCGCCGGCCTGCAGATCGCGCGCGACGAGAAGAAGGGCACCGCGCTGTCGGTGCTCTCGGTCGACGCCCCTGTGGAGGAGTCGCTCATTGGCGCGCTGCGCGGTGCGATCGGGGCAGAGACCCTCAGCACGATCAGCATCGATGCGCAGTAAGCGCACGAACGGTGCCATCGCGCAGTAGGCGCACGAACGGTGCCGGTGCGCAGTAGGCGCAGCTGCACCACCTTCGCGCAGTAGGCGCGTGGTCAGAGGCCCCGGTCCCCGCATAAGCGGGGACCGGGGCCTCTGCTCTGCCCAGGGTTGCCCGCCGCCCGCCGCTATGCAGCCTGCCGTCTCTCGCCTGGCCCCCTGCTGGCCCCGGGATCCACCTCGCCGAGTGGAGGATTTTGCGGCTTCGTAGGCGGGTTGCGGCGCTTTTTTCGCCTCTCGACGGATGCCTCCGTGGGGAAGGAAGCAAGTAGGGGCCGGGAGAGGAAGGTGAGGGGGTGACGCTTGCGCAGCGGCGGCGTAGAGTCGGGGCATGAGTATGGATGACGGCCTCGCCGAACTCGACTTCACCGTGTTCGGCTTCATTGCCCGACCGCCGGCCGAGGTCTACGAGGCTGTGGCCGACCCCGAGATTCTCAGCCGCTACTTCACCACCGGTGGAGCCATCGGCCGCATCGAGACCGGCGCGACGGTGCGCTGGAACTTCGCCGATTCTCCCGGCGCGTTCCCCGTCGAAATCATCGAGGCCGTGCCGCCCGCCCGCATCCGCCTGCGATGGGCGGGAGACTCCGCCGCGACGCTCGACCCGCGGGGCACCGAGGTCGAGTTTGTGTTCCGCTCAGTCGATGACGGCGCACGCACCGAGGTGCGGATCACGGAGCGTGCGTGGCGTTCCACACCGGGCGGTGCAGTGGGGGCCTTCGGCAACTGCATGGGATGGACGGGCATGCTGGCCGCGATGAAGGCCTGGCTGGAGCACGGCATCAATCTGCGCGAGGGCTTCTACAGGTAGCTCGGTGCGGGGCTCGCCGGTGCCCGCCACGGGCCTCGGAGCGGCGAGCGTGCAGAACACACGCGATCCCGAGCCTTTTCAAAGCACCGGTGATAACCTTGGTGTGCGGGCATCTGCCCGCCTCAATGAAGAACCGAGCGCGTCGGTCGGCGGGCTGGTCTTCGGTGGTGGATCCCCCCCGCCGGCCCCTGCGCGGGCCGCAGAACCGGGGTGGTCTTCTACTGAACATCAGCACCCGGGCCTGCGCAGCACCGCTCGCAGCGTCTCGAGCTGCCGCCACGCGCTCTCGCAAGTGAATGGAGAACCCGTGGAGGGTCCTGAAATCAAGTTCGCCGAGGCCGTGCTCGACAACGGCAAGTTCGGCAAGCGCACCATCCGTTTCGAGGCCGGTCGCCTCGCGCAGCAGGCGCAGGGCGCCGTCGCCGCATACCTCGACGAGGAGACGATGCTCCTCTCGGCCACCAGCGCATCGAAGCAGCCGAAGGATCACTTCGACTTCTTCCCGCTGACCGTCGACGTCGAAGAGCGCTCGTACGCAGCAGGCAAGATCCCCGGCTCGTTCTTCCGCCGCGAGGGCCGCCCCTCGACCGAGGCGATCCTCGTCTGCCGCCTCATCGACCGCCCGCTGCGCCCGTCGTTCGTCGACGGCCTCCGCAACGAGGTGCAGATCGTTGTCACCGTGCTGTCGATCGCTCCCGGCGAGTTCTACGACGCGCTCGCGATCAACGCCGCATCGGCGTCGACCCAGATCTCGGGCCTGCCCTTCTCCGGCCCGATCGCAGGCGTGCGCCTCGCGCTCATCGGCGACCAGTGGGTGGCATTCCCCAACGCCGAACAGCTGCAGGAGGCCGTGTTCGACCTGATGGTCGCCGGTCGCGTGATCACCAAGGCCGACGGCACCGAAGATGTCGCGATCATGATGGTCGAGGCCGAGGCCACCGAGGGCTCCTGGAACCTTATCCAGGCCGGCGCCACGAAGCCCGATGAGGCCGTCGTCGCCCAGGGCCTCGAAGCCGCGAAGCCCTTCCTCACCCAGCTGGTGAAGGCGCAGGAGCAGCTCGCCGCGCAGTCCGCAAAGGAGGTCCAGGAGTACCCCGTATTCCTGCCCTACACCGACGAGGCCTACGCCGCTGTCGCCGAGCTCGCCGAGGCCGAGCTCACCGCGATCTACCAGATCGCCGACAAGCAGGAGCGCCAGGACGCCGACGACGCGCTGAAGAGCCGCGTCAAGGAGGCCATCGCAGCCAAGATCGAGGCCGGCGAACTGCCTGCCGCGATCGAGGGCCAGGTGTCTGCCGCCTACAAGTCGGTCACCAAGAAGATCGTGCGCGGTCGCATCCTCTCTGAGGGCGCCCGCATCGACGGTCGTGGTCTGCGCGACATCCGTGCGCTCGACGCCGAGGTCCAGGTGATCCCGCGCGTGCACGGTTCGGCGATCTTCCAGCGCGGAGAGACCCAGATCCTGGGCGTCTCCACGCTGAACATGCTGAAGATGGAGCAGCAGATTGATTCGCTGTCGCCCACCAGCAGCAAGCGCTACATGCACCACTACAACTTCCCGCCCTACTCGACTGGTGAGACGGGCCGCGTTGGCAGCCCCAAGCGCCGCGAGATCGGCCACGGCTTCCTCGCCGAGCGCGCGCTCGTGCCGGTGCTGCCCAGCCGCGAGGAGTTCCCCTACGCGATCCGCCAGGTGAGCGAGGCGCTCAGCTCGAACGGTTCGACCTCGATGGGCTCGGTCTGCGCTTCGACGCTGTCGCTGCTCAACGCCGGCGTGCCGCTGCGCGCGCCCGTCGCAGGCATCGCCATGGGTCTCGTCTCCGACGAGGTCGACGGTGAGACCCGCTACGCAACCCTGACCGACATCCTCGGTGCCGAAGACGCACTGGGCGACATGGACTTCAAGGTCGCAGGCACCTCAGAGTTCGTGACCGCGCTGCAGCTCGACACCAAGCTCGACGGTATCCCCAGCGACGTGCTCGCTGGTGCGCTGTCGCAGGCAAAGGAGGCTCGCACCACCATCCTCGACGTGCTCTCGCAGGCGATCGACACCCCCGACGAGATGGCGCCCACAGCGCCCCGCGTCATCACGGTGAACATCCCCGTCGACAAGATCGGCGAGCTGATCGGCCCCAAGGGAAAGACGATCAACGGCATCCAGGACGAGACCGGCGCCGACATCTCGATCGACGACGACGGCACCGTGTACATCGGCGCCGTCGACGGCCCCTCCGCTGAGGCCGCTCGCGCCCAGGTCAACGCCATCGCGAACCCGCAGAACCCTGAGGTGGGCGAGCAGTACCTCGGCACCGTGGTGAAGAACGCCGCCTTCGGCGCCTTCGTGTCGCTGCTTCCCGGCAAGGACGGTCTGCTGCACATCAGCGAGGTGCGCAAGCTCGCCGGTGGCAAGCGTGTCGAGAGCGTTGACGATGTGCTTTCCGTCGGTCAGAAGATCCTCGTGAAGATCACGAAGGTCGATGATCGTGGCAAGCTCTCGCTCGAGCCGGTGCTCGAAGAGACCGCCGCTGAGGCCCCCGCTGAGGAGGCCGCTGCAGAATAACCCTCTGCGGCCCGGCAGTGCCGGTGCGGATCACGAAGCGCCCGTCGAGCTCAGGCTCGGCGGGCGCTTCCGTGTTGATGGGGGAGTGAGGCGCTGCTGAGAGGCGGTTCTTCGCCATTCTCGGCGACGTGCAGCCTGGGCGGCAGAGGTGCAGTGCACGAGGGCATAGGCTGTCAGGATGCGCGAACCTATTCTGCTGCCGCTTGATCAGCCGGAACTCGAAACCGATCTCGCCGGAGGCGTCGTGCGGCGCACCGTGCACCCCAGTGGCCTGCGCGTGCTCACCGAGCGCATGCCGAGCGCCCGCAGCGCCTCCATCGGCTTCTGGGTGGGCGTCGGTTCGCGCGACGAGCAGGGCGAGCGCGATGACGCCCCCGGCAGTCTCGGCTCGACACATTTCCTGGAGCACCTGCTGTTCAAGGGCACGCCGACACGCGACGCCTACTCGATCGCTACCAGCTTCGATCGCATCGGGGCCGAACACAACGCGCTTACGGCCAAGGAGTACACCTGCTACTACGCGAAGGTGCGTGACGCCGATCTGGAGGGTGCGGTGATCGTGCTCGCCGACATGGTGACGAGCTCGGTGCTCGACGCCGACGAGTTCGAGATGGAGCGGGGTGTGATCCTCGAAGAGCTCGCGATGGCCGCTGATGATCTCGCCGACGTCGCAAACGAGCGGTTCTTCGAGGCGGTGATGGGGGAGCACCCGCTCGGCCGCCCCATCGGAGGCCTGCCCGAAACCATCCGTGCCGCTCGACGAGATGACGTCGCGTCGCACTACCGTCACCGCTACGACCCCAGCACGCTCGTCATCACGGCTGCCGGGGCTGTCGACCACGACAAGCTCGTGGAGCAGGTGCTCTCGGCCCTCGATCTCTCGCCTGAAGATCGCTGGCACACGGGCCGTTCGGCGCTTCCGGTGCGCCGCGCGCAGGCAGGGGCGGCGGATCGCGCGGCCTCGCTCGCGTCGCTTGCCGAGCGCGGCACCGAGCCGAGCGTGCACATCACTGCGCGTCCGAGCGAGCAGATCAATCTACTGATCGGCGCTGAGGGTCTGCGCGCCAATGATCCGCGTCGATTCGCCTTCGGTGTCATGAACTCGGTGCTGGGCGGGGGCATGTCGAGCAGGCTCTTCCAGGAAATCCGTGAGAAGCGCGGCCTGGCCTACACGGCGTATTCGTTCGGCGCGAGCTACAGCGATGCCGGCCTCTTCGGGATGTACGCCGGTTGCGCGCCCGAGAAGGCCTCAGAGGTGGTGGAGCTAAGCCGTCTCGAACTGCAGCGGATCGCAGAGAGCGGCATCACCGAGGAAGAGCGCGAACGTGCGCTCGGGCAGATTGCGGGGTCGTCGGCGCTCGCGCTCGAAGACAGCGATACCCGTATGGGACGTCTCGCGCGGGCGGAGCTCGGCAGCGGTGAGCTGTACGATCTCGACGCCTCGCTGGAGCGCTTCGCAGCGGTGACCGCAGACGACATCCGTGCTATCGCCGCCGATCTTGCGGCTCGTCCGCTCACGATTGTGGCCGTGGGCGACACGGCGAGGTCGACGCTCAGCGCGACCGCTGAGTGATCTCCCGCAGCTTGCGCATGCCGGCGCGCCAATACACCTTGGCCGTCGGCACGCGCGTGCCGCGGTAGAGTCCCTGCACCGCCGGGATGAGGCGCTTGGTGGGTTCGGTGAGGGCGTAATGCTGCTCCTGCGCGCGAGTGCGAGTGATGAGCATGCCGAGATCGAGGCCGCGTCCGCGGTAGTCGCCGACGCCCACGGCGCGCATCCAGAAGACTTCGTCGGGCGACTGGAGCGCCTGCCAGTCGAGGTCTGCTGCGATGAAGTCGAGGCGGGCACCGTCCTGCGATACCCGGTAGCGCCCGGTGCTGGGGGCCTCCACGACGCGGTCGGTGTCGGGGCCGGGGTACTGGATCACGAGTGTGCTCCAGGTCTCGTTGTCGAGCGCGGCAGCGCGTTCCGCCTTGATCTGTGCGAGGTCGAGGTCGAAGTCGACGTCTGAGAACTCGAGCACGTGGTAGGCGAAGAGCGGCAGTGTGGTGTCGTGCGGGGTGAGGTTCGAGTGCGGTGACGATCCGCTGATCCGCGGGTTCAGTTCACCGAGATATACCTCGTCGGTGTCGGTGTCGAGCAGCACGCTCACCTCGAGAATGCCGCGGTAGCCCTCTGCGGCGAGACGGTTGCAGAAGCGTTCGACGAGGTCGAGGGTGCGGTTGCGGGCGTCGTCGCCGAGTAGGGAGGGGTAGAGTTCGCTGCCGGCCCAGCCGCCGCGGTACGCGGTCAGCTCGGGGTGGCCGGTGATCTCGCGCAGAACCGGGCCGGTGACGGTGCCGGCGGCGGTGATCACAGCCTCCACGGCAAGCGGTAGGTGCGCGATGCGTCGCATCACCTTGATGTCAGGGCCTGTGATCGCGGCTGCGACGCGTTCGTAGTCGGCGTGCGAGGAGACAAAGTAGGTGGTGCGGCCGGAATCGCCGTAGGGGAGCTGGATCACCAGGTGCTCGCCAAGCCCGGCATCGCGTGCCTGGCTGCGTAGGTCGTCCCAGCCGGTGATCGTGGTGAGGATGTTGGGCACGCTGAACGCGCCCGCGTCGTTGCCGAGCTGCGTAGTGGAGATCTTGGAGTCGAGGCGGCTGCGCAGGGCGACCTCGGGCATCGCGATGTCGTAGCCGAGTTCGCGGCAGATGCGCTCGCTGCGCTCATCGAACATTGCCATCACGATCTTCGGGCGCAGGCCGGCGGGGGTCTGCTCGGCGATGTAGCGCTGCACCTGTTCGTTGCTGAGCAACCAGTTGACGATGTTGATGTTGCCGCGGGGTTCGATGTCGGGCACGTTCGTGGGGGCGAAGGCGCGCGGGTGGGCACCGTCCCAGGAATCGCGCAGCGAGATGTAGCGGAACCCGCCGACCCAGCGGTCGACGCCGAGCAGGTTCGTTGCGGATCGGCTCACGTAGAAGAAGGGTTGCGGGTCGTTCCGCAGGTGCTCCGTGATCTCTGCGAGGGATGTGAGGCGGGGGCGCGAGGGGGAAGAACCGGGAGCCGTCGTCATACTTCGAGGGTACCCCAGTCGAACTTCGGTACCCTAGGAGGCATGTCTGCGAGCGTTGCGGTGGCGGGTGCCACCGGCCGTCTGGGGTCCCTCGTCTGCCGAGTGGTGGAGGAGCACCCCGATTTCGAGCTTGTCGCTCGGCTGACCAGTGCGTCTGAGCCTGAGGCGGGTGCTGAGGCCGAGATTCTCATCGATGTCAGTCACCCCGATGCCTCGCCTGCCATTGTGGAGCGTGCGCTGGCGCGGGGGCAGCGCGTCATCGTCGGCACGAGCGGTTGGTCGGCGGATCGCCTCGCCGAGCTGGGCAAGCGCCTTGCCGGCCTGCCCGATGCTGGCGTGATCGTGGTGCCGAATTTCTCACTGGGCTCGGTGATCGGCACGGCGCTCGCGCGTATCGCGGCGCCCTATTTTGACGCTGTCGAGGTTGTTGAGGCTCACCACCCCGCGAAGGTCGATTCGCCGTCGGGTACGGCGGTGCGCACTGCTGAGCTGATGGCTGAGGCTCGCGAGGGCCGCCCCTTCGAGGCACCGTTCGCCGAGCAGCCGGCGCGTGGGCAGCTTGTCGCGGGAATCCCGGTGCACAGTCTGCGGCTTGCCGGTGTGGTCGCGAAACAGGAGGTGCGGTTCGGCGGGCCTGGCGAGGTGCTCACCGTCACCCATGACACCCACTCGAACGAGGCGTATCGCGCGGGGATCCGCGCAGCGCTCGAAGCCGTCGGCGAAGCTCGTGGGCTCACGGTCGGTCTTGACAGCGTGCTCGGCATCGGCGTGCTCGGAGCCAACGCATGAGCCCTCGGGCGCGGTCTGTGCTGGGCGTCGCGGTGATGAGCGTGCTGTTGGTGCTCTACTTCGTGTTCGCGGGTATTCGCGCGGTGGCCCTGCTCGCTTCTCAGGAGCCGATCCCGGTGATGATGGGTGCGGCGATGCTGATCCTGCCGCTGATTGGCGTGTGGGCGCTCGTGCGCGAGCTGCAGTTCGGGCGCAGCGCGACGAGGCTCGCCGACAGGCTCGCCGCTGAGGGGGGCCTTCCCGAGGAGCCCGTCGCCACGCACCCATCAGGGCGCCCTGTGCGCGAGGATGCCGACGCGGCGTTCCCGCGTTACCGCGACGAGGCTGAGGCGGATCCGGCTTCGTGGCGGGCGTGGATGCGGCTGGGCATCGTGTATGACGCCTGCGGTGATCGACGACGCGCAAGAGGGGCGATCCGACAAGCAATCTCCCTGGAACGCGACGAAATTCGTAGGTGATCCGTGCAGGGTTAGGGAATTCCGAACTTCCGGCCTACAATCGTCCGCGGACGGCAGCAGGACGGGGCCCGGATGACCCCGCGATCATCCTGCCGCCGAATGCGCGAACACGCTACGGTGCGTGGGAAAGCAACGGTGAAGAACACTATGGCCAAGTACGACCTGACGGCCGCCGAACCAGCGACGCGAACGCTGGATTCGGTGACAGGAATCAGCAAGAAGGGGCTCCCCTCGGGAACGGTGGGGGTGCTCGGTGCCCTCGTTATCGGACTCTCCACCTGCGCCCCGGCCTACACGCTGACCTCGGCGGTCGGCCCGGCTGCGAGCGAGGTCGGCTATCAGACCCCCGCCATCTTCCTCATGGGGTTCATCCCGATGCTGCTCGTCGCACTCGGCTACCGCGCCCTCAACTCGGCGATGCCCGATTCGGGAACCTCCTTCACCTGGGCAGCCCGCGCCTTCGGCCCCTGGGTGGGCTGGATGGCGGGCTGGGGCCTGATCGCCGCCACCGTGCTCGTGCTCTCGAACCTCGCCGGCATCGCCGTCGAGTTCCTCTTCCAGTCGATCAGTATCGTCGCCGATGATCCCTCGATCGCCGACCTCGCGAGCAACCGCCTCATCAACATCGCGGTCTGTCTCGGCTTCATGGCAATCGCCACGTTCATCTCCTACCGCGGCATGACCTCCACCAAGATCTTCCAGTACGTCACCGTGGCCTTCCAGATGATCGTGCTCGTCTGGTTCATCATCGCGATGTTCATCGGTGCGGGCGACTCCGCCAACACCGAGGGCCGCATGCCAGAACTCTCGTGGTTCAACCCGCTCGAGGTCGACAGCTTCAGCGCCTTCGCAGCCGGTATCGCCGTGTCGATCTTCGTCTACTGGGGCTGGGACACCGTGCTCACCATGGGCGAGGAGACCAAGCCCTCGAAGGGACGCCTCTCGACCGAGAGCAAGGCTGCCACGATCCTCGTGCTCATCCTCGTCGTGCTCTACGTCGGCACCGCCGCCGCCACTGTCGCCTACGCAGGCATCGGCGACGGCCCCACCGGTCTCGGCAACCCCGACATCGCCGAGAACGTGTTCGCCGCGCTCGCGCACCCGGTGATGGGACCCGCCGCGATCCTGCTCTCGCTCGCGATCCTCGTCAGCGCCATGGCCTCGATCAACTCGACCGCGATCTCGCCGGCCCGCACGCTGCTGGCGATGTCGCACTACCGCGCGCTGCCCGCTTCGATCAAGCGCATCCACCCCAAGTACAAGTCGCCCTACGTGGCGCTCATGTGGTCGTCGATCGTTGCATCGGCCTTCTACGCCATCATGCGCTTCATCAGCGAAGACGTGCTGTGGGACACCATCACGGCGCTCGGCATGATGGTGTGCTTCTACTACGGCATCACCGCCCTCGCGAGCCCCTGGTACTTCCGCAAGGCGGCGCTCAAGGAGGGTCTCGGTTCGGTCATCTCGAAGATCGTGCTGCCCGGCATCGGCGGCGTGCTGCTGCTGATCGTGTTCGTGCAGACCACGATCGACAGCATGAACCCGAGCTTCGGATCGGGCAGCAACATCGGCGGAATCGGCCTCGTCGGCATCATCGGTGTGGCTGTGCTCGGCATCGGCGTGGTGCTCATGCTGCTGCAGGCGCGCGTGGCTCCCGACTTCTTCAAGGGCCGCGTGCTCGCGAAGGCCGACGCCAGCAACGACACCTCGGCGCTGCAGGTCTTCGATGATGGGCTCGGTTCGTAGCTGCCGCCCTGCCGCAACGCACCGGAACGGAGCATGTCCGCAATCTGTACAGGATCACGGACATGCTCCGTTCTGCGATACCCTTCGGATTTGCAGGCTGCGAGTCGGTAGGATTCACAACGGAGGGCAGGGGGAGGAACGTGTTGCGGATGAGAAAGCAGAACGATCGCTCGCTCGCTGCCGCTTCCTTCTACTTCGCCGGCGGACTGTTCCCGCTGCTGAACGCAACGATATTCCGTCTCACGGCCGGTCCGCGCTACGACCTGCTGGTGATCGCTGTGCTCTCCTTCAGTGCGGCTCTCGGCATCCTCATCATTGGAGATCGCTTCTCAAGAATCGCGGCAGGTGTCGTCATGAGTCTGCCGCTCTTGACTGCCGTTCCGAACGTGCTGTTTTCATCCCATGAACTGCGTGTGCTGTCGCTGGGCTTCCTGTTCTTCCCCTACTTCATCTTCCTCGTCTGGTTCTTGCCGATCTGGTTCGCCCGGTTGCTGGGCTACAGTTGGCTGGCGCTCTTCTGCGGGGCCGTCATCGTAAAGTATGGGCTGGACCCGGCGGCAGTCCTGCTCGTGTTGGTTGTGAGCGGCGCTACCCTCGGTGAGCTCGTGCACCGGTTTAAGCGGCGGCTTGAGCGCGAAGCGATCACCGATTCGCTCTGCAATGTGTGGAACCGACGAGGTTTCGAGTACCTGCTCTCGAAAGCTGTGGCTGTGGCCGAACGCAACGAGCGTCCGCTGGCGCTCGTCTATCTCGATATTGACAATTTCAAAGCCATCAACGACGGCCGTGGGCATGTTGTCGGTGATCAGATGCTGCGCAGTTTCGCCCGAGACATCGATGAACGCATCCGTACCGAAGACGTGTTCGCGCGCTTCGGCGGCGACGAGTTCGCGCTGCTGCTGATCGACTGCGATGCCCGACAGGCGAGGGAGTCAGCCGAGCGGCTCAGGAACGAGGTGTTCACCCCAACCTGGTCGTTCGGGATCGCCCAGTGGCAGCCGGGTGAGACGCCGAAAGAGTTCATTTCTCGCGCCGACCTCAGCATGCTCGCCGACAAGCAGCGCCGCAAGGTTGCCGCGCTAGACTCGTCAGCGTGACTGCGAACGCGATCCCGACCCCCTACGAAGACCTGCTGCGCGAGGTCTACGAGCATGGCACCCCCAAGAGCGACCGCACTGGAACTGGCACTCGCAGCCTCTTCGGCCGTCAGATTCGCTTCGATCTTGCAGAGTCGTTCCCGCTGATCACCACGAAGCGTGTGCACTTCAAATCGGTGGCCGTCGAACTGCTGTGGTTCTTGCGCGGCGAGGGCAACATCGGCTTCCTCCGCGAGCACGGCGTTACGATCTGGGATGAGTGGGCTGACGAGCACGGCGATCTTGGACCCGTCTACGGAGTGCAGTGGCGCTCTTGGCCCACCCCGAACGGCGAACACATCGACCAGATTGCTCGGGTCGTCGAGCAGCTGCGATCCGACCCCGATTCGCGTCGCATCATTGTTTCAGCCTGGAACGTCGCCGAACTCGACCAGATGGCGCTCGCCCCCTGCCACGCCTTCTTCCAGTTCTACGTGGCCGACGGCAAGCTCTCCTGCCAGCTCTACCAGCGATCCGCCGACATGTTCCTCGGCGTGCCCTTCAATATCGCAAGCTACGCGCTGCTCACCCTCATGGTCGCGCAGCAGACCGGGCTCGAACCCGGCGAATTCGTGTGGACGGGCGGCGACTGCCACATCTATGACAATCACCTCGAGCAGGTCGAACGGCAGCTCGCCCGCGAGCCCTTCCCCTACCCCCGCATCGAGATCCGCAAGGCCGATTCGATACTCGACTACACCCTCGACGACTTCGAGATCGTCGGCTACGAGCATCACCCCGGTATCAAAGCGCCTGTGGCGGTGTGAGGCGTGACGTACGCTGACCGCCTGCGAGCCGACCTCGGCGACAGCATCGGCGCGGGCATCGGTATGATCTGGGCCGAGGCCCGGGGCGGCGCCATCGGTCGAGACGGCACGATGCCCTGGCATCTGCCCGAAGATCTCGCCCACTTCAAGCACACCACCTGGGGCGCGCCCGTCATCATGGGCCGCCGCACGTGGGAGTCGTTGCCCGAACGCTTCAGACCGCTTCCGGGCCGCGAAAACGTTGTGGTGACGCGCGCGGGAGACCTCGAAACGCCCGGGGCGACCGCAGTGACGTCGCTCGAAGCAGCGATCGAGCGCACCCGAGGTCGTGTGCGCGACGAGTACGAGGCGCACCTCAGCCGGATCGCCGATAATCCCGGCACAACGTGCCAGGATCCGGGCACCTGGCCGACCAGGGCCGCGTGGATCATGGGTGGCGGGCAGTTGTACCGTGCGGCCATGCCGTTCGCCGACGAACTCGTGGTGACGCGAATCGAACTCGACGTGCCCGACGCCGACACTTTCGCGCCCGAAATCGGGCCCGAATGGCGGCTCGCAGACCCAGGCACACCGCTCGTATCGACGACCGGTCTCGGCTACCGTTTCGAGCGCTGGCTGCGCCGCTGACACCGACGCACGGGCCCGTGTCGGCGGAGTCCCTACGTCTTGGCGAACCCAACGCCTTTCCGCTTGATCTCGGACTATGCAGTTCCGCCTGCGGTCAGCCAGCTGAACTTGTGTTCAATGGAGTTCTGAATGGCGCAAGGTTGTGGGGTGCATAGAAGCGCCCCGACAGAACATCGGGGCGCTTCCGTAAAGCTCATCTTGCGCGTTCGCTAGGTCTCAGACTGAGGTGTTTATGCTGCGTCACACATGGTTACACCACGTTCTACTTGAGGGAAAGGCCGTGATTGTGGTCAGGTTATTCATCGAAATTACACCTTCGGCTCTGAAGCTGTATTTGACAGCGCCCGTAGAGCTATCCACGAGTCCAAATTGAACGTTGGCACAGGCCTTATTGCTCGCTGGGTTATTGCTGGTCCCTGCGGGGCCGCTCACTGCATTGACAAGTGCCATGAACATTAGGTCGTCCCACGTATTGATCATGTAAGTTGTCTTCTTCCAGCCAGTAGCCTCCGCGTTCGCTAGAACCGTCTCCCAGTGGGACCTGTGGTTCTGTGTAATGTGCTTGTAGCCATAGCCCTCCGTGCCGCACTTGAGCGTGACCATTGTGGCTGATCCGGGAGCGTTGATCCACCCATATTGTTTGAGGACGAAGCCAGAATTGTTAAATGAGTAGCACTGGCTCCACTGATTGAAGTCGATGAGATATGGAGCAAGAGCGTCTTCTTGCGGTGCAAGTCCTCCCAGAGGCGGAGTCTCAACTGGAGTTTGCGTGCCATCCTCAGCGAGAACGACAAGGCGGATGTCTTGAGTGTGCTCGGGTGTGGGGCTGGTCTGATCGTCTGAGAGGGCGTGCGCCGCGGAAGAGTCCAGGGCGGAAAGTCCATATGCCATGAAGAGGCAAAGGGCCATGAGTGAAATGCTTCTAGTGAAATATGAGACAAATTGCTTCATTGCAACCTCTTTTTTACTATTTCATTTAAGTAGGTAAACAATCAAAAGTTAACATGTTAACTAGGTTTTTTCCTAGTAATCGAGTGTTCGAAAGGCGCGGACGGCGCGCTTCTCCTGGCCGCATTGATGGCCGGCTTCGAGGCGGCTATTCCTCTGCTCGTGTGGTTCAGGCCTGGCGGTGCAGTTCATGACTGGTGTTCGAGCAACCCAAGCCGATCCGATCTCCGCTCGACGCATTGAGTGCTTTCAGTTCGATCTGCTTCCAAACGCGCTTAAGCACAGGGTGTACTCGGGGGTATCGGACACAATTAGGCCCGATCAAGATGAAGAGCGTGGCGTGCTTGGGTTAGCCGCTTGTTGGCTAGTTCAGGGAGGCCAGATATGTCATTCTGGTCGGCGATGCTGCTGAGAGAATCCGGTGCGAACGTACCCAGAGCGTGCCCGGCAGGAGGCAGGTCGCAGACCGTTGAGGAACTCCGGGAAGACGTCGCCCATGTGCCAGATCTCCTGCGCCGTCGATCGGGCGAGTGCCCACCCGGTCTGGTACCACGAGGCATCGAGCACGAGCGGGACATTGATGTCGGGGCCTCGGAGTAGTTCGTTCGCGGCGTTCCGCCAGGTGTCGCTCCAAGCTGCGATCTTCTCGACGAGACCCAGGCTCAGGCCATAGCAGCTCGGCTCGGCTGTGTATCCGCAGCGTGTGTCCCAGAGCGGCCACTCGTGACCGTGATCGAGGAAAAAGCGCAGCCGATGCAGGTCCCCGTTCTTCTCACGCTGTGCGCGTTCTCTGGCCTGATCCAGGGTCGCAAATGACGGAACGACGAGTGGTTCGCCCGTCGCAGGATCAGTGATGCGAGGGCAACTTTCGGCACTGAAGACGGGAACTGGGGCGCCCGGGTCTATCGAGTCGAGATTGGTATCGATTTCCGGCATTCACGGGTTCCAGATCTTGGCTCTTCGAGTTCCGCGAACTCGAAGCAGTAGGGGATTCGAACTGAGCTCCCGAGGGAGTGCATCTATCGTAGGCGCTCGCTGAGGTCGTAGGAGAAAACGCTCTGCGAATGAGATGCATCCGGTAGGCGCACCGGCGAGCGCGACCCGCGTTCGGTCCGTTTCGGCCAGGGCGGTGGGTGTGCACGGGCCCGTGTCGGCGGAGTCCGGTAGCCTAGTACGGTGGCAATCCAGGAAAACCCCTTCGGTCAGGTGCTCGTCGCGCTCGTCACGCCCTTCCAGGCTGACGGCGAGGTCGATTGGCCTGCGGTCGAGAAGCACATTGACGACTGCATTCAGAGCGGTGCAGACGGCATCGTCGTCACCGGCACCACCGGCGAGACCTCAACGCTGACCGACCCCGAGAAGATCAAGCTCGTCGAGGTCGCAAAGTCGGTGTCGGCGGGCCGCGCCAAGATCATCACTGGCGGCGGATCCAACGAGACCGCGCACGCGATCGAGCTTTACAAGGCCAGCGAGAAGGCCGGCGCCGACGGCGTGATGATCGTCACCCCTTACTACAACAAGCCTACCCAGGCGGGCCTGCTCACCCACTTCCGCATGGTCGCAGACGCGACCGAGCTACCGGTGATCCTGTACGACATCCCCGGCCGCACGGGCGTGCCCATCAAGTACGAGACGATTCTGCGCCTCGCGAAGCACCCCAACATCCTCGCCGTGAAAGACGCAAAGGGTGATTTCAGCGAGGTGAGCCGTGTGCTCAACCAGACCGATCTGCTCTACTTCTCTGGCGACGACGCCAATGTGCTGCCGCACCTCTCCATCGGGGCCACCGGCCTCATCGGCGTCACCGCCAACATTGCCGCCGCTCCCTACCGCGCCATCGTCGATGCCGTCAACGCCGGCGATCTGCACACCGCCCGCGACGCGCACCAGCGTCTCGAGCCTCTGGTGCGCGCCGTGATGACCCACGTGCCCGGCACTGTCGCGGCGAAGTACATCCTGCACGGCCTCGGCCGTATCGGCAGCCCGCGCGTGCGCCTGCCCCTCGTGGGTCCGGAAGAGTGGGAAGCAGCCCTCATCGAGGACGAACTCGCCCTCGTGACCGACGTGCCCGGCGTCGATCTCTCGAACTTCAGGCCGGACCGCAATGCGGCCGCCGGCGGTGCCCTGCCCAAGATCGCAGGCACCACCCGCTAACGAAGCGGCCCCCTGAGCCTGTCGCAGGGGGAACCCGATAGCTGAATCCCCTCGACAGGCTCCGGGAACAGCCAAGGAACACATGACAAACCCCCCTTACGCACCGCCCAAGCTCGAAAAGGGCACCCTTCGCATCACCCCGCTCGGCGGACTTGGCGAGGTCGGTCGCAATATGACCGTCTACGAAATCGGCGGCAAGCTGCTGATCGTTGACTGCGGTGTGCTCTTCCCCGAGGTGCAGCACCCCGGTGTCGACTTGATCCTCCCCGACATCACCAAGATCGAGCACCGTCTGAACGACATCGTCGCCGTCGTGCTCACGCACGGCCACGAAGACCACATCGGTGGCGTGCCCTACCTGTTGAAGATGCGCGAAGACATTCCTCTCGTGGGCTCGCGCCTCACGCTCGCCTTCGTCGAGGCGAAACTCAAAGAGCACCGCATCCGTCCCAAGACCCGTGTGGTGGCCGAGGGCGACCGCGTGCAGTACGGCCCCTTCGACCTCGAGTTCATCGCGGTCAACCACTCGATCCCCGACGCGCTTGCCGTTGCGATCCGCACCGAGGCCGGCCTGGTCATCGGCACCGGTGACTTCAAAATGGATCAGCTGCCGCTCGACGGCCGCATCACCGATCTGCGCGCGTTCGCGAAGCTCGGCGAAGAGGGCGTCGACCTTTTCATGACCGACTCGACGAACGCCGATGTGCCCGGCTTCACTCCGCTCGAGAAGAACATCGGGCCCGTCATCGAGCAGGTCATCGCGAAGACTCCCGGCAAGGTGGTCGTCGCCAGCTTCTCAAGCCACGTGCACCGCGTGCAGCAGGTGCTCGACGCAGCCCAGGCCAACGGCCGCCGGGTCGTGTTGCTCGGCCGTTCGATGGTGCGCAACATGAAGATCGCCTCCGATCTCGGCTACCTCAACGTGCCTGACGGCGTGCTCGTAGATCTCAAGAAGAGTGGCGACATCCCCGATCACCGCATCGTCTACATGTCCACCGGTTCGCAGGGTGAGCCAATGGCTGTGCTCAGCCGCATGGTGAACCGCGAGCACCAGGTCGAGGTGGGCGAGGGCGACACCGTGATCATGGCGTCGAGCCTCATCCCGGGCAACGAAACCTCCGTGTACCGCGTGATCGACGGCCTCATCAAGCTCGGCGCCAATGTCGTGCACAAGGGCAATGCGAAGGTGCACGTTTCGGGTCACGCCGCCGCCGGTGAACTGCTCTACTGCTACAACATCGTGCGCCCGAAGAACGTGATGCCGATTCACGGCGAATACCGCATGCTCGTCGCCAACGCCGCCCTCGCGATCGAGACCGGCGTGCCGCAGAACCGCACCGTCATCGCCGAGAACGGCACCGTCGTCGACCTCGCCGACGGGGTTGCCCGCGCCGTGGGTCAGCTCGACACCGAGTTCATCTACGTCGACGGCAAGAGCGTCGGCCGGGTCACCGACGACGATCTGCGCGACCGCCGCACGCTCGCCGAGGAGGGCTTCATCTCGGTGATCACCGTCGTCGAGCCCACCACGGCGCACATCGTCTCCGGCCCCGACATCCACGCGAAGGGTGTTGCCGAGGAGGCGCACGTCTTCGAGAAGATCAAGCCGCAGATCGCAGACGCGCTCGAAGCGGCGATGAAGGATGGCGTGACCGATCACCACCAGCTGCAGCAGATCACCCGCCGCACCGTCGGCCGCTGGGTCGGCACGAAGCTGCGCCGCAAGGCAATGATCGTTCCCGTCGTGGTGGTGGTGTAACGGTATGGCGAACTTCTTTCAGACGGAGCGCTGGTGGGAGTTTCAGCGCGCGCTGGGCGAAGAGGTTGTCTCGGGCCGTGGGGAAGGGTGGCACTATTTCGGCCGCATCGTGCGCGATGCGCTAGGGCCGTACCTCTACCTGCCTTACGGCCCGGTGGTTGCCGATGAGCGCACGCTTGACGCCGCGATCGCAGACGCTCGGGCCCAGGCGAAGCGTCTCGGCTGCTACCGCCTGGTGATCGAGCCGTCGCTGCCGATCACCCCGGAGCAGGCAGCTGCGCGCGGCAAGCGCATGCTCACCGGCTTCCAGCCGAGCCGCACCCACGTCGTCGACCTCACCCAGGACGAAGACGAGATCGTGCGCGGGATGAATGCGACCCGCCGCAAGCAGCATCGTGGTGCCGCGAAACGGGGCTACACCTTCGCCGAGTGCGATGACCCCGCAGACTACGATCTCGGTGTCGAACTGCTGCGTCTGACAGGCGAGACGCGCTCCTTCGAGGTGCGTGACGGCAGCTACTTCGAGCACTTCCGCGGTCTCGTCGAGGAGGGCATCGCGCGCGTGTTCGTCGCGAAGCACGAGGGCGAGACGAAGGTCGTAGGCTATGTGATCGACGACGAAGACACCCGCTACTACCTGTATGTGGGCCGCGATCTCTCGAACAACAGCATGCAGATCTCCGCGCCGTTCATCGTCTTCCTGATGCTCGATGCGAAGGCTCGCGGGCTGCGCACCTTCGACTTCTACGGCATCTCCGCTCGCGACGATGTGCCCGACGAGTGGACAGGCTTCACCGTCTTCAAGCGCACCTTCGGCGGCCACGCTGTGCAGTTCTCTGGTGCGTGGGAGATCCCGGTGAAGCCCGGCCGTTACGCGGTGCGCCGCACCCTCGACGCCCTGCACGAGCTGCGGGCGAAGCTCCGCAGTCGCGGCGCGACTGGTGACGGTGCGACTGGCGACGGTTCCGCGGCGAAGGAGTAGCGCTGTGGGGATCATGCGCGCGAGCGCGGTGATGGCCGCGGGCACGATCCTGTCGCGCATCCTCGGCCTCGCGAAGGTCGTGGTGCTGGCGGCGGCGATCGGCCAGACCGCTTCGGTCTCGGCCGATGCGTTCGCGAACGGCAATATGCTGCCGAACACGGTCTACACGATCCTGTTGGGCGGCATGCTCAACGCGGTGCTGGTGCCGCAGATCGTGAAGGCGGCGCGCAACCCCGATGGGGGTGCCGGTTACATCAACAAGGTGCTCACCTTCGTGATCGTCGCGTTGACCGCGATCACGGTGCTCGCGATGGCTGCCGCGCCGCTTTTGGTGTTCCTGTTCCAGATGTCGTGGAGTGCAGATCAGCTGGCGTTGTCGGCGGCCTTCGCGTACTGGTGCCTTCCGCAGATCCTCTTCTACGGCATTTACACGGTGATGGGTGAGGTGCTGAACGCGCGCAGCGTGTTCGGTCCCTACACCTGGGCGCCGGTGCTCAACAACATCATCAGCATCGCCGGCATCATCGCGTTCATGGTGTGGTACGGCGCCGACCCGATGGGGGACCGCACCGCTGCCGACTGGACGCTGCCAGGTATTGCGCTGCTCGCAGGCAGTGCGACGCTCGGTGTGGTGGCGCAGGCGCTGATCCTGTTCGCTTCGTGGCGCCGCGCGGGCATCCGCTACCGCCCCGACTTCGTCTGGAAGGGCATGGGACTCGGCGCGACTGCGAAGATCGCGAGTTGGAGTCTCGCCATGATCGTCGTCATTCAGATCGGTGGTTGGGTGACCTCGAACGTGGTGGGCACGGCATCCGGTGCCGGGCCGTCGACCTCAGCGCTCGGCAATGCCTGGCTGGTGCTCATGCTGCCGCATTCGGTGCTTGCGGTGTCGCTCGCCACGGCGTATTTCACGCGCTTCTCGGAGGCGGGCCGTGACGGCCGTATGAATGACTTCCGCGGTGACTTCTCGGCGTCGGTGCGGCAGGTGTCGCTGGTCATGATGCTCGCGGCGGCGGCGATTTTCGCGGCCGCGTCGTTCCTGAGCCCGCTGATCGAACGGGGCGGGCCGGTACAGGTGGATCAGTTCGCCTTCGTGCTGCAGTGCTACGTGCTCTGCTTGGCTCCGTTCAGTTTCTTGTTCGTGGTGCAGCGATCCTTCTACGCGCTCTCCGACACCCGCACGCCCTTCATCTTCACGGTGGTGCAGCAGGTGGTGTTCGTGATGCTGACGCTGCTGTGCCTGTTCGTGCCGCTCGATGTGCGAGGTGCCGCGGTGACGGTGGCGTACTCAGTCGCCACCATCGTGCAAGCGGCCCTCGCGACGGTGCTGCTGCGGCGCAAGATCGGCCGGATCGACGGGCGCCGGGTGCTGGGTAGCCTGCTGCGGTTCGGCATCGCGGCGGTGCCCGCCGGAGCCGCCGGGCTGGCGGTCACCTGGTTGCTGCGCAGTGCGGTGCCCGGCTACAGCGTGGTGCAGGCCTTCGTGTTCGCCATTGCCGTCGGCGCAGTGGTCGCGGCGGTCTACATCGTCGCTCTTGTGGCGATGCGCTCCTCGGAGGTCGGCGAGGTTGTTTCGGTGCTGCGGCGCAGGCTCGGGCGAGGCTGAGTCAACGCTTTTTTGGGGGCGGATCCGAATCGAGCGCCCGCGCCTCAGTACAGGCCGATGTCGCGGTAGCGGCGTCGATGCAGTTTTGCGACGACACGCTCGCCGATCCGCTGCCACATGCGATACGCCGCGGGGCGCAGCACCAGATCGAAGGCACCGACGTAGTCGGTGCGTTCACGTGCGAACGAGAGCTTGAAGAGCCCGAGCCCGTACGACGGGTGATCGTCGGTGCTCGTCGCCCACGCTGGGGCGATGCCGACGAGATCGATCTCGGTGGCACCCGCGTCGCGGGCGTCGAGCATCATCTGCCAGATGATGAGGTTCGACATGCCGGGGGAGACGCGGTCTCGCTCGGAGCCCCCGTCTTTGTAGAAGGCGCGCTTGCCGATGACGATCATGTAGCTCATCACCGCGGGGGTGCCGTCGACGTCGATGGCGTAGAACCGGCCCTGGCCGCGTTCGGCGAAGCCTCGCCACAGCGATTCGGTGTATTCGCGGGGGCGCAGGGCGAGCTTCGCGCTGCCGCCGCCGACGAGTCGCATCAGCCGGTGCATCTGCTCGAAGGTTCCAGGTTCGGCGGGGAGGGTGCGCACGGTGACGCCGTCGCGCTGAGCGCGACGCACCATGTTGCGGCACTTCTTGTCGAAGCTTGCGAGCAGTGCGTCGTCGTCGCGGTCGAGCCGCACGATGGCGGTGCTCGCGCTGCCCTGAATTGCGGGGCGGCGGATCGCGCCGATGCGCTGCAGCTCTGCGGGCGGGGCGCCTTCGGTCTGTGCCGGGTCGGCGACGGTCACCGGGGGTTCAAAGGTGATGGCGAAGACATTGCGCTCGTGGGCACTTGCGAAGTCGCGCAGCGCGGTCATGTGCTCGGCAACCTCGGCCATGTCGGCGCCCGCCGGGCCGCGGGGGATGTACCAGAGCCGCCCGAGGAGGGGAATGCGTCGTTCGAGGATGAGCGCGATGCTGTATCGCACCCCGTCGCGTTCGAACACCACGCGGCGGTTGTGCCAGGCCACGAGCTGCTTGGTCTCGGCGAGGGTCGAGGAGGAGAGGAAATCGCCTCCGTCCGGGTTCTCTGCAAGGAGCGAGTCCCAGTCGGCTGTTTCCTGGGCTGTCGCGTATCGGGCGCGAAGCACGGGTGCACTCATGATGCACGAGTCTACCGGCAGGCCGTGGCCGCGCCGTCCGAAACGGCCGCACTCGGAGCGTCACCTCGCGAATGTCGGCAGTCGAACGTACCCTCGTAGCATGGCCAGCAAAACTTCGTCGCGCGAAAAATCGGGCAAGAGCACGGCACGGGGATCCCGCGCCGCGTCATCCCGTGCCACCGCGAAGACGCGGGTGCTCGCCGAGCCGGAGCCGCGCGAAAACGCCTTCGTGCGCTCCTGGAACGCGCTCGCCCACGCCATCGGCGGTGCCGCGCGCGCGTTCAGGCTTGAGCCGCTCGCCCCAGAAGATCGGCGCGATGGTATCCCGCTGCTGCTCATGCTGCTCGCGGTGGTGGGTGCCATCGTCGAATGGTTCATGATCGGGCAGCCGGTGGCCGTGCAGTTCGATGCGTGGTCGTTCGGCGGCCTGTTCGGGCGGGTGGCCTTCGGTTTGCCCATCATTATGGTCGGGTTCGCGCTGTGGCTGTTCAATCACCCGTCCAGCGTCAACGACAATCGGCGCATCGCGATTGGCCTGTTCATCGCCATCATGAGCGTGGCTGGTCTCTCGCACATCTATGGCGGTCGCCCCGTCCCCAGCGAGGGCATGCCCGCGCTGGCGGAGGCCGGCGGTTTGCTCGGATGGATGGTCGGCGCGCCGCTGCTCGCGCTAACGGTGTGGGTAGCCACACCGGTGCTGTCGCTGATGCTGTTGTTCTCGGTGCTCATCGTCACGAAGACCCCGCCCGGCCGCATTGTGCGGCGTCTGCGGGAGGCCTACGAATTCTTGTTCGGTGTGACCGATGGCGGCGACACAGCGCAGGACGAGGGCCGTCAGGCGAAGGCAAAGCGACGCGAGGGGTCACAGTCGCAGCAGGCCCTCTTCGATCTCGAAGACGAGACAGAAACCGGCGACGGATCGCTGCCGTGGTGGCGCCGCAACTCCTCGGGCCGTGAAGAAGATCCGGCCTACGCCGACGACAAATCAGCACTCGATTCGGCGCTCGATCCGAGCACCGCAGAAGAGCAGCACGACGGCGCCTTCGAATCGGCGCTCGCACCCGAAGCCGCCGATCCGTTCCCGGCGGGGCTCTTCGACGAACTCGAGCAGGCCGAGGCTGCCGTGGAGGCGGTCGGCGCAACGCGCGCTTCCGGGCTCGGCGACGACTCGTGGGACGACTTCTCGGACGCACCCGCTGATCCAGAGCCGGCGCCGTCTCCTGCGGCGGTTGCCGAGTCAGTCCCCTTCGCTGTAGCACCCCCGCACGATCCGAGCCAGCGCGCCGAGTACCTGCTGCCCGACCAGGGCACGCTGGCCGCTGGCGATGCCCCGAAGACGCACACCGATGCGAACGACCAGATCATGGCGGCTATCGCGCGCGTCTTCGAGGAGTTCAAGGTCGATGCGCGCGTGAGCGGATTCTCGCGAGGGCCGACGGTCACCCAGTACGAGGTTGAGCTGGGGCCTGGCGTCAAGGTCGAAAAGGTCACGGCGCTGTCGAAGAACCTCTCGTATGCGGTGGCCTCGAACGAGGTGCGCATTCTCTCGCCCATCCCGGGCAAGAGCGCGATCGGCATCGAGATCCCCAACAAGGATCGCGAGAACGTCGCCCTCGGTGACGTGCTGCGTTCGAACCGTGCGCAGCGCAGCCCGCACCCCATGACGATCGGCGTCGGCAAAGACGTGAAGGGCGGCTTCGTTGTCGCCAACTTGGCGAAGATGCCGCACCTGCTGGTGGCCGGTGCCACCGGCTCCGGTAAGTCGAGCTTCATCAACTCGATGATCACCAGCATCCTCATGCGGGCCACCCCCGCCGAGGTGCGCATGGTGCTCGTCGATCCCAAGCGCGTCGAGCTCACCGTCTACCAGGGCGTGCCGCACCTCATCACCCCCATCATCACGAACCCGAAGAAAGCGGCTGAGGCGCTGCAGTGGGTCGTGAAAGAGATGGACATGCGCTACGACGATCTGGCGAGCTTCGGCTTCCGCCACATCGACGACTTCAACGAGGCCGTCCGCTCCGGCTCGATCGTGCTGCCCGCTGGCAGCCAGCGGGTGCTCAAGCCCTACCCCTACCTGCTCGTGGTGGTCGACGAGCTCGCAGACCTCATGCTCGTCGCCCCGCGAGACGTCGAAGACTCCATTCAGCGCATCACGCAGCTCGCCCGTGCCGCCGGCATCCATTTGGTGCTCGCCACGCAGCGCCCCTCCGTAAACGTCGTCACCGGTGTGATCAAGTCGAATGTGCCCAGCCGCTACGCCTTCGCGGTGGCCTCCGGCACCGACTCCCGCGTCATCCTTGACGAGGTCGGCGCCGAGCGCCTGATTGGTCAGGGTGACGGCCTGCTACTGCTCAACGGCGAATCCACCCCGATGCGCGTGCAGGGCGCGTGGGTAGGAGAGGCCGAGATTGCAAAGGTTGTGGCCCACGTCAAGGCGCAGGCCCAGCCGGAGTACCGCCCCGATGTGGCGCAGGTCGCCGAGAAGAAGGAGATCGACGAAGACATCGGAGACGACCTCGAAGTGCTGCTCGCGGCCATCGAGCTGGTGGTCACTTCGCAGTTCGGATCCACCTCGATGTTGCAGCGCAAGCTACGTGTCGGTTTCGCGAAGGCGGGGCGTCTGATGGACCTCATGGAGTCCCGCGACATCGTGGGCCCCTCGGAAGGTTCGAAGGCGCGAGACGTGCTCGTGTCGCCCGAGCAGTTGCCCGAGGTGCTTGCGAAGATCAAGGGTGGCTCGGTCGCCCCGACGCCGTTCCAGCAGCCTGTCGCTGCGGAGCCTCCCGCTGCCCTGATGGAACCGCAGTCGGCTCCTCCCACCACGCCATTGCCCGGGGTGCCCGATGGCGCAAGCGACTCAGCCACCGATGTGATCGAGCCTCTCACCGAGACCCGCGGTTTCGGAGATGAGCGCTACGACGACCCTGTTGCGAAGTATCAGGCCACGCTTGAAGAGGTCGATGGCGACGACGACGAAGACGCCTGGCAGCTGACAGGTCGTGAGTAGCCGCGGTCGGCCGTCGGCGAGCGAACACGAGGAAGAGATGACCGCACAGCAACCACAGGCGAAGCCGAGCAACTGGAACGCGCCCAACATCATCACGGGCGCGCGCATTGTCGCCACCCCGTTCTTCCTCTGGATGCTGTTGGCCGACGGCGGCGAGAATGGACCGTTGCGCTGGGCTTCGGCGGTGTTCTTCGTTGTCGCGATCGCCACTGACGCCTGGGACGGCCACATTGCGCGCTCCCGGGGTCTGATCACCGACCTCGGCAAGCTGCTTGATCCGATCGCAGACAAGGCCCTCACCGGTGCCGCCCTCGTCGGGCTGTCGATACTGGGTGAGCTGCCGTGGTGGATCACCGTCGTGGTGCTGGTGCGCGAGATCGGCATCACAGTGCACCGTCTCATGATCGCCCACGATGTTGTCGTCGCTGCGGCCTGGATGGGCAAGCTCAAGACCGTCGCCCAGTCCGTTGCCATCACGCTGGCGCTGCTACCACTTGCGGCCGTGCTCGGCCCGGCAGCACCGTTCGCCTACTGGGCGAACGTGTTCACCATGACCGTAGCGGTGGTGCTCACCATCGTCAGCGGCATCGACTACGTTGTTGCGTTCGCGAAGGCGCGTCGAGGCCGCCAGTGAAACCCGCGGGGGAGTCTGCGTCGCGAGTCGGTGGTGAACTCGCACGTGCGGTCGTGGAGATCGCTGTCGCCAGGGGGCTGCGAATTGCCGTTGCGGAGTCGTTGACCGGGGGCTTACTCGCCGACGCGTTCGTATCAGTGCCCGGTTCATCGCAGGTCTTCTCGGGCGGAGTGGTCGCCTACGATACTGCGCTGAAGCAGTCGGTTCTGGGGGTAGATGGGGAGCGGCTGCAGCAGACCGGCCCCGTTGACGGCGAGGTGGCACGGCAAATGGCCAGCGGTGTGCGGCAGCTCTGCGCGGTGCCCCGTGAGTCGGCAACTGCGTCGCTGCCCGCCGATATCGGTCTCGCGACGACCGGTGTAGCTGGCCCGGAGCCGGATCCGCAGACCGGGCAAGCCGTTGGCACCGTGTGGATCGGACTTAGCGTGGGGGAGCGCACGCGCGCCGTCGAATTTGCGTTTTCGGGTGATCGGGGCGAGATCCGCCGCGATTCGGTGTCTGCGGCCCTCGGGCTGCTGCTCGCGGAGCTGGGTAGTTCGTCGAGCAGTGAACTTGAGTCAGACTGACTCAAGTTCAGCAAAGTTTCAGGAATAGGCGCGGTAATGTCGGGGTTATTCCCAGTGACTCCCTCCAGACTGGAGTGGCGTCCCCGCCTCGGTGGCTTGTCGATGAGCGGGTATTGTGGAGGCATGACCCCTGGTCGTGCAGTAAAGGAGGGTTCACATGGTGCTGATGCGTCAAGAGATCGGTGACGTGCTGCGTGACTTCCGTCTGCAGAAGGGGCGCACGCTCCGACAGGTTGCCGGCGACGCGAGTGTTGCGCTCGGTTACCTCAGTGAGGTGGAGCGCGGGCAGAAGGAGGCCTCGAGCGAGATCCTCGCGGCGGTCGCCGATGCGCTCGATACGCCGCTCTCGGTCATTATGGGCGAGGTGAGCGAACGCCTTGCTGTTGTTGAGGGGCTCGCGATGCCGCTCGCCGGGCGGGTGCCTGATACGGTGCCTGCCGAACTCATGTCGGGATACGCTCCCGAACTGGTGTCGTAGCGCTTCGTGAAGCTGAGCGAGTTTCGTCGCGCCTGCGCCGCTGAATTCGGTGCCGACTATGCGGGAGTGCTGATTAGGGACCACTGGCTCGCCGCGCTCGGGGGAACGCCCGGAGATGCGCTTGAGCGCGGCGTGCCGCCCCGCGATGTCTGGGGGGCGCTGTGCGCTGACCTCGATGTGCCGCTTGAGCGGCGGCATGGGCGGGGTCTGCGCGATCCTCGCGAGTGACGCGAGCGCTCCGTGGTCGGCCGTGAAGGCGACACGCCTATTCGCCCGTTCGAAGATATGTTCGATTCGTGGTAGCTTCGTGCACAGGTAGTCGGTTTGCCCAACTTATCCTCAGATTCGCCGCTCGATCCAAGAATGTCAGTGGTCGGTTCTAGGGTGTGAAGCACACCGAATATCGATGCCTTGTCTACTCCGTGATCGGGGTCGAGACAGTCGATAGGCAGCAGACCAGCGGCGTGGCCGCGCACATCGAAGGAGCAAGATCATGGCAGCAGCATCGAAGTCGCCCGCGGGGCCTCCCAAGGATCGCGAGAAGGCGCTTGAAGCGGCACTCGCGCAGATCGACAAGAACTTCGGCAAGGGTGCGATCATGCGCATGGGCAGTGTTGAGCGCGCGCCCGTCGAGGTGATTCCCACTGGCTCGGTCGCTCTCGATGTCGCGCTCGGCATCGGCGGTCTGCCGCGCGGTCGCATCATCGAGATCTACGGCCCCGAGTCCTCGGGCAAGACCACGCTTACGCTGCACGCCATCGCCAATGCGCAGCGCGCCGGCGGTATCGCCGCCTTCATCGACGCCGAGCACGCGCTCGACCCGGAATACGCCAAGAAGCTCGGCGTCGACATCGACGCGCTGCTCGTCGCTCAGCCCGACACGGGTGAGCAGGCACTCGAGATCGCAGACATGCTCATTCGCTCAGGCTCGGTCGACCTTGTCGTCATCGACTCCGTTGCGGCCCTCGTGCCGAAGGCCGAGATCGACGGCGAGATGGGTGACAGCCACGTCGGTCTGCAGGCCCGTCTCATGTCGCAGGCGCTGCGCAAGATCACCGGCAGCCTGAACGCCACCAAGACCACCGCCATCTTCATCAACCAGCTGCGCGAGAAGGTCGGCGTGTTCTTCGGCAGCCCCGAAACCACCTCCGGTGGCAAGGCGCTCAAGTTCTATGCCTCGGTGCGCCTCGACATCCGCCGCATTCAGACGCTGAAGGATGGTGCCGATGCGGTGGGCAACCGCACCCGCGTCAAGGTGGTCAAGAACAAGATGGCCCCACCCTTCAAGCAGGCCGAGTTCGACATCCTCTACGGCATCGGTATCTCCCGTGAGGGCTCCCTCATTGACTACGGCGTCGAGCACGGCTTCATCAAGAAGAGCGGTGCCTGGTTCACCTACGACGGCGACCAGCTGGGTCAGGGCATGGAGAATGCCCGCCGCTTCCTCATCCAGAACCCCGATATTGCGGCGGAGATCGAGGAGAAGATCCTCACGAAGCTCGGCGTGAACGGGCGTAGCGAAGAGGCCGAAGAGGCGGCTGCTCCGGCGGCTGCTCCGGCAGTCGAGCCCGAGCAGCGCGCGAGCGCCTAAACCCGTGGCCGTTCGATTCTTGCCTCCTCCCGAAGAACGCCCCGCAGGCGGGGAGGAGAGCCGGCAAGATCTGGCCGAGGTCATCGAGCTGCGGTCGCTGCTCGGTGGCCGGGGCTGGGGTCAAGCGGGTGCAGCCGCGACACAAGGCGCTGATATCGCTGTTGCAGGTGGTACTGAGCCTGAACGCGGAGTTGAGGCTGAATCTGTACGCGAGGCTGAGGCTGAAGTTCACGGCGACGGCGATGCAGAGGTATCGACGGTCACGGATGCGTCTTCGGGCTTTCGGCGCATTGTGAGCATCGACGCGTTCCGTGCGGGGTCGCCTACCGGCGAGCGTGACGATCTCACCCAGCCCGTCGATGCCGTCGATCCAACGAAGGTCGCTGATCCCGCTGAGCCAGTCAATCCCATCGTTCCTGCTGATGCCGCCGAAAGCGAGCGCAGCTCGGCCTATGACGACGGGGTGCGGCTGCTCGCCCGCCGCGCCCGATCGAGTGGCGAGCTGCGCGATGAACTGCAGCGACTCGACCATCCCGCGCACGCTGTCGAGGCCGTCATCGACGAGTTCGAGCAGAGCCATTACCTTGACGATGCCGGCCTCGCGAGGGCGGTCACCGAGAAGCTTCGCGACACCAAGCGCGCCAGCCGTGGGCAGATTCGCGTCAAACTACGCGAACGGCGCCTGCCCGATGCAATCATTGAAGCGGCGCTCGGTGAGCTCGATATCGACGAAGAATTCGCCCTGCTGCGCGAAACCGCGCGGGATCGCGCCCGCAAGCTCGGCGGGCTCGACCGCCAGACGGCGGAGCGGCGGCTGCTCGGCTTCCTCGCCAGACGAGGCTGGTCGGGCGAGCCCGCGATGCGAGCAGCCCGTGAAGCGCTCGACGGTTCCTCTTCGGGGAGATCGGGGGTGCGGTTTCGCTGAGGCGCGCGTGCGGCGCGGTGACGGGCGCGCGGATTGGCGCAATGATCCGCGACGGTAGAATTTCGGCATGACCATCGTCACAGCCGAACCGACCGAGATCGCCCCGTCGCCCGCCGCGCTCCGGCCCGACGGAAGCCCCCGCAGTTACACGGTGCGTACCCTCGGCTGCCAGATGAACGTGCACGACTCCGAACGCCTCTCGGGCTCCCTCGAAGCCGCCGGTTACGTCGCAGCCGAAGACGCCGACGGCGCCGACGTGATCGTCATCAACACCTGCGCGGTGCGAGAGAACGCCGCCAACAAGCTCTACGGCAACCTCGGCTACCTCGCCGGGGTGAAGCGCGAGCGCGAGGGCATGCAGATCGCGGTCGGTGGCTGCCTCGCCCAGAAAGACCAGGGCACCATCGTCGAGAAGGCGCCTTGGGTCGATGTCGTCTTCGGCACCCACAACATGGGTTCCCTGCCCGCCCTGCTTGAACGTGCCCGCCACAACCACGAGGCGCAGGTTGAGATCCTCGAATCGCTCGAGACCTTCCCCTCAACCCTGCCCACGAAGCGCGATTCCGCGTCGAGCGGCTGGGTGTCGATCTCCGTCGGCTGCAACAACACCTGCACCTTCTGCATCGTGCCCGCCCTGCGCGGCAAAGAGAAAGACCGCAGACCGGGCGACATTCTCGCCGAAGTGCAAGCCCTCGTCGACGACGGTGCCATCGAGGTGACGCTGCTCGGCCAGAACGTCAACACCTACGGCGTCGAGTTCGGCGACAGGCAGGCGTTCGGCAAGCTGCTGCGCGCAATGGGTGAGATCGAAGGCCTGGAACGCGTGCGATTCACCAGCCCGCACCCCGCGGCCTTCACCGACGACGTCATCGCAGCGATGGCCGAAACCCACAACGTTATGCCGTCGCTGCACATGCCGCTGCAGTCGGGCTCCGACACGGTGCTCAAGGCGATGCGACGCTCCTACCGCTCCAAGAAGTTCCTCGGCATTCTCGACGCGGTGCGCGAGCGCATCCCCGACGCTGCGATTACCACCGACATCATCGTCGGCTTCCCCGGCGAAACCGACGCCGACTTCGAAGACACCTTGCGCGTGGTCGAACAGTCTCGGTTCTCGAGCGCCTTCACCTTCCAGTACTCGATCCGACCAGGCACACCCGCGGCGACTATGGACGGGCAGTTGCCGAAGGCGATCGTGCAAGAGCGCTACGAGCGTCTGCTCGCACTGCAAGAGCGCATCTCGCTGGAAGAGAACCACGCGCAGATCGGGCGCACCGTCGAAGTGCTCGTCTCAGTGGGCGAAGGCAAGAAAGACGCCGCCACACGTCGTCTCTCAGGCCGCGCAGAAGATAACCGCCTCGTGCACTTCGCCGTGCCCGAGGGCGCCGAGGAGCCCCGGCCGGGCGACACTGTCACCGTGCAGGTGACGGCCGCCGCCCCGCACTTCCTCATCGCCGACCTCACCGGCACCTACGCGGTGCGCCGCACCCGCGCAGGCGACGCGTGGGATCGCCGGCAGGCAGAAAGCTGCGGTGTGCCGGCACCGGCGGCAGCCGGTGCCCCCCGGGCCGTCAGCCTTGGGCTGCCAACGCTCCGCACCCGCGACACACGATGAAGCTGCCGATCGCCGACGTCTTCGCCCGTATGCGGCACCGCGGCCGACGTCGTCTCAGCGGCGGCAGCCATGACTAGGCAGCCGCGGCTCTGGGCCGTCGTCGGCGCCACCGGCACCGGAAAGTCAGCGCTCTCGCTCGATCTGGCCGAGCGCCTTGCCGCGGCAGGGCGACCCGCCGAGATCGTGAACGCCGACGCGATGCAGCTCTACCGGGGCATGGACATCGGCACGGCCAAACTTCCCTTCGCCGAACGCCGAGGCATCCCGCACCACCTCTTCGATGCGCTCGACCCGAGAGAGGAGGCTGCCGTCGCCTGGTATCAGCCCGTGGCGCGCGAGACGGTGACGGAGATCCACGCTCGCGGCGCCGACGCGATCCTGGTCGGAGGATCCGGGCTCTACGTGTCGAGCGTCATCTACGATTTCGCGTTCCCTCCGCGAGACGACACCCTGCGTGCGAGCCTCGAAGCTGAACTCGCCGAGGGTGGCGTCGATCCGCTGCTCGCTCGGCTCAGCGATCTGGCACCCGAGGCCGCGGCGGCCGTCGACGCCCGCAACCCCCGCCGCGTGGTGCGCGCGCTCGAAGTCGCCATGCTCGGCGGCGATGCGCGGGTGACGCTACCGGAGAAGCCGGCCCTGTGGTGCGCCGAAACCCGCATCATCGGAGTGCATTGCGAGCGGGCGACGCTTGTGGAACGCCTCGATCGGCGGGTCGAGCACATGTGGGCCGACGGGCTGCTCGACGAAGTGCGCGGGCTGATCCCGAACCGCCTCGAACAGGGGAAGACCGCGAGCCGAGCCATCGGTTACGCGCAGGCCCTCGCCGAACTGCGCGGCGACGCGACCCGTGACGAGGCGATTGCCGAGACGCAGGCGCTCACGAGGCGCTACGCCCGCCGTCAGGTGAGCTGGTTCAAGCGCTACCCGGACATCACCTGGGTCGACGGCCCGGCCGCTGAACAGCTCGATCTCGCCTGAGTGCTGCCGCATCACCCCTATTCGGGCCTGAAACCCAGCCCGTAGGGTGGAACCATGATGCAGCCAGATGCGCAGACAGTCGACCTGGATCAGGTCTCCCTCGAGCAGCTTCGGAACGAGGGCCTTGACTACCGGCGGGTGGATCCCGCCGACGAGCCCGCGCTCGACAATCTCACCCGCGCCATCGCGCGCGGTTTCATTGAGGAGGAGCCGAGCGAGGAGACTGTGATTGCCGCCCGCCCCGGCCAAGCGGGTCGTCGCCTGGTCGGCGTGTTCGATGCGACAAGCCCGCAAGCCGAGCTCCCCGTAGCAACGGTCGGATCATGGATCGCGCCCGTGACGGTGCCCGGCGGTGAGCTGCCCATGTGGGCGGTGAGCGAGGTCACCGTGGCCGGCACGCACCGTCGACGCGGGATCGCGCGGGCCATGCTCGAGGGGGAACTGCGTGCCGCGGCCGCAGCGGAGGTGCCGCTTGCCGGTCTCACCGTGTCTGAAGCGACGATCTACGGTCGCTATGGGTTCGGGCCGGCTACCTGGCACACACGAGTGTCGGTCGACACGCGGCGTGCGGGATGGGCGGGGGTCGAACCCGAGGGGGCGGTGCAGTTTCTCGACAGGGACGCCACGGCCGTGGCGCTGGGCGAGCTGCACGAGCGCACGCGCAACTCGCGGGTGGGAGAGATCCCTGGGTGGCCGCTGCTCTGGCAGCAGATTTCCGGGGCGAAACCGGGTGAGCCGCACGCCGCTGCGATTCGGGGCGTGCGCTACATCGATGGCGGGGGAGAGCTGCGCGGGGCGATGGCGTACCGCATCATCGAGTCCGACGAAGATTGGGCGCGGTCGCGGTTGGAGGTCCGCCACCTCATCGGCGAGACCCCCGAAGCGCGCGCCGCGCTCTGGCGGTACGCACTGCAACACGACCTCATTGGCACGGTGATCGCGCAGCTGCGGCCCGTGGATGAGCCGCTACCGTGGTTGCTCGCCGATGCGCGCGCCGCGAAGCTCAAGACGGCGGATCACGGCTGGTTACGCATTCTCGATCTGCCTGCAGTGATCGCGGCCCGTAGCTTCGCGGCGCCGATCGATATCGTGCTGCGTGTGGCGGATTCCCTCGGCTTCACCGAGGGCGTGTGGCGGGTGGAGGCTGCAGCTGAGGGTGCGGGCCGGGTTACCGCGGTGCCAGGGGCGGAGCCCGACATCGAGCTGGGGGTTGCCGAGCTGTCGTCGCTCTACCTCGGCGGGGTTTCGGCGCGCTCGCTTGCCGAGGCCGGTCGGCTGCGCGGTGACGCCGCGGCGATCGCGAGTCTCGACGCGGCCCTGCACATCGCGGGCGCACCCTTCCTCAGCATCTGGTACTGAGCGGATCGCCCGGCCCTTCCCCCTGCGCCGCAACCCGCCCCGCCCCGCGCTTCCGGCCAAACACCCCATCGAGGTCACCCGTGTGGCCCTTTCGGCCCCGGGATAGGGGCCACACGGGTGACCTCAATGATCGAGAGGGGCGTGGGCGGGTGTCGGGGCAAGGGTGATAGCAGGGACAGAGGGAAGGGCCGGGCGGGGATGACGTGACGCGGCGGAAGGGGCACGAAGCGCCGGGCCCTAGACTTGAGGGATGACTACCCTCGCGTTCACCAAGGGCCACGGCACGGGCAACGACTTCGTGCTCTTCACCGACCCCGACGGCGAGCGCTCGCTCACTCCCGAGCAGATCCGCTTCCTCTGCGACCGCCGCTTCGGCATTGGCGCCGACGGTGTGATTCGTGCGGTGCGCTCGCGGGCGCTCCCCGAGGGTGCGGCCTCCCTCGCGGAGGAGCCGGAGGCCGAGTGGTTTATGGACTACTGGAACGCTGACGGCACCCCCGCCGAGATGTGCGGCAACGGCATTCGCGTCTACGCGCACTACCTGATCAGCGAGGGGCTGGTCGCCCCTGAACGCCGTGACACGCTGCCGATCGGCACCCGCGCCGGTGTGAAAGATGTGCTCGCCGGGGTGTCGGGCTACACCGTCGATCTGGGCCGCTGGCGTCTCGCTGAGGAGCGGTTGGTCTCGGCTGCCGGCCTTGATGTTGCCCGCCCAGGCCTTGGCATCGACCTCGGCAACCCGCATGTGGTGACGGCGCTCGCGCACGCAGGCGAGCTCGACGGCCTCGATTTGCACCGAGCTCCGGGGCTCGACCCGGCGCCCGCGCAGGGGGCGAACATCGAGTTCGTTGTGCCTGAAGATCCGCTGGTGAAGGACGGTGTGGCCCGCATCCGTATGCGCGTGCACGAGCGGGGCGTGGGCGAGACGCTTTCCTGTGGCACGGGCACCGCGGCGGCCGCGCTCGCGTTCCGTCACTGGGGTGGCGAGGGCATGCCGAACCACTGGCGCATCGATGTCCCCGGCGGGCGCCTCGCGGTGCGCATGTTCCCCACTGAGGAGGGTGAGCACGTGTCGCTGAATGGCCCGGCTGAGCTGGTCTACTCAGGGGAGATCGAGCTGCCGTAGAGCGGCAAGCTCGCAAGCAGGATCGCGGATCGCGGATCGCGGATCGTGGATCGCGGATCGCTCGGCCTGCGCGCGCCGCGCTCCGCAGGGACTCCCGAGCTACGCCCGCGCTTCGATGACGTGGAACCCCTTGTCGCGGCCTGCACGGGACACGTCGAGCTCGCTGAACTCCGCCGCGATCCACCGCTGCAGTGAGTCTGCACCCAGATGCTTCGCAACGACCAGATAGGCGGCGGCTCCTGGGCTGAGCCGCGGCAGCCAGAGACGCAGGATTCCGTGCAGCACCTCTTTGCCGACCCTGATGGGAGGGTTCGAACGAATCTCGGCAAAGGTGATGTCCTCCGGCACCTCCTCAGGGGCTGCAACGCGCACCCCGTCGAGGCCGAGACGGCGGGCGTTCTCCCGGGTGAGCTCGCGTGATCGCTCGTTGACGTCGACAGCCCAGACCTCGCGCTCGGGGGCGGTGAGGGCGGCATCGAGCGCGATGGGCCCCCAGCCGCAGCCGATATCGAGCACCGGGCCGACCGGGGCGTTGGCCAGATCAGGCACTGTGCGCAGCAGCACTTCGGTGCCGCGGTCGAGGTGCTCTGGGCTGAAAACGCCGCCGGCCGTGAGCACGCTGCGCGATGATCCGCCGAGCATCGCGTTGATTTCGCGGGGGCGGAAGTCGCCTGAGGGCGCCTCTGAGAAGTAGTGCTGAGTCACCTTCTCAGTATCCCAGGCTGCCGCATGCCTCGTGGGCGGTAGCCTCTGCGGATCGCGCTGTGGGCGAACTGACGGCGCGCGCGGCACGATCCGACGTACACTGGAGGCCAGATGACAGAACGTTTCACTGAAGAATCAGAACTCGACGAGGCCGTCGCAGCCGAGCAGGCCGATCGCAGCGCGCGGCGCGAAGCCGATGCAGCCGACGTAGACGATACTGCTGGCTCCGATGCCACAGCCCCCGACAGCGCAGACCCGCTCGACAGGCTGTTCGCACGTGCGGCGCGCGGCGGCTCGGCTACTGTGATCCGCGACACCAGCGAACGCGGATCCGGCATCGACAACCTCACCGGTGGCGCACAGGCGCTCGGTGATGCCGCCCACGATCAGCTCGCTGAAGACTTTGAGCTGATCCGCCTCGAACGCGAGGAGCGCGCCTCGCTCACCCGTGTCGGCAGCCTCTCCACTGAGCTTGAAGACGTCACCGAGGTGGAGTACCGCCAGCTGCGGCTGGAGAACGCGGTGCTTATTGGTTTGTACACGGGCTCTTCGGGCGACGGGCTTGAGGATGCCGAGAACTCGCTGCGCGAGCTTGCGGCCCTCGCCGAGACGGCGGGCGCGCGCGTGCTCGACGGTCTGCTGCAGCGCCGCGCGAACCCCGACCCTGCCACCTACCTCGGCAAGGGCAAGGCTCAGGAGCTTGCCGAGCTCGTGGCCGCTGTCGGTGCCGACACCGTCGTGGCTGACACCGAATTGGCCCCCAGCCAGCGGCGCGCGCTCGAAGACGTGGTGAAGGTGAAGGTGATCGACCGCACCGCGGTGATCCTCGACATTTTCAGCCAGCACGCGAAGAGCCGCGAGGGCAAGGCCCAGGTCGAGCTCGCTCAGCTGCAGTATCTGCTGCCGCGCCTGCGCGGTTGGGGTGAGTCGATGTCGCGTCAGGCAGGCGGCCAGGTTGGTTCGGCGGGTGCCGGTATGGGATCTCGAGGCCCCGGTGAGACGAAGATGGAGCTTGATCGCCGCAAGATCCACACCCGCATGGCGAAGCTGCGCAAGCAGATCGCCGGTTTCGCTCCCGCTCGCGATGCGAAGCGAGCGAATCGCAAGCGTGGCGAGGTGCCATCGGTGGCGATCGCGGGCTACACGAACGCGGGCAAGTCGAGCCTGCTGAACCGCCTCACGGGCACGCAGGAGCTGGTGCAGAACCAACTTTTCGCCACGCTTGACACGGCGGTGCGTCACGCCGAGACCGCTGACGGGCGCAGCTTCACCTACGTCGACACCGTTGGGTTTGTGCGCAATCTGCCGCACCAGCTTGTCGAGGCGTTCCGCTCCACCTTTGAGGAGGTCGGCGAAGCCGATGTGATTCTGCACATCGTCGACGGTTCGCACCCGGATCCCGCCGCCCAGCTCCGCACGGTGCGCGAGGTGATCGCAGAGGTCGACGCCCAGGGCATCCCCGAGATCGTCGCCTTCAACAAGGCCGATCTGCTCGACGAGTCGCAGCGGCTGGTGCTGCACGGGCTTGCTCCTGACGCGGTGTTCGTGTCGGCGCGTTCGGGTGAGGGCATTGAGGAGTTGCGGCGGCGCATCACCGCGGCGCTGCCGGTTCCGGATCGCGAGGTCACCGTCGTGGTGCCCTACGACCGCGGCGATCTCGTTGCCGAGCTGCACGAGCGCAACCGCGTGCTGTCGACCGAGTACGTGGCAGAGGGCACTCGAGTGCGTGCCTATGTCACCGGTGAGATGCTCGCAAAATTGCAGCCCTATCTGGGGTAAACAGGTCACCCGGGGCGGCGGCATGGCCCGGGCGTAACACTTCGTAGTTCATACAGCGCAACATGCGGGCTCCGTGTCGGTGGTGCGGGATAGCGTGTGGATGACCGGACAGCTTCCGGCATCCCACGCCCCCGAACCGAAGGACCAGCATGTCCGCAACGACGTCCCTGCCCAACGCCACGATCCTCGGATACCCGCGCATCGGCCGCCGCCGCGAACTGAAGCGCGCCATCGAGTCCTACTGGAAGGGCAGCACCAGCGAGGCAGAACTCGTGCAGACGGCGCGCGAGCTGCGCGCTGCCACGCGTGCCCGGCTGGTCGAGCTCGGTCTGCCCGCTGCGGGCGGGGCGGTGCCCGAGAGCTTCAGCTTCTACGATCAGGTGCTCGACGCAAGCCTGGCGCTCGGGGCGATCCCGGCCCGGTTCGCCGATGTCGCCGCGGGTGCGAGCGACCTCGAAATCTATTTCGCTCTCGCACGCGGCGACAACGATCACCAGCCGCTCGAAATGACGAAGTGGTTCGACACCAACTACCACTACAGCGTGCCCGAGATCGACGAGCGCACCCCCTTTGCTGCGAACCCGGCAGCCCTCGTCGCACAGCTTGCCGAGGCCGCCCAGCAGGGCATCGCATCGCGCCCTGTGCTCGTGGGCCCCGTCACCTACCTGCTGCTCGCGAAGGCTTCCGACGATGCCGCGCCAGACTTCCGCCCGATCGATCGCCTCGACGAGGTTGTGGCGGTCTACGCCGAGCTGCTGGGCGCGCTCGCCGCAGCGGGTGCCGGGTGGGTGCAGCTCGACGAGCCCGCCCTCGTCTCGGATGCGCTCCCCGTGTCGCGTGAGGAAGCACTCGCGCTTGCCGAGCGCGCCTACGGTGTGCTCGGCGCTGCCGCGGCGGCGGGCGATATCGTGCAGCGCCCGCAGATTCTGCTCACGACGCCCTACGGTGACTCGTCTGCTGCGCTGCTGCGCCTTGCCGCCCTGCCGGTCGAGGCGGTGCACGCCGATCTCGTGCGCGGCACCCTGCCGATCGAGGCGCACGACTCCGGTGCGCTGGCACATGCCTTCACCGGCACGCAGCTCGTTGCGGGCGTCGTCGACGGCCGCAACATCTGGCGCACCGATCTGCGCAAGGCCTTTGGCATCGCCGAGTCGCTGCGCGCCTCGGGCGTCGACGTCGTGGTCGGCACCTCCAACAGCCTGCAGCATGTGCCGCACGATGTGAACGACGAGACGAAGCTCGATGAGCGCCTGCAGTCGTGGCTCGCCTTCGCCGATCAGAAGGTTGAGCAGGTGGCGATCCTCGCCCGCGGCCTCAGCGAAGGTGCCGCGGCCATCGAGGGTGAGGTGGCCGAGGTCGATCGTGTGCTCGCGGATCGCGCGGCCGCTCCTGGGGTGCGCGTCGATGGCATTCGCGAGCGCGTCTCGGCTGTGGCCGCAGCGGATCGCAGCCGCGCCGACGAGGAAGCGCGCCGCGAGGCCCAGCGCGCGCTCGGCATTCCGAACCTCGCCACCACCACGATCGGTTCGTTCCCGCAGACCACCGAGATTCGTCAGGCGCGGGCAGCGTTCACGCGCGGTGAGATCGACAAGGACGCCTACGATGGTTTCCTGCGCGAGGAGATCGAGCGCGTCATCAGGCTGCAGGAAGAGATCGGTCTCGACGTGCTCGTGCACGGTGAGGCAGAGCGCAACGACATGGTGCAGTATTTCGCCGAACTGCTCGACGGCTTCGCGGTCACCGAGCACGGCTGGGTGCAGTCGTACGGCACGCGCGCTACGCGCCCTTCGATCCTGTGGGGCGACGTGTCGCGGCCAGCTCCGATGACCGTCGCGTGGTCGGCGTATGCACAGTCGCTTACGGATCGCCTCGTCAAGGGCATGCTGACGGGCCCCGTCACGATCCTCGCGTGGTCGTTCGTGCGCGATGACCAGCCCCTCGCCGACACCGCCAACCAGGTGGCACTCGCCCTGCGCGACGAGATCGATGACCTCGTCGACGCAGGCATCAAGATTGTTCAGGTCGATGAGCCGGCACTGCGCGAGCTGCTGCCGCTCGAAGCCGAGCGCCAGCCCGCCTACCTTGACTGGTCAGTCGGGGCGTTCCGTCTCGCGACGAGCGGTGCGGCAGCGGAAGTGCAGATCCACACCCACCTCTGTTACTCCGAGTTCGGCGAGATCATCGACGCCGTTGACGGTCTCGACGCCGATGTGACCTCGATCGAGGCGGCCCGCAGCCGCATGGACGTTGTAGAGCCCCTCGGTGATCACGGCTACTCACGCGGCATCGGCCCGGGTGTCTACGACATCCACTCACCGCGTGTGCCCAGTGTTGCCGAGCAGACCGAGCTCATCCGCATCGCCGCGAACCGCATCCCCGGTGAGCAGCTGTGGGTCAATCCCGATTGCGGTCTGAAGACTCGCGGCTACGAGGAAACCGTGGCAAGCCTCACGAACCTCGTGCGGGCGGCTCAGGCGGTGCGCGAAGGAGCGGTGTGACCCCGCGACCCGTTTCGCAGCAGCGGTCAGGGGGCACTCGCGCCCCCTGGCCGGCCACCGGGCTTCCCACTGAGCCCGTCGGTTCACTGCCGCGACCGGCGCGGCTGCAACGCGCGGTGCTTGACGCCGAGACCGGGCTCGCCTCGCTGGCGGAGCTGCGCGCAGAACAAGATCTTGCCGTGCGCGACACCCTCGGGCGTCTCGCCGCGACGGGTTCGCCGATCATCACTGATGGCGAGCAGCGCAGGCACAGCTTCGCGAGCTATCCGCTGGGCACCGCCGATGTTGAGGAGGGCCCCGTCTTCGCGGTGTTCGCCGATGGACACCACAGAGTCATTCCGAGCCTCGCAAGCGCGCCCTTCGCGTTTCGCGCGTGGGCGGCCGACGATGTTGTTGCGGCGCGCGAGCTGACCGATCTGCCGCTCAAACAGGCTGTGATCTCGCCGTCGATGCTGTCGCTGATGGTGCCTGACGCGGGTCTTGGTAACTACTCGCGCGCCGACTTTTTGAGTGATGTTGTTGCGGGCTGCGCCGAAGATATTGTGCGCTGCTTCGAGGCCGGCGCTTCGCGCATCACGATCGACTTCACCGAGGGACGGCTCGCGCTGCGGCGCGATCTGCGCGCTCCGTGGGCGGGGCCGGAAGCCCTCGGGGGCTTCATTGACCTCATGAACCGGGTGCTGGATCGTCTCGCTCCCGAGCAGCGGGCCGCCGTGGGCGTGCATACCTGCCCTGGCAACGACAACGACTCTGCGCACAGCGCCGACGTCGACTACGCCGAGTTGATCCCCGAGCTGTTCCAGATCGAGGCGGGCTACTTTCTGGTGCAGGCCGCTGGGGAGAAGGATCCGGATCGCGTCGCTCGTCTCGTGGGGGCGCAGCTGCGCGGGCGCGCGTCGAGCGGTGCCGCGCCCCGGGTGCTGATCGGTGTGACGAACCCCACGAATCCTCGGTTGGAAACGGCGGAGCAGGTGCGCGATCAACTGGTGCGCGCAGCGCGCTTCGTGCCGCCCGAGCTGCTCGGATCCACCGATGACTGCGGCTTCTCGCCCTATCTCATCGATGAGAAGCCGCGTCACGGCTCCCCGGATTTTGCCCGCGATGTCGCCTTCGCGAAGATCGCAGCGCGCGTGCGCGGCACCGATCTTGCCGCGGAGGCGCTGGCGGGGGTAGCCCCGTGAGCCCGCTGCCGCTCGCGGGCAGCGCAGCCACGCGCGCCCGCTTCTCCTTCGAGGTGTTCCCTGCGCGCAGCGGGGCGGCCGCGCTCGCGCTGGGGCACGCCGTGCAGCACCTGTCTGCGGCAGGGCCAGACTTCATCTCGGTCACTTACGGGGCCAACGGTTCCAATCGCGACGCCTCGCTCGACCTGCTGCGATACCTGCGAGATCACACTGATGCGCTGCCGCTCGCACACCTCACCACCGTCGGCGAGAGCCGCGACGCGGTCCGCGAGACGATCCATCGCGTCATGGACGCAGGCGTGCACGACTTTCTCGCGCTGCGCGGGGATCCGCCGCGAGGTCTCGACGAAGACGCGCCCGCAGTCGCGGGGTCGCTGTCGTCGCTCGAACTCGTCGAACTCATCGCTGAGGCTCGTGCCGAACGGCCGCCGCTGACGAGTGTGGGCCGCACGTCGGTCGCCGCATACCCGAACGGACACCCGCAATCGCGTTCACGTTCGGAAGACATCGACTGGCTCGTCGCCAAGCAGGAGGCCGGTGCACAGTTCGCAATTACCCAGCTGTTCTTCCGTGCGGAAGAGTATCTCTCATTCGTTGACGACGCGCAGCGGGCCGGGCTGCGCATCCCCGTGCTGCCGGGGCTGATGCCGGTCTCGACGAGTGGGCAGCTGCGCAAGGTCGCCTCGCTGGCGGGGCGGCCAGCGCCCGAAGGGCTGGTGCGAGCGCTTGAGGAGGCTGGGGGATACGCCCCGGAATTGGGTGTGGAGCACACGCTCGAACTCGCCCGCGAACTCCTCGCCGGCGGTGCGCCCTCAGTGCACCTGTACACCTTCAACAGGCACGAGCAGGTGCTTTCGGTGCTGCGCGAACTTGAGCTGCTGACGCCAGATCCTGTGGGTTAAGCGCGCTTCACGGAACGGCCCCTTGCTGTGCCCTGCTGGGGTAAGAGACAGTGAGGGGCCGTTGTTGCGTTGACGCCTGGCAGGGTCAGACTGAACGGAAGACCGCCACGACCCGGCCCAGCACTTCAGCGTGGTCGCCGAGGATCGGCTCGAAAGCGCTGTTGCGGGGGAGCAGCCAGGTGTGGCCGTCGCGGCGGCGGAATACCTTAACCGTTGCCTCGCCATCAAGCATGGCCGCGACGATGTCGCCGTTCTCGGCCTCGCGCTGCTGGCGCACGACAACAAAGTCGCCGTCGCAGATGGCCGCGTCGATCATGGAATCGCCGACCACGCGCAGCATGAACAACTGGCCGTCGCCCACCAGCTGGCGGGGAAGCGGCACGATCTCCTCGACCTGCTGATCGGCGGTGATGGGCACGCCGGCCGCAATCTGCCCGACCAGCGGCACGTAGGCGGCCTCTTCTACCTGTTGCGCAGGTGCGTCGGCGATGGCCGCGTTCGTGCTCGCAAGCTCGACGAGGATCTCGAGCGCGCGTGGGCGGTTCGGGTCGCGTCGAATGTAGCCGCCGAGCTCAAGGCGGCTGAGCTGGTGCGTGACGCTTGAGAGAGAGGACAGGCCGACAGCATCTCCGATCTCGCGCATGCTGGGCGGGTAGCCCCTCGACTCAACCGAGCGGGCGATGTATTCGAGGATCGCCTGCTGCTTCTCGCTGAGGGGCTTCCGGGAGTGGGGAACGTCGCTCATCGCTGTCCTTTCCGAGGCCCGAGGGCGGTGATGGTGCCGGTCGATCCATGAATGTCAGTGGTTGCTGATTCAGTGATGCCGTTGCTCGAAACCCTAGTCCCTGTATTCGAACACGGCCAAACACCTGTTCGAGTGTCGCGGAAAAGAACGAAAGATATCTTCGAACAGGCGCTTGTGGTTTCGAATAATCGAAGATATATTCGAAACAGATGTTCGCCCCGATGTGATATTCGCGGGCGTCGCAGAGAACGGAGAAGCCACTATGAGTGCACAGGCAGTTCTGCAGCACGAGTCGTACGAGATTCCCTCAGTGGGAGGCGAAGCAAAACTTCGCCTCACCCGACGAGGGCGCGTGGTATTCGGTTCGCTGCTCACGGTGCTCGTGGCGGCCCTGCTCGCGATGGTGGCGACCTTCGCCGCGCCTCAGGCGTTGGCATCGGTCTCTGCATCCGAGAAGCAGCAGTTCCACTACGTCGTTGCGCAGCCCGGCTCCTCCCTCTGGACGCTGGCCACCGAGCTCGATCCCCAGGCCGATCCGCGCGAGCTCGTGGCCGAGATCGTTCGTCTGAACCAGCTCGACGGATCCGGTATCGAGGCGGGAGACGCGATCGCGGTGCCGTTGCGCTACTCCGACAGCCCGGCTGTTTTCCAGGCTGACGAACTCGGAGTCTGAGCGGGCTTGCCGGGTGCTGGCCCGGGTTTGCCGGGTGTTGTCACGGGTGTGCTGAGTGCGGGTTTGGGTCTGCGGGGTGCGGGTGTGAGTCTGGGCCTGTTGGGTTGGGGTCAGGGTCTGAATCTGCAGGGTCTGAATCTGCCGGGTGTGGCTCGGGGCATGCTGGGCGTGAGTCTGGGGGCTGACGGCTCAGTGGGAGTTGGGTTCTAGACTGGTTCGGTGACCAGTCTGAGTGACCTTCCTCTTCGCGCCAATCTTGTCGGCAAGCAGCCGTACGGGGCTCCGCAGGATCCCGTGCCGGTGAGCCTCAATGTCAACGAGAACACGCATCCCATTCCGGAGGATGTCATCGCCGACATCGTGCAGTCGCTCGCGACCGCGGTGCGCGGGGTCAATCGTTACCCCGACCGTGAGTTCACCGAACTGCGCGAAGCGCTCGCCGGATATCTGGGTCACGGCCTGACCGCCGAGCAGCTGTGGGCCGCGAACGGCTCCAATGAGGTGCTGCAGCAGGTGCTGCAAGCTTTCGGCGGCCCCGGTCGCTCGCTGTTGAGCTTCACCCCCACCTACTCCATGTACCCGCTGCTCGCCTCGGGCACCGACACCGAGTGGGTCGCAGTGGAGCGTCCCGCAGACTACGCGCTCACCCCCGAACTCGTTGTCGAGGCGCTTCGCGAACACCGCCCCGATATTGCGATTCTGTGCGGCCCGAACAACCCCACCGGCACCCCGCTCGACCGCGACGTGATCCTCGCCGCCTACGATGCCTTCGACGGTATCCTCATCGTCGACGAGGCGTACCACGAGTTCGACGCGCAGCACGAGAGCGCTGTCACCCTGCTGCCAGGGCGCCACCGCCTGCTCGTCTCGCGCACCATGAGCAAAGCCTTCGCTTTCGCGGGTGTGCGGCTCGGCTACCTCGCCGCCGACCCTGCGGTGATCGACGCGCTGCGTCTCGTGCGCCTGCCGTACCACCTCTCGGCCCTGACGCAGGCTGCCGCAACAGCAGCGATCCGCCACTCCGAGGAAATGCTTGCCACCGTTGCCGATATCCGTGAGCAGCGCGACAGGCTCGCCGAAGCCCTCGAAGCGCTCGGTTACGCGGTGCACCCCTCCGGCGCGAACTTCCTGCTCGTCGGCGGCTTCGCCGACCCAGACGGAGTCTTCGAGTCGCTGCGTGCGCAAGGCATCCTGATCCGCAATCTCGGCATCGAGGGCCACCTGCGCATCACCGCGGGCACCGAAGCCGAGACCACCGCCGTAATCGACGCCATCACCGCGCTCACGCCCGCGCGATGACGCTGCCGGGCTGACGCCGCGAGCTGACTCCGCATCTGCCGCGGCCCGCCCGGCCCGTGCGCACCGGTGCAATCGAGGTCGTTTCTGGCCGTGTTGCGACAACACCCGGCCAAGAGTGACCCCGATTCTGTGGAGGCCGCAGCGATCGTGGCGTGTGCGTCCGTTGGCCGGGGGCGTGGGTCGGCGCTGGCCGCCGGGGCTACACCGGGAGCGGTTCCCATACAAGTGACAGCTAACTCTCGGGCGCGTGGATAGGCTTGGCGCGATGTCTCAGCACGAACACGACCGCGCGACCAGATCCGAGAACGCTTCGGATGCAGCTGACAATGCCGCACCACAGCCAGAGACGGGTGATGCCCGGCAGACTGCCGCCCAGCAGCCCGCTGCGGCGGTACCCGCCGCGCAGCCGCGCCAGGCAGAAGTCCAAGCCAAGCCGGAAGCTGAAGCCAAGCCGGACGCTCAGGCCGAGCCGGAATCTCAGGCCGAGCCTGACAGCCCTGCCCAGGCCCAGCCCCCGGCTGTGCGGTCTCGCCGCGGCCCGGCGGAGGGGCTCGACCGCCGCACGCTCGAACGGCGATACCGCTTGATGCGCAATGTTGTTGTGCTGCTGGTGGCGCTCGTCGTGGTGCTTACCGGTGTGTCTGTCTCACAGTTCGCGCAGTTGCGGGGCGGCGCTGCGGCAAGTTCGGGGTCGGTGACGGGCGGCACCGACGGTGCTGCGAACGGTTCCGCTTCAGCACCGGACGGATCCGCCGCAGCCGAGAGTTGCGCTGCTCCCGAGCGCCGCGATGCCGCCGACGCGATGGCGCTCGGCGACGTCGATGCTCCCGTGGTGCTGGCTGAGTGGACCGATTTCCGGTGCCCCTACTGCGGGGTGTTCTCGCGAGATACCTTGCCGGTGTTGCTCGACGAGTACGTCGATACTGGGAAGGTGCGCCTTGAGGTGCACGACGTCGACTTCATCGAGGGTGAAGTGTCGGCCCGGGTGGCGGTGGCGGCGCGTGCTGCCGGCGAGCAGGGACGCTACTTCCCGTACCTGTTCGCGGTGTACGAGGCGATGAGCCAGGATCGACCGGCCATCACCGACGCGCTGCTGATCGGCTATGCCGAGGAGGCCGGCGTGGCCGATATCGCCCGATTCACGCGTGATCTCGACAGTCCCGAGCTGCGCGAAGCGGTGCGCGTCAGCAGCGAGCAGGCGAAGCAGCTGGGCGTCGGCGCGGTGCCGTTCTTCGCAGAGACCGCGAACTGTCGGGTGCTGCAGGGCGCCCAGTCGATCGAGCAGTTCCGCAGTCTCCTCGACGAAGCGGTGGCCGATGCCGGTCGTGGTGAGACGGGCGAGTAACGCGAGGTGGAGCTTACGCTGCTCGGTGCGTTTCTTGGTGGCACGCTGACACTGCTGAGCCCCTGTTCGGCGATGCTGCTGCCGGCGTTCTTCGCGTACGCCTTCAGCAGCCCGGGGGCGCTCATCGCGCGCACGGGGGTGTTTTTCCTTGGCCTCGCTACCTCGCTGGTGCCGTTGGGGCTGCTCGCCGGCACTGTCGGTGCGTGGGTGACGATGCATCGCGATGGCCTGATGACCGCGGCGGCAATCGTGGTGATGGTGCTGGGTATCGCGATGATGCTCGGCATCCGCCCGCCCGCCCTGATCGGGCAGCGCGGCGCGAAGAGCACGTCTGTTGCCTCGGTGTATCTGCTCGGCACTGTCTACGGCTTGGCGGGGGTGTGCGCGGGGCCGCTGCTCGGGGCTGCGCTCACCATGGCCGCGTACGGCGGCAACGCGCTGCTCGGCGGTGCGGTGATGCTGGTGTTTGCGGCGGGCATGGCGCTGCCGTTGCTGCTGCTCGCACTGCTGTGGGAGCGGATCCCCGGGGTGCGGCGCCTGGTGCGGCCGCGTGAGCTTGTCATCGGCCGCTGGCGCAACGCTTGGAGCAGTGTCATCGGCGGTGCGCTGACGGTGGGCATCGGGGTGCTGCTGCTCGTTACCCGCGGCACGAGCACGCTCGGCAGCGTGCTCGGATATTCGGAGCAGGCCCGCATCGAGGCTTGGGTGCAGCAGGCATCGGCCGCGATCCCGAACTGGGCGTTCGTTGTCGCCGTGCTGCTGGTCGGCGGCATGTGGATCGCGGTGCGCCAGGCGCTGCGCCCCGATTCCGAGCCGCGTGATCAGGCACCGGCAGCAAATGCGCCCCGCGATCCCCGATAGAATCATGCCCATGACCGCAGTCGCACGCACCGCCTCGCTCGAACGTTCCACGAGCGAGTCGCAGATCAGCTTGAGTCTCGACCTCGACGGCACCGGCACCTCAGACATCGACACCGGCGTACCGTTCTTCGACCACATGCTCACGGCCTTCGCCCGCCACTCGCTCACCGACCTCACGGTGCGCGCTACCGGTGACGTGCACATCGACGTGCATCACACCGTCGAAGACACTGGCATTCTGCTCGGCCAGGCCATCCTTGAAGCGCTCGGTGACAAGAGCGGCATTTCGCGCTACGGCGATGCCTTCGTGCCCCTCGACGAGGCGCTCGCGCAGGCCGTGGTCGATATCTCCGGTCGCCCCTACCTCGTGCACTCCGGCGAGCCCGTCGGCTTCGAGTTCCACCTCATCGGCGGGCACTTCACTGGTTCGATGGTGCGGCACTTCTTCGAGGCGCTGGTGCTGAACGCGCGCCTCACGGTGCACCTGAAGCTGGTTGAGGGGCGGGATCCGCACCACATCGCCGAGGCCGAGTTCAAGGCCTTCGCCCGCGCACTGCGCCAGGCGAAGGCGCTCGACCCGCTTGTCGCGGGCATCCCCTCAACCAAGGGAGCCCTGTGACGGGGAGCGGCGTCGCCGGAGAAACCGAGAACAGGCGCGTCGTCGTTCTCGACTACGGCTCTGGCAATGTGCACTCGGCGGTGAAGGCGCTTGCGAAGGCGGGCGCCGAGGTCGAGCTGACCCGAGATCCGCGGGCGGTCTCCGAAGCTGACGGCCTGCTCGTGCCCGGCGTGGGCGCCTTCGACGCTGTGATGCAGCAGCTGAGAGCTGTGCGCGGCGACGAGATGATCGACCGCAGGCTTGCCGGGGGGCGCCCTGTGCTGGGCATCTGCGTCGGCCAGCAGGTGATGTTCGAGCGCGGCCTTGAGCGCGGCATCGAGACCGAGGGGCTCGGCCAGTGGCCGGGCACCGTGCGCAGGCTCGAAGCTGACGTGCTGCCGCACATGGGCTGGAGCACCGTCGCACCGCCCGAGAACTCGGTGCTGTTCCGCGGGCTTGCCGAGCAGCGCTTCTACTTCGTGCACAGCTACGCCGCCACCGAGTGGACGCTTGAAGGGCGCGGCGCGTCGACGCGGCCGATCGTCACCTGGGCCGAGCACGGCGAGCGCTTCGTTGCCGCGGTCGAAAACGGCCCGTTGAGCGCCACTCAGTTCCACCCCGAGAAATCTGGCGAAGCCGGCATTCAGCTGCTGCGCAACTGGATCTCGACTCTCTGATCTTCGCACCCACACCTCGTACCGAAGGAGCACCGCACACATGAGCGAACTGGCGCAGGGCCCGAAGCTGCAGCTGCTGCCCGCGATCGACATGGTCGACGGCAAGGCGGTGCGCCTGACCCAGGGCGAGGCCGGCACCGAGACCAACTACGGCAGCCCCGTCGATGCGGCGCTCGACTGGATCGAGCAGGGTGCCGAGTGGATTCACCTCGTCGATCTCGATGCGGCTTTCGGTCGCGGCAGCAATGTTGCGGTGGCGCGCAAGATCATCAAGCGCGTCGGTGACGTCAACATCGAGTTCTCGGGGGGTATCCGCGATGACGAGAGCTTGGAGGCCGCGCTTGAAATGGGTGCTCGCCGCGTCAACCTCGGCACGGCGGCGCTTGAGAACCCCGAGTGGACCCGCGCGGTGATCGCCCGCTACGGCGAGCAGATCGCGGTGGGCCTCGATGTGCGCGGGGAGACGCTTGCTGCTCGCGGTTGGACCGAAGACGGCGGCAACCTCTGGGATGTGCTGGAGCGCCTCGAAGAGGCCGGCTGCTCGCGCTACGTGGTGACCGACGTCACCAAGGACGGCACGATGCGCGGACCCAACGTCGATCTGCTGCGGCAGGTGTGCGCGCGAACGTCTCGCCCCGTGGTCGCCTCGGGCGGCGTGTCGAGTCTCGACGATCTTGTCGCGCTGCGCGAGATCGTTCCGCTCGGTGTGGAGGGCGCGATTATTGGCAAGGCGCTCTACGACGGAGCCTTCACACTGCCCGCCGCACTCGACGTGGCTGGTCGCTGACGGATCGCGTTCGCGCGCACGCATGGCTATCAAGAAGCTGCCTTCGACGGGTGACGCACCGCGCTCGACAGGGGTGCCCGAGAGTCTGGTGCCCGGTGGCGCCGCCGATTCTGCAGGGTTTCCGTGGGATGGCCGCACCTTCGATCATCACGGCACCGCGTTTGCCGACGACGACGGCGCGACGCCGGCGGCGTGGAGCACGGCGGTGGCCAGGGTGCGCCGAGCCGCGGCTCGGCTCGCTGCGGGCGAGCCCGGGGCGGATCTCGATGCGCTTGCCGCGGCTCACGCCGATGCGATTGTGGCGCTCTCGAGTGTGCGCCTGCTGATTCCGCTGCTCGCGGAGGCCGGCGAGACGGGGCTGACGCCGGAGGGCCGCGTCGTGGAGAAGTCGCAGGAGCTGTCGATTGTGACGGTCGCCGCGCCTGATGGCAGGCGGGTCATGCCGGCGTTCAGCTCCGTTGAGGCGATGCGCCGCTGGCATGACGAGGCGCGACCGATTCCCGTGCCCGGCCCGCAGCTCGCGCTCGCCGCCGCCCAGGAGGAGACCGACCTCATCATCATCGACGCGGGCACACCTGAGCAGGAGTTCGGGGTGCGTCGCACGCAGTTGCGGGCCGCAGCGCTTGGCGAGCACTGCGTGCCTGCGTGGGCGGATCCGCAGGTGCTCGAGGCCTTCCGGACGTCGATGGCGGGCGAGCCCCGCGTCGCGGAGGTGCTGCTCTTGCCCGGCGATCCCGAGGCGCGACTGCTCGCCCCCGAGACCGACGTGGTGCTGCGGCTTGCGCCGGGGCTGGCGCGAGACGCGTTGCAGCGGATCGTCGTGGAGGCGCAGCAGCGCTGGGCTGCGGATGCGATTATCGCCGAGCGTGTGGATTCGTTGCGGGTGCGGCCCGTCGCTGCGTGAGAGTGGCTGCGGCCTCTCTCGCTTGAACGCCGAACGCTTCGCCGGTGGGTGAGGGCGGTTCGGCGCGTGGCGGGTGTGCGCGTGTCGGCGGCAGCTGTTACGCTCGCGTACACATCGAGCTGGCAACGAAGGGGCGCCACATGACATCTCACACCCCCGCCGCAGCGCCGCGCGCGGAGTGGACCGGGCAGATCGGCTTCATCGTCTCGGCCATCGGTTCCGCAGTCGGCCTGGGCAACATCTGGCGATTCCCAGGCGTCGCCTACGAAAACGGCGGAGGCGCCTTCCTCATCCCGTATATCGTGGCGTTGCTCACCGCTGGTATCCCGATCCTCTTCCTCGACTACGCCATCGGCCATCGCTTCCGCGGTTCGGCACCGCTTGCCCTGCGTCGCATCGCGGGCAAGCTGGGTGAGGGCATCGGTTGGTTCCAGGTGATGATCTGCATCTTCATCGCCGTCTACTACACCGCGGTGCTGGCGTGGGCTGCGAGCTACTTCGTCTTCTCGTTCAGCATTCCGTGGGGTGATGATGCGACAGGCTTCTTCGTCGGCGAGTACCTCAAGCTCTCCGATGCACCGTTCACGATGGAGTTCGTGCCCGGCGTGCTGATTCCGCTGGTGCTGGCGTGGGTGATCGCACTCATCGTGCTCGGTGCCGGGGTGGTCAACGGCGTGCAGCGGCTCAACATGATCGCGCTGCCGCTGCTCGTCGTCGGTTTTCTGGTGCTCGTGGTGCGGGCGCTCATGCTGCCCGGCGCAGCCGAAGGTCTGAACGCGCTGTTCACCCCTGACTTCTCGGCTCTCGCCGACCCGGGAGTGTGGGTGGCTGCCTACAGCCAGATCTTCTTCTCGCTGTCGGTGGCATTCGGCATCATGATGACCTACGCCTCCTACCGCAAACGTCGCTCGAACATGACCACGCCGGGCCTCGTCGTGGCGTTCGCCAACTCCTCGTTCGAGATTCTTGCGGGCATCGGCGTCTTCGCCACGCTGGGCTTCTTCGCCTACCAGCAGGGCATTGCGGTGAGCGAACTCGAAGGGCTCACCGGCGTGGGGCTCGCCTTCATGACATTCCCCGCAATCGTGGCCGAGATGCCTGGCGGCCCGTTCTTCGGTGCACTGTTCTTCGGATCGCTGACACTCGCGGCACTGACCTCGCTGATCTCCATCCTCGAGGTCGTCTTCGCCGGGATCATCGACAAGTTCGGCATCAGCCGCAAGACGGCCGCCTACGGCCTGGGTGGGGTGCTCGCGGTAATCTCCGTCGTGCTCTTTGGCACCACATCCGGTCTCATCGCACTCGACACCATCGACAACTGGGCCAACAACATCGGTATCGTCGCCTCGGCGGTGGTCACCACGATCACCGTGCTCTGGATTCGTCGCGCCGGCCGCGAGCTGAGCGGTCACCTCAGCACCCTTTCCACCTTCAAGGTCGGCCGCGTCTGGCTGTTCCTGGTCTCGGTGCTGGGGCCCGTGGTGCTCGGCTACATGCTCATCGCAACAGTGGTCTCCCTGATCGCCGAACCCTATGAGGGGTACGACCCCGGCTACCTGCTCGTGGTGGGCTGGGGCTCCGTGCTGCTGATGATCGCCGGGTCGATCGTGCTCACGGTGCTGCCGTGGAAGGTCGCACCAGATCGCTTCACCCCCTGGCCCCCGCTCGAGGTGTCCGGGCGCCGGGCCGGCCCAGCAGCCACACTACACCGAGCGGCCGACGCCGCCTCAACCGAGGGAGGTGCGCGATGACTCCGATCGCAATCCTGTTCCTGGTGCTCGCCGCCGTGATCGTGTGGGGCGGCCTCCTGGTGAGCGCCCTGTTCCTCGCGCGGCGGCCAGAGGTCACAGAGTATCCGGCAGGGGGAGACGACCCTGCCGGCGAAGAAGTTTACGATCTGCCGCCCATTCGCGACACGTGAGCGACGCCGGGCAGACAACCCGGATCGTTCACCAGAGGTTGAGTAATAGCACGTAACAGGCGGTGCCGGCCGCGATGCTGAGCAGTGCCCGTCTGCCGAAGAGTAGGTGCACGGCGACGGTCACCGCAGTAGCGATCGCGAGTGCCCAGAGCTCACCGGGGCGGGCGATGAGCTCGTCACGCAGCACCACGACCACCAGGATCAGCAGCAGCCCGGCGGGCATCCAGGTGCCGAGCCGTTGCACGAGCCTCGACTTGCGCAGTGGCTTCAGCACGGCGAACGGGATGGCGCGCAGCCCGAGGGTAATGACACCGCCCAGTGCGACTGCCGCGAGTAGGTACCAGACAGGCGCGTCAGGCATCGTCGTCGCCTCCGCTCGTGCTGCGGGCGTCAGGGTGCCGGCGCCTCCAAAAATGGCGTGCGATGAGGAGGGCCGTGAAGATCATCAGTCCCACAATCAGCGGCGAGTCCGGCGCGACGACGATCGCCACGGATACAGCCAGTCCGGCGAGTGCGATCGACGGGATCTCGCGGCGGCTCCGCACGGCGTCGAGGGTCATCACGATGAACAGCGCGTACAGTGCGAACTCGAAGCCCTCGATCGGGTTGGGCAGTGAGGAGGCGACCGCCGCGCCCACGAGACCGCCGGCCACCCAATACGCCTGCATGGTGAGCTGCCCGGTCACGATCCGCGTCGAACTGAGCTGCTGGGGCGGCATCAGCGCGTAGGTGGCGTAGGCCTCGTCTATGAGCGCGTAGACGGAGTAGGCCCGCGGCCACCCTCGCCGTACATGTGACAGTGGGAAGGAGAGTGCATAGAAGACGTGCCGGAAATTGAGTGCGAAAACGGTGGCGGCGATGGTGATGAGCGGCGTCGCTGAGGCGAGCATGCTCACCATGAGCAGTTCCACCGATCCCGCGAAGATCCCCACTGAGAGTGCAGGGGCGAGCCACCAAGGCAGGCCGGCTTGCACGACCAGCATGCCGAGCGCCACTCCGAGAGGGAAGATGCCGATCCCCACCCCGAGAGAATCGCGCACGCCCTGCGCGACCCCGGCCCGCGCAGGACGCCCCTGCTCAGCGGTGTCGGCGGCGGTCGAAGGCACGGCAGATTCAGGTATCGGCTGATGAGTGGCGGGGGAGACCCGCTCAGATGACCGAGCCGGTGTACTTCTCACCCGGGCCGGCGCCAGGGGCGTCGGGAATGGCGGAGGCTTCGCGGAAGGCGAGCTGCACCGAGCGCAGGCCGTCGCGCAGCGGCCGAGCGTGCGAATCGCTGATCTCGGGGGCGCCGGCAGTGATGAGGCCTGCCAGGGCATTGATGAGCTTGCGTGCCTCATCGAGGTCGGTCTGGGTCTCGGGGTCGTCGGCGAGACCGCACTTGATCGCGGCAGCGCTGAGCAGATTCACCGCGGCTGCGGTGATGACCTCGACCGCGGGCACCTCGGCGATGTCGCGCGCCGCCTGAGCCGCGGTCTGCGCCTCGGCCTCGTGGATCGATACGTCCTGCTGCGGGTTCTCGCTCATGATGTCCTGACTATTCGATGAATATCTGTGCTAAAGTTGCCTGTGGTTCTCGGCTACTTGCCGAGATGCGGAAGAGGAGATTCTCCCACCCGGCACCGCCTTCAAGGTTACCGGGTAGTTGGCACCCCGCCGTTCGCGGCAGCTTACAAGGGTGCGGGCAGCGCTTGCGCGGCCCTGATCTCCCTCCGTCGCTCCGAACCGGGGCGCCCTTCACCTGAGATCAGAGGAGCCGGCGATCAGCGATCCCCGTACGAATGACAGAATCCGCGTCCCCGAGGTGCGACTGGTAGGACCCAGTGGCGAGCAGGTCGGGGTCGTCCCGATCGAGACTGCGCTGCGCATGGCGGCCGACGCCGATCTTGATCTCGTTGAGGTTGCCCCGAACTCGAAGCCTCCCGTGGCGAAGATCATGGACTTCGGCAAGTTCAAGTACGAGGCAGCTCAGAAGCAGAAGGAAGCCCGTCGCAACCAGGCCAACACGGTTCTCAAAGAGGTCCGTTTCCGCCTGAAGATCGACAAGCACGACTACGAGACCAAGACGAAGCGTGCCATCGGCTTCCTTGCGCAGGGCGACAAGGTGAAGGCCATGATCCTCTTCCGCGGCCGCGAGCAGTCGCGTCCCGAGATGGGCGTGCGCCTGCTGCAGCAGTTCGCCGAAGACATCGCCGAGTTCGGCACCGTCGAGTCGCGACCCCGCATCGACGGCCGCAACATGGTCATGGTGATCACCCCGGTCAAAAACAAGTCCGAGGCGAAGGCCGAGCAGAACGCCCGCCGCGCCGAGGAGAAGGCCATCCGCAAGGCGGACAAGGCGGCAGGGCCCGCCCCCGCCGGCGAGTAATCTACGGCGCACTGCCTCGCGCAGCTGCCCCGTGCAATACGCAGCCGTTCGCGGCGCGCACACAACAAGGAGAAATCGATGCCCAAGCAGAAGACCCACTCGGGGGCCAAGAAGCGCTTCAAGCTCACCGGCTCCGGCAAGCTGATGAAGCAGCAGGCCGGCATGCGCCACAACCTCGAGGTGAAGTCCTCGAAGCGCAAGCGCCGCCTGAACGCTGAGCAGGTGCTCGCCAAGGGCGACGCCAAGCAGGCGATGAAGCTCCTCGGCCACTAAGCCGCGAGCACAAGCTTTCACCTGAGATTTTCGTAAGGAAGAACTGAAATGGCTAGAGTCAAGCGGGCAGTAAACGCCCACAAGAAGCGTCGCGTTATTCTCGAGCGCGCCGAGGGCTACCGCGGACAGCGTTCGCGCCTGTACCGGAAGGCGAAGGAGCAGGTCACCCACTCGCTCGTCTACGCGTACAACGATCGTCGCAAGAAGAAGGGCGACTTCCGCCGCCTGTGGATCCAGCGCATCAACGCCGGTGCGCGCGCGAACGGCCTCACCTACAACCGCTTCATCCAGGGCCTCGGCCTCGCGGGTGTCGAGGTCGACCGCCGCATGCTCGCCGAGCTTGCTGTCAACGAGCCCGCCGCTTTCGCGACGCTCGTTGAGGTTGCCAAGAACGCTCTCCCCGAGGACACCTCGGCACCGAAGGCTGCGTAAGCACCTGACGTTCTGAAGAACCCCGTCACCGGCTCGGTGACGGGGTTCTTCTGCATCCCGCGGGTAGTGTGGACGGGTGAACGATGCGATCCTCAGCAACCCGAAGGCCCCCCGGATCAAGCGGGCCGCCGCCCTCGTGCGCAAGAAGGAACGCCACGAACAGGGGCGGTTCCTCGTAGAAGGGCCGCAGTCAGTGCGCGAACTCCTCGTGCACCGGCCGGAACTCGCAGAGACCGTCTACGCCTCAACAGGCACCGAAGCCTGGCAGCACGAGATTGACCGCCTCGCCTCAGACGCCGGCGTGCGGATCGAACGGGCCACCGATGAGGTCATCGCAGCGATGAGCGAAACCGTCAACCCCCAGGGCGTTGTCGCGGTGGCGCAGAGCTGGCGCACCGACCTCGCAGAGACACTGCGCGGTGCGCGGCTCGTCGCGATCCTGCACGAGATCAGAGACCCTGGCAACTCCGGCACGGTGCTGCGTGCCGCCGATGCGGCCGGTGCCGACGCCGTGATCTTCTCGGGGGAAAGCATCGACCCGTTCCACCCGAAAGTGGTGCGCTCGACGACAGGCTCCCTATTCCATCTGCCGGTCGCCGTCGCGTCCACGCTCGCAGAGGCCATCGACGCCGCGCGAGCGGCCGGGCTCACCTCACTGGCGGCCGACGTGCGCGGTGCGGAGCTGCTCGAGGCTCGCGCGGAGGGGCTGCTCGAAGGCCCTGTGGCCTGGGTGTTCGGTAATGAGGCCCGTGGCCTCAGCGAAGCCGACCGTGGCTTGACCGATCGCTCGCTCAAACTGCCCATCTACGGTGCAGCCGAGTCGCTGAACCTGGCTACCGCCGCGAGCGTTCTGCTCTACGAAACCGCCTTCTCGCAGCGCGGATAGCGCGTTCCCGCCAGGCGCACCCGGCGGCTACGACGATCTCAGTCTGTGGTACTACCCGCGGGGTACTGCGGGCCGATGCGGTGCCGTGGCGGCTCGGCGACGATGGAATCATGAGGTTCATCACACTCCTGCGCCGCCCCGTCATCCTCGTGCCGACTGCGCTCCTCACCGCCTGCCTGCTCGCAGCTGGCATCGCCTCGGGCGCCTGCGCATATCTGGGGCAAGCGACGCAGGCCCTCGCCGCAATCCCACTGCCGTAACGGCGCTGCTGCTGGAGCGGCCGAGCTGCAGGCCCGGCTCAGCAGCTGCCGTGATCCGCCGCCGCGATCCGCCACCACAGCCGCAGTGCCGAGCCCGCGACCCGGGCCCGGCACCGAATGCGGCTATGCGAACAGCGACGCCCCCAGCGTCTGCCCCGCCCGGAAACCAGGCAGCACCGCGAACACCGCCGAGCCGACGTGGGTGACCCACTCGTTGAGCAGATCGGCCTCGTCCAGCCGGCGTTGGATCGGCACGAACTGCGTGAGCGGATCGCGTTGGAAACAGCCGAACAGCAGCCCCGCCTCATGCCCATCATCGTAGTTCGCGGCCCGGCGCACGATCCGCTCGGACGGATCCGCTGAGTGCGCTCGGCGAATATGCGAGGCTACGGGTATCACGCTCAAGCCCCGCTCATCCTTCGCCGCAAAATCGGCGGGCGTGTGTTCACCGGCGCCCTCGGGGGCGCTCAGCGGCGCGCCGTCGAAAAGCCTGCGACCCACAGCCTGCTCGCGGCCGGGGCGATCCACCCGGTCCCAGGTGTCGAGCTCCATGCGGATCCGCCGCAGCACGAACGCGGAACCACCCGCAAGCCAGCCAGCATCTCGGCCCAACCACACCAGCCCCGAGAAGCCCGGATCCGCCGGGGCCGGATTCACGGTGCCGTCGAGCTGCCCCATGAGATTGCGCATCGTGGTGCCGTCACCCTCGGAACCGCGTGCACGGCGGAAGCCGCGCTGCCGCCACAACGGCTCGGCGAAACTGGTGAGATCCCGATCCAGCATGCGGGCCGCATGCGAAATCGGCAGCGGATCGTCGGCCTCGATCGCCAGCAGCAGATCGCCGCCATCGAAGTCTCCGCTCAGCCGGTCCCTCTCAAAGCTCGGCAGCGGACCGAGCCACGGCGGCCGAGCAGCACCGGCGCGGTCGACCAGTGCTGGCCCCACCCCGACGGTCACCGTCAGCCGAGCCGGCCGCGCGGCCAGCTCCGGCTCCGGGTCTGCGAGCGGCGCCTCACCCGAGGTGAGCCCCTCGATGTCGCCCGTCAGCACCCGGAACATGCGGCGCAGCGCTGCCGCATCGGTGCTCGGCAGCAGACGGTACGCGGCGTAGTGCACATGAGCGGCGGGCACTGTGGTGACCCCAGCCTGGTGTGCGCCGTGGCAGGGCAGCGTCTCACCGCCGAAACCGGGCAGATCCCCGCCCGGGCCGAGCGAGGGTTCGGTTTCAGCTGCCGCAGCAGCCCCCGGAGGCGGGGGATCGGCTGCGCTCCTGGCCGCGCCGACGCCGAGCGTTCCGCCAACGCCCAGCACGGCCCCGAGCCCAGCTCCGAGAGCACCGCTTGTGAGCAGCGCCCGGCGACCGATCTGGGGGCCGGAAGGCGGCCCCGCGGTGGGACGCGCAGCTGCGCGCCCCACCGCGGCCGAGCCGGGATCTGAGGAGCCGGGGTCTCCGGAGGAAACGGTGCTCCCCGTGGCGTCGGGCTGGGTTGAGGCTGTGCGAGGCGCGGGCTCAGTGCCCGGCATGGCCGTCCTGCTCACCGGATTCGCTGTGCTCGCCAGAACCGCTGTGCTCACCGGTGCCGCCGTGCTCTCCCATGCCGCCGTGCTCGCCCGATTCGTCGTAGCTCTCGTTGGCTCCCGAGTAAGCCTTTACCAGCACCGAGAAAGAGATGCTGCTGCCATCGGTGAATGTGATCGTGATGGGCACTTCCTCGCCCGCGAGCAGGGCAGCGGTGAGGCCCATGAGCATGATGTGGTTGCCGCCAGGCACGAACTCGATTGAGTCGCCTGCCGGCACGGTGACGTCGCCCGCGATTTCTTGCATCACTCCGGCCGAGGTCACCTCATGCAGTTCGGCGCTGGCCGCCGACTCACTGGTGACAGACGCGATCACAAGATCCTCGTCACCGTTGTTTTCGAGGGTGCCGAACACACCCGTCATGCCGCCCTCATCGCCGGCTTTCGCCCAGCCGTCGACGAAGTCGGTGTTCGGTGCGCCAGCTGCGCTGGTGTCGCTCGTGGGCGCGGAGGTTGAGCAGCCGGCCAGCAGGAGCACGGCTGCGGAGAGCGCTGCCACAGAACGGGCGGCGCGGCTGCGAGTGAGGGAGCGAACGTTGATCATGCGCGGTCCTCCTTGTTTGCGGCGTCGGCGTTCATGCCTGCGGCGCGTCGGCGCTGGCCGATGAGCACCGCGGCGAGTGCGCCGCCGGCGACGAGTACGGCGCCGATGGAGATCGCTGCGATGGCGCCTGTCGACAGGCCGCCCTCTTCGGACGTCGTGTCGGTGCCGTGGTCGGCGCTGTCGTGGCCCTCGCCCTCGTGGGCGGCATCGGTGCCTTCGGTGGGTTTCTGCTCGGAGCCTTCCGTGAGCCTCTGGTCAGGTTCAACGAGGGCGGCCCCTTCGGCCTGCCAGGCATCGGGCTTTGACAGTCGCAGCACGAAGGACCCGTCGATGGGGTGGCCGTCGCTCGACACGACGCGCCAGGCCACGTCGTAGTCACCCTCGGGCAGATCCGCGGTGAGCGGCTGCACCACGTCGGGCCCGGCGATCTGAGGTGCCCCATCGGTCATGTCGGCACTGTCGGCCGAGGTGACGACGATCTCGGTGCCGACCTCGATGATGCTGTTGCTGAAGCTCAGGCGGATCGCGTCGACGCGGCCATCATCGGTGGCGACGATGCTGCGGTCGACGAGTTCGTCGTGGGCGAGCGTCGGAGAAGCGACGCCGAGGGTGAGGCCGATCGCGGCGAGCGCCGCGAGGCCGAGGCTTGCGATGCGGGTGCGTCGCGGTGAAGCAGTGGTGTGCATGGTTGTCTTTCTCGTTCGACCCGGGCAGCACGGCGTGCGCGCATACGGCACTGCAGTGCTCCGGGCGGAGTTCTGGTGAGTGAGGGTATCGCCGTGCGCGCTCGCAGCGCGAGCACGGGCGCACCCCTATGCGGAGAACGAGAGCGCGGGAGGGCCGCGGTGACTGATCGCGGAGTGGGCGGAGGTGCGTGTGCGTAGCGGCGCACGGAAGATGAGGGGGCGGATCGCGGGGCGCCACGACACTGCGACGAGCCGGGGGCGGGGCCGCGGCAGCACGCGACGCACGAGGCGGCCGAGGGCGAGCCAGGCGTGCTCGCCGCGGTGCAGCAGTGCGACGGTGAGCACTGCCGCGATGGCGTGGCCGAGCCACATCGCAGCGTCTGCTGAGGCCGGGGTCGCGACCTCCGGCGCGAAGTTCTGCAGTGCGGCGAGGTGGGCGGCGTGCGGCGAGACCGCGGGGCCGGTCTGGGCGGTGCCGACGAGATCGATACCGGCGAAGATCCAGTGGTAGAGGAATTGCGCGATGCCCACGGCCGCGGCGAGCCGCCACAGTGAGGCGATACGGCCCGCAAGAGCGGTGCAGAGCGGGAGGGCGAGGATCGCGGTCACCGCGACCGCCGGCCAGGTGATCGCACCGCCGGCGATCCCGTGTGAGGCCGCGGCGAGTAGCGTGGCCGCGAGCGCACCCGCCGCACCCCGCGCGGTACGCGCACCACGGCTCATGGGGATGCGATGCGAGACGGCGCTCCCATGAGCGCGCTCCTGCGACCGCAATCCCTGCATACCCATCAGTCTACTGCTGCGCCCGCGCTGCCCGAGCCACGCCCCGCACTCCGCCCTACCCCCACCTGCATCGAGGTCACCCGTGTGGTCGTTTGCGGGCCGGGGAAACGACCACACGGGTGACCTCGACGCATCAGCGGTGCGGATCGGGTGGGCTAGTGGCAAGCAGGCTGCGGGAGAATAGGAAGGAGAGGCGCGCTGCGCCGCCGGTTTCGTCGAGGAGGGTGCATGTCCCGCAGTGAGCAGACCCGGGAGATGACCGGCCGCATCGACCTGAACAGCGATCTCGGCGAGTCGGGCGGCGGGCGGGTGTTCGACGACGCCGCGGTGCTGCCCTCCATCTCGAGCGCGAACGTGGCGTGCGGGTTCCACGCGGGCGAGCCGGGAGGCATCCGCCTCACCTGTCGTCGCGCCGCCGAGCTGGGGGTGACGGTGGGGGCGCATCCTGGCTACCGCGACTTCGAGGGCTTCGGCCGCCGCTTCATGGATGTCGACCTGAGCGAGCTGACCGACGAGGTGATCTACCAGATCGGCGCGGTGCAGGCGGTGGCGCGCAGCGTGGGCACCGAGGTGCGCTACGTGAAGCCGCATGGTGGGCTCTACAACGCCGTCACGGTGCGCGAAGATCAGGCGCGCGCGGTGACGCGGGCCATTCTCGAGCTCGACGATTCGCTGCCGCTGATGGTGCTGCCCGGCTCGGTGATCGAGCGGGTGGCGCGGGATGCGGGGCTGCGCACCGTCACTGAGGCCTTCGCGGATCGCGGCTACCTGCCCGACGGCACGCTCGTGCGCCGGGGGCTCCCCGGCGCGCTGCTCGCGCCGGAGGCTGCTGTTGCGCAGGCGCTGCGGATCGCCACTGAGGGGCGGATCATCGCGCTTGACGGCACCGAGCTCGCCATCGCAGCTGACAGTATCTGTCTGCATGGCGACGATCCGGCGGCGGTGCGACTCGCCCGTGAAGTTCGTGCTGCACTTGAAGGCGTGGGTGTCTCGATCAGGAGCTTTGCGTAGTGTTCGCCGGCGGCGTGTTCCGGGTGCGGCCCGTCGGCGACCGCGCCTGCATCGTCGAGCTGCCGGACATCGACCGGGTGCTGGGCGTCGCCGCCCGGCTGCGCGAACTCGACCCCCCGGGCATGATCGACGTCGTGCCCGCCGCCCGCACGGTGCTCGTGGTCTGCGTCGATCGCGCGGCGGTGCGACGCGTCGCCGAGACGGTCGCCGGGTTCGACGAGCGGATCTCGGCGGGTGAGGCTGCCGGTGACGAGGTGACGATCGACGTGGTCTACGACGGCGATGATCTCGTCGAGGTAGGCGAGCTGACTGGGCTCGGCCACGACGGCGTGATCGCCGCTCACACGGAAACCGCGTGGCGCGCGGCCTTTGGCGGATTCGCACCGGGTTTCGTTTATCTCGCCGGCGGCGATCCACGTCTTGAGGTGCCTCGCCTTGCCTCGCCACGCACCACGGTGCCAATGGGTTCAGTCGCACTCGCGGGCGGCCTCTCGGCCGTCTATCCGGGGGCGTCGCCCGGCGGCTGGCGGCTGATCGGGCGCACGGGTGAGCGCATGTGGGACGAGGCCCAGGATCGCCCGGCCCGCGTCGCGCCCGGCGACACAGTACGGTTTCGTGCAGTGCGGGAAGTCGTGCGCCTTGCGCTGGGGGAGGCAGGCGGTCAGGCACCCCGCGATCCGCGCCTCAGGAAATCAGTAGCCCAGGCAAGCCCCGCCGCACCCGCTGCCCAGCCCGCCCTTACCGTGCTCGACCCGGGCCTGCTCACCCTCGTGCAAGATGCTGGGCGCCAGGGCCACGCCGCTCTTGGCGTTACCGCATCGGGCGCGCTCGACCGCGGCGCACTGCAGCGAGCCAACCTCGCGGTCGGCAACGCGCCCGGCGTTGCCGGACTCGAACACCTGAACGGCGGCCTCGTGCTGCGGGCGCATCGCGCGCTGCGGATCGCCGTGACCGGCGCCGAGGCCGAGATCAGAGTCGAATCTGCCGAACCCAGTGTGCCGCGCGCCGTGCCGCTCGGCGACGCCGTCGAGCTGAGCGCTGGAGAAACCTTGCACATCGGGGCCCCACGGCGCGGCCTACGAAACTACCTTGCCGTGCAGGGCGGCCTCGCGACGGGGCGCGAGGTGCTCGGCAGCGCCGCGTACGACAGCCTTTCGGGGCTCGGAACGCCTCCGCTTAGCTCGGGCGACATGCTCGCGCTCGGGCCGGAACCGGGGGGAGCGCGCCCGGATTCGGATCTCACCCGATCCGCCGCCCAGCCCCCGACCGCGCGGCGCGCCGTGCTGCGCTTCGTGCCGGGCCCTCGCGATGACTGGTTCACCGCCGACGCCCGCGCTGCCTTCATCAGCCAGGCGTGGCGGGTCTCGCCGCGATCCAACCGCGTCGGCCTCCGACTCGACGGCGATCCGCTTACCCGCTCCCGCCCGGGAGAGCTCGCCACTGAGGGGATGACCCGTGGCTCCGTGCAGGTGCCGCCGAACGGCCTGCCGGTGCTCTTCCTCGCCGACCACCCCGTCACCGGAGGCTACCCGGTCATCGGCACCGTCATCGACGCCGACCTGGATCGCGTCGCGCAGCTGGCTCCCGGCGCCGAAGTGCGCTTCCACCCGGTCGACCCCGACGAACCCGGCGAACCCCTCGGTCTCGACGCCCCCGTGCCCGAAACGGTCTCGTTCACGATCGAGATCGACGGCCGGCGCCACCGAGTCACGGTGTCCGGCGCGCTCGCCGCGGCGCTCAACCGACTGAACGCGGCGGGTGACCGGGCCGCCCTCGCCGAATTGCTCGTAGAAGTGGTGGGGAAGGCCAGCCGCTGAACCGGTAGAATGGTGCCTCGTGTCAGCGAGTGAAACGAACCCCGCAGGGGCGGGCGAGGCCCAGCAGCCGCAGCCGTCCAACCCGATCACCCAGCCAGCGGTCGACGCCGCCGTCGAAGCGGCCCTCGCCGCCTTCGCAGCAGCAAGCTCCGTCGCAGAGCTGAAGGCCGCCCGCACCGAGCACGCCGGTGAGGGCTCCGCCATCGCGAAGCTCAACGCGCTCATGCGTCAGGTGCCCAAGGAGGAGAAAGCCGCCACCGGCAAGCTGATGGGCCAGGCGCGCGGCCGCATCGAGGGCGCCTACCAGGGGCGCGAGACCGAACTCGCCGAGCAAGAAGCAGCCGCCCGTCTCGTCGCCGAGACCGTCGACGTCACCGCGGCGCCCGTGCGCCGTGCCGCAGGCACCCGCCACCCGCTCGCCCAGCTGCAGGAAGAAGCCTCCGACATCTTCATCGGCATGGGCTGGGAGATCGCGGAAGGCCCCGAGATCGAGCACGAGTGGTTCAACTTCGACGCCCTCGGCTTCGACCCCGACCACCCCGCCCGTGCCATGCAAGACACCTTCTTTGTTGAACCCGCCGACCGTCACCTGCTGCTGCGCACCCACACCTCGCCGGTGCAGATTCGTGCGCTGCTCGAACGCGAACTGCCCGTCTATGTGGTGGCCCCCGGCCGCGTGTACCGCACCGACGAACTCGACGCGACGCACACACCCGTGTTCCAGCAGATCGAGGGCCTCGCGATCGACCGCGGCCTCACCATGGCTCACCTGCGCGGCACGCTCGAACACTTCGCCAGGCAGATGTTCGGCGACGAGGCGAAGATCCGCCTGCGCCCCAACTTCTTTCCCTTCACCGAGCCCTCCGCCGAGATGGACGTGTGGCAGCCCAACGCCAAGGGCGGCGCACGCTGGGTCGAATGGGGCGGCTGCGGCATGGTCGACCCGAAGGTGCTCCTCGCGGCAGGCATCGACCCCGAGGAGTACCAGGGCTTCGCGTTCGGCATGGGCATCGAACGTACCCTGCAGTTCCGCAACGACCTCAACGACATGCGAGACATGGTCGAGGGCGACGTTCGCTTCAACCGTCAGTTCGGAGGACTGGTCTAATGCGCGTTCCACTCAGCTGGCTCGGCGAGTTCGTCTCGCTGCCCGACGACGTCACCCCGGAGCAGGTGCACGCCGACCTCGTGCGCGTGGGCTTCGAGGAAGAGTCGATCCGCCGATTTGATGTCACCGGCCCCGTGGTCGTCGGCGAAGTGCTCTCGCGCGAACCCGAGGAGCACTCCAACGGCAAAACCGTGAATTGGTGCCAGGTGCGCGTCGCCCCCGAGGGGGAGCGTGCCGCCGACGGCGGCGAAGACGTGCGCGGCATCGTCTGCGGTGCTCACAACTTCGAAGCGGGCGACAAGGTGGTAGCGACCCTGCCCGGCGCCGTGCTGCCGGGCGGATTCGAAATCGCCGCCCGCAAGACTTACGGCCACGTCTCCGACGGCATGATCGCGTCGGCGCGTGAGCTGTCGCTCGGCGACGACCACGACGGCATCATCGTGCTGTCACGCCTCGGCTTCGACCCTGCGCAGCTCGTGCCCGGCACCGATGCGAAGGCGCTGCTCGGCATCGATCAGACCGCTGTAGAAATCAATGTCACCCCGGATCGCGGCTACGCCTTCTCCATCCGCGGCGTCGCCCGTGAATACGCTCACGCCACGGGGGCCGCCTTCACCGATCCGGCGCTCGCGAGCGATCCGGCCCCCGCATCGGGCTTCCCCGTCACCCTCGCCGATGACGCACCCATCCGCGGGCGCGCAGGAGCGACAGGCTTCGTGACCCGCGTCGTGCGCGGCATCGACCAGTCGCGCCCCACGCCGGCGTGGATGGTGGCGCGCCTGCAGCTCGCGGGCATTCGTTCACTGTCGCTCGAGGTCGACATCTCGAACTACGTGATGCTTGAACTGGGTAACCCGCTGCATGCCTACGACCTCGCGAAGCTGCAGGGCGGCATCACGGTGCGTCGCGCGCAAGCCGGCGAAGAGCTGGTGACGCTCGACGGTCAGAAGCGCGCACTGCACCCCGAAGATCTCGTGATCGTCGACGACTCCGGTGTGATCGGCCTCGCGGGCGTCATGGGCGGCGAATCCACCAAGGCAGACGAACACACCACCGACGTGCTCATCGAGGCAGCCACCTTCGACCCCGTGTCGATCGCGCGCTCCTCGCGCCGCCACAAGCTGCCGAGCGAGGCGTCCAAGCGCTTCGAGCGAGGCGTCGATCCGCTCGTGGCGCGCGCCGCAGCGCAGCGCATGGTCGATCTGCTCGTGGAGCTCGCCGGCGGCACTGCCGACGAACTCGGCTGTGACATCGTCGCACCGTGGGAGGCCCCGGAGGTGCGCCTGCCGATGGCGAGCGTCAATGGCCTGCTCGGCGCCGACTACAGCGACGACGAGATCCGTGGCGCGATCGAGATGATCGGCTGCGAGGTTTCGCTGGCGGAGCCCGGTGTGCTGCTCGTCTCGCCGCCCAGCTGGCGCAGCGACCTGTCGCGCCCCGCAGATCTCATCGAAGAGGTCGCCCGCATCGTCGGCTACGACCGCATTCCCTCGGAACTGCCCGTCGCCCCTGCCGGTCGCGGGCTCACCCGAGAGCAGCGCCTGCGCCGTCGCGCGGCGAACGTGGTGACCGCTGCCGGTCTCGACGAGGTGCAGAGCTACCCCTTCGTGTCGCGTGCGCAGCTCACCGCGTTCGGCGCGGGCGCAGAGCCCGCTGACATCGACGCCGATGCTCCCGTCGATGCGGTGCGCCTCGCGAACCCGCTTGACGGTGAGGCGCCGTTCCTGCGCCGCTCGCTGCTGCCGGGCCTCGTGACCGCAGCGCAGCGCAATGTGTCGCGCGGCATGACCGATGTGGCGCTCGTCGAGTTCGGTGCGGTGTTCGAACCGTCAACCGCAGCTGGCCAGATCGGCACCGAGACGGTGCCGCCGCTGGCCGAGCGCCCCTCCGACGAAGTGCTCGCTCAACTGAACGCTTCGATTCCAGCTCAGCCGCGCCGCGCCGCCGGTCTGCTGCTCGGGGAAGCCGTTGCCAAGCAGCCGGGCGAGGCTGCGCGCGCCTTCGACTGGGCTGACGCCCTCGACGCGGCCCGCACGGTTGCCAGTGCGGTGTCGGCGGAGCTCGTGGTTTCGCAGGGCGCGCATCGCGCGTTCCACCCGGGCCGCACGGCTGAGCTGGCGATCCGCGTAGCCGATGACTCCGATGGTGACGAGGGCGGTCTTGAGGCCGTGGGTGTCGCGGGTGAGCTGCTGCCTGAACTGGTGGCAGCGCATCACCTGCCCGGTCGTGTCGCTGCTTTCGAGCTCGACCTTGACCGTGTTATCGCGCTCGCTCCGCGTGAGCCCGAGACTGCTCCGCTGTCGAGCTACCCTGCGGCCACGCAGGATCTCACCCTTGTGGTCGCCGATGAGGTGCCTGCTGGTGATGTGCTCGCCGTTGTGGTGGCGGGAGCCGGCGAACTGCTTGAACAGGCGCGGATCGTCGACGATTACCGCGGCACCGGCATTGAGGAGGGGCAGAAGGCGATCACCTTTGCGCTGCGCTTCCGCGCTGCCGACCGCACCCTGAAAGCCGAAGAGGCGAGCGAGGCGAAGCTCGCGGGTGTCGCCGCGGCTGAGCTGGCCTTCGACGCGAAGCTGCGGGAGTAGGGGCCGGGGGCGGTTCCCGCCACCGATTGGCTCCTTGGCGGATCCTGAGCCTCTTGGTCTCTCGGTCTCTCACGAACTTGCCCGCGCATCTTCGGCACTATTCCCGGATAGTGTCGCAGATGCGCGGGCAACTGTCGTCTTGAGGTGGTTCTGGCGCATGCGTCTGCGCAACTGCGGTGCAGCGCTCGGGGCTTGACCTGCGGTGCACGGCTGGGTGGGATGTTTGCCGATGCTGCCTGTGCTCGGGTACGACTGGGGTGGGTGCGGCATGTGCCGTGCGCCGCAGGCAGAGCGCGAAGGAGCGTCGCAGTGAGCGTTGAACTATTGAGCCCGGAGGGGCTGGCTCAGGAGGTGCCGTTTCGGCACGTGGCTGTCGGCACAGGCAGCCGCACGGTGTGCGTTGCCGGGCAGGTGTCTGTGAATGCGCAGGGTGCGGCGGTCGCGCCCGGTGATTTGAGTGGCCAGGTGGCGCAGGCGTTGCGCAATGTTGCGGCGGGCCTGGCCGGGGCGGGCGCAAGCTTCGCCGACGTGGTGCGGCTGCGGTTCTACCTCACCGATTGGCGCACCGAGAAGCACGATGATTTTTTGGCCGGAATCGCGGCGGTTGCGCAGGAGCTCGGGATCCCGCAGCCGATGCCGCCCGCAACGCTGATCGGTGTTGCGGCGCTGTTTGAACCGCATGTGCTCATCGAGATCGAGGCGACCGCGGTGCTTGATTGAGGCGGATCGTAGGCGGTGCTTGATTGATGCGGATCGCGGATCGTGGCCGCGTGTGATCGTAGCTGTGCGCGGATCGCAGGCTGAGCTCGCGTGAATGCTGTCTTTCCGTTGTCAGTGTCGGTGGTTGCGAGGATACTGAAGAGCACCATCGCGAGGAGGCGATCATGACCGCTCAGAAGATCATTCCCAACATCTGGTGCAACCGCAACGCCGAGCAGGTCGGTGATTTCTACGCGCGGGCCTTTCCGGGGGCTAGCTCGACGGTCGAGGCGCGCTACCCGGATAGCGGCCTGCTCGACTTCCAGCTGGAGTTCGCGGGCGCGCCCCTTACCGTGTCGGTCGACATCCCTGATCCGCGACGCGCCGACACGACGCGCCTGACGCTCATCAACGCGGGCGACGAGTTCGCGCCGAATCCGTCGATCTCGTTCATGCTGAACTTCGATCCGCTCATGTTTGGCGGCGACGAAGACGCCGCGCGGGCGCAGCTCGACCAGCTGTGGAGCCTGCTCTCCAAGGGTGGCAGCGTGCTCATGGATTTGGGGGAGTATCCGTTCAGCCGACGCTACGGCTGGGTGCAGGATCGCTTTGGCGTGAGCTGGCAGCTCATGCTCACCGACCCCGCAGGCGAGCCGCGTCCGTTCATCGTCCCGTCGCTCATGTTCTCCGGGCGGGCGCAAAACCGGGCCTCGGAGGCCATAGATTTCTACACTGCCGTGTTCAGTGACGCTGCGGCGGGCGGCCGCTTCCCCTACGGTGTACCCTCGGGGCCGGCGAGCGCAGAGGCGCTCATGTACGGCGATTTCCGTGTGGGCGGGCAGTGGTTCGCGGTGATGGATTCGGGTGTTGAACAGCCGTTCGACTTCGGTTGTGGGGTCTCGCTCGAAGTGCAGTGCGACGATCAGGCTGAGATTGACGCTCTGTGGGAGGCGCTCTCAGCGGTGCCCGAGGCTGAGCAGTGCGGCTGGCTTGCGGATCGCTTCGGTGTGAGTTGGCAAATTGTGCCGGCAAACATGGGGGAGCTGATGCAGCGCCCCGATGCCTACGCGCACATGATGGAGATGAAGAAGATCGTGATCGCCGATTTCTGAAGCCGGGGTCTGCCGGTCGGGTTCTGCAGGTGGGGGGCTCGGGTTGTAGGCGGGGGTCGGGTTCCGTAGATGAGGTTGGGTTTTGCAGGTGGGGCGGGCGGGTTCTTTGGGAGGGGGCTCGGGTCTGGGGGTAGAACACGGCCCGGCACGGGAGGGCGTCTGCGAGTCCGGCTTCGCACCTGCACCTTACGTCTGGGGTGCGCGGAGAGAGGTTCTGGCGGCGGTACACTCCGGAGTGCTGATGTGCAGTGGAAAGAGTCGGAGGGAGCCCGAATGCGGGTGCGTGCGAGTTCGGTGAGCAAGGGGCCGGGTGGTCGGGCCTTGCCTCCTACCGAGGTGCACTTGGCTTCGGGCACTGCGGTGTTCGTCGAGGCCGAGACTGCCCAGCGGCCCACGGTGCTCGGTCTCATCGTCACCGGCCGCATGCGGCCCGACTCGGGTGAGGTGACGATCGACGGAGCCCCAGATGCGCGGGCGCTGCGGCGTCGGCTGGCCCTTGTCGACGCGCCCGAGGTGAGCGAGCCGCACGGTGACGTGCGCCTCGCTGACGTGGTTGCTGAGGAGCTGATGTTCGCGGGTCGCCCCCGCGGTCCGTTTGCGGTGCGACGTGTGCTCGAAGATCTGGGTGTTGCGCAGCACGCGCGCACGCCGATGGCAGATCTCCCTCCGGGCGCACGGGTGCGGGTGCTGTGCGAGCTCGCACTCGATCGACCGGGCACTGATGGCCTCGTGCTCGTGTCGCCGGATCGTCATGGCGGTGACCCTTCGGAGTGGTGGGCGATTGCTTGCGATCTGGCGAGCCGGGGGGCTGCGATTCTGGTGATCGCGGGTCTCGCTTCTCGAGCTGCGATCACCGCGGCTCCCGGTGGTTGGGGCACGGGCGAGGTTGCCCCGCTGCGTGCTGATGGTCCAGTCTCCCAGCACCCACTGACACCCGCGGAACACCAGGTGCACCCGAATGGGGAGGATCGCCCGTGAAGATTCCGCAGATGATTCGTTCGGAGTTTTCGCGGCTGTGGGCGACACCGATGGCCCGCATCGCCTTCGTTGCCTTGATGTGCGTGCCGCTGCTCTACGGTGGCCTCTATCTGTGGGCGAATCAGGATCCCTACGCGAAGCTCGATCAGGTGCCTGTTGCACTTGTGGTGTCTGATGTCGGGGTGCAGCAGGGCGATGCGCGACGCACGATCGGTGACGAGGTCGCCCGCAACCTCATCGAGGATGGCAGCTTTGACTGGCATCGGGTGTCGGCACGGGAGGCTGCGCGCGGGGTTGAAGATGGCGCCTACGATTTCTCGGTCACCCTTCCCCGTGATTTTAGTGAGGCACTGGGTTCGTCGCGCGGTGATGATCCGCATCGTGCCGAGGTGATTCTCACGACGAACGACGCCAACAGCTATCTGGCGTCGACGATCGGCGAGCAGGCCGTGAAGCAGATCCGCCAGCAGGTGGTGCGGTCGGTGAATCAGGAGGCGGCACGGTCCATGCTCGACGGCGTGGCCGAGATCCGGGTGTCGCTTGTGGATGCTCGTGATGGGGCTGCGCAGCTCGCAGATGGTGCGGCCACGGCGCAGGATGGCGCGCACCGCCTCGCAGACGGCGCTCAGCAGGCTCACGCCGGCTCGTCTGAGCTTGCGAGTGGGCTGGGCCAGCTGCGCGACGCAACGGCGCAGCTGCCAGCGCAGAGCGAGCGGCTTGCGAGTGGCGCGGCGCAGGTGGCTGATGGGAACGCGCAGGTGGCGCAGCTGGGTCGTGAGGTTGCGGGTGCGAGTGCTCAGGCGGTGGATCGTCTTGCCGCTGATCGTGATGCCATTGTCGCGGATCTCGCCGCGGCCGGCGTCGATCCTGCGGTGGTGGCGGCTGTCGAGCAGCGGCTGAATGGCGCTGGGGCGGTGCTCGGCGAGGCGAACAATCGCGTGCAGGGTGCGAGCGCTCAGCTCGACGCACTTGCTTCGGGTGCCCGGCAGCTTGCTGATGGATCCCGTGCGCTCGCTGATGCGAGCCCGCAGCTGGCCTCGGGGATTGCTTCGGCGGCTGATGGGGCGGCCCGGCTCGACAGCGGTCTCGCGGAGTTGGATGCTGGTGCGCAGACCCTCGACGGGGGGCTGGGCGCCTTGCTCGATGGCACTGCGCAGTTGCGTGATGGGCTTGCGCAGGGGGTGGAGCAGATCCCGGATAGCAGCGAGGAGTTGCGGGGTCGGCAGGCTGCGAACATTGCGGATCCAGTTGACGTGCGCACCTCGAAGGTGACCTCTGCCGGCACGTATGGCGCGGGTCTTGCTCCGTTCTTCGTGAGTCTGGCGGCGTGGATCGGTATTTATGCGCTCTTCCTGATCTTGAAGCCTGTTTCGCGGCGTGCGGTTACCGCGCTTCACGCGCCTGTGCGGGTTGCGATTGCGGGCTGGGCGACGCCTGCGCTGCTCGGCGCGGTGCAGATGTTGGCCCTGTTCGGGATTGTGGCAGGGTCGCTCGGGTTCGGGGTGACGCATCCGTTGCCGGCGTACGCGTTCATGGCGCTCGCGTCAGCCACCTTCGCGGCGATCATTCTTGCGTTGAACGTGTGGCTCGGCAGTGTCGGGCAGTTCCTCGGTCTGGTGCTGATGGTGTTGCAGTTGGTCACCGCGGGTGGAACATTCCCATGGCAGACGCTGCCTGCTCCGCTGGCCGCGCTGCATCATTATTTGCCGATGTCGTTCGCTGTTGATGGGCTGCGGCAGCTGATGTACGGCGGCGATCTGGGGCATGCGGGGGCCGACGCTGTGAAGCTGGCGCTGTTCTTGGTCGCTGCGGTGCTGCTGGCGGCGCTCGGGGTGGCTCGCATGATGCGTTCGCGCACGCTGCGCGATCTGCAGCCGAGCCTCATCGGCTAGGACTACCACCCCGGTTTGCGTATACACAAATGGCAAATTCTCGCATTTGATTGCAGTAATGCGCGCTTTGTGTATACGCTGATGGGGTGAGTGAGCAGCCGATTCGCGCGAGCGACCGGGCCTATGCGGCCCTGCTGGAGGAGATCCAGAGCGGCGCACTGCCCCCGGGTACCGTGATCGGCGAGGTCGAGCAGGCCGAGCGCGTCGGTGTGAGCCGCACTCCGATGCGCGAGGCGATCCGCCGTCTCTCGGCCGAGGGGCTCGTGCGACAGCAATCGCCCCGGGTGCTTGTCGTCTCCGGCTTCGACGCCGCCGACATCCGGGCGCTCTTTGAGGCGCGCCGTGCTCTCGAAGAGACCGCGGCACGGCTCGCCGCCCAGCGTGGAGAGCGCTCCGCCTTCGCAGCGCTCGCCGCTGCCTTCGATCGCGCGCACCCCGAGGCAGGAGCACTCGCCGCCGACGACTACTACGCCCTTATCGCCCGCTTCGACGCGGAACTCGACGCCGCCGTTGACAATGCTTACCTCGTTAGTGCGCTGCGCACGATCCGCACCCACCTTGCCCGTGCGCGTCGCCTCGCCCGCGACAACCGCGACCGCCTCGCCGCATCGGTCTCCGAACACGCCCTGATCGCCGAGGCGATCTCCCGCGGCGACGCCGAGCTTGCCGCGCACGCCACCCACGTGCACCTGCACCACGCCCTCAGCTCGATCCTGCACTCGATCGATCCGCCGTCCCCGGAAGGAACGCCATGACCGTCACCCATCACGTCCGCGTCTACAAGAGCGAAGAAGAGCTGCCCCGCGATCAGCAGCTCGCCTGGAAGATCGCCGAGGTCGCAGCCGACCCCGTGGAGGTCGAGCCCGAGGTCGTCGACATGATCGTCAACCGCATCATCGACAACGCCTCTGTCGCTGCCGCGTCCCTCACACGCGCACCGATCGTCGCAGCGCGCGCCCAGGCGCTCTCGCACCCCGTCTCGACCGGGGGAGCCGGAGCCACGATTTTCGGCCTGCCCATGACCGGAGCAGCCGCCAAGCTCACGAGCCCCGAGTGGGCCGCCTGGGCGAACGGTGTGGCCGTGCGCGAACTCGACTACCACGACACCTTCCTCGCCGCGGAGTACTCCCACCCCGGCGACAACATCCCGCCGATCCTCGCCGTTGCACAGCACGTCGGTGCCGACGGCGCGGCGCTGATTCGCGGTATCGCCACCGGCTACGAGATTCAGATGGACCTCGTGCGCGCGATGTGCCTCCACAAGCACAAGATCGACCACGTCGCCCACCTCGGCCCCTCGGCTGCGGCAGGCATCGGCACCCTGCTCGGCCTCGACGTCCCCACCATCGCGCAGGCCGTCGCCCAGAGCCTGCACACCACGACCGCCACGCGCCAGAGCCGCAAGGGAGAGATCTCCACCTGGAAGGCCCACGCTCCCGCGTTCGCGGGCAAGATGGCGGTCGAGGCGGTCGACCGCGCCATGCGCGGTCAGACCTCGCCGAACCCCATCTACGAGGGTGAAGACGGAGTCATCGCGTGGATGCTCGACGGCCCCGATGCTTCCTACGAGGTGCCGCTGCCAGCGGCAGGCGAGCCGAAGCGCGCGATCCTCGACAGCTACACCAAGGAACACTCCGCCGAGTACCAGGCTCAGGCCTGGATCGACCTCGCCCGCAAGCTGCACCGTGAGCGCCCCGATCTCGCCGACCCGGCGAACGTCACCGCCATCGTGCTGCACACGAGCCACCACACCCACTACGTCATCGGATCCGGCGCAAACGACCCTCAGAAGTACGACCCGCAGGCCTCCCGGGAGACCCTCGACCACTCGATCCCGTACATCTTCGCCGTCGCGCTGCAGGACGGCGGTTGGCACCACGTCGACTCCTACACCCCCGAGCGGGCAGGCCGCCCCGACACAGTCGAGCTGTGGCACAAGATCACCACGGCCGAAGACGCCGAGTGGACGCGCCGCTACCACTCGGAGGATCCGGACGAGAAGTCCTTCGGTGGTCGTGTCGAGATCGAGCTCGCCGACGGCACCAGGATCGTCGACGAGATCGCCGTCGCCGACGCCCACCCGCTGGGCGCGCGCCCCTTCGCCCGCGAACAGTACGTCGCGAAGTTCCGCCTGCTCGCCGAGCCGGTGCTTGACGCCGCCGAGATCGACCGCTTCCTCGACCTCGTCCAGCGCCTACCCGAACTCACCGCCGCCGAGGTGCGCGAGCTGAACATCATTGCACGACCCGGCGTGATCGATCTCGCCGCCGCACCGAAGGGGCTGTTCTGATGCTGTACGCCACCACCACCCCGGCCGAGAAGCGCCGTCATTTCCGCGAGCGGCTCGCCAGCGGCGAACTGCTGCGTTTCCCCGGCGCCTTCAACCCGCTCTCGGCTCGCCTCATCGAGCGCAAGGGCTTCGACGGCGTCTACATCTCGGGTGCCGTGCTCTCCGCCGATCTCGGGCTGCCCGACATCGGCCTCACCACGCTCACCGAGGTCGCCGGGCGGTCCCAGCAGATCGCCCGCATGACCGAACTGCCCGCGATCGTCGACGCCGATACCGGCTTCGGCGAGCCCATGAACGTGGCGCGCACGATCCAGACCCTCGAAGACGCAGGCCTCGCCGGAACTCACATCGAGGATCAGGTGAACCCGAAGCGCTGCGGCCATCTCGACAACAAGTCGGTGGTCGACGAGGCCACCGCGACGAAGCGCATCCGTGCAGCCGTCGACGCGCGCCGCGATCCGAATTTCCTCATTATGGCGCGCACCGACATCCGCGCCACCGCGGAGGGCCGGGCGGGGCTTGACGCAGCGGTCGACCGGGCGAAGGCCCTCGTCGACGCCGGCGCCGACGCGATCTTCCCCGAGGCGATGCGCACCCTGGAAGAGTTCGAGGCGATGCGGAAGGCGCTCGACGTGCCGATCCTCGCGAACATGACCGAGTTCGGCAAGAGCGAGCTGTTCTCCTCGCAGCAACTCGCCGATATCGGCGTGAACATCGTGATCTGGCCGGTATCGATGCTGCGGATCGCGATGGGCGCGACCGGCCGGGCGCTCGACACACTGAACCAGGAGGGGCACCTCACCTCGAAACTCGACCAGATGCAGCACCGAGCCGAGCTGTACGAGCTCATCGACTACGAGAGCTACAACCACTTCGACACCAGCGTCTTCAACTTCACGGTCGAGCGCTAGCGCCGGGCGCATCACTTCCCAGCAGAGCATGAGCAAAGGAGCCATCATGACCGATCCCGATATCAGGAAGGGCCTCGCGGGTGTCGTAGCCGACGTCACCGCCGTCTCGAAGGTCAACCCAGAGACGAACAGTCTGCTGTACCGCGGCTACCCGGTGCAGGAGCTCGCCGCGACCCAGCCCTTCGAGGCCGTCGCCTACCTGCTCTGGAACGGTGAGCTGCCGACCCCGCATCAGCTGGCCGAGCTCCGGACACTCGAGCGCGAGCACCGAGCTCTCCCCGGCGAGGTGCGGGCGGCCATCGATTTGCTGCCGCTCAAAGCTCATCCGATGGACGAGGTGCGTACGGCGGTGAGCGTGATCGGTGCCCTCGATACGGCCGGCTCAGGTTCGGTGCTCGATGCCTCGGGCAGCCCCGAACAGAACCTTGACCGCTCGATTCGGCTCTACGCGGTGCTGCCCGCGATCGTCGCCTACGGGCAGCGCCGCCGCCGCGGACAGGGGCTCGTGGAGCCCCGGGACGATCTCGACTACGCTGCGAACTTTCTCTGGATGACCTTCGGTGAGGACCCCCACGAGACGGTGGTCGACGCCTTCAACCGCTCGATGGTGCTGTATGCCGAGCACTCCTTCAACGCGTCGACGTTTACCGCTCGGGTGGTCGCCTCGACGCTTTCCGACCTGTACTCCGCAGTCGTGGCCGCGATCGGCGCCCTTAAGGGGCCCCTGCACGGCGGCGCGAACGAGGCCGTGCTGCACATTATGAACGAGATCGGCGACGCCGCGAACGTGGTGCCGTGGCTCGACCGTGCGCTCGCCGAGAAGCGTAAGATCATGGGCTTCGGGCACCGGGTCTACAAGAAGGGCGATTCGCGCGTCCCCACGATGAAGGCGGCGCTCGACACGCTCGTCGAGCACTACGACCGCGCCGACGTTGCTGAACTCTACGAGGCGCTCGAACGGGAGTTCGTGTCGCGCAAGGGGATCTACCCCAATCTGGACTATCCCTCGGGCCCGGCCTACAACCTCATGGGCTTCGACACGCTCACCTTCACGCCGCTCTTCATCGCATCGCGCGTCACCGGTTGGACAGCGCACATCATGGAGCAGGCGGCCTCGAATGCGCTGATCCGCCCGCTCTCCGCCTACAACGGACCCGATGAACGTCACATCGCGGGATACGTGCCGAGCAAGGAGGAGCTTGCGGCGGCGGAGCGTGCCGCCGAAGCCGACTGAGCGGCCGCGGTAACGTGGGGGAGGAGCCAGAACGGGATCCTCGACGGGGCCAGCCGAGCAAGGGAGCAGCGATGACCGAATACACGACGATCAAGACCGAGACGCAGGGGCGGGTTGCCACCATCACCCTGCACCGGCCTGAGGCGCTCAATGCCCTCAACTCGACGCTGGTGCGTGAGCTGATCGAGGCGGCACTCGCCTTCGATGCCGATCCCGGCATCGGCGCGATCGTGATCACAGGTTCGGAAAAGGCGTTCGCTGCGGGGGCCGACATCAAGGAGATGGCGGATCAAGGCTACGCCGACATGTTCCTGGGCGGGCCGTTCCCGGGGTGGGGTGGCTTCGAGCGCATGCGCACGCCCGTGATCGCCGCGGTCGCCGGTTTCGCCCTCGGCGGTGGTTGCGAGCTTGCGATGATGTGCGACATCATCATTGCCGCCGACACCGCGAAGTTCGGCCAGCCCGAGATCAACCTGGGGGTGCTGCCAGGGTTCGGTGGGTCGCAGCGCCTGCCGCGCGCGATCGGCAAGTACAAGGCAGCCGAGATGGTGCTGACGGGCCGCATGATGGGTGCCGAGGAGGCGGATCGCGCCGGTCTCGTGTCGCGCGTGGTGCCCGCAGCTGAGCTGCTTGCCGAGGCCGCGCAGACTGCGGAGACGATTGCGTCGAAGTCGCTGCCGGCGGTGTACGCCGCGAAGGAAGCGTTGCAGGTGGCGCAGGAGACGCCGCTCGCTGAGGGGCTGCGGTTCGAGCGCCAGGCCTTTGCGGCCGCCTTCGCCACTGATGATCAGAAAGAGGGGATGCGGGCCTTCACCGAGAAGCGCGCCGCCGAGTTTAAGCACCGTTGAGCTGCTGCGGGCAGCACGGAGCGCACCGGGCAGCGCTGAGTGCGCCGGTCAGCGCTGAGTGCGCCGGTCAAGGTGGGGAGCGTCGGGTAGGGCGGAGCGCGCCGCTGCGCGAGGTGCCAGAATAGACGGGTAACGACGGAGGGTGCGAGATGACGTATTCAGTGGCTGTGGCCGGGGCGAGCGGGTACGCCGGAGGCGAGCTGCTGCGCCTGCTGGCTGCGCACCCTGAGTTTGAGATTCGCACGGTCACGGGGCACTCCACAGCGGGGCGCCCGCTCATCGAATCGCAGCCGCATCTGCGCTCACTGGCGCACCTCGTGCTCCAGCCGACCGAGCCGGCAGTGCTCGACGGCCACGATGTCGTCTTTTTCGCCCTGCCGCATGGCGCCTCGGGGGCGCTCACCGCGCAACTGCGCGATGTGCGGCTCGTCATCGACTGCGGCGCCGATCACCGCCTCACCGACGCCGCCGACTGGGCTGCGTTCTACGGCGGCGAACACCACGGCGCCTGGGAGTACGGAGTGCCCGAGCTCATCAAAGCCGAGCTCGCGGCAGACGGCACCCCGATCTGGACACGCCAGCGCGAATATCTCGCAGCTGCGACGCGCATCGCGGCACCCGGCTGCAACGCCTCGACGGTGGCCTTGTCGCTCGCTCCCGGTATCGCCGCCGGTGTCATTGAGCCGCGCGACATTGTGAGCGTGCTCGCCGTGGGGCCGAGCGGCGCAGGAAAGGCCGCGAAAACACACTTGCTGGGTGCCGAGCTGATGGGCACCGCGAACCCCTACGCCGTCGGCGGCACGCACCGGCACATCCCGGAGATTCGGCAGGCGCTGCGCGGGGCGGGCGCCGCGGTCGAACCCAGCATCAGCTTCACGCCCGTGCTCGTGCCGATGAGCCGTGGGATTCTCGCGACCTCGACCGCCCGGCTTGCCCCCGGCGTCACCGCACAGCAGGTGCGCAGCGCCTGGGAAGATGCCTACACCGCCGAGCCCTTCGTGCAGCTGTTGCCCGAGGGGGTCTTTCCGCGCACCGCCGACACGCTCGGCGCCAATACCTGCCTCATGGGCCTCGCGGTCGATGAGGCAGCGGGTCGCGTGGTGGTGGTGGCCGCCCTCGACAATCTCGCGAAGGGCACCGCTGGCGCCGCGATCCAGTCGGCGAACATCGCCCTCGGCATCCCCGAGACCACTGGCCTGTCGGTGAACGGCGTCGCCCCGTGACCATCAACCGCGCCGAAAGGCGGGTTTCGCACGAGCACCCCGCGATCCGCATGCAATATCAGCCGTTCGGCGGGATTCTGAGCGGGCAACAGGGTCGCGACCTTGCGAGGCTCGCTTGCAGAGCCGGCCAACACACATCAGCGCAGCAGCAGAAGGAGCAATAGTGAGCGTCACCGCACCCCAGGGCTTTGCCTCGGCGGGCATCGCCGTCGGCCTGAAGAGCACCGGCAAGCCCGACCTCGCCCTCGTCGTCAACAACGGGCCCGAGCGAGCTTCTGCCGTGGTGTTCACGAGTAACCGCGCGCAGGCGAACCCCATTCTGTGGAGCCGCAAGGTCGCGCAGAACGGCCCCGCACGCGCCATCATCCTCAACTCGGGTGGTGCGAACTGCTTCACCGGCGACTTCGGCTACGAGACCACCAGGCTCACGGCTGAGGCCGTCGCCGCTGCGCTCGGCGCGGCTCAGCTCGATACCGACACCGTCGACGCCGAGCAGATCCTCGTCTGCTCCACGGGTCTCATCGGCACCGGCGACCAGGCCTTTCGCGACAAGATCGTGAACAATGTGCCCGCGCTCGTCGCCGCGCTCGCCGCCGACGACACCACGGCGCCCGCCGCGATCCTCACCACCGACTCAGTCGAAAAGACCGCCGTGCACACGGGCGACGGCTGGACCATCGGCGCGATGGCGAAGGGCGCCGGAATGCTCGCGCCGGGCCTCGCCACAATGCTCGTGGTGATCACCACCGATGCGCTGCTCGACGATGACGCGCTCGACCGGGCGCTGCGCCGTGCCACTGGCGCGAGTTTCGACAGGCTCGACAGCGACGGCTGCATGTCGACGAACGATCAGGTGACGCTGCTCGCCAGCGGCGCTTCAGGCGTGGTGCCCGAAGAGGAAACCTTCGCCAATGCCCTCGCTGCGGTCTGCGACAGTCTCGCCGCACAGCTCCAGGCCGACGCTGAGGGGGCGAGCCACGACATCGACATCGAGGTGCGTGGCGCTGCGAGCGTGGCCGACGCGCTCGAGGTGGGCCGTTCGGTGGCTCGCAACAACCTGTTCAAGGCGGCGATTTTCGGCAACGACCCGAACTGGGGCCGCGTGCTCGCCGCGATCGGCACCACCGAGGCGGCCTTCGACCCCTATCAAGTCGACGTGAGCTTCAACGGAGTGCGCCTCTGCCACGCCGGCGGCCCCGATCGCCCCGTCGAGGAGTGCGATCTGACGCCTCGCCGCACGCACGTCGAGATCGATCTCTTCTCAGGCGATCACACGGCTACGATCCGCACCAACGATCTCACGCACGAATACGTGCACGAGAACTCGGCGTACTCAAGTTAGGCAGCGCATGACCACCACCACGAGAACCCTCGACCACGAGCAGGCTGCAGGCAAGGCCCAGGTGCTCATCGAGTCGCTGCCGTGGCTGAAGAAGTTCCGCGGCAAGATCATGGTGATCAAGTTCGGCGGCAATGCGATGATCGACGACGCCCTGATGGCGGCGTTCGCCGAGGATGTTGTGTATCTGCGGCACACCGGCATCATGCCTGTCGTGGTGCACGGCGGTGGCCCGCAGATCAACGCGATGCTGGCGCGGCTCGGCATCGAGAGTGAGTTCAAGGGCGGCTACCGCGTCACGACGCCTGAGACGATGGACGTGGTGCGCATGGTGCTCACCGGCAAGGTGAACCCCGAGCTCGTCGACGAGATCAACGCGCACGGGCCGCTCGCCGCGGGCACCACTGGTGAGGATGCGGGGCTGTTCATCGGCCGCCGCCGCCCACCTGTCGACGTCGATGGTGAGCGTGTCGATTTGGGGCTGGTCGGCGATGTGATCGATGTGCGTCCCGAGCCGGTGCTGGCGCTGCTCGAAGCCGGTCTGATCCCGGTGGTGTCGTCGATCGCGCCGGATGTCGATCACCCCGGCGACTCGCTCAATGTGAACGCTGATGCTGCCGCGTCTGCGCTCGCGGCGGCGCTCGGTGCCGAGAAGCTTGTCATTCTCACCGATGTTGCTGGCCTCTACGCGAACTGGCCCGACCGCGACTCTCTCGTGTCGAGCATCACGACGAGCGAGCTTGAGCAGCTGCTGCCCTCGCTCGAGAGCGGCATGATCCCGAAGATGCGTGCCTGCCTTGATGCGGTGCGCGGCGGCGTGCCGAAGGCCGCGATCATTGACGGTCGCGAACCGCATTCGGTGCTGCTCGAGATTTTCACGGAGCGCGGCATCGGCACGGAGGTCACCCCGTAGCCTTCATGTCGAGACTGGTAGTGTTTTTCGCATTCCAGCGATACTTCGTACAGGCGCTGCTGGCGGGGTCGCAGAAGTAGTTTCCGGGAGGGCAATTCGCTTGATCGACCGATACGACGCCTATCTGTTTGACCTTGACGGGGTCATCACGCCGACAGTCGAACTGCACATGCGGGCCTGGGCCGAAACCTTCAACAGCTTGTTCTCGGCACTGGGGCAGGCGCCGTACCGCGAGAGCGACTACTACGAATCGCTCGACGGCCGGCCCCGCTTCGAGGGGGTGGCGGCCCTGTTGCGGGCGCGCGGCATCGTGCTGCCCGAGGGTGAGCCCGGAGATGACGGCTTCGGCAGCGTGATCGGAGTGGGCAACCGCAAGAATCGGGTGTTCACCGAGGTGCTGCAGCGTGACGGCATTGCCCCGTACCCCGGGTCGCTGCGGCTGCTCGACAGGCTGGCCGGGCTGGGTCGCCCGCTTGCGGTGGTGTCGAGCTCGCGCAATGCGGAGGCGGTGCTGCGTGCAGCGGGGCTGCGGGATCGTTTCGAAGCCGTGGTCGACGGGGTTGTTGCCGAGCGTGAAGGGTTGCCGGGGAAGCCCGCGCCAGACACCTTCCTGTGGGGTGCTGAGCTGCTGGGTGCCGACCCGGAGCGCACTGCCGTGTTCGAGGATGCCGCCTCGGGTGTCGCTGCGGCGCGCGCGGGACGCTTCGGCCTAGTGGTGGGGGTGGATCGCGGCGCTGGTGCAGCGATGCTTACTGAGGCGGGTGCAGATCTCGTGGTTGCCGATCTTGAGGAGCTGGTGCGATGACCCCTGAACTCTTCGACATTCCCGTTGAGGATCTGCACCGCGATTTCGGCGAGGATCCGTGGCGGCTGGTGGTGCGCGGCATCGATGGTTCGCTCGCGGCTGAGGATGAGACCCTGTTCTCGCTGGCGAATGGCTATCTGGGTCTGCGCGGCAATCATGAGGAGGGGCTGCCGCTCGGCAGTCACGGCACCTTCATCAACGGTCTGCATGAGACGTGGCGGATCCGCCACGCCGAAAACGCCTACGGTTTTGCCGAGCACGGGCAGACAATCGTGAACGCGCCCGATGTGAAGACGATCCGCATCTATGTTGATGATGAGCGGCTCAACCTCGAATCGTCAGAGATTCTCGATGTGCAGCGCGTGCTCGATCTGCGCGCGGGCACCCTCACCCGCACGCTGCTGTGGCTGACCCCCACGGGCAAGCGGGTGCGTGTGGAGACGCGGCGCATGGTGTCGTTCGCGTCACGGCACCTCGCGACGATCGAGATGCGCGTCACGGTGCTCGATGCCGACGCGGATCTCACCATCTCCAGCCTCATCATCAACCGGCAGGATCTGCGGCGCGTGCGTGCCGAGAAGGAGGCCACGGGCATCGCGGATCCCCGCAAGAGCGAGCAGCTGACGGAGGAACGGATCCTCGACCCCGGCCCCGCCCGTCACGAGGGCGGCCGCAGCGTGCTGAGCTACCGGGTGCACGATTCGGGCATGACGATGGGAGTGGGGGTCGACCACGACTTCGACGGGGGCGACGCGAGCGAGTGGCAGACCCGCGTCGAGACCTCATCGGATCGGGTGCGGCACCTGTTCCAGGGCACCGCCAGGCAGGGGCGCACGGTGCGGCTCGTGAAGACGGCGGCCTACCACTCCTCGGCGACGGCGGGCCCGGAGGAACTGCTCGACCGCTGCGTGCACACGCTCGCGAAGGTCGCCACGGAACCCGCTGAGCTGCGGTGGCAGCGTCAGCGTGAGTTCCTTGACGCGTTTTGGGATCGCAGCGACGTGCAGGTCGAGGGGGAGCCGGGTGTGCAGCAGGCGATCCGCTGGAATCTGTTCCAGCTTGCTCAGGCTGCGGCGCGCGCCGACGGGCGCGGGATCCCCGCGAAGGGGCTGACAGGCTCGGGGTACAGCGGCCACTACTTCTGGGATTCTGAGATCTACGTGCTGCCGTTCTTGAGCTACACCACGCCGCTGTGGGCGCGCAACGCGCTGCGTTCGCGGGAGCGGATGCTCGATCAGGCGCGACGCCGCGCGGTCACGCTGAATGAGGACGGTGCGCTGTTCCCGTGGCGCACGATCAACGGCGAGGAGGCGAGCGCCTACTACGCCGCGGGCACCGCGGCCTATCACATCAACGCCGACATCACCTATGCGCTGGCGCGGTACGTCTTCGCAACGGGTGACTTTGAGTATCTGCTGTCGGGCGCATGTGACATTCCAGTCGAGACGGCGCGGCTGTGGCGCAGCCTCGGGTTCTGGCGCACGGATCGCGACGGGGTGCGACGCTTTCACATTCACGGGGTGACCGGGCCCGACGAGTACACGACAGTGGTGAACGACAACCTCTTCACCAACGTTATGGCGCGCTTCAATCTGCGTGTCGCTGCGCAGATGGTGCGCCGTCTCGAACAGGAGGCGCCGGAGGTCTACGCCGGCCTGGTCGACCGACTGCACCTCACCCCCGAAGAGGTGGAGGCGTGGGAGGATGCGGCCGACGCGATGTGCGTGCCCTACTCGGATGAGATGGGCATCCACCCGCAGGACGCCCACTTCCTTGACCGCGAGGTGTGGGATCTCGCGGCGACGCCGCCCGAGCAGAAGCCGCTGCTGCTGCACTTCCACCCGCTCGTGATCTACCGCTTCCAGGTGCTCAAGCAGGCCGATGTGGTGCTGGCCCTGCTGCTCGCGGGCGACGAGTTCACCCGAGCTGAGAAGCTGCGCGATTTCGAGTACTACGACGCGCTCACCACGGGGGATTCGACGCTTTCGGCGGTGGTGCAGTCGATCATCGCAGCAGAGGTGGGCTACCCCGAGCTGGCCTACCGCTACTTCGAGCACGCGCTGCGCGTCGACCTCGATGATCTGCACCGCAACTCTGCAGACGGGGTGCATATCGCCTCCACCGGCGGCGTCTGGATGACGCTCGTGCAGGGCTTCGCAGGGATGCGCGACTCCGCAGGGCGGCAGCTCGCCTTCGATCCGCGGCTACCGGTGCACTGGGATGCGTTGCGGTTCAAACTGGTGTGGCGCGGGTGCCGGATCGCGGTCGAGCTGCGACAGGATCGCATCGCTTTCGACATGATCGAGGGTGAGGAGCCCGTTGCGGTGACCGTGCGCGGTGAGCGCGTCGAGATCGCACCCGGCGTGCGCCAGGAGGTGGCCCTTGCTAACCAGGGCCCCGATCTCGGCCCGTTCCGTGGGCTTTCGGCCGGCATGCTGCCGCGCGAGGGCGACACCGGTGTGCTGCCGCCGCTGTACCCCGATCTGCCCACCGTCACCACTGAGATTCCCACACGCGACTCCTTCGATCTCTGAGCGCGGCAGGCCAGGGCGGCGACCCGGCGGGGGATAGGATAGGTGCGTTACGAGCCGAGTGAAGACGGTCGGCTGAGGCGAATGGTGATCCATCGCCGTTCGACCGCCGTGGCGAGCGCCGCGGCCTGATGGAGTGCAACGAAAGGTAGGGGCATCGTGACCTATGTGATCGCTCTTCCGTGCGTCGACGTGAAGGATCGTGCCTGCGTCGATGAGTGCCCGGTCGACTGCATCTACGAGGGCGAACGTTCGCTCTACATTCACCCCGACGAGTGCGTCGACTGCGGTGCGTGCGAGCCGGTCTGCCCCGTCGAGGCCATCTACTACGAAGATGACCTCCCCGAGGAGTGGGCCGACTACTACAAGGCCAACGTCGAGTTCTTCGACGAGATCGGCTCGCCCGGCGGGGCGGCGAAGGTCGGTGTCTACGACTTCGATCACCCGATCATCGCGGCGCTGCCGCCGCAGGGCGAGTAGTCGCATGCGCGGCCCGCTTCCCGAATACCCCTGGGACGCGATGGCGCCCTACGCCGAGCAGGCGGCCGGCCACCCGGGCGGAGCGCTGAACCTCTCGGTGGGATCGCCCGTCGATCCGGCACCGCAGAGCGTGCGCGACGCGCTCGCCGCAGCCACTGACGCGCATGGCTACCCGGCTACCGCCGGCACTGCCGGGCTGCGCGAGGCGATCGCTGAGTGGTTCGCGCAGCGTCGCGGTGTGGCAGTCGAGCCTGCCGCGGTGCTGCCCACGGTGGGGTCAAAAGAACTCGTCGCCCTGATGCCATTCCTCTTGGGATTGGGCCCTGAGGAAGCCGTGGTGTTCCCCCGGATCGCCTATCCGAGTTACGCGATGGGGGCGGCGCTCGTGGGCGCTGAGGCGATCGCCGCCGACAACCCTGCCGAGTGGCCGGAACACACCCGCCTGGTCTGGGTCAACTCGCCCTCGAATCCCGATGGGCGCGTGCTCGACGTTGACGCGCTGCGGGCTGCCGTGGCGCGGGCGCGCGAACTTGGCGCTGTGATCGTCGGCGACGAGTGCTACGCCGAGTTCGGTTGGGAGTCGCCGTGGGATGCGGAGCGGATCCCCTCGATCCTCGATCCGCGCGTCGTGGGCGATGACCACCACGGTGTGCTCGCAGCGTACTCGCTCAGCAAGCAGTCGAATCTTGCGGGTTACCGTGCCGCATTCGTGGCCGGCGATCCTGAACTCATCGACCGCCTGCTGACCGTACGCAAACATGCCGGGCTGATGACGCCGGCACCGGTGCAGGCCGCGATGGTGGCCGCGCTCGCAGACGAAACGCATGTCGCAGAGCAGCGCGAGCGCTACCGCGCGCGACGCGAGGTGCTGCGGCCCGCGCTCGAGGCAGCGGGGTACCGGGTCGAGGGGAGCGAAGCGGGGCTGTACCTGTGGGTTACCCGCGATGCCGACGCCTGGGAAGCGGTGGCGGAGTTCGCCGCACTCGGCATCGTGGTGGGGCCGGGGCACTTTTACGGTGCTCATTCGGCCCGCCATGTGCGACTCGCCCTCACCGCGAGCGACGAGGCCATCGCGGCGGCGGCGCAGCGCATCCGCGAGGCGGCTTCGGGGGTCTGACCGGGCGCGCCGTCGAATCGCATTTTGTTCGACGTCAAGATATTCTAGGTGGCGGCACAGCGAAGCGACGGTGTGCACGTTCGCTCCCACGGAGCCGATAGGGTGATAAGAACGAAGGCGTCTACCCGATGCCTTTCCGTATGAGACCTCACGAGGAGACGACGTGACCGATTCGACTCAGCAGCAGGACCCGGCCACCGCCAAGCTCACCTTCCCTGGCGGGCAGGCAGAATTCCCGATCCTCGATTCGGTCGCCGGGCACTCGGCCATCGATCTCAGCACGCTCACCAAGCAGACGGGCTACACGGCCCTCGACTACGGCTTCGTGAACACCGCCTCCACGAAGTCGGGCATCACTTATATCGACGGCGAAGAAGGCGTGCTGCGCTACCGCGGCTATCCGATCGAGGAGCTCGCCCGCAACTCGACCTTCCTCGAGGTTGCCTACCTGCTCATTTACGGTGAGCTCCCCAGCTCCGACGAGCTCGCGGCCTTCGATGACGAGATCCGCCGTCACACGCTGCTGCACGAAGACATGCGTTACTACTTCGAGGGCGTGCCGCACACGGCGCACCCGATGGCGGTGCTCTCCGGTGGTCTGCAGACCATGTCGACCTACTACGAGAGCTCGCTTGACACCACGGTGCCCGAGTTCGTCGAGGTTAACACCATCCGTCTGCTCGCGAAGCTGCCCGTGCTCGCGGCGTACGCGCACAAGAAGTCGATCGGTCAGGCGTTCCTGTACCCCAAGAACTCGCTCGGCTTCGTCGAGAACTTCCTGCGTCTCAACTTTGGCAACAAGGCCGAAGACTACGAGATGAACCCGGTGCTGGTCGACGCGCTCGACAAGCTGCTCATTCTGCACGCCGATCACGAGCAGAACGCTTCGACTTCGACGGTGCGCCTTGTCGGTTCGACCGGCGCCAACATGTTCTCGTCGGTTTCGGCGGGCATCAACGCGCTCTCGGGCCCGCTGCATGGCGGCGCGAACGAGGCCGTGCTCGATATGCTCGCCCAGATCCGCGACTCCGGGCAAAGCGTCGAAACCTTCGTGGAGAAGGTTAAGCGCAAGGAAGACGGCGTCAAGCTGATGGGCTTCGGGCACCGCGTCTACAAGAACTACGATCCGCGGGCCCGCATTGTGAAGGAGAGCGCCAGCCGCGTGCTCGAAGAGCTGGGCGTCAACGATCCGCTGCTCGGCCTTGCGCAGGAGCTTGAGCAGATCGCGCTCGAAGACGACTACTTCAAGGAGCGCAAGCTCTACCCGAACGTCGACTTCTACACCGGCGTGATCTACAAGGCGATGGGCTTCCCCACGCGCATGTTCACGGTGCTGTTCGCTATCGGTCGTCTGCCCGGCTGGATCGCCCAGTGGCGCGAGGCCCGCGACGACGTACAGACCAAGATCGGCCGCCCTCAGCAGCTGTACACGGGTGCGCCGGAGCGCCACCTGGGTCGCTGATCGGCTGATCACGTAGGAGGCTCCCCGCCGAGCTCGCAGAGCTCGGCGGGGAGCCTCCTACGTATGCCTGACTTGATGCCGGCTTGCCTGGCTTGCCCGGGTCGTGCGCCGCGCCGGTACATCGAGGTCACTCGTATGGCTGTTAGTCGGTGCGCATAACGACCACACGGGTGACCTCGGTGAGGGGCGGTGTTCGAGTGTGCGCTGAGGCGACGAGCTGTCTGAGGTGTGGATCCGCACCCCACTTCGCGACACGATACGATCTCAGCAGACTGATTGGAAGTTGAGGAGAATTGCGAATATGAGTGACAGCGAGGGATTCCGCGCCAGTGAGCGCCGCGGCTGGAAGAAGCCTGGCTCGAAGGGATCATCGGCGCGGAACGGGGCGACTCGGAGCGGCATGCAGCGCCCGATGCTCGTGCTCATCTCGCTGGGCGTGGTGCTGGTGCTCGGTCTCGGCACGCTCGTCGCCGTGCAGTTCGCGCAGCTGCAGCAGCTGCGCGACCCCGCAGCCGCAGAGGCCGCGCAGTCGGAGAGCGCGAAGCAGGTCGTGCAGCGCGCGGGAAAGCTCATGCTGCTGCCCGACGAAGAGGCCACCATCGCCACCGTCGAAGACGCGAAGTCGCTCGCCTCGCAGGCCTTCTTCGCGAAGACGAAGAAGGGAGACAAGGTGCTGATCTTCCCCGAGGCCGAACTCGCCGTGATCTACCGCCCCGCTGCCGACGTGATCGTCAACGCGGGCCCGCTCGTGCTCAACGCCGCAGAGCTCGCCCAGACCCAGGCCGGAACCCCCGCCGAAGAGATTCCCACCGAGGCCCCCGCCGAAGAAACCCCCGCCGAGTAGCATCCCGCCCTCTGCGAATCGAGTCGGCCCCTGTGTATCGAGTCGGCCCAGGATTCACGCGAATTCTGGGCCGACTCGATACGGGGAGGCCGACTCGACGGGCGCACGACGGGTCAGTGGGCCGCCGGGCGCGGCGAGCTACGCGTGCAGCTCGGAATTGAGTTCGATGCCGGCGCCCTCGCGCGGCAGCGCCTCGACACCGCCGCTGCGCGAGTTGCGGCGGAACAGCAGCTGCGGCAGCCCCGACAGCTCAACGGCCTTCACCTCGACAGGCTCGCCGCCCGACTGCGCCGTACCCTTGGGCAGCATCACCTTGGTGCCGGCCGTCACATACAGACCCGCCTCGACAACGCTGTCATCGCCCAGTGAGATGCCGATGCCCGAGTTCGCGCCAAGCAGCGCCCGCTCGCCGATCGTGATCCGCTGAGTGCCGCCGCCCGAGAGCGTGCCCATGATCGAAGCACCGCCCCCGATATCGGAACCGTCGCCCACGACCACGCCCTGCGAGATGCGCCCCTCAACCATCGACGCACCCAGCGTGCCCGCGTTGAAATTCACGAAGCCCTCGTGCATCACGGTGGTGCCAGGGGCGAGGTGCGCGCCGAGGCGCACCCGCGACGCATCGGCAATGCGCACACCCTCAGGCACCACGTAGTCGGTGAGGCGGGGGAACTTGTCGAGCCCCACAGCGGTGATGCCCGCGCGCTTCAGCTGCGGCAGGCGGGCGGCGTAGACCTCGGGCAGCATCGGGCCGGCAGTGGTCCACGCCACGTTCGGCAGCTTGCCGAAGATGCCGTCGAGGTTGATGCTGTTGGGGCGCACGAGGCAGTGGGAGAGCAGGTGCAGACGCAGGTAGGCATCCTCCGTGAAGGCCGGGGCCGCATCAAGATCGATCTCCACGTTCACGGGGCGCAGGTCCACACCGCGCAGCTCATCGGAGCCCGCGAGCTCCTCCAGCTCGGCGGGGGCGATCCAACGATCGCGATCCGCCGGCCGCTTGCCCAGCGTGGGCGAAGGGAACCAAGCGTCAAGAACCGTGCCGTCGGCAGCGGTGGTGGCGATACCGGCGGACCATGCAAAGCGGGAGTCAGTCATGAGATCTAGGCTACCGTTAGGCTGGGTCGGGTGAATGCCGATCCGCTCCCCGCCTCCGCTGCCCGCCTCGACCCGGCCCTCGGCGCCGTCGAACTCACCCGCCAGCTGTGCGATATCCCCTCGGTATCGGGCGACGAACGGCTCATCGCCGATGCCATCGAGAACATGCTGCGCGAGCGCGCCCCCCATCTGCAGATCACCCGAGACGGGGACACCATCGTTGCGCGCACCGAGCTGGGCCGCGAGCGTCGTGTCGCAATCGCCGGCCACCTCGACACGGTGCCCATCAACAACAACCTGCCCGTGCGCGACGAGACCGACCCCGCGACGGGGGAGACGATGATCTGGGGCCGCGGCACCGTCGACATGAAAGCCGGCGTCGCCGTGCAGCTCGCCCTCGCCGTCGAGCTCACCGAGCCCGCCGTCGACCTCACCTGGATCTGGTACGACCACGAGGAGGTCGCGTCGGAGCTGAGCGGCCTTGGGCGAGCCATGCGCAACCACCCCCAGCTCTTCGACGCCGACTTCGCGATCCTCGGCGAGCCCTCCAACGGCACCATCGAGGGCGGCTGCAACGGCACACTCCGCGCACGGGTCACGACGCACGGCAAGCGCGCCCACTCCGCGCGCAGCTGGATGGGCGTGAACGCGATTCAGCGGTCCGGTGCTCTGCTCGACAAGCTCGCGCGGTTCGAGGCCGAGCGCATCGTCGTCGACGGCCTCGAATACCGCGAAGGTCTCAACGCGGTGCGCATCGAGGGCGGCGTTGCCGGCAACGTGATCCCCGATCGCTGCAGCTTCGAGGTGAACTACCGCTTCGCCCCCAGCCGCTCCACCGAAGAGGCCGCGCAGCTGGTGCGCGACTTCTTCGCCGATGCAGACGAGGTTGAGATCGTCGACCTTGCGCCCGGCGCCAGGCCCGGCCTCGACGCGCCGCTCGCGCAGCGCTTCGTCGCTGCCGTCGGCGTCGAGCCCACAGCGAAGTTCGGGTGGACCGATGTGGCCCGCTTCTCGGCCCTCGGCATCCCCGCCGTCAACTTCGGCCCCGGCGACGCGCTGCTCGCGCACGCCGACGACGAGCGGGTGCCGGTGAGTCAGATCGAGTTCACCGAGCGGGCGCTGCGCGCCTGGTTGCAGACCGCAGAAGCGTAATCCAACGTCCGCGGGTTGGCCCTTGTCTGGGGTGGCCCGATAAACTGGACATCAACCATAACTTTCGAGGAGGCGTCATGGCTGCAATGAAACCGAGGACTGGGGACGGACCCATGGAGGCGGTTCGTGAGAGTCGGCTGATCGTCGTGCGCGTGCCGCTTGAAGGCGGCGGCCGTCTCGTGGTGTCGGTCAACGATCAGGAAGCCACTGAGCTGCGCGACGTGCTGTCGGCAGTGCTCGACGGCTAGACACTGAGGCGCAGAAGCTAGAGCAAGAGCCCCGGGAATCTTAGGATTCCCGGGGCTCTTCGCTGTCTACCGCAGCTGCGCCGACGCGGCCTCGCGATGACGTCACAGGTGTGAAACGCCGAATACCGCGCCGTCAGCCGTCGAGACGTACGAGCGTGAGCACGCCGTCGCCAGCGGGGGAGAGCATCGGTGCGATGGCGGGCGACTCGGCAACGAGGGCGAGCAGGTCGCGGCAGGCGACAGTTGCCTCGTCGCGGGCCGCCGGGTCGGGCACGCGGCCGTGGGCGAAAACTCCCGGCACTACGATGCAGCCGCCGGGCCGTACGATGCCGAGGGCGTGTTCGAAGTGTTCGAGCAGCGCCTGTGGCTCGGCATCGAGCAGCACCAGGTCATAAGCGCCGAGGTTCAGACGGGGCATGACGTGTCGGGCATCGCCCTCGATCAGGCGCAGTCGCGAGGAGGGCACTCCTGCCTCTGCGAACACGGTGCGCGCTTCGCGCAGGTGCTCCGGCTCGATTTCGATCGAGGTGAGGGTAGCGTCTGCGGTGTAGCGCAGTAGTGCGAGCCCGCTCACCCCCACGCCGGTGCCGACCTCGCAGATGGCGTGAGCGCGGGTGAGTGCGGTCAGCGCAGAGAGATGTGCGGCGGTGGATCGGCTGACGGGCTCGATGCCGAGTTCGAGCGAGAGGCGGCGTGCGCGCACGATCGCATCGGTCTCGCCGGGGTATTGCTCGGCATACTGCCAGTTGCGTTCGAGTTTGCTCACGTTCTCCTCCGGTGTGCTGCGGCATCCTCGCGCCGATGTGTTCTAGCGTATCGCTACCTCGCCCGGAGCTTCCGAGAGGTACGATAGTTCTCGATGGGGCTCACGATAGACAAAATTCTGGTGATCATGGTGATCGCCTTGTTTGTGCTGGGTCCCGACCGGTTGCCGGTCTATGCCAAGAAGCTCGGAGAGTTCGTGCGCGGGGCAAAGCGCATGGCCGACGGCGCCAAGGAGCGTCTGCGCGACGAAATGGGGCCGGAGTTCGATGAGGTCGACTGGAAACAGCTCGACCCGAGGCAGTACGATCCGCGTCGCATCATCCGTGACGCGCTCGTTGAAGATGAACGTGAGGCGCGTGCTGCTGCGCGCCGTACGCGGGTTGCTGAGGCGGCCCAGAACCGGCGGGCGGTCTCGGGAACCGCTGATGCCGCAGCAGATGCACCACCAGGGGGGCTCCACTATGACGAGGAGGCCACGTGAGCGCATCGGGCGCCGCCCCGAAAGCTGCCGGCACCGAGCTGCGAGAGCAGTTCAGCGCTTCGGATAGCGAGTTCAGCGAGATCATCGCAGCCCTCAATAACTTCTCAATCGTCGCGGTCACCGATCGGCGAGGCATCATCTTGCATGTCAATGACCGCTTCTGCGAGATATCGAAGTATTCGAGGGATGAGCTGATCGGTCGCACCCACAGCATCATCAACTCCGGTCGCCATCCGCGTGAGTTCTTCAAAGAGATGTGGCGCGTCATCGGACGCGGCGAAGTCTGGAAGAACGAGATCTGCAATCGCGCGAAAGATGGCAGTGAGTACTGGGTCGACACCACCATCATTCCGCTGCTCGATGACGACGGTCGGCCGCAGCGCTATGTTGCGATCCGCACCGAGGAGACGCAGCGCCATCTTGCCGAGGAGCAGGCGAATAGGCTCGCTTATTGGGACCGGGCGACGGGGCTGTCGAACCGGGCATCGATGCTGAGAGTGATCGATGGTGTGATGCTGCGGAAACCGGGGTGCGAGTTCAGTGGTTTTATCGCGGCAAGCGTTGACGACCTCTCTGTCGTCAACGACGCCTTCGGCTACGAGGTGGGGGACCGCCTGCTGCTCGATGCAGCGCAGAAGCTCACCGGTCTGGCCGGTGAGGGGCTGAGCGTCGCCAGGATCGGCTCGAACACCTTCGGCATTCTGCTGCCCCGTATCGGCAATGATCACTACCTTGCCGAGCAGCAGGCTGCGGAGGTGGTGCACCGGGTGCTTGCGCTGCTCAGCGGCCCTGTCGATCTCGGCTCGGGAGTGGTTGTCGATGCTTCTGCGAGTGTCGGCTATGTGCTCTGGGCCGCGCCGGGGGTGCGGCAGCACCGCCAGGCCGAAGAGAACGGCGACGCGGCAAGTGCCGACGGCTACATCGAGACTGCTGACCCCCACGAGGTGATCAAATGCGCTGACATCGCCAGGAAGCGGGCTCGCCGCGCCGGCGGGCAGCGGCGCCTGCGGCACTTCCGTCAGAGCATGCTCGATGAGGCGCAGCAGCGGGTGCATCTTGTTTCTCAGTTGCGACGTGGCATCGAGCAGCGCGAGCTGCGTCTTTTCGCGCAGCCGATTGTCGATCGTGACCGTCGTGTGATCGGCGAGGAGGGCTTGATCCGTTGGCTCAGCCCTGAGCGGGGGCTCGTGCCGCCCGGAGATTTCATCCCGCTCGCCGAGCAGACCGGCATCATCGTCGAGATCGGCGAGTGGGTGCTCGAAGAGGCCTGTCGCGTGCTCGCCGCCTGGAAGAGCGACCCCGAACGCAAGCACCTCACCTTCTCAGTGAACCTGAGCGAGCGGCAGCTGCGCGTCGAAGACTTCGCCGAGCGCGTGCGAGACATCATCACCCGTCACTGCATCACCCCCGGCAGCCTGAAGCTTGAGCTGACCGAGAGCGTGCTGCACACCGATCTCGACCGCACCATCAGGCTGCTGTCCTTGCTGCGGGCGGAGGGCGTGCTTTCCTCGCTCGACGATTTCGGCACCGGCTACTCCTCGCTGAGTTACCTGCGCCACCTGCCCGTGCAACAGATCAAGATCGATAGGTCGTTCGTGTCATCGGTTGGCGACGATGAGCAGTCGGCGGCTATCGCCCGCACCATTGTGCAGTTGGGGCGCACCTTCGAGTTGCAGGTCGTCGCCGAAGGCGTCGAAACGGAGGCACAGTTTCAGAAGCTGCGCGATCTCGGCGTAGACGCCTTCCAGGGCTTCCTGTTCGCGCGGCCGCGCCCCGTTGACGAGACCCTCACGGTGCGGTGATACGCAGAGTTGCCGATTTCCTGTGCGCGGTGAGGCGGATCGCTGTTGCGAACGGATGCGTGTAGCTCGCTGCCGATCATGGGGGGCGGATCGCGCCGCGCACGGCGCTGATCCGCTCAGCGCGGAGCGATCCCGAGCGACCTGCCTGCGAGCCCGCGGCCCTGTGCCGCGATGGTGCGCGCCACACGGATCACTGCCGCCGCCGCGGGGTCGCCGGGCATTGACAGCACCGCAGGTTCGCCACGGTCGCCGCCCTCACGAAATGCTGGGCTCAGGGGCACACTGCCGAGCAGCGGCACCTGGCCGTGCTCGTCGTCGCTGAGCCGATCCGCCACCAAACGCCCGCCGCCGCTGCCGAAAATCTCAACAACGCTGCCGTCAGGCTGCACCAGTCCAGCCATGTTCTCGACGACGCCGATGACGCGCTGCCCCGTTTGGCGCGCCACCAGCGCGCTGCGCACCGCCACATCGGCGGCGGCCTCCTGCGGCGTCGTCACCACGAGCACTTCGGCGTTCGGCAGCAGCTGGCCCACGCTGATCGCAATATCTCCGGTGCCGGGCGGCAGATCGAGCAGCAGCACATCGAGATCACCGAACCACACATCGCGCAAGAACTGTTCGATGGTGCGGTGCAACATCGGCCCGCGCCACGACACCGCCGTGGTGCGCGGATCCGCATCGCCCAAAAACATACCGATCGACACCGTCTTCACACCGTGCGCCACCGGCGGCAGAATCATGTCGTCGAGGCGCGTCGGCTGCTCGGTGCGCCCGTCGCGGCTGAGCCCCAGAATACCGGGGATCGAGAAGCCGAACACGTCAGCGTCAACGAGGCCCACCGACAGCCCCTCCTGCGCGAGCGCGACCGCGAGACCGGCGGTGAGCGACGACTTGCCCACCCCGCCCTTGCCGCTCGTGACCGCGATCACGCGCGTCAGCGAGTCCGGGCCGAACTGCTGCGGTCGTGCGCCGCGGTCGCCGCGCACCCGCTCCACGAAGGCGCGACGTTCAGCAGGCGACATCACGCCCACCTCGACAGTGGCGGAGGAAACCCCGGGCGCCGACTCAGCTGCCGCAAGCGTATCGGCCTCGATGCGGCGGGCAGCCGGGCAGCCGGCGATGGTGAGCAGAATCGACACCGTCGCCTGGCCGGCCTCATCAACCCGCACCTCGCGCACCATGCCGAGCTCGGTGATGGGCCGCATGATCTCGGGATCCCGCACCCCATCGAGCGCGGCGAGCACCGCAGCCTCAGCGGGTGTCGGCATCGCGATCCTCAGCGGTCTCGCCTGCAGCAGGCTGGGGGAGCGGTGCCTCGGGACCAGGATCGTTCTGCACCGAAGCCTCCTCGCGTTCAGCCTCCAACTCGGCAAGCAACGAGCGCAGCTCCGCACGGATGAAATCACGATCGGGCAGATCCTTCAACGCGATCCGCAGCGCCACCACCTCACGCGCCAGAAACTCGGTGTCGGCGAGATTACGCTCAGCGCGCTGCCGATCCTGCTCCATCTGCACGCGATCGCGGTCGTCTTGACGGTTCTGCGCGAGCAGGATCATCGGCGCAGCATACGACGCCTGCAACGACAGGATCAGCGTGAGCGCCGTGAAACCCAGAGCCGCCGAATCGAAACGCCAGCTCTCAGGGCCCCAGGTATTCCACGCCAACCACGCCACACAGATCAGCGAGAGAATCAGCAGGAACCACGGCGTACCCATACCGCGGGCGATGCTCTCGGTCCACCGCCCGAAACGCTCATTGCCCGACCCGCTCCTGCCGCTGCGCGTGCTGGCAGAGAGCGGAGCGTCGAGGCCCGGATCTCGCTTGAACAGGCTCATCGCCGTCCACCCTGCGGCTCATCGTCGGCGTGACGCCAGTCGTCTGGCAGCAGATGATCGAGCACATCGTCAACGGTCACCACACCCACCAGCCGGTGCTGCCCGTCAACCACGGGGATCGCCACCAGGTCGTAGCTCGCGATACGACGCGACACCTCAGCGGCGCTCGCATCGACCGTCACCGGTTCGATTTCGGTGTCGATCAGTGCCACCAGTCGCTCGTGCGGGGGAAAGCGCAGCATGCGCTGGAAATGTGCCATGCCGATGTACTCGCCCGTGGGCGTCTCATACGGGGGATGAGTGACGTACACCGCCGACGCCATCGCGGGCGGGATCTCGGCGCGGCGGATCATCGCCAAGCCCTCGGCGACGCTCGACTCACCGGAGAGCACGATCGGGGCCGGGCTCATGAGACCGCCGGCAGTGTCGGCATCGTATTCGAGAAGGCGGCGCACGTCCTCAGCCTCTTCGGGCTCCATCAGGTCGAGCAGCTCTTCGCCCTTCGCCGTGGGCAGCGCCGAGATGAGGTCGGCGGCGTCGTCGGGCTCCATGCGATCGAGCACGTCTGCGGTGCGATCGGGGGGCAACTGTGCGAGCAGCGCCAGCTGATCCTGCTCACTCATCTCTTCGAGCGCGTCGGCAACCCGCTCGTCTGCGAGCTCACCGATCACCTCGAGCATGCGAGGCTGCGGCAGCTCGAGTAGCGCCTCGGCGAGGTCGGCGGGCTTCAGATCGACCATGGTCTGAATGAGCAGCTCTGCTGACTGCGCCGACTCACTCGAACTCGGCAGCACCAGATCCGACCAGCGCACGATCCGCGAATCGCCGCGACTGAAGGGTGCCGCGGGTTTCGGCAGCCGCAGGAAGACCTCTGACACTACCCACTCGCCCGTGCGTGTGCGCTCAATCGCTGCATCCTCGATGCGCGCCGACAGTGGGGCGCCGCCAGGGCGATCCGCTGCGAGCTGCACGTCGCGGCCAATGATCTCCGCGATCATGCGCGTTTCGCCGCCGCGCTGCTCGAAGCGGCGCACATTGATGAGACCCGTCGTGATGACCTGGCCGGAACCAATCGAGGTGACCCTGCCGATCGGCACGAACACGCGCCGCTTACCGGGAATCTCGACGATTAAGCCCACCACGCGCGGGGTGCCCGCGGCGCGGAACACCACGAGCACGTCGCGCACTTTGCCGATCCTGTCGCCCACAGGATCGAACACTCCGCGCCCGGCGAGGCGCCCGACGAAGACCCGCATAGTACTCACACCCTCTAGCGTAGTGGTGGCGGGGCCTGCAGTGAGAGAATAGACGGTATGACTACTCCCGGCCCCCTCTCTTCCTCGCGCGCACCGCTGATGCCCGAGATCCCGCAGGGTGAGATCGTCTCCACCTACGACCGTTACGAAGACGCGAAGCACGCCGTCGACGTGCTCGCCCGCGCCAGCTTCCCCGTGCAGCGCATCAGCATCGTCGGCAATGATGTGCGCAGTGTCGAGCGCGTCACCGGTCGGCTCAGCTACGGGCGCGTCGCCCTCATGGGGGCGCTTTCGGGTGCCTACCTGGGTCTTTTCCTGGGGTTGCTGCTCTTCATCTTCCAGCCGGACAACGCTGCCATCTTCGGCGTGTTCATCTCGGCCGTGGTCATCGGTGCCGGTTTCGGCATGCTCTTCGGTGTGCTGTCGTACGCCATGAACCGTAACCGCCGCGACTTCTCCTCGGTGATGCAGATGGTCGCCACCCGCTACGACCTCATCACCGAGCCCGAGCTCGTGCATGAGGCCCGCCGCCTGCTCGTGGAGTCGGCGCAGCAGTAGCGGGCCGCGGACCGCCCGCCGCCCGCCGCGGGCCGCGCGGGCGCGCGGGCGCGCCCGCCGCTACGCTTCCCGCAGGAGTTTCTGGATGCGCTGCAGGGAGACCGGTTCGGCGGTGCGCAGTTGCTGCGCGAAGAGGCTCACTCGCAGTTCTTCGATGAGCCAGCGCGCGCGCACGAGGTGTTCGGGGGCTGTTATCGGCAGTGGGATCGACCCGCCGGCCTGCTCGAACAGTGCGAGCGCGCGATCCACTTCGTTCTGCCAGGCTCGGTCGCGCCCCGCGTTCTCGGTGAGGCCGCGCATGCGCAGCTGCACGGCTTCGAGGTAGACGGGCAGGCGCGCCAGCTGGGTGAGGCCCGTGCGCGACACGAAACCGTCGCCGGCAGCAGCACCTCCAGCGCCCCCAGCGGCCCACACCAGTCGGTCCACCTGCGCTGCCGCATCGGCGACCTGGCCGAGCACCTGGATCGTCTTGGCGCCGTCGATGGCTTTGCGGGCGAGCCGCGCCCCGTCGATCACTCGCGCGGTGAGCGCGATCGCGCCGTAGATGTCGTCGATGAGGGAGCGCGCATAGTCGTTCGCGATTCGCTCGAATACGGCCTCAGACCACACCAGCCCGTCGGGGGCGTGGCGGCGGATCGCGCCGTCGGCGACTGCAAGCGAGACGTCGGCGATGGCGGCGTCGAGTGAGCGGTACGGGCCGGCGCCGAGCAGCAGCTTCTCCTGGTTAGAGAGGTGGTCGCGGATGTAGCTGGCGGGGGAGGGTGAGCTCAGCGCGATGAGTCGGCGGATCCCTCGCCGCGACAGGTGGGCCTGCTCGGTTTCGTCGGCGACGAGCACGAGGTCGACGCCGGTGCGCCTGTCGACGATGGCGGGGTAGGCGCGCACCACGCCGCCGCCCGATCCGCGGCCTTTCGCGTAGGCGGTGTCGACGTGGCGGGGCAGTTCGCCGAAGTCCCAGCTCGTTGAGCCGCGGCGTTCGAGGTCGCTTTTGGGCAGTGCCGCGGCAGCCACTTTCGCGACGCCCTGCGTTGCGCGATCCTTGTGCGCGGCCTGCAGCGCGGCGAGGTCTTTGCCTGCGCCGATGGTGCGCCCGCGGCCGTCGACCACGCGGAAAGTGGGTGTGAGGTGGGCGGGTAGCCGCGACGGGTCGAAGTCGCTGGGTGATACTGGCACGCTGGTGCGGCGGCGGATCTCATCGGCGAGCAACTGCAGCAGCGACGGCGCATCTCCGGCCCCGGTAGCCCCGCCGGCCTCGGCAAGTTTCGGTTCGACGGTTTCGAGGAGGCTGCGCGCCCAGTCGGCGGCGGGCACCACGTGTTTGCGGATCGCCTTCGGCAGGGTTTTGATGAGTGCGGTGACGAGTTCCTGCCGCAGCCCGGGCACGAGCTTTTCGAAGTCGCCGCGTTCGAGGCGGGGCAGCAGCGGCAGTGGCACGTTCACGGTGACACCGTCGTCGTCGGCGGTGGGGTCGAAGCGGTATTTCAAGCGCAGCGTCTGGTCGCCGTGGCGCCACTGGCGCGGAAACTCGCTCTCGTCGACGTCGGCGGCCTCGCCCTCAATGAGGTCTTCACGGCGCATGGTGAGCAGCTTCGGCTGCGTGCGCTGCGCCTCCTTCCACCACCCTTCGAAGCTGCGGGTCGAGACGATATCGGCGGGAATGCGGGCGTCGTAGAAATCGTAGACAGCCTCTTCGTCGCTCACGAGGTCGCGGCGCCTGGTGCGCTCTTCGAGCTGTTCCAGTTCGCGCCGCAGCTGCCGGTTGGCGCGGTCGAAGGCCTGCGGCGAATCCCATTCGCCGTCGACGAGGGCGTGACGAATGAACAGCTCACGCGCGTGCTCCCTGTCGAAGCGGGCGAGCTGCACACGGCGGCGGTCTACGATGGGCACGCCGAAGAGGGTGACCCGCTCGTAGGCGACTGCGGCGCCCTGCTTCTTCTCCCAGTGCGGTTCGGAGACCTGCCGCTTGGCGAGCGGGCCTGCGAGCTCTTCAGCCCAGGCCGGGTCGACCACCGCGTTCGAGCGAGCGAAGAGCCGGGAGGTTTCGACGAGTTCGACGCTCATCACCACCTCTGGCGGCTTCTTGGCGAGCACTGATCCCGGGTACAGCACGAAGCGGGTGCCGCGCGATCCGAGATACTCCTGAGCGGGCTTGCGCTTGACGGCGCCAGCGACACCACGACCTCGCGCGGGCGCGCTGCGATCCTGCCGGTCGTCGCGCACGCCGAGCTGAGAGAGCAGACCGGCGAGGATCGCGCGGTGAATCGCTTCGCCGGAGGCTGAGGCGGATCCGCCGCTGCTGTCAGCTGCGCCCTCAGCCGCGCCGGCGGCCTGTGATCGGGTGCGCGGTGCCCCGCCTTTCACGCCGGCGATGCGCGCGAGCTGCCTGTTGAGATCCATCCACTCGCGCACGCGCAGAAAGTTGAGGTATTCGGCCTTGCACAGCCGCCGGAACGCGCTCGATGACAGCTCGCGCTGCTGCTCCTGCAGGTAGTTCCAGAGGTTGAGCAGGGTCATGAGGTCGCCCTGCGGGTCGGCGAAGCGGGCGTGCATCTGATCGGCCTGCGCACGCTGCTCTTGCGGCCGTTCGCGCACGTCCTGGATCGTGAGGCCCGCCACGATAGCGAGCACCTGCGGCACCACCTCGTGCCGCCGCGCCTCGATGACCATCCGGGCGAAGCGTGGCTCGATGGGCAGACGGGCCAGCTCGCGGCCGATCTTCGTGATGCGGTGGGTGGCGGATCCGCCAGTCTTTCCGGCCCGGCCCCTGCCGCGAGCCTCGCGGGCTCCGCCGCGCCCGGCTGCTTCGACGGCGCCCAGCTCGGTGAGCAGGCCGAGCCCGTCGGCGATGCCGCGCTGGTCGGGCGGGGTGAGAAATGGGAACTTGGCGATGTCGCCGAGGTCGAGCGACAGCATCTGCAGAATCACTGAGGCGAGGCCGGTGCGACGGATCTCGGGCTCGGTGAAGGCGGGCCGGCTCTCGAAGTCTTCTTCTGAGTAGAGGCGGATCGCGATGCCTGGGCTGGTGCGGCCGGAGCGGCCCGAACGCTGGTTGGCGCTCGCCTGTGAGACGGCTTCGATGGGGAGGCGCTGCACTTTGCTGCGCGCCGAGTATCGGGAGATGCGTGCGGTGCCGGCGTCGATGACGTAGCGGATGCCGGGCACGGTGAGCGAGGTTTCGGCGACGTTCGTGGCGAGCACGATGCGGCGCGCTGCTGCGTGCGCCCCGCTCGGGCGCTCGAAGACGCGGTGCTGTTCGGCCGCGCTGAGCCTGCCGTACAGGGGCAGGATCTCGACGGGGTTCGCACGGTTCGCGCCGAGGCGGCCGCGCAGCGCGTCGGCGGCGTCGCGGATCTCGGCTTCGCCGCTCAGGAACACGAGCACATCGCCGCGATCTTCGCGGCCGAGCTCTTCGACGGCGTCGCCGATGGCGTCGAAGAGGTCGCGTTCGACTGTCACGACTTTCGGTGGGCCGTTCTTGGGATCGGGCCGCTCGATGTTTTCGATGAGTGGCCGGTACCTGATTTCGACGGGGTAGGTGCGGCCTGACACTTCGATGATGGGCGCAGGGCGCTTGGTTCGCGGGTCGGCGAAGTGCTTCGCGAACGATTCTGGGTCGATCGTGGCCGAGGTGATGATCACCTTCAGGTCGGGGCGGCGGGGGAGGAGGGTTTGCAGGTAGCCGAGCAGGAAGTCGATGTTCAGCGACCGCTCGTGTGCTTCGTCGATGATGATCGTGTCGTAGGCGCGCAGCTCGCGATCGCGGTGGATCGCGTTCAGCAGAATGCCGTCGGTCATGAGGCGGATCCGCGTATCCTCAGAAACCTTGTCGGTGAACCGCACCTGATAGCCGACGAGGCCGCCGAGTTCGGAGCCCAGCTCTTCAGCGATGCGCTCGGCGATCGTGCGGGCGGCGATACGGCGCGGCTGCGTGTGGGCGATGCGCTCGCGGCCGAGAGCGAGGGCGATCTTGGGCAGCTGGGTGGTTTTGCCCGAGCCCGTCTCGCCCGCCACGATGACCACTTGATTGTCGCGGATCGCCGTCTCGATCTCCTCGCGCATCTGCGAGACGGGGAGATCCGCTGGAAATTCGATGCGGGGCTGCGTCATGATCCCACCATTATCCCGTGTGGGAGCGTGCGTGCTCGCCTCAGTGTCAGAGGCGGCCCGTAGACTGAGCGCACATCCGCCAGGTACCGAAGGAGAATCATGGCTGCGCTCGACACCCCGAACCTCACCCTCAGCAATGGAACCGAGATCCCGCAGCTGGGCCTCGGCGTCTTCCTCGTCGAACCCGGTGAGGCCGAGCGGGTCGTCTCTGACGCGCTGGAGGTGGGCTACCGCCACATCGATACCGCGCGCATCTACGACAACGAGGCAGAGGTGGGGCGCGCGATTGCGGCGAGTGGCATTCCCCGTGATGAGCTTTTCATCACCACCAAGCTCTGGAACAACGACCACGAGCACGCCGCCGATGCCTTCGAGAAGAGCCTCGACAAGCTCGGTCTCGACCGTGTCGACCTGTATCTCGTGCACTGGCCCGTTCCGATGTTCGAGGGCAGCGCCCTCACTGCGTGGCGCGGCCTTATCGACATCGCGGAGACCGGCCGCGCCTCGGCGATCGGCGTCTCCAACTTCGAGATCGAGCACCTGCAGCAGGTGATCGACGCGACCGGTGTGGTGCCCGCGGCCAACCAGATCGAGTTGCACCCGCTGCATCAGCGCCGCGAACTCACCGCGTTCTGCGCCCAGCACGGCATCGCAGTCGAAGCGTGGGGTCCGCTCGCCCAGGGCAAGACCGACCTCTTCGAACGCCCCGAGGTGGTCGCTGCGGCTGAGCGCCACGGCAAGACCCCCGCCCAGGTGGTGCTGCGCTGGCACCTGCAGCAGGGCCGCATTATCTTCCCGAAGACCGGGCGCCGGGAGCGCATGATCGAGAACGCCGACATTTTCGACTTCGAGCTCAACGGCACCGAACTTGAAGCCATCGACTCGTTGGAGGCGGGCACCAACTACGGGCCCGACCCCCGCAGCTTCGACGTGCGCTGACCCCGGCAGCCTGGGCGGTAGTTGCCGCCCGGGCGCAAGTGCCGTGCCGACGGCTCAGCAGCCGCGATCAGCAGCCGCGATCAGCAGCCGCGATCCGCAGCCAGAGATGAAGGAGACGCAGTGACCACTCACGCACAGCCCATCACCATCACCCTCACGGGCGCCGGCGGGCAGATCGGCTACGCCGCGCTGTTCAGAATCGCCGCCGGTGACATGCTCAGCACCGAGCAACCGGTCACCCTGCGTCTGCTCGAAATCCCGCAGGGCATGCGTGCGGCTGAGGGCGCCGCGCTCGAACTGACCGACTGTGCCTTCCCGACGCTTGCAGGAGTCGACGTCTTCGATGACCCAGTCGCAGCCTTCGATGGCGCGAATGTGGCGATGCTCATCGGCTCGCGCCCTCGCACCGCCGGTATGGAGCGCGGTGACCTGCTCGAAGCGAACGGCGCTATTTTCGGGCCGCAGGGGCGCGCGATCGGTGCGCACGCGGCCGACGACATCAGGGTGATCGTGGTTGGCAACCCCGCCAACACCAACGCGCTCATTGCCCAGCAGCATGCCCCCGATGTGCCGGCTGAACGCTTCACCGCCCTCACTCGCCTCGATCACAACAGAGCCGTGGGGCTGCTCGCCGCAGAAGCGGGCGCGACGGTGGGCGAGATCGACGGGGTGACCATTTGGGGCAACCATTCGGCCACCCAGTACCCCGATCTCAGCCACGCCACCATTCGCGGCCGGTCGGCGCTCGACGTCGTCGACCGGGCGTGGGCGCGCGGCGCCTACATCGACAGAGTCGCGAAGCGCGGTGCCGAGATCATCGAGGTGCGGGGCGGTTCTTCGGTCGCGTCGGCAGCAAACGCCGCGATCGAGCATGTGCGCGACTGGGTGCTGGGCACTGGCACCGCTGCGAACGGTGCCGAACGGCGCACAAGCGCTGCGGTCGTGTCGCACGGTGAGTATGGCGTGCCTGAAGGGCTGGTTTCGTCGTTCCCCGTCGTGTCGCGCGGTGGCGATTGGCAGATCGTCGAGGGGCTCAGCGTCGACGAGTTCTCCCAGCAGCGCATCGATGCGTCGGTGGCGGAGCTGGTCGCGGAGCGCGACGAGGTGCGGCGGCTCGGGCTGATCTGAGCGGGAGATCGCGGGCCGCTCAGAGCCGAGGGCGGATCGCGGTCTGGCCCGATGCCGGGTTCGGGGTGGGCCCGGAACGCGTGCGCCTCGGGCCGGGCACTGCAGCGAACGAGGCTCACCCCTTCGGCCCAGTAGGATGGGAAGCATGTCTAAGGTGCTTTCTTCCCTGCCTGTCGGCGAACGCGTCGGCATTGCATTCTCCGGTGGTCTCGATACCTCGTGCGCGGTCGCTTGGATGCGCGAGAACGGTGCCATCCCCTGCACGTACACCGCCGATATCGGCCAGTACGATGAGCCCGACATCGACGGTGTCGCCGGTCGCGCCAAGGAGTACGGCGCCGAGATCGCGCGTCACGTGGACGCGAAGCGCGCACTCGTCGAAGAGGGTTTCGTTGCCCTGCAGACCGGCGCCTTCAATGTGCGTTCGGGCGGCAAGACCTACTTCAACACCACGCCGCTCGGCCGTGCCGTCACCGGCACGCTGCTGGTGCGCGCCATGAAAGAAGATGGCGTCGACATCTGGGGCGACGGCTCCACCTACAAGGGCAACGACATCGAGCGCTTCTACCGCTACGGCCTCATGGCCAACCCGGCGCTGCGCATCTACAAGCCCTGGCTTGACAAGCAGTTCGTCGAAGAGCTCGGCGGCCGCCAGGAGATGAGCGAGTGGCTTGTCGCCCACGGCTACCCCTACCGCGACTCCACCGAAAAGGCGTATTCGACCGACGCCAACATCTGGGGCGCCACCCACGAAGCCAAGAAGCTCGAGTTCCTCGACGCCGGCCTCGACATCGTCGAGCCCATCATGGGCGTCGCTGCCTGGCGTGAAGACGTCGAGGTGGCCACCGAGGAGGTATCGGTGCGCTTCGAGGCCGGCCGCCCCGTCGCGATCAACGGCGTCGAGTTCGACGACCCGGTGGCACTCGTCTACGAGGCGAACGCGATCGGCGGCCGTCACGGCCTCGGTGCCAGCGACCAGATCGAGAACCGCATCATCGAGGCGAAGTCGCGCGGCATCTACGAGGCTCCCGGTATGGCGCTGCTGCACATCACCTACGAACGCCTCGTCAACGCGATCCACAACGAGAACACGCTCGCCTCGTACCACACCGACGGCCGCAAGCTCGGTCGCCTCATGTACGAGGGCCGCTGGCTCGACCCCGAGTCGCTGATGCTGCGCGAAGCGCTGCAGCGCTGGGTCGGTTCCGCGATCACCGGCGAGGTCACCGTGCGACTGCGCCGCGGCGACGACTACACGATCCTCAACACCACCGGCCCCAACCTCAGCTACCACCCCGAGAAGCTGTCGATGGAGCGCACCGTGGGTGCCGCCTTCGGCCCTGAAGATCGCATCGGCCAGCTCACCATGCGCAACCTCGACATCGCCGACTCGCGTGCGCGCCTCGAGCAGTACGCGCAGCTCGGGCTTGTCGGCGGCGCAACCGCCGAACTCGTGGGCGAACTCGAAGTCGGCGGAGCCGCGGAGATCGCCGACGCGGTCGGCGGCATCGATGAGGAGAGCGACGCGCTCGGCCTGTCGGCCGCCTTCGACTCCGGAACCGACTAGCCGCTCCCAATCGTGCCACTGCAGGCACCTGTACGGTGCCTGCAGTGACGCCTCCTTGACGGCCCGGGTTCAGTTGAACCCGGGCCGTCATGCGTCTGGGATCGCAATACGACAGTGCGTTCTCGATGCAGAGCCAGCCCGCCGCACGAGCTCCGAAACTACGACAGCCCCCGATCCGCCGACACTATCGGCGAAGCGGGGGCTGTCACGGCGAGCTCGAAAGCCGCCGGGGGGATTAGGAGGCGCGGCGCGCGCGAGCGGCGCGGCGCTTCAGGGCGCGGCGCTCATCCTCGCTGAGGCCACCCCAGACGCCGGAATCCTGACCGGTGTCCATCGCGTACTGCAGGCACATCTCGGTCACCGTGCAGCGAGCGCAAACCGACTTTGCGCGCTCGATCTGCTCAACAGCAGGCCCAGTGTTGCCGACCGGGAAGAAAAGCTCCGGGTCTACGGTGAGGCAAGCAGCCTTCTCGCGCCAATCCATGTGTGTCCTCCATTTGTAAACGCACGCACACGAAATACACTGGAGGCTGTTGCCTGGAATCTCGCGCCGTAACTATCTGAAACGTGGCTGAGAATGCTCACGTCAGTGTGCGCGAAACTCGACGGAATATATAGTTTCACGGATGTAGAAGCAAATCAATAGTGTATTTGCAATTGATTGGAAAGAGGCCCGAAATGCCCTCGTCACCTGCTGATCACCCGCGGTCCCAAATTGCCTGGCGGGCGCTGGGGGCGCTGCTGGCAGCCGAAACCGCACTCATGGTCTGGGTGCTCGGCGTCACCCTTGTCGGCGCGTTCGCCCCCGGAGGCGATCCGCTGCAAAATCTCAGCCTCATTGTCACTGCGGCCTTGGCTTTCGCCTGGGTAGCCGTCACCCTCATCGGTGCCGCCAAATCACGCGCCAGCTGGGTGCGCGCATCATCGCTCACCATGCAGGTGCTGCTGTTCGCCGCAGGCACCGGCTGCCTGCAACTCAGCATCGGACCCTGGTGGCTGGGCTTCGCACTCATCGCACTCGCCCTCGCAGGGTTCGCGGCCTCGATCTTGGCCCGGCCCACGCTGCAGCCAGGCGCAGACCCGGGCGAGGGGCAGTAGCAACTCGATCCTGCAGGTGGGGGAGCGGATCATGATCCGCCCCCACCGCATCATTCAGGCCGCGTCAAGCCCGAGCAGCTTGCGCACCCGCGCGACATGCCCGGTGGCCTTCACGTTGTACAGCGCGTGGGCGATCCGCCCTTCCGCGTCGATCACGAAGGTGGAACGGATCACACCCTCGACGATGCGACCGTAGCTGTTCTTGGTGCCGTAGGCGCCGTAGGCGCGATGCACCGCAGCGTCGGGGTCGCTGAGGAACGGGTACTCCAGGCCGTCGCGGTCGGCGAAGCGGCGCAGCCGCTCCACAGCATCACGCGACACGCCCAGCACCCGGTAGCCAGCCGCCGCGAGCGATGCCGACGACTCCTGAAACTCGCACGACTCCTTCGTGCAGGCGGGCGTCATCGCCTCAGGAATGAAGAACAACACCACCTGCTCACCGCGAAAATCGCTGAGCGAGCGGCGCACGCCATCCTGATCGAGGAGCGAGAAGTCGGGGGCGGGCTGGGTGGGCTCGAGAATCACGCGTTCGGTCATGCTTCCAGCCTAGTCGCGCTACTTCAGGAGGCGTCGCAGCGACTCCACACGCGCCGCACCACCGGCGTCGAGCCGGCCGTCAGCCACAGCAGCATCGAGCTCGCAATCGGGGGCATCCTCCAGGTGCGTGCAGCCGCGCGGGCAGGCGTCAATGATGTCGGCGAGATCGGTGAAACCGCGCAGAATGCCCTCGCTTGTGACATGGCCCAGGCCGAAGGAACGCACGCCCGGCGTGTCAATCACCCAACCGCTGTCGCCGCCAGGGCAGCCCGGCGTATCGGCACGATACGCCACCGACGAGGAGGACGTGTGGCGCCCGCGCCCCGTTACCTCGTTGACGTGCCCCGTCGCGCGGCCCGCCTCCGGCACGAGTTCGTTGATGAGCGTCGACTTACCCACACCAGAATGGCCAACGAACACCGTGGTGCGACCCGCAAGCGAGGCGCGAATCTCGGCGAGCGGCCACGCGCCCGGACGCGACCGGAACACGGGCACCTCAAGTGCCGAGAAGTACGCGAGAAACGGCTCAGGGTCGGCAAGGTCGGTCTTCGTGATGCACAGCAGGGGGCGGATCCCGGCATCGTACGCCGCCACCAGGTAGCGATCTACGAGACGCACCCGCGGCTCAGGGTTCGCCGCCGCCACCACGATCAGCATTTGGTCGGCGTTCGCCACCATCACCCGCTCAACGGTGTCACTGTCGTCGGCGCTGCGGCGCAACAGCGTGCGACGATCCTCAATGCTCACAATCCTGGCGAGCGAGCCCTCGTTGCCGCTGGTGTCGCCCACAAGCTGCACCCGATCGCCGATCACAATGGGCGTGCGGCGCAACTCGCGGGCGCGAGCCGCAACAACAACTCGTTCGGCAGGATCGGCAGGGTCGGCTCCGCGGGCGACGAGCGCCGTGTAGCGACCGCGATCCACCGCCGTCACCATACCGACCACGGCATCGCCGTGTTCGGGCCGCCGCTTCGTGCGCGGCCGGTTCGCCTTCGGATTGGGGCGCTGGCGCACCGCGTGATCGGCGTACTCGGCGTACGGGCCGTCTTCGTCGTCGTCGGGGATCAGCCAGCTCATTACCGCAGCAGATCTCTCATATCGGGGAAGACGAAGCTGCTGTGAGGAGGATCGCCGGCCTCGGAGGTCTCGACGGTGCGGGCGGCCAGGCCGAGCTCTCCGCCGGCCTCGGGCGCGAGACCGAGCATGCGCCGCCACAGCTCGGAAAACTGCGGCAGCGTTTTCGACGTCGAAGCGATGTCCTCCACCTCGACGCCCGGCACACGCAAACCGATCAGCGCGCCCGTCGTCGCCATGCGGTGATCGGCGTAACTGCGCCACAGCCCGCCGTGCAGGGGGGCCGGGTCGATCGCGATCCCGTCGGAAAGCTCGCGCGCTCGACCGCCGAGCCCGTTGATCTCGGCGACGAGCGCGGCGATGCGGTCGGTTTCGTGGTGGCGGATATGGCCGATGCCCGTAATCTCGCTGGCCTCGCCGTCGCTGCCGTCGGAGCCGTGCGCAGCGAGCGCCGCAAGCCCCACCAGCGTGGGAGCAAGCTCCCCGGCCTCAGGTACATGCAAACGCACCCCGCGGAGCCTGCCGTCACCGGACACCGTGAGCGAACCGTCAGCGGCGAGGCTCGCCTCCGCACCGAACGCGGGCAGCAGCGCACGCAGCTGATCGCCCACCTGCGTCGTCGCTGACGGCCAGCCGGGCACGGTAACCCGGCCGCCCACAGCGGCTGCGGCAGCCAGGAACGGGGCAGCGTTCGACAGATCAGGTTCGATGGTCACATCACGGGCGCGGATTGGGCCGGGCGCCACCACCCACTCGCCGGAGGCGGGGGAGGCGACCTCGACGCCGCGCGCCCGCAAGGTTTCGATCGTCATCTCGATGTGCGGCAGGCTCGGCAACCGCTCGCCGGTGTGCACCACGTGCACGCCCTCCTCGAAGCGCGCGCCCGAGAGCAGCAGTGCAGAGACGAACTGGCTCGACAGCGAGGCATCGAGCTCAACCCGGCCACCGCGCAGCGATCCGCTGCCGTGCACCGTGAACGGAAGCGCGCCGCGCCCCTCATCGGCAATGTCGGCACCGAGCGCGCGCAGCGCGTCGAGCACCGGGCGCATCGGCCGCTTCCGAGCGTACGGATCACCGTCGAACGCCACAGGGCCGAGCGCGAGCGCCGCTACCGGCGGCACGAAACGCATCACAGTGCCGGCAAGCCCGCAGCCGATGCTGGTCGACCCCATTAGCTCGGTGGCCGGTACCACGCGCAGATCGGTGCCGCTGCGCGACGGCACCTCCTCAATGCCCGTGCCGAGTGCGCGCAGGGCCTCGATCATGAGCGCGGAATCACGCGAGTGCAGAGGAGCGCGCAGCACGCCAGGCCCATCCGCAAGCGCAGCAAGGATCAGCTCGCGACCCGTCAACGACTTCGATCCCGGAAGTGCGACCCGGGCCTCAAGCGCACCCGCGGCAACAGGCGCAGCCCAGAGTGCAGCAGCCTCGCCCGGGCCTTCGCCCGAGCGGGCCTCGTCGCCGTCCTTGCCCTGGTTCATCTTTGCTTCAAGCATCGCCCCGAGTCTACCGCGCAGCCCCGCCGCCATGCGTGCCCCTCTCTCCCTCCAGCCTTGCTTCCCTCCACGCCCTGAGCTGCGGTGGTCGGGGGTGGGATCGGGGCCTGGGAGGGGGAGTACGGGGGAGAGAACGGGGGCGCGCGAGGGTGGGGTGGCGGGGTGCGGGCGGGGTTCAGGCGGGGAGGCGTAGGATCGTGGGTGTGACTGACACCACGGCGCACGACGACAAGCCGGTCCTGGAGCAGCGCTTCACCCAGGAGGCGCTGCCGCTGCTCGACCAGTTGTACGGGGCAGCGATGAAGATGACCCGCAACCCGCAAGATGCGCAAGACCTGGTGCAGGAGACCTACCTGAAGGCGTTCTCGGCGTTCGCGTCGTTTCAGGAGGGCACCAATCTCAAGGCCTGGCTGTATCGGATCATGACGAACAGCTACATCAACACGTACCGTAAACGGCAGCGGGAACCGTATCTCGGGGCTGTCGACGAACTCGAGGACTGGCAGCTGGGCGGCGCAGAATCAGCCACCGCAATGTCGGCACGTTCCGCCGAAGCGGAGGCCATCGACCGCACGCCTGATGCGGTGGTGAGCGAAGCACTCAATGCGCTGCCAGAGGATTTCCGTATCGCGGTCTACCTCGCCGACGTCGAAGGATTCAGCTACCAGGAGATCGCCGACATTGCCGAAGTGCCCATCGGCACCGTGATGAGCCGCCTGCATCGGGGCCGCACGCGCCTGCGCAAGACCCTTGGGGAATACGCGCGCGAGCAGGGCGTTGGACTCAATGCGGCAGGAAGTGCGACGAAGAAGCCGGCCGGCCGTACGAAGACCAAGAACACAGAAGAGGGAGCGACGCGATGAGCGATTGCGGTTGCGAGAAGGCCAAGGCCAACCTCTACGAGCTGCTGCGCGGAGAGCTCTGCGCTGAAGAGTCGGCGCCGATCCGCGAGCACCTCGAGAATTGCCCCGGTTGCCGCGACGAGGAGACGGTCTGCATTCGCCTCACCGAGGTGGTGCGCCGCGCCTGCGAAGAAGAGCGCGAGAACTGCGCCCCCGAAGACCTGCGCGATGCGATTCTCCGGGGGCTCCGCGTCGACAGCTGAGCGCTGCCGCTACTCGACGAGCTGCGCGTGCAGCCGTTCGATGGTTGCGTCGGTGACGTCGTTGACGCGCAGATAGTCGCGCACCGAACCGAAGCGCTCGTCGACGGCGTGGAGCGCGCGCTCGATCGCTGCAAGCGGCGTTGCGACGAGCAACTGCTCAAGCTCAGGGGTGACCTCGATGCCGAGGTGCTTGATGAGCTCGAGATTCTTCGCCCGCCATTCGCCGCTGAGGTTGTGCTCCGAAGCCGCGTAATCGTGCATCACATCGTCGCGATCCACCCCCACCGCCAGGAGGGTGAGCGCCGCGACTGCGCCGGTGCGGTCTTTCCCGGCGGTGCAGTGAAACACTGTCGCACCGGGCTCGGCGAGCATCGTCACCGCTGAGGCGAGCCTGTCGCCGTGCTCAAGGTAGAGCATTTCGGTGAGCTGGTAGATATCGAGTTGCGCCGAAATGTGCTGCGTCACGTCGGGGAAGATGGGGTGGGGCACCACAACGGCGTTCTCCGGAACAAGATCGGGCTGCGGGCCGCGCTCGGCGTCATCGCGCAGGTCGATGACCCGCGTGACAGAGAGCTCGGCAATCTGCTCGCGGCCTCTCTCGCTCAGTGCGGCGAGCGCGTCGGAACGGAAGAGCGTTCCCGACTTGGTGTGGCCGCCGTCGGCGCGGAAGCCGCCGAGATCTCGAAAATTGAAGGTGCCTTCGATGGGGAGCAGTGAGGAGATCACGGGTTCATCCTAGGTGGTTGCGATTGCGGCTGGGAGTGAGAGATCGCGCACGGTCGAGGCGAGCAGCTCGGGGGCTGCCTCGTGCAGATTGTGCGGGCCGGGCACGGTGATGATCGCGGCGCCGGGCAGGTGCTCCTGCCACTCCGCAGCGAGGGCGTCGTTGAGTATCCCGCGCTGCGCTCGCACGAGCGTGACCGGCACCGCGAGCTGCTGCACGATCGACCAGATCGCGGCATAGGGGTGCGGATCACCATCAGTGGCGCCGGGCATCGCTTCGAGGTGTGCGAGGTGGTGCGTCCACTCGAGCCTTCCGTCTGGGCGGCGACGGGTGTTGAGGGTGACGCCGCGGGTCAAAGCGGCCCTGTCGGAGCCGATACCGAAACGAATCGCGCGATCAACGATCTCCTCGACAGAACCGTAGTCGCGTTGCCCGGTGATGAACTCGACAACCGCCCCCGCATTGCCGCCGGGTGTGATGCCCGGGGTGATGTCGACCATCACGAGGCGCCGCACCAACTGGGGTCTTGCCTGTGCCACGAGCGCAGCGGCGAGCCCGCCGAGCGAGTGCCCGAGAAGAGTGATCGGCTCGGGCGCGAGTGCGTCGAGCGCCGCGACGATATCGGCGGCGAGCAGCTGCGGCCGGTAGTCGGCATCGCTGCGCCAGTCGCTGCGACCGTGCCCGGGAAGGTCGAGCGAGAGTGCCGGGCGGCCGAAAGCGAGCAGCATCGGATCGAAGCTGTGAGCGTTCAGGCCCGCACCGTGGAGTACGACGAGTTCTGGGGGTGCGGGGGCGTCGAAGTGGAGCCCGCTCAGCGCCCTGCCCTCGGCGACGGGCACCGAGACACGTGCGACCTTGGGCAGCGGTGCGCTGCGGTGCACTCGGGCGGCGTCGCCCTCGAGGAATCGGAACTCGTCGTCACCTGGAAACTCGGCCTCGCTGCTCATATCGCCAGTGTAGGGGTCGCGTTGCGGCTACTCGGGAAACACCCGGCGGCTGATCGCCTGCACATCGCGGTCGAGGTGGCGAACCTCTGTGCGCAGCGATCCGATTTCGGCCCGTATCTCGGCAAGCTCAGCGCTCACCTCGGCTCGTGATGCAGCAAGCTCAGCTCGCGACGTGCTGAATTCGGCCTGCATCTCGGCCCTGAACGAGACGAACTGCGCCGTGATCGCGCGCCACATCACCTGGGTGGTGAACGTGATCATGCCGACGAGCGCGGCGGCGAACACGCCGATGAGGGTCCACACCTGGGGTTCAGTCAATTCGATCACACCTCCATTCTGCTCTATGCATCCCCAATGCTGCCACTGTGCAGACGGGCGTGCTGGCTGAACCCTCGATATGTGGAGAACTTCGGTCACAGGGGCGGATCCGCCATCCTGTGAGCGGAGTGCGCTCTCCCGCGGTCTCAGCCCGCGCGGTGTCTCGCCGTGGCCGACCGCCGCACATAGCCGCCATCTTCAAGACCGGCCTCGATCTCGAAGCGATTGCGCAGCGGATCGCGTCCCGCGAGCAGATAGAGCAGCGGCATCGCGAAACCGTACCGGCGCCACTGCTCCCGATGCACGAGTTCGTGCCGCAGCACCGCCGGTGAGACGTTGCTGTGGGTGAGATAGCACGATCCGACGCAGCTGCCGCCGCGACCGAACGTCCACCGCGGCATGCCACGGAACACCCACAGCCCCTCGTGGCGCTCCACACGGCCAGTGCTCCAGATGGAACCCCACACAAATCCCACCGATGTGGCGTAGAGGTAGCCGAGCCGTGCGAGCGGCCACCGCGGGTGTGGGGTGCGTTGTGTATTCGCCGCCGTGTGCGGCGTTTCACCGGCTGCGGAAACGCGGTGCGTTTCCGTCGACGCCGGTGCCCACACAAATCCCACCGCTGTGGCGTAGAGGTAGCCGAGCCGTGCGAGCGGCCACCGCGTGCTCTCAGTCGGCTCCGCCCCCGTCATCGAGCCGACCCCGAGGTGAGCGCCGCAAGCACCCGCAGCACCGTCGGCAGGTCTTCTGCCGCAGCCGAAGCATTCGCCGGCGCGAACTCGCAGATCGCCGCCCCCGCGAGCGGCAGTGCGGTCACAGCCGCCCTGATCGCCGCCGTCAGCTGCGTGACGGTCAAGCCGAACGGCACCGCTTCGTGCACGGCCGAGAACTCAGCGGGGTCGAGCACATCGAAGTCGACATGCACGTACACATGCTCGGCACCCGACTCGGTAAGACGCTCCCGCACCGCGGCGGCGAGCGCGCCTGGATCGGCAGGCTGCCCGGGATCAGTGACACCCGAGATCGAAACCGGGTCGAGCAGGTGCACGCCGTGCCGCTCGATCTCCGTCTCTTCCTCCGGGTCGATCGCGCGCGTGCCGACCAGGGTGAGATGCGCCGGATTGATGGGGGTCGCGCTCGCGAGATCGGGCGAGCCGTCGCCGAGGGCGTGGCGCAGCGTCATACCGGAGGCCGCCCCGGACGGAGAGGTGCTGGGGTGCTGCAGATCAGGGTGAGCGTCGAACCAGAGCACCGCGAGGCGATCCGCACCGTGCGCGCGCACCGCAGCTTCGAGGCCCGCCAATGACGAAGCGCAATCACCGCCGACGATCACCGGGGGAGCACCGTCGATCTCACCGATCGTCTGGCGCGCCGCATCGCGGGCGCGCAGCAGACTGCTGAGTCGCGCCACAGGCGTGCCGAGCGCGTCGCCGGCTTCGAGCGGCACGGGCACCTCGCGGGTTGCAGCAGACGGGAGATCTTCGCGCAGCGTCTCAGCTCCTTCCGCGAGCTGCATCGCTCGCGACGACGCTGATCCTTGCCACTCGGGCATCATCAGAAACACGGGTTTCGACACAGCGCCTCCTCGCCTCGTGCGCCCTTCCAGAATACTCCGCCTGGGCGGTGTGTCGGCAGCGAATTCTGTGTGCCTGCGCCGTTTCAGCCCACGGTGACGAAGTCGATCAGGTGCTCGACCCGGCCCACGAGCTCGGGTTCGAGGTCGCGAAAGTTGCGCACTCGGCCTCTGATGCGCGCCCAGGCGTCGGCGATGTCGGCGGGCTCGTCCGAGGGCCAGCCGAGGGCACGGCAGATCCCCGTCTTCCACTCGATCGAGCGGGGGATCTCGGGCCACGCCTCAAGCCCCACCCGCGCAGGTTTCACCGCCTGCCAGATGTCGACGAAGGGGTGGCCGACGATGAGCACATGCGCCCCGTGCGGCCCCCGCGCGATCGCCTCCGCGATCCGCGTTTCTTTGCTGCCGCGCACGAGATGGTCGAGCAGCACCCCGGCCCGCCGATCCGCAGCCGGGCCGAACTCGGCCAGCACCTGCTCAAGGTTGTCGGCACCCTGCAGTAGCTCCACAACCACGCCCTCGACCCGCAGATCGTCACCCCACACCTGCTCGACGAGTTCGGCGTCGTGCTTGCCTTCTACGAAGATGCGGCTCGGCATGGCGACTCGCGCGCGCTGCTGCGGGGCTGCGAACGAGCCGGAGGCGGTGCGCTGGCGTGCGGATGGCTGGCGCTTCGGCGGCACGAGCCGCACGGGTTCGCCATCGATGAGAAAGCCGTCGCTCAGCGGGAAGGCGCGCACCTTGCCGCGGAAATCCTCGAGCTGCACGAGCCCTTCGCGGGCACCGACAACGGCACCGCACCACTCGGTCTCGCTGTGCTCGACGACGAGGCCGCGGGCGAGGGGCACTTCGCGGCGCTGCACGGGGCCGCGGCGGGGCTTCATCTTGGCGAGCGGGTCGTCATCGTAGCGGGGGTCGAACACGGAACCCGAGCCTAGCGCGTGGCGGTGTTGGGCGCGGTCGCCTCAACGTGATCTTGGATCTGTGGGAGAGATGGATTCTGCCGTGCATATGGCGGATCCGCCCCCGAAATGCCAGATTGACGGCAGATTCCATATTGCAGGCGCCCAGGCGCCGGCCTGTGCTCCGGATAGGCTGGGCCGGTGCGCGACGACCCCGACGAATCAACTCCCCGGCGCCGCGGTCTGCGCGGCCTCCTCGTCGACGTCACCCCGCTGCGGGCGAGCCCTGCGTTCGCGAAGCTTTGGACGGGCACCTCGATCGCGCAGATCGGCGCGCAGGTGACCATTGTTGCGGTGAGCCTGCACATCTACGACATCACCCATTCCACACTGGCGGTGTCGTTCGTGGCGTTGTGGGCGCTCGGCCCGATGATCCTCGCGGGTTTTGTGGGCGGTGCGCTCGCCGATGCGTTCGACCGACGCGCGGTTGCGCTCGTCACTGCGATCGTGGCGTGGTGCAGCACGGGCACCCTCGCGGTGATCGCTTTTCTCGGGGTTGAGACGACCTGGCCGTACTATGCGCTCGCCGCAGTGAACGCCGCGTCGGCGACGATCAAGGGTGCGGCGCAGGGTGCGATTCTGCCTCGCCTGCTGCCCACCCAGTTGCTGCCGGCGGCAGCGGCGCTGAGTGGAATCACGATGGGGCTCGCGGTGACTGTCGGGCCGGCGGTGGCCGGGGTGCTGGTGGCGAGCGTGGGCTTCGCATGGACCTACCTGCTCGATGTGGTGCTGTTTACTGGCGCATTTCTCGGGATCATGAGCTTGCCGCGGATCGCTCCTGACGGTGAGCGGCGCGGTATCGGGATCGGCTCCGTGGTCGACAGCATGCGGTTTCTGCGGCGTGCGCCGAATGTGCGCGCCACCTTCGTCTGGGATCTGATCGCGATGATTCTGGGGCAGCCTCGGGTGGTGTTTCCCGCTGCCGGTGCCATTGTGCTGGGCGGCGGGCCGGTGACCGTGGGGATTCTCACGGCTTCTTTCGCGGCGGGTGCGCTGCTGAGTGGCCTCGTCTCGGGGCCGTTGGGGGCGGTGCGTCGGCAGGGGCGTGCGGTGACGCTCGCCGTGGCTGCGTTCGGCGTGTGCACGGCCCTCTTCGGGGCGGTGCTGCTGCTCACTGCGCTGGGAGTCGACGAGGGTCTGATCGCGATGGTGGCGGCCGACGATGATGCGTTCATCCCCGCAGATGTGGGGGCGATCGTGCTGGCGGGTCTCGCGCTGGCTGGGGCGGGTGCCGCCGACAATGTGAGCGCGGTGTTCCGCACCACGATGCTGCAGGCCGCGGCGCCTGACGATGTGCGTGGGCGCATGCAGGGGCTCTTCTACGTGGTGGTTGCCGGCGGGCCGCGCGTGGGCGACCTTGTGGCAGGCGGTCTTGCGACGCTGTTCGCACTGTGGGCGCCGCCGCTCGTCGGCGGGCTGCTCATCTGCGCGATCATGCTGGTGCTGCTGCGCACCGCCCGCGGCTTCCAGCGGTACGACGCGCTCCACCCCACCCCGTAGAGCCGGGGGCGGATCCGCCCCACCGAAAGGCGGATTTCGCGGGTAGCTGTGCTCGCTCAGCCGAGAAATCCGCCTCTCGACGCCGATCCTGGGCGGGAGGGATCCCCGCACGCTCGCAGGCCACCTGATACCGTGCAGACATGAGCACCGACGCACCCCAGGTTGCCCCCGAACCCCTCGTGATCGCCCGCCGCCACGGCGCTATGACGCGCATCACGCTCAACCGCCCGCGCGCAATCAACGCCCTCACGCTCGAGATGTTCGAGCTGCTCGGCGCGGCGCTCGCGACGGCGCAGCGCGACGGTTCCGCCGTGATTCTCCTCGACGGCGCTGGTGAGCGGGGTTTCTGCGGCGGCGGCGATATCAAGGAGATCTCGGGTGGTGACACGATGCGCATCCTCGCAACCGAGTACCGGCTCGATCTCGCCCTCGCTGAGTCGCCCGTGCCGGTGGTGAGCATCATGGATGGCATCACGATGGGCGGTGGCATCGGCGTGGCGGGGCATGTGCAGCACCGCGTGGTGACCGAGCGCAGCCGCCTCGCGATGCCCGAGGCGCGCATTGGAATCGTGCCCGATGTTGGCGGGCATCTGCTGTTGGCGCGTGCGCCCGGTCGTCTGGGGGAGATGCTTGCAGCGACCGCCGCCGAGATGGGCCCGGGTGATGCGATTGCGTTGGGCTTCGCAGATTATTTTGTGCCGTCGCAGCGGATCGGCGCGCTGCGGGAGGCCCTTGCTGGGGGCGCGGATCCGGGAGCCGCGTGCGCGCGCTTCGCCGACCCGGCCCCGAGTGCGCCCCTGCTCGCAGCCCAGCCGTGGTGGGGGGCGATCGTGGAGGCCGCGCTCGGCGGCTCGTACCCGGCCGCGTCCGAGGATCCCGCAGGGGCGGCGCTCCGGCTGGTGCGTGCACTCGAAACTGCGGCGGGCGGTGGGGGAGCGGGTGCAGCCGAAGCTGCTGACGCCGCCGCGACGGTGCGCGCGATGTGCCCGGTCTCGGTCGCGGTGACGCTCGCGCAGATCGACCGCACGCGCACGCTCGGGCTGGGCCTCGCCGAGGTGCTCGCCGATGACCTGCGGGTGCTGGGGCGTGTGGCGCCGCGCCCCGATTTCAGGGAGGGCGTGCGCGCCCAGGTGATCGACAAAGATCGCAACCCGCGCTGGTCGCCCGCGCGCATTGAAGATCTCGACCCCGTGGAGCTCGCGGCGATTCTCACCCCCTAGCCTCGCGGCTGCCCGCGCGGCGGCTGGCGGCGCAGTGGTTGGGGGCGCAGGCTCAGCGCCGGACCCGGCTCAGTGCGGGTCGCCGATGCAGAACTCGTTACCTGCGGGGTCTGCGAAGGTGTCCCACGAAAAGCCCTGCTCTCCGCGCCGGCCGAGGTGCACTGCGCCGGCACCGACCCACTCGGCGACCATCTGCTCGCGGTCGACGTCGGCGCTGCGGTCGAGGTCGAGGTGCATGCGGTTCTTGCCCGCGGCGACCTTCTCAACCCGCTGGAATCCCAGCGCGACGGGCACCTCGGGTGCGCGCACGATGCAGAACCAGCCCTCGGCATCATGCACGATTTCGCCGCCCAGGCGCTCGGCCCACCAGGCGGCGAGGGGGCGTGGATCTTCCGTGTCGACAGTGATCATGCCCAGTCTGATCATGATGGCTCCGCTCGCTCGGTGAGGTGTGCGCTCCACGATACCCTGGGGGGATGCACTGGACCGCTGACGGCCCCGACCTGGTGGCCGCGGGCGATAATCTGCCGATACTGCGGGGGCTTCCCGGCAGCGCGTTCTCGGTGGTGTACCTCGATCCGCCGTTCAATACCGGCCGCACGCGTCAGGCTGAGCGGGTGCGGGGCACGCGCTTGGAGGCCGATCGCGAGGCCGGGGCTGAGCTTGCGCGCGGGGAGCGGCTGGGGTTTCGTGGGCAGGGCTATCGGGTGACGCGGGAGCGCACGCTCGCCTATGACGATCGCTTCGGCGACTACTGGGATTTTCTCGAGCCTCGTCTGGAGGAGGCGTGGCGGGTGCTCGCCCCCGACGGCACCCTCTACCTGCACCTTGACTATCGCGAGGTGCACTATGCGAAGGTGCTGCTCGACGCCCTGTTCGGCCCGGAGTGCTTCATCAATGAGATCATTTGGGCCTACGATTTCGGGGCGCGCACGAAGCGTCGTTGGCCTGCGAAACACGACAACATTCTTGTCTACGCGAAGCATCCCGATCACTTTTACTTCAATGCCGAGGCTGTGGATCGCGAGCCGTACATGGCGCCCGGGCTGGTGACGCCCGAGAAGGTCGAGCGGGGCAAGCTGCCGACGGATGTGTGGTGGCACACGATTGTGTCGCCAACGGGCCGTGAGCGCACGGGTTATCCGACGCAGAAGCCGCTGGGCGTGGTGCGCCGTATGGTGCAGGCGTCGTCGCGGCCGGGGGATTGGGTGCTTGATCCGTTTGCAGGCAGTGGCACGACGGGTGCGGCGGCGGCGGAGCTGGGTCGGCGCTTCATGCTGATCGACGACAATCCTGAGGCGATTGAGGTGATGCGCGGCCGGCTCGCCGGTGCCGCGCCGGTCTTCGTCTGAGGTGCGCGGGCGGCGATGCCGGTGCATTGAGGTTACGCGTGTGGTCGTTTCGGCGATCTGTTCAGGGCCACACGGGTGACCTCGATGAGGGCAGCGGATCGGCGGAGCGCAGGTGGCCCATGAAACTGTGGCAGCCAGTGGCGGCTGAGTGGACCACCTCATGCTGGGGTGCCAGACTGGAGCGGTGACCGATCCTGCACTTCGCGGCCCCGCCGAACTCGTGATGCAGCTCGACCGTGCCGCCGCTGTGCCGTTGCCGGCCCAGCTTGCCGCGGCCCTGCGCGAATCGATCGACGCCGGCCGGCTGCGGCCGGGTGAGCGGGTGCCTGCCACGCGGGCGCTCGCCGGGCGGCTTGGCGTCGCGAGAGGGGTCGTCGTTGCAGCCTATGAGCAGCTCATCGCGGAGGGGTATCTGCACGCCGAGCACGGCCGCGGCACCCTCGTGAACCCCGACCTCGGCACCGCGGCGACCATCCGGGCCGCAGCACGCGCCGGAGATGGCGAGGCGGTGGGGCTCGCCGACAGTGGCCCATCCCGTGCGGGGGCGTTTGATGCCGGATCCGCAATCGACAGCAGTGGCGGATCGCGTGAGCGTGTCGACACGGGGGCCCCATCCGCGCGCAGCGCCGATCCGCACCCGAACCAGGACCTTGAAGGTGCCGTGCCTGCCCCGCGGCCGCCGCTCGCGCCGGGCACACCACTCACCGATGCGACCGAGCGGCCCGCCTGGCGTGCGGCGTGGCGCGCGGCGGTGGCGCGAGCGGATCGCCGGTCACCGGCCCTGGGTGAGCCCGCGCTGCGGCTCGAAGTCGCAGAGCACCTGCGCCTGGTGCGCGGCACGGCTCGCCCAGCGCATGATGTGATTGTCACCGCCGGCGCGCGCGAGGGGCTCGGCCTGCTGCTCACCGCGCTCGGCACGACGCGTGGGCACGGCCTGGTGGTGGGTGTTGAAGATCCAGGGTTTCCGTCGCTGCGCAGCGTTGCGGCACGTCACGGGGCCCGCATTGTTTCGCTGCCCGTCGACGCCGAAGGGTTGCGCACCGATCGACTGCCCGAGGGGCTGCTCGATCTGGTGATCGTCACCCCCAGTCATCAGTACCCCGTAGGCGGTTCGCTACCGCTGCCGCGCAGGCGTGAATTGCTCGACTGGGCGAGGCGCACCGGCATCGTGGTCGTTGAGGATGACTACGACTCGGAGTTGCGGCACGCCGGCGGGCCTCTGCCGGCGCTCGCCGCGCTCGACGACCCGCAGACCGGCTCGGTGGTGACGCTCGGCACGTTCTCAAGCACGGTGACGCCCGCGGTGGGCGCCGGCTTCCTGCTGGCCCCGCGCAATCTGCGTGCGCTGCTCGAACCGGTGCGTCAGGATCTCGGTTCGCCGGTGTCTGCTGTGGTGCAGTTGGCGCTCGCCGATTACCTCTCGACGGGCGAGTTGCGCCGCAACATTGCGCGGGTGCGGCGGCGGCATGCGGCGCGGCGCGATCTGATTTCGGAGTGCTTTGCGGGGGTGCCGCGTGTGCGGGTGCGGCCGATGAGCGGCGGCCTGCATGCGGTGCTGGAGTTCTCGGGGGAGGGGGCTGCGCTGCGAGAAGCGCGCGCGGTTGAGCTGGCGTCTCGCGGCTCGGCTGAGTTTGCGGCGGGGCTCGGCATTGCGGCGCTGGGCGCCTACTGGCAGCATCATCGGCCCGATCGTGCGGCCGGTGTGGTGCTCGGCATGGGCGGCCCCGATGATGCCGAGTTCGAGGCTGCGCTGGGGCAATTGGGGCGGATCCTGCGCTCGATCTGAATGGCGGCGCTCGTGGTGCATGCGGGCGATTGAAGTGCGCGCTGCACTGGACCGCGGCTCACGCTGCTGATACGCTTGCCGAAACGTTACGGCATATCGATGCTTGTGAAGCAAAGAAGCTCCAAAACGTTTCAACATAGATCAATGTGGGCTTAGCCCGCGCCACCAGTGAAATGAGGAACCATGACTGAAGAGTCGACAGGCTCGTTCGACGAGACCATGTGGAACGGCCTCCTGCACGGCGGCCTCGGAGGCACCTTCATGGGCGTGCCCAGCGTCGAACTGCAGCGCGACGCGATCATCGCCTCCGGTGCGAAGGCCGTCATCTACGGCTTCCCCTTCGACGCCACCACCATCAGCCGCAGCGGCGCCAACTACGGCCCGCGCGCGATTCGCGAGACCTCGGTGCAGTACACGAACTTCCAGGCGACGTTCGACTTTGACCTGTTCGCGCACCTGCCGCTCGTCGACGGCGGCGACTGCCAGGTGGCCCTGGGCAACACCCCCAAGACCTTCGAGCGAGTCGAGGCCGACATCGCAGAGATCGTTGCGGCCGGTGCGATTCCCGTAGTCTTCGGCGGTGACCACTCCGTGAGCATCCCCGTGGGCAAGGCTGCGAAGAAGCCCGGCACGAGCCCCGGCTGGGTGCAGTTCGATACCCACCTCGACGCCGCGCCGCACGTCGGCGGCGAAGAGCTGAACCACTGCTGCACCATTACCCGCGCCGTTGACAACGGCTACGATCCCGCAAAGATCGTGCTGGTGGGCATCAGTGGCTGGATGAACCCCAAAACCGAGCTGAAGTATTGCCGCGACAATGGCATCCGCGTGATTTGGCTCGAAGACATCTGGCAGAACGGCACCCTGTGGGCTGTTGAGCAGATTCTTGAGCGGGTCGGCGAGGAGGGCTTTTACCTCACCTTCGACGTCGATGCCCTCGACGCGGCCTTTGCCCCGGGCACCTGCGCGCCCACGCCGGGCGGTATGACGATTCGCGAGGCCTTCGAGATCGTGCGCGGCATCGCGCCCGCGGGCCTTATCGGGCTCGATATTGCCGAGCCCGCGCCGTCGCTCGACCACTCCACCCGCACCCAGTTGATCGCCGGGCGCATCGCGCTGGAAGCGCTCGCGTTCCACGCCGGTTCGCCGAACACGCCGGTATACGTCGGCTGAGTCGCGAGACTGCAGGGGCGGGCTGGGGTGAATCCCTGGCTCGCCCCTGCGGGTTGGAGCATCGGGCGGATCGCGCCATGCGCCTCGCTCTGCCGCCCTACGCTGCGTAGAGTTCGGGTCGCCGCTGCGCGAGCATCGCGGTGGCGCCGTCGCCGCCGGCTCCGAGTGCGAGCGTGGCGGTGAGCTCGCCGCTGGTTTCGGTGTCGAGTTCGGCGATGGTGGTGCCGTCGGGGGCGACGATGCGGCTCGAGCCGCAGAAGTGATGGCCAGATTCGTTGCCGATGCGGTTGGCGTAGGCGACCGGAACCCGGTTTTCGAAGGCGCGGGCGGTGACCGCGGTGCGGTGGTCGAGTTCGTAGGGGTGCATGTTCGCGGATCCGGCGATGAGGAGGTCGGCCCCGCGCAGCGCGAGGCTGCGGCCCACCTCTGGAAACTCGATCTCAAAGCAGTTGATGACGCCGATGCGTGCGTTGCAGAGGGTGATGGGGGCGATGGTGTCCCCGGCGAGGAAAACGTCACGTTCGTTGCCGAAGAGGTGGGTTTTGCGGATCGCGGGGAGCACGTGGCCGTCGGCGTCGATGGCGAGGTAGGCGTCGAAGTGGCCGCCTTCTGCGGCTTCGATGAAGCCGATGAGGAGTGCGGTTTCGGCGTCGCGGCACGCCGAGGCGAGCGCGGTGATGCGCGGGTCGTCGATGGTGAGGGCGAGTTCGTGGAGGTGTTCGGTCTGGTAGCCGGTGAGGAACAGCTCCGGGAAGACGATGAGGTTGGCATCGCTCGTGGCGAGCGCCTCGCGCACGCGATCGAGGTTGCGCGCGATGTCGCGGGGGAGCGGTGCGTCCTGGATGACGGTGATGCGAAGGGTTGAGGTGCTCATGATGCTCATATTCTCGCATGCCGGTGCGGTCTGCGTCCACGGTTGCTAAATCGTTTCGATAATCACATGTCGCGAAAATAAAGACCAAGAGGCATCTTGTTAAAACGTTTCGGCTGCGGTAGCGTGGGCGGCGGATGATGCAGGATCGCGCCCAGGCGGCACGCTCCGGCACTCCCGGCGGAGGCGCCGATGATTGTCGCACTCCGTCGCCGTATCTTGAACCAAGGGAGTTTCTATGACCACGGCGCCGACGGTGATGAAGAGAGAATTCACCATGTTTTCAGCGCTCTCAGTCGCATTCGCGTTCGTCTCACCGATCGTGGCGCTGTACAGCGTGCTCGGGCTCGGCCTCACCACCTCGGGCCCGGCCTTCATCTGGGGTGGCATGATCCTCTACCTCGGTCAGTTCATCGTCGTGCTCACCCTGGGCGTGCTCGCGTCGAAGTGGGCCGACTCCGGCGGCATCTACCAGTGGTCCAGGCGCCTGCTGGGGCACCGCTACGGCTGGTTCGCATCGTGGACCTACATCTGGACACTGCTCATCACCCTCCCCGCTGTGGCCTACGCGGGCGCCGTGCTGATCCCGCCGATCTTCGACATGCCGGCCGCCGATCACGGCCTGGTCACCTGGCTCGCAGTGGGCCTGCTCGCCTTCAGCACCATCGTGAATCTCGCAGGTCGGGTTTTCATCAAGATCCTGATGGTCGGCGTCATCGTCGCAGAGGCCGTGGGCTCCATCGGCGTGGCGATCTGGCTGCTGCTGTTCGAGCGCCACCAGGGCCTCGACTACCTGTCGCCCGCCTCGCTCGGTGACTACAGCGGCGTCTTCTTCTCCGCCCCGCTCGTTATGGCGATCGCGTTCTCGAGCTACTTCGCCATCGGTTTCGAGAGCGCGAGTTCCATCGCCGAGGAGGTGCGCCGCCCCAAGAAGGCCGTGCCGCGCGCGATGGTGGTGTCATTCTTCGCCATCATGATCATTGTGCTCCTGAGCACCCTCGCTTTCACGCTGGCCGTGCCGAGCGACGCCTTCCTGCAAGACCCTGAGAATGCCGCCGATCCGGCCGTCGCGATTATGGCTGCTACCTTCCCGGAGCCGGTGTTCCGTGGCATTCTCGCCCTGTTCGTGATCGCGTTCGCAGCGAGCCTCATGACGATCCAGATCACGGTGTCGCGCATTGTGTGGGCCACGGGCCGCAACGGCGAGCTGCCGTTCGCACGGTTCCTCACCAAGCTGTCGGGTGAGACGGGGCTGCCCCGCCGCGCAGTGATCGTGACGGCGGTGATCGCGGTGCTGCTGTTCATCCCGTTCCAGAGCGAGGGGATTCAGATGGCGCTCATCTCCTTCTCCTCCGTTGGGTTCTTCATCTCGTTCCTGTTCCCGGTGCTCGGCATGGCGATCGCGCGCTTCACCGGTCGCTGGAGCGACGATCCGCAGCTCTTCCTGGGCCGCGCTGGGCGAATTGTCAGCCTGCTCGCACTCGTGTGGCTGGTGTTCCAGATCGCGAATGTTGCGTGGCCTCGGGAGAGCGGGGCCGGCTGGGCGACTGACTGGTCGACGATCATCGGTGTCGCTGCCGTCGGAGTGCTCGGCATCGTTGTTGAAGCGTGGGTGCACCGCAAGCGAGTGCACGCGGCGACTACCGGGTCGACCATCGTGATCGTCGAGCGCGACGAGTCCGATGACGACGAAGACGACGACGTGCCTGCAGGGCTGCGCGAAGCGCCCGCTGGCAGCAAACGCGCCTGAACCTGGCGATGCCGCGCGCCTCAGGGCTGCGCGGCATCGCTGTGCGCGATCCGCCGTATTGCACAGCAGCGGATCAGCCCGCCGCCGCAGGGCTCCATGAGCCGGCGCCCCTTCCGGTGCGGGCGCTCAGCCGGCGAGTGTGGATTCGCGCACGTTCAGCGACGTCGGCACCAGTTCGCGCCGTCGCTCGGCGGTGCCGTCGAGCGAATCGATCAGCAGATCGACGGCGATCTCGCCCAGGCGCACCGGGTGCAGATCGAGGGCGGTGATCGGCCGCTGCAGGCCGTAGTCGAGGTAGCGGCTGTCGGTGAGACTGAGCACCTGCAGTTCGCCGGGCACGTCGAGGCCGAGGGTGTGCGCGCTGCGCTCGGTTGCGTGGGCGAGCGTGTCGAGCGTGGTGAGCACGGCGTCGAAGCGGCGATCGGGGGAGGCGAGTGCGGCCTGAATCACCGGCTCGGCCTCATCGACGCGAGGCCCGGGGGAGCGGATGATGATGGGCTCGATGCCGGCCGCCGAACACCAGTCGAGGTAGGCGGAAAGCTCATCTCGCACATACGACGAGCTGGTCTCGCTGAGAAACAGTGCGGGTTTTGCGTCACGGTTCGCCGCGAGGTGCGCGAGCGCTGTGGTGGTGCCCGAGGAGAAATCGTTGTCGACCCAGCTCAGATCATCTGAGTTGCGGCCGACGGTGACGCAGGCGATGCCCGCACCGGCGGCTGCTGCGAGCAGCGGATCGTTCTGGCTCGGGTCGACCACGATGAGGCCGTCGGCCGCTGAGAAGAAGGTGCGCGACGACTCGTGCGAGGGCAGCATCGAGAGCAGGAAGCCGCGTTGAAAGGCCTGCGCGCTCGCGCCGCTCAGCACGCGGAAGTAGTATTCGACGTCCCACTCGGGCTGCCCAGGCTTCGTCGATTGTGCGGCCATGGGCGACACCGTGAGCACGAGTGAGCCGGTGCGGCCGGCGTTGAGGTTCTTCGCGATGCGGTTGACGGTGTACCCGAGGCGCGCCGCCGTGTCGATCACGTTCTGGCGGGTGGCCGGTGCGACGCGCCCCTTGCCGTTCAGCGCCTCAGAGGCGGTCGCGACCGAAACCCCGGCCTCGGCGGCCACATCCTTGATGGTGATTCTTCGCGGTTTCACGGTGCCTCGTTTCACTGGTGGTGCTGTCCGGGGGTCACAGGCTTGAACGCGGCACCCGGCACGACGATGCTTGCGGCGAGATCGAGCAGGTGGGGGCGGATCGCGGGAGGCAGCAGCGCTCGGCCTTCGGCGCAGAGCTCGGCGATGCGTGCCTCCGCGGCGGCTGTCACCTCGGGTGCGCCCGCGGCGACTGCAAGCGTGTCAGCGGGAACGGTGGCGGGGTCGGGGTCACCGGAGTTCGCTCTGCTTCCTGTCACTGTCAGGCGATGGAATGCCAGCCAGAGGGGGATCGTGGGGATGCCGTTGCGCAGATCCGCTCCGTGGTCCTTGCCCAGTTCTGCCACGTCGCCGTGCACGTCGAGCAGATCGTCTGCGAGCTGGAAGGCGAGTCCGAGGCGTTCGCCGGCGAGGGCGAGCCTGGCGGGATCCGGGGCCGCGGCCGTACCCGGTCGGCAGGCGGCTCCGCCGAGTTCGAAGGCGGCCCCGAACAGTGCACCGGTTTTCAGTGTTGCGTAGCGCTCCAACGCCGCAGGAGCATCGGGGCCCCAGTCGAGGGCCGATTCGACCAGTTGCCCGGTGCTCAGCGCCCGCAGCGCCCGTGCGAGCGGCTTGCTTGTCTGGGATCCGAGCGGGGCGACCAGCTCCTGGGCGACCCCGATCAGCAGATCGCCCACGAGAATCGCGGTGGCCTCGCCCGACACCGTGTGCAGTGCGGCGGCCCCGCGCCGCATCGTCGAGGCATCGATGATGTCATCGTGCACGAGTGAGGCTGTGTGCAGCAGCTCGACGGCTGCGGCTGCCTCGGTGATGACCTGCGGATCGGGCTCGCCGTAGGCGTGCGCCACCGCGATCAGCGCCCGTGCGCGCACATACTTGCCTCCCGCCAGAGCGGCCGCCTGGGCGGGCGGCACCGTGCCGGCGGGGAGCGCGGCGAGGTGGGTGTCGAGCAGCTCGCGCAGGCGGGTGATCACCTGGGAGAGGCCCTCGGGTTCGGCCTGCTGCGCGCGCTCCGCTGCCGGGGTCGGAACGGGTGCGTGCGAGGCTGTCATGCGGCTCCTTTGGTTCGGCTGCGCCGTGTGGTTCTAGGGTAGGTCGCCCGAGCTCCGCTGCCAAATCGATTCGGCAGCGGGTGCGCCCCGGCCGAACCGTCAGACGACAGCCTCCGCACCGCGAGCGCCCGCGCCCGCAAGCTATCCTGAGGGCGTGAGCGTCGACGATCTATCGCCAAGTATGCAGAATTACCTCAAGGTGATCTGGGGTCTGCAGGAGTGGTCCGACGCACCCGTCTCGAACTCGGCGATCGCCGAAGCCGCGGGGGTGCGGCTGTCGACAGTCTCAGACGCGCTCCGCAAACTCTCCGACCAAGAACTCATCGGCCATGTGCGCTACGGCACCGTCACCCTGACCGAGCTCGGGCGCGAGCACGCAGTGTCAATGATCCGCCGCCACAGGCTGCTCGAGACCTTCCTCGTGCAAGCGCTCGGCTACGAATGGGATGAGGTGCACGAAGAAGCCGATCGGCTTGAACATGCCGTCTCCGACGAACTCATCGACCGGGTCGACCGTATGCTCGGATACCCGAGCCGCGATCCGCACGGCGACCCGATCCCGAGTGCCGACGGGCGCGTGCATCGGCCCGACGCCATCATCCTGGCCGCCGTTCCTGCCCCGTGCCGTGCCCGTGTCGAGCGCATCTCCGATGCAGATAACGAGATGTTGCAGTACTTCGCCAGCCGCGGCCTTGTCGTAGACGCTGAACTCGAAGTGCTGCCGGGCGAGCCCTACTCAGAAACCGTGACGGTGCGCGTCGGCGAGGCAGAAGCTCCTGTGAGCCTCGGCCCCGCCGCCGCCGCATCGGTGTGGGTGACGGTGACCTCGCGATAGCGGCCCCTAGGCGGGATCGGGCGATTCCGCGGGTTCCGGATCTTTCGCGAACTTCAGGCCGATCACACAGCCCACGATGCCGACGAGGAAAACGAGTTTCAGGGCGGTGGGCGTATCGGTGCCGAGCACGAAGGAGGCGCCAACGGTCAGCGCAGCGCCGAGACCCGTCCAGATCGCGTAGGCCACACTCACGGGCAGACCCCGCATGGCGTAGCCCAGGCCAAACAGGCTGATGGGATTGGTGATGAAGAAGACCACGGTCGGCGCTGGCACCGTAAACCCGTGTGACTGCTTCAGTGCGATCGCCCACACTGCTTCGAGCACCGCGCTCGCAAGTAGCACCAGCCAGTGACGGATCGACGCGGTCTTGACTTCGGGAGACCCGCGCAGCGGTCGACGAGCCATGATCAGCTCACCGCCTTCAGGCCGACTACACAGGCAATCAAGCCGATCAGCAGTGCAACCCGCAGCACCGTCGCTCGATCCTTTCGTGTGATCAGCGCCCAGGCCGCCGTCAACACGGCACCGATCCCCACCCACACCGCATAAGCGGTGCCCACGGGAATTTCGCGCATGGCCCAGGCCAGCCCCGCCATGCTGCCGAGATAGGAGACCAGAAACAGCAGTGTTGGCCGAAGTCGTTTGAAACCCTTCGACGCATCGAGGGCCGTCGCCCATACGGCTTCGAGCATTCCGCTCATGATGAGCAATATCCACGCGAGTGACATGACTCGGCTTCTTTCTGGCCGTCGTCTACGTTGCGGGTACAGCTCCCTCGTCCGCGCCCCCGGAAAAGGGGCCGCATCCAGTGTCGCACGCGCCGGCCGCCACGGTGCTCGGGATCTGCACAGCTAAAGTTCGCCTGTCCGGCCTGCCCTCAGAAAGTGGGGTCGTTGTTGGCCGTGTCGGAGGCCGCGACACGGCCAACAACGACCCCGATTTCTGGAATGGTGGCGCGAAGGCCGTATGCGAAAGACAGCAGGCAGAGGAGTGACGCGGGCGCGTTTTACGAGATAATAGGGGAGGCCCGGGTGGGCCCCGGAAGGAGCGCGGTGTTCGGCTGGTCGAAGAAACGCAAGCGCAGCAATGCGCGGCCGCCGCGACGGCTGCCCCGACGCGTACTCGCGCCCGTCGAAGAGATCGTCGAGCAGGGGCTGCTCGTGGCCGACGTTGCCGTGCGCATGACGGTCAAAAACGAGATCATCATGAACGCCCTCAAGCGCCACGCCGACTACGACCAGACCCAGATCCGTGAAATGGTGCGCCAGGCCACTGCAGATCTTGCGAGCGAGCGAGAGCGCGACGCGAGGCACATCGCGCGCATGCGCGACGAGATCCGCGATACCGGCCGCAGCTCATGGAGCGAGTCCGACTACGGCAACGACGACAACCGCACCCTGCGTCACCGCCAGGAAGTGTACGAGCGGGTCGCAGAAGAGCTGCAGAAGCGCGCCGCAGACGACACCTACCTCGCAGAAACCGCAGAGCGTGCCCGTTCCATGGCGTGGAATGAGATCGGCGATTCGCTCAAAGAGCGCGCCACACACCCCTATTACAGTGGCGGCGACAACGAGGAGTACCGCGAGGCTCGCGAGAGCCGCATTCAGCAGCTCATCGAGAAAGACCTCACCGCGCTCGTGCAGCAGCAGGCCAAGCCCAGCCGACTGCGCCGCAAGCGCAAAACCGAAGAGTAAGTGCTCAGCGCTCGCGCAACTCCGGGTGCCGGGTGAGGTAGCCGTCGATGAACCAGCATGAGGCGTGCAGCTGGCGTGTGCCGATCGCGTCGCCCGTGAGTGCATGGTGCGCGAGCAGGCCGGCGAGCCCGGTGCCGCGCAGCTCGGGCAGCACGACGGTGTGGTCGAAGTCGATCGTGCGCTCGCCGATGAGGGAGTAGTGCGCTTCTCCCACGAGCCGGCCTCGGCCAGCGCGCTCGTGCTGCCCGGTGCTTGCGCTCTCGCTCTGGTAGATCGCATAGCGCTGCTCTTCGGGCTCGTGCACGATGCTGAACCCGTCGGCCGCGGCCTGCTGCTCGTCCAAGTATCTCGCCATGCTCTTTAATGTACGCGCGGGAGCCGCGAATGCGTAGAGCTTGACAGCGTTTGCAGAGCTGAGTGCGGTGCGGCGTGCGCGTGCTGATGTGGGGGTCTAGTGGTGCTGCGTCAGGAATGTCGGTGGTGCCGACTATTCTCAAAGAGTGCCTCAGCTGCCTCGTTTCCATCGCGCCCCGATCGGGGTGCTGGCCTGCCTGCTGATCGTGGGCGGGCTCGTGGGTTGCGCGTCGCCTGAGCCCGCACCCGCGCCTGAGGTGCTGTCGGCTACGAAAGCCGGGGGCGTGTATCTTGACGCCGTCTGCCCGGTGAATGCCGCATGGGATGAGGCCGACGTTGAGCTCGACAAGCTGCGCATCGCGGTGGCACGCGGTGGTGACGCGAAGATCGATACGACGCGCTTCGCCGCGGCGATGGGGCGTGTTGCCGAGGTGAGCGCCGAAGCCGGCCAGCAGCTCGACACTGAGCAGCAGAGCTGGCCTGCGGCCGCAGAGGCTCCGGTGGCGGAGGTGCGCAAAACGCTGCAGGCGGATCGGAAGCAGGCCGTGAGCGTCGCAAAGCTCGACGCCGTGGCCGCTGTGGGCTACGTCTGGCAGGGTGCCGCCGAATCAGGGGAGGCTGCTGCGGCGGCGAGGGCCGCGCTGGGGCTGCCGGCCGACCCCGAAGCGGCGTGCGCGCAGTGGCAGGCTCAGCAGTCGGAGCGCGAAGGTGCTGGTGATGCAGACGTGGGTGCAGACACAGGGTTAGGCGCAGACGATACCGAGCGGAAGGCGCAGGGTTGATGATCGAACTCGACGAATCAGGATCGCGGGCCGCTGCGGCGTTGCGAGTGGAACGCGCGATCTGTGCTGCAGCCCGCTCAGGAAATCGCCTGCTGGCGGGTGGGGTGGCCCGGGTCGAGCTCACAGACGGGGGCGAGCGCGACATGCTGATCGCTGCGCTCGCCCGTATGGGGGTGCGCCTTGAGGCGGCGGCAGGCAGCCAGGCGGAGTTCGTGTTCGTTGATCAGTTGAGCGATGCGGGTCGCGCTGCTGCGGTTTCCGGTGCCGCCGCGGGAAGCAGATCGGGCGAAGCTAACCGGGCCGGACCAGGGCTCGCCCCGGTGATCGTGGCGCTCGACGGTGGGGTTTCCTCGGCCCGCGGCGGAGATGCAGCGGCGCGGATCGCGTGGGCGGCAGACGGCATGCGCGCCACAGCGCGTCTCGCCGCCGAGTTCGCCGAGGTCGCCCAGGCTGGTGCTGGCTCCCGGCCACGCATCGGCGTCAGCCTCGTGCTCGAACCGAAGACCGCTGCGCTAACCCTCGCGCTCGCCGACGCAGGCTGCGATGTGGCGCTCTTCAGCGCCGTCTCAGAAACCGACCCCGAGGTTGCCGCCGCGCTCGCCGCAGATGGCAGGGTCGAGGTGTTCGCCCCCACAAGCGCCGAGGCCGCCGACGAGCAGGGATCCGCCGCCCTCGATGCCGATCATGCCGCGGCGATACTCGACTGGGGCCCCGAATATCTTGTCGATGACGGATCCCACCTGATCCGCCTCGCACACACCGAGCGCCCCGCCGCGCTCGACAGCCTGCGAGGTGCCGCCGAAGAGACCACCAGCGGCGTGCGCCCGCTGCGCGAGATGGCGGCTGAGGGCGTGCTGCGCATCCCCGTGATCACGGTCAACGACGCCCGCACCAAAACCGACTTCGACAACCTCGTCGGCACCGGGCAGTCGTGCGTGTTCGCGATCGCCGAGCTGCTCGACCGTGCCGGCTGGGCGCCGCCCGGCGTGGGCGCTGCGCCCTCCGGCACCCGCAGGTATTCCGGCAGCAGCGGGTATTCCGGCGTCGCAGGTAGCCGGTGGGTGGTGATCGGGTATGGGCCCGTCGGCGTCGGCACCGCACGCTTCGCCGCTGCGCTTGGCGCTGCAGTCACCGTGGTCGAGCGAGATCCTGTGCGTGCTTTGGCCGCCATGCACGACGGCTTCGAGGCTCGCTGCGCTGAAGAAGCACTGCCCCTTGCCGATGTGGTGGTGAGCGCCACCGGAGTCTGGCACACCCTCGATGCACGTGGCTTCGCGCTGTTGCGGCCGGGCACCGCGGTTGCCGTTGCGGGCGGCATCGACGACGAACTCGCGCTCGACGAGCTGCGGGCTGCGGGGTGGCGGGTGCAGCCCCAGGTCGATGGCGTGGCACAGTGGGTCGCCCCGGGCGAAGAGCACGGCCCGCTGGTGCTCGCCGACGGCGGCGGCGTCAATTACACGGCAGCCGAAGGCAACCCCATCGAGGTGATGGATCTCTCTTTCGCCACCCAGCTCGCTGCGCTCACTCGGCTCATGCGCGGCGACCTCGCTCCCGGCGTGCACACGCTGACTGCGGAAGACGAGGCCAGGGTTGCGCGGGCGGCGCTCGCGGTGCGCGGCGGATCCGCCGATCCGGCACCCTCCCGCAGCCGTCCCGGCGGCGCAGCTCAGCCGTGGTCTGTGCACCGCTACCGCGCCACCCGCTGAGGCGGTGGCTGCGCCGAGCATGTCGTCGCACGCCCTAGACTCGTGCGGGTGAGCACAGCACCCGAGATCGTCGTCTACAGCGCTTCCCTCGTCTTCCCCGTCGTCAGCCCGCGCATTGAAGACGGCGCCGTGGCTGTGCAGAACGGGCGCATCCTGCATGTGGGGGATCGCCGCTGGGTGCTTGATGCGCTTGCCGCCCGCGGGGTCGAGCATCGCGAGGAGCACTGGGAGGGCGTGCTCGCCCCCGGCCTGGTGAACGCGCACACCCATCTGCAGTACACGCGCATGGCCGAGGTGGCGCAGCGCAGCTACAACGGGTTTGACGACTGGGGTGACGCCTTCGACGTGGTGTATGAGCGTGGTGGGCACGACTGGGCTGCTGCCGCAGCTGATGGTGCACGGCAGAGTCTCGCTGCGGGTGTGACCGCTGCGGCCGATGTTGTGACCGACCGTGAGGCGTTGAGTGCGCTGCACGATGCAGGTATGCACGGCATTGCCTACTGGGAGGTGTACGGCAAGAGCAACGCCGACTGGGATGCTGCTGCCCGCGACGAGGTGCGTGAGCAGATCCGCGCGATTCCTACGCCGCCCGGGGCTGGTGTTTCGCCGCACGCTCCCTACTCGCTTGAGGTGCAGCCGCTGCTGGAGTTGCCCGACATTGTGCGCGAGGAGGGGTTGCGGCTCCATATTCACCTTGCCGAAGCGCATATGGAGCGCGAGTTCGATGGCATCGACGGTTATGTGGGTGCTGGGCCGGGCGGGCATGGTGAGTGGCCCGAGCTGGGCGCAGACAGTTTCCGCGCGCTGCGTTCGCACGGCATCGGCGTTTCGTCGACGCAGTTTGTGGATCATCTCGGGGTGCTCGGGCCTGACTGTCATATTGCGCACGGCGTGTATGTGAGTGCCGAGGATCGCGCGCTGCTGCGCGCCAGGGGCACCAGCGTGGCGTTGTGCCCGAGGTCGAACGAGGTGATTGGCCTCGACATGCCTCCTGTGGCTTCGTATCTGCGTGAGGGCAACCTGATCGCGGTCGGCACTGACTCGCTTTCGTCTTCGCCCTCGCTCGACTTGATGGCTGATGTTGCTGCGTTGTATCGGGTGGCGCGGTCGCAGGGCTACCGTGACGATGACCTGCATCAGCGCCTCTTCACGGCGGCCACCCTGGGCGGGGCTGCGGCCCTGGGGCAGCATGTGGGGAAGCGTCGTATTGGGCAGCTCGGGGTCGGCGCGATGGCTGATCTTGCGTTCTTCGAGTGTGCGTCGCGGCACCCTGATGCAGCCCTGGCTGAGCTGGTTGAAGATGGCGTCGGCCGTGTTCGCCGCACCGTGGTCGAGGGTGTGGAGCGCTTCCGCGCGTAGCGCGCGCTCGCAGCGTCACGCCCCGCCGAGAGGCGGATATTGCATGGCGAGCCGAGATCTCGCATGCGAAATCCGCCTCTCGACGGATGGCGACCTGTCGGGGAGGGGTGCGGCTCGTGTGACTCCCGATGACGCGCGGTGCGGTGTGCGGCCTGGAATCTCATAGACTGGTCTGTGGTCGGCGCGGCTGCGCCATGCCCGGACGCGCCCGCGCCTCTGCACTGATCGAAGGAGCCCCCATGTCACGCACCTCCCGCCTTGTTGCGGCCGCCGCTGCCGGCGCCGCGGCCCTGCTCGCCCTCACCGCTTGCACCAGCGGCGCTTCGTCTGATGGCGGCGCTGCTGAGGTTGGCCCGGTCACCGAAGGCAAGCTCACTGTTGCTACCGGCGAGCCCGCCTACGCCCCGTGGGTGCTGAACGATGATCCCGAGAGCGGCGAGGGCTTTGAGGCCGCAGTCGTGTACGCCGTGGCTGAGGAGATGGGCTACGCCGAGGGCGATGTGGTGTGGGTGCGTTCGAGCTTCGACTCGGCGATCGCTCCGGGCCCGAAGGATTGGGATCTCAATGTGCAGCAGTTCTCGGTGAGCGAGGAGCGCGCGAAGGCTGTCGACTTCTCGTCGCCGTACTACGAGACCACGCAGGCTGTGGTGGCTGCCGGTGGCACGCCCGCGGCTGACGCGAAGAGCATCGCCGATCTGAAGGACACCGTGATCGGTGTCGCTTCGGGCACTACTTCGCTGAAGGTTGCTGAAGAGGTGATCGCACCGAACCAGCAGATCCAGGTCTTCAACAACGTCGATGACACGGTTGCGGCCCTGCAGAACGGCACGATCGACGCGATGGTCACTGATCTGCCGGGTGCGTTCTACGTGCGTGATGCGCAGCTCGATGACGGTGTGATCGTGGGTCAGCTTGATTCGGCTGAGGGTGGCGACGAGTTCGCGTTCGTGCTGCCGAAGGGTTCGTCGCTGACGTCGAAGGTGTCGAAGGCGCTGGATACCCTCCGCGAGAACGGCAAGCTTGATGAGCTGGCGGCGAAGTGGATCGCTGACCAGGGTGCTCCGGTTCTGAAGTAGTCATTTCCTCGTGACCTCTTCTCTTCCCGGCAGCGCGCCGTTCGAGCCCTCGGCTATCGAGCTCGAACGGCGCGCTTTCCGTCGTGCCCGCAAGCAGCGGTCGATTCTGTTCAGTGTGCTGAGCACGCTCGTGTTTGCTGCGGTGATTGCTGTTGTGCTCGTGAATAGTCCTGGCTGGAGCCGGGTGAGCGAGACGTTCTTCGACGTCGAGGTGGCTGTGAAGTCGTTCCCTCGGGTGATCGAGGGCCTGTGGCTGAACGTGCAGGTGTTGTTCGTATCGGCGATTGGTGTGGCGATTCTGGGCACGCTGCTCGCGGTGGCGCGCACCTTGAAGGGGCCGGTATTTACGCCCATCCGTTTGCTGGCTGCGGGCTACACCGATATTTTCCGCGGTATTCCGGTGCTGTTGGTGTTGTATCTTGTGGGCTTTGGCATTCCGGGCCTCGAGCTGACGGGGCGTATGCCGGCTCAGTTCTGGGGCACGATTGCGCTGATCCTCAGTTATTCGGCGTATGTGGCTGAGGTGTTGCGCGCGGGTATTGATGCGGTGCATCCTTCGCAGCGGCTTGCTGCTCGTTCCTTGGGTTTGAGCCACGGGAAGACGTTGCGGCTTGTGGTGATGCCGCAGGCGGTGCGCAAGGTGACGCCGGCGCTGATGAACGATTTTGTGTCGATGCAGAAAGATGTGGGTTTGATCTCGGTGCTCGGTGCTGTTGATGCGGTGCGGGCGGCGCAGATTGAGGTGGCGTCGAGCTATAACTTCACGCCGTATGTGCTTGCTGGCGTGCTGTTTGTGCTGTTGTCGTGGCCGTTTATTCGGCTTACCGATTGGTTGACGGCTCGCGCGCAGAAGCGTGAGCAGGTGGGGGGCGTCGTATGACCGCATCGGTGGAGCGGGTGGCGGATCCCGTGGCGCGGCCCGTGCTTGAGGTGCGGGGGGTGCATAAGCGTTTTGGCGAGCATCCGGTGTTGCGCGGCATTGATCTCACTGTTGATCGGCATGAGGTTGTGGTGCTGATTGGCGCTTCGGGTTCGGGCAAGTCAACGTTGTTGAAGACGATCAATTTGCTTGAGCAGATCGATGATGGCCGTATTTTGCTGGCGCGCGCGTCTGCGGATGATGGTGGCACTGCGGGTGAACTTGAGGACATCACTGATCCGCGGGTGGATCCTGATCGCGTGCGGGCGCGGATCGGCGTGGTGTTTCAGCACTACAACCTGTTTCCGCACATGAATGTGATCGACAATGTCACGCTTGCTGCGCGTAAGGTGGTTGGCGTGTCTCGGGGTGAGGCTGAGCGTGCGGGGCTTGCGTTGTTGACCCGTATTGGTCTTGCCGATAAGGCGAAGGAGTTTCCTGATCGCCTTTCGGGTGGTCAGCAGCAGCGTGTGGCGATTGTGCGTGCGATTGCGACTGATCCTGAGCTGTTGTTGCTTGATGAGATTACGAGTGCGCTTGACCCGCAGCTGGTGGGTGAGGTGCTTGATCTGGTGCGCGAGTTGAAGGCCGCGGGTTCGACGATTGTGATGGCGACGCATGAGATGTCGTTTGCGCGTCGGGTGGCGGATCGCGTGGTCTATTTGAAGGATGGCGTGATTGTGGAGTCGGGGTCGCCTGAGCAGATCTTCGACAATCCTCAGCGGGAGGAGACTCGGGAGTTTTTGGCTCGGGTGCGTGATCCGTTTGGGGAGTGACGCGCGCTAGCGTTCAATCTTTGATCGGGGTCCTTTGTGGTCGGGTGTCGTTGCGACACGCGGCTACGAGGGGCCCCGTTTGTGTTGTGTGCGTGGGTCGCGGGTGAATTTTGAGTGCGTTGAGGGTGATTTTTGCCCACTTTTGCCTGTGTGTTCGGTGTGCCTTCGGTAGGCTTTTCCGATCCGGGGTCTGCAGTGCGTTGAGGGGAACGAGGCGGCATCGGGGATGGTGCTGGTGTTGTGGCTCTGAGGGGTGTTGCTTTCGTGCGAACTGCAGGCGTTGATGGTGCTCGCGAGCCTCAGCCTGACGTGGCAGATCGTATCTTGTCCCGTTCGGTGAACAGCTTGAAGGTATCGGCGGCGTCTCACCGGCCGCGGCAGCTCTGCTTCGGGGTGCGTGTATGAGTTCCCTTCGTTCGCGCCGTTCGTCGTGGGCACGTTTGCGTGGGGTGTTTCGGCGCAGCACGGCGTGGGTGGCGGTTGTGGCGCTGCTTGCGGGTGGCGGGGTGGCTGTGGGTGCGGGTTTGGCGTCTGCGGCTCCGGGCCCGAACCCGTTGACCGAGATGACGTTTACGAAGGTGTTTGACGGCACGGGGCATGGCACGTCGTCGGCGTCGTTTGTGAACACCGCGAATGGGTTCTCGCCGGGTGATAACACGGCCACTGACGGGGTGGTGTCCTCGGGTGATATGGTCGGCTACGAGTTGGCGCTCAGGTTTTTGCCGGGTGCGGCGCGGCAGGTGTCGGTGAAGTTCGCGGGTGCCTCGCATTTGTCGGTGTCGCCTGGTTCTTTGGCGCAGTTCTGTCAGTCGGTGCCGGGGGCGTCGGCGTCGGTGGTGTCGGGTGCGTGCGTGTTCAGTGTGTCGGCGGGAGTGTCGGCGAGTGTGACCCGCACCGTGGTGGCAACGGCGACGGATAGCGCCGGGGCGGTGCAGGCGGGTCAGAAGATCACGGCGCAGTTGGGCGTGCAGGGGCAGCAGTTGTACACCTCGGTCGAGGGTGGTGCGGTGTCGGTGGTGTCGGCACCGTTGGCGGATCTCACGATCCGCCCCGGTTCGTCGTCGTATCTGTGGAACGGGGATGGCACGGGCAGCTTCATTGTGGGCCCCACCCAACTGCGTAAGCCGGGGTTCTCTCCGTCGAAGGGTGCAACCGCGTCGACCGCGTGGCAGACACGGGTGAATGTGTCGGCGTTCCCCGCGGGCACGGTGTGGAAGGTGGGGACCTATACGCTGCCCGTGACGGACGGGTGGATTCAGGGCGCGATCTCGGGCACGCAGACGCTGACGTTTGCGTTGCCGGGTGGGAAGTGGCCCGAGCTTGCCGAGGGCGACTCCAAGACGTACGAAGTGCAGTTGGATGTCGCGAAGACCGCGTTCGCAACGGCCGACTATCTGAACAATGGTGATGGTTCGCAGCCCGGTGGTGGCAAACCGAAGACCTTCGCGACGTACGATGCGGCGACGGGTGCGACCGCGGGCACCCCGTTCCCCAACAATGACTTCTCTGCCGTCACGGTGTACCGGCCCGTGCCCACGCCGGGGGCGCAGTTCGGGAAGCAAGTGGAGTACCCCCGTGATGATTCGGTGTCGAAGTTCGAGCCGGGCAACCGCTTCTGGGTGAATGCCGCCCAGACGGGGGTATCGAACCCGTCAACGCCTGCGGAGTTGGCGCCGGGGGCGCAGTTCCGGCAGCAGCTCTCCGTCTACACCAACGAGCTCCAAGCCCAGGGTCAGCCCGCCCGGTCGCCCGAGATCGTGGTGTCGGACGAGTGGGATCCCGCCCTGCAACGCGTGGACGGTCTCGTGAATGTGACCGGCCCTGACGGGAACCCGGTGGATGGGTCGAAGTATCGGTTGTTCTGGTCGACGACCGCAACCGGCACCCCGGTCGCCGACACCGCAGTGACTGCGGGCTGGGTGGAGCAAGAGCAAGCCCCGCAGGATGCCCGCGCGTTGCGCGTGGTCTTTGCCCCCGGTGCGCTCCCGGTTGCGACCGACCCCGGTGCGGGCAAGTACACCGTGACCCTGCCCTCACGGATTCGTGAGGGCGTCACCCCGGGGGTCGGGGTGCTTGCTCAGGACACGCTGCGTGGCCGGGTGGGCACCGGGAGCGTGGTCTCCGCCCCGGGTGTGGTGCGGCTCGTGTTCCCCGAAACCCCCACCCTGCAGCTGACACACACGGTGAGCACTACGAGCGTGTACCCGGGCGGGGCTGCCACCTACACGGTCACCCCGCGGATTGAAAAGCCCGTGATTGTGGGTGCGGGCTTCGCCCCGCAGGTGACCGTCACCCTCGACCGTTGTGTGACGGCCCCGGTGAATCAGACCCCGGGCTGGATGGTGACCGTCACCGACGCCATCGCTGGCCCCTCGGGCAGGGTGTGTGGTGATGCGCAGTCGAAGCCCGCCACCCTCACCTTCACCCCCGCGAGCGCGCCGATGTATGCGCAGTCGTGGAACGCAACCACCCGCATCGCCGCCTTGCCTGAGATTAAGTACACCGCGCAGGCCACCCAGACCGCCCGCACCGCCGTCTCGAATGCTGCAGCGTTCGCGCTCACGGGGGAGCAGCCCGCAGGCTCGGCCATGCCCGTGCCCGCCGCCGCCGATGCTCTCCTGGCGGTGCTCACCCAATCGTCATCACTGGCGCAGGTCACCGCGGCCCCCGTCAAAGTGCAACCCGGTGACGCGCTCTCCTGGACGGTCGACCTCGCCTCCTCTGGCGCTTCGGAAACCGTGGTCGCGCTGCCCAGCCCGGGTGACGCGGCCCGCTATGGGGCGCTCGTGCCCACCTGGTCAGGTGGCGGCTCCCACTTCGGCGGCACCCGCACCCTCACAACCTCATCACTGGTGACCGAGCAGACCACGGCGGGTGCGACCCTGTTCTACACCACCCAAGCAAACCCGAGCCTGGTCCCCGCGGAGAGCACCTGGCTGCCGGTGACTGGTGTGACCCCGGCGCAGCTTGCTGCGGCGACCGCGCTCAAGGTGGTGCTGCCCGCAGCAGACACGGGCGCGAACGCGCGCCTCACGGTCATGACTGCCAGTAGTGGCAACACGGCCGGTGACGCCCATGTGCTGTGGGCGGGCGGTGTCACCCCCACGGGTGGGGGAGCGGCGGGTCCGGCCCCGTGGCCGGGAAAGATTGACACCGTGCTTGGCACGGTCAACGGCACGGTCTGGAATGACCTCGACAGTGACGCCGTGAAGAAGGCCGGTGAGCCCGGCTATCAGGGTGTCTCCGTGGGGTTGTTCAAGGCGACGAACGGGGTGGCGGAGCAGAACCCGGTGCAGACCGTCACCACTGGTGCGGGCGGCGACTACTCGTTCGCGAATGTGCGCTCGGGTGACTATGTAGTGAAGATCACTGGCCGCGGCGCGAATCTGCCAGCGTCGACGACGAGCTACTACGGGAAAACGGCGAACGTCGACCCCACCTACTCCTACAGAGGCCAGCGCCTCACCAAAGCGCAGCTCGCGTCCACCCCGTTTACGGTGAGCCTCGGCGGCACCGTGGGCAGTGTTGACTTCGGCTTCGCTGACACCCACCCCAAGGTCGACATCGACAAGAGCGCCGGCCAAGTCACCTGCAATGACACCACGGGCATCTGTGATGTGGCGTGGCAGGTCACCATCACCAACCTCGGCGACACCGACATCACCGCGGGCACCCTCACCGACACCGCCAGCGACGGCGTCTATGACATGGAAGCGATCTACGGGCAAATCGGGGAACCCGTGAAAGAGGTTGTTGCGCGCCGCGAGAGAGGTGGGTACGTGATTACCGACTTTGGGCGAGTGTACGCGTGGGGGCGTGGAAGCAGTGGTTCGAATGGTAATGGATCGACCGCCGACAACCTCGTTGCCAAGCTGGTCCAGGGACTGCCGGTGGGGATCACGCAAGTGGTCGCTCGCTCTTCGCATGGTGCATACGCGGTGGCGACCGATGGGCGCGTGTACTCCTGGGGGATCGGCGAAAACGGGGCGAATGGGAATGGTGGTATCAGTGACAATCTGACGGCGCAGCTGGTGCAGGGCCTGCCTGCGGGGATCACTCAGGTGATCGCTCGAGATCGATACGGTGCGTTCGCGGTGGCGACCGATGGGCGCGTGTACTCCTGGGGGAGCGGCAGCAATGGTGCGAATGGGAATGGTGGTATCGGTGACAATCTGACGGCGCAGCTGGTGCAGGGTCTGCCTGCGGGGATCACGCAGGTGATCGCCCGCGGCGGCTCCAGCGATGGTGGCTTTGCGTTGGCTGGTGATGGGCGTGTGTATTCCTGGGGGTACGGCAGCAGTGGTGCGAACGGGAACGGCGGCTCCGGCAACAACCTGACGGCGGCGCTGGTGCAGGGTCTGCCTGCGGGTGTCATGCAGGTGTTTGCCCGCAGCAACTCCGGCGGGTTTGCGTTGGCTGGTGATGGCCGCGTGTACTCCTGGGGAAGCGGCAGCAATGGTGCGAATGGGAATGGTGGTATAGGTGACAATCTGACGGCGCAGCTGGTGCAGGGTCTGCCTGCGGGTATCACGCAGGTGTTTGCCCGCAGCGACTATGGCGGGTTTGCGTTGGCTGGTGATGGGAGCGTGTATTCCTGGGGGTCAGGTAGTAAGGGTGCGAATGGGAATGGTGGTACCGGGAACAACCTGACGGCGCAGCTCGTACAGGGTCTGCCTCTGAGCATTACGCAGGTGATCGTACGCGCCAGCTCCGGTGGCTTTGCGTTGGCTGGTGATGGGCGCGTGTACTCCTGGGGATACGGCGACTTTAGTGCGAACGGAAACGGCAGTACCACTGACAATGCGACGGCGGCGCTGGTGCAGGGGCTTCCCCAGAGAGTTACACAGGTGGTTGGACGCGATACTCCTGGGGGTTTCGCGCGAGGGGCTGACGGAAAAGTCTACTCGTGGGGGGTCGGCCAGCAAGGCGCGAACGGAAACAATTCAACTGCGTCGAATCCATCGGCGCAGCTAGTTCAGGGACTACCCGAACCAGGTGCTCTCGCCGACTCTCTGTCACCCAAGGCGGTGACTCCCGTCGCGGATGGTGCGACGCGGTTTGTGGAGCGGCAGTACGGTATCGACCGTATCCCTGCTGGGGGCAAGGTTGAGGTCGTGGTACGGGGCAAGACGAACCAGGGTGCCGCCGCCCGCAATGTGCTGAATCAGGCGTGGTTCACGTCGCCGTCGACCCCGTACGCGGGGATTGCGAAGAATGCTTCGGCGGGTCGTGCGAAGCCGATCTTGCCGAAGGATCCCGGTGCGAGCCCTGACCCCACCGGTATTCCCGGCAATGCGTCCTGCGACACGAAGGCCAACGGCCAGAATGCGACGACCCCGGATTCGTGTGATCAGGTGCCGGTGGAGGTTCCGGTGGCGAAGACGACGCCGGGGAAGCTTGAAGGCACGGTGTACACCTCGGTGAACGGTCGTGATTTCTCTGCCGGTGGCGGGGTGTACGTGACTGGGGTGCCGATGAGCGTGTTCAATGCTCAGGGTCTCAAAGTTGGAGAGACTGCTTCGGGGCGGGTGGAAGGGCATGCGCCCGGCTATTTCGTTTTCGAGAATCTTCCTCCGAGTTCTGGTTATCGGGTGATGACTGGAGTGTTGGGTGAGAGGCCCACCCAGGCGGTTGTCGACAATATTGTCGGCCCGGGACAAGACGCATCGAAGTACAGCTATGGCATTATTCCGATGTTTCCGGGGCAGCAGAACTGTCCGGTCGGTGGACCTGCGAGTTGTTTTGATCCGCTGACGAGCGCGGCTGGACCGTTGACGGTAGCCGCCGGGGGCTCGGACCACTGGGTCGACCTCGGGGTCACGGTCGCGAAAAGCCCCCTCACTGCCGTGAAGTCGAGCGCGCTGGGTGACCCGGCAGTGCTGGCACCGAATGCGCAGGGTATGAGTGATCCGTTGACGGTGTCGATGCGGTTCGCGAATACGGGCACGGATGCGCTGACTGATCTGACGCTCTCTGATGCGACGCTGGCGGGGCCCGCGCTGACCGGGCTCCAGTGTTTCCAGGGCATGGGTGGGGGAGAGATCACGCTGGGCAGCCCGATGCTGGACCATGCGGGGGATCCCGTGGTGCTGCTCAGCGAGTCTGTCGATTCGATTACCTGCACGGCCACCCTCCCAGCTCTCTCGGCCGCGAATCCGAAGCATCAGGACCGGGTGACCCTGAACGGCCGATCGGCGACGACGGGCATGCTCGTCTCCGCGTCTGATGATTTTGAAGCGTCGCTCGGGAAGCGGTCGTGGGAGCTGTCGAAGTCCGCCACCGTGGAGCGCGGCGGGAAGGCTGTGCCCGTTGCGGATGGTGCGACGGTGCGGCCGGGTGAGAAAGTCACGTACACGCTGACGGCCACGAACACGGGGGACGTGTCCCTGTCTGGCCTGGTGGTGCAGGATAATGCGTCGCAGGTGCTGAACAGTGCGAAGCTCACCGGCAACCTGCCCGCGGGGGTGACGCGTGCCGGGTCGCAGTTGTCGTGGCAGGTGCCGAATGTGGCGCCGGGTCTGTCGCAGCAGGTCTCCTACACGGTCACCGTGAACAACGACGCCTACGGGGTGCCGCTCGTCAACAGCGTCACCGGTGATGGTGTGGTGAAGCCGACCGGGTGCGGGGGTGCGCAGCCTGCGTGCAAGGTGTCGCTTGCGACGCCGCAGTGGTTTGCGTTCCCGCTCCCGGTGCTGGGCGGTGCGACCGTGCAGGGGATTCTCACCTGGGGTGGCTTGATTGTCGCGGCCGGCCTGCTCGCTGCCGTGTTCTGGCGTCGCCGCCGGGTGCCGCAGACGGCCGGGTCGTCCGTGCCTGAAGCGTGATTTGAATTGCAGTTTTTGTAACACCAAAGGATTCCCCCTCGGGGGTGGAGGAAAGGAAACACACTATGTCCAGGACCACGAGGCGGCTGAGCGCCGCGGTCGCGGCTGTCGCGTTGGGTGCGACCGCGCTGGTGGGGGTCGCGGTCAGCGCGGCCTCCGCGGCGCCGTCGAATATCGACCCGAACCAGCCGCGCAGCCTCACCATCCATAAGCTGTCGCAGCCCGCCACCCCGGGTGTCGCCGGTGACGGCTCGGAACTCGCCCCCGGCAGCCTGCCCGCCGACGCGCTCCCGATCAACGGGATCGAGTTCACCGTGCAGCAGGTCACCCAGATTGGTGGCAAGCCGGTCGATCTCACCACCGATGCCGGGTGGGCGACCATCCAGCCGTACCTCAACGGCACTACCCCGTTCGTTCCGGGCAGCGCAACGCTGGGTGCTCCGGTGAAGCAGGTGACCGCGAACGGTGGTCTTGCCGTGTTCAACACCCTCCCGGTGGGCCTGTTCTATGTGACCGAGACCAATACGGGGTCGAACTCGATCAAGACCCCCGCGCAGCCGTTCCTGGTGACGCTCCCGATGCCGACGACAGAGCCGGGCACCTTCCGCTACGACGTGCACGCCTACCCAAAGAACACCCTCGGTGATGACCCGTACACGGTGAAGACCGTGGACGATGCGTCCGCGCACGCAATCGGTGACAAGGTGACATGGCGGGTGTCTACCAAGCTGCCTGACAGTGCGGGATACCAGGTATCGACCTACGGGGTGTACGAAATGCCGGATCTCGATTCGCTCGCGCGGTGGGACACCAACAAAGTGTGGAGCGCCGACGACGGAACCCAGTTCCCCGATAGCGCGACCGTGACGCCGAAGGGCGGGGCACCTGTCCCGCTCCATCCTGAAGATCTGGCATCCAGTTCGAGCCCGGGGCCAATTACCGAACTCTCGGGTAGTGGGCTCATGAAGGTAAACACTGCAGGTCCGGGCTCAATCATTGAGTTCGTGTACGAGACGCGAGTGCTGGCGATCCCTGCGAACGGAAAGGTTCGCAATGAAGCCGAGTTTGCAGTCAACGGCATCAATAAGTTTGCCAATGCCGAGACCTTGTGGGGCACCGCTCGCCTGAACAAGCACGTGCAGGGCGACACCGCGAAGCGTCTCGCGGGTGCGAAGTTCCAGGTGTTCACCACTCAGGCCGCCGCCACTGCAGCAGCCGCGCAGGTCACCGCGGGGCAGCCCGTCACGGGCGGTCTCACCTTCGGCCCGGGTGCGGGTGCTGACGCCGACAACAAGACCTTCACCACGAAGGATCAGGGTGCCGATCACGGCTTCGCGGTTATCGGCGGTCTGAAAGCGTCGGCTGCGGGCACGAAGTACTGGGTGGTTGAGACCGCCGCCCCCGCAGGCTACGTCGCATCGAGCACACCGACCGAGATCACCGTCTACCCCGGCACCGATCTCTCGGGCGCCGGTGCGACGGTGAACATCGCCAACGCGCAGCGCACCGCAGGCGCCCTGCCCGTGCTCGGTGGTGCCGGCATGACCGCGATCGGTATCGGGGGAGCGATCCTCATCGCCGGCGGCATCCTCTTCGCGATCTTCGGCCGCCGCAAGAAGCAGCAGGAGACCCCCACCCCAGCTGCCTAACCCAGGCTGCCCCCTCCGAAGCCTCCCGGCCCTGAGCACCCCCAGGGTCGGGAGGCTTCGCCGCTCCCGCATGCCCCGCTCCCGCATGCCCCGCACCCGCAATGCCCGATCCGCCACCCCACGAGACCTTGCACAGACGCCACCCGAGCGCGTAAGCTAGTGCGTCTGCCTCCGAATGGTCTTCTGCGCGACCGCGGCCGAGGCAGACCATCTCAAGGAGTCTTGCCGTGACCACAGATCCTGCTCCGCAGCGGGCCACACCCGTGCCGGGCGACGGCATCGACCCCGCAGGAATGCGAGTGATCTGGCTGCTGCTCGTCGCCGCCTTCGTCGCCATCCTCAACGAAACTACGATGGCGATCGCGATTCCCGCGCTCAACGTGTCGCTCGGCATCCCGCCCGAGCTCGGTCAGTGGCTCACCAGCGCCTTCATGCTCACCATGGCCGTGGTGATTCCCACCACAGGCTTCCTGCTGCAGCGCTTCACGACCCGCCAGATCTTCCTGGCCGCGATGATCTCCTTCGTGCTCGGCACCGCGATCTGCCTGATCGCCCCCGGCTTCATCGTGCTGCTCCTCGGCCGCATCGTGCAGGCCGCGGGCACCGGCATCATGATGCCGCTGCTCATGACCACCATGATGAATGTCGTGCCGCCTCACCAGCGCGGCCGCATGATGGGCCGCGTCGGTCTCGTCATCAGCCTCGCCCCGGCGTTGGGCCCCACGCTCTCCGGCGTCGTGCTCGACAACCTCGGCTGGCGCTGGCTCTTCGGCATCATCCTGCCCATCGCGGTCGTCGCGCTCGCGCTCGGCGCCAAATGGATGACCAACCTCGGCGAAACGCGCGAGGCCCCCATCGACGTGCTCTCGATCGTGCTGTCGGTGTTCGCCTTCGGTGGCATCGTCTTCGGGCTGAGCCAGATCGGCGGCCACGGCGGCGCAGCGGGAGACGGCACCGGCGTGCCGCCGTGGGCGGTGCTCGTGGGTGGTGCGGTATTCCTCGGCCTGTTCGTGTGGCGTCAGCTCGCCCTGCAGAAGCGCGACGACGCACTGCTCGACCTGCGCGTGTTCACCACACGCAACTACGTGGTCTCCGTGGTGATCATGGCGGTGATCGCGCTCTCCATGTTCGGCACCTTCTCACTGCTGCCGCTCTACCTGCAGAACGTCGCCGGATTCGACCCCACCGTCGCCGGCCTGGTGCTGCTGCCAGGGTCGATCCTGATGGGCCTCCTCGGCCCCGTGATGGGCCGCATCTACGACGCCCGCGGCCCCAGAACGCTGCTCGTGCCGGGCACCACCCTCATCACCGCAGCGCTTTTCATGTATTCGACGGTGGGCACGCAGACGCCGGTGTGGTTGCTCGTCGTGGTGCAGATCGCCATGTCGGTGGGCCTCGCCAGTTCGTTCACGCCCCTGTTCTCGGCTTCGCTCGGCTCGCTCGACCGCTCTCTCTACTCGCACGGATCGGCCGTGCTGAACACGCTGCAGCAGGTGGGCGGCGCTGCGGGCACGGCTGTGCTGATCTCCATCTACTCCACCTTCCTGCACGCAGGCGAAGCCCGTGGCCTGTCGACGGCCGATGCCGGCGAACCAGGCACCCACGCGGCCTTCTTCGTGGCGGCGTGCATTTCTATCGTGCCGCTCGTGCTCGCCTACTTTGTGCGCAAGCCCGCCGATCAGGAAGTTGCGGGCGGGCACTGAGGCGCGGGCCGGTGGCCGATCCGCACGGGCCTCACTCCGTCGCAGAAATCGAGCGCCGCACCGCCTCCGCGAGCTGGCGCACCGCGGTCACCGGCCCGGCCGGGCCGGCGGGTGCGGCGAGCAGTAGCTCGCGCGCAAAACGCGCATCGTCGATGGGCCGCAGCACCACGCCCTCAGGCGGATTCGCCGCAACCAGGCTCGGCACCACCCCCACAGCCATCCCGGCCGCAATGAGACCGAGCATCACCGAATAGTCATCGGTGCGGATTGCAACGTCGATCTTGTGCCCCTCCGCGTCGAACAGTGCGCACACCAGATCATCGATCGTGTCGCCCGGGGTGGAGCCCACCACCCAACTATCCGATGCCAGCGACAGCAGTGCAGCTCGGTCAAAGCGGGTGTGGCTCGCGGCCGGGTGCGCTGCCGGGAGCGCAATCAGCAGCGGATCCGTGAACAGCCGCGTAGTGTGCACCTCAGACCGAAACGGCAGTTCGTAGCCGCCAGCCGCGTACACCAGTGCCGCGTCGAGCGTGTGCTGATTCACGCGCGCCACCAGCGGGGACACCTCTTCGAGGGTGGCATCGAGTTCGATGCCGAACTCGGAGACGCGGCTCACAATGCCCGGCAGCAGTCGGGCAGCGGCCGTGGGGAAGATGCCGAAACGCAGGCGGATCCGCCCGAGCTGCGACAGGTCGCGCACATCCGTGAGTGCGCGATCGGCAAGCCCCAGAATTTCCTCGCCGCGCTCGAGCATGAGCGCGCCCGCGGTGGTGAGGCGGCTGCCACGGGTGCTGCGGATCGTGAGATCGGCACCCACTAGGCGGTCGAGGTTTTTGAGGTGATAGTCGACAGTGGGTTGGCTCCAGCCCAGCCGCGTGGCTGCGCGTGCCACCGAACCTTCGGCTGCCACAGCGCTGAGTGCTTGCAGCTGGCGCAGATCGATCATCGGTACTCCCGTCACCTTCTGGAGCGAGACCGGGCTATCTCCGGGCGTCGCTCCAGACAGTATATGGTTCCCGTGAGGGCTTTGCGGGGTTCCCCCGCGTACCGCGCGCGCGAAAAACTGGGCTCATGCTGCATCAGGAAACCTCCACCTCAGGCCTCCCCGGCACGACCGGCACCTCCGGCCTCCCCGCGCCCGAGGCGACGAACGATGCCGCACGGCATCCCGCCGCCCCTCGCTACGCCCATGACCAGAACCGCACCCCCTACGCCGACGCCATCACTGCGTTCGGCGACTCACACCCGCTCTCCCTCATGGTGCCCGGGCACGGCAACGACCCTGCAGGCGGCGCCGAACACATCGCGCAACTCTTCGGTGCTCGTGTCGCACAACTCGACGTGCCCCTGCTGCTCGAAGGCATCGACGCCGGCGAGAACAACCCCCTCCAGCAGTCGCAGGAGCTCGCCGCCGACGCCTGGGGTGCCCGCCGCAGCTGGTTCCTCACCAACGGTGCCTCGCAGGCCAACCGCACCGCCGCTATCGCGGTGCGCGGCCTCGGCGAGCGCATCATGATCCAACGCGCCATGCACTCAAGCCTCACCGACGGCGTGCTGCTCTCAGGCCTCGTGCCCTCCTTCGTGGCACCCGCCGTCGACACCACCCACGGCATTGCCCACGGCCTCACCCCTGCAGCCCTCGACGCCGCCCTCACCCGCGAAGCCAACGCCGGCCGCGCCGTGTCGAGCGTCTACGTGGTCTCGCCCAGCTATTTCGGCTCCGTCGCCGACGTCGCCGGGCTCGCTGAGGTGTCGCACAAGCACGGTGCCGCCATCATCGTCGACAACGCGTGGGGCGCCCACTTCGGTTTCCACCCCGAGCTGCCGGAGTCGCCCGCGCGCCTCGGGGCCGACCTCGTCGTATCGAGCACCCACAAGCTCGCCGGCTCCCTCACCCAGTCGGCCATGCTGCACCTCGGCCACGGACCCTTCGCCGACCGCCTCGAACCGCTCGTCGCCCGCGCCTACAGCATGACCTCATCGACATCGATGAGCGGCGTGCTCATGGGATCGCTTGACGTCGCGCGGCACGCCATGGCAACGGGGGAGGAGCGGATCGGACGTGCCGTGCAGGCCGCAGCAGAGATCCGAGACCGGCTGCGGCAGGATCCGCGATTTGCCGATATCGGTGACGGCTTCGCAGCCTTCCCCGACATCGCCGCCACCGACCCCCTGCGCATCCCCATCGACGTGTCACGCCTCGGCCGCAGCGGCCACTGGGTGCGCGGCACCCTCAAAGAGCGCCACGGCGTCTACATCGAGATGTCGACAGCTACCAGCATCGTCGCCGTCATCGGCGCAACCCGAGAGATCGACGTCGACCGCTTCATGGCCGCACTCGACGAAACCGCACATGAAGCTGCGCGCCTCGGCGCAGAAGCGACGCACGCATTCCCGGAGCTGCCCGAGCCCGGTGCCCTGCGCATGCTGCCCCGCGACGCCTACTTCGGTGCCAGCGAGGTCGTGCCCGCTGAGCAGGCCGTCGGCCGCATCTCAGCCGACACGCTCGCCGCCTACCCGCCCGGCATCCCCAACCTGCTGCCCGGCGAAGAAATCACCGCCGACACCGTCGACTTTCTGCAGGCCGTCGCCGCGTCGCCCACAGGCTATGTGCGCGGCGCCGTCGACGCTGAGGTCGCCGGGATTCGCGTCGTTGTCTGAGCATCGGTGATTCGGGCCCGGCCAGTGTGCCGGGCCCGAACACCGAAAGAGGCGGCGGATCCCTAAGGATCCGCCGCCTCTTTCGCTATGCCCGGAAGCCTACTTCTTCTGGAAGAGGTTGCCGATCAGGGTCGAGCCGATCAGCACCACAGCGAGCAGCACCACGCCGACGATCGAGATCGCCACCACATCGACAGGCTGGCCGGCCGACGAGAACATCGACTCGTGCTCGTGGCCATCGTGAGCAAAAGCGGGAACCGCCACGAAAACCGAGGCAATGGCCGCGGTCACGGCGGTGGCGATGCGGGTGCGGATCTTCACGGTGTCTCCTCGCGAATGTCGTGGTGCTGGAGCGGCGCCACAAGAGCACGCCGCAATGCTTCTATCCTATCCCGACGGGGAGGGGAGTGTGCGCGGGGTGGGCAAAGGGGTGACGATGCCGGTGCCGCCGGTGCCGCCGGTGCCGTCGGCGCGGCCTAGGCTGGAAGCGTGAATGACCAGCACCCCTGCCCCTGCGGAAGCAAGCTCGCCTACGCCGCCTGCTGCGGGCCGCTGCACGAGGGCGCCCCAGCCCCCACGGCCGAACGCCTCATGCGCTCCCGATTCAGCGCCTTCGCGCTCGGCAACGCCGCATACCTGCTCGCAAGCTGGCACCAGTCCACCCGACCCGCGCAACTCGACCTCGACGACACTATCGAGTGGCGGCGGCTCCTCATCAGAGACACCACAGCTGGCGGCGCTACTGACACCACCGGCAGGGTCGCCTTCACCGCGGTAGGGCGCAGCCCCGAAGGCCGCATCGAACTCAGCGAACGGAGCCGCTTCGCCCGCGACAACGCCGGACGCTGGGTGTACGTCGACGGCGACATCAACGAACACCCGGGATCCGCCACCGCCTGATCCGCCACTGACCGCCGCATCTGCAACCGGCTCACCCACGATCCGCTACAGCCGCGCACCGCCGCCGCAACAACCGTGCGCCTCAGCGAATGTACACATCGAGGTGATTGCCGAAGGTGCCGCGGTCGTAAATCTTGCCGGGGTAGCCGAAAGGCGTCTCGAACACCGTGCCCTTCGGATGCGAGCCCGCCAGCACGATAAAGCCGTCAGCATCGCTCACATAGCCGGCCTCGTTCACATGGCGGCCAGGAATGTTGAGCCCCGAACCAGGCAGCACCTGCTGACTGTAAAAGGTGAAACGATACCCGCCCCAATTCACAGCACCCGTGAACATGAACTGCTCAAGCGTGTAGAGCGCCGCAGCCGATTTCCCACCCGAGCCAGCCGCCGCCGGAAGCTGCGACGCCTCCACGCTCATATCAATCGGCGCCGACGAAGCCTGCGCCGCCTCGAGCTGCTGCTGCCGCTGCTGCATGGTGCCGCCATCAGCCGCGAACGCCGTCGATATCGAATACGGGGCGAGGACCGCCGCACCCATCAGCACCACCACGCTCGCCGCAGCACTCGCTCCGAGAAAGCGAGACCAGCGGGACACCCCCGGGCGAACAGACATGTGTGACATCGGAAACCGATGCTACCCCGGCAAGCTGCGTGCGCGAGGAGAGCTGGTGGGGCATGGGCTGGCGGTTAGGCCTGAGCTCGCGCCTGCGCCGAACGGATCCACGCCTCAACCTCGTCAACCGAGCGCGGAATCCCGGCCGACAGGTTCACGCAGCCATCCTCGGTGACCACGATGTCATCCTCGATACGCACACCGATCCCGCGCATCTCCTCAGGCACCGTCAAATCGTCAGGCTGGAAGTACAGCCCCGGCTCGATCGTGAACACCATGCCCGGCTCAACCACGCCGTCAAGATACATCTCGCGGCGGGCCTGCGCGCAATCATGCACATCGAGCCCCAGATGGTGGCTCGTGCCATGCACCATGTAGCGGCGGTGATAAGCGGTGCCATCGTCTGCGGGGAGCAACCCCCACTCGCGGGTGCGACGCTCGATGACCGCCATCGCGGCATCGTGCACCTCACTGAAACGGATGCCAGGGCGCACCATCGCGCGCGCAGCATCAGCAGCCTCAAGCACCGCCTCATACACGCGACGCTGCACCGCAGTAAAGGTGCCAGAAACCGGCACCGTGCGGGTAATGTCGGCCGTATACAGGCTGTCCATCTCGACACCGGCATCGAGCAGCAGCAGATCTCCGCTGCGCACTGGGCCATCATTGCGAATCCAATGCAGCGTGCAGGCGTGGGGGCCGGAAGCCGCAATCGTCTCGTAGCCGACCGTGTTTCCGTCAAGGCGGGCGCGCTGATTGAACACGCCCTCCACAATGCGCTCGCCACGGGGGTGCGCGCTCGCCAGGGGCAGAGCAGCGAGCACCTCCTCGAAACCGCGCGCCGTGGCATCTACCGCTGCCTGCATCTCGGCAAGCTCAAACGCATCCTTCACCAGCCGCTGCTCGGATGCCGCGCGGGCAAGCTCCTCGTCATCACCCGCAACCTCCCCGTCAGCGTCAACAGTGCCGCGCCCGATGGTGCGGTCTGTCTCAGCAGCAGAGAACTCGGCAAGCGGAGCGGTGCGGATGCCGAGCAGACCAGCAACCTGCGCGAGCGACGGGCGCGCGCCGATCCAGAACTCGCCGATCTCAGGGTTGGCGAAGAACTCGTCACTGTCACGGCCCGCGCGCTCACGGAAGTAGAGCGTCGCCTCGTGCCCATCGCCCGCAGGGTCGAGCACGAGCACCGAACCGGGCTCACTCTCAGCACCCCAACCCGTGAGATGCGCAAACGCACTGTGTGCGCGGAACTGGTAGAAGGTGTCGTTCGAACGCTGCTTCATCGCACCTGCGTGCAGCACCAGCCGTTCGCCGGGGAACAGTGCGCCAAGCGCGGCACGGCGGCTCGCCGCGTAGGTAGCAACAGGCAGCGGATCCGGAATCGTATCTGCGCGATCAGCCCAGTGCGAAGAAATGTACTCGAGAAACACCGCGGTCTGCGGGGTGGTGCTGCGGTTGCTGTTATCGATCTCCACCTCGTGGGTGTTCTGCGCGCTCTCGGTCATACCCCTATCCTCTCACCCCGCCCTGGGCGGATGAGACGTGTGCGCCCTGCTACGGCTGCCTGCGTGGCGCCCCCTGGAGATAGGTGTGGGGAGGAGGGCGGGAACTCGTAGGATGGGGGGATGGTGCGATCTGGGACGCAGCGGGGGTTTGACCTGCACACCCACTCGGTGTTCTCCGACGGAACGACGCGACCCGCCGACATCGCGTATGAGGCCGCCGAACTCGGCCTCGCAGGCTTCGCGCTCACCGACCACGACACCATCGACGGCTGGGACGAAGCCCGATCCGCCGCGCATACCGCAGGCATCGCGTTTCTTCCCGGCATCGAGATCACCACCAAGCACGCCGGGCGCTCCCGGCACCTGCTCGGCTATGGCATCGACCCAGCCGCAGGCGAGCTTTTCGCCGCGCTCGCCGAAGTGCGAAGCTCCCGCCTCACCCGAGCGCAAGAGATGGTGCGACGGCTCTCAACCGACTACGCCATCACCTGGGAAGCCGTGGTCGGTGAAGAAGACGCCCGCACCGTCGGCCGCCCCCACATCGCCGACGCGCTCGTCGCCGCCGGGTACTTCGCAGACCGCAGCACCGCGTTCGCCGAAATCCTGCACCCCGGATCGCCCTACTACCTCGGCACCCACGCCATCGACACCCTCGAAGCGATCAGGCTCGTGCGAGCCGCCGGGGGAGCCGCCGTGCTCGCCCACCCCGCCGCATTCAGGCAACGCACTCCCACCGGGGCGCAAGAACTGCGCGACTTCGCAGCGGCCGGCCTCTGGGGCGTCGAACTCGCCCACCCGGAGAACCGCGACGACTGGCTGCCGCCCATCGCAGAAGCCGCAACCCGAACCGGCCTCGCCATCACCGGCTCAAGCGACTATCACGGGGCAGGCAAACCCAACCTGCTAGGGGAGCGCACAACTGACCCCGCCCTCGTGCACCTCTTGCGCGAGCACGTCGCCACGCCGCGCTGACGCGACCCCGCCACAGAGCATCGAGATCCGCCCCCCGTGCAAGGCACCCCAAAAACACCCGAGCCCCGCTCAGCCGCCCCTCAAGAGAGAAGGCAGAAGAACGGGGCTCGCGTCTACAAGCAGAGCGCCGCGCTACTCGGCCGAAGCCGCGCTCACAGCCGCACCATCACCCGATGCGGCACCGCCCGACGCTGCGCCATCGGCGGCCTGCGAGCCACCACGACGACGCCGACGCCGGCGGCGCGTGGTCGACCCCTCGCTGCCGTCCTGCAGCAGCGGGGCACCGGGCTCACCGCCGCCTTCCTGATCGTGACCGTGCTGCTCATGACCGTGAGCCTCGTGACGGCCCGGGCCCTTCGGGTTGGCGCTGCGAGTGCGGCTGCGGTTGCGCGAACGGCCACGATCCTCGCGAGCGCCGTCACCGCCCGAGCGCGAACCCTCCGAGCGCGGTGCACGCTCCTTGACGGGGGTTGCCTTCAGGCGGCCCTTCGAGCCCTCAGGAATGTTCAGGTCGGCGAACAGGTGCGGCGACGACGAGTACGTCTCGACAGGCTCGGGCACACCGAAATCGAGGGCCTTGTTGATGAGCGCCCACTTGTGCAGGTCATCCCAATCCACAAACGTGACCGCGATGCCCGTGCGGCCCGCGCGGCCCGTGCGGCCCACTCGGTGCAGGTAAGTCTTCTCGTCATCGGGCACGGTGTGGTTGATGACGTGCGTCACATCGTCGACATCGATACCGCGTGCGGCGACATCGGTGGCGATGAGAATGTCCTTCTTACCGGACTTGAACGCGGCCATTGCCCGCTCACGCTGATCCTGATTGAGGTCGCCGTGCACCGAAGCGGCGTTGAAGCCGCGATCCACAAGCTCCTCCTGCAGCTTCGCCGCAGCACGCTTCGTGCGCATGAAGATCACAGTCTTGCCGCGACCCTCGGCCTGCAGAATGCGGCCGATCACCTCGTCCTTGTCGAGCGAGTGCGCGCGGTAGATGATGTGCTCGATGTTGGCCTGAGCCGCGCCCTCATCAGGATCGCTCGCACGAATGTGGATCGGCTTCGACATGAAGCGGCGAGCCAGCGTGACGATCGTGCCAGGCATCGTCGCAGAGAACAGCATGGTGTGGCGCGTCGCAGGGGTCTTCGCGAACAACTTCTCAATGTCGGCGAGGAAGCCGAGGTCGAGCATCTTGTCAGCCTCATCGAGCACCATCTCGCGCACATTGCCGAGATCGAGCAGACGCTGGCTAGCCAGGTCGAGCAGACGACCAGGCGTGCCGACCACGATCTGCGCGCCCGCCTTCAGCTGCTCGATCTGCCCCTCGTAAGCCTTGCCGCCGTAGATCGGCACCACCGTCGCGCCGCGATTCTTCGCCGCCAGCTCGAGATCTTCGTACACCTGCACGCACAGCTCGCGGGTGGGCACCACCACGAGAGCCTGCACACCAGGCGCGGGATTTGCGCCCACGCGCTGCAGCAGCGGCAGGCCGAAACCGAAGGTCTTGCCCGTGCCAGTCTTGGCCTGACCGATGATGTCCTGCCCCGTGAGCGCGAGCGGAATCGTCTGCTCCTGGATGGGGAAGGCCTCGGTGATGCCCTTATCGGTGAGCGCATCGACCATGTCTTGGTCGACGCCGAGTTCGAGGAATGTCGTCACGTTGCGTCCTATTCGAGAGTGCGATGCTGCGCGCAATCACGAAGCGCAGCGGCCGGCGCTCCTGCGTCACCGGCGATGAATACAATCGAGCACAGTCTATTCCAGCAACATCGCGGGTCGGCGGTAAGCTGACAGGGTGTTCGAGTGGATCCGTGGGCTGCGCAAGAAGAATGCCCCAGCGCGCAAGTTGCGTTCGCGCGGCGATGCCGGCGACGCCGAGCGCGTCGAACTCTCCGAGTTCGCCCCCGGCATCATGCCGTTTCTGGGCCTGACCTCGTACCTGCAGCTCGAACTCTACGAAGGCGCCACGCGCGCCGTATCGGGTGCGGCCACGCTCGAAGCAAAAGACGTGCTCGCCCGAGTCGCCGGGCAGACACTCTCGAAGCATCAGCGGCTCACCGCCGAGATTCGCAAGCGCGGCGAAGAACCGCACGTCGTCATGACGCCGTTCGCGCCCGTCATCGAACGCTACGTGCGCCGCATCGACGCCGCAGACTGGCACCAGCACGTGCTCTCCCTCTACCTCGTAGGCGGGCTCTTCGACGACTTCTTCGCGAGCCTCGCAAGCGGGCTGCGCGACGGCTACCGCAGCGAAGCCATTGCGATCCTGCGCGACGACACCGGCCGCGCCGAACTGAAGGCGCTGCTCGAAGCCGCGCTCGCCGCAGACGAAGGGCTGTCGAGCTGGCTCGCCCTGTGGGGTCGCCGCCTCGTGGGAGACACGCTGCTCGTCTCGCGTGCCGTGCTGGCACTCAGCGAGTCGCGCCCCTTCGTGGAAAGCGAAGTCGAGCCTGTCTTCACTGAACTTATCGCCGACCACATCCGCCGTATGGACGGTCTCGGTCTGACGGCATGAGCCCCTCCCGGCGCCTGCCAGCCTCGGAGCCGGGGGACCGCACGCGCCTCCCGCTCGCGAGCGACCCCCCGATCTGCCACTACTTCGAGGCCGGTCGCTGCCGCTCCTGCACGCTCATCGAAACCCCCGCAGCGCAACAGCTCCACGATAAAGAGCAGCGCTGCCGCGCACTGCTGCCCGGCGTGCCCGAGCAGGCCTGGCTCCCCAGCGTGCCCGGGGGCGTGCGCGACTTCCGCAACAAGGCCAAGCTCGTCGTGGGAGGACGCCCCGGGCGGGTGACGCTCGGCATCCTCGGGCCGGATGGCACCGGGGTCGACCTGCGCGACTGCCTGATCCAGCAGCCCGCTATCCGCACAGCGATCCCGCACCTGGCCCGCTTCATCGAAGACACCGGCCTGCCGCCCTACGACGTGCCAAAGCGGCGTGGCGAGCTCAAGTTCGTGCATGTCACGGTGTCGCCCGCAGATGAGCTGATGCTGCGCTTCGTGGTGCGCAGCGAGCAGGCACTCGAAGTGCTGCGCAACAGCCTGCCGCGGCTGCGACGCGCCGTTCCAGCCGCGACCGTCGTTTCAGTCAACCTGCTGCCCGAGCACAAGGCCGTGCTCGAAGGCGAACACGAGGAACTGCTGCTCGGCTCCTCGCTCGCGATGGACACCGGCGCCGGCTTCGCGCTGCACCTGCGGCCGCAGAGCTTCTTCCAAACCAACACCGAGGTGGCGCGAGCGCTGTACGCGCAAGCCGCCGAGTGGATCGGCCTTGCCGGCCCGAGCTCGCTCTGGGATCTGTACTGCGGTGTTGGCGGCTTCGCCCTGCACTGCGCTGGGGCCGTGCCCAGTGTGCTGGGTGTCGAGATCAGCGAGGAAGCGGTGCGCTCGGCACGGCGCAGCGCCCGCGAGGCCGGAATCGCGGCCCGATTCGAAGCGGGCGATGCGACAGCCTTCGCGCTGGGATCGGACGAGGTGCCCGAAGCTGTGATCGTGAACCCGCCGCGGCGCGGCATCGGCGGTCAACTCGCTGCCTGGCTCGAAGCCGCTGACGGCATCACGCACGTCGTCTACTCAAGCTGCAACCCTGAGAGCCTCGCCACGGATCTTGCAGCGATGCCCGCTTTCGTGGTGCGCGAGGCGCGAGTGTTCGACATGTTTCCCCACACGCGGCACCTCGAGGTCGCCGTGCTGCTCGAACGCCGCTGAAGTCTGACCGCCGTCGATAGGGGATCTGCCGAAGGTATGGCCGATCCGCCCCGAATCGGCCATACCTTCGGCAGATCCCATACCTTGCGCCGGCAACCGGGGTGTGGGCAGACACGGGCATGGCAGGATGTCCCTATGAACATCGTGCTCGGAGTGACCGGCGGTATCGCCGCCTACAAGGCCGTTGCGCTCGCGCGGCTGCTCGTCGAAGCCGGCCACGAGGTGCACGTGGTGCCCACCGATGACGCGCTGCGCTTCGTCGGCAAGCCCACCTGGGAGGCCCTCAGCAGGCACCCCGTGACCACCTCGGTGCACGAAGACGTGCCCGAGGTGCGCCACGTCGCGCTCGGCCAGCGTGCAGACCTCGTGGTTGTGGCACCCGCCACCGCGAACACGCTCGCCCGCATGACCGCTGGGCTCGCCGACGACCTGCTCGGCACAACGCTGCTCGCCACGAAAGCACCAGTGCTCGTCGCGCCGGCCATGCACACCGAGATGTGGCAGCACCCCGCCACGCAAGACAATGTTGCGATTCTGCGCGCACGCGGGGTGCGATTCATCGGCCCCGAAAGCGGTCGCCTCACCGGTGACGACAGTGGCCCGGGTCGTATGAGCGAGCCTGAGCGGATCGCGGAGTGCATTGAGAGCATGCTGGTCGGCGGGGCGGATCCCGGCGCGTCGTCCGATGCTGACGTTGTGCCGCCGACTGAGGCACAGCCGGCGGATGCCATCGAGCCAGAGGCATTCTCGGCGCCGGGAGTGCCCGGTGACCTCGACGGGATCAGGGTGCTCGTCACCGCAGGCGGCACCCGCGAACCCATCGACCCCGTGCGATACCTCGGCAACCGGTCGAGCGGCCGGCAGGGGGTGGCGATCGCAGCAGCCGCAGCGGATCGCGGCGCGAAGGTGGTGCTGCTCGCAGCCAACATTGACGAGTCTGTGCTTGCGGAGGTGCGGGATCGCGCCGCCGTGCGCGTGGTACCTGTCGGCACGACCGCCGAACTGGAAGCCGCCGCCCATGCGGCATCATCGGGTGCCGAAGCCATCATCATGGCGGCCGCCGTCGCGGATTACCGGGTGGCGAAGGTAGCGGATCAGAAGCTACGCAAGGAAGACTCTCCGGGCGAAGCCCCCGTGCTCGAACTCGTCGAGAACCCCGATGTGCTCGTGGGGCTGGTGCGCGACCGGCGCGAAGGGCAGATCATCGTGGGCTTCGCCGCTGAAACCGTCGCTGACGCCGCCGAAGGCGAAGCGCCGTCGGCCCGGGCTGAGCTGCTCGAACGCGGGCGGCGCAAGCTCGCGCGCAAGGGCGTCGACCTGCTCGCCGTGAACGCGGTCGGCTGGCACGCCGGCTTCGAGACCGACGACAACAGCCTGCTCGTGCTCGACGCCGATGGGCACCTCGCCCGTGAAGTGCACGGCACGAAACGAGAAGTGGCCGAACGCCTGCTCGACGCCGTGCGCGACGAACTGCGGTAACGCTCCGCCGGCCCCCGCCGGTTAGCCCTCGACGCGGGCTGCGTGCGATGCCGCGTTTGCGCGGTGCGGGGCAGCTGCCCCGCGATCCGCTCGGTTCTTCACGAGCAGAATGGCGAGCAGCGCGAGCGCCATGTACACGAAATCGAACAGACCCGCGAAGGTGAGCAGCCCCTGCGACGTCGACGCCGTGGCGGTCTGCGCGTCGATGCCGCCGGTGGCGAGCATTGTGGTCGGATCGGTCGCCGCATGCAGCAGGATCGCCCACACCAGCCGCCCGGTGATCCGCAGCGAAAGATACATCATCGCGCCGAATCCGAAGGTGTACGCCACGGTGAACAGCACCGTCGGCAGCGGCTGCCCGCCGAGGGCGTTGCCCGCGTGCAGCAGCGCGAAAAAGGCCGACGACAGCACCAGCACCAGCTTCTCGCCGTGGCCGCGATCGCGCAGCATCTTCACGACGAAGCCTCGGGTGAGCAGCTCCTCGGCGAAGCCGATGCACAGGCCCAGGAGCAGCAGCGTCAGCACGGTCGACACCGCGTACGCCTCCCAGCGCGTCGCAACCAGACGGATGACAACGGGGATGAGTACCAGCACGACCGCGATCCACATCCAGGGCCGGCCGGGCACCGGCTGCCGGGCGAATAGCTCGCGCAGCCAACCGAGGGAGAACCCGAACAGCAACAGTAGGCCGCCCGCAAGCATGATCGGCAGCGCCACACCGAAGAAGATCGTCCCCGGGCCAGACAGCGGGTTCTTGGCGTCGATGAAGGAGTGGAACAGCGTCGAGGTGCCCAGGCCGATCAGCTGGTAGACCCCCCAGTACACGAGCACCAGGAGCAGCGCCTTCCACCAGCCGCCGCTGTTCCAGAACTGCTGCCAGCGGTTCTCATGCGCGCCTGCACTCATGGTTCCCCTCGAATCCGTTCGACCGTGCATCGAATGTACAGCGTTGAAGGCGTGACACGCGAGAGATCAAGCGGCGCAGCGTGGTGCTGGGGGCGGGGATTGGTGCGGGCCTCTCGTTGAGCCCGGGGTGAGGCGGGGGAGCCGGGGCTGAGCTCAGGCCAGCTCAGCTCAGCTGATGAAGCCGACCTTGCGGCCGGCCTCGCCACCCAGCTCGACGTAGCTGATCGAGTCGGTGTCGACGAGGTACTGGCGACCCCTGGTGTCGGTGAGGGCCAGGAGCGCGGAATCTTGCGCGATTGCGGCGTCGATGAGGCCGCGCACCTCGCCGGCGCTCGCCTCGGTTTCGAACGCCAGCTCACGGGGCGAGTGCTTGATGCCGATACGAACTTCCACGGGTGCCTCCTCGGATGTCGCGGCCGAAGCCGCGGAGTGTGATTGCAACTGCTTCGAGTGTATGGCGGTGAGCAGGCCTTGCGCGTCGAACCGAGGGTGCGTTCGCCCTCGGCGCAGTCGGAGGTGGGGGCGCTGTGGCGCTGTGCTGCGATGCATCGAGGTCACCCGTGAGGTCGTTTCAGTGGTGGGATAACGACCATACGGGTGACCTCGATGCAGTTGCGGCGGTGAGCAGGCGGTGCTCGGCGAAGAATGTCCGAGGTGGTCGATAGGGTGATCCCATGTTTTCATTCGACCCGTCTCAACAGGCCGTTCTGGCCCTCGATCCAGGCCGCCACGCGCGCGTTCTGGGTGCGGCGGGAACGGGCAAGACCGCGGTGCTGATCGAGGCGTTCGCGCGCGCGATCAGCCGCGATGGCTGGGATGAAGATCACGCGCTCGTGATGGCCCCGAACCGTTTGGTGGCGAGCGAATTGCGCGGCAGGGTTGAGCGCCGTGCGGGGCGCGCGATCGGCGGCACCCCGGTGCGCACTGCAACCTCGCTCGCTTTCGCCGTGCTCGCCCGTGCAGCGGCTGTCGAAGGCCGACCAGCTCCGCGGCTGCTCACAGGCACCGCCCAAGACGAAGCGATTGCCGAGACGATCGAGCGGGGCCTGAGCGGGGCTGCGAGGATATCGGGCCTCGTACCTGAGGTGCTGCAGAGTCCGGCGTTCCGCGCCGAACTGCGTGAGCTGTGGCGCATCGTCGACGACTTCAATCTCCACGCTGCGGATTTCGCAGCACAGCTGCGTGAGCTGCGGGGCGACGCCGGCAGCGAGGCACTGACGCGGCTGCCGGCGCCCGAAACGCTCGAGCGCTGGTGCGACGGCCTTGACCTTATCGCCGCCGTCGCTGAACAGCTGACCCGCGAACGGCCGGGAGAGCTCAGCTCGAGCGCGCTGCTGCGCGCTGCGGCGGCGGCCGTGCAGGAGAGCGGTGCGGCGAGCGACGGCAGGTCGGTCGAGCCCGGCACCTTCCCAGTGCCGCGGCTGCTGCTCGTCGACGACGCCCAAGAACTCGGCGAGGGTGAACTCGCCCTGCTTGCCGCCTGCGCAAGCGTGGGGAGTCGGGTGTGGGTGTTCGGAGACCCTGACTCAGCGACGGGGGCCTTCCACGGCGAACGCACCGCGGTGCTCGCCAGGCTTGGCGACGAACTGCGGCGGCGCGGCGCGGCCAGCGACCCCGAACAGCGCGCGGTGCTCGGCAGGGTGCATCGCCAGGGGGCTGCGCTGCGCGGCTTCGTGCAGCACCTCACCGAGCGTGTCGGTGCGGCCGGAGCGGGCGAGCAGCGGGCTGCCGGGGGAGCGGCGGAAACCCCGGGCACAGTCGAGTTCGCCGTAGTGGGCTCGCCCGCAGAGCAACTGGGGGTGATCGCGCATCGGTTGCGCGCGCGTCATCTGGGGCTCGACGCTCGCACTCGAATCGACTGGAGCGAGATGGCAGTCATTTGTCGCAGCCGCTCCGAAGCGCTTCGCGTCTCCAGGGCGCTCGCCACCCATCAGGTGCCCACGGGGGTCGCCGCCGGTGGCATCGTGCTGCGAGAGCACCAGATCGTGCGTGAACTCGTACGGCTGCTGCAACACGCGCTTGGGCTTGCACCGCTCACCGGTGAACAGGTGCTGCAGCTCGCCGGCGGCACGATCGGAGGCCTCGACCCCGTCGCGATCAGGCGACTGCGCGGGGCGCTGCTCATGCAAGAGCGCAGAGACGCCCGCACTGAACAGCGTGCGGCCGGTGACATCGGCGACATCGTTCTCGAAGCCTTCGCCCACCCGGGCGATACCCCCCTGATCGACAGCTCAGGCGGGCGAGCACTGCGTCGCATCGGCCTGCTCGCGGCCGCGGCCGTGCGGGTGCGTGAGGCCGGGGGCACCGCTCGTGAGACGCTCTGGGCGCTGTGGGAGGGCACGCGGCTGGCAGAGCGCTGGCAGACTGAGGCCCTCGATGGGCGTGGGGCGCGGGCAGACGAGGCGCACCGCTCGCTCGACGCGGTGATGGGTCTGTTCTTCGCGCTGCAGCGGCATGAAGAGCAGGACAGCGAGCAGCCGATCGGCGATCTGCTCGAAGAACTCCTCCTCAGCGCCGTTCCAGAAGACTCTCTCGCGCAACGCAGCGAACGTGCAGCGGTCACCGTCACTACGCCGCAGGGTGCGATCGGACGCGAGTTCTCGGTGGTCGCCGTGATCGGTGTGCAAGACGGAGCCTGGCCGAATTTGCGCGCACGGGGCTCGCTGCTCGGCACAGCCTCCCTCGAACGCTGGCTGCGCGGGGCAGAGGCGATCCCGCCCTCCCGCAAAGACACCATGCATGACGAGCTGCGCCTGTTCGTGCATAGCTGTGCACGCGCACGCGATGAGCTGCTCGTCGTGGCGATCTCTGATGACGACCAGCATCCGAGCCCATTCTTCGGCCTGGGTCGTGACCATCGCTGCGAGGGGCTGCCCAGCAGTCGGCTCACGCTGCGCGGATCCGTGGCAGAGATGCGGCGGCGGATCACGCTCAACCCTGCTGACACCGAGGCGCTGCGCTCGCTCGTCGCCCTCGCCCGTGAATCGGCGCCCGGTGCCCGGCCCGAAGAATGGTACGGAGTGCTGCCCCCGAGCACCACAGCGCCCCTCTTCGAACTGAACGACCCCGAAACCATCGTGCCCGTCAGCCCTTCGCAGCTTGAACGCGCAGAGACGTGCCCGCTCGACTGGGCCGTTGCAAGTCTCGGCGGCGGCACCGGTAACCTGCAGGCCAGCCTGGGTACGCTCGTGCACCACGCACTCGAGACGGCCCAAAGCCCCGACGCCGAGGCAATGCTCGACGCAGTGAAGGCCGAGTGGGCCAAGCTGCCATTTGACGCCGAGTGGGAATCAGAACGAGCCGAACGGCTCGCCCGCGCTATGACCGAAAGCCTCGCCGCCTACCTCAGATCTTTCGAAGCGTCCGACCGCCGCCTGCTCGGGCGCGAGACACCGTTCTCGATTCCGATCGACAGGGCCGTGCTGCGCGGCATGGCCGACAGACTCGAAGCCGTCGAACGACCAGACGGCGAAACCGAGGTGACAGTGCTCGACTTGAAAACCGGCCGCACACCGCCAAGCAAAGCCGCGGCCGAAGCCCACGCCCAGCTGCAGGCGTACCAGTTGGGGGTGGCGCGCGGAGCCTTCGAACTCCCCGAGAACACCCAAATGCCGGCGCACGCGCACAGCGGCGGCGCCCGCCTGCTATACGTGCACCCCGATGCGACCAAGAGCGCAGACTACATCGAGCGGGTGCAGCAGCCGATCACGCCAGAGGCGAGTGAACTCCTGCAGCGGCGCGTCGCCGACATTGCACAGATTATGGCCGCCGGAGAGTTCACTGCCCGCGTCGAGCACCACTGCTCTGACCCGCACCAGCCAGGCGACTGTCGGCTGCACATTATCCCGGCGGTGAGCCGCGCATGAACAGCCGCCAGCCCAGATCCACCCATCGCGAGGCTCCCGTGTTCTCGGCCTCCCGGATCGCCGAGATTCTGGCCGTGCCGCCCAAGGCCCCGCTGACTCCCACCGATGAGCAGCGCGCGGTCATCGAGCACCCGCTCGGTGGCAGCACACTGGTTGTCGCCGGAGCGGGCAGCGGCAAAACCGAGACCATGGCCAACCGCGTGGTCTGGCTCGTCGCGAACGGTCTGCTCGAAGCCGACCAGGTACTCGGCCTCACCTTCACGCGCAAAGCCGCGGGAGAACTCCGCGAACGCATCTCGGGCAGGATCGACGCCTTCGTCGAACGGCTTCGCGACGCTGCAGAACGCGGTGCACTCTCGGCAGAAGAAGCTCGTCGGGCCGGCGCCCTCTCAGAGCAGCTCTCCGACGGTCTCGACATCCCAGACGTCAACACCTATAACTCCTTCGCAGCAGGCGTGCTGCAAGAATTCGGTGCCGCAGCCGGTGTCGCACCCGGTGCCGCGATCATCGACGAGGCGACCGCCTGGCGCATCGCCCGAGAGACGGTGATCGCGAGCCGGGATCCCGAACTCGCCCGGAGCGACCTCAGCCTGCCGCAGCTCGTTCGACACCTGCTCAACCTCGATCGCGCCGTCTCCGACCACCTCACCTCGCTCGATCGCGTCGACCGCGTCGTCGAAGAGTTCGGGCGCGTGATCCACTTGCCCTACAACGACAAAGAGCTCGGAGGCGAGCCCAGCGGCAAGGTGTACGCACCCGTGCGCGACGCGGTGGCCAGCCTCGCCGAGACCCCGCTCATCACCCGTCTCGCTCGGGAGTATGCGGCCGAGAAGCAGCGCCGAGGCGTGATCGAGTTCTCAGACCAGCTCGCCCTTGCCGCCCTCGCCCTGGAACGCTCAGGCGATGCCGTCGCAGTGCTGCGGCGCAGGCATCGCGCCGTGCTGCTCGACGAAGTGCAAGACACCTCCGTGGGGCAGACCCGATTCCTCTCCCGCATCTTCGCAGGCGGTTCGGTCATGGCAGTGGGCGATCCGCACCAGTCGATCTACGGTTGGCGGGGTGCCTCGGCCGAGGGGCTGCAGTCGTTCCACGCTGACTTCCGCGGTCGCGGCACCGCCGGCGGCACACCCCCAGCCACGCTCACCCTGTCGACGAGCTGGCGCAACCCCGATCGCGTGCTCGACGCTGCGAACATCATCGCCGCCCCGCTGTCGGCCGACGCTGCGATCGATGTGCCACAACTGGCACCGCGCCCCGGTGCCGCCAGCGGCAGCATCGAATGGCGATACCCCGAGACCGTACATGAAGAACGCATCGCGGTGGCCGAGTGGATGCGCGATGCGCGCGATGCGCACCTCGCTGAACACGGCGAACCGCCCACGGCCGCACTCATCTTCCGCAAGCGCAGCCCCATGGCCGCATTCTCGGCGGCGCTCGACGATGTCGGGGTGCCCAACCGAATCATCGGCCTCGGGGGGCTGCTCACCACCCCTGAAGTCACCGACATCGTGAGCACCCTGCGCTGCGTCTGGTACGCCGACGCCGGGAACGACCTCATCCGACTGCTCGCGGGCCCCCGTTTCCGCCTGGGCGTTGCCGACCTCGCCGGGCTGCGCGACGCGACCAGATGGTTCGCGCAGCGCGACATCTCGCAGCAGCTACTCAGCGCCGAGGATCGTGCCGACGACAGCGTACTCCCCGACCCTGACCGCCGCTTCACGCTCATCGACGCACTCGACCAGATCGCGACCATGCGCAACCTCGACCACTCGGCGCTGCGCGGGATCACCCCAAACGGCCGAGAACGGTTGCGCGATGCGGGACGAATGCTCGCCAAGCTGCGGCAGGGCGTCGGTGGCAGTATCCCCGAGCTCATCGGGGCGACCGCACAGGCGCTGCGCCTCGACATCGAACTCGACGCCAACGAAGCGCGCGAGCACGCCGGCAGCTCGGCAGCCCACGCCAACCTTGACATCTTCACCGAGCTCGTCGAAGGGTATCTCGCCGTCGACAGCCGAGGCACACTCGCCTCGCTGCTCGAATGGATCGAGCGAGCGGTCGAAGCAGACGAGACAGCCGAGCACGTCGCCGCGCCGGCCCCGGGAACCGTGCAGCTCATCACCGCACACGGGTCCAAAGGCCTTGAGTGGGATCTCGTCGCCGTGCCCCGACTCGTCGCGGGCGAGTTTCCCGGAGCCCCGCGCAGCGGTGCCGGCTGGCTGCGCACCGGCGAACTGCCAGACGAACTCCGCGGCGACGCCGCTGCGCGCCCCGAGCTCAACTGGCGGATCGCAGCGACGCAGCAAGAACTGCGTGACCGCATCACCGACTATCGAGAAGAACTGAAAGAACGACACCAAGACGAAGAACGCAGGCTCGCCTACGTCGCAGTGACACGCTCCGCCAGCCGCCTGCTGCTCAGCGGCTCATTCTGGGGAGGCCAGACCAGGCCTCGTACGCCCTCTCCATACCTGCTCGAACTGCAGCAGGCAGGCTTGATCTCTGGGCTCCCGGAGCAGAGCGCCCACGACACCGACCCCAGCGAACTCGACGAACTCACCCTGCAGTGGCCGCTCGACCCACTCGGCTCCCGAGGGCCCGCGGTGCGACGCGCGGCCGAGGCTGTCATCCTCGCCCTGAACGCAGCAGACGCGCAGCCTGATCCGCTCGAAGACCCCGAGCTGCACCCCACCGTGAGGCTGCTGATCGCCGAACGACGCGCATCTCGGGCCGGGGTGCACCCAACTGCTGCGCCGCTTCCCGGCACAGACCCCGAAACAGGCCACGGCACGAACCTCAGCGCGGTCGCGGCTGCTGAGGCCGCCGAGGATGCCGAGGATGCAGGCTCACTGCCGGGCACCAGCCCAGCTTCGAGCCGGCCTGCCCCGACGAGCCCCCGCGCCGAATCGGTGCTCGCCCAGGCAGCGACCGCGCTCCCCGAACGCATCACCGCGTCGACGTTCCACGAGTTCATCGAGAACCCGCAGCTCGCCGAGCGTCGTCGGCTCCGGCCGGTGCCTCAGCGACCCTACCGGCGCACCCGCATCGGCAACCGCTTCCACGAGTGGGTCGAGCGGCGGGCCACCACGGCGAGAGGCACTGCGCTGCCCCTCACCGGCCTCGACCTGGAGAGCGGCGATCCTGAGCTGACTGAATTCGAGAGCGAAGCCGAGCTGCGGCCCCTCATCGAGCAGTTCGAACGGTCGCGGTGGGCCCAGCGCCAACCCATTGCAGTCGAGCAAGAGGTGACGCTGCCCTTCGCTGGCCGAACGCTGGTCTGCAAGCTCGACGCCGTGTACCGCGTGCCCGGCGATGCCAACGCCCCCGCAACGACTGCCGAGCTTGACCGCTTCGAGATCGTCGACTGGAAAGCCGGGCAATCGCCCCGCACGGAGGCCGAGCGTGAAAGCCGGTTCTTTCAACTCGACCTCTACCGGCACGCCTACGCGCAGTGGGCCGGCATCGATGCCGAACGCATCGATGTTTCCCTGTTCTACGTCGCTGAGGGCGTCGAACTCACCGGCAGTCGACCGCGAAGCCTGCACGAACTCGAAGAGATCTGGAACTCAGCGGCTGCGAAACTGCGCACCGGGGAATAGCGGGCCTCAGCGGCTCGGGGGCTCCGGCAGCTCGTCGGCGTCGATGGGCTCGGTCAGCTGTTCCGAGATCGGTTCGGTGAGGTGTTCCGAGATCGGCTCGGTCAGCTGCTCCGAGATCGACTCGGTGACGTGCTCTGAGCGGTCATCGCCGTCTTCGCGGTCGGCCACGCCGTGCTGCTCAGCCGCCTCGCGGTCCCCGCGCTGCTCGCCCCGCTCATCGAGCGGTTCAATGAAATCGGTGTCAACGCCGAACATGCGGTCTTCGTCCAGGGCCTCGTAGGCGGCGGTATCGGAGAGATGATCCACAACTTCCGGGGTCTCCTCCAGCAGCGCCGACACCTCCGACTCATCGAGCGGCGTGTGATGCTGGGCGGCGAAAAACGCCGCCCCAAGGGGCCCAGAGGTGCCCACCATGCGATCGAGCATGGCGACCGCATCGTCGATCACTGCCTGATCGTGCGACTCCACACCGTGCAGCAGCCAACGTGCCACCTCCAGCTCATGGTAGAGCGCTGCCCGCACCCGCAGATGCGACAGCGAACCGGTGTTGCGATGCTGCGCATACCGCGCGAGCACCGCGTCGAGCACTTCAGATCCTGCCGCCAGCAGCCAGGCGAGATCGCCAGCGGGGTCGCCGACGGAGAGCTCTGACCAGCCCAGCACGCCCGTGATCCGCTCATCTTCGACAAGCAGATGCTCAGCATCGAGTGAGCCGTGCACCACCGTGGGTGTGAAATCCCAGATTTCCGCGGTTTCCACGGTCAGTCGCCAGCGTCGCAGCACGGTCTCGGGGAGCAGTCGTGTTGCCTCTGCCTTGTCGATGAGGCGCGTGGTGAGCAGCCGGAGATCTTGCGCACTACGGATGGGCAGGCCGCCGTGCTGTGCCACACTCGTCGGCAGGTCGTGCACGGCGCCGAGCACCTCGGCGATCGGCTGCAGTAGGTGCGCATCGTGTGAGAGATCTTCGGCCTCGAAGTGCGAGCCCGGGAGCATGGTCGACACCACTGCTCTGGTGTCGCCGGCGCGTGTCATGCCGAGTGTTTCCGGCACCGCGAATGGCAGGCGGCTGCGAGGCCCCTCGGTGAGTGCGGCCAGCCCCAGCAGCTCTGCCGACTGCTGCACTTCGGCCGCCTGGGTGCGCGGCACCCGCACCAGCAGCTCCGCATCCTCGCTCGCGATCACGGCGGAGGCGAAGCTCTCATCGCCCTCGTGCTCGCGCACCCCGAAGACCACGAGGCCCGGTACAGCCGAAGTCGCGAGCGCGGCTAGAGTGAAGGGAATGGTGGCCATGTATTCAGGGTATGCACGTGAGCAGGCTCAGCGGCTGCGCCACGCGCATCGTACGTCACACCGGGCGAAACTTCGAGGGGCCGCGGTGGCCTCGGCCTGCAGCACGCGAACCGCGCGAGAGGAGACCCGATGATTGCGGATCACCCGCCGCTTGCGGGCGGTGCCCTTGACCGTGATGCCGAGACACGCACCGATGCCGAGCGTTTGCGCGATGCCTGGAATGATCCTGCGGCGCGCCTCCTGCGGTTGCGCGGCAGTGAGATTCCTGTGGTGGAGGGCGACGGTGAGCTGGGTGCGGGGCCGCGGCTGGCGCTGATTCCTCCCGCGGGTGAGTTCGAGGCGGCGGATCAGGATCAGCACGCCCGTCATCTCTTTCTTGGCCGTGTGAACGGTGCTCCCGTGTTCGCGCTCGTACTGCACGACGGTGCCGCCGACGCGCCTGGCTTGCCCGGTGAGCGTTGGTGCCATCCGTTCTCGGTCGCCGACAGGCTGCCGGAGGCGGAGCGCGAGATGATCGCCGTCGCCTCGGGCCTCGCGCGCTGGCATGAATCTGCGCGCTTCTCCGCGCGTGACGGCAGCCTCACGGAGCCCGCGCTCGGTGGCTGGATGCGGCGTGATGCTCACGGCGGTGAGCATTTTCCTCGCACCGACCCCGCGGTGATCGTGCTCATCGAGCATGAGGGTCGGGTGTTGCTCGGGTCGAATGCGCTGTGGGAAAGCGGTCGATTTTCGTTGCTCGCCGGGTTTGTTGAGGCGGGGGAGTCGCTTGAGCAGGCTGTGGTGCGCGAGGTGTTCGAAGAGTCGGGGGTGCGCCTGGGCGAGGTCGAGTATGTGGCCTCGCAGCCGTGGCCGTTTCCTCGATCGCTCATGCTGGGGTTCCGTGCGTGGCTGGCGCCGGGGGCGGATCCGCACGAGCTGCACCCGGATCCCGATGAGATCTCAGAGCTGCGGTGGTTCACGAGGCAGGAGCTGCGCAGTCCCGCGCCCGGCATCACCCTGCCGCGGCCGCTGTCGATTGCGCGCTGGCTGATCGATTGCTGGGTCGCCGAGGGCGAAACCGCGGCTGCACTTTCGCCTGGCTCGCCTGGCTCGCCTGCGCAAGAATGTGGTGCTGCCGCGAAGACTGTCACTCCCCACGCGGAGGGTGCACATGGCGAGTGACACCGACCCGATTCTTGCGGCGCTCGACCCCGAGCAGCGGGAGATTGCAGAGAGTTTGCGGGGCCCGGTCGCTGTGCTCGCGGGTGCCGGCACCGGCAAGACGCGCGCGATCACGCACCGCATCGCCCACGGCGTGCGCAGCGGTGTGTACGCGCCCGAGCGTGTGCTCGCCGTAACCTTCACCCGCAAAGCAGCGGGGGAGTTGCAGGGGCGGCTACGCGGGCTGGGTGCTGATGGCGTGCGAGCGCAGACCTTCCACGGTGCGGCGCTCGCGCAGCTGGGGCATTTCTGGCCGCAGCTGGTGGGGGGAACTGCGCCGAAGGTGCTGCCAGGCAAAGTTGCTGCGCTCTCGCAGGCTGTGGAGGGCATGGGATTGCGGATCGGGGGCGAAGCCCTCCGCGACGCTGCCTCCGAGATCGAGTGGCGTAAAACGTCGATGCTGAGCATTGACGCCTATGCCGAACGGGTGCAGAATCGGCCGCTGCCCACTGGGCTCACCGCCGAACAGCTCGTCGATCTGCACCGTGCGTACGGGGAGTTGCTTGAAGAGCGGCGGCAGATCGACTTCGAGGATGTGCTGGTGCTGCTCACGGGCATGCTCGAAGCCGAGCCACTAGCGGCGCTGCAGGTGCGCGAGCGGTATCGCTTCTTCACCGTCGACGAGTTTCAAGACGTGTCGCCCCTGCAGCATGCGCTGTTGCGGGTGTGGCTGGGGGATCGCGATGATCTCTGCGTGGTGGGCGATGCGAGCCAGACGATTTACTCCTTCGCGGGCGCGTCGAGTTCGTATCTGCTGCGCTTCGGCACCGAGTATCCGCACGCTCGCGAGATCAGGCTCGAACGCAATTACCGCTCGACCGAGCCCGTGGTTCGGCTCGCGAACAAGCTGATGCGGGATCGCCCCGGCGCGCTCACCTTGCGCGCGACTCGTGAACGCACGGATGCGGCTTCGCCCACTTTCGAGTGGTTCGGTAGCGAGCAGGACGAGGCTTCGGCCGTAGCCGATTCGATCGCAGACGCCATGAAGCGAGGCACCCCGGCCTCCGAGATCGCGATTCTGTATCGCACGAATGCTCAGTCCGCTCGCTTCGAGGAGGCCCTGCAGCAGCGCGGGATCAGTGTGCGCGTGCACGGCGCCCAGCGATTCTTCGAGCGCGCCGACGTGCGCCAGGCCGTGATGCTCATCAGGGGGGAGGCGAAGGTCGCCGATCCGCGACCGCTGTTCCAGATCGTCAGCGATGTGCTGCGAGCCGGCGGGTGGACGGGCAAAGCTCCCGAGGGTGCCGCCGCGCGTGAACGCTGGGAGGCGCTCAGCGCGCTGCTTGCGCTCGTCGATGAGATGCCGCCGGGCACAGGGATTCGCGAGTTCAGCGAGGAGCTGCTTGCCAGGCAGCGCACGCAGCACGAGCCCACGCTCGAAGCCGTCACGCTCAGCGCCATCCACGCGGCCAAGGGTCTTGAATGGTCGATGGTGCACGTGGTCGGAATGAGCGAGGGGCTGCTGCCGATCGCTCACGCCGATGATGAAGCCGCGATCGATGAGGAACGGCGGCTCGCATATGTCGCCTTCACCCGGGCGCGCGATGTGCTGAGGCTCTCGGGTGTTGGTGGGGGAGCGCGCGCGCCGCGGCAGCCGTCGAGATTCATCGCTGAGGCCGGTCTGCTGGCGTGAGTGCTCCGCAGGCGCATTCGGGATGCGCGGAGACGCGTGTGAGGCGCGGCGCGGCGCTCACCTGGCCCTGCCGCATCGGGATCACCGCGCGTGTCAAGTGAGCCGATGCGTCATCGGCGCGCCAACGACCGATGAGCATCGCCGCGAACGCTGCGGCCATATGTGCCCCGGCGGCAGTCTCGGTGCGCGGATTCGCCCCGTGGAGCTGCGCTGCGAGCACCGGGTAGGCGGGGTCTGCTGCGAGCATCGTCAGCGCGCAACAGGTGTGGCACGGTGCTCCGTGCTCTGAGACGAGCGGGCCCACCAGGATGGCTCGATCGGTGAACCTGATGAGCAGGTGCGGCACCGCGAGACTGAGCCAGCGCTGTGCCCGTTCCAGCGGTTCGAGAAAACGTTCGACGTGCACTACCAGCTCGTATGCGGCGTCTGCGTCGGGCACCGCGTCGAGTGCGCAGAGACCGGTGGCTGTCAGCGCATCGCGCAGCGCAGGCACCTCGCGCCCGTCATCGCAGAGCAGGGTGCGCAGGGCGTGCCGCGTCGTCTCCGACCCGCGACCCGTGTGCGCCGGTGCCGCCACCGATTCGAGTGCCGGCGAAAGCGCCGAGAGCACTGCCCTCGTCTCCTGCGGGGTAGCGCCCAGCCGGCGTGCTTCTCGCGTCATGCGGCGGGGCGGGATACCGGCGATGAGCGCGCCGATGAGGCGTTGCACGCCAGCGCTCGGCTGGTGCACGCGGGCCTCGGCGCGCTCGAAGCCCACGCGCAGCGTGTCTGGGTCTTCCCAGCAGAGCGGAAAATCGGAGCGGATGCGGGTGATCGTGTCGTTCATGCCACGAGTTTGCGGCATACCCGATCCGCCCTAGCGGTTATCCACAGAGATCAGTCGAGATCGGCGAGAGGCCCCTGGATTCGCCCCGCTGTGAGCGGAGTGCCAAGCGTCGCGGGATCACCCGATCCCGCGACGCAGTCACACGGCGCGATCGCGCCCGTCTTCGCCGCCCTCGTGCGGGGGAAGCTCGCCGTCGAGCAACTGCGCCAGCGCGGCATCGAAGTCGTCGGCTTCGGTGTCGGGTGCCGCTCCGGCAAGGCCGAGACGTTCGAGCAGCCGTGCCGGATGATCGAGCTCCTCCGCGGTGGGCAGCAGATCGGGGTGGGCCCACAACCCGTCGCGAGTAGCGGCGTCGCTGCGCTCAGCGACCAGTCGCCACACGGCTGCAGCATCCCGCAGTCGTCGGGGGCGCAGTTCGAGACCTGCGAGCGCTGAGAAGGCGTGCTCCGCTGGTCCGCCGGTCGCCCGCCGCCGCCGCACCATCTCGGCGATCGCCTCTGCACCCGGGATCCGCTTCGCAGCATCCGCGGTGACCACATCGACCCAGCCCTCGATGAGGGCGAGCATCGTCTCAAGCCGCGCATGCGCGGCTTCCTGAGCCTCGGTCTTCGGCGGGATCAGCGCACCGTTCGACAGCAGCTCCTGAATCTGTTCAGGGTGCTGCGGGTCGATCTCCCGCGCCATCTCCTCAATGCGATCGGTGTCGATTCTGATGCCGCGCGCGTAGTCGGTGATCGCGGTGAGGAGGTGCAGCCGCAGCCACTTCGTGTGTCGGAACAGGCGTGCGTGCGCAAGCTCACGCACAGCGAGATAGAGGGTGACTGCTTCGGCGTCCTGATCGAGCCCCTCGGCGAACGCCGCGACCCCGCTCGGCAGCAGGGCACCGCCCTCACGGCCCGGCCCGGACAGCAGCGGGATCCCGATGTCGCCTGCTGACACGACCTCCCCGGAAATCTGCCCCACAATCGTGCCCAGCTGCACTGCGAACAGTGCGCCGCCCACGCTGCGCAGCATCGGCTTCGCGCCCTGCAGCGCGCCGTTCAGTTCCTCCGGCATCTGGCTCTGCAACGCCTCGACGAGCGCGCGCGTAATCGACTCCGCAACGGGCTCGGCGAGGCTGATCCACGTATCAACCGACTGCTGCACCCACTCGATGCGGGTGAGCGTGCGCGGCGCATCCGGCGTCGCCCCCAGCTCCGTCGCCTCATCGAGCCACAGCGAGGCGACTGGGAAGGCCCGCATTGCCGGGGCAGGATCGCCTGTCGGTGCACCCGTGCTCGCCACCTCGATCGCGGTGCGGCGCGCCGTCGACCAGTCGATCTCGTCACTGGGGTGCTGCATTGCGCCCTGCAGTGTACTGAACAGACCCTGCAGGGTCTTCGGGTCGACGGGGATTCCCGCGGCCTTCGCGAACTGCTCGGCGTCAAGGCCGCTCGCCCCGCCACCGCCCTGGAGCATCTCCCTGAGGATGCGCTGCAGCTCCTCGAAATCTTCCGGGCCCCTGTTGCCGGGGTTGTCGTGGTCGCTCTCGCTCATTGCCCGTTCCTCCGCTCGTGCGTCGCCATCCACGCTACGGCACCGCCGTCAGATCCGCCTGCTAGATTGGCCGTCGCTCGGCGAATCCCATTGCGCCGACTGCGAACAGGTGCGGTGCGGATCCGCCCGCCGGAGGAGACCAGTGAACAACGACAGGATCGAGCGACGCCGCCTGCGCATCATGCTCGCAATCGGACTCGCCGCCTGCGCGGTGCTGCTGGCCGCGCTGATCCCGTCGCCCTTCGCGATCGAGCGACCAGGGCCCGTCGTGAACGTGCTCGGCGAGGTGCAGGTCGACGACGGGGAGACCGGCCCTGTGATCACCATCGACGACGCCGAGCTGTTCAAGACCGGTGGTGAGCTGAACCTGCTCACCGTCTCGATCCTCGGCGATCCCGAGCACCCGAAAAGCTGGCTGTCGCTGCTGCCAGCGCTGCTCGATCCCGCGCAGCGCATCGCGCCGGTGAGCGAGTTCTACCCGGAGGGGCTGACCGTTGAGCAGCGGACTTCCCAGAACGCCGCATACATGGATTCGTCGCAGATGCAAGCTGCGGCAGCGGCATTCCGTTGGTTGGGGGAGCCAGTGCCTGTCGAACTGAGCGTCGCAGCGGTGATGGAGGGCGGCCCCGCAGTTGGTGTGCTGCAGGATGGCGACGTGCTGCGCACCGCAAACGGGGAGCCCGTCGGTGACTTCACAGCGCTGCGGAAGCACGTCATCGCCGCCGGAGCCGGCGGCACACTGGTGCTCGGTATCGAGCGCGACGGCAGCGAGCAGCAGGTCACGCTCATGCCGCAGTTGCCCCAGGGCGGCGAAGAGCCGCTCATCGGGGCGACGATCGCATCGCAATACGAGCTGCCAAGCGAGGTCGATATCAGCTTGTCGCGCATCGGGGGCCCGAGCGCGGGTCTCGTCTTCGCCCTCGCGATCGTCGACAAGCTCACGCCAGGCGAGATGCTGGGCGGGCAGACGGTGAGTGCGACGGGCACCATCGATGGGGCAGGAAATGTGGGGGCGATCGGCGGTCTCACGCAGAAGATGTGGGCGGCGGATCGGGCCGAGAGCGATCTCTTCCTGATGCCGATGGCCAATTGCGGTGATCTGCCAGACAAACGCCCGGAGGGGCTCAGGATCGCACCCGTTGCGACGCTCGACGAGGCGATCGCCGCCGTCGAGACAGTCGCGGATGGGAAGGAGCCCGCGGGCGTCGAACGTTGCGAGCTCACTGGCTGATGCCTCGGCGCATTGTCAGCGGCGCCCGATAGGGTGGAGCGCAGCCCCCGCCCGGCGCGCCTGAGGCGCGCACTCAGGACAGGAAGAACCCCGACGACGTGACCGACCAGAACGCAGGCGCTCCGGCCGCCACTCCACGCAAAATCTCCCCGCTCGCCATCACCGTTGTGCTGGTGGTGCTGCTGATCCTCGGCTTCCTCGCGGTTGCCGCTGTGACGGCCGAGGTGCTGTGGTATCGCCAGATCGGGTACCTCCCGGTGCTCACCACGCAGTGGATCGCCGCTGCTGCGATGTTCCTTATTGGGTTCTTCGGCATGGCAGTGCCGCTGTTCTTCGCGATCGATATCGCTTACCGCAAGCGCCCCGTATACGCGCGACTCACCGCACAGCTCGATCGCTACCAGGAACTGTTCGAACCGCTGCGGCGCCTGGTGAAGTGGGCGCTGCCCTCCGCCTTCGGCCTGTTCGCCGGTATCAGCACCGCGACGCAGTGGCAGCGTGCACTGCTCTGGCTCAACAGTGAGCCCACGGGTGAGAAAGATCCGCAATTCGGATTCGACGTCTCCTTCTACCTCTTCGACCTGCCGATGATGCAGGCCATTGTCGGCTTCGCATCTGCCGTCACCCTTATCGCGCTCATCGCCGGGGTTGCCACGAGCTACCTCTACGGCGGCATCTCGTTCTCGGGCCGCGACGTGCGCGTGTCGAAGGCGACCCGTATCCAGGCCGCCGTGATCGCCACGATCTACCTGGTGCTCCAGGCTGCGAGCCTGTGGCTCGACCAGTACGCGTCGCTCAACGACAGTGCCGGCCGCTGGACGGGCGCGCTGTTCCAAGACGTGCAGGCCGTGATCCCGGGCAAGCAGATTCTTGCCGGTATCGCAGTGATCGTGGCCGTGCTGTTCCTCATCACCGCCTTCACCGGCAAATGGCGTCTGCCGGTGATCGGCACCGCGCTGTTCCTCGTGTCGAGCATCGTGCTCGGCGTCGGCTACCCCTGGGCGGTGCAGCAGTTCCAGGTGGGGCCAGATGAGAAGAGCCTCGAAGCCGAATACATCGGGCGCAATATCGAGGCCACCCGGGCCGCCTACGGCATCAACGATGTCGAGGTCGAACGCTACGACGCTGTTACCAACGCGGAACCCGGCGCGCTGCGCAACGATGCGGTGACCACCGCGAACATCCGCATCATTGATCCCGAGATCGTGTCGCCCACCTTCGCGCAGCTCGAGCAGATTCGTCAGTACTACAAGTTCCCGCGCTCGCTCAACGTCGACCGCTACGAGATCGACGGGCAGGTCGAAGACACCGTCTCGGCGGTTCGCGACATCGACATCAGCGATCAGGAGGGCTGGTACAACCGCACCCTCGTCTACACCCACGGCTACGGCCTGGTCGCCGCTTACGGCAACCAGCGCTCACCGGGCGGTGAGCCCGTGTTCCTCGAGAACGGGATCCCCACCAGCGGCAAGCTCGGCACCTTCGAACCGCGCGTCTACTTCGGCATCAACTCGCCCGAGTACTCCATCGTGGGCGGTGAGCGAAAGCGTGCCATCGAGCTCGACTACCCGGCTGACGCCGAGAGCGAGGCAGAAGCCTCGGCCGATGCCTCAGGTGAAGCGGCTCCTGCCGAAGACCAGTCGACGAAGTCTGAGACTGTCAAAGAAGACGGCAGTAACGGCCGTCAGAACATGACCACCTTCTCGGGCAACGGCGGTCCCGAGCTCAGCAACCTCTTCACGAAGCTCATCTACGCCCTGAAATTCCAGGACATGGAGGTGCTGCTGTCGGGTGCTGTTGTCGACGGATCGCAGATTCTCTATGACCGCAACCCCGTCGAGCGTGTGCAGAAGGTTGCGCCCTACCTCACGATGGACAAAGCCCCGTACGCCTCGGTTGTCGACGGGCGTATCGTCTGGATCGTCGACGGCTACACCACCTCAGACGACTACCCCTATTCGCAGGTCACCGATATGAACGCGCTGACGGTTGATGCCGACAGCGAGCGCACCGATCCGCTGCCTAAGCCCGTCAACTACATCCGCAACTCCGTGAAGGCGACTGTTGACGCCTACGACGGCTCGGTGAAGCTGTACGCCTGGGACAGCGAAGATCCGCTGCTCAAGGCGTGGGGCAGCATTTTCCCGGGCACGCTGGAGAGCGTCTCCGAGATGAGCGGAGACCTGCTCGCTCACGTTCGTTACCCGAGCGACCTCTTCAAGGTGCAGCGCGCTATGCTCGGCGAATACCACGTCACCGACGCCGACGCCTTCTACTCGGCCGAGGATCGGTGGCGCACACCGAACGATCCCGTATCGAGCGCCGGGGCAGGCGCGCAGGCACTCGCGCAACCGCCCTACTACCTCACGCTCGCCGCGGGCGCTGATGCCGAGCCGAACTACTCGATCTATTCGACCTACATCCCGGATCAGAAGGGCGAGGGCTCGCGCGATATCCTCACGGGATACCTTGCCGCGAACTCCAACGCGGGCTCCGAAGCCGGCAAGGTCTCGGACGACTACGGCACGCTGAAGCTGCTGACGCTGCCGAAGGGCGACCCGATTCCGGGTCCGGGCCAGGTGCAGAACAGCTTCACCACCGACTCCGAGGTGTCACGCCTGCTCAACATCCTCCGCCAGGGTGAGAGCCAGGTCATCAGCGGCAATCTGCTGACCCTGCCTGTCGGTGGCGGCCTGCTGTACGTGCAGCCCGTCTACGTGAAGGCTTCCTCGGGAACCAGCTTCCCGATTCTGCAGAAGGTGCTCGTCTCCTTCGGCGACCAGATCGCGTTCGAAGACACCCTCGACGCGGCCCTCGACGCCCTCTTCGGTGGCAACTCGGGAGCGAGCGCGGGTGACGGCGACACAACGCCCACAACCGAGAAGCCTGCCGACGGTGGAACCGCTGCGCCCGACGCTGGCACCTCGGGCGGCGATACCGGTAGTGGGCCGACCGGTGGCAGCAACGCTGCGCTCGACGCTGCGCTGGGCGATATGAAGCAGGCCATCCGCGACCGCGACCAGGCGATGCAGGCGGGCGACTGGACGGCCTTCGGTGAGGCCGATGCGCGACTGCGTGCGGCGCTGGAAGCGGCTCTCGCTGCGGAGTAACGCGCCTGCGCATTGAAGCGCGGCCGGGGCGGGGAGTGATCCCCGCCCCGGCCGTTGTCGTGCGCCCGCACTTCGCTCACATGAGACGCAGAAGGCTTGGTTGAGAAAGCCTAGTGGTGAGTGCGCAGCGAGGTGGTTTGGGTGTTGGAACGCCCAGAATGCTCAGTCGATGACGGCGGCGACTGCCTCGATCTCGACGAGTTGATGGTCGTATCCGAGCGCTGCAACACCAATGAGGGTGCTGGGAACGTCGTGCTCGCCAAAGGCTTCACGGACCACTTCCCAGGCCTCCACGAGATCGTGCTGTTTTGACGAGGCGACGAGCACTCGAGTGCTGATCACGTCGGTGAGAGTGGCCCCTGCTGCGGCGAGCGCACCCTGCATGGTCTCGATGCAGGCTGCGGCCTGTCCGGAGAAGCTCCCAATGGCTGCGGTGGTGCCATCGTGGTTGAGTGGGCAGCTGCCCGCGAGGAAGATCAATCGGGCCTCGGCGGGTGCCGTGGCTGCGTAGGCGTATTCGGCGACGTTGGAGAGGTGAGGAGCGCGGATGAGCTGTACGGCGGTAGTCATGGGTGTAGCCTACCGTTGCGCTACAGGTGTTTCCTGATGGGCCTGTGGTGATGGCCGCCGGGGTAGCTTCCAGGCAAGCGAAAGGCCCCTGATCTGGTGGTAAACACCTGATCAGGGGCCAATCTCATCGTTGCGGGGGCAGGATTTGAACCTACGACCTCCGGGTTATGAGCCCGGCGAGCTACCGAACTGCTCCACCCCGCGGCACAAGAATTAACTATACATGGGGAATCTGGTCGATGCAAATCAGGCTCGGATGGTGCCTGTGGACAAGGTCTGCAGCGCTGCTGTTGCTGGGGAGAGCATCAGGGGGAGATGCGCGCCGGTGCGGCGGGGCGCACCTCAACACCCATCGATCCTGAGAAGGGAAACCCCATGCAACATCTCGATCCGCCGCAAAACCGAAGCCAGCGCCACCCGATGAAGAACCGCGGCGCTTGTGGCGCAGATTTTGGCTTGCAGCCCGTGCCGCGAGCCCTGCTCCGAGCTGCAGGGCTCGGGGTCACCGCCGCCGTTCTCGTCGGCGCCGCCTGCACCACAGCCGCTGCGGCGCACGCGGCACCGCCCGCCGAGGCGCGGGCCGCCACCGCGCAGCGTTCCTTCGTGCCGCTGTCGCTTTCTGCAGCCTCGCATCCCCTTGCCAGAGGCAGCGAACCGGGTGCCGTCGAGTGCCCGATCGCGAAGGCCGCGATCACACGCAACACCGTGACGGGCACCTCGGGGTCTGTGCTCTACGACTACCAGCTGCGGCAATTTCGCTGGTTCGCCGGGAGCGGCAACTACACCCTCGAATTGGATCTCGCGCCGTCGGTTACGGCCGGGAGCCGGGCGCGGATCACCTTCGAAAACGCCTTTGCCTCGTGGCCCGACACGCTCGAGATTAACGGTGTGCAGGTGGCTCGGGCCGTCGGCAGCGAATCTCCCTACGGTGCCAACAACAGGGCCTCGACCTGGGTGGAATATGAGTTCCTGCCATCGATCGACAGCCTGGTCGATCGACGTATCTCGTTCTCATCGTTCTACGAGTTCTATGGGCTCGGCGATTTGCCCGCCCTCGGCACGCAGCTCACCGGCCGTGTATCGAGCTGCATGCCCGTGTTGAACGCCGACCTGGGGGTCGTGCTCGAGACCGCTATTCCGATGGGAGTGACCAGTTCCTACGCCTCGGTGCCTGGAGCAGGGATGAACTGGCAGCTCTCGCACCATGTTGACGCCGGCCCGGCGGGCGCACAGGGTCGTCGCATCGAGGTGGTGCTGTCGAACCCCCATGAGTATCGGCTGAATCCACGAGCGCTGAAGGCGGCGAGCTACGCGGTGAATGACACCCGATTGCGTCCGATCATCGGAACGGAGCAGCAATTCGACGTGCAGAACGGCCTGAACATTACCGAACTGCCGAACGGCGATGTGGGCCTCAGCTTCGTGGCCTCGCGGCTGGGTGACCATCGACGCTTCGTTGTGCATGTGTCCGGGAGTTCTGCACTCGTAGGACAGCATCTCGACCCGCACCATCGCCAGATCACCGGCAGCTTCAGGGTGGACGGTGGAGCGGCGGCCCTGGTGTCGCCGGAGGCGGGTTATGGGTCGGTCGGAGGGAAAGCGCGGCCGGTCGGACCGCCCATGTTCGAGAAAACTCTCGATGGCGACCGGGGATATCTGCTGCGGATCAGCAACCCCTCCGAGGGTGACGCCGGCTATGTGGTGCGGCCAGGAACCGCAGTGGACCGCTTCGTGGTCAACGGTGACCCGGCTACCCCCGGGGTGGCCATCGTCGAGCCCTCCCGCGGCACGGCTGCGGGGAACACCTGGACCTATCCCATGCTGCAACCGGGGGAGAGCATCACCGCCTCGGTGCCCTTCAACGCCGCAGCCTGGCTGCAAGCGGGCGGGCCACGGATCGTCACCTCCGTCAACTCCTTCGGTTTGGAAGGAATGGGCGAGTGCGTGACCGGCCCCGTCCTGTTGGAACAGGGAACGGAGTGTTCGAAGGTCGAGGGTGGGGCACCGCCGCGTCAGACTGCGAAGCTGCAGATCGACAAGGCTCAACTGGGAGAGCCCGTGCTCGCCGAAGACGGCACCGCAATGACGGTGAGCTATCGCATCGAGGTGCGCAACACCGGAGCTGTCGATGCATGGGCTGACGCAGCAGTAGTGCGCGACACCTTTCCTGAGGGCGCACGAGAAGTGACGCTGGTGACCCCGCCGACACTGCTCGCAGGTGGTGTGCCGGAGTCAGGGCCTCACGCCACACCGGCCGATGCTCCGGCTGGGACATTCGATCCCCAGACCGGCGTGTGGGATGGTTTCTCCTTGAACGGAGGAGCCGCCGCCGCGATGGAATACTCAGCGGTGCTGCCGGTGCCTGAGGCGGGCGAGCCGCTTCGGCATGTCAATCGCGCCACTGTCGAGGCCGGGGGCCTCGCGGCACGCGCGGTGGATGCCGTTTGCGTTGCAAACGACACGCTCGACGCCGATGATGACCAGTGCGATGAAGTGACCACAGTGGCGGATCCTCCGCCGGCCACAGAAAACGTCGCGCCACCTCCGGCTCCGCAAGCGCCGGATGTCCCGGCGCAGGTGCGCCTCGCGGTGACAGGTGGCGATCGCAGCCTGCTGATGATCGCAGCCGTCGGGGGCCTGCTGCTTGTGGGAGGTGCGGCGACAGCTGGCGCGGCGACCGTGCGTGCGCGCAGGCGGAGAAACAGCCTACTCGGCAGCAGCATGCACACGCGCAAGCGCGGCCGTGCCGAGGTGTCGCAGAGGTGGCGCTCCGTGGCCTGAACCTGCGAAAACGCAGAATCCGGTGGCCGAGTGCTCCGGGGCGGCGCGCGATCCGCAGCTGACACGCAGCGTGCATAAATGCAATTCATAAGTTCACGCGCCAAGGTGGGATATACGAGAAAGGAGCACCCATGACCACCACCCCCGAGCACGATCACCCGGGCGCCCAGCACACCCCCGGCACTCCTGGCACCCCCGCAGGGGCCGGTGAGGGTGCCGCGCCGCAGCAGCCCGCGCCGGAAGCCCCGGGAGCCGGTGCAGCCGCACCGCAGCAGCCCGCACCCCACCAGACGCAGCCCACCACTCCGCTGCCTGAGAGTCCCGCAGAGCAGCAGGGCGCATGGCACGGCACGGCGGCACCGCAGGCCCCGGCAGCTCAGGTGCCTGCGCCTCAGGCCCCTGCAGCGACACAGACCCCCGCAGCACCCCATGCGCCGGCTGCGCAGCAGCTGCACCAGCCCTCGGTTCAGCACCAGGCTCAGGCTCAGCACCATGCCCAGCCCTATGCCCAGCAGGCTGCTACGACCGAGATTCCTGGCCAGCAGCCGGACGGTTTCGGTGCAGCGGGGCAGACCCCGCACACCGCTCAGGGCGCGACGGCGGGCGCGAGCTTCGGACAGCCCGGCAGTCACCAAGGTCAGCCGGCGGTGGCAACTGCCCCGGGGCAGCCCAAGAACCGCAGCGGTGCGCTGCTCGCGGGGCTCGCCATCGGCGCACTGCTCGGCGGTGTCGTGGGCGGCGGAGTCGCAGCGATCGTCGCCTCCAATGTGGCCCCGCAGACCGTCGCCGAAAGCGGGGGCACCGGAACGCTCACGCTCAACAACGCCGAAAATGCGACCCAGATCTCCGGGGTTGCAGCTGTCGCAACTCCCAGCGTGGTCACCCTGCAGGTCTCGGGTGAGAACGCCTCGGGTTCCGGCTCCGGTGTGATCTACCGCGAAGACGGCTACATCATTACGAACGCCCACGTGGTCACGCTCGACGGGGCCACATTCGACCCCCAGGTGCGCGTCAAGTTGAGTGACGGTCGCATTCTCGATGGCAAGGTTGTCGGCACCGCGCCATACTCCGACCTCGCCGTGGTGAAGGTAGACGCCGAGGGACTGCCGGCCATCAAGGTGGCGAACTCTGACAAGCTCAACGTCGGAGATCTCACCGTCGCGATCGGTGCTCCTCTGAACCTGGCGAACACCGTGACGAGCGGCGTCGTCAGCGCGGTCAACCGCGGCATTTCGGTCGGCAGCGCACTCGTGCCGCAGGATCAGACGCCGCAGGAGGGCGAGGGCAACAGCGGCAGCCCCTGGGATTTCCGATTCGGGCTCCCCGGGCAGCCGCAGCAGGAGCAGCAACAGCAGCAGTCTTCTGGCGGCACTGTGACGCTCCCCGTGATCCAGACCGACGCTTCCATCAACCCCGGCAATTCGGGCGGTGCGCTGCTCAACGGCAAGGGCGAACTGATCGGCATCAATGTGGCGATCGCATCGCCGACAAGTTCGCAGGGCGTGGCCGGCAGCGACGGTCTCGGTTTTGCGATCCCCGTCAATCTCGCCACCCGCGTCGCCGACGAGATCATCGCAGGGGAGCAGCCCTCGCACGGCCTGCTGGGTGCTTCCGTGGCCGACTCCTCGCAGGACACCGATGAGGATGCGAACCACGCCGGCGGTCTGCTCGTGGATGTTGTGCGCGGCGGGCCCGCAGACGCCGCGGGGCTGCGCGCCGGTGACGTCATCACCGCCGTCGACGGAGTGCCGGCAGTTGACGGCACCTCGGTCTCGGCCCTGGTGCGCATGCACCCCGGTGGCAGCAAGGTCTCGATCGATTACACGCGCGGTGGCGAAGCGAAGCAGACGGAAGCCACGCTCGGCACGCTCGAGTGGTAATCGGTGCGGGTCGATGTCCGTTCAGGGCATCGACCCGCACGGCTGCTCGTCAACGCTAAGCTGAGTCAGATGAGTACTGCCGGATTCAGCTTCGCGAGCGGCAACCTCGCAAAGCTGCTCGCGCTTCCCAAATATCTGCTGTCGCTGCTGGTCTCGTGGGTTGTTCCACGTGGCCGGCAGCGATGGGTGTTCGGAAGCGGCATCGGCGTCGGCGAAGGGGCACTGCCCCTCGCCAGAGCCCTGCGCGACAGCGACCCAGCAGCACGCATCGTGTGGCTCGTCGCCGACGAAGCCGAAGCAGATCTCGCGAGGGCCGAAGGGTTCCTGGCCGTGCCGCGGATCGGCTGGGCCGGGTACTGGCACACCTTACGGGCCGGCACCATCGTCGTGACCCACGGCCTCGGCGACGCCAACCGCTTCGGCGTCACCGGAGCCACCGTTGTGCAGCTGTGGCACGGCGCCCCCCTCAAACGTCTCCACCTCGATTCTCCCGTCACCACGGCCGTGCGCGGCCCCGCAATCGTGCGAGCGCTGCTGCGCCGCATGTACTTGGCAGGCGCGCGTGAGGTTGACCTCTTCGTCGCCGGCTCAGTGCTTGCCGCCGAGCGCCTCCGTTCGGCCTTCCGCGTCGACCCCGGCAAGGTTCGTGTGCTCGGCGACCCGCGAGACGACGAACTCGCGCGGCAAGCGCGCGACCCGAAGGCCGCGGCCGACGCCCGCGCCCGGCTCGTCACAGCGCTCGGCGATGCCGGATCCGCTGTCGGCGACAACGAAACGATCGTGCTGTACGCGCCCACCTGGCGAGACGGCGAGCCAGACCCCGCCGTGCCGGAGGCAGCCGAGATCGCGACGATCAGGCGCACTCTCGCTGACATCGGCGCGCACCTCATCATCCGCTCCCACCCCCTCGGCAGCGGTGCCTATGAACCGCTCACGGGGGAGCGCGTGCACCTGCTCGGTGCCGACAGGGTGCGCGACATCACCCCCCTTCTCGGCGGAGTCGACATCGTCGTCACCGACTATTCCTCGCTCGCCATCGACTTCTCGCTGATGGGGCGGCCGATCGTGTGGTTCGCCCCCGATCTTGAGCGTTACACCGCCAGTCGCGGTCTCTACGAGCCGCTCGAGGTGACAAGCGCGGGCCGTGTCGATCGCAGCTGGGCCGATGTGACGCGGCGCCTGAGCGAACTGCGCGGCAACCCGCTGGCGCACCGCGCCGCCCAGTCCGAGGCGCGCGTCCTCGCCGCCCGCTTTCACGCCCATCCTGAAGGGGGAGCTGCGCAGCGAGTGCTCGCCGAGATCACCGCGCTGCGCACGCCACTGCGTGAGCTCGTCACCGGGGAGTCGGTGTTCTTCGAGAGCTTCTACGGGCGTCAGGTGAGCTGCAACCCGCTCGCGCTCGATCGTGAGATCGCCGCACGGTTCCCAGCGCTCACCCGCTACTGGAGTGTCACCAGCGAACGTCAGCAGGTGCCGGAGGGTGGTGTAGCGCTGCTTGTCGGCGGCCGTGAGTGGCTCGCCGCGCGTCGTACCGCCCGACTGCTCGTGGTGAACGACTGGCTGCACGGCGGTCTCGGCGGCAACCGCTTCCGCAGACGCCGCGGGCAGACCGTGCTGCAGACCTGGCACGGCACCATGCTCAAGCACCTCGCGCTCGGGCGGCCCCGAGTGAGTTTGCGCACACGCCTCGCGATCCGCCGCGAAAGCAGTCGCTGGAGCCTGATGCTCTCGCAGAACCCCCACTCGACCGAGCAGTTTCGGGCGAGCTATGCCTTCCGCGGTGAGATTCTCGAGACCGGCTACCCGCGAGACGATCGTCTCGCGAAGGCTATGCTCGGCAGCGAACGCAACCCCATTGCGGTGCGCAGCGCCCGGGCCGCGCTCGGCATCGCCCCGAATGCCCGCGTGCTCGCCTACGCCCCGACCTGGCGCGACGGCGGCCTCACCCTCGTCGACGAGCTCGACGTGCGCGCCCTCGCTGAAGAACTCGGCGACGACTGGACCATCGTGGCGCGAGGCCACACCCGCACCCACGCCTTCGGACGCTACGGCGGCGCTTCGGCGCGAGTGATCGATGCCTCGCAGCACCCTGATGTGAACGATGTGATTCTCGCCGCCGATCTGCTCGTCACCGATTACTCGTCGATCATGTTCGACGCCTCGATCGCGCAGCTTCCGATGCTCTTCTTCGTGCCCGATCTCGCCGCCTACCGCGACCGCGAGCGCGGCTTCACCTTCGACTTCGAGCGGGCTGCACCTGGGCCGCTGCTGTCGCGGCGCGCAGAGGTCGTCGCGTGCGCCCAGCAACTCGCCGAGTTCGCTTCGGACGCCGCGTGGGTGCGTTCGGCGGAGCCCGCTGCCGCTGCCTGGCGTGCGCGCTTCAACCCGCACGACGACGGCGGAGCCTCAGCGCGCGTGGTTACCGCGCTTGCGGAGCGTGGTGCGCTCGGCTGAAGATCCCGCACCGGCTCGGCGAGGGGCGGATCCCGGGGCGCGCCCCGGCTACACCCGTGAGCGGTCCACTACTCGGCCCCCGCCGAAGATGATCCCGCGCAGAAAGCCTGACCCCCAGCTGAGATGCATGGTCATGAGGGTGGCTGCGGTGAGGAGCCTGTCGCGCAAGTTGGGCTGATCCGGGATCCGCACCGTCGCGTATGCGATCCCCAGCAGATACAGTGCCGCGGGGGCGAGCAGCAGCGTCCACGCCGACCCCCAGGGGAGCACACCGCAGACAAGCAGCACGAACGCGAGAACACTCGCCGCGACCCCGAGCACCAGCGCCCCGGGCGCGAAGAACCGCCACGGGTTCGCGCGGCCGTACCGCCGCACGAGCACTGCCCGCCAGGTGCCCGTTGCGAAGAACTGCCTGGCAAGGTCGCGAAGCGAGGCGCGCGGCCAGTAAGTAACCCCGAGCTCCGGCTCGAACCAGACCAGCCCGCCCGCGCGACGGATGCGCAGGTTCAGCTCCCAGTCCTCACCGCGCAGAATCGACGGATCGTAGCCGCCGACCGCGTCGAGGGCCTCTCGTCTGAAAATGCCGAGATACGCCGACTCGGCAGGCCCTGCGACCCCGTCGCCGTGATAAGCGCCGCCGCCGAGACCGAAGGGGCTGTTGTAGCCACGGGCGATCGCCTGCTGCACGGCGCCACGCCCAGCTGCGCGCATTACCCCGCCGACGTTGACGGCACCTTCACGGCGTAGCGCTTCGATGCCGCGTCGCGTGTAGTCGGGGGTGAGTTCGGAGTGGGCGTCGACGCGCACCACGACGGGGTGGCGACTCGCCGCGATTGCAAGGTTGAGGCCCGCGGGAATGTGCGTCTGCGGGTTTTCTACCAGGCGCACACGCGAATCAGAAGCTGCGAGGGCAGCTGCGATCGCCGCAGTGCGGTCGCGTGACGGGCCGAGCGCGAGCACGATCTCCTTTTCTCCCGCGTAATCCTGGTCGAGGATCGTGCGCACTGCCGTTTCGAGGTAGTGCTCCTCGTTCAGCACCGGCATGACGTAGCTGACGGCCGGCTGTTCGGGAAGGGGAGGAAGATGCACTCCACGATCCTCCCACAGGCTCACGAGCAGGGGCTTCACGGGGACCGCCGATATTCTGGGGGGATGCAATTGGCGAACGATGCGAAACGTGCGGTGCGACTGGCGAAGCGCGTGATGAAGGGACGACGGGCCTACTTCGACCTCAAAGAGCTGATCGAGCAGCGAGGCCCCCTGCCTGAGCAGCGTTTCCGTATCGGTGTCTACTTCGCCGACAGCGACGTCAACATCTATCAGATGCGGCAGTGGTATGCGCCACTGCATGAGTTGTCGAAGCAGTGGCCAGTGCTGGTACTCGCCCGCAACGCGGCCGGTGCGCGGCAGCTCATGCAGGAGAGCGGCCTCGATGTCGCATTCGTGCAGAAAGTCACCGACATCGAAGCCCTCATCGAGGAGCAGCCGCTCGACGTGATCCTGTATGTGAATCAGAACACCCGCAACTTCCAGATGATGCGCTACGGCCGACGCTGGCACGTGTTCATCAACCACGGTGAGAGCGACAAGATGTACATGACCAGCAACCAGCACAAGGCGTACGATCGTGCGCTTGTCGCGGGTGACGCTGCCAGGGCCAGACTGTCGAAGGCGCTCTGGGATTATGACGTCGAGCGCCGCACCATTCCCATCGGGCGGCCGCAAGCCGACCATCTGGGAGGCGATCCGCCCTTCTCGCCCGATGGTCGCACCGTCGTGCTCTACGCCCCCACCTGGGAGGGTGACCGCCCCGCCGCGTGCTACGGATCCGTTGCAACCCACGGCGAAACTCTCGTGCGTCAGCTGATCGCAACCGGGCGACACCGCGTCGTGTACCGTCCCCATCCCCGCAGCGGTGTCGTTGACGCCGCGTTCGGTGCCGCGAACCAGCGCATTATCGAAATGCTGCGCGAGGCGAACCAGCAGGATCCCCAAGCCCAGCACGTCTACGACACCGCACCGGCCCTGGGCTGGCAGCTCAGCCTGCCCGATGTGGCGATCTGCGACATCTCCGCGATGGTCTACGACAGGCTCGCAACAGGCAAGCCGCTCATGGTGACGCGCCCGGTCGCGCCAGAGGCCGAGATCGACGAGGGCGGCTACCTGAGCGTCTGCGAGTGGCTCGATGCGGGCGAAACCGGCGACATTGCGACGGTGCTCGACAGGGTGATCGGAGACGCAGCCGCGCGTGAGCGGCTGGGCACCTGGTCAGCGCACTACTTCGGCGACACTTCGCCCGGAGCTCCCACGCGCCGCTTCCATGAGGCGATCGCGGCGCTGCTGGCCGAGGCAGATGCGTGGCGTGAACGGCAGCACGCGGCATAGCGCGCCTGAGCATACGATCCGGGGCCGGGGCTGAACTCAGCTCCGGCCCTAGTCATTCACGGGGTGGTCGCTGTTGTAGCGATCCAGCACCTCCGCGATGGGCGCGTCGAGCGCCAGCCGGCCGCGGTCGAGGTAGAGGCCGCGGGTGCAGAAGCGCCGCAGATCGCCCTCCTTGTGCGAGACCAGGAAGAGCGTCTTGCCCTGGGCGAGCAACTCTTCGATGCGTCGGTAGCACTTCGCCCGGAACGCCCGGTCGCCCACTGCGAGCACCTCGTCGACGAGCAGCACCGGCTCATCGAGCTGCGACACCACGGAGAACGCAACGCGCACCTTCATGCCGCTCGACAGATGCTTGAAAGGGGTGTCGATCACATCTTCGGCACCGGCGAAATCGATGATGTTGTCGAAGCGAGCCGCGATCTCCTGCCGGCTGAGCCCGTGCAGACCCGCCGCGAGTGTGACATTGTCGCGCACGGTGAGGTCGCCGACGAAGCCGCCGGTGATCTCGATGAGGGGGGCCACGCCGCCGTGCACCGTGACCGAACCCTCGTCGGGCAGCAGCACGCCTGCGACGAGCTTGAGCAGCGTCGACTTGCCCTGGCCGTTGCGACCGACCACGCCGATCGCCTCACCAGGGCGCACCTCGAACGACACGTTTCGCAGCGCCCAGAACTCACCGGGACGGCTGCGACGCGAACTCCCCGAGAAGAGATCCTTGAAGCTGCGGCGGGATCCTTTGTTGCGGCGGAAGCGCACGCCGAGCCCCTGCACGGAGATGATGGGGGAAGCGTCTGCGGAACTATCGCGCTCGGTGGTCTTGTCGAATTCGTACATCGATTACAGCTCCTTCAAGACGCCGCCGACGGAGCGTCGGAACACGAGCGCGCCGACCACGAGGAAGACTACGGTGCCCACAGCCGAGGCGCCGACGAGACCCCAATCGAGCTGGTCGGGGAAGAACCCGGCACGGAATAGCGCGAAGATACCCGAAAGCGGGTTGAGCCACGCCAGCGGGCGGGCGAAATCGGGGAGGTCTGCCGCGCCGTAGATGATCGGCGAAGCATAGAAGAGCACGCGCAGGATCAGCTTCGTGGCCCGCTCGAAATCGCGGAAGAACACCACCAGCGGCGACACCAGCAGGCCGATCCCGAGCGTGAGCGTTGCGAGCATCAGCACGGCCAGAGGGAACAGCGCGATCTGCCAGCCCACAGTGGCCCCCGAGGCGATCGCGAACACGATCAGCACCGGCAGGCTCAGCAGAAACTCGACACCCTTCGAGCAGACGATGCGCCCCACCCACATCCAACGGGGGAGCGCCACCGAACGCACCAGCTTCACATCGCGCAGGAATGCGCGCGTCGAATCAGATACCGCACCGTTGAACCACACCCAGGGCAGCAAGGCCGTGAGCAGGAAGACGATGTAGGGGGCCTCGCCGACCGAACGGCTGAACACCTGCGTGAAGATGAACCAGTAAATGAGGCTCATCAGCAGCGGATCGAGCACTGACCACAGATACCCCAGCAGGGACGTGGAGTAGCGCACTTTGAGGTCGCGCCTGGTCAGCAGCCACAGCGACGACCACGCACGCTTGCGCGCCGCTCGGGACTCGGAGGAAAACGTCACACAGCCATTCTGCCCGGTTTTCCCTGAGCCTTCGGCAGCCGCGGCTTCTGAGGTCTGCTGCGCTCGCCGAATCATGCCCCTTGGGCAGCCCGGCGGGGCGGCCACCGGCGCGGCGAGGATTTGATAAATTGGACAGGTGCCGCCCGTATCGCCTTCGACCGAGCCTGTTTCCGAGTCTGCAGAGAGCTCGAGGTCGGGTGAACCGGTTTTGAGGGAAACTCGCGAGGTTGGCGGGCAGGGCGAAGAGCTCAGCACCGAATCGGCACTCGCCGGGGGCGCCCCGCGGGTGCGACCGAGCCGGGCGAATAGCGACGCCGAAGGCGGATCCGCACCCCCTAGGGCAGCTGAAAATCACACGCCGGCCGCGGCCGCTGCGGCCCCACGCACCGGCCGTATTCAAGTGCCAGTGCCCTCGGTGGTGCGCGCCAGGGAGCGCGGCCGGCTGGCCGAGCAGAATCCCATCGTGCTGCGCACCGAGATGCTCACGAAAACTTACGGCTCGCTCGTCGCCGCCAACGAGGTGTCCATCGAGGTGCACGCGGGCTCCTTCACCGGGGTCGTCGGCCCCAATGGTGCGGGCAAGACCACCACGCTGTCAATGATCAGTGGCCTGCTGCGCCCCACCTCCGGTCGAGTGAGCGTGCGCGATGTGGATGTGTGGAGCGATGGTCCCGCGGCGAAACGCCTCATCGGCACGCTTCCGGATCGGCTGCGTCTGTTCGATCGCCTCACCGGAGCGCAGCTGCTCTACTACTGCGGGGTGCTGCACGGGGTTGCAGAGGGCGTGGTCGCGCAGCGTTCGGCTGAGCTTGCCGAGGCCTTCGGTCTCGAATCAGCCCTGGGGCGCCTTGTCTCCGACTACTCGGCAGGCATGCAGAAGAAGATCGCACTGGCGTGCTCCATGATTCACGCACCCGAGGTGCTCGTGCTCGACGAACCCTTCGAAGCGATCGACCCCGTCTCGGCATCGAACGTCACCGACATTCTCGAGAAGTTCGTCGCAGGCGGCGGCAGCGTCGTAATGTCGAGCCACAGCCTCGATCTCATCCAGCGCGTGTGCGACCACGTCTCGATCATTGTCGACGGCAGCGTCATCGCGCAGGGCACCGTCGACGCCGTGCGCGACGGCCTCAGCCTCGAAGAACGCTTCACCAAACTCACAGGCATGAGCGACGCCAGGAAGGGGCTCGAATGGTTGCACGGCTCTTCCGACTCCGAGTAGCGCTGCTCGGCGGCGCATTCCGAGGCTCGGCCGCGAAGGGCTTGCGAACCGGGCTGCTCTACGCTCTGCTTGGTGCCGCCGCAGTGCTGCTCGCCGTGGCACCCGCGCGTCTGCTACCCTCGGGGCAGGAGCGCGCGACCGTCGACACCATCATTGGTGCCATCGTGCTGGGCGCCGCGTTCGTGGTGCCGTTCTTCGAGAACCGGCGCAACCTCGAACCCCGTCAGTTCGCGCAGTTCCCCGTCGGGAACGGAGCGATCGGCGTGGCACTGCTCGTGACCTCGATCGCGACCTGGCCCTTCCTGCTGCTGCTGAGCTGGCTGACCGCACTCACCGTGGTGCGGCCCGAATGGCTGCAGGCCGGGTGGATTGCGCCCGCCGCCCTACTGCTCGCAGCGCTGCTCGCCCTCTGCGCCGTGCGCGTGGTGTCGGCGCTCTCCAAACTCCTTGCCGGAGCCCGTAACGCCGGTACGATCCGCACCGTGGGCGTCGTGCTCTTCGTCGCCTTCTTGCCCGTTGCCGTGTTCGCCGCCGCAACCGCATTCGGGGCCGACGGCACAGCAGCTGCAGCGAGCACCGCTGCAGCTGTGGCCTGGACACCGTTCGGCGCGCCGTTCGGGGCGATGGCTCTTGCAGCGACAGGCGACCACAGCGGGGCCCTGTTGCACCTGGCTGTCGTGGGGGCCGCGATCCTCCTGCTGCTGCTGGCGTGGTTCCCGCTCGTGCGCCTCTCCAACGAGCGCATTGATCGCCCGCTAGCCCCCGATACGGCACGCGCAGGCCTCGGCTGGTTCGAACGCTTCTCGGCGCGACCCGCACAGGTGATCGCTGCGCGCCAGCTCACCTACTGGGCGCGCGACCCCCGCTACCGCGTTGCGCTGTTCGCGATCCCGGTCGCGCCGGTCGTGATGCTCATCGCCTTCGCCGTCGCCGGAGCAGACCTGCGCCCCCTCGCGCTCGTACCGCTGCCCGTGATCCTGTTCCTGCTGGGCTGGTCGCAGCACAACGACGTCTCCATGGACTCGACGGCGATCTGGGAGCATGTTGCCAGCGGCATTCGAGGCTGGGCGGATCGAGCCGGGCGTCTTGCCCCGGTACTCATGATCGGTCTGCCGCTCGCTCTCATCGGATCCAGCATTACCGTGACGATCCTCGGCGAGTGGCGAGTGCTGCCCGCTGTGATCGGTATGAACATCTCCGTGCTGCTCGTGGCCTGTGCGGTGTCGAGCGTCTTCTCTGTGCTGATGCCGTACCCGGCGACCCGGCCCGGTGACAGCCCCTTCTCGCAGCCGCAGTGGTCGGGCTCGGGATCCGGCCTCGCGCAGACGCTGTCGATGATCCTTGCACTGCTGCTCGTCGTGGCACCCGTCTGGTACGCGATCATCGCGATCGTGAACGTCGAGTTCGGGAGCAACATGTGGGCGCTCGGCTTCGGCATCGGCTACGGGGTGATCGTGCTGTTGCTCGGCGTGGCCATCGGTGGTCGACTTTTCGATCGCAGCGGCCCCGAACTCATCGCCGTCACCCAGATCTTCGACTAACGCGCGGCGGTGCCCCGAGGTACAATCAGAGCATGGGTATGTTCTCGCGTCGTGATCCCGAAACCGTTGGCGGCGGCACCGATGTGCTCGATCGCGAGCTTGAAAAGCTGCTGGAAGACTCGCAGATCGAAGACGGCGACCACGAGCGCTTCTCCCACTACGTGCCTAAAGACAAGATCCTCGAATCTGCCGTGACCGGGAAGCCGGTGCGCGCGCTCTGCGGCAAGAAGTGGACTCCCTCCCGCGACCCCGAGAAGTTTCCGGTGTGCCCCGACTGCAAGAAGGTCTACGAGCGCATGAAGAAGTAGCGCTTGCGTGGTCGGTGCCGCGGCTGATGCCGCGGCACCGACGTCGCGCCGGTGATGGAGTTGAGTCGGCGCACACGCGAACAGGCCGCCGGTGTCATCGATACCGGCGGCCTGTTCGCGTGTGGATGTGCGCTGACCGTGCTGGTGGTGCTGCTCGCGTGATGCGTGTGGATCAGCGGTATTCAGTGGGGATCGCGGGGTCGCCCCGCGTGAGGCTCAGGGCAACAGGCGGCAGCTCTGCGACGCGGATGCGGTGCCGCTCGCGGGCGGCAGCAAGCCCCTCGGCGCCTACGTGCTCGGGCAGAATCTCACCCGAGCGCACGAGCGGTGCGAGCACCTCGCGAGTCGCGCCCGCGAGGTCTTCGCCCTCAGGCTCGCCGCCGGGGCCGTCGCCGAGCAGAATGAGTTCGGCAGTGGCGGTGCCGCGCGCGTCGTAGCATCGGCGCACGCTCTTGCGCCCGCCGACGGAGGCTTTCTCCGCCGACTTCTTGGCGACCGCGATCCACTCGCCAGACTCGTTCTCGTGCGCCACAAGCTTGTACACCATGCCCATCGTGGGGGTGCCTGATCCGACGACGACCGAGGTGCCCACCCCGAAGCTGTCGACGGGTGATGCGGCGAGCGAGGCGACAGTGTGCTCGTCGAGGTCGTTCGTGACCGTGATGCGGGTGCGCGTAGCGCCCAGTTCGTCGAGCAGTCGACGCACCTGCGCGACGACGATGGGCAGGTCGCCGGAGTCGATGCGCACAGCGCCGAGCTCTGGGCCTGCGACCTCGATGGCGGTGCGCACGCCCTGCTCGATGTCGTAGGTGTCGACGAGCAGTGTCGTGTCAGTGCCGAGAGCGGCGATCTGCGCTTCGAAGGCCTGCCGTTCGCTGTCGTGCAGCAGGGTGAAGCTGTGGGCTGCGGTGCCCATTGTGGGGATGCCGTAGCTGCGCCCGGCTTCGAGGTTGGAGGTCGCGCTGAACCCTGCGAGATAGGCGGATCGGGCAGCGGCAACAGCGCTGTACTCGCCGGTGCGCCGCGATCCCATTTCGGCGAGCGGTTTGCCTGCCGATGCGTGGCTCATGCGGGACGCCGCGGTGGCGACCGCGGAATCCGCGTTGAGGATGCTGAGTGCGAGGGTTTCGAGCAGCACACCCTCGGCGAAGCTCGATTCGACGGTGATGACGGGGGATCCTGGGAAGAAGACCTCGCCCTCGGGGTAGCCCCAGATATCGCCCGAGAAGCGGAAGTTGCTCAGCCAGTCGAGGGTGGCGGGGCTCACGATGCCCCGCTCGCGCAGGAACTCGAGTTCGGCGTCGCCGAAGCGGAAACGTTCGATGGCGTCGAGCAGGCGGCCGGTGCCCGCGACCACGCCGTAGCGGCGCGCACCCGAGAGGCGCCGTGCGAAGAGCTCGAAGACGCTGCCGCGGTGGGCCGTGCCGGCCTGCAGTGCGGCGTCGACCATCGTGAGCTCGTAGTGATCGGTGAGGAGAGCCGTTGACGTGTGCACGCCGTCAGCATAGCCGGTGACGCGCCACCTCTGCGGGCACCGTGTACGCCGCTAACGGAAATCTCGGGACGTGATTCCTGCGGGCGCCGCCAGTGGTTCGAAGGACTCTGCGATGACATTGATCACCCCCTCGGGCGAACGTTCGACCGCGCCGCGGATCACGAGCGCAGGAGCAGAGCGCGCTACGAGTCTGTTGCGCAGCCAGACGTCGCGCCAGGTCACCACGTTGACGCTGCCGGCTTCGTCTTCAAGCGTCACGAAGACGATGCCGCCGGCGGTGCCCGGGCGCTGCCGGTGCGTCACCAGGCCTGCCACCTCGACGATCGATCCTGGACGGGTGAGCCGCAGCCGATCCGAACGCACCACGCCGCGCGCATCGAGCGAGTCGCGCAGCAGGGCGAGTGGGTGCATCGCGAGCGGAATGCCGGTGCTCCACATGTCGAGTGCGGTCTGTTCGGCGGGTGCCAGTACGGGCAGCAACGGCGGCTGCACGTGCACGGCGATGCCTGGCAGGAATCGTTCCCGGTTATCAGCGGCCGGTGCGGCCGCCCAGAGCGCTTCTCGACGGCCGATGCCGAGGCTCTCGCACGCGCCCGCTGAGGCCAAGGCTTCGATCCTGCTGTGGTCGAGGTCTGCCCGCCTGGCGAGATCGGCCAGGTCTACGAAGGGCGCCTGCTTGCGTGCGCGGGCGATGCGCTCGGCGGTTTCGGCTTCGATGCCCCGAATTCCGGTGAGACCCAAACGCACCGCGAAGGGGCCGTCGCGGCGGTGGGTGCCGCTCGTGTCGGGGGATCCCGCGACGAAATCTCCCACAGGCGGCTGGATATGCGCAAGACAGGCTTCGGAGCCGGAGCCGGAGCCGGAGCCGGAGCCGGAGCCGGAACCGGAGCCGGAGCCGGAGCCGCGGGCCTGATCGGGGCGCGTGAGGGCTTCGAGATCGGCCTGTGCCTCCGAATACTGCACATCGGGAGGCAGCACGGTGACGCCGTGACGCCGTGCATCCTGCACGAGTTCGCGGGGGGAGTAGAACCCCATCGGTTGCGAGCGCAGCAGCCCGGCGAGGAATGCGGCGGGGTAGTGCAGTTTGCACCACGAACTGATGTAGACGAGCAGCGCGAAGCTGAGCGAGTGGCTTTCGGCGAAGCCGAAACTGGCGAAGGCTTCGATCTGCTCGTAGAGGCGCTGCGCATCGTCATCGCCGATGCCGTTCTCGCGCATCCCGGCAAAAAGTTTCGCCTTCAGGCTGTCCATGCGCTCCTGTCCGCGCTTCGACCCCATGGAGCGGCGCAGCAGGTCGGCGTCTTCGCCTGAGCAGTTGCCGACGGCGACGGCCATCTGCATGAGCTGTTCTTGGAAGATCGGCACGCCCAGGGTGCGTTCGAGCACCGGTTTGAGCTTGGGATGAGGGTAGCTCACGGCCTCTTCACCGCTCCTGCGTCGCAGGTAAGGGTGCACGGCTCCGCCCTGGATCGGCCCGGGGCGGATGAGCGCGATTTCAATCACGAGGTCGTAGAACCGGCGGGGCAGAAGCCGCGGCAGGGTGTTCAGCTGTGCGCGGCTCTCCACCTGGAACACGCCGACCGCGTCGGCGCGGCACAGCATGTCGTAGACGCCTGGCTCTTCCTTGGGGATGGTGTCGAAGGTCCACTCTTCGCCCGTGTGCGCTGCGATGATGTCCATGGTCTTCTGCAGCGCGCTCAGCATGCCGAGACCGAGGAGATCGAACTTGACGAGGCCCATCGTTTCGCAGCTGTCTTTGTCCCACTGCAGCACCGTGCGGCCCGGCATGCGTGCGTGCTCGATCGGGCAGACCTCGCCCACGGGGCGCTCGGTCAGCACCATGCCGCCCGAGTGGATACCGAGGTGGCGCGGGGCGCGCATGAACTGCCTGGCCAGCTGCTGCACGGGTGGCGGGATCGGGCTCGCGGGGTCGTCATCGATACCGCTCCAGCGCTCCAGGGCTTTGGTCCAGGCTCGCTGCTGGCCCGCGCTGTAGCCGAGCGCTTTGGCGGCGTCGCGGATCGCGGCCTTGGGACGGTAGCTGATCACGTTCGCGACCTGCGCCGCATTGCGTCTGCCGTACTTCTCGTAGACGTACTGGATGATCTCTTCGCGCCGCTCGGAGTCGAAGTCGACGTCGATGTCTGGCTCTTCGTCGCGCAGGCTCGACAGGAATCGCTCGAACGGCAGGTTGTAGCGTATGGCGTCGACCGCGGTGATGCCCAGGACATAGCAGACGGCAGAACCCGCGGCCGATCCGCGCCCCTGGCACAGGATGCCCCGCTCGCGCGCCTCACGCACGAGGTCGTGCACGATGAGGAAATAGCCGGGGAAGTCTTTCTGCTCGATGACGGCGAGCTCTTGCTCGATTCTGCTGCGATGGCTCTCGGGCAGGGGCAGGCCGTAGCGGCGTTCGGCGCCCGCCCACACGAGGCTGCGCAGCCAGCTCATCTGCGTGCTGCCAGCGGGAAGGTTGAGCTGCGGGAGCCGGGGTCGTGCGGCCCTGAGTGGGAACGCGAGTTCTTGTGCGAGCGGCACCGTGCGTGCAACGGCGTCGGCGTGCTTGGCGAAGCGGCGCATCATCGCGGCGCCGCTGCGCAGATGGGCGGCCCCGGTGGCCGGCAGGTGCGGATCGAGTTCGTCGAGGCTGCGCCTGGCACGCACCGCGGCCATCGCTTCGGCGAGGGGAGCGTGGGTGCGGGAGGCGTAGTGCACATTGCCGGTGACGACAGTGGGGAGGCCGCGCTGCGCGGCAAGCGCTGCGAGTCTGTCGTTCAGGGGGTCGTCGCCGGGGTGCCCGTGGTGCTTCAGCTCGACATACACGCTGTCGGAGCCGAAGAGTGCAGTGAGGCGATCGAGTTCTGCCAGGGCGGCGGTGTCGTCGACCCGGTGCGGCGGGATCGCGGCGGGCGCGGAGCCGAGCGCGCGACGCACGGCACCCTTGCGGCAGCCTGTGAGGATCGCCCAGTAGCCCCGCCCAGCCTCAGCGAGCGCCTCCAGATCGTAGACCGGGCGGCCCTTCTCGCCGCCGGCGAGCTGGGCTTCGGTGATCGCTCCGGCAAGCCGGTGATATCCCTCTGGGCCGCGGGCGAGCACCAGCAGGTGGGTGCCCGCGGGGTCGGCAGCCCCGAGTTGGGGCACGTCGAGCCCCAGGGAGAGCTCGGCGCCGTAGACGGTGAGGAGCGGGGATCGTGCAGCTTGTTGAGCTTGTTGAGCTTGTTGAGCTTGTTCTGGCTGTTCCTCGCGGGCCGCAGCGTCTTGTCTGGCCTGCGCTTCGGCGGCCTCCGCGAAGCGCGCCGCGCCGTAGAGGCCGTCGTGGTCGGTGATCGCGAGACCGGTGAGTTCGAGCCGTGTGGCTTCTTCGATGAGCTGTTCCGGCGACGACGCGCCGTCGAGGAAGCTGTAGTGGGAGTGTGCGTGCAGTTCGACGTACGGCACAGCCGGTGAGCTGCGCTGCTGCGGCACAGCCGGTGAGCTGCGCTGCTGCGGTGCATGCCTTGGCTGCCCTGGCGGGGCTGGTGCACCGGCCGCTGGTGCGCTGTCTGCGGTGGCTGTCGGCGTCGCCTCAGCCGAGGGCTGGGCTGGGGTTCGGCCCGAGAGCCGCCGCTCGAACTCCTGCCAGGGCAGGGGTGAGTTCTGCCACTTCATCAGTCGTACCTTCCCTCCGCGTGCCAGCGCCCACCCTCGTGCAGCAGCAGCCAGGCGTCTCCGTCGCTGAGCTGCAGTTGCAGCCGGAATCGTGGGGGCGACCCTCGCCACCACTGTTCTCGCAGGGGCCAGAGCGGCGACCAGCCGCAGACGAGCGCTGAGAGGGCAGTGCTGTTCACCCGCAATTGAGTCGGTCTGGCGGTGAGCAGATCTTCATCGTCGACACCCACGGCACTGCCGGTGTCGTCGACAAGCTCTGCGGGAAGCGGCGCGGGGAAGACGAGGGTCGGCGCAGGCCCCGGGAGCGAGCCTGGCCAGGGATCGGCAGCGGATCCGCGCGCCCCACGCCGCCCTGGCCTGTCGGTGCTCCACGGGATGAAGCTCTGCCTGTCGGTGAGCAGGCGGCCACCGGTGAGGGCGATCGTGCCCACGCTCGTGTGTCCGAGCCGACTCTGCACTCTGCTGAGGTGATGGTGCACGCGGGTGTCTGGTTCAGTGCTCCAGAGCCCGGGTTCGTGCGCGGCGGCGCGGTCGGTGTGTACCGGTGACAGACGCACATGGCCGATCCCGGCACCCTCTCGGCCGTGCTCGACGCCCTCAGGCGCGGTGGGCATCGCGGCCAGCTGCCACCGCACCCGATTGACGGCGTCGGCCGGGGTGAAGCGATGCGGGTGGGCCCACACCCGTTCGTGTCTGACACCGATGTCGTCGGTGAGCTCGACGCGCAGCGCGGTGCAGACGAGGCGTTCCTCGGCGAGCCCCGATATGAAGCGTTCGGCGAGGGTCATGCACGCGAAGGCCAGCTGCTCCGCGTGTGCGACGGGAGGTTCCAGCGCGAGCTCCACGGAGAGCTCGCGCACCGGTGTGCGTGGCCGCAGCTCTGAGCCGTGCTGTGGGCCTGCGGCTGAAGCCCGCCTGTGGGCGGCGACGCCCTGCGGCCCGAAGCGCTGCCGCACCGCGTCCTCTGGCAGTGCCGCCAGCGCCCCGAGCGTGCGGATGCCGAGGCCGTGCAGCACCTCGGTGAAGGCAGGGTCGGCGGCGCGGGCCACGGGAAGCCCGCTGAGGAATGCTGCTGCGGCTGCAGCCGGTACGATGCGGACCCCCTCGGAGGGTGCCAAGAGGCCCGGCTCGGTGGCGGCCGCGCGCGCTGCTTGCTCTGCAGCGAAGCGGCCATCGGCGATTCCGATGCGCGCCCCCGGCAGCCCCAGCTGCGCGGCGAGCTTCAGCACGGCTTCGGCCGCAGGCTGCTCGCCCCCGTAGTATCTCGCCGCACCACGGGCGCGCATCGTGCAGAGGCCCGCTCGAATGGGCTCGACCCCAGGGATGAGCTGTTCGATTGCGGCGAGCACGGGGGCGAAGCGGCGCTCATCGACCTCGGCATCATGCGGCGTGACCACGAGTGACGGGCAGCGTGACTGGGCTTCGGTCTCCCGCAGGCCGATCCGCACACCCTCCGCGCGAGCGGCCTCCGAGCATGCGGCCACCCGCCGATTCGCGATCAGTGCGATGGCGGGGGAGGGTGGTGGTTCCTGCGCGGTGCCCTGCAGTTCGCGCAGGTAGGCGTGCACCGGCCAGTCGGGAACCCAGAAGACGATGATTCGCTCTGCGGTGCCAGGCGCCGCCCGATCGACAGTGGCGTTCATCGCGGCACCAGCCTGCGGATCTCGGGAAGGGCGGGATCAGCTACGGCGCCGCCCGCGAACCGTACGGTGTGGCGAGCCGGGCCCCGTCGATCGAGCGTCTGCACGGTGAGCTCGCGCTCATTGAGCAGACCGTGACCCTCGCCGAGCCCGCGCCACCGCGACTCGGTCACCCTGAGTGTGCTCTCGGGCCGAGGCCAGTCGCCCATCGCGACCAGCGCGGAACCGTGCTCGCGCAGCTTGGCCGAGATGCGCTCGACCTCGCCAGGCCGCACGCGCGACGGCGGGCGCAGCAGCACCACGGTGAGCACCTCGCTCAGTGCGCCGACGATCCCCAGGGTGTCAGCTCCCGGATCAGGGACGAGCACGCACCGGTCGAGCGCAACACCTAACGAGGCTGCCGCCTCGGCGCCGAACCCGGGGCAGCCGATCACCCCGCACCATGATCCTGCTGAAGAGGCCTCGGCCAACAGTGCGAGCGCGAGTTGCATCGACCCGTGCACCGCATAGCTGGCCCCTTTGCTCAGAGCCCCGCCCGGCAGGAGGGGGCGCAAGCCCGGGGTGGTGGGGAGTGCGCGATCGTCGAGCCGCAGGGGCTGCATCTCGGTGATGCGCTGCTGCAGCGAGCGAACGGTCGCGGCGGGATTCATGCAGCAATGTTCGAACATATGTTCGAATAAGTCAACCTTGGCGCGCCCATCGTGAAGCTGGATCGGGGCACCCGCCAAGACCGCGTAGGATGGGAGGGATGAACGAGGACGAGCTAGACGATTACGAGCGCGAGGCCGAGCTGTCGCTGTTCCGCGAGTACCGCGACATCGCCAGCCAGTTCCGCTATGTCGTCGAGACCGAGCGCCGTTTCTACCTTGCCAACGAGGTCGATCTGAAGCGGCAAGACGCCGGCAGTGATTTCTACTTCGAGTTGTCGATGAGCGATGTCTGGGTGTGGGATGTCTACCGTTCCGACCGCTTCGTGAAGTCGGTGCGAGTGCTCACCTTCAAAGACGTGAATGTCGAAGAACTCTCAGCTCGCGAGTTCAAACTGCCGCAGGAGCTGTCGCTCGACGAGTAACAATCGTTGGTGTGGCGGAGACTCCGCTCACAACCGCGCAGGCGCGTGCCAGATGGCCTGGTTATCCACAGATCTCGGCGCACGGTCTCGCTGGCCCGAGCGGAGTGCGAGAGTCGGAGCATGATTCTCCTCGCTCGTTCACTCGCAGTGCTTCTCGCGCTTCCCCTGCTTTCCACGAGCGCGGGCGCGGGCGGGCCGACACTCGAAACATCGGTCGTGCACAGTGGCGGTGCGCCCGCAGTCTGGAATGCGCGTGCACCGACGCTCTGGATTCCACCCTTCGGGTCCCTGGAGGTGACGGGCCCGTACCGGCCCCCGCCACACCGCTACGGCTCTGGCCATCGGGGCATCGATCTCGCCGCTGCCGTGGGAATGACTGTGGTGGCGCCGACCTCAGGAACGGTGACCTTTTCGGGCACAGTAGTGGATCGGCCAGTGGTCTCGGTGCGGGCGGGTGACGGGATCGTCTACTCTTTGGAGCCCGTGCGCAGCGGGTTTGTGGCGGGAGAGAGGGTGGCCGCCGGTGCCCTGCTCGGCGAGGTGTCGGGCGGCGGTCATTGCCAGCAGGAGTGCGTGCACCTGGGGGTGCGGGTGGGAGGCGAGTACGTGAATCCGTTGCGCTACTTCCGCAGTCGGCCGGAGCTGTTGCCCTGGTGATCGTGCATCCTCGCCTGCGACCTCGCTTTCGATCTCGCTTTCGACCTCTGCTGCGGCACCTGCAGGCAGCCCCTGCAAGTGGCACCCGCGGGCTACCCCTGCAGGCGGAGCGGAGATGCTTCGCTCACCGTGTCTTTCAAGCGCGGGGGTGGGCCTGGCGGTAGCTCTCCGCGAGCCGTTCCGTGGATACGTGGGTGTAGACCTGCGTGCTGGCGAGACTGGAATGGCCGAGCAGTTCTTGCACCACACGCAGATCGGCACCTCCGTTCAGCAGGTGCGTAGCTGCGGTGTGCCGCAGAGTGTGAGGGCCGCGGGGCCCGCCTCCCGGTTCGCGTTCGAGCTCGCGCGCGACCAGACGGTAGACGGCGTTGCTCCCCAGCCGTGCGCCTCTCCGGCTGAGAAAGCAGGCGGTGGCGTCGGGCTGTTCGGCGCGCGCTGCGAGCGCTGGGCGCCCGGCTTCGAGATAGCTGCCAAGCGCGCTCGCCGCCGGGGCACCGAGCGGCACCACGCGCTCCTTGCCGCCTTTGCCCAGCACCCGCACGGTGCGTTCACGTCTGTCAACGCCGACGAGATCGAGCGCGCAGAGCTCTGAAACCCGCAGTGCTGACGCGTAGAGCAGTTCGAGCACGGCGTGGTCGCGCAGCTGATCGGGGTCGCCGCTCTCGGCGAGTCTGGCGGCACGGTCGAGGATGCGGGTGATCTGCTCATCGGCGAGCACCCGGGGGAGTTCACGACGGCTCTTCGGCGCGCGCAGACGCGAGGCAGGGCTGCCGGGGGCGAGGCGGCGGCGTTCCAGCCAGGATCCGAACGACTTGAGCGTTGCCACGTTGCGGGCGAGCGTGCTCGCGGCGAGCCCGTGCTGCTGGCGTTGCCAGAGCCACCCGCGCATGAGTTCGAGGTCGCACGCGGCGAGCGTGTGGGCGCCGGACTCTTCCGCGAAATCGCAGAAGCTGCGCAGATCGCGCTGGTAGGCGCGCACTGTGTGCTCGGAGTAGCCATATTCGAGGCGCACTGCTGCGATGAACTGTTCGATCGCTGCCGCCAACTCCATACGCTCATTCTCGCCGCTGCAGCGCCCACTGCGGAGCCGACCCGTCCGGCGTTTCGCGGCGCTCCACTGTTCTGAGCAGTTCCAGTTCAGCGAGTGCACCGCGAGCCTCCCGCGCGTCGATGCCTGCCAGGCGAGCGATCTCCAGGAGTCCGCGTGCTCCTCGTAAAGGAAGGGCGTCGAGGACTCGCCGATGCAGAGAAGGCTGGCGAGAGGCGTCGAGTGGCCGCTGCGTGGCGGAGTCAGATGAAAGTGGTGAGCCGCTGCTCGGCCGCGACGGCTCCGGTGACCGCGACGGCTCCGGTGACTGCGACGGTGATGATGTCTCTGATACCCCCGGTGATATCGGCATCTCTGGCATCTCTGGCATCTCTGCTGTCGAGCCGCGCAGCGGCCCCGCCGCACTCGAGCCGCGCGGCGGCCCCACTGCTGCTGCGAACAGTGCAGGCTCCCAGTCCAGCCCCGCGAACTCTCTGGCATCCGCACCGCTGGTCACGAGCGCGGCGTCGTAGTCACGGATCAGTCGATGGCACCCCGCCGATGCTGAGCTCGTGACGGGGCCCGGCACCGCTCCGAGCGGGCGCCCCAGTGCGGCTGCGTGCCCGGCGGTGTTGAGCGAGCCTGACCGCACTCCGGCCTCGGTGACGAGCGTGGCACTGGCGAGCGCGGCGATCGTGCGATTGCGCTGCAAAAAGCGCCATCGCGTGGGTGCAGCACCTGGCACCATTTCGGAGCAGACAGCTCCCGCTTCGGTAATGCTGGCGAGCAGCGGGCCATGCGAGCTCGGGTAGACCCGATCCGCTCCGCCCGCGAGCACCGCGATAGTGGGGGAGCCGAGAGCGAGCGCGGTGCGGTGCGCGACGGCATCGATGCCGTAGGCGGCCCCGGAGACGATCACCGCGCCCGCCGAGCACAGCGCCTCGGTGAGCTCTGCGGTGACACCGGCCCCGTAGCCCGTGCAAGCCCGAGCGCCCACGACAGCGACCGAGAACGCCGAGAGCGCAGTGACCTCACCCCGCACCCAGAGCAGCAGCGGGGCGTGTGCGCCCAGGTCGTCGAGCGCGCTCGGCCAATGCGCCGACCCCGGTGCCACGAGCCGTATTCCCGCGGCAATGGCGCGGTCGAGATCACCGAGGCTCGCAGCGCGGTCGAGGCGCAACTGCCAGCGCGCGAACGCCTGTGCCACCGCTTCTCGTTCAAGCTCGACCCCGCCCTCCGCGATCGCCGCATCGCGGGCTTGGCTCGCCGCAGCACCGCTGAGCAGCAGCCCGAGCGCACCCACTGCGCCGAGTGCCGATACGAGACTGCCCGCAATAGCATCGCCTGGCTCCACCAACCGAGCCCAGACCACGCGGGCGAACAGCGCGGCGTCGGCGTCAGCACCGACCCCGTCGCTGGCCGCGCCCGATCCGCCGCCGCTATTGCTGTTGGGGGTGCGGATCACTGCAGCTGTTGCGGGCACCAGCCGGGCCAAGCGTTCGCGCACCTCGCTGTCGACCCCGAGCAGCCCACGGGCCTCCGAATCGCCGGGGCTCACCGGGGATCACCGCCCCGCATCGCGAGAGCCTGAGCGATCTCCTCGCGCCCCGGGCGCTGACGGCCCGAGAGATCGGCGACGCTCCAGGCCACGCGCAGCACGCGATCGTAGCCCCGCAGCGTCAATGCGCCCCGGGCATAGGCCTGATCGAGCACCGCGGTGTCTGCTCGGGGCAATCGCACAGCCGGCCCACGCAGCCAGCTGCCCGGTACCTCGGCATTCGTGTGCCACGGTGTTCCGTTCAAGCGGGCGGCGGCGGCCTCGCGCGCCAAGGTCACCCGCTGCCGCACAACAGTGCTTGACGGACGAGTTGCACCGGTGTCGGCGAGCAGCGCGCTCGGAACGCGCTGCACCGTCAGCCGTAGATCGATGCGGTCGTTGAGCGGGCCGGAGATGCGCTGCAGATACTTCACGCGCCGGCTGGGGGAGCACCGACACTCCGAGGCGGTGTCACGCGCCCCCGCGTTGCCGCATGGGCAGGGATTCGATGCGAGCACCAGCTGGGTGCGCGCAGGCAGCACCGTGTGCACGCGGGCACGGTGAATCTCGATGCACCCGGATTCGAGCGGCTGCCGCAGCGCATCGAGCACCGAACTCGGAAACTCAGGAGCCTCATCGAGAAATAGCACCCCATGGCAGGCCCGTGTGATGGCACCGGGGCGCACCCCGCCGCTGTCACCGCCTCCGATCACCGCCACCTTCGACGCGGTGTGATGCGGCGACTCCATCGGGGGCCGCCGCACGAGGGTGGTCAGCGACACACCACCCAGGGCGGCGATGCTGCTGGCGGTGAGCGATTCTGCCGCGGTGAGATCGGGCAGGATCGTGGGCAGACGTGAGGCGAGCAGCGTCTTTCCCGCCCCGGGAGGCCCGAGCAACGAGAGATGATGTCGGCCGGCGGCGGCCACGGTGAGCGCCTCCACCGCCTCGGGCTGTCCGATGACATCCGCGATGTCGAGGGCGGAATCGTCGATATCCAGCGATTCGGGGTCGCGCTCGCCGCCGCGCCGGCCCGCGATGCGCCTGCTGCTGCGGTCGCCTCGGTACCAGGCCACCGCGGCGGCCAGGTTGGGCACGGCGATCACTTCGAGGTCGGGCACGAGCGCGGCCTCGGCGCTGCACGTTTCAGGCACCATGACGCTGCGGAAGCCGAGGGCGCGTGCCGCAACGGCCGCGGGCAGAAGCCCGGCGGGCCTGCGCAGTTCGCCGTCGAGCCCGAGTTCACCGAGGTGGGCGATCTGCGACAGCTCGGCGGCGGGGAGGTGCCCGAGCGCCGCGAGCGCTGCGAGCGCGATTGCGAGGTCGAATCCGGATCCCTGCTTCGGCAGCGAGGCAGGGCTGAGGTTCACGGTGACGAAACGCTCCGAAATGGGCATGCCGAGTTGTGCGGTGGCCGAGCGCACGCGCAGCTTCGCCTCGGCGAGTGAGGCATCGGGAAGGCCGATGATCGCCATTCCGGGGATCTGCTGGGAGACCGCGGCCTCGACCATTACCGCGGTTCCCTGGAGCCCTGTGAGGGTGATCGCCGCTGCCCTGCAGACCGCGCGGTTCACTGGATGCCCCTGAGGTGGTCGATACGCGGCGTGCTGTCGCCGCAGAGGGTGATGCCGACGGCGTCGATGCGCATTTCCGGTGCGCGGCTGTCGTGGGCCCGAGCCCAGTCGAGCAGGAGTCGTCTGAGCCGGCTTGCTTTGCGGGCGGTGATCGCCGAGAGCGGGCTGCCGAAGCCGTCGCCGCTGCGTGTTTTGACCTCCACGGCGACGAGTGCGCGCCCCTCCTGGGCGATCAGATCGAGCTCACCGTAGCGGTTGCGCCAGTTGCGGTCGAGGATCACGAAGCCGCGCTCTTCGAGGAACGCGGCGGCGATCGCTTCGCCGTGAGCGCCGAGTGTTTGGTTGTGTGTCGAAGTGTTCATGGGGTGCCTCCTGCCCTCAGCCTGCGGGAGAGCGCGGGGCGACGGAGGCGGAATGGGCAGATTGTGGATAGAAGCCGAAAATTCGATGTATTCGGCGGGCTGTGAGCGGAGTATGCCGGAGCGCGGATGCTACACTTGACGATGCATCTCGGAAGAGGTGACTTCGCGTGCCCGCACAGCGGAGCGAAGCCGACGGTCTCCGTTCGTGTGTTTCACACGTCACGGGGCGGCTGAGCCCGGGGCACCAGGATCTGGTCGCATCCGCGACCGATAACAACCGCAAGCGCGTGCCCCTAGGGTGCGCAGAACAGGAGAACGGCAATGGCCGTCGTTACCATGCGTCAGCTGCTCGACAGCGGTGTCCACTTCGGGCACCAGACCCGCCGCTGGAACCCGAAGATGAAGCGCTTCATCTTCACCGAGCGCTCGGGCATCTACATCATCGACCTGCAGCAGTCGCTCGGCTACATCGATGCCGCCTACGACTTCGTGAAGAACACCGTCGCCCGCGGCGGCAACGTGCTCTTCGTCGGCACCAAGAAGCAGGCACAGGAAGCGATCGCCGAGCAGGCGACCCGCGTGAACCAGCCCTACGTGAACCAGCGCTGGCTCGGCGGCCTCCTTACCAACTTCCAGACCGTCACCGGTCGCCTCGAGCGCATGAAGGAGCTCGAGCAGCTCGACTTCGAGGGCACCACCAGCGGCTTCACCAAGAAGGAGCTGCTGCTCAAGAAGCGCGAGCTCGAGAAGCTGCAGAAGTCGCTCGGCGGCATCCGCAACATGGGCAAGACCCCCTCCGCTCTGTGGGTCGTCGACACCAAGAAGGAGCACCTCGCCATCGACGAGGCGCAGAAGCTTGGTATCCCCGTCATCGCGATCCTTGACACCAACTGCGATCCCGACGAGGTCACCTACCCGATCCCGGGCAACGACGACGCGATCCGCTCGGTGGCTCTGCTCACCCGCGTGATTGCCGACGCCGTGGCCGAGGGCCTCATGGAGCGCCACCAGAAGCCCGCCGAGGGTGCTGAGGCTGCTGCTGAGCCCCTCGCCGAGTGGGAGGTCGCGCTGCTGAACACCGACGCTTCCGCCGAGACCACCGAGGCTGCTGCCGAGGAGGCTCCCGCTGCTGAGGCGCCCGCCGAGGAGGCGCCCGCCGCCGAGGCCCCCGCCGCCGAGTAAGCCCACACCACAACGTTTGATGTTCCTGCGCCCCGCGTTCTCTCGCGGGGCGCAGGATGACAGAAGAAGGAGTCACACATGGCTGCAGTGAGCATGGCCGCTGTGAAGGAACTGCGCGACCGTCTCGGCGCCGGCATGGTCGACAGCAAGAACGCGCTCGTCGAAGCTGAAGGCGACATCGAGAAGGCGATCGAGATCCTGCGTCTCAAGGGCCTCAAGGGCGTCGCCAAGCGCGGCGACCGCGAGGCGAGCGAGGGCCTCGTCGCTGCCAAGCAGAGCGAAGGCGCTGCCACGATGATCGAGCTCGTCTGCGAGACCGACTTCGTTGCGAAGAACGAGAAGTTCCTCGCGCTTGCCGACCGCGTGCTCGACGCCGTGGTCGCCGCCGGTGCGAAGAACGCCGAGGAAGCCCTTGCGGCTCCCGCCGGCGACCAGACTGTTGCCGAGCTGATCACCGATGAGGCCGCCGTTATCGGTGAGCGCATCGAGCTGCGCAAGGTCTCGCGTGTCGAGGCACCCGCCACCTCCATCTACCTGCACCAGACCTCGAAGGATCTGCCCCCGCAGATCGGCGTGGTCGTAGGGTACGAGGGCGACGACGCAGAGACCGCTCTCAGCATCGCGCGTCACATCTCGTTCGCCGATCCCGTCTACCTCAGCCGTGAAGACGTGCCCGAGGCCGACGTCGAGAAGGAGCGCGAGATCGTTACCGAGATCTCGAAGAACGAGGGCAAGCCCGAGGCTGCTCTGCCGAAGATCGTTGAGGGTCGCCTCACCGCGTTCTTCAAGCAGGTTGCGCTCAACGAGCAGGTGCACGCTCTCGACGCCGACAAGCGCGAGGTCAAGAAGGTGGCTGACGCCGCCGGCATCACCGTAACCGGCTTTGCCCGCAGCAAGGTCGGCGCCTAAGCGTCTTCCTGGGCCCGGGTCGCAATTGCGACCCGGGCCCTTATGCTGCGTCCAGCAGCCACCCCATAAGCTACCTACCAGACCACCGAGCGAAGGAGAACCCCTATGACTGAGACCGCACGCAAGCGCCGAGTGCTGCTGAAGCTGTCGGGGGAGGCCTTCGGTGGTGGCACGCTCGGAGTGAACCCCGATGTGGTCAGTCAGATCGCCCGCGAGATCGCTGCTGCGATGGACGACGCCGAGGTGGCTGTCGTTGTCGGCGGTGGCAACTTCTTCCGCGGAGCAGAGCTCTCGCAGCGCGGCATGGACCGCGCCCGCGCAGACTACATGGGCATGCTCGGCACCGTGATGAACGCGCTCGCTCTGCAGGACTTCCTCGAACAGGCCGGCGTGTCGAGCCGGGTGCAGTCGGCCATCACCATGACGCAGGTTGCCGAAACCTACATCCCGCTGCGCGCGATCCGCCACCTTGAGAAGGGGCGCGTGGTCATCTTCGGCGCGGGCGCCGGCCTGCCCTACTTCTCTACGGATACCGTTGCTGCGCAGCGTGCCCTCGAGATCCACGCCGATGAGGTGCTGGTGGCGAAGAACGGCGTCGACGGTGTGTACACCGCCGACCCGAACAAGGATCCCAACGCGACGCTCATCGAGGAGATCAGCTACAACGACGCCCTCGTGCGCGGTCTCAAGGTGGTCGATTCGACGTCGTTCAGCCTGTGCATGGACAACGGGATGCCGATGCGCGTGTTCGGTATGGAGCCGGCTGGCAATGTGACCGAGGCGATCCGAGGCAAGCAGCTCGGCACCCTGGTGCACCGCTAAGCTGGTATCAGAGCGTTTTCAGAAGGTTTCAGAAGGAGAGCACCGTGATCGAAGAGGTCTTCGTCGATGTCAAGGACCGCATGACCCGGGCTGTCGAGGCCGCGAAGGAGGGCTTCGCCACGGTGCGCACCGGCCGCGCCAATCCCTCGCTGCTGCAGAACGTGCAGGTCGACTACTACGGCACGCCCACCCCGCTGTCGCAGCTCGCGTCGGTGCAGAATCAGGACGCCCGCAGTCTGATCATCACCCCCTACGACAAGGGTGCGATGAAGGATATCGAGCAGGCGATCCGCGACATGCCGAACCTTGGCGCGAACCCGAACAACGACGGCACCGTGATCCGTGTGTCGCTTCCCGAGCTGACCGAGGAGCGCCGCAAGGAGTTCGTCAAGATCGTCAAGGGGCGTGCCGAGGATGCGCGTGTGGCGATCCGCAACGTGCGCCGCAGCGGCAAAGACGATCTCGACGCGCTGAAGAGCGAGATCGGTGAAGACGAGGTGGCTCGCGCTGAGAAGGAGCTCGAATCGGTGACGAAGCAGTTCATCGATCAGGTCGATGAAGCGCTCAAGCGCAAAGAAGCCGAACTGCTCGAGGTCTAGTCTCCATGACAGGTTCTGACCGACGCGACGAGCTGCGCAGCGCGCTTGAGAGCAAGCGCGCGCAGCTTGAAGCGACGAATGCCAGAATCGAGGCGCGGGCCGGCCGCAACCTGTTCTTCGCGGTGCTTTCCGGCCTTGTGTTTGCTGGGATTTTCCTTGCGAGCCTGCTGCTGGTGAAGCAGGTGTTCGTGCTCCTTGTCGCGGCGATTGTGGCTGTCGCCCTCGTTGAGCTTGCTGCGGCCTTCCGAATTTCTGGTCGTCGGGTGCCGCGGATCGGCGTTGTGCTCGGCGGGCTCGTAGTGGTGGGCGGTGCCTTCTTCTGGGGTGCCGAGGGCATGCTGCTGGGGCTGTTCGCCGGCTCGGCCCTGCTTACCGTGTGGCGCCTGATCGAGGGTCTGGTGCCCGCGTGGGAGACTCCGCCGCGAACGCTGGTGCGCGATGTCTTCTCTGGCCTGTTCACCCTGGTCTATGTCGGCTTTCTCGCGTCCTTTGCCGTGCTGCTCGTGGCCGCCGACGGGGGAGAGTGGTGGGTGTTCGCGCTGGTGCTCGTGGTCGTCTCGGTCGACGTCGGTGCGTATGCCGCCGGTGTGACCCTTGGCAAGCACAAGATGACGCCGAGGATCAGCCCGAACAAGACCTGGGAGGGCTTCGCCGGCGCAGCGATTGTCGCTGCGGCCGCGGGTGTCGGGGTGTCCGTGTTCGCGCTGCAGCAGCCCTGGTGGGTGGGAATCATTCTCGGCGTGGTGGTGCTGCTTACCGCGACGATGGGTGATCTGACGGAGTCGCTCATCAAACGCAACCTGGGAGTGAAAGATATGAGTTCCTGGATTCCGGGGCACGGAGGCTTCCTCGATCGTCTCGACTCCCTGCTGCCATCGGCCGTCGGAGTCTACGGCGTGGCACTGGCGCTGGGGATGGTGTGATGACAGAGCCTTCACAGCAGCCCGCGCGGTCGGTCCGCAAGAATGGTGCGGTGCACGCGTCATTCCCCACCGCCACCGGATCCCAGCTCGGCTATCAGCCTGAGCAGGTCGACGCCTTTCTCGACAGGGCTCGCGCAACCTACGAGGGCGCAGGCGAAGAGCCTCTGACGGCTGACGAGGTGCGTCGTACCGCCTTCGCCGTGAAACGCGGCGGCTACGCCTCGCGCTACGTCGACGCAGCCATGGATCGCCTTGAAGAGGTCTTCTTCGAGCGTGAACGCCGGGCTCGGGTGCGCGCCGATGGTGAGGAGGCCTGGTGGGATGAGACCCGTCAGCTGCTCTCCGAGGTGCGGGGGCGCATGCAGCGGCCCCGCGGCAAGCGATTCCGCCGGCGCGGCCTGTTCGCCACGGGATATCGGCGCTCACAGGTCGATGCGTTTCTCGACAGGGTCTTCGACATGTTTGAGCGGCGTGAGCTCGGTCTGTCTCCCGCTGAAGTGAGGGATGTCGTCTTTCATTCTCAGTGGCGCGGCTATGACGAGGACCAGGTGGATGCCCTGCTCGATGCGGTTGTCGAACTGATTCTCGCCACGCGGTGATGCACGGCCTGTGCCATCGGATCCGCCATTTTCATTGAACGACCCGACAGTCTGAGATAGAATCGTTACATTGTGTCTGCCGTGAACTCTGCCTCCGCCTCTGTGTCCCGCTGGTCCCGTCTGAAGGTTCCCGTCGCGGTGATCGCGGTTGCCGGCATCTTCGGGGGAGCCGTCGTGGCTCCGCTGGCAATGCCGAGTGCCCCTGCCGACGCAGAATCTATGGCCTTCCAACAGCGGATCCACCAGGAGTTTGTGCCGAGCGAAGCTCCTGAAGCCGATCTCGTCTACGCTGAGGTGCCGGCCGAGCTCTCGCAGGATGAGCAGCAGCGCGTGAAGGCTGAAGAAGCAGCCGCCGCCGCGAAGAAGGCCGCAGAAGCATCGTCGCCTGCAAAGACGGCAGCGGGAGCCCCGCCCCGGTACACCGGCGGCGGCTCGCCGGCCGAGTGGATGGCGGCCGCCGGGATCGCCGAGAGCGACTGGGGCTACGTCGACTACATCGCCTCCAAGGAGAGTGGCTGGAACCCCAACGCCACCAACGCCAGCTCGGGTGCCTGCGGTCTGATCCAGGCCAACCCGTGCAGCAAGGTGCCCGGCAGCGGCTACAACCCCGTCGACAACCTGCGATGGGCGAACGGCTACGCGGTGGGGCGGTACGGCAGCTGGGCTGGGGCCTACGCCTTCTGGACCTCCAACCACTGGTGGTGAGTCACCGGTGAAGCTGGGGCGGCGAGCAGGATCGCAGCGTGGCGCGTAGCAGGCGCGTCAACAAGTACGCTCGCGCAGCCGCAACTCCGCCCCGCGATGTCACCCGCCTCGCGTACGGCGGCGCTCGACGAGAAACTCGCCGCGGCGAGGAATGGTTCGTGCGGGAGATTCCGGCGCACCGTGCGGAGAAAAGCTACCGTTGCCCGATCTGCGCCAATGAGGTGCCCCCGGGGCAGGCGCACATCGTCGCCTGGAACGCCGAACACTTCTTCGGCGACGAAGCAGCCGTGCGCGACAGACGCCACTACCACAGCTACTGCTGGCAGTCGGCCTGAGCGAGCCCCCGTGAACCCCGCTCAGAACAGTGTCGGGGGAGCGGGAGGCGCCGCCACATCGACCTCAGGCGTCGGCTTCGACGCACCGCCGAGGCCCGGCCCGCGGTCGGGTTGCCTGCCCTCCTGGAACGCGAGTGCGGCAGCACGAGCACGCTGATCCGCCGCCTCATTGAGGGGGTGACCGGCGTGGCCCTTCACCCACTCGAAGCGCACGTCACGCCCCGTGAGCGCAGCGTCGAGCTGTTCGAGCAGTTCACGATTGAGCACCGGCTTGCCATCGGCTTTGCGCCAGCCGCGCCGCTTCCAGCCCGCCATCCACTGCGTCAGCGAATTGATGACGTACTGGCTGTCGCAGAGCACCAGGAGCGCCTCGTCGGCGCGTTCAGCGGTGGCGTGCAGCAGATCGAGCACGGCCATGAGCTCGCCCTGATTGTTTGTAGCGCGGGGCCATCCGCCAGCCCGCCACTGCTCACCGTCGATCACCCAAGCCCAGCCGGCAGGTCCCGGATTGCCGAGGGCTGAACCGTCGGCCGCAGCGGTGAGCGTCACGCCTGCTCGCCCCCGGTTGCACCCTGCTGGGGGGCCTCATCGGTGGCGGGCGTGAGCGGCTGCTCAACCACGCGGCCCGCGACGCTGCTCATCTTCTGCGCGTTGGTGAGCACCTCACCCAGGCTCTCGAAGTAGCGGGCCACGGCGCCGCGCTCGACCTTCAGCTGGGTCATGCGGTCCTCGGCAGCCGCGAGCACCTTCGTCGCGCGGTCTTCGGCGGCTGCGAAGGTGGTCTGAGCGCGCTGCTCGGCCTCGACGATGATCTCAGCGGCGTGACGCTCTGCCTCGGCACGCACGTTGCGCGCGTCCTGGGCGGCTTCAGTGGTGATGCGCTCGTACTCGGCGCGTCCCTCCTCAAGCTGCTCGCGCAGTGCCGACAACTCGGCGCGGGTGGCTTCGATCTCTCGGCGAGACGCCTCGGCGGCCTCCTGCTGGCGTGCAGCGAGATCCTGTTCGAGAGCTTCGCGCTGCTGTGTCGCAGATGTGCTGAATTCGAGGGTGTCTGCGTCGATCTGCTCGCGCAGGGCGCGCACCGCGTCCTCGGTTTCGCTGCGCAGCTGCGCGAGACGCGCCTCCTCCGTGGCGCGGTGCTCAGCGAGCTCAGCGACGGTGTCGGTGCGCAGCAGGTCGGTCTCCTCGGTGACCTCGGCCCGCTTCGCCGCGATCTCGCGCTCGATCGCGGCAGCCTGAGCCTCGCGCTCGCGGCGCAGGTCGTCCTCGTGCTGAGCGCGGGCCGCCGCCAGTGCTCGATCGAGCTCCTCGCGTTCGCGCGCAATGTCGGCCGCAAGCTTCGCCCGCTCGCGCTCCACCTGCAGCTCAAGCTCCTCGCGCTGCAGCCCCAGGCTTTCGGCAGCTTCTTCGCGCTGGATCCGCAGCCGTTCCTCTGCCGCGGTGGTCTCATCGGCGATGCGCTGCTCGTGCTCGCGCAGCTGCGAGGCAAGCCGTTCAGCGTGCACGGTGGCCTCATCGGCCAGTTGTGCACGGTGCTCCTCGTGCTGGCGAGCCAGCTGCTTCTCCTGCTGCGCGCGCTCGTCTGCGAGTTCGGTCTCGTGCGCCTGACGTTCAGCATCGATGCGGCCGCGGTGATCTTCCCACTCGGCGATCAGGCGGTCCTGATGGCCGGCGAGTTCGCTGCCGATGCGGTTCTCGTGGGCTTCACGCTCGCGGGTGATCCGGGCCTGATGCGCTTCGAGCTCGGTCGCGAGAAGGTTCTGCTGCGAGGTGCGCTGAGCCGCGAGCTCGCGGTCCTGCAGCTCCCGCTCATCGGCGAGGCGGCCTGCCTGAGCCTCCGACTCGCGGTTGATGCGGGCCTCGTGCTCTTCACGCTCGCGGGCGATGCGGCTTTCGTGCTCTTCACGCTCCTGCGCGATGGCGGCGTCGTGCTCTTCGCGCTCCTGGGCGATGCGGGCCTCGTGCTCGGCGCGCTCCTGGGCGATGCGGGCTTCGTGCTCCTCGCGCTCCTGGGCGATGCGGTTCGCGTGGGCCTCCGACTCGCGGTTGATGCGGGTCTCGTGCTCTTCGCGCTCACCGGCGAGCTCACGATCGTGGGTCTCACGTTCCTGCGTGATGGCCTGCTCGTGCGTCTCGCGTTCCCGAGCGAGACGGGAAACGTGAGCCGAGAGCTCTGCCGACAGACGCTCCTCCTGGGCATCGCGCTCGTTCTTCAGGCGGGCCTCATGCGAGACGATCTCGGCACGCATCGACTCGTCGTGAGCGTCGCGCTCCTCGCGCACCGACTGCTCGTGAGCCTCGCGCTCGGCGGTGATCCGTGCCTGGTGGGCTTCAAGATCTTGCCGCAGTTGCTGTTCCTGGCGCTCGCTCGCCGCTGCAAGTTCCGCTTCGAGGCGCTGCTGGGCCTCTGCGCGGTCGAGAGCAGCGCTCTCATCGGCGCGGGCGCGCTCGCGTGCGCCCTGTTCGGCGAGCGTTGTCAGCTCAGCCTGCTGCGCTTCGAGGCCGCGCGCGATGGCGGCGTCGTGCTGGGCGCGCTCTTGCGTGATGCGCTCGGCGTGGGTCTGCTGCTCTGAGGCGATGCGGCGCTCGTGCGCTTCGCGCTCAGCTGCGATGGCTTTGTCGTGCTCCGCGCGCTCCTGGGCGATGCGACCCCGCAGCGTCTCCATCTCGGTGGTGAGGGCGCGTCGTTCAGCGTCGAGGCGGCCTTCCAGCTCGCGCTGACGCTCGGTGTAGCGCTCTTCGAGTTCTGCCTCTTCGCGCTGACGCTTGGCTTCGAACTCGGCGCGGGCGCGCTCGGCTTCCTGCACGAGCCTGGCGCGCTCGAGTTCTGCCTCGCGCTCGCTCTCGGCCTTCTGCCTGTCGAATGCCTCAGCGTGGCGCTCGGTCTCGGCGCGCAGCTCATTCGCTGCGGCTCGCGCGTCTGCGGTGAGCTGCTCCGCTTCTGCGCGGGCTGCCGCGAGTTCGGCTTGCGCGTCACGGTGAGCGGTTTCGCGTTGGGTTTCGGCTTCGCGAGCGGCTGAGCTGAGGGTGAGCTCTGCGTCGCGGCGCGCCTCTGCCACGAGGCGTTCACGCTCAGCATTGGCAGCGGCGGTCTGCTCGGCGAGGTCGGTGCGCGCACCTGTGATGATGATCTCGGCCTGCTCGGAAGCGGAGGCGAGCAGCTCGTCGGCCCGGCTCTGCGCTTGGGTGAGCACCCGCTTGGCTTCTTCTTCTGAGGAGCGACGCAGTTTCTCGGCGTCGAGGTCGGCCTGTGCCATGAGGCGTTGGGCGTGATCCTCGGCGATCTTGAGGCTTTTCTCGACGCGCAGCCCGAGCCCGGAGTAGCCGGTGGCGCCGAGTTCGGCGACCTGGTCTTGCAGCTCGGCGATCAGCTGTCGCTGCTCCTGGCCGACATGCGTGGCCTGCTGGTGCGCCGACTGCAGCGATTCGAGGTGCGACTGCAGGGTGGTGATGTGGCCGGTGAGTGAGCCGATGCGCTCGTCTACCTCTTCGCGGTTGTAACCGCGGAAGGCAGGGGAGAACTGCTGAGCTGATTCGGACACGTGGCCTCCGGGAATCGTACGAGATCGTGCGGGCCCGACGGGGCGGCTGGGTCGGCACGGAGAATGAGGTCCAGATTATCGCACCCACCGGCAGGGTGAACCGAGATCCGGGAAAAATCACCCTCGGGTGGATTCGGATGAACATTGAGTCGAATTGAGAAACGGGCCGATCGGTTTCGCTTGCTGCCCGCGGTCGCAGCCCCCCAACTTCTGAGCTGCTCGGGTCGCACCCATGCCGCTTCGAGGAAGCTCCGGTAGCGTTGTGGTGAAGAGTCGCGCTCGATACGCCCGTCGCCGTCTGCGGTGGGTGGTCGAGCGCCGTCATCCGTGGATAGGAGCCCCCGTGCGATATGTGCTCGCGATCGCAGCGCTGGTGATCTCCGGTGTTCTGCTGCTGCTGGGCATCGGCCAGCGCACGTTTCTTGCAGGCCCGTCCGAGATCAGCTTTCCAATCGAGACCAATTCCGAGGCCGGTTATGCCTTTGTCGACGGTTCCGAGCTTGCGAAGGTGCCGGGGCAAGCGAATATCGTGTTGAAGGGTGGGCAGGGATTTGTTGCCACCGGTCAGACTCGCGACGTCGAGGGCTGGGTCGAACCCTACCTGCACGCCGAACTCAGCGTCGATACGAAGCAGAAGCGCCTGCTGAGTGCGCTCATCGCGCCGGCCGTGGTTGACGCTCCAGAAGACGGTGGCGAGGCTGTTGCACCCGAGCCGATCGATCCGCGCGGCAGCGATCTGTGGCTCGAAGAGCGCTCCATCGACGATGACGGGCAGAGCGCCGATGCCAGCACGCTGCGGGTGCCGGTCGCGCTCGACGCCGACCATTCTGTGCTGATCGCCTCGAATGGGGAGGATCCTGTGCCTTCTGACGTTTCGCTCGTGTGGGTGCAGGATCGCAACACTCCCTGGGCTGGCCCGTTGCTCGTGGGCGGTGCGCTGTTTGCGGTGCTCGGAGGCGTCCTCTACCTGCTCGCGATTGATCACAACCGTCGCGGTCTCGGCCCGCGGCGTGGCCGTCGTGGGCCGCTGCAGGGCATTCGCAACGCATTCGGCAGGCCCGCTCGCGGCGCTGCCGCTGCCCCGGATGGTCGTGACAGCGGTGAGGCGCAGCTTCATGAGGGTGGCGGATCCGCATCCTCTGATCCAGCAAAGCCCGAAAGCGGCACCGCGTCGATGCGCTCCTTGCGCCGCTCGCGGCTGCGGCGTGGCTTCGCGATTCCGGCTCTCGGGCTCGCGGCGGTGGTGGGTCTCACCGGCTGCTCGCCCAGCTACTGGCCGCAGCCCGGCTCGAACTCGAGTGAGAAAGAAACGGTGGCTCCCACGCCGTCTTCGGCCGCGCCTGTTCCTGTCACAGACGGTCAGCTCGACCGTATCGTGGAGCGTGTGTCGGCCGTGGCGAACGAAGCCGACGACGCTCTCAGCGCCGACATCCTCAGTGAACGCTTCACCGGAGACGCCCTGGCCCAGCGCACTGCGAACTACAAGATCAGGGCCAGCATGCCCGACTACAGCGTGGTGCCCCCGCGCATCACCGACCAAGAGCTCGACTACGAGCTCGTGCAGAGCACTGAGTCGTGGCCCCGCACCCTGTTCGTTACCGTGGCCTCCTCGCGCGAAGACGCAAACAAGCAGGGCGCTGAGAATGCCGACGGTGAGACCCCGGCGGCGTCACCCTCGCTTGCCCTCGTGCTCACGCAGGAGACTCCGCAGCAGAACTACCAGGTTTCGCGTGTGATTGCGTTGCGCGGCGGCATCTCGATGCCGCAGGCCGCCCCGGCTGAGGAGGGCACCGCGCTGCTCGCGAACGATATCGAGTCGCTGGTGCTGCCTCCGGGCGAGGTCGGCGCGCAGTTCGCGGCCGTGTTGCAGGGAGGCCCCGATGTGCCAGAGGCTGAGGCCTTCGACATTGCCGATGACCCCCTGCTGCAGCACTATGGCAAGACCCTCGCCGAGCAGGCTCAGGCGCAGTCGGACGCGAAGGGCCAGACCATGGCCTATTCGGTTGCGGCCCGTCAGGGCGACGAAGAGCCTGTCGCGCTTTCGACAGGCGTGGGCGGGGCCCTCGTCGCGACCACGGTAATCGAAGAGCAGATCGTCGACGCTGCGGGTGGCCGTTACAAGCCGCAGGCCAACGGGGCGGTCACCGCCCTCTCCGGCCTGTCGGGTGAGCAGGGGCGCCTTGTGCAAGAGGTCGCCCACCAGCTGCTCTTCTTCGTACCCAGCAAAACCGATGGAAGCAAAATCCAGCTGCTCGGTGTGACCAGCGAACTCGTAGGAGTAAGGAACTAGACATGACCCAGCAGATGCCCGCCCGCATTCCCGGTGGCGGAGTCGACCTGAGCCATCTCGCAGCTCGCGGCCAGGCTGCGCCCGGTGGTCAGCCAGGCGCGGCGGCAGCGGGCCAGCCTCAGGCGGCGGCCCAGACCGTCGACGTGCCTTCGCTCGTGCTCGACGTCACCGACGCCACGTTCGAGCAGATCGCGCAGCTGTCGTCGGTGGTACCTGTGGTGTTCGACCTGTGGGCCGAATGGTGCCAGCCCTGCAAGACGCTGAGCCCCGTGATCGAGAAGATCACGCGCGAACTCGACGGTCGGGTGCTGCTCGCGAAGGTTGATGTCGACGCGAATCCCGGCCTGGCGCAGGCCTTCCAGGCGCAGTCGATTCCCACTGTGGTGGCGCTCGTTGCGGGCCGCCCGGTGCCCCTGTTCCAGGGAGCCGTGCCCGAGGCGCAGGTGCGCGAGTTCTTCGTGCAGCTGGTGCAGCTGGCCGAGCAGCATGGGGTGGTCGGTCGCGTGAGTGCGCCGGATCAAGGCGGCGTTGAAGGCGAGCAGACGCCCGCTGGTCCTGTGGAACCCGAGATTCCTGAGGCGCACCGTGCTGCGGTAGAGGCTGCCGAGCGGGGCGACTACGCCGCGGCGGTAGCGGAGTGGGAAGCGGTGCTTGCGAAGGCCCCAGCCGACGCCGAAGCCCGTGCCGCGCTCGTGCAGATGCGCTTGCTGCAGCGGCTGCAGGGGCTCACCGTCGATGAGATCCGAAGCGCGGCTGCGGCGGCTCCGCGCGATGTTGCGGCGCAGATGCGGGTCGCCGACCTCGACGTCTCGGGTGGGCATGTTGAGGACGCTTTCCTGCGTCTGCTCGAACTCTTCGCCGAAAGCGCTGAGAGCGATGATCGCGCCGCGATCCGCGAACGCCTGCTCGAACTCTTCGAGGTCGTGGGGATTGCGGATCCGCGGGTCGCCGCCGCCCGCGGCCGTCTCGCGAGCCTGCTCTACTGAGCAGGCATGACCTGTCCTGAGTAACGTGCGCGCCTATCTCGACCACGCGGCGACCTCTCCGATGCCCGAGGCGGTGCTCGCCGCCTACAGCGACGCGCTGCGCGTGGTCGGCAATCCCGCATCCACCCACGGGCACGGTCAGCGCGCCAGCGAGGTGCTCGAGCAGGCCCGCGAACGCATCGCGCGGGGTCTCGGCTGCGATGCGGCCGAGCTGATTCTCACCAGCGGCGGCACCGAATCGATCAATCTGGCAATCAAAGGCATCTATTGGGCGCGCCGTGCCGTGCTGGGGTCGGATCCGGTGATCCTTGTGGCCGAGGGCGAGCACCACGCCACTGTGGAAGCCGCTGAGTGGCTGCGCGACGCCCAGGGCGCTCGGCTGCGGTGGTTGCCCGTCGATGCCGAAGGGGTGCTGCAGCCACACGTGCTTGCGGCCGCGCTCGCCGAGGAGGGCGCTGAACGGGTCGCGCTCGTCTCCTTCTTGTGGGCGAACAACGAGGTGGGTACGGTGCAGCCGGTTGCGGAACTGTGCCGGATCGCGGCGGAGGTCGGCGTTCCCGCCCACGTCGATGCCGTATCGGCTTTGGGCCAGATCCCGATCGACTTCGCTGCGTCTGGTGCCGCTGCCGTGTCAGTTTCGGCGCACAAGATCGGCGGGCCAGTGGGCGTGGGGGCCCTCGTGCTGGGGCGGCGCACCTCCGCGGATGCGCTGATGCACGGCGGCACGCAGCAGCGTGCACGCTCGGGCACCCAAGATGTTGCCGGGGCCGTCGCTTTCGCTGCTGCCCTCGACATCGCGCTCGACGCCGAGGCGCGCCCCGATCCTGAACGCACGGCGCGCCTCGCGGCGCTGCGTGACCGGCTGGTCGCAGGGGTGCGCGCGGTTGACCCGGGCGCTGTGCTGCGCGGGCCGGAGCCCGCTGCTGAGCCCGCTGTTGCGCCGCGACTGCCGGGCAATGCTCACTTCACTTTTCCTGGTTGCCAGGGTGACTCGCTCGTGTTCCTGCTCGATACCGTCGGAGTTTCGGTCTCGGTCGGCTCAGCATGTCGTGCCGGCGTCGCCGAGATCTCACATGTGCTTCTCGCAATGGGGGTGCCTGCGGCCGAAGCGGCGGGAGCCCTGCGCTTCACCCTCGGCCCCGACACCCGAGACGATGAGGTTGACGCGCTGCTCGAAGCCCTGCCGGCCGCACTCGAACGAGCGAGAGAAGCGGGCCTCTCCTGAGCGCTCGTCGCTCGCGAAGGATTTCTCCTACTGGGGTGTTCTGCGATGAACGCGTAGACTGTTTCGGATGAAGATTCTGGCGGCGATGAGTGGGGGAGTGGACTCCGCCGTGGCGGCAGCACGCGCTGTCGAGGCGGGGCACGATGTCGTGGGTGTGCATTTGGCGCTCAGCCGGATGCCCGGCACACTGCGCACCGGTTCCCGTGGCTGCTGCACCATTGAAGACGCAATGGATGCGCGCCGTGCCGCCGGGATGCTGGGGATTCCTTTCTATGTATGGGATCTCAGCGAGCGCTTCAAAGAAGACGTTGTTGACGACTTCATCGCGGAGTACGCGGCAGGTCGCACACCCAACCCGTGCATGCGCTGCAACGAGAAGATCAAGTTTGCCGCGCTGCTCGACAAGGCGATCGCCCTCGGCTTCGACGCCGTGGCCACCGGGCACTACGCGACGCTCGAAGACGGCCCGAACGGCCGTGAACTGCACCGCGCAAGTGCCTGGGCGAAAGACCAGTCGTACGTACTCGGCGTGCTTACCGAGCGGCAGCTCGCGCACTGTTACTTTCCGCTCGGTGACACCCCTTCAAAAGAGCTGATCCGGGCAGAGGCCGAGGATCGCGGGCTACAGGTAGCCCAGAAGCCCGACAGCCACGACATCTGCTTCATCCCCGACGGCGACACGCGCGGGTGGCTCTCGGATCACCTGGCGCGCGAACCGGGGGAGATCCTGGATGAGTCAGGTGAGGTCGTCGGGCGCCACGACGGCGCCCACGGCTACACCGTGGGGCAGCGGCGCGGCCTGCAGCTGGGTCGGCCGGCACCCGACGGTCAGCCGCGCTACGTGCTCTCGATCCGCCCGGTTTCGAACCAGGTGGTGGTCGGCCCGAAGCAGAGCCTTGCCATCGGACGCATTGCGGGCGGGCGCTTCAGCTGGGCCGGCGAGCCCGGCTTCGATGTGAGCGAGACTTTCGACTGCGAGGTGCAGATTCGGGCGCACGCCGATCCTGTGCCGGCTCGGGCCAGGCTCGAGCCGATCCTCGAGTCAGAGCGCACCGAGCAGCATCGGGCCGATGCGACGCACGAGATCGTGGTTGACATCGATCTCGCGCGCGCAGAGCCTCTGCTGGGGGTGGCGCCTGGCCAGACCGCGGTGGTCTACATCGGCACGCGGGTGCTCGGCCAGTTCACGATCGACAGGGCCGTGGCTGCTGCAGCGCCCGCTGCGTCCGCTGCGCCCGCTGCGTCCGCTGCGCCCACCGTCGTCACTGCTCACTGAGGTCGTCGGTGGGGCAGTTTGAGCCCCGGCGAAACGACCACACGCGTTACCTCGCTGCGGGAGGGAGGGGCCGGGGGCGCGAATGTCAGCGGTCGCTTCTAGACTGAAGAGGTGAACGAGAACCCGCCGATCCCCGAAACCTTCGATGAGGCTCGTGCTGAAGCCGAGCAGCTGACCGTCGAGATCGAGCGTCTGCGCCGCGCCTACTACTCCGAGGCGACGAGCCTGGTCTCAGACGCCGAGTACGACGAGATGTTCCACAGGCTCGAAGCTCTCGAACGCGCCTTCCCCGAACTCGCGGGCCAAGACAGTCCCACCCGTGAGGTGGGCGCCGCCGTTGTCTCCGCAGGCTTCCCCGAGCACGAGCACGCCGAACGCATGCTCAGCCTCGACAACGTCTTCTCGCTCGACGAGTTCCGCGAATGGGCCGAGAAAACCCAGGCGGCCGCCGGCCGCAAGGTGCGCTGGCTCACCGAGCTCAAAATCGACGGACTCGCGATCAGCCTCGCCTACCGCGATGGAGTGCTCGAAACCGCAACCACTCGCGGCGATGGGCGTGTGGGCGAAGACATCACCGAAAATATCGATCTCATCCCTGTCATCCCCCGCGAGCTGCACGGTGAGGGCATCCCCGAGTTCTTCGAGGCGCGCGGCGAGGTGTTCTTGAGCAGCGAAGATTTCGAAGCTCTCAACCGCCGCCAGCACGAACTCCAGGCTCAATCGGCCGCAGAGCAGCGGGCAAAAGGAATCCCAGAGGAGCGGATCGCGATCCGCTACCCAGAGTTCGCGAACGCCCGCAACACTGCAGCCGGCACCCTGCGCCAGCGAGCCGAGAAGAAGAACGAGACCGATCTGGCGCTCATGCGCGACAGGCTCGGGCGGCTGTCGCTCTACGTGCACGGCATCGGTGCCTGGCAGCAGCCCGGCATCGAGAACCAATCAGAGGTCTACGGGCTGCTCGCCGAGTGGGGGCTGCCGGTTTCACCCCACTCGCGGGTCTTCGACACTGTCGACGAGGTTGTCGAGTTCATCGCCGACCGCGGCGAGCACCGCCACGACGTCGAACATGAGATCGATGGCATCGTGGTGAAGATCGACGAACTCGAGCTGCACGCTGAGCTCGGCGAGACCAGCCGAGCCCCGCGCTGGGCCATCGCCTACAAATACCCGCCAGAAGAGGTGCACACCCGCCTCCTCGACATCCGCGTCGGCGTGGGTCGCACTGGCCGGGCCACCCCCTACGCGGTAATGGAACCTGTCAAAGTTGCGGGATCGACGGTGCGTCAGGCCACGCTGCACAACCAGCAAGTGGTGCAGGCAAAGGGCGTGCTTATCGGCGACACCGTGGTGCTCCGCAAAGCCGGAGACGTGATCCCCGAGGTGCTCGGAGCCGTGATCGAACTGCGAGACGGCAGTGAGGTCGAGTGGCGCATGCCCGAGCACTGCCCCGAGTGCGGCACACCCCTGCGCCCCATGAAGGAGGGCGACATCGACCTGCGCTGCCCGAACGCACGTGCCTGCCCTGCACAGGTGCGCGGCCGTGTCGAACACATCGGATCACGGGGCGCACTCGATATCGAGGTGCTCGGCGAGATCACCGCGGCCGCTCTCACCCAACCCGAGATTCCCGCCGTTCCACCACTCGAAACCGAGGCAGGGCTTTTCGACCTGAGCCTCGATGAGCTCGTTCCGATCACTGTCGTCGTGCGCGACAGCGAAACAGGCGAGCCTGTGATCGATGAAGAGACCGGTGAGCCGCGGCGACGCTCACCGTTCCAGCGCGTCGTGCTCGAGTATCCGCCCGCCGCTGCCGGGCTCGATGCCGCGGCACGGCGCAAGGCAGGTTTCCGCAAAAACCACCGTGTGGTGCTCCCCTCGAAAGACGCCGAGACCTTCCTCACCGAGCTTGAGAAGGCGAAGACGAAGCCGCTGTGGCGTCTGCTGGTCTCCCTGAACATCCGCCACGTCGGGCCGGTTGCGGCACGAGCGCTCGCGGAGTGGTTCGGTTCGCTCGATGCGATCCGCCAGGCCTCCGTCGAAGAACTCTCCGAGGTAGATGGCGTGGGCAGCATCATCGCCGAGTCGCTCAAGGAGTGGTTCGAAGTCGACTGGCATCGTGAGATCGTCGATCGCTGGGCCGCTGCAGGGGTGCAGTGGGCGACGCCAGGCCACCCTGGACCCGGTGCCGCGGTTGCCGAGGGCGGGGTGCTCGCTGGGCTTACGGTGGTCGCTACAGGCAGCCTCGAAGGGTTCACGCGAGACGGCGCCAAGGAGGCGATCATCCAGGCCGGCGGCAAGGCGGCGTCAAGCGTTTCGAAGAAGACCGACTTCGTGGCCGCCGGCCCCGGGGCAGGCTCGAAACTCGCCAAAGCTGAGGAGTTGAATATTCCGGTGCTCGACGCCGCGCAGTTCGCGGTGCTTGTCACCGAGGGCCCTGCGGCCCTGGCGCTGGCAGCGGGCGAGACCGAAGCATCTGAGGCCTGAAACAGGTTCAGATAGCACTGAAGTGAGCCGCGGGGAGTGACGGCTCACCGTTTGGCAGGGTTTCGCAGTCGGACGCAGCAGCACGGCACCCCGGCCGCGCTACGATGATCGCATCATGCACAGTGACGCCGAGGCTCCCTCAGAGCTGTACGTTTACGACCTCGACGGGGTGATCACCACGCGTGACACCTTCGTCGCACTGCTGCTCGGGCGTCTGCGCGCCTCTCGGCTTCGATATGCGCGAGCGCTTCCGCTGATCGCGGGGTGGGCTGCGAGCCGCACCACTGCGAGTCGATCGGCCTTCGCCCAGCGCATCACACGGGTGGCGCTGCGAGGGCTGTCGGAGGAGGCGTACGCGCAGCTTGCCCAAGGCTTCGGTGCCCGCGTCGGCGTGGATCCTGCGTGGATCAGGCAGAGCACGGTGCAGCGCATCAGGGCACAGCACGAATCTGGCGCGCAGATAGTGATTGCGACCGCGACGGAGCAGCGGCTCGCGGAATCGCTGCTGCGGGCGGCCGGGGTGCCCTACGACATGCTCTGTGCTTCATTGCTCGCGGCGGCCCCTGATGGTATGCGGTTCGTGGATCATCGGATGGGGCAGCGCAAGGCCGATGCCTTGATTGAGCATGCGGTGCCGATGGCTGCGGCGGAGTTCGCCACCGATTCTGCCGCAGACCTTCCCACGGCGCGGCTCGCGAAGCGCCTGGTGCTGATCGGGTCCTCGCCCAGCACCCGTGAGCGGTTCGCCAACGAGGGGCTGAGCTTCGAGCTCGGCCCGGAAGGCTGACTCACCGGTTTCTCGGCTCGACAGGCGAGCCCGCCCGTTGCTCAACGCTGCGCGACGACGCTCCCGAGCACGTAGTGGAGGGCGGCGTGCAGGCGCGGCCCGACCTCTTCCCAGCGGCCGTGAAAGCCGACGAGATCTTTCGTGCCGAAGCCCACGGCTACCAGGGTCCAGGCGACCTCATCGATGTTCGTGTCGGGGCGGAGTTCTCCGGCTGCGGCGGCTTCTGTGAGCGCACCCGTCAAAAAGGTGTGCCAGGTCGCGTAGGGGTCGATCCGCCGCTCAGGAAACTCCGTGCGTGATTCTGCAGCGAGGCGCATGCCGGCGCGCACCAGCACATTGCCTGCCATCAACTCGCCCACCTCGTCGAAGGCGCAATAGAGGCGTTCGAGGGGGCTTGAAGCGCGTCGGGCTGCGGCTGCCTGAGCACCGCGCATTGCGGTGCCCTCGGCGTTGAGCACGGCGACGCCCAACTCGTGCCTGGTGGGCGGTCGGCCCGCGAGCGCGTCGACGTCGCCCGCGAGCATCCAGTTGAGCTGACCGCTGTGGTACCCGCGCAGCGCGAACTCTTCTGCTGCCGCAAGCAGCATGGTGTCGTCAATCCTGGTCATATCGGTTGCCCCCTACCGCCCAGTCGAAGCTGGCGTCTGCTCGTCGAAGAATGCGAGTTTCGCGCTTGCGACAATGCCGTCGCTGGAGCGCGATTCCACCTGCAGGTCGTGCACCTTCGTGCCGTCGCGCACCCAGGCGCGGTCGTGGACGAGGCGCGTCTCAGTGGTGATCTGAGCGCCGAGCGGCGTTGAACGGCCGGTGGCGCGAATGTTCATGGTGCGCATCCAGAGGTTGCCCATTCCTGCGCGGGTAATGCCTTTCGCAAGGCAGACCACTGCCTGGCTCATCTGCCCCATGGTGACGAGGTAGTCGATGACGGTGATCGATGGCCACCGTGCCCCTTCGATGCCGCCGTAGCAGCCGATCGACGACTCGTTCTCTGTGAACTCGTGTTCTGCGCTGATGCTCGAAGCGGCCCTGTCCACCTGGGAGATGCGGGTTTGGGAGCTCACTGCACGCAGCGCTGCCGGGTACGTGGGGGCGGATCCGGGTGGAATGCGAAGGGACGGGGTGTCTCCGTGTCGCCCACCTTCGCGCAGGCCGATGCGCGTGCGGATGTTGCCGGCGGTCGCCTCGATGACAACGTCTTCGCCGTTGCCGTTGCCGGCTTGTGTGGAAAACGCGAGTGGCACCCGGGTGAGGTCGAGCCAGGGTGTTCGGCCGGATCTCAGTTCGACGCTTGAGACGCGGGCTGTCTCGTTTGTGCGGCCGACCGTGACTTGGGCTTGGGTCGCCATCAGTGTGAGCACCACGGCATCGACCGAGCTGAGGTGGGTTTCTCGTGGTTGCCCTGCAGCGTCGAGCGACCAGGCCTCGGGGTAGTGCACGGCGAAGTCTGCGAGGCCGGGGCGGGCTGCGCGCATCTGGTAGGTGACGTCTTTGTAGCCAGCACCGAAGTAGCGTTCCCCGGCAGCGCCGAGCCAATGCTCGAGCGACAGTTCTTGAACATCTGCGGGCACGCGGTCTCCTCGAGATCTTGCTGTGCTCAGCACTGAGCGGGGTGAGTGGTGGGGGAGCACGAGGGGTGGATCCCCGGTCTCGCGGGCTTAGCTTAACTCGTACGTTCGTCTTGCTTCAAAACGACACGTTGGCGGATTGGGGCGGCGGTGCCGCCGTTGGCTAGGAGGTGGTGTCTGCGTCGCCTGTCGGAGCGAGGGCGTCGGCGTAGACGCTGCGGATCATGGTGACGGCATCTTCGCGGAGCTTGGCGGGTACGAGCCCGTCGACCGAGCCGAGCCACATCGTTGCGAGTGATTCGCCGAGTCGGTCGATGTTCTGTCGGGCCATCGCGAGTGACAGGATGCCTGCGAAGTGCGCGACGAGGTATTCGGCGTGCTGGCTCGGGGTGAGGCGGCTTTCGAGTTCGCCGGTTGCAAAGGAGGCGCGGAGATCTTCGGTGACGGCCTGGATCCAGTCGGCGTAGAACCCGGAGACGTCTCCGGTGAACTCTTCTTTTTCGAAGGAGAGGGCCATGCCTGCGCGCACGATCGGGTCGGATGCGATTTGCTCGGCAAGTGCGCGAGACACGTGCACGAGTTTCTGTAGGGTGCCGTCGAGTGGCTTGGTGATCTCTTCGATGAGCCGCAATGAGCGATGGTGCTGCTCTTCGGTGATCGCCTTGGCGATGCTCTCCTTCGTGCGGAAGTGGAAGTAGATGGATCCGATGGAGATCCCCGACTCTTCTGCGATGCTGCGAATGCTCACGGTGCCGTAGCCGTGTTTCATGAACTCGGAAGCGGCACCATCGAGAATGCGAATCTGCGTATCCCGCCCACGATCCTGCGCTGCCGTTCTGCGCTGCGTCACCCTGCACCCTCTCCCGTCGCGACTGCCCCCGCCCCAGCTTAGTCGTGATCGATTCTGTGGCGGTCGGCCCGAGTGTGCTCGGGTCTGGTGATGTTTTGGGCCCAGGCCACGATACGATAAGTAAAGCGATCGTTCCAGTTATTTGTTGGTGCGGGTCGCTGGTACGTTTCGAAACGCGGGCTGGGCATGTCGGTTCAGCGGATCGGATCGCTGGAACGAGGGGGCGTTCGAAGCCCATGAAAGGGTGGCGTGGCGCATCGTGAATCGGCTCAGTCTTGATTCTCCGTCCAGCCTTGAGGTGCTGGCTTCGCGCCTGCTGCCTGGTGCGCCACTGCGACTCCAGGATCAGGAAATGCGCGTTGCGGGCCTGGTTTCTTGCCAGGACGCGAAAGATGGGTGGCTTGAAGCGTACCTTCGGGGCACCGGATCGGCGATGTGGCTCGTGATCGAGCACCGCCGGGGACGCGCCGGCGTCACCATGTGGCAGCGAGCCACGACCGATTGCCTGCCGACGTCATTCGTCACGGCGAGAGACCCGCAGATGCTTGTGGGAACCGCGAATTTCTGGGCCATCGGCTCGTTCGGCGGTATGCAGATCCCGCCCAGGGGAACGCTGCAGTACTTCGAGAGTTTCGACCCGCATCGCACCGCCGAGCGCTTCGGCGGAGGTCGGTGGCTGCTCGGGCGCGAGATCGGCAGAGAAGCAGCCCTCACCAGCATCAGCGCTCAGCTCTTCAGCAGCGAGGTCGTCTGAACGCTGAGGCGGTCGGTGGCCTGCGCTCACGCGGGCGCGGCATGCAGAGCTTCGCCCCACCCTCTCCTCGGTAGGATGGTGTGGTTCACCGAACTTTTCATAACGTCACGATGGAGCAGCATGCCTGACACCCCTGCGGCAGAACGCGCTGGGGCGAGCGGCGAGATCACGGCGCAGACCGTGCAGCATCTCGCCGGACTCGCCCGGATCGCCCTCACCGACGCGGAGATCGATTCGCTCACCACTGAGCTCGACTCGATCCTCGCCAACATCGCCAAGGTGAGCGAGGTCGCACGCGCCGACGTGCCGGCCACGAGCCACCCGATTCCGCTGAGCAACGTCACCCGGGCCGATGAGGTCGCCGACGTGCTCACACGCGAGCAGGCGCTGGCAAACGCACCCGAGACGAGCGACGGCATGTTCCGCGTTTCCTCGATCCTCGGTGAAGAGCAGTAAGGCGAACGGCATGAGTGAACTGATCAGAATGACCGCGGCGGAGCTCGCCGCGAAGCTCTCCTCTGGCGAGGTCTCCTCCGAGGAGGCCACGCGCGCCCACCTCGACCGCATTGCGGCCGTTGATGGTGCCCTGAACGCCTTCCTCGCGACCGATGCCGAGGCATCGCTCGCGGCGGCCCGCGACATCGACGCCCGCCGCGCTGCCGGTGAGGCCCTTGGCGAGCTCGCCGGCGTGCCGCTCGCCGTGAAAGATGTGCTCGTCACCACCGACATGCCCTCCACCTCGGGCTCCAAGATTCTCGAGGGCTACCGCTCGCCCTACGATGCGACCGCCGTTGCCAAGGCCCGCGCGGCCGGGCTCATCAGCATCGGCAAGACCAATATGGACGAGTTCGCGATGGGCTCCTCCACCGAGAACTCCGCCTACGGACCCACCCGCAACCAGTGGGCGGCCGACCGGGTGCCCGGCGGCTCCGGCGGCGGTTCGGCCGTGGCTGTTGGCGCATTCGAGGCGCCGCTTGCGCTGGGTTCTGACACGGGCGGCTCGATCCGCCAGCCCGCCGCGCTCACCGGCACTGTTGGTGTCAAGCCCACCTACGGCGGTGTCAGCCGCTACGGGGCCATCGCGCTCGCCTCATCGCTCGACCAGATCGGCCCGTGCGCCCGCACCGTGCTCGACACGGCGCTGCTGCACGACGTCATCGCAGGTCACGACCACCACGATTCGACCTCGCTCGATTTCGCCTGGCCGTCGATGGCGGAGGCCGCCAGAGGCGGTGCCGATCCGGCAAGCCTCAAGGGGCTGCGCGTCGGCGTGGTGAAGCAGCTCATGGTTGACGGCCTGCAGCCGGGTGTGAAGGCCCGCTTCGATGAGGCACTGGCACTGCTCGCAGCGCAGGGTGCCGAGATCGTGGAGATCGACGCCCCTCACTTCGAGTACGCCGTCGCAGCGTACTACCTGATCCTGCCCGCCGAGGCTTCCAGCAACCTGGCCAAGTACGACTCCGTGCGTTTCGGCCTGCGCGTCACCCCCCAGGGCGGCGGCACCGTCGAGAGCGTGATGAGCGAGACCCGCGCCGCAGGGTTCGGCACCGAGGTGAAGCGACGCATCATTCTCGGCACCTATGCCCTCTCGGCCGGCTACTACGATGCCTACTACGGCAGTGCGCAGAAGGTGCGCACCCTCATTCAGCGCGACTTCGCCAGCGCCTTCGACAAGGTTGACGTGATCGCCTCGCCCACCGCGCCCACGACAGCGTGGCAGCTCGGTGCCCACGGCGGCGATCCGCTGCAGGATTACCTCAACGACGCCACCACGATCCCCGCGAACCTCGCGGGAATCCCCGGACTCAGCCTGCCGATCGGCACTGCGAGCGAGGACGGCCTGCCCGTGGGCCTGCAGCTCATGGCTCCCGCTTTCGAGGATGCCCGCCTGTACCGCGCGGGATCCGCCATCGAAAGCCTCATCACCGAGCGCGACGGATCTCCGTTCTGGGCGCAGGCGCCCTCCCTTGCAGGTGCTTCGACTGGAGAGGCGGCGAACTGATGGCCAAGACCAAGCTGATGGACTTCGAGCGGGCCCTCGAACTGTTCGAGCCGGTGATCGGCCTCGAAGTGCACGTCGAGCTCAACACGAAGACGAAGATGTTCTCTTCGGCACCCAACACCTTCGGTGCTGAACCGAACACGAACCTCACTCCGGTGTGCCTCGGCCTGCCCGGTTCGCTGCCCGTGGTCAACGAGCAGGCGGTGCGCGGATCGATCAGCCTCGGCCTCGCGCTCGGATGCGAGATCGCCGAGGTTTCGGGCTTCGCTCGGAAGAACTACTTCTACCCCGACATGGCGAAGAACTATCAGATCTCCCAGTACGACGACCCCATCGCGTACGACGGCTCCGTGGAGATCGAGCTCGCATCGGGGCGTGTTGTGCACGTGCCCATCGAGCGCGCCCACATGGAGGAAGACGCAGGCAAACTCAACCACGTCGGCGGTTCGACGGGCCGTATCCAGGGCGCCGAGTACTCCCTCGTCGACTACAACCGCGCCGGCGTGCCGCTCGTGGAGATCGTGACCCGCCCCGTCTTCGGCGGCGAGGCCGACACCCCTGAGATTGCCGCCGCTTACGTGGCGACCATCCGCGAGATCGTGATCGCGCTCGGCATCTCGGACGCCCGCATGGAGCGTGGCAACCTGCGTTGCGACGCGAACGTGTCGCTGCGCCCCCGCGGCAACGAGGGTGCCGGCATGTCCGTGCTCGGCACCCGCACCGAGACGAAGAACGTGAACTCGTTGCGTTCGATCGAGCGCGCGGTGCGCTTCGAGATTCAACGGCAGGCTCAGATTCTCGCTGACGGCGGCTCCATCACGCAGGAGACCCGCCACTGGCACGAAGACACGGGAGAGACGTCGCCCGGCCGCCCGAAGAGCGACGCCGACGACTACCGCTACTTCCCCGAGCCCGATCTCGCGCCGCTCACCCCGTCGCGTGAGCTTGTCGAGGAGCTGCGGGCCCAGCTGCCAGAGCACCCGACGCTGCGCACCCGCCGTTTGAAGCAGGAGTGGCAGTTCAGTGCGCTCGAGTTCCAGGACGTGGTGAACGCCGGCCTGCTCTCGACCATCGAGGCTACTGTTGCGGCCGGCGTGCCGCCGCAGACGGCGCGCAAGTGGTGGACCGGCGAGATCGCGCGCATCGCGAACGAGCGCTCGGCTGCGCCCGCCGATCTCATCACTCCGCAGCAGATCGTCTCCGTCGTCGAGCTCGTCGATGCCGGCACCCTCAACGACAAGCTGGCGCGTCAGGTCATCGCCGGCATCATCGACGGTGAGGGCACCGCCGCGGAGATCGTTGAGGCACGTGGGCTCGCGATCGTCTCCGACGATGGCGCGCTCATCGCGGCAGTCGATGCGGCGCTCGCCGAGCAGCCGGATGTGCTCGCAAAGATTCGCGACGGCAAGGTGCAGGCCGCCGGCGCGATCATTGGCGCCGTCATGAAGGCGATGCGCGGCCAGGCCGACGCGGCTCGTGTGCGTGAGCTGGTACTGGAGCGCGCCGGCCAGGAGTAGCACCGCGCGTGTGTTCGACATGATGCCCCGGGCGCGTTCACCGCTCCCGGGGCATTCTGCTGCGTGTGCACCCCTGACCGCGCAGAAATGCGATGCCGATGCACCGGAACGGGAGTCGGCTGGGAGGCCGTGAAGGATTCCGCCCTAGAATCGCCCGCATCCGGTTTTCGCCGGCCGCACCGAGGAGGCCCCGTATGTCGAACGACGCACCTGCACCCCACCCAGGCGGCGATGCGCCCGCGAACGAGCACTCGACGCGAGGTGCATACGTCACCAGCGGTGCCGAGTTCACGCGCGACACGCACTACATCGAGGATCGGATCGTGGCGGATCCGGCGGCGATCCGGCGGCTGCCGGCACCGCCGCCCTCCAAGATCGGCTCGCTCGGCTTCGGGCTGAGCGAGGGGGCCGAGGCGTGGCCGGTCGAGCCGGGCCGCTATCGTCTCGTCGCGGCCAACGCCTGCCCGTGGGCGAATCGCACCGTGATCGTGCGGCGGCTGCTGGGGCTCGAAGAGGCGATCTCGCTCGCCCGGCCCGGCCCCACGCACGACGCGCGATCCTGGACCTTCGATCTCGATCCCGGGGGCCGAGACCCGGTGCTTGGCACCGAGCGTCTGCAGCAGAACTACTTCGCCCGCTTTCCGGGCTATCCGCGGGGCATCACGGTGCCTGCCATCGTCGATATCCCCTCAGGCGGGGTCGTCACGAACGACTACCCTCAGATCACACTCGACTTCTCAACCCAGTGGCGCGAATATCACCGCGAGGGCGCACCCGATCTGCTGCCCGATGCGCTGCGGCACGAGATGTGGCCCGTGATCGAGCGGGTGTTCACCGAGGTGAACAATGGCGTCTACCGCTGCGGCTTCGCGGGCAGCCAGGAGGCGTACGAGGCGGCCTACGTGCGCCTCTGGGAGGCAATGGATTGGCTTGAGGAGCGGCTTTCGACGCGGCGCTATCTGATGGGCGGCACGATCACGGAGGCAGATGTTCGCCTCTTCACCACGCTCGCCCGCTTCGACCCCGTCTATCACGGGCACTTCAAGACGAACCGCAGCAAGCTCGCCGAGATGGATCACCTGTGGGGGTATGCCCGGGATCTGTTTCAGACGCCCGGCTTTGGCGACACGATCGACTTCGTGCAGATCAAGCAGCACTACTACATCACGCACGAAGACGTGAACCCCACGGGCATCGTGCCGGTGGGGCCAGATCTCGCCGGCTGGCTCGAACCTCACGATCGTGCGCGGCTCGGTGGTGAGCCGTTCGGTGACGGCATCCCACCCGGGCCGGTGCCCGAGGGGGAGCGGATCGCTGCCGGGCACAACCCCCTGTATCCGCTCGAAGCGGAGTAGCGATCGGCGGCAGCGGCGACGGTCGGCCGGAACGACCCGGCGCAGCAGCGGCGACGCCGCGCAGCAGTGAGGCCGGGGCGGTGGGATCTCCTCCCGCCGCCCCGGCCTCACTGCTGCGATGCGCTTACTTCACGTCTTCGTCGACCCAGTCCATCGACTTGGTGACGGCCTTGCGCCAGTTGCGCAGCTGACGGTCGCGCTCGGCTTCGTCCATCTCGGGCTCCCAACGGCGATCCTCCTGCCAGTTGGCCGAGAGATCGTCGAGGCCGTTCCAGAACCCGACCGCGAGGCCGGCTGCGTAGGCTGCACCGAGGGCGGTGGTCTCAGCTACGACCGGGCGCACCACCGGAACCCCGAGCACATCGGCCTGGAACTGCATGAGCGCGTTGTTCGCCACCATGCCGCCGTCGACCTTGAGCTCGGTGAGGTCGACGCCTGCGTCGGCGTTGACGGCGTCGAGCACATCGCGTGTCTGGAACGCGACGGCCTCGAGCGCTGCCCGCGCAATGTGGCCCTTGTTGGCGTAGCGGGTGAGGCCCACGATCGCGCCGCGGGCGTCCGGGCGCCAGTAGGGGGCGAACAGGCCGGAGAACGCGGGAACGATGTACACGCCGCCGTTGTCGGGCACGCTCGCCGACAGCTCTTCGACCTGCGGCGCCGACTCGATGATGCCGAGCTGGTCGCGCAGCCACTGGATGAGCGAGCCCGTCACTGCGATCGAACCTTCGAGTGCGTAGTGGGTGGGGGCGTCGCCCAGCTTGTAGCCGACAGTAGTGAGCAGGCCGTTCTTCGAGTGGACGATCTCTTCGCCGGTGTTGAAGATGAGGAAGCAGCCGGTGCCGTAGGTGTTCTTCGACTCGCCGGCCTCGAATGCGGCCTGGCCGAAGGTGGCTGCCTGCTGATCGCCGAGAATGCCGGCGATGGGGGTTTCGCGCAGCAGCGACGAGTCTTCGGCGTGGCCGTAGACCTCGGAGGAGGAGCGGATCTCGGGCAGCATTGAGCGCGGCACACCGAAGGCTTCGAGGATGTCGTCGCGCCACTCGAGCGTTTCGAGGTCCATGAAGAGGGTGCGCGAGGCGTTGGTGACATCGGTGGCGTGCACGCCGCCCTCGGCACCGCCGGTCAGGTTCCAGAGCACCCAGCAGTCGGTGGTGCCGAAGAGCAGATCGCCGGCTTCGGCGGCCTCGCGGGCGCCCTCGACGTTCTCGAGGATCCACGCGATCTTCGTGCCGGAGAAGTAGGTCGCGAGCGGCAAGCCCACGATCTGCTTGAACCTGTCGGTGCCGCCGTCGGCTGCGAGGCGGTCTACGATGTCCTGGGTGCGGGTGTCCTGCCAGACGATCGCGTTGTAGACGGGCTGGCCGGTTTTCTTATTCCAGACCACGGCGGTCTCGCGCTGGTTGGTGATACCGATCGCGGCGATGTCGTGGCGGGTGAGGTCGGCGCGGCCGAGCGCGATGCCGATCACCTCTTGCACGTTCTGCCAGATCTCTGCGGCGTCGTGCTCGACCCAGCCGGCCTGCGGCATGATCTGCTCGTGCTCCTTCTGGCCGACGGAGATGATGGATCCCGAGCGGTCGAAGATGATGGCGCGGCTCGAGGTGGTGCCCTGGTCGATGGCGATGACGTACTTGGACATGGGATTCCTTTCGATGCGGCGAGGCGGCGGTGCTTCGCCGGGGTGTGGGGAGGGGGCGGCCTTTGGGGCCGACCCCCTCCGCAGATGATCGGTGCGGCGGGGGTATCCCGCGTGAGGAGTTATGCCAGGGAGAGCAGTGCGGGAGCGGCGAATGCTGCAATCGCGCCGCCCACGAGCGGGCCGAAGACCGGCACCCACGCGTAGCCCCAGTCGCTGCCGCCCTTGCCCTTGATCGGGAGGATGGCGTGCGCGATGCGGGGGCCGAGGTCGCGGGCAGGGTTGATGGCGTAGCCCGTGGGGCCACCGAGCGAGGCGCCGATGCCCACGACGAGCAGGGCGACGGGCAGAGCGGTCAGCGGTCCGAGGCCGCCAGGAACGCCGACGTTGACGTCGCCGTAGTCAGCGAAGGCAAGGATCACGAAGACGAGCACGAAGGTGCCGATGACCTCGGTGATGAAGTTGGCGCCGTAGGAGCGGATCGCCGGGCCGGTCGAGAATACGCCGAGCTTGTTGGCGGCCTCGGGCTCATCATCGAAGTGCTGCTTGTAGGCGGCCCAGCAGAGGATCGCGCCGATGATCGCGCCGACCAGCTCAGCGGCGAATGCGACGAAGAACATGGGGGCGGTGATGGTGCCTGCGATGAGCAGGCCGATGCCGACCGCGGGGTTCAGGATCGCGCCGGAGTAGGCGGAGGCGAGAACGCCGGCGAAGACCGCGAGCCCCCACCCCCAGTTGACCATCAGGAAGCCTCCCGCGTTGCCCTTCGTCTTTGCGAGGGCCACGTTGGCGACGACGCCGCAGCCGAGCAACACCAGCATGGCGGTGCCGACCATTTCGGAGAGGAAGTAGAGTCCCAGATTGATATCCATAGTTGTCTCCATTGACCTTTCGGGTGACTCCTGACGCGCCACCGTGGCGGGTCAGGGTGCATAAGAAGCGGTGGATTCGCGAGCCGGATGCGGCTCGGAGGGGAGCTGATCGCTCACCCTGCGGTGAATGAGCCTCCCTTCGAGGGATCGATGCGGTGCGCGTTGCGCAGCAGCTCGATGGTGCGGTCTACCTCTGCCGTGATCGTACCCTCATCCCAGCCGAGTGCGGGAGCGATCGCTGCCGCGGCAGCTCGGATGCGCGGCTCGGTGAGCCCGCCAACGAACGCGATGGAGGTGCGGCGCAGCAGAAGGTCGTCGAGGTGCACCACCTGCTCGGTGGCTGCGAGGTGAGCGAGCTCGGCGGCGGTGTAGCCGGGCAGCTCTGGCAATTCGGGGTCTCGCTCGGGCGTTGCCGCCAGCACCTCAGTGGCGCGGGTGCCGTAGCGGTCGAGCAGCACTGATACACGACCGCGGTCGCGCCCGTCTGCGTGGGCCGCGAGCCAGCGCAGCCGGGAGGCAGCATCGACGGGGTAGCCGTCGCCACCACCGACGGCGAGTTTCTCGGTGCTCACCCGGCGCTGCTTGCCGAGCTGACCCATCGCCTCATCGGCGAGGTGTTCTGCGAGCGCGCGGAAGGTGGTCCACTTGCCGCCGACGAGGCTGAGCACGGGAGTGGAGCGGTGCTCGGTGGCAACGATGCGGTAGTCGCGGGAGACGAAGCCGGGGGCGGTGTCGTCGTGGCGGGGGAGCGGCCGAATGCCGGAGAAAGAGTAAACGATGTGCGAGCGGTCGACGGCGATCTTGGGGAAGACATGGTGTACAAGATCGAAGAAGTAGTCGACTTCGTCGTCGGTGCAGACGACAGGTTTTGCGGGGTCGGCGTCGATGTCGGTGGTGCCGACGAGAACGCGGTTCTTCAGCGGGTAGATCAGCACGATGCGCCCGTCGGAGTGCTCGAAGAAGATCTCCCTGCCACCTGTTGCGGCGAGGAGCTCGGGGTGGTCGAGCACGATGTGCGAGCCCTTCGTGCCTCCCATGTAGCGGGTGGTGTCGCCGAGGGCCTCGTTGGTGATGTCGGTCCAGGGGCCGCTGGTGTTGAGAATGAGGCGTGCTGAGAAGTCGAACTCCTCGCCGGTGACCTCGTCGCGCAGGCGTACGCCGTGCTCGGAGCTGCCTACTGCCGGGAGGTAGTTCGCGGCGCGGGCGCGGGCGCCGCCCGCGAGGAGGCCGTCGTTGAGCACGTCGAGCGCGAGGCGCTCGGGGTCGTGCATTGAGGCGTCGAAGTAGGTGGCCGTGTACTTGAGATTGGAGTTGAGCTGCGGCAGCTCCTTCAGCGACTGCGCTTTGCCCAGGAAGCGGTGGCGGGGCACCTGGCCGCCTGCGCGCGAGAAGGTGTCGTAGATCATGAGGCCGATTTTGATGAGCGCAGCGCCGCGTTCGTTCGGCTTACCCCGACCGTGGGTGACGAGCAGCCGGAAGGGTGCCGAGAGAATGCCCGAGAATGTGGAGTAGATCGGGATCGTGGTCTTCAACGGGCGCACGTAGTGGGGTGCGTTGCGTACGAGCCTGTTGCGCTCGGTAACTGACTCTTTGACGAGCCGGAACTCGCCGTTCTCGAGGTAGCGAATGCCGCCGTGCACCATGTGGCTCGACGCAGATGATGCACCCGAGACAAAATCGGCGCGCTCGACGAGCGCAACGTCGATGCCCTGCAGGGCGAGATCGCGGAAGGTGGCGATGCCGTTGATGCCGCCGCCGATGATGAGCACGTCCGCGTGGGGGCGCGCGCGAAGCTGCTCGACCGATGGGCGTGATGCTGCTGCTGGGCGCTCGTTCATTTCCAGAACCTTTCGAGACTGTTTCGGCCAGAATGCTCCACATCTGAACCGAATTGCAAAGTTGTTGCACATATGTGCAGAATGGTGCGTGATCGGAGGCTTCACACCATGGCCGAACGGCAGAGTCCTGCGAAAACGCGCGACGCACTGCGCGCAGCCCAGCTCTACTACCAGCAGAACCTCACCATGGAGGCGATCGCCGAAGACCTGCGGGTATCGCGCTCATCCGTCTCTCGCCTGCTCACCCACGCCCGTTCCACGGGGCTCGTCGAGATCCGCATCCACTCGCCGCAGGAGGCGCGCTCCCGCATCGAACAGCGCTTTTCAGAGCGCTTCGGCGTCACCGCGCATGTTGTGCCAGGATCCGACAGACAGTCCGAGCACGAACGGCTGGAGCGCACGGCGCAGGCCGCGGCCCAACTCATCGCCGGTGCCGTGGCGCCGCGCACCACGATTGGCGTGGCATGGGGGTCGACGGTGAGCGCCGTCGCCCGCAGCCTGCCACGAAAACCGACAGCCGAAACCCGAGTCGTGCAGATGAACGGCGCCGCGAACGGGCGCACGACGGGAGTCTCCTACGCCACAGGCCTGCTCGGAGGCTTCGCCGGCGCATTCTCAGCCGAGATCTACGAGTTTCCGGTGCCCGCCATCTTCGACGACCCTGCTACCCGCACCGCGCTCTGGCGAGAGCGGGCCGTAAGCCGCGTGATCGACCTGCAAGCCTCGGTCAACCTGTTCGTCTTCGGCCTCGGATCCCGCATCGGCGATCCGCGCTCCCACATCTACTCTGGCGGCTACCTCGGCGCAGAAGATCTGCGCTCCCTGGTCGAGCAGAGCGTCGTGGGCGACTGCGCCACAGTTTTTTACAAGGCCGATGGAAGCACTGAGGGAATCGCGATGAACGAACGTTCGAGCGGGCCCCGCTTCGACGTGGTGAGGCGCATCCCGCAGCGACTCTGCGTGGTCTCGGGCGCTGCGAAGCGCGACAGCCTGCGCGGTGCGCTCGCTGCCGGCATCATCACCGACCTCGTCGTCGACGAAAGCCTCGCCAGGCAGGTGCTCGCAGTCGACAGCCCTGCCACGTGAACCCCGTGAGAGAATGACGGGTATGAGCGACGGCCCGGGCGACACCGCTGCGGGAGTTTCCGCTGGCGTTCGCACCTCGGCCTCGATCCTGCACGTCGACATGGATTCCTTCTTCGTGTCTGTCGAACTGCTCGACCGCCCAGAGCTGCGGGGGCTTCCCGTCGCCGCAGCCCACGACACCGTGCGCTCAGTGGTGTCGAGCGCGAGCTACGAAGCCCGCCGCTTCGGGGTGCGATCCGCCATGCCCGTGGCCCGCGCCAAACAGCTCTGCCCCCAACTGGTGCTCGTGCCGCCCACCTTCGAAAAATACCGGCGCGCCTCCCGCGAGGTGATGGCGATCTTTGAGGAGTTCACCCCGCTCGTCGAGCCGCTCAGCATCGACGAAGCCTTCCTCGATGTTGCCGGCTCTGTGCGCCTCTTCGGTGAGCCTGGCGAGATCGCCAGGCGCCTGCGCGAGCGGATACGCGAACGCACCGGGCTGCCGGCCTCGGTGGGGCTCGCCGGCACGAAGTTCGTGGCCAAGCTTGCGTCGCAGCGCGCCAAGCCCGACGGTGTGCTCGAAATCCCGCCGGCCCGCACACTCGAATTCTTGCACCCGCTGCCCGTCGAGGCGATGTGGGGTGTGGGGCGCGCCACAGCAGGAGCGCTGCAGGCCCGCGCGATCCGCACCGTTGCAGATCTTGCACGCGAGCCGCTGCCATCGCTCGAACGGATCGTGGGGCCCGCGAACGCACGCAGGCTGCACGAGCTCGCGAACGGACGCGACGCGAGACGCATCGAAACCTCGCGCGTCGAGAAGAGCATCGGCCACGAAGAAACCTTCGCCAACGACGAACGCGACGCCCGCGTGCTGCACCGTGAACTGCTGCGCCTCGCCACCCGCACAGGGGAGCGGCTGCGCGCAGCCGACGCCGAAGCCCGCACCGTGTCGATCAAGGTGCGCTGGGAGAACTTCGACACCGTCACCCGTTCGCGCACGCTGCCCGAGGCCACGAACTCGTCTCAGCGCATCTATCGCACCGCCGTCGAACTCTTCGAAACGCTGGGTGCCGCAGGGCGCCCAGTGCGACTCATCGGCGTGCGCGCAGAGCAACTGCTCGCGGCTGGCAGCGACGCCGCCGCGCTCTGGAGCGATGACGAAGACTGGCGTGCCGTTGACCAGGCCGTCGATGAGGTGCGCGACCGATTCGGCGCCTCCGGCGTGCGCCCCGCGAGTTTGCTGCGGGAGCGCGACGAGATTGTCGATCCCCGCTCTCTGCAGCCGCCTGCCTAAACGCTGAAACTGCCCGGCCCGAACGAGTCGTCGCTCTCGTCGCGGCGATCCGCCGCCATGATTGCGAGCACCGATTCGAGGATCGCGGCGAGCCAATCGAACACCATCACCGTGCCGCGCGTCTCATCGTCGTCGAGCAGTGCGGCGTGATCTTCGGCGGCGTCCAGGCCGATGCGAGCCGCTATCGCGAGTCGCAGCGCCGTCAGCGTGCGTGCCCAGGCGGGTAGTTCGGCGGCTACGATGTCGACCTCGACCGTGCGCTCCTCGTTCGGCATGCCACCGCCCAAGCCGAGCGCTGAGGTGAGCTGCATCGCGTCCTGCATCTTGCGGTTGAGTAGCCCCTGCTCGGTGACGCGCCGGAACGCACCGGCCTCTTCGTCACCCGCGTACGCGTCGGGGAAGAGCCTCGCGAGCGCGGGATCATGCGGTGCCTCATCGGAGCCCCCGACCTCAAGGCTCGCGAACAGCGGATCCGGGTCGAGTGCGGTGCTGCTGTGGCTCTGCAGCAACTGGATCAGTTGCGTCACCAATTGATCCAGCATCGCGGCCTCGTCATGCTCCAAGAGCAGTCGCAGCCCGCCGTTCTGCAACGGCAGCAGTCTCATGCCTCGCCCGCCTGCCGCACCGTGGCCCACAAACCGTATCCGTGCATCGCCTCAACGTGCATCTCCATCGCCTCGCGGCCACCCTCGGCCACGACCGCGCTGCCGCGATGGTGCACCCGCAGCATCAGCTCCTCTGCCTGATCACGCGCAAAACCGAAGTGGGTTTGAAACACGTATGCGACGTACGACATCAGATTCACGGGATCGTCCCATACGACCGTCTGCCACACTGGGTCGGCGGTGGCCTGGGGTGTCTCGTGTCGTTGAGTGCCCGTTCTCGTTGCGCTCATAGTGACCACCGCATTACCCCCACCCGAGTTCGTGGATGCGCTCCTCGGAAATGCCGTAGAAGTGCGCGATTTCGTGGACGAGGGTGACACGGATCTCACGCACCAGCTCTTCGCGGTCGCCGCAGTGCTCAAGCAGTGTCTCGCGGAACAGGATGATGCGGTCGGGTTCTTCGCCGTAGCCGTACACGTCGCGCTCGGCGAGGGAGAAGCCCTCGTAGACGCCGAGGATGTCGCTGCCATCGGCGGGACGATCTTCGACCAGGAAGATCACGTTGTCGAGCTGGGCGAGCATGTCGTCGTGCAGCGAATCGAGGCCGTCAGCGACCAGCGATTCGAACTCCTCGTGCGACATCTCGAGCATGTTTTCACCCTACACAGATGCGCTGACGTGCGCGTGGGAGTTTCGGGGTGAAAGTTGCCCGGGCGAGGGGTGGTGCGGGTGCGCCGCCCCCGGCGTGTGTGTCGGTTTGGCGAAGCGGGGGAGTTGTGGGCTATGATCGTGGGGTTGCCTCGTTCGCCCCCGGCGAGTGTGGTCAGTATGGTGGCTATAGCTCAGTTGGTAGAGCACCGGCTTGTGGTGCCGGTGGTCGCGGGTTCAAGTCCCGTTAGCCACCCTGATAAATCGGCCCCGACGTTCGCGTCGGGGCCGATTTTTGTGTGGTGCGGATCGCCTGCGCTGTGCGGGGTCACGCACTCTCGGGGTGCTCTCATCTTCCCTGGTCTGGCCTGCGCGGTTCCGAGTCTGCACCACTGCGACCCTGTGCCGCGGTTCAGGGTGGGGATCGCAGACCGGGTGGGGTGAAAGTGGGGGTGAAATATTGATGCGTTTGGGGCTTGTGCGTTTGGGGTGCCTGTAGCGTTGACGGGAAACCCGGGTCGATCGGTGCGTTGAGGGGAACGACGCGGCAACGGGGGAGTTGGATCGACCTTGGGAGTGCTGCTATGCATGAAGAAGTTCGGGGTGCGCGGATGCGTGCGCCCAGGTATGGCCGGCGGCTCAGCGCCGCGGTAGCTGCTGTCGCGTTGGGTGCGACCGCGCTGATGGGGGTGGCGGTATCGGCTGCTTCGGCGGCGCCGTCGAATATCGACCCGAACACGCCGCGGTCGCTCACCATTCATAAGCTGTCACAGCCCGCCACGGCTGGCGTTGCTGGTGATGGTTCGGAGCTCGCGCCGGGGAGCCTGCCGGCTGACGCTTTGCCGATCAACGGGGTGGAGTTCACGGTGCAGCAGGTGACCGCTGTGGGTGGCAAGGCTGTCGATCTGAACACTGACGCAGGGTGGGCCACGATCCAGCCGTACCTCAACGGCACCACTCCCTTCGTGCCGGGCAATGCGACCCTGGGTGCGCCGGTGAAGCAGGTGACCGCGAACGGTGGCCTGGCAGTGTTCAACACGCTGCCGGTGGGGTTGTTCTATGTGACCGAGACGAACCCGGGACCGAACTCGATCAAGGCACCCGCGCAGCCGTTCCTCGTGACCCTCCCCATGCCGACCGCGGATCCCGGTGTGTTCCGCTACGACGTGCACGCGTATCCGAAGAACACCCTCGGTGATCAGCCGTACATGGTGAAAACCGTTGACGATCGCTCCGCGCATGCGGTGGGCGACACGGTGACCTGGACAGTATCCATTCAGATTCCGAACAGCCAGGGGTATGTGGTCGACTCGGTTGATTTTTTGGATAGGCCAGAGGGGTGGACCTGGGGAGAATACAATCGGCCGTACCTGCTGCGGACCGGTGTCGGGAAGGCCTGGAGCGGTCCAGAGGCCAAGCCAGATCTCATCTATTTTACTGAGCCCGGTGGGGTCCGCACCGACGGTTCTTCGCAGTGTGGCTCTCCGGGCGGTCCTGCGTTCTTTTGCTCTGGTGAGGGGATCAAGCCGGGCACATTGATCGAGCTCGTGTACGAGACGAAAGTGAACGAGCTTCCAGCAAATGGTGTCGTGCGCAATCAAGCGGAAGTCGGAGTGAATGAAACGAACATGACGTCTGAGTCGCAAACGCTGTGGGGCAAAGCGCAGTTCACGAAGCACGCTGCAGGTGACACCTCGAAGGTGCTCGCCGGTGCCGAGTTCCAGATCTTCGCCGACAAGGCCGCAGCCGACGCTGCAGCAGCACGGGTTGCTGCGGGCCAGCCGGTGACCACCGGCCTCACATTCGAGACATCGACGTTCAACCCCGACGCTTACTCCTGGATTCCGACTCGAACCCAAACCCTCACCTCCGACGCGAACGGCAGTGTCACCTTTCCTGGCCTCAAGGCCTCGCAGGCGGGTATCAAGTATTGGGCTGTCGAGACGAAGGCTCCTGCGGGCTACGTCGCCTCGACCACCCCGACCGAGTTCACTGTCACCCCGAGTGCTACCCCTACGGGTGCTGCCGCGGTGCACGTGCCCAACCAGATGCGCCAGGCCGGCGCCCTCCCCGTGCTCGGCGGGGCCGGGATGACCGCCATCGGTATCGGGGGCGCGATCCTCATCTCCGGTGGCCTGCTCTTCGCCATCTTCGGCCGCCGCAAGAAGCCGCAGGAGACCCCCACCGCAGCCGCTTAACGCCGGCAGCACGCAGAAGCCTCCCGCCCCCTGAGCTCGTTGAAAGGGGCGGGAGGCTTTGGTGTGCTCAAGGACGGGATGCTTCGGGGGTACCAGACCCGAGCCCGCGAGACCCGGTGCCCGGCACCCTGCACTCCTCAGAGCGGCGGGCGATATCCGCTGGCGTGTACTCCGCGCGCGGATTGAAGCCCAGCTGCTGCCGTGCCGCCGCGAACATCAAATGCCGCAGGTGCGAGGCCCGCCCCGCCCGCAGCACGCGGGTGCGCAGCAGATACGCGTCGGTGTAGGCCACGCGCGGCGCCCAGATGGGGGAGCGGCGACGGTTGGAGATCCCCGCCGTCAGGTGCAGAAACGCCTGCGCGGTGCCGATAGCGGAAGCCGCATCGACGCCGATCGAGATTGACGGCAGCGGGGCCGGTGCCGCGTCGTCAGATCCCATCACAGCCTGCAACGATCGCAGATCGGTGTAGCCCGGAATGTAAGGCAGGCAACGACTGAGATCGACACCGGCCTCAGCGATCTCATCGAGCGGAGCGTCAGAGCTGAAACCCATGAAACGCTCGAAGGTCCACGACGAACGCGGTGCGAACGAGGTCACCTGCGCGGCGAAGCCCACGTTCATCACCAGCAGATCGGGAATGCCCTGCGCCCGCGCCCGCCGAGCAATGAGAGAGCCGATCTCAGGCTTCGTGAGCTCCGATTCATCAAGCACCAGCGAGGCGCCGCGCATGAACGCCTCGACGTTGTCAGGGGTGACGCCGTCGAAGAACACCTCAACCTCGGCGTCCGGGTTGATGTCGAGCACCCGATCACGGAACACCTCCGCCTTGCGCCGCCCGAACGTCGACGTGCTCGCACCCTCCACCCGGTTGACGTTCTCGGGCTCGAACACCTCGGGATCCGCAATGCTGAACCGCGAAACCCCCATGCGCGCAAGCTTCAAACCCAACTGGAAACCGTCGCCACCGACCCCCGCGATCGCAACGCTCGCCGACATGAGCGCCTGCTGTTCCGGCTCGCTCCAGAACCCGTAGTTGCGCGAGAACTCGGGTGACGAGATACGACGCGCCATCAGGCTGCCCGATCTCGGGAAGCGCCGACGACGCGACCGAAGAAGGTCATGTCTGGTTCCGCCTGCCGATAGCGATCGACAAAATCGCCATTGCGGGCATTCGCCAACACAGTGGATGCGGCAATGTCGATCTCGATGGGCATGTTGTAGTCGAGGTAGTGCTCGACATACCTCGCCTCACCGATGGACTCGATGGAGATGATGCCCCGCAGATGACGCTCAAGCCACGGCTCGATAATCGCGAAGGTGCGACCGAGCTCGTGGTTCGCCACGTAGGCGAGCATCATCGTGAACAGATGCCACTGCACCAGGTCTTGCATTGCTGCAGACTCGTGGCGCGCGATCACGCGAGACACCTCGACACTGTGCGCGGCGAGCGCCTCGTCGGCGAAGGAATCCGGACAGAACTCCTCGACGGGAAGCGCCAGGACATCGCCCCGCACAATGAGCCGCGAGACGCCCAGCACGCGCACCCCGGAACGGTGATTCTCGAACACACCGAACGTCACCGAGCGGGCGTCGTCAGCATCGCGATCAGTGCCATCCTCGTGCAGATCGCTGACATCGAGCTGGCCGGTCTGGTCGACGTAGACGCGCCTGCGCAAATCGAAGTGCGCCCGATATTCCGCCTCGAGCCCCGGCACCGCCACACCATCGACGGCAATGATGCCGCACGCGAGCCGCGCAGCGGAGTCAGCGGCGAACAAGCCCGACGCGACGACGGGAATCACCTCATGATTCGTAATGTCGCGATCAATGCGAGACAACTGAGCTGACCCCCTGCGTGCTGTAAATCCCCTGCAACATACCGTCCACGCTTCCCCCGCACTCCGAGCGCGCACGGCTCGGTCGAACCTCTATTCTGCACCAGGAAGGCCTCTCACCGGAGAACTGCCACTCCGAAAAACCCGAGATCGTCGCCCGCATTGGTACGATGAGGGAAATTGACAGCCAAGGAGAGGACGCTGCCGTGTCCGAGGACGAAACGCATTCGACGGGTGGCCTGTACGACCCGTCGGGAAACGACGATGTACGCGCCCGCATGCTGCTGAGCGCAACCCAGTACGTCGATACCGTCGGTCTGTCGTTAGGAGTCAGCGGGCCGCTCATCGAGCGGATCGCGGCGAATGCCGGCATCACTCCCAAGCAGTTCTCGCGAGTGTGGCCCAGCCACGACGCTTTCCTCGCGGATCTCTTCTGCGATCTGGCCAATCAGGCGCGGATCGACCGCGCCGACAGCCAAACCCTGCTCTCCACCTGGCAGTACCTCAGCATGCGCGTCGACGAGCTGCGGTCGAGCATCGGCAGGCGACGGGTGCTCATCGACATCATCCGCACCGCCGCGCAGTACAACTTCGAGGTGGTGACAGCCTCGAACAAGTGGCGCACCTACGCTGCGCTCTCCACAACGATCGAATCGTGGGCCGACCCCGCAGCCGGAGCCCGGATCACCGACGCGCTGCGAGCGAGCGAAATCGCCTTCGTTGAGACGATGGAGAGCTTCTACCGCAACGTGCTGCCGACTGTTGGCTACCGGCTGAAACCCGAGTTCCACGGCGATCTGCAGCCGTTCGTTGTGGCGGCGGCCTCCGTCATCGAGGGCCTTGGGATCGTGCGCGCCACCGTGCCTGCCCTTGTTGAAGCCCACTTCGACTTCCCCGTTGACGGAGAATCAGAACCCGAGGAGTGGTCGGTTGCATCGCTCGCCTTCGTGGGCGTGGTCGATGCCTTCATCGAACCCGATCCTGATTTTCAGGCAGACGAAGCAATCGCCCGGCTCAGCGGCGGCGTCGACCTCGCGGCCGGCTCTGATTCCGACGACGGATACTGAACCTTCCGGCTGCCTGCTCTGCGGGCCGGAAGCGCAGTGCTGCGGCTCGTCGAACCGCAGTGCTGCGGCTCAGGGAGCCGCGGTGACCAACCGAATGCTCAGCGGTCGAAGAGCGCGCGCGTGCCTGAGCCGCGCAGGCGGCTCATCGTCTGCGCGAACGAGAGCGGCCTGCCGAAGTAATACCCCTGCACACTGCGCACGCCGAGGCTGGTGAGCACATCGGCCATCTCGCGCGTCTCCACGCCCTCGACGATGACCGTATAGCCAAGGCGGTCCCCGAACCCCTGCAGCGCCTTCACAACCTCGCGCTGACGCGCATCTCCCAGATCGTCGATGAGGCTCTTATCGACCTTGAGGATGTTCATCGGAAAGTGCACGAGCGCGCCCACAGACGAGGCATCGGAGCCGTAATCGTCGAGGGCGAGCAACACGCCGTCCTGCTGCAGTGCCTCCGCGTCGCGGCGCAGCTCGTCGGTGACACCGTGCAGCGAGCGCTCGTTGAGTTCGATGCAGAGGGAGACGTCGGGGTGCGTGCGGGCCGCCTCGCGCACGAACGAGCCGAGCTCCGAGTCGGTGATCTGACCGACCTCGAGGTTGACCGTCATGCACTCGATTCCGGGCTCGAGCCGATGGAACTCGTCGGCCGCGTCGAGCGCTTTGCTGATGACCTGCTTGGTGAGCTCATTCATGAGGCCCAGGCTTTTCGCGCGGGCCACGAGCGAGGGCGGGGAGATGGGGCCGAGCTCGGGATCAACGTAGCGCACGAGAGCTTCGAAGGCCCAGATCTCGCCCCGCTCCAGGCTGACGATCGGTTGGAAAGCGACGAGCAGCCGGTCTTCGCGGATCGCCCGCGCGACGATGTCGTTGGTGCGGGAAGCACGATGGGAGGAGACGCTGACCCCGCTACCGGTGGCCGCGCCGCCGCGCCGCCGCGAACGTTTGACGTGCAGCATGGCGCGATCGGCGACTTCGACGAGGGCCTGGGGGTCGAGTTCGCGATGCCCAGAAAACGCGAGGCCTGCGCTGAGGGTGGGGCGAAGCTGATGGCCCTCGATGAAGACCGCCTGGCTGGCGGTCTCGACAATGCGGTCGGCTGAGGCCTTCGCCTGGTCGAGTGAGTCGAGATCGGAGAAGATGATCACGAACTCGTCGCCGCCGACACGGGAGACGAAGTCTCCGCCGCCGGACGCCTCGAGCAGGCGCTGGGCGACGGTCTTCAACAACTCGTCGCCAATGCGGTGGCCGTGGGCGTCATTGAGCTTCTTGAAGTTGTCGAGATCGACGAAGAGCAGAGCGATGCCCGCATGGTACGAGCGGTTTTCGTTGGCTTCGATGAGCGCTTTCTGGAAGGCGCCGTAGTTGGGTAGGCCTGTCAGATCGTCAGTGTTCGCGCGGCGCTCGAGATCTTCGACTTCGTGCTGCGCGCGTGTCGTCTCGCTGGCAACGTGGGCGAGCGTGGTGAGTGCGCGCTCGTCTTCGCGTTCGAAGGGCACCCCGCCGGTCTTGCGGGAGGCGACGAGGTATTCGTTGCGTGCGGCGTCGAGTCGCACCGGGGCGCCGATCTCGTGACGCTCGGGTGGTGCCTCTCGTAGTTCGACGTGCTTCGCCTGCACGATGGTTTGGGTGCGGCTGAGCAATGCGGGGGCCAGGCCGCCCTGCGCGGTGATGCGCGGCAGCTCCACGGCGGCGTTGACGAGGGCGCTGAGACGGCGTTCGATGTGCGAGAAGCGACTGTGCTGCGCGAACATGTAGAAGACCGATGCTGCGAGCAGCACCACGAGCGGGGTGAGATCTGCTCGCGGGTCTTGTTCGAGCCAGGGGATCAGTTGGGTGTCGGCGTAGTCCATTGCCGTTGAGGTGGCCCCGACGATGAGAACGACAAGGGTGAGCTTGAGAGGGTCGATGGCCGACAGGCCGAGGTCGCGGTCGGACTCGGTGTTGCTCCACTGCCGCAAGAACTCGCCCATCAAAAAGAGTGCGTAGTAGGCCGAGGTCGCTGCCAGGTAGCTCAGTGGCACCCAGACACCGAGGTTCGCAAGCCAGCTCTGGGTGAGCACAAATGCCAGCGCGCTCACCGCACCCAGCCCTGTCAGGTAGAGGGCATGCCTCACGTTGCGGTGCAGGAAGGTCTGCGAGATCAGCAGCCCGAGCGCCCAGACGGCGACGTTGAACAGCGGGAAGCCCGGCATTGGGGGAATGGCGATCATCACGATCGCGATGCCAACGAGCGGGAAGCCGGGGCGGCGCCCCACCTGCAGCTGCAGTGAGCCGCAGATCATCACTCCTACGATGACGGTGATGACGAGCGTCCAGGATTCCGGCGTGGAGCGCGTCAGCTCGGCCAGGCCGAACCCGATGACACCGAGAGCCAGCAGGGCGAATGGTGCTGCGAAGAGGGTGCCCCGCTTCGTCGTGTCCAAAGGCCTGAGCACGGTCCCTCCTCTGAGTCTCCGCGGATTGTGCGCAGTCATCGAGGCGCGGTGCGTTGCGGTTTCGCAAGGTCAATCATGGCATGTGTCAGGCCCGCACCGGTGGCTTTCTGCGAGGTGCGCGAGGTGTGTCCCCGCTGCTGCCTGTGATCGCGGGCGAATCGACGGTTGCTGCTGTGGGTGGGCACGCCGTTGTTTCGGCGCGCCGCGTCTGGAACTGAGTGTCAGTCAGCGCTGTTCTCGGCGGATTGCACGAGCCCGTCGATGAGTGTCGAGTAGGTGGCGCTCGCGGTTTGGGCGAGTGCTTCGGATGCTGCCTTGTCAGGGCCGGGAGCGGGTGTCATGACGGCGCTACGGAAGTAGGCGAGCTCTTGGATGGACTCGGCGATGTCGGCGAGTGCGCGGTGCCCGCCACGTTTCTCGGGCGCGCCGAAGTAGGCGGCCGGATACCAGCGGCGGCTCAGTTCTTTGATGGTGGAGACGTCGATGCTGCGGTAGTGCAGTCGCGCGTCGAGCTTCGGGAGGTACTTGGAGATGAAGCGGCGATCCATGCCGATCGTGTTGCCTGCGACGAGGGGGCGGCGCCCGGGGGTGACGAGCTTGCTGAGGTAGTCGAGCACCTGCTGTTCGGCCTCTTCGAGGGAGGCACCGTGTTCGATGCGGGGGAGCAGGCCCGACTCGGTGTGCATCTTGCGCACGAAGTCATTCATCTGCGCGAGTGCCTCCGCGCCCGGATTGATGACGATCTCGAAGCCGGGGTCGAGGGGAGTGAGGTCGAAGTCGGTGACGATGACGGCGATCTCGCAGAGGCCGTCGCGGTCTACGTCGAGACCCGTCATCTCGCAATCGATCCAGACGATCTGATCTGCTGGGGCGTTCGACACTGTCGTTCCTCGTTCCCGTTGCTTGCTGCTCTGTATGGTCGGGATCGCGGATCCCGCACCTCGAACCGCCTCAGTCTAGCGCCGGTGCTGAAGGCTCGCCTCTACACTGGTGCGCATGGCAGTTCTTCCTATTGTGATCTCCGGTGAGCCGGTTCTCCACCGTCCGGCGGTGCCCGTGACTGAATTCGATTCTGCGCTGCGCACCCTCGTCGACGACATGTTCGAGACGACGGTTGCCGCTCCCGGTGTGGGTCTTGCGGCCCCCCAGGTGGGTGTGGGGCAGCGGGTGTTCGTGTGGATGTATGAGGATCAGGATGAAGCGCCGGCAGAGGGTGTCGCGATCAACCCTGAGCTGTGGATTGCGCCGCTCGAGCCCGGCCTTCCCGATGAGGATGAGGTTGAAGGCTGCCTTTCTTTCCCAGGTGAGCGCTTCGCGCTGCGCCGCTCGCCCCGCGCGCTGCTGCGCGCTCAAGACATCGACGGGAAGCCCTTCGAAGTGCAGGCGAGCGGCTGGTTCGCGCGTATTTTGCAGCACGAGTTCGACCACCTGAATGGCTTGCTCTACGTGGACCGCCTAGTGCACCCCGAGAACCGTGGTGCGCAGAAGGCGCAGCGCAAGAACGGCTGGGGTAGGCCAGGGCTGAGCTGGTTGCCCGGCGTCGACGATCTCGAGGGCTGAGCCCCGCAGCTGTGTGTGCAGAGCCGCAACAGGCTCCTGATGGGTGCGCCCTGCGGGCCGCGTCAGCGGGCCGGATCCGCCAAGCTCAGGCTGCGTGAGTCAGGGATCAGCGACCAGATGATGGAAGCCGCTGCGAGCAGTGCGGCCGTGATTCCGAACGCCCAGCCGAAGCCTGCGAAGTCGACAACGGCCCCGGCGATAGCGGGGCCGAGCACGCCGCCGAGGTCGCTCATCATGGAGTAGCCTGCGACAACCTGGCCCCCACGACGCTGCGAGAGCACATCGGCGAGCACCGCCTGTTGGCCGGGGTTGACGAGTGCGGATCCCGCTCCGGCGACGAACATCACGGCCGCGGTGGTCCAGATGCCGGGGCTTGCCGGTACGGCCGCGTAGGTGATGGCGAGCACCGCCATGCCCGCGATGAGCACCGGTTTGCGGCCGAGGGAGTCGTTCCAGCGGCCCGAGGGGAAGATGAGGATGGCGTTGCCGGCGGCGTAAGCGGCGAGCACCCAGGCGGCGACCGTGGCGTCGCCGCTGAAGGCGACCGCGACGAAGATCGGCAGCACCGAGACGCGCACACCGTAGGAGGCCCAGCCGAAGGTGAACACCGACAGCAGCAGTGCGCGATACTGCGGCACGCGCAGGGCTTCGCGCAGTCGCACCGTTGCCGGGGGCTCGGCATTGGTGCCGCTGAGCGGTGCGGGGGCGCCCGCGGCCTGCGAGCGTCGCAGCGCGATGGCCACGACTGTGGCCGCGGCGACGAGGGTGACGAAGTAGAACACGAAGGGGGCGCGCAGACCGAACGTTGCGACGATGCCGCCGAAGACGGGGCCGAGTAGGCCGCCCAGCAGGAATCCGGCGGCGTTGAGGCTTGCGACGCGGCCGCGGGCATCGGGCGGGCTAACTTTGACGAGCAGCGCCGTTGCGGCGACCGTGAACATTGTCGAGCCGATGCCGCCCAGGCCGCGCAGCACGACGAACTGGGTGTAGTCGGCTGCGAATGCGGCGGCGCCAGTGGAGAGTGCGACGATGAGGATGCCTGTGGTGTAGCTGCGCCGTTCGCCGAATCGCCCCACCACCCAACCGGCCAGGGGTGCTGAGAGCAGTCGCATGAGCGCGAAGGCGCTGACGATCACAGAGGCTGCGAAGGCCGACACGCCGAATTCGAGGGCGAACTGGGGGATCGCTGGTGCCACCACTCCATAGCCGAGCGCGACTGTGAAGCCGCCGGCGACAAGGGCCCAGACCTCGAAGGGGAGGCGGGGCCTGGTGGTTGCGCGCACTCGTCGATCTTAGCTGGCGCTCGGATTGAGGGGTGGTGCAGCGAGCTACTTAGTGTTACGTTGCAGCAGTACCGAGTAACGCTAGGTAGCAAGGAGCGATGCGATGGCAAAACACATGACCGAGATGCTCAAGGGAGTCTTGGAAGGCATGGTGCTCGCCATCATCGCCGAGCATCCCAGTTACGGCTACGAAATCCGGTCGCGGCTCCAAGAACTAGGCTTCGCCGACATCGCTGAGGGCACCATTTACGCGCTGCTGGTGCGCGTCGAACAACGCGGCCTCGTTGACGTCGTCAAGACCCCCTCCGAGAAAGGGCCGCCCCGCAAGGTCTACTCCGTGAACACGGCAGGCCGCGGCTACCTCGAGGAGTTCTGGCAGTCCTGGCAGTTCCTCACCGAGCGAATCACCACACTTCACGAAGGAGTATCACCATGAGCAACATCCTCGACACGATCCTCGGCGATCTCGGCGATAAGCGCCGCTGGCGCGAATGCCAGGTCCGCATCAAAGCCCTCCCCGCCGGCCACCGCGCAGCCGCGCAGGCAGTCGAACGCTACCTCAGCTATTTCGGTGCCATCTCGAAGGGCGACGTCCTGGTGCAGATGACCGAAGACCTCACCGAACTCTTCGAGCGCGCCGCATCCGACGGCACCCCGGTGCGCGCCATCGTCGGAGACGACCCTGTCGACTTCGCCGAAACCTTCCTCGCGAACTACGCCGACGGTCAGTGGATCTCCAAGGAGCGCCGCCGTCTCACCGCAGCAATCGACGCCCTCGACGGTGGGAAGCAAGGAGCCTGAAGCGGAACCATTCACCCGAGATGCTTGTGCTACTCACCGCGAGATCCGCTCTCATCGTGAGGATCGCAAGGCGGTCGCTACTGCTTGGGCAGCGAACCGATCACCTCGCCGCTCTCGTCCTTGATCTGCAACTTGCCATCGACCACTGCGCCGGTGTTGAGAGCTTGCAACCAGGTGTCGACGCCCTCGCAGGCCATGAGCGTGCTCGCGACCTGGCCGAAGTCGATCGTGTCGCCGTCGAAGGTAGCAGTGCCGCCCAGACGGTTGCAGCCGTCGGTGCCTGAGAAGGAGCCGTTCTGCTCGATCGTGAGGGAAGGTGCCGAGCCGTCGCCCTCGTCGCCCCAGGTGCCGACGAAGGCGTTCGAGCTGCTGCCGGAGCAGCCGGCGGTCGAGAGAGCGAGGACCGCGGCGGCCCCGAAGAGCGCGGTAGTGAGAAGGGTGCGCGAGCGTTGCATGACGGGGATCCTTTCGGAGGGATGGATGGGGGAGGAGGAAGCCGGGGCCCGGGTGCGCGGCAGATGGCGGATCGGCGCGGTCACTCGGCAGATCCCACGGCGTCGGCGGGAATCTCATCGGGCCGATACTTCGGCAGCCGCGACGCAGGCAGCGCCGCGAGCGCGCTGATACCCGCGAGCAGCAGGAAACCGAGTTTCAGCGTGCGCAGCCGCTGCTCCTCGTTGAGCGCGACGGCCGCCTCAACCTGCGCAGGGTCAGCGGTCGTGTCTTCGAGCACCGCCCGCAGATCGTCATTGCTGATGAAATTCGCACTGTCGAGATCCACCTGGGCGGCGAGCTCCGGCGGCAGATCAGGGTGCTCAGCGACGGCGCTGCCGATCCCGAGCCCCAAAGTGGTGACCAGCACCGCACCCATAACCGCGGTCCCCACGGCCGAGGCCAGGTTTTGCGTGGTGCCGCGGATCGACCCCACATCGCCAGCCAAGCGCTTCGGTGCGGCTGTGACCAGTACGTTGAACACCAGCGTCACCAGGGCGCCCTGCCCGATGCCGAACACGATCAGACCGATGATCGTGGGCAGCGTCTCCCAGTTGTTCGTGACCACGAAGGCCAACCACACGAGCGCCGCCGTGGTGAGCGCGAACGCGAAGAGGGCGATCGTGCGCGGTGCGTAGCGCTTGTAGAAGCGCACGATCAGTGTCGCCGTGACGAACACTGTCAGGTTGAACGGCATCATCGCGAGCGAGGTGTCGAACGGGGTGCGGCCCTGCACGACCTGGATGTAGGTGGGCACCGTGAAGTTCACGGCGGCCTCCATCGAGACAATGATGAACATGGCGTAGACGGCAGCACGCTCAGTCGGCTCCTTGAGCACGCTCAGGTCGACGAGCGGCACCTCACCGCGCGCCATGCGCCGATTGGTCCACAGGAAGAAGCATTGCCCCAGCACCAGGCCGAGCACCACGAACACGGGTGCGGGGGAGAGGCCGAGAATACCGAAGGGAGCTCCCGGCTCGGCGAACAGGATGCCCCAGCCGTTCAGGTTGTTGAATCCGAGCGTGAGCAGCACGATCCCGGCGCCGATCAGCGCCGAAGCGACGAGGTCGATCTTGACAGCAGGGTTGCCACGATCCGACCGCAGCCGGAAGCTGAAGAGGAAGACGAGCGCGGCAAGGCCAAGGGTGATCCCGAACACGGGCCGCCACCCCACCAGCGTGCCGAGCGTGCCGCCGATGAGGAAGGCGCTGACACCCGAGAAAGCGCGAGCGGATCCGAGCGATCCGACAGCGGTGGCCTGCTGATCGCCGTGGTAGTTCTCCGCGATGAGCGCCACCAGGGCCGGCACGATAATCGCAGCTGAGGCGCCCGCCAGCACCTGGCCGGCGATGGCCCAGCCGATCGAGGGCGACAGGATCATCATCAGTGAAGAACCCGCGAACACCACGATCACCACGCGGAAGATGAGCACCCAGCCCACACGCTGACCCAGTTTGGCACCCGTCATCACGAGCGCCGCCACCGCGATGCCGTACACCACGATCGTGGTGCTCGCAGCGGTTGGCGGCACACCGAAATCTTCGACCATGCCGCCCAAGGAGATGGGAAGCGCGGCCACGTTGAATGACATCAGGACCTGTGCGAGAAACAGGCCCACCATCGGCGCCCAAGAGCTTCGTTCGGCCCGCTCCGGTGCGCTGCGAGCGGAAGTCGACTGCTCAGACATGCGATGCCTCCAGTTCGGAAGCGCCTCGGTGGATCGAGGCGAAGAGGTTGAGGCCGAGGGCGCGCGAGAGGTAGGCGCAGGCCCGCTGGCCCCGGATGCTGTTGCCGGCCGGGTCTAGGAGGGGCGAGTAGGTGCCTACGGCGCCCTTGCCGGGCGCGACGGCCACGATACCGCCGGACACCCCCGACTTCGCAGGCAGACCGATCTCGAACAGCCACTCGCCCGAGCGCTCGTACATGCCGCATGAGGCGAGCACTGTGAGCGTGTCGCGGCACACCTCGGCCGAGACCACTTGCTCCCCGGTCGCGGGGTTGACCCCGCCTGCGGCGAGCGTCGCGCCCATCACCGCCAAATCGTGCGCCGTCACCGACAGTGCGCACTGCCTGGTGTAAACGTCTACGGTCTCAAGCGGGTCGGGGTCGAGCCGACCGTAGCTCTGCAGCAGTCTGCCGATGGCACGGTTGCGATGGTTGGTCTCTGCCTCGGAGCGGTAGACGGTATTATCGAGTTCGAGCTCACGGCCGGCGAAGCGCGACAGGCCTCCGCGTACCAGCTCCCAACGCTCCTCTGCAGATGCCGCCGGCACCAACGCGGTCGTCGCAATCGCGCCCGCGTTGACCATCGGGTTCATGGGGCTGCCGCCGTTCAGCTCGATCGCCATCACGGAGTTGAACGCGAGACCGGTGTTGTTCACGCCGACACGATCATGCACCGCCTCATGTCCGAGCTCTTCGCACACCAGCGCGAACACGAACGCCTTCGAGATCGACTGAATCGAGAAGGTGTCTCCGACACCGCCGACCTCATGTGAGGTGCCTTCGATGTCGACCACCGACAGCCCGAAGCGCGCCGGGTCGGCGGCGCCGAGCACCGGAATGTAATCGGCGACCTCGCCCTCGTCGAGCCCGGCATAGCGTGCGTGCGCTTCGGCTACGAGCTCGGCGACGTGCGACCGTGGCGGCAAGGCCCCTGTGAGCGCTCGCTGCTCGACATCCACCGCATCGTGCTCGAACATGCGACCTCCGCTCAGTGGGGCATCTGAGGTCAACACTAGAGCCTGCAATGTGCGGCACCAACACATTTTTGGGGGACTGGTGCCGTGAGCAATGCTCGAAGCTGCGCAGGTCAGTCCTGGAACGAACCCCTTGCAGGGAGGCGGCATAGTACGCTGGTGTGGTTGCCCTCGTAGCTCAGTGGATAGAGCAGCGGCCTTCTAATCCGCCGGTCGGGAGTTCGAATCTCTCCGGGGGCACCATCCATCTTGCTCGCTTGACACGTGGGGCGGCCTCCGCAGCGTCTGGTGGGTTTCATCGCCGCACAGTGGGTTCTGACGAAAGCTGCCCTGGAGGTGCGCTGGAGCAGTGAATGGACGAGCCTTCGGGGTGCACAGCAGCTCAACGTTTCACCCACCACATAGTGTCTCTTCGCACGAGCATCCGAATCTCGCGGCGTCTGTAGCAGAATGAGTCCTATGGCCAGCACCTTCACGATCGTCACCGAGTGCCCGAGCGATGCTGCCTCGATGTTCGATATCTCGCTGGACATCGACACGCACGTGAGATCAATGGCTCGGTCGCGCGAGATCGCAGTCGGCGGCGTCACTACTGGCCGGATCGGCCTCGGCGAGACCGTCACGTGGCGCGCCCGGCACTTTGGTATCTGGTTCACGATGACCTCGAAGATCACCGAGCTCGACCGTCCCCATCGCTTCATTGATGAACAGGTGAGTGGGCCGTTCGCAATGTTTGTCCACGAGCATCTCTTCGAGGACACGCTCGACGGCTGCCGGATGACCGACACCATCACGATCGCGTCTCCAATTTTTGGGGCGGCCGCAGAACGACTCGTGCTGGTTCCGTACATGCAGCGCCTCATCCGGCAACGAAACAAACTGCTGTTGAGCGCAGTCGGCCGATAACGATCGCGTCCTCGAAGATGCGGCCGAGCGGGCGGTCGAGTGCCGACGCGATCGACAGCGCGAAGGGATTCGCGCCCCTCGCCGTCGATGTGGTCGCTGAAGACAGCGCTACAGGGTGTGAGGCTCTGCTGAGTCTCACACCCCGTAACCATTCGGTCGCTGCTACTGCAGGTGCAGCTTACGGCGACGCATCAACAGGTATCCTCCTGCTGCCAGAGTGGCCAGACCCATCAGGGCGAGCCCTGCGATACCAGAACTGCCGGTAGTGGGCAGGCCCGGCAGAGGTGCGGCAGGCACCTTGGCCGTCGAAGGTGGCCCCTCGACGATGCCGCCACCCGGCGGGACACCTTCGACGGTCGCGGTGTTTTCGAGCGTGCCATGCTCAAGATCCGCGGCCGTGACCGAGTATGTCGCCGTGAAAACGGCCTTCTCGCCCGGGGCCAAGTTCACAGACTCAGGCGTGATAGCGCCAAGCCGACCGGTGCCAGAGAATGCAACCTCTACGGGATGCACATCAGTCATCGTCACGTTGCCCACGTTCTCAACCACGAAGGAATAGGTGACGAGCTGCCCCACGTGAGTGATCTTCTGCACATCGGCAGTCTTCACGATCGTGAGATCCGGCATTGCAGGGGTGGGAATTTCCACCTCTGCAGGAGGCGAATCGACAGGCGGGCCAATCGGGGGAACGCCCGTCGCGGTTGCCGTGTTTCTGACTGATCCTGAGTCGATGTCAGCCTGGGTCAGAACATACGTGGAGGTAAACGTTGCCTGTTCTGTCGGTGCGAGCGTGACGGCGTCCGGGGTGATAGGGCCGAGCTCGCCCGAGCCGGTGAAGTCGCCCTCAACCGGAGTCACATCCGTCAGCGTGACGTTTCCGGTGTTCGTGACCACAAAGGTGTACGTGATCTCCTGACCGACGAGGAATCGTTCGATGTCGGACGGTGTCGCCGACTTCACAATCGACAGTCCCGGGTTCGGCGTCGACGGAACAGTGACCTCCGACGGTGGTGTCGGCGGGAGTTCGCTTCCTTCCGGCGGCGTGCCAGTTGCCGATGCGGCATTGGTAATACCACCGGCATCAATATCGGCCTGGGTAACGGTGTATGTCGCCGTGAACGTGGTGTCCTCGCCTGGGGCCAGTGTTGCCGTCTCTGGCTCGAAAGCACTGAGTTCGCCGGTGCCCGAGAACTCGACTTCGACGGGAGCAACATCAGTGAGGGTGACGTTTCCGACGTTGGCGACGAGGAACGAGTAGGTGACGATTTCGCCCGCGGTGGTGATCTCCGACTTGTCAGCCGACTTCACTATCGACAGCCCCGATTCTGCAGGAGTTGGAATGGTGACCTCGGACGGCGGCGTGTCGACCGGAGGGCCCGACGGGGGCACGCCTGTCGCGGTGGCGGAGTTATACACAGAGCCTGAATCAACATCGGCTTGCGTTAGCGTGTACTCCGCCGTAAACGTCGCCTTTTGACCAGGAGTGAGCGTTACCGGGCCTGGGGTGATCGGGCCGAGTTCACCCGAGCCAGTGAAGTCGCCCTCCACCGGGGTCACATCCGTGAGCGTCAGGTTGCCGGTGTTGGTGACGAGGAATGAATACGTCACCTTCTGTCCGGCTGTGAACGATGCGGTATCGGTGATATCCGCGCTTTTCACAATCGTGAGCTCCGGATCTTGGAGTGCGGGAATCTCCACTTCAAACGGAGGCGAATTAACAGGGGGCCCAGTGGGGGGCGTCCCGGTCGCAATCGCGGCATTCGTAATCGCACCTCTATCGACATCATCCTGCGTCACCGTATATTCGGCGGTGAACGTGGCGCGCTCACCGGGAATCAGACGATCAACGGTTTCCGGTGTGAAGCCGGAAAGCGTGCCCGACCCGGAGAACTCGGTTTCAGAAGGGGCCACGTCCGTCAGCGTGACGTTGCCGGTATTCTCCACCAAGAACTTGTAGGTAATGGTGTCGCCAAGGCTTACTTGTGCGGTGTTGGCAGACTTCACCAGAGAGATGCTGGGGTTGGGAGATACGGGGATCTCATACTCTGACGGCGGCGCCTCAGTGGGAGGCCCGTTCGGGGGATTTCCCGTGGCAGTGGCCGTGTTGTCAACTCGTCCAGAATCAACGTCTTGCTGGGTCAGCGTGTAGTCAGCGGTGAACAGCTGCTGAGCACCAGGCTCAAGCGTCACCGGTCCGGGAGAGAAGGCTCCGAGCTCTCCTGTTCCCGTGAAAGCCTCCTCCGAAGGGGTGACTTCTGTGAGCGTGGTGTTTCCCGTATTGGTCACCAGGAATGAGTACTCGATTTGCTGCCCGACAGTGAACGAATCTGAGTCCGACGGGGTCGCCGACTTCACGATCGTCAGATCAGGCGCCGCCGGTGCCGCAATGGTGACTTCAGATGGTGGTGATTCAACTGGAGTGTTCTTCGGGCCGGTGCCCGTCGCGATCGCAACGTTGTTCAGGGTTCCCGCATTGATGTCATCCTGGGTGACGATGTAGCGGGAAGTGAACGTCTGGGTTTCTCCGGGGTCGAGGTTCACCGGGCCAGGGCTGAAGGGACTCATCTTCCCGGTGCCTGTGAAGCTCGTCTCTTGCGGAGTCACTTCGTCGAGCGGTACGTTTCCGGTGTTGGTCACGGCAAACGAATACGTTACAACCTGGCCGGCTGCGCTGATTTGCTGCACATTCGACGTCTTGACGATGTCCAGGGCAGGGGTCGGTGCATCTGGCAAGGTCACCAAGATCGTCCACTGATCGGCTGTCTCGATTGCCGCGTTGACGCCTCGGTTGCCCTTCAAGCTCAAATTGAAGGTGATCTCGGTGAGATCCGATCCCGCCACCTGCAGGCTGCCGCAACCCGCGGTGCCGTTCGCTCCTGCGGGCGTCGCATCGCATACGGTGTTGGGTCGGGAAGACGTGGTCTGGAACTTTCTTCCGCCATTCACGACCTGGAGGTTCGTGGCGTTCCCCGCCACTGACATCGTTGCGCCTGCTGGGACCGACGAAAGCACCCCTGCCGCGCCGTAGCGATTTTCCCCTTGGAAGGCGCCGAGGCCGGCAATGTGAACGACCGGATTGTCGACCGGTGAACTGAACGCTATCTTCACCGTGCCGCGATTCGCGCACTCGAAGTTGCCGACTGCGGTGCCGCAAGAAGCGGGTTCGGTTTGGATTTGCGCTGTTGCGGTGCCTGCGGGAATGGTCTGAGAGTACATTCCAGCATTGCTGTTCTTCGTAGGGAACGCGGCGGTGTCTGGTGAACTCTTGACAGTCCCTCCCGACAACGTATAGGTCGCTACAACGTTTGGAGCCCCTGGCTGGGTGAAGGTCTGCGTGTAGCCGCCACTGGTAGCAGTGACCCCGGCCACACGAACAGCTTGAGCTGCCAACGGAGCCTGGATGGGTACCGCCATGAACCCCACCACCGCGGCGACGAGGAGTATGCGCCCTATTCGCCGTGGACGGGTGCCTGATGATCGACGAAACAAATTTCCCCCCCTTGGAATAGGGTGATCACTCGCGCTTCCCACAGCGCTCCCAACTTCGACAGTTGCAGTGCTCACCTCTAAAGCTGGATGGTAACCAACTTGATATCGAAGGTAAAGGGCTACAGGCGTAAATAAAATATCTTCAGGAGCGCTTGGGTGCACCTTGCGCGGAAGGGTGGCAAGAACACCTGATCAAGTCGTAAAAAAGAGCGCCATTATTGGGGCTTTGGGTGCGTGTTGGTTATGTGCTCCAGCGCAAGGGGCTTGAAATCTGACTCTGAAATGCGATACCGGCGTGATCGGCTGAGTGGTCGGCTTTTGCGGATCAGCCCCGCTGTTTCGCGGCGGCCTTTGCTGCACGCTTCGACTCGCGCACCTTGAGCAGTGTTTCGGGGGAGGTGATGTCGGCCACGCTGCGATACGAGCCCTCCTCGCCGTAGGAGCCGGCGGCCTCACGCCAGCCCTCGCCCGCGAAGCCGCACTGCTTGCCGAGCAGTGCGAGGAAGATCCGCGCCTTCTGATCACCGAAACCGGGCAGGGCCTTGAGTCGCTTCAGCACCGTCGCACCGTCGGGGTCGCCGTCGGTCCAGATGGCGGAGGCGTCGCCGCCCCACTCGTCGATGACGGTGCGGCACAGCGTCTGCACGCGATCCGCCATGGAGCCGGGGAAGCGATGCACCGCGGGTGTCTGCTTGAACGCTGCCGCGAAGTCGTCGGGGTCGCAGCCCGCGATCGTTGCGGCATCGACCGCGCCGATCCGCTGCTCGATCTTGAGCGGCCCCGAGAACGCCACCTCCATCGCCACCTGCTGGTCGAGCAGCATGCCGATCAGCAGCGCGAGGGGGTTGTCGGTCAGCAGCCTGTCGGCCGCGGCATCGTCAGTGAGGTGCAGGCTCATACGGTTCAGTATTGCAGCGGCACCTCAGAACTCAAGTGGGATATCACTGTGGCTCTTCGGCGAAGAGCGGTGCGGCCGTTGCCGGCGGGGTCCCGATCTCGGCAACAGAGTGGCCAGAGCAGGGTGCCTGAGTGACCGTGGCTCGCTCGATGCGGGTGATGAGAAACCACCGCATCGCATCGCGCAGGCGGCACCAGCCGATGAGATACCAGTGCCCGTTCGTGGAGGCGAAGATTACGGGCTCCACCTCCCGCACCGTGCGCTCGCCGCCGCCCGCGGTGTAGCGAATGCGCACCACACGCTGCTCGGTCATCGCTTCCTCCAGCGCCGACCGCACCGCGCGTGTCGCAGGTCGGTCGCTGTCGACCCAGATGCGGCGTGCGAGCTGATCGGCTTTCGCGCGGGTGCGCGGATCGAGCACGTCGATGATCTTGCGCACCCCTGCCGACGCGAGGTCGGCGTAGGGGGCGTCGGCCGCGGCCGACACGGCGGCGAGAAGCGCCACCGCCTGGGCGGGGCTGAGGCTGATCGGTGGCAGGTTTGAGCGCGCGGCGACTCCGTAGCCGCCGCCCGGGCCGGGGCGCGACCAGATTGGCACGCCGCTGTGTTCGAGGGTGTCGAGGTCGCGCTTGATTGTGCGCGTCGACACCTCGAACTCGTGCGCCAGGCGCTCGGCGGTGCATCCTCTTGATCCGCTGCGCCGCAGCATTTCCGTGATCGCGTGGAGTCGTTCAGCGCGCTTCATCTCATCACCTCCGCAAGTTCATCAAATCATGTCAGAAATAGTGACATGCCGCTGTCCAGCGGCGCTGCGAGGATCAATACATGACCACGCACACACAGCAGCCGACCATTATGCTCATCCCCGGCCACTGGCTCGGGGCCTGGGCCTGGGACGAGGTACTGCAGCATCTCAGCCATCTGGGGCACCGAGCGACGGCGCTGACGCTGCCCGGCCTCGACAAGGACGACCCTCACCGCGCCGAACGCACCCTCGACGAACAGGTCGCGGCCATTGAGCAGCTGCTCGAATCTGAGCCCGGGCCCGTCATCGTCGTCGCCCACAGTGGTGCGAACGCGCCGGTCACCCGCGTGCTCGATCAGCACCCCGAACGTATGACGCGTGTGGTGTGGGTCGATAGCGGCCCCGTGACCTCGGGCCTGGCGTTCGCGCCCGACTTCCCAGAGGGAAGCGAAGGTCTGCCCTTGCCGCCCTTCGACGTGCTCGCGCAGCAGGCAAGCCTTGACGGGCTCAGCGCCGAGGCACTCGAACGCTTCCGTGCTCGCGCCGTCGCCGAGCCGGGGCCTGTGCTCCGGCAGACCGTCGAGCTCACCAACCAGGCCCGCTTCGAGGTGCCCACGACATTCGTGTGCTGCTCCATGCAGAGTGCGCAAGTGCGCGAGCTGGCCGAGGCCGGTCACCCGATGTTCGCCGAAGTCTGCAGGTACACCAACACGAGCTTCATTGACCTGCCGACGGGTCACTGGCCGATGTGGAGTCGCCCCGCAGACCTCGCCAAGGTGCTCGCGGCGGATACCGGGGCGGTGTGAGCGGCCCTGCTTGAGCGGTGCTGCGGGTCGTCTGAGGGCCGACCCGCGCCCGTGCCCTGTGCTAGCCGGGGCTCTCACCCCAGGGCGTTGCCGCAGTTGGCGCGAGTAGACTGAACCCGTGAGCTATCGAGAGCTGTACTCCCAGCGTCAGGAGGTCGTCGGCGAAGCACTCGCCGACGACGATTAGCTGAGCCGTCGAGGCCGTGCCCGCGCAACTGCGCTCTGCACGGCCGACATCGTCGACCCCGCACCGCTCTTCGGATTGCGCGCTGCGCGATCCGAGCAAGGATCTCTCATGCAACCCCTCACCGAACCGTTCATCCGTTCTTCGTTCATCAACGCTTCCCGGCGGGAAGTGGCGGAAATGGGCCTCCCCACTCACTTCGACACCCTCACCGAGTCCGCCTGGCGCGACCTCGACTTCTTCGGCTGGCGTGACCCGAAATTTGCCAGGCGCGCCTACGTCGTGCTGCCGCGTCTCGACGCCGAGCCCGTCGGTGTCGCGCTAACGCAGACGGAGGCGATGCCGCGTTCGCGAGCAATGTGCAATTGGTGCCGAGACGTGCGCCTGCCGAACGATGTCGCCTTCTGGAGCGCGAAACGGGTGGGTCCGGCGGGCCGGAAGGGCAGCACCGTCGGCACACTTATCTGCCGCGACTTCGAATGTTCACGCAATGTGCGCAACGACCCGCCGCCGGCGTATGAGGGTTACGACGTCGGGGCTGCCCGGATCCGCCGCATTGAAGATCTGCAGCTGCGAGCCTTCGGCTTCGCAGAAATGCTGATCGCGGGCCGGTAGCAGGCCAGGGGAGTGGGGCGGATCGCGGTGACGCCGATCCGCCCCACCGCATCACTCGAAGCGGTTGACCATCGCGAGGGCGGCCCGCTCGATGTAGTCGCGGAATGCAGCATCGTGCATCGGCGGCAGTTCGGCCTCGTCGAGGGCCGCGTGCATGTGGCGCAGCCAGCGCTCCTTCGCATCGGGAGTGACCGGGAACGGCGCGTGCCGCATCCGCAGTCGCGGGTGCCCACGCTGCTCGGAATAGCTTGTCGGCCCGCCCCAGTACTGCTCCAGGAAGGAGCGCAACCGCCAGATCGCGCCCTCCCAATCAGCGTCGGGGTACATCGGTGCCAGCACCTCGTCTTCGCGCACCCCGTCGTAGAAGCGGCGCACGATCCGCTCGAAGGTGTCGGTGCCACCCACCTGCGCCCACAGCGTGTCGGTCAGGGCCGCCCCGTCAGCTGCGGATCGGAGCGTCAACTGCGGGCGAGGCCGGATCGGCTCGGTCATACGGTGCCTCCCGGATACTTCGGCAGCTCAGCCGCGAGCTGAATGCCCTCTTCGTTGTAGCGGCGAATCAGCGCAGCACGCAGCGCTCGCTTCACCGCCCACTGAGCCTCAGGGCGGGTGCGCACGGCGAGGCGCAGCGTGGCACGGTCACCGAAGGCGCTCTCGACACCCCACACCTCAGGCTCGCCCGAGATCTTGCGGGCCGTTGCAGGATCGTGCATCAGACTCTTCGCGGTTTCGAGCGTCACCCGCTCCACCTTCGCAAGGTCGCTGTCGGCGCGCACCGTGACATCGATCACCGCACGACCCCACCCCTGCGAAGAGTTGCCGAGGGTGAGAATCTCACCGTTGCGCACGAACCACAGCGTGCCGTCCATCGCGCGCACCTGGGTGACGCGAATCCCCACATCCTCCACGGTGCCGCTCACCTCGCCGATCGTGACGATGTCACCTACGCCGAGCTGATCCTCGAACACCATGAAAATGCCGTTCAAGATGTCTTTCACGATGTTCTGCGCACCGAAAGCGAGGCCCGCGCCCACAATGCCTGCCGAAGCGACAAGCGCGCCCACGTTCACCTGCAGTTCGGATAGCACCAGGATCAGCGCGATCACCACAATCACCCAGGTGATGATCGCGCGACCCACCGTGCCGAGGGTGCGGGTGCGCTGCACCGCGCGCGCGTTCACATACGGGGCAGCCTGAATCTCAGACGTCGTATCGACGTCCTGCGCACGCTTCACCCCCTGCACGATACGAGTGACCGTTCGCATGAGCACGCGACGCAGCGCCCAGTTCAACACCACCGCGACGACGATGATGAGGAGGATGCGCAACGGCACCTGATAGGCCGTCACAAAGTCGCCAAAGACGTTGCCCACAACAGCCGGAACGTCTTCGGCGCCTTCAAGCCGGAATCCCGTCATCGGGCCTCCTGGTCGGTGCGCTGCGCGTTCAGCGCGCGCTCCACACCCGAAAGGTGCTCCACGATCATGCGACGCAGCGCGGCAGGTGCGTCAGGGTGCTCGTCGAGCCACGCCCGCGTCGTCGCGGCAAGCTCAGCGCTCGCGAGCGGGGCCGGGTAGAAGCCATCGATCAGCTCCTCGGCGATCGCGTAACTGCGCGACTCCCACACAGGAAGCAGCGCGTCGAAGAAGGGTGCGACGAATGGTTCGAGCAGCGCCAGATCGTGGGCTCGCGTGAAGCCTGCGCCGGTCGCACGCACGATCGCGTTGGGCTTGTCGCTGTCCTCGAACACCGAAGCCCAGGCTCGCTGCTTGTCGGCAGCGCCCGGTAGCGCGGCGCGAGCGTGCGCAGCCGACTGGTTGCCGTTCGCGGTGCGGTCGGTCTCAAGCTGCTGGGCGATCCGATCCTCGTCCACCCGGCCACCCGCCGCGAGCGAGGTGAGCAGCTCCCAGCTGAGATCGGTGTCGATATCGAGGCCGCTGAGCGGGGCGGATCCATCGAGCAGCGACTGCACCCTGTCGAGATCGGAGTCGCTCGCCGCCAGCTGCGCAAAAGCCTTCACGAACTGGAACTGAGCGTCAGAGCCGGGCTCCGCCGTCTCAGCGAGCTCACGCAGCCCCGCAGCGACCCGGGTGAGCGAGGCCTCACGATGCGCGGGATCCACATAGCTCTCAGCAGCGAGGAGCAGCTGACCGAGCACCGTGCGCAGCGTGGTCGAAGCGGTCTCGCGGGCGATATGCGCGAGCACGATGTCGACGAAGCGCGATGCCGGGAACTCGGCGTCGCGAGTCGCGTCCCACAGCGTGCCCCACACGAGCGCGCGGGCCAACGAATCCTCGATGGCACCCAGCTGCGCAGCCGCCGTGTCGAGGGAGCGTGCATCGAGGCGGATCTTCGCGTAGCTGAGATCGTCATCGTTGAGCAGCAGCAGTTCGGGCTGCTCGGCACCTACCAGCTCGGGCACCTCGGTGCGGGCACCGTCAACATCGAGCTCGATGCGGTGCACGCGGCGCAGGGCGCCGTCGACCGTGGAATAGAGGCCCACCGCAATGCGGTGCGGGCGAATCGTGGGGTACTCGGCGATCGCGGTCTGCTCGATCGCGAAGGAGCTGTAGCGGCCGGCCTCGTCGAGCTCGAACACCGGACGCAGCGTGTTCACGCCAGCGGTCTCGAGCCACAGCTTCGACCACTCCGTGAGATCACGGCCGCTCTGCGCTTCAAGCTCGGTCAGCAGATCGGTGAGCTCGGTGTTGGAGTGGTGATGCTTCACGAAGTAGTCGTGCACACCGCGCATGAACGGCTCACGACCCACCCACGCCACCAGCTGCTTCAACACCGAAGCGCCCTTCGCGTAGGTGATGCCGTCGAAGTTTACGAGCACATCTTCAAGATCGCGGATCTCGGCAACGATCGGGTGCGTCGAGGGCAGCTGATCCTGCCGGTACGCCCACGACTTCTCGGAAGCCGCGAAAGTGGTCCAGCAGTCGCTCCACTCCGTCGCCTCCGCCACACCGAGCGTCGACATGTACTCGGCGAACGACTCGTTGAGCCACAGATCGTTCCACCAGCGCATCGTCACCAGATCGCCAAACCACATATGCGCCAGCTCGTGCAGGATCGTCACCACGCGGCGCTCACGCATCGCGTCGGTGACCTGGCTGCGGAACACATACGCCTCGGTGAACGTCACCGCGCCCACGTTCTCCATCGCGCCCATGTTGTATTCGGGCACGAACAGCTGATCGTACTTGTCGAAGGGGTAGGGGTAGTCGAACTGCTCCTCGAAGAACGCGAAGCCCTCACGAGTCTTCTCGAAGATGTAATCGGCATCGAGATGCTCGGCAAGCGACTCACGGCAGAACACGCCGAGGGGGATCGTGCGGCCGTCGCGGCTCGTCAGCTCGCTGCGCACTACCCGGTACGGCCCAGCAACCAGCGCAGTGATATAGCTCGACATCACCGGCGTCGGCTCGAAACTCCAGGTGGCGATCGCCTGCTCAGGCCAGCTCTCGCCCTGCGCGCCCGCCTTCGTGCCCGCCGCAACAGGCTCGGGCGTCGGCTGATTGCTCACCACCTGCCAGCGCGCAGGCGCCGTAACCGTGAACTGGAATGTCGCCTTGAGATCAGGCTGCTCGAACACCGCGAACATGCGGCGCGAATCGGGCACCTCGAACTGCGAGTACAGGTACACCTCGCCGTCGGCGGGATCCTCGAAACGGTGCAGCCCCTCACCAGTGTTCATGTAGCGCTGAGTCGACGCGATCCGCAGCACGTTCTGCTCAGCCAGCTCAGGCAGCTGCACCCGCGAATCCGCGAACACCGCAGCCGGGTCGAGCGAACGGCCGTTCAGCTCGACGCTCTCCACGGAATCAGCGATGAGATCGATGAATGTCGACGCCCCCGCGCGCCCGGTAAAGCGCACCGTCGTCACCGCAGCGAACGTCTCAGCCCCGGTCGTGAGATCAAGGTTGACCTCGTAGCTCTCAGTGGTGACGATGCTGGCGCGCTCGCGTGCTTCGACGCGGGTCAGGTTCTCTCCGGACACAGTGCTCCTTCAGGCGTTGCGGTCGGTGCCGGGGCCGGATCTCACGGAGGATCGGCCCGCACTCTGATGACTATCCCCTCAAGCCTATGCCTGTGTGCTTTGCGAAGGCTCAGGATCGCTGCCGCGCCTTCCGAGCAGCCAGGCCAGGACCGTAGACTGAGCCCATGAGCACTGCCGCACCCACAGTCGAGTTCTGGTTCGATCCGATCTGCCCCTGGTGCTGGATGACCAGCCGCTGGGTCGCCGAAGTTGCCGAAGCGCGCAATTTCGACGTCGCCTGGCACCCCATCAGCCTCGCCATCCTCAACGAGGGCCGCGATGCAGGTGACCACGCCGAAGGCCAGCGCCAAGGACTGCGCATGGGCCGGGTCGTCGAAGCCGCCCGCGCAGCCCACGGGCAACACTTCGTCGGACCGCTCTACACCGAACTCGGCACCCGCATCCACCCCGGCGGACGCAACGACACTGACGCGATCATCGCCGAGTCGCTCGCCGCGCTCCAACTGCCAGCCGCGCTCGCCGCAGCTGCCGACGATGAGCAGCACGACACGCAGCTGCGCAGCAACACCGACCATGCCATGGATATCGCAGGCCCAGACGTGGGCGTGCCGATCATCTCGGTGAACGGCGTCGCGTTCTTCGGCCCGGTGGTCACCCCGTCGCCCACGGGCGAGACCGCACTGCAGCTCTGGGACGGTATCGTCGCGGCTGCAAGCGTGCCGGGCTTCTACGAGCTCAAGCGCGGTCGCACCGCAGGTCCGCAGTTCTGAACCTGCTGAGCCGGGGCGGGCCTGCACGCCTGCTCCGGCTTCGCGCGGGCTCCTCGCCCGCAGCCCGATAGAATCGTTCCCATGCGCATCCACGTTGCCACTGACCACGCCGGACTCGAATTCAGCCAGCAGCTGCAGCAGCATCTGCGCGACCGCGGCTTCGAGGTGATCGACCACGGGCCCGAGGCCTACGACGCGCTTGACGACTACCCCTCGTTCTGCATCAATGCGGCAGTTGGTGTCGCCCGCGATGAGCGTGACGGTGTCGACGCACTCGGTGTGGTGTTCGGCGGATCAGGCAACGGCGAGCAGATGGCCGCGAACAAGGTCGAGGGGATCCGCGCCGCCCTCGTGTGGAACGAGTCGACCGCCCAGCTCGCCCGCGAGCACAACAACGCCAACGTCATCTCCATCGGTGCCCGTCAGCACGACGTCGCGGATGCGATCCGCTTCATCGACCTGTTCATCGACACGCCCTTCACCGGTGATGAGCGTCACGTGCGCCGCATCGGCCAGCTCGGCGAGTACGAGCGCACCGGCACCATCGCCGGCAAGCAGGTCGATCAGATCTGAGCCGCATGCGGGCCGGATCGGTGCGCTCGTCGGTGCGTGCCAACAGCGGGCCCGATCCGAGCCGCCGACCCGAGCAGAAAGTGGGGGAGCCGTGCCAGAAGGCCACTCCGTACACCGCATCGCGCGCCAGTTCGGCGTCAACTTTGTGGGCACTGCACCCGAGGTGACGAGCCCGCAGGGTCGGTTCTCGCAGGGGGCTGCGCTGCTCAGTGGGCGTGAGATGATCGACGCTCGCGCCGTGGGCAAGCAGATGTTTCTCGAGTTCGAGGGCGGGCACTGGCTGCGCGTGCACCTCGGCATCTACGGTGCCTGGGATTTCGCCGGAGACGTGGCCGTCGACCCGTCGATTCAGATTCACGCCAGCCCGTTCGGTCGAGGCAAGTTCGGTCAAACCGGTATGGCAGGAGTGGCCGACGGCCCCGTGGACAGTGCCGGCGAAGACTCCGTGACCTCGATCGGGGCACCGCGGCGCTCCCGCGTTGCGCATGTGCGCATGGCGGAACGCGACAAAGCCGAGGCTGTGAATGGCACGTTCCCGCCCGACCCCGTCGGGCAGGTGCGGGTGCGGTTGCTCACCGACACCGTGTGCGCCGACCTGCGTGGGCCGACCGCCTGCGAAGTGCTCACCCCTGCCGAGGTCGATGCCGTGATCCAGAAGCTGGGCCCCGACCCCGCCAATGCGAACACCCCCGCCGAGCGGGATCGCTTCGTGACACGCGCCCGCAAGAAGAAGACACCGATCGGGCTGGTGCTGATGGACCAGTCCATCGTCGCCGGAATCGGCAACGTGTATCGCGCTGAGATGCTCTTCCGGGCGCGACTGAACCCGCACACTCCGGCGAACACCCTCGATCCCGTCGTGCTCGAAGACCTGTGGGACGACTGGGCAAAACTCCTCGACATCGGCATCACCGTGGGCCAGATGATCACGATCGACGGTCTTGGGGGGGAGCGCTACCAGCGGGCGCTCGCCGAGCGCGACGAGCGCCACTGGGTGTACAAGCTCGAAGGAACGCCCTGCAAACGTTGCGGCACGAACATCGTGCTCGAAGAGTTCGGGGCGCGAAAGCTCTACTGGTGCCCCGGCTGCCAGCTGTGATCTGAGGCGTAGCTCGGGGCAGCTGCGGTGCGCCGCCTGCGGTTCAGCCGACGCTGGCGAGGGCGAAGGGGAGCACCGACGGCGCACCGGCCTCGCGCAGTGCGCGTGCTGCGACGGTGAGCGTCCAACGGCTGTCGACGAGATCGTCGACGAGCAGAATCGGCCCGGGGGTCTGGGCCACCGCCGCGGCGAGCTCGGAGCCGGCGCTGAAGCGATTCCACACCGACGCCAGCCTGAAGGCGCTGTTGCCGCCGGGGCCCGCGACGGGAATCGAAGCGTCGACGTCGAGGCTGCCGAGTAGTGGCAGGCGGCCGCGTTCGGCGATCGCCGCAGCCGTGCTTGCAACAAGCTGCGGTCGTGTGAGTGACGGCATGGAGACCACTGCGACGGGCCGCACTTCCCACGGCCAGTCGCGCAAGGTGGCGATCACGCCCTCCATCAGACGCGCGTCGATGGGGCGGTCTGCGGTCCCGGCGGCGAAGAGTTCACGCAGCGGCCCGCCCCAGCCGAGATCGGTGAGGCGAGCGACGGCCCGCCCTGCGGCGGGGCGCTGGGCCTCCGGGATGCGGCCCTTCACGGGGAGACCGCGGCGATCGGCACCCGTGGGCCAGATGCTGCGCGGATCGATCGGCACACCCACGCGCTGCAGCTGGCCGGAGGCCTGTTCTGCCGCCTGTGCCGGCACCTCTGCGGCGTACCACGCTCCCGCGCAGACATCGCACCGCCCGCAGGGTGTCGCGCTCGGGTCGTCGAGGTCGCGCTGCAGCAACTCCATGCGGCACGAGTCGCCGCGTTCGTAGTCGAGCATCGACCGTTGCTCGGCCTCGCGGGCGGCGGCGATGCGTGCATAGCGTTCGGCGTCATACTGCCAAGGCACGCCCGTGGCGACCCATCCACCTGACACGCGCTGCACGGCGCCGTCGACGTCGAGCACTTTGAGCAGCAGTTCCAAGGGGCTGCGCCTGATATCGACCCGCGCCTCCAGCGCCGGGGCGGAGAACGGCGGGGAACCAGGGTCGCCGAGCGCGGCGAGCACGGCGGCCGCACGTTCAGGATCGGGCATCGAGGCGGTGGCGAAGTATTTCCAGATCGCCGCGTCTTCGGAGCCCGGCAGCAGCAGCACATCGGCGTTCGCCGCTCCACGACCGGCGCGGCCGACCTGCTGGTAGTAGGCGACGGGGGAGGAGGGCGCCCCGAGATGCACGACGAAACCCAGGTCTGGCTTGTCGAAGCCCATACCCAGGGCGCTTGTAGCGATGAGCGCCTTCACCTCGTTCGCTTTCAGGGCGGTTTCGAGGCGATCGCGCTCCTCGGGGTCGGTGCGGCCCGTGTAGGCCGCCACCTCATATCCGGCATCGCGCAGAAGCCGGGCGGTGTCTTCTGCCGCCGAGACCGTGAGTGCATAGACGATGCCGCTGCCCTGCAGCTCGCCCAAGTGAGCGACGAGCCAGGCAAGACGTTCACCGGGCGTGGGCAGCGACAGGCAGCCCAGTCGCAGCGAATCTCGGGCCAGCGAGCCCCGCAGTGTCAGCACGTCGTGCCCCAGCTGATCCACCACATCATCGACCACCCGAGCATTCGCCGTCGCCGTGGTGGCGAGCACGGGCACGTTCCGGTCGAGCCCCGCCAGAAGCCCAGCGATGCGCCGGTAGTCGGGGCGGAAGTCGTGGCCCCAGTCGGAGATGCAGTGCGCCTCGTCGATGACGAGCAGGCCCATGCGTGCGAGCAGCCCAGGCAGCTGCTGCGCGCGGAAGCTCGGATTGTTCAGGCGCTCCGGCGAGACCAGCAGCACGTCGATCTCGTCAGCGGCCAACCCGCGCTCGATGCGATCCCACTCGTCGATCGTGGCGGAGTTGATCGCCGCCGCCCGCACCCCGGCGCGCTCAGCAGCTGCGACCTGGTCACGCATCAGCGCGAGCAGCGGCGAAACGAGCAGTGTCGGCCCCGCACCCCGCGCGCGCAGCAGCGCCGTCGCCACGAAGTAGACCGCCGACTTGCCCCAGCCGGTGCGCTGCACCACCAGCGCCCGACGGTGCTCGGCAACCAGCGCGTGAATCGCCTCGAACTGGCCCTCGTGAAACTCGGCGTCGTGTCGACCCGTAAGCCTGCGCAGCAGTTCGACGGCTTCGTCGCGGATGGTCTGCTCCTTGATATCCATGCCCCGATGATCGCAGAGACCACTGACATTGCTGCGGCACCGGCGGGTCGCCGCAGGGAAGGCTCGCCGCGATCCGCGATCCGCAATCCGTGTGGCATAATAGTTCTTTGTGCCACGGTGCGGCACTGCCGCGAGGGTCCGCACACGCCGTGAGCCCAACACCTCAATACTTTCACCATTCATTCCGCGTTCCGACTTGCGGCGGGCGCAGAGAGAGATCATCATGCAGAAGCTCGACCACGTCGATGCCGCGTCGCTCAAGAGCGACATTCCCGATTTCCGCGCCGGCGACACCGTCAAGGTGCACGTCAACATCGTCGAGGGCAACCGCTCGCGTGTCCAGGTGTTCCAGGGTGTTGTGATCGCTCGCCACGGCGAGGGTGTGCGTGAGACCTTCACGGTGCGCAAGATCAGCTTCCAGGTGGGCGTGGAGCGTAAGTTCCCCGTGCACTCGCCCGCGATCGACAAGATCGAGGTCGTGACGCACGGCGACGTGCGCCGTGCAAAGCTCTACTACCTGCGCGGCCTCACCGGCAAGAAGGCCAAGATCAAGGAGAAGCGCGACCGCTGAGTCGAGCTTTTCTGAACAGCGACCCCCGCTTCGGCGGGGGTTTCTGTGTTCTCAGGGCGTGAGTGGCAGGATGGACGGGTGCGGTCGATCGACGGCGCAGGAGAGAAGGAATACGAGATGAATGAAGCGGCTGTGCGGCCTCGGCGTCGCAGGAGCGGGCTGCTCGGGTTCCTGCGCGATCTCATCGTGATTCTGGTGGTTGCGTTTCTCGTATCGTTCCTGCTGAAAACCTTCCTGGTGCGCAGTTTCTACATTCCGTCGGAGTCGATGGAGCAGACGCTGCAGGTGAACGATCGCATCCTGGTAAATCAGCTGGTGCCCGATGTGATCGGTGTGAACCGCGGCGACATCGTGGTCTTCAGAGATCCGGGCGGATGGCTGCTGCCGCGCGGCAGCGAACCGCCTCAGGGCTTCGAGAAGGTGCTGCAGACCATCGGCCTCGCCGCCGACACGAGCAACGAGTACGTGGTGAAGCGCGTCATCGGCATCGGCGGCGACAGGGTGCAGTGCTGCGACGCTGAAGGGCGCGTCATGGTGAACGGTGTGCCCATCAACGAGCCCTATATCGTGATCCCGCCGGGCGAGGGCGGCCGCGCGTCGAAGATCGACTTCGACGTCACCGTGCCCGAGGGCTCGGTGTGGGTGATGGGCGACAACCGCTACCAGAGCAAGGATTCCCGCTACAACCAGGATCAGCCGGGGCGCGGCTTCGTGCCCGAGAGCGAGATCGTGGGCCGGGCCTTCGTGCTGAACTGGCCGCTCAACAGGTTCACCTGGCTGGGCACGCCCGAAGGCACCTTCACCGGTGTTGAGCAGGCTCGCGAGCAGGCAAGCAAGTAGTGACCGGCGAGAGTTCCGTCAGCGACGCGCCTTCCAAAGACCCCACGCTCGATATCGAATCGGCGTGCTTCGATGAGGGCTTCGACATGGTGATCGGGGTCGACGAGGTGGGGCGCGGCGCGGTGGCTGGGCCTGTTGCTGTAGGCGTGCACGCGGTGCTGCGGGGTACGAATGAGTTTCCCGAGGGGCTGCGCGATTCCAAGCTGCTGAGCGAGAAGCGCCGCGAGGCGTTGGCCCCCGCAGTGCGTCTGTGGGGTGCCGGTGCCGTCGGTTTCGCTAGCGCCGAGGAGATCGACGAGCACGGTATCAACGCGATGCTCGGTGAGGCCGGGCGGCGGGCGCTGCTGGAGTTGCACGCGGCTGGTGTCGCGGTTGAACGCGCGCTGATCCTGCTCGATGGCTCGCATGATTGGCTCAGCCCGGTGCTGCGCAGCCCGCTGCTGGTGCGCACTCGGGTGGGGGCGGATCGCAGTTGCGCGTCCGTGGCTGCGGCCTCGGTGCGTGCAAAGGTCGAACGCGATGCGCTGATGCGCGAGGCGCATGAGGCGCATCCCGAGTATGGCTGGTCTTCGAACAAGGGGTATGGATCGCGGGCACACTACGAGGGGATCGCCGCCAGTGGCCTCACCGAGTTGCACCGCCACACCTGGATCAAGCCCACCGCGTAGCTCGTTCGGGCCGCTGCTGCGACGTTCAGGGGGCGCATCGCGGTTGGACCTCAGCTGGACCTCCGTTCAGGGCGTGGATCGCAGCCCAGACGGAGGAAACAGCGGGGATCTCCGCCTGAGCTGCGATCTGCTGTCTGAGCTGCGGCGCGATAGGCTGGTGAGGTGAGTAACCGCGACATGTTGAGCGATGCGCCGATTGGCGTATTCGACTCGGGCGTCGGCGGTCTGACTGTGGCGCGGGCGATTCGAGATCAGTTGCCGCACGAGTCGATGATCTATGTCGGTGACACGCTGCGAACGCCATACGGGCCGCGCCCGATCGCCGAGGTGCGCAGCTTCGCGCTCGAAATTCTCGACGACCTCGTGGCCCAGGGCGTGAAGATGTTGGTGATTGCCTGCAACACGGCATCGGCTGCGGTGCTGCGCGATGCCCGAGAGCGCTACGAAGTGCCCGTGGTCGAGGTGATCGGCCCGACGGTGCGCAGTGCTGCTGCGATCACCCGCAACGGGCGGGTGGGGCTGATCGGCACCCAGGGCACGATTCAGTCGCGCGTCTACGACGATCTGTTCGCGATGCGGCCTGAGATCGCGCTCACCTCGGCAGCATGCCCGCGCTTCGTGGAGCTTGTCGAGGCCGGTCTTACCAGCGGGCCCGAAGTGCACGCTGTTGCTGAGGAATACCTGGCCCCGCTCATTGCGCAGCGCATCGACACGCTTGTGCTCGGCTGCACGCACTACCCGTTCTTGCGTGGTGTGCTCGCCAGCATTATGGGCCCCGATGTGGCGCTCGTATCGAGCGACATCGAAACCGCGAACGAGGTGTTTCGCGTGCTGACCGAGCAGGGGCTGCTGCGGCCTCCGGCCTCAGGCGATCCAGTCATTCGTTACGAGGCAACGGGCGCGGATGCGCGGGGCTTTGTCGATCTTGCCCGCCGTATGCTCGGAATCGGTATCGACGCCGTTGACCGTCTTGAAACCGGCGCGATCACGCTGCCCGGCTAACCGAAGCCGCTGCGCAGGAATGTCAGTGGTAGCCGGTACCGTACCGGCAGAGCCGACCCGCAGCGATCCTCTCGACTTGACCCCCCACCGAAGGAGACCACATGAGTGACCAGACCCGCGCCGATGGGCGCACACCGCAGCAGCTGCGCCCGGTGACGATCGAGCGGGGCTGGAGTGCCCAGGCCGAGGGCAGTGCTCTGATCTCCTTCGGAAACACGCGCGTGCTCTGCACGGCGTCATTCACCCCCGGCGTGCCCCGTTGGCTTGCGGGTAAGGGCACCGGCTGGGTCACCGCCGAGTATTCAATGCTGCCGCGTTCCACCAATGAGCGCATGCAGCGTGAATCAGTGAAGGGCCGAATCGGGGGCCGCACCCACGAGATCTCGCGACTGATCGGCCGAAGCCTGCGTGCCGTGATCGACACGAAGGCTCTGGGCGAGAACACGATCGTGATCGACTGCGATGTGCTGCAGGCCGATGGGGGCACCCGCACAGCCTCGATCACGGGTGCTTACGTGGCGTTGGCGGACGCGATCGAGTGGGCGCGTGAGCAGGGTCACATCGCTCGCAAGGCGCAGCCGCTGCGCGACAGCGTTGCAGCGGTGTCTGTCGGTATCGTCGGCACCACTCCGATGACCGACCTCGCATACGTCGAAGATTCTCGCGCCGAGACCGACATGAACGTCGTGGTGACCGGCTCCGGCGACTTCGTCGAGGTGCAGGGCACCGCCGAGGGCGCGCCGTTCAAGCGCGCCGAGCTCGACGCCCTGCTCGACCTGGCGCTCGCGAGCACCACAGAGCTCGGGCAGGTGCAGCGCGCCGCGCTCGCCCAGTCCGCGTCGAGCGGCACCGAGACCGTTGGGGGGCGATGACAATGACGCAGCAGTTGGTGCTCGCCTCGCACAACGCACACAAGCTTGAAGAACTGCGCCGCATTCTCGGGCCGCTGATTCCCGGTATCGAGCTCATCGGATACGACGGGCCTGAGCCCGTCGAGAATGGCCTGAGCTTCGAAGAGAACGCGCTGATCAAGGCGCGCGCGGCAGCCGCTCACACGGGTCTGCCGGCCATCGCCGATGACTCCGGTATCGCCGTCGACGTGCTCGGCGGATGCCCCGGCATCTTCTCGGCCCGCTGGGGTGGCCCCGCCCGCAGCGACACCGGAAATGTCGACCTCCTGCTGTGGCAGCTCACCGATGTCGCAGACGAGCACCGCGCCGCGAGCTTCGTATGCGCCGCCGCGCTGGTGGTGCCTCCTGGTGAGGGCGCCCACCTTACCGGTGGCCCTGGCGCTGGTGAAGTGTGCGAACTCGGCGTCTGGCCCGGTCGCGTGCTGCGCCAGCCGGCCGGTGAGCACGGCTTCGGGTACGACCCGATCTTCCAGCCCGATGGTGAGCAGCGTTCGGCCGCAGAACTCACGGCAGCTGAGAAAGATCTGCTGTCGCACCGCACACGCGCCTTTTCGGCGCTCGCGCCGGCGATCCGCTCGCAGCTGGGCTGAACGGACATTTGGCAGTCCTGCCGATGATCGGCGGTCGGTTGGTCGGCCGGCCGATGAACGCTCGGCCGGTCGGTCGCCAGGGAGCAACTCGGCCAGCTGGACAAGCGGCCGGAAAGGCAACATTCTTCGATGGATTCCAATGAGGGAGGACACACAGTGAGCGAATCGCAGGGGGGCCTGGTTCGGCCCGAGGTATCTGCGGCAGATGCCGCGACGATCGCGCGCGAGTGCTTCGGTATCGAGGCCGAAGCGCACGAGCTTGGCAGCAACCAGGATCGCAACTTCGTGCTGATCGAAACCGACGGCGGCCGCAGCGTGCTGCGCGTCGACAACCCGGTGTTCAGCGACGCCGAGCGCGACGCTCAGCACGCAGCGCTCGATGCCTATCGAGACGCAGGGATGCGTGTTGCATCCGTGCTGCCCGGTCTCGATGGTTCCTTGACCCAGCGCTGGCGCGGCTTCGCGGTGCGACGCAGCGCATTCGCAGAGGGCGAGCCGATTGTCGACGCCGGCTATCTCGCTCCCGTCGTGCTCGAAGAGTTTGGAGCCCTCGCTGCGGCCTCGGCGAACGCACTCGCCGATCTCACCCACCCCGGCCTCGAGCGCGATCACATGTGGGTGATGGAAGTCGCCCACGCGCAGACTGCGGCGTTGGCACCCGCCATCGCCGATGGTGAGCTGCGTCAGCGCGTGCTCGACATGGCCGACTCGGCCCAGCGCGCGCTCGACTGTGTGGTCGAGGCTCTGCCCGTCCAAGCCATCCACGGTGATCTCACCGACGACAACGTGACAGGCCTTCGCGGCCGCGATGGGCGTCTGCACCCGCACGTGATGCTCGACCTGGGTGATCTCGCCTACGGCTGGCGGGTGTCCGAACTTGCAGTCACCGCGAGCTCGATGCTGCACCACGACCCGGAACGGCCGCTGCGTGTGCTCGACACGATCGCCGCGTTCCACAGGGTCGCCCCGCTTTCGGCTGCCGAAGCGCGGGCCGTGTGGCCGCTGATCGTGCTGCGCGCGGCAGTGCTCGTTGCGAGCGGCTGGCGTCAGCTGGAGATCGATGGCAGCAACGACTACGCCCGCGAGCGTATTGCGGGCGAGCAGGCGATCTTCGAAGCTGCAACCGCGGTGCCGCTCGCGGAAGCGACCGAGCAGGTGCTCGCTCGTCTCGGCTTCCAGGGCGTCGCCCACGGGGCAGATCTGCAGCTGCTCGCGGTGCCGCAGGCCCCCGCAGTGGCGGCCGATCCGCACCCGCTGTCATCCCTGTTGGCGGGGTTCGATGGCGAGGTGGCGGTGCTCGACCCGGGCGTCGAGAGCGAGGCGCTCGATGCAGGCAAGTGGCTCGCGTCTGATGCCGAGCAGCAGCTCGTTGCCGCCGCGCTGGGCGACGGCGCCGAAGCCGCAGTGCTGCCCTACGGGGTGTACCGGCTCACCCGCACTGTAGTCGACGCGGCTGATGCGGCCGATACCTGGCCGATCGGCACCGAAGTGTGGGTGGCCGGTGGTGACACACGAGACGTGACCACTCCAATCGCAGGCACGGTAGCGGCAGCCACCGAGCGCGGGCTGCTACTCGAACTGCCGCACGGCTGGTATCTGTCGATCGACGGTGCTCCCGCCGCGGTCGAACTCGGTGCTGAGGTGGCGGCGGGCGAGCGAGTGGCTGCTCTGAGTGCCTCCGAGGCGCCCCGTCCGCTCGCCATAACGCTCTGCCGCGGCGACGCGCTCGACGGTATCGAACCGCCCATTCTCTCGGTCGAGGTGCCCGAGGCCGGGCGAGCCCAGCTCATCGCGCCCGAGCGCGTGCCTGCCTGGTCGCGATTCACTCACGACCCCGCCGCGCTGCTCGGCCTCGAATCGTGGGCGCAGCGCGACGAGGCCGGCGACGAGCAGGCACGACGCCAGCAGATCTTCGCGAGCGCGCAGGAACGCTACTACGAGCGCCCCATGCAGATCGAGCGAGGGTGGCGTCACCACCTCGTCGACACCACCGGACGCAGCTACATCGATATCGTCAACAATGTGACCGGGCTCGGGCACGGGCACCCCGGCGTTGCCGACGCGGTGAACCGCCAGATCCGCATCCTCAACACCAACTCCCGCTTCCTCTACCGCGAACTGGCCGAGTACAGCGAGCGGTTGCTCGCACTGCTGCCAGAAGGATCGGGGCTCGACACGGTACTGCTCGTGAACTCAGGTTCCGAAGCCGTCGACCTCGCGCTGCGGCTTGCGCAGGCCGCCACCGGCCGCAAGACCGTGGTGGCGTTGCGCGAGGCCTACCACGGCTGGACGATGGCCTCCGATGCCGTCACCACGAGCGCCTACGACAACCCCTACGCGCTCGAAAACAGGCCCGACTGGGTGCACGTCGCCGATGTGCCCAATCGCTTCCGCGGTACGCACCGCGGCGAGGCCGGCGATGTGAGCGTGGGCGCGCGCTACGCCGCTGATCTCGGGTCAGAACTCGACGCCCTTGCCGCATCCGGCCGCGACGTCGCCGCGTTCATCTGCGAGTCGGTGCTGGGCAACGCGGGCGGCGTGCTGCTGCCTGACGGCTATCTGGCCGACGCCTACGCCCGAGTGCGGGCCGCTGGTGGGCTCTGCATCGCCGACGAGGTGCAGGTGGGCTTCGGTCGTATGGGCTCCAGCTTCTGGGGCTTCGAGCAGTCGGGCACCGTGCCCGATCTCATCACGATCGCAAAGCCCATGGGTAACGGCTTCCCGATCGGCGGGGTGATCACATCGAAGCGCATCGCAGACGCGCTCGCCACGCAGGGGCAGTTCTTTTCCTCGGCGGGCGGCAACCCGCTCAGCTGCCGGGTGGGGCTCGCGGTGCTCGACGCCATGGAGCAGGAAGGGCTGCAGCAGAACGCACTAGAGGTCGGCAGCCGTCTCGCCGAGGGGTTCCGCGCGCTCGCCGAGCGCCACGAGATCATCGGCCCGGTGCACGGCGAAGGGCTTTACCTCGGTGTCGAGTTGGTTCGCGATCGCGACACGATGGAGCCCGCCACCGAGGAGGCTGCGGCGATCTGCGAGCGCATGCGCGAGCTTGGTGTGATCGTGCTCACCACCTCTGAGCGATCGAATGTGCTCAAGGTGAAGCCTCCGCTGTGTCTCACCGCCGAGAGCGCCGATTTCGTCGTCGCTCAGCTCGACCGAGTGCTCAGCACCGGTTGGTGATCTCGATCGGTCGGGGGCCTCTGCACGTGTGCAAGCCCCCGACCGGTCCCAGCCGAGTGCACCCTCGCAACGAGAACGCGCCCATCAGCAAGCAAGTCAGCCGGCAAGCAAGCACTCCGGCAAGCCAGCCCAGCTCGACTCGGCATCACAGCTGCAGGATTGCCTTCGCGATCATGAAGTACACGATCAGCCCGGTCGCGTCGACAAATGTCGAAATGAACGGGTTCGAGAACACTGCTGGGTCGACGCGCACCGCTCGCGCGAGCAATGGCATGCAGCCACCCACAGCAGCGGCCAAGGTGCACACGGCGAGCAGCGTGAGCCCGATGACCGCGCCGATGTTCGGCGCGTAGATGAGCGACGCAATCGTGAAGCCGAGACCGCCGAGCAGTAGCCCGAGCATGGCTCCGGTGCGCAGTTCGCGGGAGAGCACGCGCACGACATCTTTTGGCCGCACATCGCCGAGGGCAAGGGCGCGGGTTACTGTGGTCGCTGCCTGGTTGCCAGTGTTGCCTCCGGTGCCGATGAGCAGCGGTACGAAGAGCGCGAGCACGGTCACTTGTTCGAGGGTTGATTCGAACACTGAGAGCACCTGCACCGTGAGGGTGGCCCCGATCGCGAGCACCAGCAGCCACACCACTCGTGAGCGCACGATCGTGCGCACCGGTGTCGAGAGGTAGGGGCGCCGTAGCGGTTCGGTGCCGCCCTGGCGGGCCGTGTCTTCGTTTTCTTCTCGTTCGAGCACCCGCACGGCGTCGTCGATGGTGAGCATGCCGACGAGCCGGTGCTCACTATCGACGACGGGCAGCGCGAGTAAGGCGAGGTCGGCGCAGCGTCGTGCCGCACCCTCGGCCGGTTCTACGGCCTCGGCTGTGTGAGCCGACTGCATACAGCTTTCGACGGGAGCGGTTGCTGCTGCGCCGAGCAGGTCGCGAAGGCTTACGACACCGACCACCTGCCGGCCAGCGTCGAGCACCGGGATCGTGTAGACGGTCTCTGCGGTGTCGAGGCCGGCATGTACGCGCGCGAGTGATTGCTCGACGGTGAGGCCGACGCGGGTCGTCACGCACTCGGTGGTCATCCTCCGCCCGGTGCTGCCTTGCGGGTAGCCGAGTATGGTGGCGGTGACGAGGCGGTCTTGTTCGGGCAGTCCGCGCAGCAGCCGGTTGGCGAGCGAGGCGGGTAGTTCTTCGAGTAGCCGGGCCCGGTCGTCGGGGTCGAGTTCTGCGAAGAGGTGCGCTACGTCTGCATCGTGCAGACCCGCGAAGAGGTCGCTCTGCAGTTCTGGGTCGAGTGATTCAAAGACCTGCAAGGCGCACTCCTTGCTGAGGAGGCGGAACACGATGGCCCGTTTCCGTAGGCTGAGTCGATCGAAGAGGGGAAGAATATCTGCGGGCGCGAGGGGTGCCAGCGTGTGTGTCAGCGCGTGCAGATCTCGTGCCGTGAGTTGTTGCTCGATGGTGTCGATGATTCCGTCGAATACGGGGGTGCTCTGGGCGGCCATAAGGGCTCCTTCGAGGAGGCGCGCAGCGGGGCGCGTGCGCGGTGCGTCGCGCCGCAGGCGTTCTGAGCGCGCGGCGCATGGATATATGACGCCGGGCCGCGGGCTGCCGTCAACTAGTGCAGGCGGGCAGCAGAGGCGAGCACGAAGCCCGGCTGATGACTGCAACTGTCACTTGACATCGGGCTCACCTCGCTTCGTTCGTGTTGCGTGGATCGACGGCTTCGCCGGTGGGTGGTGCGGAGGATCCGCAGCGACCCTAACAGGATCGCGCTGCGGCGACAAGTCGTGCCGGTGCGGCCTGGTCTTACGCTCCGCGGGTTTCTGCGAGGGTTCGCTCCAATAGTTCGCGCAGCACGCGCCGGTCGACCTGGGAGAGGCGTGTCAGGTAGAGGCAGGCTTTGCTTGCGCGGTGCGGCCCGAGCTGTTCGAGAAGCTCTGGCCAGCGTTCTGAGAAGTCAGGCGTGAGATAGAGAGTGTGTTTTGCTGAGCCTGTTGCGAAGGCGAGCTCGGGGGCGCGTCCGCTGTGGCCGCTGTCGTAGTGGTAGGTGTATTCGCCGAAGCCGATGATGCGGCCTGCCCACACCAAGCCTTCGGTGCCGCTGAGGTCGGTATGGAGGGCGAGCAGTTCGTCGGCTTCGGCGCGGCGCGGGCCTGAAACGCGGTCGAGTACTTCGACCACTGGCGTGTCGGAGGGTGACATTGCCGGCTCTTTCTTGGCCATGGAGCTCCTCGGATCGGTGCGATGCCACCGTGTGACGGTGCTCGCATCCTACAGCTGTGGGTGGGCATGCGCGCGGATGCCGCGCTGGCGGCGGATCCCGGTCGCCCCGGGCCCGCGCGTCTGGCCGGCCTCGGGGGTGACCGCCCACTGTGAGCAACCTTGGTTGACGAAGTGTCGCTTGGCAATGTAGGTTGACAATATGGAATCGTTGCACGTCGCCGAAGCCGCCGCTGATACGCGAGACCCCCGAACAGGCCTGCGCGCCATCGCCTCGCTGCGTTCCCTCACTGAACGTCTCGAACTCGCACAGGTCGAAGCAGGACTACGCGCCGGTATGAACTGGCAGGAGATCGCTGACGCGCTCGGGGTGTCACGTCAGGCGGTGCACAAGAAGTATGCCAAACGGATCGACCCATCGATCCCCGTTCCGAGGAGAACCCGGTGAGTAAATTCACGACCGCCGCGGCCACGAGCCACACACTTTCACTCGCTGCGATGGAGGAAGCCTCCCGCACAGGGGAGCGCACCGCCGGCGTCGACCACCTGCTGCTCGCGCTCGTGGTGAGTGAGCAGGCGGCAGGGCAGGTGCTGCGCAGCTTCGGAATCACGCTCGACACTGCGCGCGAAGCCGTCGCGGCGCAGCACGCCGCCCAACTCGCCGCGCTGGGTATCACCGCCGCAGCACCCCCGTCCGGCCGGATCACCTTCCATGAGACGGGAGACTACCGCTGGGGTGAGCAGGCGCTCGACATTCTTACCAGAGCATCGAAAGGCTCGCGCCAGGGCGATGCCTCAGCCGTGCTGCGCGAACTCATCGCCGAACCGAGCGGATTCGTCGAGGCCGTGCTGCGCCGCCTCGGGGCAGAAGTCGATGAGGTGCGCACCCGGCTCGCCGGGGCCGAGCAACTCCCCGGCCTGCCTCAGGCGGGGATCACCCCCGCAGTGCTCACGGGCTCGGCCGAAAGCTTCGTGCCGGCACCGCCAGAGCACGTCTGGGCGCTGCTCGACGATCCCGCCCGCTTCGCGGAGTGGGAGCCGGGCACCGCAAGCGTCGAAGATGTTCCTGAGCGCGTGTGCGTCGGCTCAAGCTGGCGCGCCCTCACCCGCACGGAGCGCCCTGACGGGAAGCCGCTGCGGGTCAACCCCCACTACCGCGCCTCGCTCGTCGAACTCACCGCACGCGAGCCCCTGCACCTCATCGAGTGGCGCTTCTCATGGCCAGACGCTCCGCGCAGCAACACGAAACGGATCCGCATCGCCCTCGAACAGGCCGCCGGTGGCACCCAGCTGCGCACCTCCCTCGCGTGGGAGCGGAACCTGGAACGCGGAACGCGGATCCGCCGCCTGCTGCAGCCGCTGCTGCGGCCCGTGCACCGCTTTGTGATCTGGATGCAATTGACGCAGCTCGGTGCTGGGATCAGCAGGGCCTTCCGGTGAGGGGTCTGCTTTCGAAGCCGTGCAACAGCACGACGGCTGCGCCAGCGGCGGTCGGTGCTGCCTCTTGAGGGCCCGCTGATCCGCCCATCACACGCGAGTGATCAATCACTCAGCACCTCTCCGCTGGCCTTGAATGTCAGTTGGGAGACTTCATCGTCGGCCTCGATGACCACAGTGAACGTGTCTGCTGCCGTGCTCGGCCGGTGACGAATCACCACGGAACTGCCGGCGTGCAGCCCCCGCAAGACACTCGCAAGTCGCGTTGCAAGCGCCAACCCCACGGTGCCCCCTCGCTGAGCACCGAGCGACTCTCCCGTCAATCGCACGGCAACGCCGCGCCGCCTGGCTGCCGCGACCTCGGACGTCATCGCCGGGTGATTGAAGATGGGGGCGCTGAGCTGGTCGCGCAAGCTCGCCTCAGCCATGCGAACATCGCGCATCAGTTCCTCGTCGACAGTGTCTGCGGTGGTGAGGCGTCTCAGCACGTCATTCGTGCCGGAATCGGTGAGTGCATGGTGCAGCCGCAAGCGGATCAATTCACGAGCATCAGCTCTGCGGGCATCCAGGAGCGCAGCTGCCCGGGAGTCGAACGTGTTGCCAGCCCGCAGCAAGCGGCCAACATAGACGACCCAAGCGAGGGCCAACAGCAGCATGCACAAGAGATAGCCCAGCGAGAGAAACTCGCGCAGGCTCGGCCCGTTCGCAACGACCTGCACAGCCGCAGCCGCCAGCATCAGCATGCCCGCAGTGAGTGCCAGCACCCGATGCCCCTCCAGCAGCACCAAGATGACGAGCACCATCGCAAATGTGAACAGCGAGGGCAGGTATTCGGTGGTGTTGAGGTTTACCCTGATCACGGCGGTGCCGTAGGCGCACGCGACGATAATGGCAACGCGGCTCCTGCGAAACCTGTGCAGTGCCGGGTGGAAACCACTCAGGTATGTTGCTGTGCCCAGACACGCTGCAACCGCCGCCCACACGACCACGGACGCCGCCGCCGCGTCAACGTCGCGTTTCAGCGCAGCCTCAATGAGAGGTGTTGCCAGCAGCATGATCAATAGCCAGATCATCGGCCCCGGCCGGTGCAGCGGGACCCAGGTGGAATCACGTCGCTTGAAGTGGGACGGCGACATTGTCCCGCCGCCTACACGCGTCTCCACGTCAGCACCACCTCCGTTCCCGAACCTGGGGATGTGACCACCCGCGCCTCTCCGCCGGGAAGATCCCTCATTCGGGCCACAATCGAGCCTGAGACCCCGAGCCGATTCTCGCCGATGATTGACGGACTGAAGCCGGGCCCATCATCAGACACCACCACCCGTGCGCAATCATCCTGGAACGAGATCAGCACCTTACGGTGTGCAGCTGGCGCGTGTTTCGCACTGTTGCGCAGCGCCTCAAGCGCGGCATCCAGGAGCGAAGCAATCACGATGCTCGGGAGAGTGCCCTCGTTGCGAAGCACCACGACCGAGACTTCGGGATCGATCTGAGCGAAGTCGCTCGGCAGCACTGCGTCAATCTCCTCAACATTGACTTCACCGGCACTGCGTCGCTCTTGTTCCTCCAGAAGCGTCAGCGCTGCTCGGGCCGAGGAGCGGAGAGCATTGTCTACGGCACCGCCGCTCCACATCACCTGAGTGAGCACCCCCAGCGCGCGATCATGCACTGCGCTACCGAGCCGCCGTGCCTCACGCAGTTCTTCACGCGTCGCTGCCGCGTCGACCGCACGCTGACGCCAACGATCCTGGCGGGCACCGTAGTGCATAAGACGCGCGCGCAGAGCGAGCAACACGACCGGGTAACCAACATTCGTGAACTGCACCAGTGTGACGACCACCATGTGCACCGTCACGAACCCTGAATCGAACCAGAATGACAGCGCGGGAAACGTAGCGACGAGTGCAGCGAAGAGATTAATCGTCAGATACGGGTGCGAGGCTCGCCGCAGCAGCGCAATGAAGCTTAGATACACGCCGGTGAGCATCCAGCCGGTCTGCCACACCTCGGGAGAGATTTCCCCGGTGAGTGATTGGAATGTGAGCACCTGCAACAGGAAGCCGAGCACGACCATCAAGCACAGCAGTATGTAAAGCGTGCGGCTCCGCATCCGCGTTGCCCCCACAGCAACGATGAGCAGGCCAAGCAGAAGCACGGCATACCCCGCGATCGCCCACCAGGCCTGCCGCGTGGGGGAGAGCCACTGCTCTGCGATCCACATCGCGCCAAGAGCGAGACCGCCGAGCGCGACGAAACCGGCGAATCGCCGGTTCAGAAGCTCGATACGAGAAGCTGAATCAGTCATCGATACGCAGAATGCCATCCTCCACAGCGCGGCGGAAGAGATCAATCTTCGAACTCACCGGCCGATCTTGATCGGCGTACTTGGCGCGGATATTGCGAATGTGGTCGATCACCGTGTCTTCCGAGATGAACAACGCCCTGGCCACGCGTTTCGCAGGCTCGCCGCCCGCGTACAGTGCGAGCACTTCGACCTCTCGGGGCGTGAGCAGCGTGGCGACGAAGCCGCGGTCGGCTTCGAGCGCCGCAGCCCACTCAGCATCGGGCACCGCGGTGTTGCCGTGCACTGCTCTGATCGCGCTGACGAGCGTTTGCGGCGGAGCCGACTTTCGCACCACAGCAGCCACCCCCGCACGGGTCGCCTCGCGGATCAGGTGGGGCTGCTCTCCGCTCGTGAAGGCGATGACCTTCTTGGCGAGCTTGCTCACTGCTGCGACGTTGTCGCTGGTGGTCGAGCCGTCGCCGAGAGACAGATCCAAAAGCACCACGTCATAGGGGTGTGGCGGTCGAGGCAGACCGTTCGGTGAAGTCGCAGTAGCGACGACCTCAATATCCTTCTCAGCGTTCAGCAGCGCTGTCACGCCTTGCGCGATCACCGCATGATCGTCGATAACCCCAATGTTGATCATGGTCCCTCCAGGGCACAGCGCTCCGATCGGGACGCAGCCCGAGTGAATAGAACGGCGCCCTCGTGAGAACGCGACCTCACTCGCACAGTACCGCAAAGTGGTGAGCGGCATCGGATCGGGGTATGGGGGACGACCCGGCACCGCTCACCACCGCCCAAGGAGCTCTGGGAGCGCTGGGCGTGGGCCTCGGGCCTGGCCTGTGTGGGGTCACAGGGCCGCCGAGATGGTCGAGTGACCAGCACCAAGCTACAGCGCTTCTGGGGTGCTCAAAACCCCAATCAGTGGGGGTTGTTCACGGCGGATCCCGCAACGAACATAGTCAGGTGCGTCAAGCGGCCGGGTGCCGTGCAGGCGCGTTCGAAGTTGAGAGGTTGACTCTGGTGCAGGGTGCAAAACACGTGCCCCGGGGTCCACGGTACGCAAGATTCTGAGGGGACAAACTTATGAGACGACGCAAGATACGAGGTGCGGTGATGGGGCTCCTCGTGCCTGTCATCGGAGTGATGATGGCGCTCGTCGGCACTGTGCCCGCTGAGGCGGTGCAACCCGTCGCCCCGAACCCACAGATTGCAGAGCCATTCCAGGCCCCGCTGTGCGAGGGCGCGACGAGATTCGACCCCCTGCACCCGATGAACGACCCGATCAGCGACTTGAGTGAGGTGTTTGGACAACGACTCACCGACTACAACGCCGGAAAGATGGTCATGTTGTACGCCAACTCGGGTATGAACGTCGACGGAGAGGTGCCGGTGTGCGGCACCCGCTACGAAGCCGAGCTGGGTGGGCCTGTCTCTGAATGGTTGTACTGCACAGATATTCACAGTCTCACCTGCTCGGCAACCGACGCCGAGGGGCGTCTCGTTGAGGGCGATGTCGTTGTCGACGGCCTGCTCGACCTTGACGGGAACCCACGGCTCGATGCCTCGCAGGAACGCCTCATCCGACATATTCTCACCACTGATCTCACGGTGATGGTCAACGGATCACCCCTGGTGATCGGCAATGCGAACGGGGAATCGCGCACCTACCGGCAGTGGTCGGTGTGGTGCGTCTCTGACCCCGACGGAGGGGACTTCGATCTGTTGCAGGCGTTCTGCGCGGCAAACTTCACTGATGCGCAGAAGCAGGCCATGCTTGACGCGCTGCCTGCAGATCCCTTCTTCGAGCCAACCCTGTCGGCGGCTTCGAGCGAAGCGAGCATTGGAATCGACGATACCGTCGAGGTGACGCTGACCACGAACCTGTTCGGCACGCCGATCACGATCGATGCCCCTGGCGCCACGGTGAGTGTCTGCCCTGCGTCTCAGGGCACCGCGAACATCGTTGATGGTGTGCTGCTTGTCAGCTCAGGTGATGCTGCGCAGGCGACGGTGTCGCTCTGCGTCTCATGGCAGGAAGCCGGCACGCATGCCATCGGCTTCTCGGCACTCCCTGAGACCCTTTCGAGTGAGGCGCTCGGGTGGGTGCAGTCGCCGAGCATCGTTGACGGAAAGCCCTGCCAGGTCTTCTCGAACTTCCGCTCGCAGGTGACTGACGTCTTGACCGCTGGGCTCACTGTTGCAGTGGAGTACCCCGTTGTTCCCGTCGAGCCCGCAAGTCCCGTGATTCCGGGCGGTTCATCCGAGCCGAGCAGCCCTGCTGCGCCGGCGGTGGGAGTCGCCCCTGGTGCAGAGGGTCAGGAAAGCGCCCAGCAACTTGCGCGCACGGGGAGCACCGCGCCCGTGTGGGCCGGACTGGTCGCGGCAATGCTGCTGACCGCAGGAAGCGGAGTGTGGATCGCGCATCGTCGCCGCGCCGTACGGGGCTGATGATCGCGGCTCCTGCCGGGTGAGGGTCAACGACGCCGCTGGCTGCTGACCGAATTGAAAGTGATGGGTCGCTGGGCTTTGGCACAGCGACCCATCACGCTGTGTAGGCGCCAAGAAGGCATGTCCGAGGCGTAATGGGCGATCGGTGGGCGGTCTGCTTTCGGTGATGCGACATCTCACCGGGGGAGCTTCGGCCGGTCAGGAGTGTGGTCGCTAGCATTCCCAGCTGTTCGCAAGTGTCCGTTGGCTTCGTAGGAGTCGCCACGAAACCAGACCAGTGGCTCCAATTGCCCGGGTCGCGAAGAGACACGATGTGCGCGCCTGCGCGCTCGATCGGGGGCTGGCAGGCTCACATTGAGCGAAGCGATCAAACTGGGGCCACCCGCCCCAGGACCGATGAGAACCGGGAAACCCTGCACCGCAACGAGTTCCTGGAACAGGATGCAGTGGTGCTGTGCGAGGTGGATGCACCCCTCTCCCTCGCATATATTGCGGGGCAGGGGCTGCCCGCACGTGGGGATCATCGTCGAAGAAGCACGACACCCTCGCGAGCCCATCTGCAACCGATCCTCGTAGCCCCCTATCTGCGGCACTGAGTGGATGATCGCTTGGGCGAGGAAACTGAGCGTCACTAGGAAAGGGCCGAACCTGCCAGCGAATGACGACCGTTTCGCCCGAATGCGCAGCGCATCAGCGACCTGAGCGCTATCTGTGACAGTTCAGCGCATGAGACCCGCCAGGGCCGGGGTGTTTTCGTCGTGGGCGATGTGTTTTTCAGCCGTATCCCGGAATGCTCGCTCGACTCAAGAATGGAGTCACGCTCCCTGCAGAGCAACGCACAACGCACCCTGCGCTGGAATACTTCGCAGGATGCGTTGTGCAGACGGTCCCGCACTGGGGGAGGGGTGGCACCGGCGGGATTGCCTCGGCCGCCTGGCTCTGGTCAACCACGGGATCATGATGAACGAGCAAGTCGCACTCGTGGCCCCACGCAGCTGTCACCGACTCGAGCCGCTTGGGGGCAAGACCGCACTCAAGAATGATCCACCTGGGTGCCGGACGTGACCGCGACCTGCCGTGCGCGCTTCTGCACGAGTACCAGGACTGCACCTCCCGCGGCAAGCAAGAAGGCTGCGGTGCCTACTCCAAGCATCGAACTGCCGCCTGTGGAAGCCAGCTGCCTGTCGTTCGGGCGCTGCGAGCTTCCTGCAGCTGCGGCTTCCTGTGGCTCCGTGGTCTCGCTCGTTCGAGGAGGGTTTACCGCTTCTTCTGGGGCGGTAGGCTCGCCGGGCGCACCTGGGTCGATGGGATTCTCGGCCGCGGCCACGTCGACAACAAGCTCTGTACTAAGTGTCATTCCCAGCGCGGAGTTGAAGTTCGAATAGACCTGACAGGGTTTCTCTTCGATCAGCGTCGGAGATTGCACCCACGAGAGCGCCTGGGGAGTGCTTTCTGAGGGCGTCACTGCGAGTCGCACTTGCTTCGACCCGGATGTCTCCCATGTCAGGCACAGATGTATGGTCTCGGATGATGCGGTTGACGGGTTGACAACGAGCTGCCCATTTTCGAAGTGCGCGAGCAGCGCAGACTGGGAGCAGATCTCGGCTTCCGCACCTGGCGCGTCAATCGAGATGGGCGAGGCATACACGTTGGTGGACACCTCGATCACCACTGTCTCACCAACCCGAGGGGTCATCTGGTCCACATGTGGAGTAACGACCGACGTGAACGTAGGTTCTGCGGAGAGCGAGTCGAGGATCTCTTGCTGCCTGAGTTCAGAAAAGTTGGTGTCGCAGTAGCTTGCGATATTGCCTGTGAGGCTTTCCTGGTCTTCAGTGATGCACCACACTGCCAGTTGTCGTAGATCGCGGCTGTAATCATTTTCGTCGCTCGCCGAGACGAGATTGTTGTGATCAAGAACTTGAAGATCGTTGGTAAGGATATATCGGACGAGCCGCTCTTGATCAGCGGAAAGTCTGGGGTTGGAAGCTCGGTCCTCGAGGCCTTCGATGATCGTGCCGCCTTGATGTGTCAGGCGACCTTCTTGGTCTGTTTCGGCGCAGGTGTTGTAGTCCATATCGGTGCAGTACATCCACTCTGACACCGCTCCGACACCGGCAACATGACGCGTTCCGCAAATCGGCGGATCGCCCTGGTTGAGTCCGGCCGTGTTGTAGAGCATTACCATTCTGCCTGCGTTGTAGTCCGAGAGGCGTTGGCCAAACACAACACTCAGGTCGTCGGAGATGCCAGTGTGCTCCCGAGGGTCATAGCTGGTGTTCCCAGAGCATAAGGGTGCCTGGAATTGCTCAGATGCTGGAGGATCGGGCACACTCGCTTGAGTCGGGCTCGGCACGCTCACCGCGATGAGTGACCCTGCGGCCGCCACCAGAAATGCCAATGCGGTTTTACCTGAAGCCTGTCGTGTCCTGCTCACGGTGCTCCACCCCTTATCCATGTCAGTGAGTTCTTGACTGCTCCGAGAACAGTCGTTCTTCAGTCCGTTGCGTTTGTGTTCGACCCGCATCATGGGGTTGGCAAGCCGTGTTGGGCTTCTCGCACGCCCCTTGGCGCTCAAAGTTCAAACGTATTTGCGGCGCCGCATGCGGGCCATCCCCACTTATGGGGGTCATAGCGGTTGGGCGCTGAGGTGACATTCCGATCTACCCGACAGGTGGGTGTTCGCTTTCGGTGTTGAGCGTCAGAAGCGGTCAACTGCTGTTGAGTGAGCGAGGTTCACGTCCCCGGGAACTGGATACTCCAAGAAATGGTGCCTGCACTTGCGGATGTTCGTTGAGGCTTCCCACCCAGACCAGTCGGGTCAGAAGTCCTTTGGCTGCGCTACCGGATTCTCTCCGGAGGCGCAAGGGCTACTGATGAGCTTTGGCGGGCAGTACATTTTCGAGGTGACCCGAGCGATGATTCGCCTTCTGTGCGAACCCGCCCAGCTGAAACGGGCAGTAAGGGGGCGCGGCAGGTGAACAACGGTCGTTCTAGCGTTCACACGACGTGGGCGCGAGTTGAAGATGACTTCTATGTGGGAAGCAGGTTCGGGGAATTCTTAGGCTACGTCGATGATGCTCATGAAAGTCATGCCATGGCATGGGACATGCTCTCCCGACCATTGGGGCAGTTCGGTTCCCTCGACGAAGCGATGGAGGCAGTTCAGTCGCTGCCTGGGATGAACGAAGGTGGTTCGGACGATGCGTGACTCTGTCCAGGGAGCTGAGAATACGCTCTTGCCGAAGGGGACGCTCCGGTTCCTGGTGTATTCCAGTCTCGCGGTAACCAGGTTCTACGAAGAAGACCTCGAACTGCTGCTCTCGGATGCGCGGTCGCGGAACAGTGCCGTTGGTATCACGGGACTGTTGCTGTACCGGAACGACCGGTTCATTCAATTCCTTGAAGGTGAACCTGCCGCGATTGACGAACTCATGCTCAAGATTCAACGAGATCGTCGGCACACGAACATTCGCGTTGGCGTCGATGAATGGAGTCTGACTCGCCAGTTCCACGACTGGACCATGGGTTATCGGGCGATGCGGTCTGACGGTGTTCCCGCGCCTGACGGGTTCAGGGACTCCTTCGCCGATATCGCTGAAGTTCCGACCGCTGTTACCTCCGGGCGGGCGGCAAAGGAGTTGGCATTGTGGTTCCGGGTGCGGTCAGGTCTGCCTGCGCTCGCAGTAGCTTGATCGTGATGCTCCTATTTTGGTGCCCACTGGATCAGTACTGACCGAGGTTCGCACCCACTGTTGAGATTCGACACTACTGGCATCCATTCTGCCAATGGAGTCACCGCGAATGCCGCGAGACGGTCGCACCCGCGGAGTGCGGCCCCGGGAGACGAAGCTGTGCGCGGGAATAACTGATGCAGGTGGTCGTGTGAGCTCATTGCCAGAGGGGCCCTGTATCTGCGCGCCATCCGCACGCCGGGCAGAAGCCGGTGTCGGCTTCTGCCCGTATCCCGTATAGCGTGCGCGAGGGGGGACTTGAACCCCCACGTCCGAAGACACTGGAACCTAAATCCAGCGCGTCTGCCAATTCCGCCACTCGCGCTCGGCCCATTCAGGGCCGCTGACAGCATATCGGCTCCTGTGGTCGGTGCAGTGCGCAGCACGCGCTCCTCGTCTGCGGTGCCAACCGTGCCTGAGCTGGCACCAACTTTTCCGTAGAGCAGAAATTCTGCGAATCTTCACCCTCTGATTCGTTGGTGGTGGGGGTCTAGCGTGCCGCAGAGTAGAAGTAGTTCACATCGGAGCTAGCCGCCATCACACAAAGGAGTCAGCATGACTGCGTTCCAGAACGACATCGAGGCCATCGAGGCACTCAAGGAGCAGAACGGCTCGAGCTGGGATGCCATCAACCCCGAGCACGTCGCTCGCATGCGTGCGCAGAACCGTTTCCGCACGGGCCTCGAAATCGCCCAGTACACCGCCGACATCATGCGCCGCGACATGGCCGAGTACGACGCCGACTCCTCGGTGTACACCCAGTCGCTCGGTGTCTGGCACGGCTTCATCGGTCAGCAGAAGCTGATCTCGATCAAGAAGCACCTGCAGACCACCAACAAGCGCTACCTTTACCTCTCGGGTTGGATGGTCGCCGCGCTCCGCTCCGAGTTCGGCCCGCTGCCCGACCAGTCGATGCACGAGAAGACCGCCGTGCCGGCGCTCATCGAAGAGCTCTACACCTTCCTGCGCCAGGCCGACGCCCGTGAACTCGACCTGCTCTTCTCGAAGCTCGATGAAGCACGCCGCGCCGGTGATGACACCGCGGTCGAGTTCATCCAGTCGCAGATCGACAACTACGAGACCCACATCGTGCCGATCATCGCCGATATCGATGCCGGCTTCGGCAACCCCGAGGCGACCTACCTGCTCGCGAAGAAGATGATCGAAGCAGGCGCCTGCGCGATCCAGATCGAAAACCAGGTCTCCGACGAGAAGCAGTGCGGTCACCAGGACGGCAAGGTCACCGTGCCGCACGAGGACTTCATCGCGAAGATCAACGCAGTGCGCTACGCCTTCCTCGAACTCGGAATCGACAACGGCGTGATCGTTGCCCGCACCGACTCGCTCGGTGCCGGTCTGACCCAGAAGCTCGCAGTCACCAACACCCCCGGCGACCTCGGCGATCAGTACAACTCCTTCCTCGACGTCGAAGAGATCTCCGACGCCGATCTCGGCAACGGCGATGTGGTCATCAAGCGCGACGGCAAGCTGCTGCGCCCGAAGCGCCTCGCCAGCAACCTCTACCAGTTCCGCAAGGGCACCGGTGAGGATCGCTGCGTGCTCGATTGCATCACCTCGCTGGAGAACGGCGCGGATCTGCTGTGGATCGAGACCGAGAAGCCGCACGTCGAGCAGATCGCCGGCATGGTCGACCGGATCCGCGAGGTCATCCCGAACGCGAAGCTTGTCTACAACAACAGCCCCTCGTTCAACTGGACCCTCAACTTCCGTCAGCAGGCCTATGACGCGCTCGTGGAGCAGGGCGCCGATGTCTCCTCCTACGATCGCGACAGCCTGATGAGCGTCGACTACGACGGCACCGAGCTTGCTCGCCTCGCCGATGAGAAGATCCGCACCTTCCAGCGCGATGGCTCCGCCCGTGCTGGCATCTTCCACCACCTCATCACCCTGCCGACCTACCACACGGCCGCGCTGTCCACCGACAACCTCGCCAAGGGCTACTTCGGCGACGAGGGCATGCTCACCTACGTGCGTGACGTGCAGCGCGAAGAGATTCGCCAAGGCATCGCCACGGTCAAGCACCAGAACATGGCCGGCAGCGATATCGGCGACAACCACAAGGAGTACTTCGCCGGTGACGCCGCACTCAAGGCTGGCGGCAAAGACAACACCATGAACCAGTTCTGATCTGAACGCAAAAATGGGGCCCGGCAGATGCCGGGCCCCATTATCTTGCGTGCAGCGAGTCAATCAGTCGACGATGCGGGCACCCTCGGGAAGCTGCGACCCGGCGGGGAGCCGGACGGTGACATAGCCGTCAGAGCTGGGGGTTGCATCGGCTGCCGGGGAAGCACTCCGCAGCGAGGCCTCCAAACGACCAGCGGTGAGTTGCTCGCTCTTCGGGGGAGCGGGGTGCTGATGGCTCATCTTGTCGATCCAGGCCAGCGCGAGCGCCGAGATGATGAAGGCGAGGTGGATCATGACCTCCCAGAACACGCCATCCCATGAGTAGAGCACCGTGCCGTCGGCATTGCGAACGATGCCGTCGTCCATGCGACCGACCTCGATGAAGGTCTTGAGCAGGTGGATTGAGGAGATCGAGATGATCGAGATCGCGAGCTTGACCTTCAACAGGTTCGCGTTGACGTGCGAAAGCCAGTCGGGCTCGTCATGGTGGCCCTCGACGCGGATCTTCGACACGAAGGTCTCGTAGCCACCGATGATCACCATGATGAGCAGGTTCGCGATCATCACGATGTCGATGAGCGCGAGCACGCTCAGCATGACCTCGGTCTCGCTGATATGCCCGGCGAGGATCGCGTTGTCGATCAGGTGCCAGAGCTCCACGAAGAACAGCACGACATAGACGGCCTGCGCGATGATCAGGCCGAGGTACAGCGGTGCCTGCAGCCAGCGGCTGGCGAAGATGAATGCGGCGAGGGTGCGGGAAGCCGGCCCCGGGCCACGCTCGGCGCTGCGCGTGATCGGCGGGTTGGAACGGTCGGTCACGAGGATCCTTTCGTCTGCTGAGGATCACATCGTAGCGAGTCATTCGCCAGACACCGCTGAGAATAGCGATCGCGCCTCGGCGAGGCTTCCGGCATGGCGGGGTATGATGGTGCCTTCGAAAGGGAGTATTCCGTTTCGTCCGTGTCGTCAATACGCCGTGCTCCGTGGCCCGGCCGGTGCGGACGCGGTGACGTTCCGCCGCCTCGCGGGGAGCCTCGCCGGGGAGAGACTTTCGGTTCATTCGCGCGCCCGCGCCGCACCGAAAGAGATGCTGTGACCCCTGTTCTTCCGTTCTGGTTCGAGATCGGATCGATGATCCTGCTCGTCGCGATCCTCATCATCGACCTGCTTCTCATCATCAAGCGCCCGCACGTGCCAAGCATGCGCGAAGCCAGCCTCTGGGTGGGCTTCTACGTGCTGCTGGCGCTCGTCTTTGCCGGCGCGATCTTCTTGCTGGGGGATGTGCAGCACGGCACCGAGTTCTTGGCTGGTTGGCTCACCGAATACAGCCTGTCGATCGACAACCTCTTCGTGTTCGTGCTGATTCTCGCAAGCTTCAAGGTGCCGCACGCCTACCAGCAGCGCGCACTCATGATCGGCATCGTGCTCGCCCTGATCTTCCGAGGCATCTTCATCCTCGCAGGCGCCGCCCTTATCGAGCGCTTCATCTGGATCTTCTTCATCTTCGGCGCCTGGCTCATCTGGACGGCATGGCAGCAGGTGAAGCCCGGCGAAGACGCGCACGCCGGCGACAGCTGGGTGATCCGCCAGGTGAAGAAGGTCATGCCGATCAGCGAGCACTACGACGGCGGCAAGCTGCGCACCACAGTCGACGGCAAGCGCATGTGGACTCCGTTCCTGCTCGTGCTCGTCTCGCTCGGCACCACTGATCTGCTGTTCGCGCTCGACTCCATCCCGGCTATCTTCGGCATCACCCGCAGCCCCTTCATCGTGTTCACCGCGAACGTGTTCGCTCTAATGGGTCTCCGTCAGCTCTACTTCCTGTTGGGTGGCCTGCTCGACCGTCTCGTGTACCTCAAGTACGGCATCGCGGCGATTCTCGCCTTCATCGGTGTCAAGCTGGTGCTGCACGCGCTGCACGAAAACGAACTGCCCTTCATCAACGGTGGCGAGCATGTGCCCGTTCCCGATATCACCACCTGGATGTCGCTCGGCTTCATCGTCGCTGCGATGGCGGTCGCCACCATCGCGAGCGTGGTGAAGATGAACCGCGACGCGAAGCGGCACGGCGAACGGCTTCACCTCGGCGCGCCCGAGAACGCAGACGACTGAGAACCTACACCGGGTGCCCGCTTCCAGGGAATGCAGGCACCCGGTGGTAGACTCTTCGCCATGCGTCGTTGGCAGCTTCTTCTTCCTTGCCGCGACGGGGTGTAGCTGCTCGGCCCTCCCGTCGCGGAGTCCAGCACGGCCGAAAAGCAATCGCGCGTTTTTGCGCATGCAAGTTACGGAATAGAGAAGCGCACGTATGACTGAAGCACTGAAGCCCCGAACGCTGGCCGAAAAGCTGTGGGACGACCACGTCGTCGTCAAAGGCGAGAACGGCGAGCCGGATCTCATCTACATCGATCTGCACCTCATCCACGAGGTAACGAGCCCCCAGGCCTTCGATGGGCTCCGCACAGCGGGTCGACCCCTCCGTCGCGTCGATCTGATGATCGCGACCGAGGATCACAACACCCCGACGGTGAACATCACTCGCCAGATCGAGGATCCCACCAGCCGCCTGCAGATCGAGACGCTGCGTCACAACGTCGCCGAGTTCGGCGTGCGCGCCCACCCTCTGGGCGACAAGGAGCAGGGCATCGTCCACGTCGTCGGCCCGCAGCTCGGCCTCACGATGCCCGGCATCACCGTCGTGTGCGGTGATAGCCACACGTCGACGCACGGCGCCTTCGGGGCGCTCGCCTTCGGCATCGGCACGAGCGAGGTCGAGCACGTGATGGCCACGCAGACGCTGCCGCTGAAGCCGTTCAAGACCATGGCGATCAATGTCGAGGGAGAACTGCGCCCCGGGGTGACCGCCAAGGACATCATCCTCGCCGTCATCGCGAAGATCGGCACCGGCGGCGGCCAGGGTTACGTGCTCGAGTATCGCGGATCCGCCATCCGCGGCCTTTCCATGGATGGCCGCATGACGATCTGCAACATGTCGATCGAGGCCGGCGCCCGCGCCGGAATGGTCGCCCCTGACGAGACCACATTCGAGTACGTCAAGGGGCGCCCGCACGCCCCGCAGGGCGAGGACTGGGATCGCGCCGTTGAATACTGGAAGACGCTGCCCACCGATAAGGGTGCAGTGTTTGACCGCGAAGTGTTCATCGATGCGAGCCAGCTGGAGCCCTTCGTGACCTGGGGCACCAACCCCGGGCAGGGCGTGCTGCTTAGCGAGCGCGTGCCGACCCCCGCCGATATCGAGGATCCCAACGAGCGTGCCGCCGCAGAACGAGCCCTCGAATACATGGATCTCAAAGCCGGCACCCCCATGAAGGAGATCGCGGTCGATGCGGTGTTCATGGGTTCGTGCACCAACAGCCGGCTCGACGACCTGCGCACCTTCGCGAACATCATCAAGGGCAAGAAGAAGGCCGAGGGTGTTCGCCTGATGGTGGTGCCGGGTTCGGCGCGCGTGCGCCTCGAAGCCGAAGCCGAGGGCATCGACAAGATCGTCGAGGAGTTCGGTGGCGAGTGGCGCTTCGCGGGCTGCTCGATGTGCCTGGGTATGAACCCCGACCAGCTGGCTCCGGGTGAGCGCTGCGCGTCGACCTCCAACCGCAACTTCGAGGGGCGCCAGGGCAAGGGTGGTCGCACCCACCTGGTGTCGCCGCTCGTGGCGGCGGCGACCGCGATCCGAGGCACGCTCTCAAGCCCATGGGATCTGCAGGAAGATACCGAGCGGGGCATCACGCACAACGCGGAAGCCGATGCCGCGGACGAGAAGGTGGAGGCAGCGTAATCATGGACAAGTTCACCACGATCACCGGAGTCGCGGCGCCGCTGAAGCGCTCCAACGTCGACACCGACCAGATCATCCCCGCCGTTTTTCTGAAGCGCGTCACCAAGACCGGCTTCGATGACGCGCTTTTTTACCACTGGCGGCAAGACGACACCTTCGTGCTCAACCAGCCGGCTTTCGCCGGATCCGAGATCCTGGTCGTCGGCCCCGACTTCGGCACCGGTTCCTCCCGTGAGCACGCCGTGTGGGCGCTGCGCGACTTCGGCTTCAAGGTGGTCATCTCGCCTCGCTTCGCCGATATCTTCCGCGGCAACTCCGGGAAGCAGGGTCTGCTTGCAGCCCAGGTTGAAGAGGCCGATGTTGAGCGGCTGTGGGCGGCGATCGACGCCGAACCCGGTGTGCAGCTCACCGTCAGCCTCGAAGATCGCACCGTCTCGGTGGGGGATCTGACGGTGCCGTTCCAGATTGACGATTACACGCGCTGGCGTCTGATGGAGGGTCTTGACGACATTTCCCTCACGCTGCGCAACGAGAGCGCGATTTCTGATTTCGAGGCCCGGCGGCCCAGCTGGATGCCCACAACCACCCCGTTGGAGGCCGCGTGAGCGAGCAGGACGCACCGACCACTGAGGTCGATGCCGAGGGTCTGAAGATCGACGCGCGGAAGGCTGCCGCCCGTGTGGGGCTCTCCTCGGATGAGATCCTCATCAACGGTGGGCGCCCGCTCAAGGGGCGCATCGAGGTGCGCGGTGCGAAAAACCTCGCCCCCAAAGCGATGGTCGCGGCACTGCTCGGCAAGACCCCAAGCATCCTGCGCAATGTGCCAAACGTCTCCGATATTCGCGTTGTCGCTGGGTTGCTCGCGCTGCACGGTGTGCTCATCACCCGCGGTGAAGATCCGGGTGAGTGGCACTTCGACCCCTCGAACGTCGAGCACGCGCATCACGCGGATATCGACGCGCATGCTGGGTCGTCTCGGATCCCGATTCTGTTCTGCGGCCCGCTGCTGCACCGGCTCGGCAAGGCGTTCATCCCTGATCTCGGTGGCTGCCGCATCGGCGACCGCCCGATCGACTTCCACCTCGACGCGCTGCGCCGATTCGGCGCGGTTGTCGAGAAGCTGCCCAGCGGCATCAGCCTGACCGCCCCCAACGGGCTCAAGGGTGCGAACATCGAGCTGCCTTACCCCTCTGTCGGCGCCACGGAGCAGGTGCTGCTCACGAGCGTGCTCGCCGAGGGGCAGACTGAGCTGCGCAATGCCGCGATCGAGCCCGAGATCATCGACCTCATCTGCATCCTGCAGAAGATGGGTGCGATCATCACCGTCGAGCCGAACCGGGTGATCTTCATCGAGGGTGTGAAGGAGCTGCGCGGGTACGATCACCGCGCGATCTTCGACCGCAACGAGGCTGCAAGCTGGGCTTCTGCGGCGCTGGCCACCCGAGGTGACGTGTTCGTCGGCGGTGCCAAGCAGGAAGAAATGATGACCTTCCTGAACGTGTTCCGCAAGGTCGGCGGCGATTTCGACGTGCACGACGATGGGATCCGCTTCTGGCATCCCGGTGGTGAACTCACCCCGGTGACCATCGAAACCGATGTGCACCCCGGATTCATGACCGACTGGCAGCAGCCGCTCGTCGTGGCGCTGACGCAGGCGCAGGGCGTTTCGACGATCCACGAGACCGTCTACGAGAACCGCTTCGGCTTCACCGATGCCCTCAACAAGATGGGTGCCGACATCAAGGTCTACAAGGACGGCCTGCACGATGACGCCCGGCGCGTGAATCGCCGCGAGTTCGAGCAGGCTGCCGTCATCGCCGGCCCCACGCCCCTCACCGGCGCTGAGATCGAAGTGCCTGATCTGCGTGGTGGTTTCAGCTACCTCATCGCCGGTCTCACCGCCGAAGGGCAGACGAAGGTGACCAATCTCGGCATCATCTCGCGCGGCTACGAGAACTTCATCGAAAAGCTGCGCCAGCTCGGCGCCGACTTCGTCTACGAGAGCTGATCCGCGATCTCGCGCTCCCGGCACGGCATTCCGTGCTGGGAGCGCGAGGGCGAGATAATGAGATCATGACTGACACGGTAAAGTTCCGCAGCCGCTCCTCTGCGGAGAAGCGTCGGCCCTCCGTCTTCTGGGTGCTGGCCTCGCTGATTCTGCCGGCCTGGTCGCTGATGGTGCGCTACCGTTTCACGCCGCAGTCGAAGCTGCCGCAGTCGGGGCCGTTCATTCTTGCACCGAACCACTACAGCGAGATCGACCCGATCGCCATGGGGGCCGCGGTGTGGCATCTGGGCCGCCTGCCCCGGTTCATGGCGAAAGCGAGTTTGTTCCGTGTGCCTGTGTTCGGCTGGCTGCTGCGCGCTTCCGGCCAGATCCCCGTCGAGCGGCAGGGATCTGCGCGCGCGTCCAGCGACAGTGTGAACCCCATGGGTGCCGCCGCTCAGCTCATCGAGCGGGAGTCTGGTGTCATCGTGTACCCGGAGGGCACGCTGACCCGCGATCCCGGCCTGTGGCCGATGCGTGGCAAGTCGGGCGCGGTGCGACTCGCTCTCGAATCGGGTATTCCGCTGATCCCTGTCGCTCACTGGGGCACGCAAGAGCTGATGCCTCGCTATGCGAAGCGGATCCACCCCTTCCCTCGCAAGACGATTCATGTGTCGGTGGGGGAGCCCCTCGATCTCGGCCGTTTCGCGGGACGGCCTCTCGACCAGCGCGTCGTCTCGGAAGCCACGAACCAGCTCATGGATGCGATCACTGCGCTGCTTGCCGAGTTGCGCGGCGAGCAGGCGCCGTCTGAGCGCTGGGATCCGAGCAAGCACCAGCAGAGCGAAACGGGGCGCTTTTGAGCACTCGACCGATCCCCACGGTCACTGGCCGCAATCTGCGCAATCGCGGCCGAAAGGTTGCGGTGATCGGTGCGGGCAGCTGGGGCACGACCTTCGCGAAAGTGCTCTGCGATGCGGGCTGCGACGTCACGATCTGGGCGCGCCGTCGCGAGGTGGCGCATGAAATCCAGGTGGCGAAGCGCAACAGTCAGTATCTTGCCGGCATCAACCTGCCGAAGACCCTGAAGGCCACCGATGATCTGAGCGTTGCGCTGCGCGGCGCCGGTCTGGTGTTCCTTGCCGTGCCGAGCCAGACCCTGCGCCAGAACCTCATCGACCTCGAGCCCTACCTCGACAGGCGCAGCGTGCTGGTGAGCCTGGTGAAGGGTGTCGAGAAGATCACCACGATGCGCATGTCGCAGGTGATCGCCGACACCCTCGACCTCGACCCCGCCCGCATCGGCGTCGTGTCCGGCCCCAATATTGCGCTTGAGATCGCGAAGGAGCAGCCCACGGGCGGGGTAGCCTCCTGCGTCGATCTGACGGTCGCCCAGGAGATCGCGACAGCCGCCTCAGCGCCCTACTTCCGCACCTACGTCAACACTGACGTCACAGGCACCGAGCTCGGCGGGGTGCTGAAAAACCTGATCGCGCTCGCGATCGGCATTGTCGACGGTGTGGGTTACGGCGAGAACACGAAGGCCGCGATCATTACGCGCGGCATTGCTGAGATGACGCAGTTCTCGGTTGCGCAGGGTGCGGATCCGGCGACGCTCTCCGGGCTTGCCGGGCTGGGCGACCTCATCGCGACCTGTCAATCGCCGCTCTCCCGCAACAACACCGCCGGCCGTCTCATCGGCCAGGGGTACACGCAGGAGGAGACGAAAGAGCAGATGCAGCAGGTTGCGGAGGGCATCACCTCGGTGCCGCCCGTGCTTGAACTGGCTCGCGAGCTCGGCATTCGCATGCCCATTGTGGAGCAGGTGCAGATGGTGCTCGCGGGCCGTATGGCGCCACGGGATCTCGGCCCGCACCTTGCCACCGAAGACGATGTACCGCAGCCAGAGCAGACGCTCGCGGAACCCCCGGCCGGGGCGTTGCGCCGGCTGTTCAACCGTGTGAAGGGAACCCAGGCGTGACCGCATCCTCCTCCCGTTCGGCAGAGGCCGACGTTCAGACCGGCGCTGATGCGCGACGCACGGTTGCGCTGCTGTTCGGCGGCCGGTCGAGCGAGCACGGCATCAGCTGCGTGACCGCAGCCGGTGTGCTGCGATCCATCGATCGAACCAGCTTCGATGTGATCCTGGTGGGTATCACCAAGCAGGGCGCCACGGTGCTGATGCACGAAGAAGACCTCGAGGGCTACCGCCTCGAAGCCGGGGCCCTGCCTGAGGTGCACGACAACGGCACCCGCGTGCTGTGGCCGGCGTCGACGGCGACACGCTCGCTCACCGTGATTGACCAGGCGGGTTCGCTCCGTTCACTCGGTCATGTCGACGCGGTGCTGCCGATGCTGCACGGACCCTACGGGGAAGACGGCACAGTGCAGGGCATGCTCGACCTCGTCGACCTGCCCTACGTCGGCAGCGGTGTGCTGGGTTCGGCGCTCTGCATGGACAAGCACGCTGTAAAGACAGTGCTCGCTGACGCCGGTATCGCGGTCGCGCCGTGGCGCACGGTCACCCGTGAGCAGCTGGTGCATGACCCGTATCTCGTGGAGCGGCTGGATGACGGGCTGCGTTACCCGCTGTTCGTGAAGCCGGCCCGCGCGGGTTCATCGGTGGGCGTGAGCCGTGTCACTGAGCGTTCGCAGCTGCCCGCCGCGCTCGATGTGGCGTTTGCCGAGGATCGCACGGTGCTCGTCGAGTCGGGCGTGACCGGTCGCGAGGTTGAGATCGCGGTGCTTGAGGGCCGCGGCGACGACAGGCCTCGCACGAGTTCGGTGATCGGTGAGATTGTGTTCACCGGCCGCGACTTCTACGACTTTGAGGCGAAGTATCTGGGTGCTGCCGGTGTCGAACTCGCACTGCCGGCACAGGTGACCGACGCCGAGTTCGCGGCGATCCGTGATGCCGCTGTGCTCGCGTTCGAGGTGACCCAGTGCGCAGGGCTCGCCCGCATCGACTTCTTCCTCACCGAGGACGGCCCGGTGCTCAACGAGATCAATACGCTGCCGGGATTCACGCCGATCTCGATGTACCCGCGTCTGTGGCAGGAGTCGGGGCTCGGGTACACCGAGCTCATCACCGAACTGATCGAGCTGGCTATCGCGAAGAAGCCTGCGTACTAGGGCGTGTCTCGCAAATCCTCGCCTACTGCGCGCGCCTGTTCGGGGCGCCTCGCTGCGTTGTCGTCGTCAGATTTACAACCAGCAAACCGTCCTCCTCCGCCTTGCGAGGCACCCCTCCCAGACGCTGCTCGCAACGGCAACGATTTACGAGGCACGCCCTAGGCTCTCGCTTTCGAGCGGGCCGCAGCTCTACAGATCGAGTGTGTCGACGATGCCGACGCACTCCCGTGTCTGCGGCAGCAGCTTGACGACGGCACCGAGGTCGAGCACGGCTGCGGTGCCGCTCGCGTGCTCGGAGTTGACGAACACGGCGAGGCCTGGCGAGCGCCCGTAGGCTTCGAAGCGGTAGAGCGGTGCCTGCGAGTCGTCGACGATCCAGTCGACGCCGTCGACGTTCACGCAGGCGTCGGTGGTGGGGCCGCTCGGTTCGATGCCGCACTGCAGCTGCACGGCTGCAGGATCGCCCCAAGCCCCTGTCGATTGCGCGTTGGTGGTGCGACGGTCCATACCGGCGACGGTGTCTGGAAGGCGCACGATGACGTCGGCACAGGCGGGGTTGTTGGCGTCTTCTGCGGCATCCATCGGCACGTCGCCCGCGCAAGCGGTGAGCAGCGGTGCCGCGGCGAGCACGGCTGCGGTGAACGCGAACAGGCGGATCCGGGGCGAAGTCACGCATCCAGCCTAGCGAGTCGCGCCTGTGCGCTAACTTGAGAGGGTGACTGAGACCGTGGGAGAGCTGGGGGAGCGGGAAGTGCTCGCCCGCGTGCTCGCGCAGCTGGGTGCAGCCGGGGGCGCGGTGCTCGGCCCTGGCGATGACTGCGCGGTGCTCCGCTTCTCGGGCGACACGGTGGTGACGAGCGACACGATGATCGAGGGGCCTGATTTTCGTCTGGCCTGGCATGACGGGTTTGATCTGGGGTGGAAGCTCGCGGCTACCAACCTGTCTGATGTTGCGGCGATGGGGGCTCGGCCGACAGCGCTCACTGTTGCGCTCGCGGTGCCGCATGGCACCCCGGTGGGGTTGTTGGAGCGGATCGCGGCCGGGCTTGATGCTGCGTGCCGCGAACTCGCGCCGGGTTGCGGGGTGGTCGGAGGGGATCTCGGCCGTGCCCCTGTGGTGATGGCGTCGGTAACGGCGCTGGGCGAACTTGACGGTCGGCGCCCGGTGGTGCGTTCTGCTGCGCAGCCCGGCGATACGGTGGCTTATGCCGGCGCGCTGGGGCTTGCGGGGCTCGGCTTGTCGCTGCTCTTTGCAGAGGCAGCGGATCCCGACGGCACCGCCCATTCCCGGTCGTTGCCCGAGTTGCGGCGCGCCCACCCGGCGGCTCTCGCCGCCCAGCTCGCCCCGGAGCCGCCAGTGGCGCTCGGTGTTGCCGCCGCCGTGGCGGGTGCGACGGCGATGATGGATGTCTCCGATTCGCTGTCCATCGACGCCGACCGTTTGGCGCGGGCGAGTGGGGTGGCTGTCGACCTTGACGCGCAGCTGCTGGAAGACGGATTCGGAGTGCAGCAGGATGCAGCGGTGCCGATCGAGGCGATGCTCACGGGCGGCGAGGATCACGGCTTGCTCGCGACGTTCCCGGCGTCGGAGGCGCTGCCTCACGGATTTCGCCCCATCGGAGTGGTGCGGTCGGCAATCGGCGGGGGCGGTGGACCCGTTTCCGAGGCTCCCGGAGTACGCCTCAACGGCGCCCCGCTCGTCCCGGCAGGCTGGGATCCCTACACCGTGCGCCCGCCCGGCTCCTGAAACGTTTGCGCCGCAGTGGCGGTCGGGTCAGTCGGTGAGGCGCAGCGCCGCCCAGAGTTCCGCGCGGGTGTCGGGGGAGTCGAGATCGGCTTGCAACAGCTGTGCGGCTGTGTGCACCCGAGACTTGAGGGTGTGGCGGTGCACGCCCAGTTCGGTCGCTGCCGGGCTGGTCTGGCCGAGGTGCGCAAGCCAGACCCGCAGGCTGTGCTCGAGGGTGTCACTGTGTCGCCTGTCGTGTTCGCGCAGCGGGGCCAGCAGCCCCTCGGCGCGCCGGTGCGCGTCGGGCAGCGCGCTCAGTAGGTGCAGCACGCCGTCGTGCAGTGCCGGCAAGTAGTCGACCGGGCCTTCGGCGTCGCTTGCGACGGCGTAGTCGAGTGCCCGGTCGGCCTGGTCGATGAGGTCGGCGAGTTGCGTCAGCGTGCCGCGCTCGGAAACGCCCGAGTGGATGCGGCGCGTGAGCAGCAGGCGGCGGATCGAAGGCAGATGCCGGGTCTCCGCGATGATGAGCGGCGAGTCGTCGAGCATCGCAGTGATGAGGCCGGGGCTGCCCGCATCGAACGATTGCAGGTCTTCGACGATTGCGGGGTCGAGGCTGTCGGGGGAGCCATAGCGCAGTGCAACCACGGCCCCCTGCGGCACCCGTACCAGCGCACCGGCTGCGATCTTCTCGGCGAGGGCGAAGTCGCCTGCGAGCAGCAACTGCACGATCGCATCGCGCAGTGACGACTGGGCGGCGTCGATACCGCCGCGGTGCTCCAGTTGCACGGTCGCGAGCGCAGCTACGAGGCCGATGAGGGTGCGCTCGGCGGTGTCAGGTGCGCCATGGTCTTCAACCGCAAGCACGCCGAGCACCCTGCCTCTGCGCCCAAGCGTCTGCATGCGCACGCCGCCGCCAGCGCCGCCGATGCGCCCGGCACTCGCCCCGCGCTCCACGAGCCGTCGGGTTTCGCGGCGGATCCACTCGGCCTGCACTTCTGAACGAGCCGCATCCGGTGCGAACTCGACGATGCGACCGGAGCGGTCGGTGATGCCGACCCAGCGCCCCAGGCGGGCGGCTGCCTCGCGCACCGCCGATCCGAGTCCGTCCCGCTGCAGCGAGGCCGAGGCCACCGCGCGCTGCGATTCGAGCGCCCAGATATCGCGCTCGCGGGCACTGGCCTCGAGCAAGCGTGCTGCGGTCTGCACGATCTCGATGAAGGCCGTGTCGTAGGGCACGCGGAAGAGCGGCAGACCGAGGCTGTCGCAGGCCGACACGATCTGCGCGGGTACGCGGTCCCAGTGCAGGCCGACAGCGACGCCAAGGGCTGTGACCCCGGCGCTGAGGAGCCGCTGCACATAGGCATCGGCGTCGCTCTGATCGTGCACCGCCGAAAAACGTGCGCCCGTGGTGAGCAGCACCGTGCGCGGGGTGAGAAAGGGAGCCGGATCTTCGAGTTCGCTCACGTGCACCCACTGCACCGGGCGCTCGGTTGCGTCATCGCTCGCGCCGGCGATGAGCACGAGCCCAAGCTGGTATTGGCGCAGCAGGGCTCCGAGTTCGATGGTCGGGGAATGGGCGGCGGTGGGGCGCACAGAAGGCGCGGCCTGCTGGGTCATGGTCCTCCTCCGACCCCATCTGCCGAAGTGTCGAAACTTCGAATTGAATTACTCCATTGTGGCACAGGAAGTGGTGGCTGCTCGGGGCTAGGCTGATCCAGAATCACATTCCAACACCGCGACGTCCGCACCCGGGCGCCGCACCAAGCCCCAGGCAAGGAGAACACCTCATGGCAGACGCCACGATCGTCGGCGGCCCCTCGCTCCCGCAGGAGCGCAAGCTCGTCACCAGCATCCCCGGCCCCAAGTCGCAGGAGATGCTGGCCCGCAAGAACGCCGCGGTCGCCGCAGGCGTCGGCGTGGCCCTCCCCGTCTCGATCGTCGCTGCAGGCGGCGGCGTGATGGTCGACGTCGACGGCAACTCGCTGATCGACCTCGGCTCGGGCATCGCCGTGACGGGCGTCGGCAACTCCGCCCCCGCCGTGGTCAAGGCCGTCACCGAGCAGGTGCAGCAGTTCACTCACACCTGCTTCACCGTCACCCCCTACGACGGCTACGTCAAGGTCGCCGAGAAGCTCAACGAGCTCACCCCCGGCGATCACGAGAAGCGCTCCGCGCTGTTCAACTCGGGCGCAGAGGCCGTCGAGAACGCGATCAAGATCGCCCGCCACTACACCAAGAAGAACGCCGTCGTCGTGTTCGACCACGCCTACCACGGCCGCACCAACCTCACCATGGGCATGACCGCGAAGAACATCCCCTACAAGGATGGCTTCGGTCCCTTCGCTCCCGAGGTCTACCGTGTGCCCACCTCGTACCCCTTCCGCGACGGCCTGTCCGGCGCCGAGGCGGCTCAGGTCGCACTGACCCAGATCGAGAAGCAGGTCGGCGCCGCCAACCTCGCCGCGATCATCATCGAGCCCATCCAGGGTGAGGGCGGCTTCATCGCCCCCGCCGAGGGCTTCCTCCCCGCCCTCCAGGAGTGGGCCACCGCCAACGGCGTCGTCTTCATCCTCGACGAGGTGCAGACCGGCTTCGCTCGCACCGGCGATCTCTTCGCCGCGAACCACGAGGGAATTGTTCCCGACCTCGTCACCACCGCCAAGGGCATCGCGGGCGGCCTGCCGCTCTCCGCAGTGACCGGCCGCGCCGAGATCATGGACTCCGCTCACGCCGGCGGCCTGGGCGGCACCTACGCCGGCAGCCCCATCGCCTGCGCTGCGGCCCTCGCCACGATCGAGACCTACCAGGAGGAGAACCTCACCGAGCGCGCTCGCGAGATCGGCGCGATCATCGACGAGTTCTTCGGCGAGCTGGCGAAGAGCGACGACCGCATCGGCGACATCCGCGGTCGCGGCGCCATGAAGGCGATCGAGCTCGTCCAGTCGGGTTCGAAGACCCCCAACGCTGCCCTCACCGGTGCCATCGCCAAGTTCGCCGGCGAGCAGGGCGTTATCCTGCTCACCTGCGGCACCTACGGCAACGTGATCCGCTTCCTCCCGCCGCTCGCCATCTCGGACGAGCTGCTGCGCGAGGGCCTGCAGGTCGTCGCCGACGCGCTCACCGCAAACTGATCGGCCTCGTCGGGATTCCGCGCACAGGCGCGGAATCTCGACGACCCGTTATCCTGTCGCAGTCGCAGGATCCACAGACGACACGCCGCTTCGCACAGCCTCACGGCCGCGGAGCGGCGTTATGAAAGGACAGAGAACATGGCACTGAAGCCCAACGAGCAAGATCTGCTCGACCGCGTCGAAAGCGGCCTCGGGATCGGCGGCAAGTGGGAGGCGTCCACCTCGGGCGCAACCTTCGACGTCACCGACCCTGCGACCGGCGAGGTTATCAAGACGATCGCCGACGCCACCGTCGAAGACGCCGTGCGCGCGCTCGATGCTGCCGTCGAGGCGCAGCAGGAATGGGCCAACACGCCCACCCGCGTGCGCTCGAACATTCTGCGCCGCGCCTTCGACCTGCTCATGGAGCGCAAGGAAGAGTTCGCGCTGCTCATGGCAATGGAGATGGGCAAGCCCATCGCCGAGGCGCGCGGTGAGGTCGTCTACGGCGGCGAGTTCCTGCGCTGGTTCTCGGAGGAGGCCGTGCGCGTGCAGGGCGACTACCGACAGAACCCCGAGGGCACCGGCAACATGGTGGTCTCGCACATTCCCGTCGGCCCCTGCTACTTCATCACGCCGTGGAACTTCCCGCTCGCGATGGCGACCCGCAAGATCGCTCCGGCGCTGGCAGCAGGCTGCACCTCGGTGATCAAGCCCGCCGCGCTCACCCCGCTGACCACCATCTACTTCGTGCAGCTGCTCGAAGAGGCGGGCCTCCCCGCAGGCGTTGTCAACGTGGTCCCCACCTCGAAGTCGAGCGCCCAGTCGTCGGCGCTGCTCAGCGACCCGCGCCTGCGCAAGCTTTCCTTCACTGGCTCGACCCCGGTGGGTGTGAAGCTGCTCGAGGCTGCGGCTCAGAACGTGCTGCGCACCTCGATGGAGCTCGGCGGCAACGCGCCGTTCATCGTCTTCGAAGATGCGGATCTCGATAAGGCTGTCGAGGGTGCGATGCTTGCGAAGTTCCGCAATATTGGACAGGCCTGCACCGCCGCGAACCGCATCATCGTGCACGAGTCGGTTGCCGACGAGTTCGCGCGCCGCGTGGGCGAGAAGGTTGCTGCGATGAAGATCGGTCGTGGCGCCGACGAGGGCAACGACATCGGCGCGCTGGTCGAGGAGAAGGCCGTGGCCAACACGGCTCGCCTCGTGGCAGACGCAGTCGAGACCGGCGGCACCATCGTCACCGGTGGCGAGACGATCGACGGCCCGGGCAACTTCTTCCAGCCCACCGTGATCGACCACCTGAGCCCGCAGGCTGCGATCATGCGCGAGGAGATCTTCGGACCTGTGCTCGGCATCGTGCGCTTCTCCACCGAGGAGGAGGCTGTCGAGATCGCCAACAACACCGAGTACGGCCTCGTCTCGTACGTGTTCACCGAGAACCTCGCACGCGGTCACCGCATGATCGAGCAGCTCGAGACCGGCATGATGGGCCTCAACACGGGCCTCGTGTCGAACGCGGCTGCACCGTTCGGCGGCGTGAAGCAGTCGGGCATCGGCCGCGAGGGCGGCTTCGACGGCATTCACGAGTTCCTCTCGACGAAGTACACGCTCATCCCGCGCTCGTAGTTCGAGCCGGAATTCGCACTCGGGCCCGAAACCTCTGCCGAGGGTTCGGGCCCGAGGTGTGTGCGGGGGCTGCGGGTTAGATGGGTTCGGCCCACCAGAGGGCGGTTTCGCCGTAGCGCTTCTCGCGCACGGGGGCGAGCCCTGTCGGCCAGCTCGGCTCGGGGGAGCGGCTGCTGCGTTCTACGAGCACGGCGGCGTCTTCGGCGAGCAGCGGCACGAGGGCAGTGAGGTTCGCGGCGAGCTCAGCCTCGGAGAGATCGTAGGGCGGATCGAGCAGCGCCACATCCCAGCGCGCGGCACCCGCCCTGTCGAGGAATCCCTGCACCGACTGCCGCACCACCTCGACACGGGGGGCGGATCCAGATCCGCCGAACGCCCCCAGCACCGTGCCCGTGTTGCGGTTTGCCACCTGGGCCGCCTGCTGATGCTTCTCCACGAGCGTCACTGCCGAGGCGCCGCGGCTCGCGGCTTCGAGCCCGAGTGCGCCTGAACCGGCGTAGAGGTCGAGCACGCGCGCACCGTCGACGAGGCCCCAGGATTCCAGGGTCGAGAAGATCGCTTCTCGCACCCGGTCGCTGGTCGGCCGGGTGCCCGACTTCGGCACGTCGAGGCGCAGCGAACCTGCGGCTCCGGCGATGATTCTGGTCATCCCACGAGGGTACCGCCTCGTCGTCGCAGGCGTCGGTTGCGGTGCACGTCAGAGGTCGCCGCTACGCTTGAGGTATGACCCAGGCTTCGCTCGACACTCGCCTTGATGGCGTGGTGGGCGCGCGCACGGCCAAGCCGCTCGAGCGCGCGTTCGAGATGCGCACCGTGTCAGATTTGCTGCACCACTTCCCGCGCCGCTACTCGCGCCGCGGTGAGTTGACGCCGCTGCGGGGTTTGCCCATCGGTGAGCAGATCACCGTGGTGGCCCAGGTGCTCGATGTGCGCGAGCGTCGCATGCAGCGCCGCAACGGCAGCCTGCTCGAAGCCCGCATCACCGACGGCACGGGCACGCTCACCCTCACCTTCTTCAACCAGCAGTGGCGAAGCCGCGAGCTGGTGGCCGGGCGCCGCGGCATCTTCGCAGGCAAGGTGAGTGAGTATCGGGGCAATCTGCAGTTGCAGCACCCCGAGTATGAGCTGTTCGAGAATCGCGATGAGGCGCCGGGCGCTGAGCAGCTCGACGAGGCTGCTGCGAAGGCGTGGGCCGAGACCCCGGTGCCGATCTACCCCGCCACCGCGCAGTTGCCGAGCTGGACCATCCAGCGCGCGGTCGAACTCGCCCTCGACGCGCTCGGCCCGGTGCCAGATCCGCTGCCCGCAGAGATCCGCGAGGCAGAGGGCGTGATGCCGTATGGTCGGGCGCTCGAACTCATCCATCGGCCGCAACACGACGCAGACTGGCGTGGCGCGCAGCAGAGTCTCCGTTTCCGGGAGGCGTTCGAGCTGCAACTCGCCCTGCTCGATCGCCGCCGCCGTGCGGGGCTCGAAGCGAGCACCCCGCGGCCGCTCGCAGCAGGCACAGCAGCAGCCACCCCCCTTTGCCGTTTCGATGCTGCGCTGCCGTTCGATCTCACAGGAGACCAGCGCCTCGCGGGCGAGACTATTGCGCGCGAGCTTGCGCAGCCCCACCCCATGCATCGGCTGCTGCAGGGCGAGGTGGGCTCGGGTAAAACACTCGTCGCGCTACGCGCGATGCTGCAGGTGGCTGCGAGCGGTGGGCAGAGCGCGCTGCTCGCACCCACCGAGGTGCTTGCCGCGCAGCATTTTCGCTCGATCACGGATGTGCTGGGTCCCGATCTCACGGCCGAACTGAACCCGGTGCTGCTCACGGGCCGCATGCCGGCTGCGGAGCGCAAGCGGGCGCTGCTTTCACTGGCTTCGGGCAGCTGCCGTATTGCGGTCGGCACGCACGCCCTCATCAGCGACAACGTCACCTTCTACGACCTGGGTTTCATCGTCGTCGACGAGCAGCACCGCTTCGGCGTCGAGCAGCGTGAGGCGCTGCGACGCAAGGGTGCTTCCCCGCATGTGCTCGCCATGACCGCCACCCCCATCCCGCGCACGGTCGCGCTCACCGCGTTCGGCGATCTTGAAGTCACCACGATCCGTGAGCTTCCCCCGGGCAGGCAGGGCATCGAAACCTTCACGGTGCCCGAACTTGAGATGCCCAACCGGGCCGCCCGCGTCTGGGCTCGCACCGCTGAAGACCTCGCATCTGGTCGGCAGGTGTATGTGGTGTGCCCGGCGATCTCGGCCGGCGAGGTCGATCCCGAGCTTGACGTCGAAGAGACCGCCGAAGGAGCGCGGCCGCTCGCCAATGTCGAAGACACCGTCGCCGAGCTGCGCCGCCGCCCAGAATATGCGGGGGTGCAGATCGAAGGGCTCGACGGCGGTATGGCGAGCGATGAGAAAGACCGCATCATGCGCGGCTTCGCCGAGGGGCGGATCGGCATCCTCGTCGCCACCACGGTGATCGAAGTGGGCGTCAATGTGCCCAATGCCTCCATCATGATTGTGCGTGACGCCGACCGTTTCGGCATTTCACAGCTGCACCAGTTGCGCGGCCGTGTGGGGCGCGGCGAGCATCCGGGGCTCTGCCTGCTCATGACCGCTGCCGAGCAGGGCTCAGTTGCACGTGAGCGCATCGAGGCCGTTGCCGCGACTTCCGACGGCTTTGCACTCGCCGAGGTCGACCTTGAACTGCGGCGCGAGGGCGACATTCTCGGCACCGCGCAGTCGGGCGGGCGGTCGACCTTGAAACTGCTGCGCGTGGCTGAGCACGGTGAGCTCATCTCGCACGCCCGCGATGTTGCCGCCGCGCTGCTCGAACGCGATCCCAAGCTGCACACCGCGCCGCAGCTCGCAGAGCTCATCGCGCGCGAACACGAGGCTGGCCTGCTCGACAATCTGGCGAAGTCGTAGCGAACACAGTACCCAGGTACCATCCGCGAGGCACCCGGGGCTGATCCGCCCGAATCCGCTTGCCCGTAGCGTGAAGATAACGATGCAGCACTGTGCATCGACAATCGTCCACGCGAAGGAGAGCACCATGATCGAGGCACGAGGCCTGAGTAAGCAGTACGGCAAGAAGACCGCCGTCGATGACGTCAGCTTCTCGATCAAGCCCGGCCAGGTGACCGGCTTCCTCGGCCCCAACGGTGCCGGCAAGTCGACGAGCATGCGCCTCATGGTGGGATTGGATCGGCCCACGGCGGGCACGGTCACCGTCAATGGCAAGCGCTACGCCGATTCCCCGGCACCGCTCGCTGAGGTGGGCGCGCTGCTCGACGCGAAGGGTGTGCACCCGGGCCGCAGTGCCCGCAGCCACTTGCGCGCACTCGCGGCAACGCACGGCATCCCCGATCGCCGCGTGCACGAGGTGCTCGAACAGACCGGACTCTCCGCGGTCGCAGGCAAGCGCGTCGGCGGTTTCTCCCTCGGCATGGGGCAGCGGCTCGGCATCGCCGCGGCGCTGCTCGGAGACCCGCAGACGCTCATTCTCGACGAGCCCGTCAACGGCCTCGACCCCGACGGTGTGCTGTGGGTGCGGCAGCTGCTGCGCCACCTCGCAGGTGAGGGCCGCACGGTGCTGTTGTCGAGCCACCTGATGAGCGAGATGGCGCAGACCGCAGACCACGTCATCGTGCTCGGGCGCGGCCGGGTCGTCGCCGACGCACCCATCGCCGAGTTCGTCGCCGGTGGTGCACAGGGGGAGCGAGTGCGGGTGCAGAGCCCGGACGCGGCACGGCTCGCCGCGCTGCTCATGACCGCGGCAGGCGTAGAGCTTGACCCTGAGGGGGAGCAGGCCTTCCTGGCACGCGGCATCTCTGCGGCTGAGATCGGTCGCGCCGCCGCCGCACAGGGGATCGAACTGCACGAACTCAGTCCAATCACCTCCTCGCTCGAAGACGCCTACCTCGCTCTCACCCGCGGCGAACTCGAGTACCAGGCCGCGTAGGCACCCCGCCCAGGCGTTGCTCGCAACGGCAACCACCCACGAGACGCGCCCATGCCCCATCCACTTCACGAAGGAATCAGACCATGACCTCAACCATCACCATCGACGCGAGCCGCGTTCCCGGCCACGATGCCGGCGGATCCGCCCCCCAATCCGCCCCCAAGCCAGCGATGGGCAGCGCACCGCGGCTCACCTTCGGCGGTGTGCTGCATTCTGAGCGCATCAAGCTGTCGTCGCTGCGCAGTATCCGTCTCACTCTGCTCATCACCGTGCTCGCCGGTCTTGGCCTGAGTGCGATGATCGCGCTGCTCTGGAGCCGCGAAGTGGGAGGTGCGGACGCGATGATGGCCGCCGATGCTGCGGGCTTGCAAAACTATCTGCTGATCGTCTCGACCTTCACTGCGCCCTTCCTTTCGCTTGTGTTCGGGGTGCTGGGTGTGTTCGCCGTCACCAGCGAGTATTCGAGCGGCATGATCCTGTCGACGCTCACCGCGGTGCCGCAGCGCACACCGGTGCTGGTGGCGAAGGCGATCGTGACGGCAGCGGTCGCAGCGGTAACCGCGATCGTGCTCGTGCTCGGCGGTCTTGCGCTCGCCATGGCGTTCCTGCCGGAGTCGGCCGGCCAGCTCGGTTCGACCGCGGTGATCTCGGGCGGCCTCGGCACCGTGGCCTATCTGGTACTCATCACGCTGCTGGCCTTCGGCATTGCGACGATGCTGCGTTCGACGGCTGGCGGTGTCGCCGTGATCGCCGGTGTCACCTTCGTGCTGCCGATTGCCATGCAGGTGCTCATGTTGACGGGCTGGGAATGGTTGCCCACCGCCGCGGCCTATCTGCCGAGTGACCTCGGCAGCACCCTCGCCGCCGGAATCGCCGACGCGTCGACGCCTGCGGGTATGCCCGTCGAGGGCGAAGCAGCGGGCCTTGGCTACTGGCAGGCGCTCATCGCCATGGTGGTCTGGGCAGTGGCAGCCCTGGTGCCTGCCGCGCTGCTCTTCAAGCGCCGCGACGCGCGCTGATCCGCTGCGCTGCGTGAATCAGTAGGGTGAAGGGGTGAACCCAGAACTGACGGCCTCTGATGAGGTGCGGCTGCCACGCCCGCCGGGAGTGATCCGGCGGGCGATGGCGGCGCATCCGCTTGCGGTTGACGTGTTCATCGTGGTCTGGTTTGTGATCGGGTGCCTGCTGGGGGTGTTCATCGATCTGGTGACCGCCCAGGCACCCGTCGATGGTCTTGCCATTTCCGACTGGTTCTCGCTGCCTGGCTACCTGCAGTGGCCGTGGTGGCCGCTGGCCGTGCTGCGGGTTGTGGTCATCGGTGCGGCGCTGCTGTTCAGGCGGCGCTACCCGCTCACGGGCCTCATCGTCGTGACTGTTGCGATGCTCGGCGAGCACGGTGCGCAGGCGCTGGCATCGGGGGTTGCGCTGCTCTTCATGCTGTATGCGGTGCCCGTCTACCGCAGTGTTGCTGCCGGGTGGATCGGCTATGCCATCGCAGTGGTGGCGAGTGTGGGCAGCAGTCTCGTCTGGATGCTGTCGGATGCGACGTGGGGGACCGTCGGCGAGATAACTCCTGGCGGGATCAGTCGCGTGGACGGTGCTGGCCCCACTTCGTGGCCCGACTTCATCACGATCAGTGTGATGACCGCGATCTGGTATCTCGCCGTGCTCATGCTCGGCATCAACCTCGGCAACCGCAGGCGCTACCTGCAGGCGATCATCGACAGGGCGCATCAGCTCGCACGTGAACGCGACCAGCTCGCGCAGCTTGCCGTCGCGGAGGAGCGCTCGCGCATCGCCCGCGAGATGCACGATATCGTGGCGCATTCGGTGTCGGTGATGATCGCTCTTTCCGAGGGTGCGGCGCGGGCGGCGCAGGCTGCTCCGGAAGCCGCGGCCGATGCCATGTCCCGCAGTGCTGAGACGGGCCGCACCGCGCTCGCCGAAATGCGCCGCCTGCTCGGCGCGCTCACCGACCAGGGCGAGCAGGCCGAACTCGTGCCGCAGCCCGGGGTGCAAGATCTGCCCGAGCTTGCAAGTGGTTTCCGTAATGCCGGCATCGATGTCAGCCTGGTGGTGTGCGGCGAGGCATCCGGTGATCGCGGGCAAGATCTTGCGGTGTACCGGGTGGTGCAGGAAGGCTTGACCAACGTGTTGCGCTATGCGGGCACGGGTGCGCGGGCGGAAGTGCGGATCGAGCGCCTGCCTGATCGCACGGTGATCGAGGTGCGAGATTTCGGTGCGGCCGCGGGCATGACCCCGCCGGTGTCAGGTGTTGGCTCGGGGCGGGGGATCGCGGGGCTGCGTGAGCGGGCCCGTGTGTTCGGCGGTGAGATCTCGGCTGGTCCGGTGGCGGATCTCGGCGGCGGCTGGCGGCTGCGCGCCGAGTTGCCTGTCAGCGCGGAGGCGCGCGAGCGTGCGCCCAGCGACAGAGCGGGGTCTCAGAGTGGCGGCGCAGCCGCCGATCCGGAAACTGAAGGGGAGAACAGATGAGCGAGGCTCAGATCAGGGTGATGCTTGTCGATGACCAGGAGCTGATCCGCACGGGGTTCCGCCTGGTGCTATTGGCTGAGCCCGGCATCGACGTTGTTGCAGAAGCGGCCGACGGAGAAGCCGCGTTGGCAGCGCTCGCTGAGATGGAGGCTCGCGGCGATCGGTGCGATGTGGTGTTGATGGATGTGCGGATGCCGGGAATGAACGGTATCGAGGCGACCGACCGTATTGTCGCCGAGCATCCTGACACGCGAGTGCTGGTGCTCACCACCTTCGACCTTGACGAGTACGCGACGGGGGCGATTCAGGCTGGGGCGAGCGGCTTTCTGCTGAAGGACGCGCGGCCCGACGACCTGATCGATGCGATCCGCAGAGTTGCGGGCGGTGACGCCGCGATGGCGCCGAGCGTCACCAGGCGACTGATCGAGCAGTTGCGCTTGGGTGAGGCAGCGCCGATGGCGGCAGTGCCGACCACCTCGGCCGCAGACGGCGCTGCCGGGGTCGCAGAGGTATTCGAGGTACTCACCGAGCGGGAGCTTGACGTGCTGCGGCTCATCGCGGAGGGGCTCAACAACGCTGAGATCAGCGCCAAACTGTTTCTCTCCGAGTCCACTGTGAAGACACATGTGGGGCGGGTGCTCGCCAAACTGCAGCTGCGTGATCGCGTGCATGCAGTGATCTTCGCGAAACGACACGGGCTCTAGAGCTCGGTCGAGTGCGAATGCGAATGCTGCGCGATCGCTGACGACTCAGAGATGTATCAAGCTGTGGCCGGTAGGGTGGAAGCTATGAGCAAGATTGCCGTCGTACCTGGGTCATTCGACCCGGTCACCCTTGGGCACCTCGACGTGATCCGTCGAGCCGCCGACATCTTTGACGAGGTGCATGTTCTCGTCGTGCACAACCCCGGCAAAGATGCGATGCTGCCGATCTCGGAGCGCGTGGGCCTGATTCAGAAAGCCCTCGATGAAGATCCGCAGATGCCCAGCAATGTGCTCGTAGCGTCATGGTCTGTCGGCCTGCTGGTTGACTATTGCACCGAGGTGGGCGCCTCGGTGCTCGTGAAGGGCATCCGTTCGCAGATCGACGTGGCCTACGAGACCCCGATGGTCATCATGAACCGCAGCCTCGCGAGTGTCGAGACTGTGTTCCTGCTGCCCGACCCTGCGCACGCGCATGTGTCGAGCACGCTGGTGCGTCAGGTCTCCTCGATGGGCGGCGATGTGTCGGCCTATGTGCCGCCGGCCGTTGCACGCTTCCTCGCGAAGACGAGGCCCGCCTGATGAGCAATGCACGCGTGTTCCAGGAGAGCATCAGAGATCTCATCAACCGCCCGGGTGAGATGCGTGAGCGTTCACGCTCCGTCGCTGCACCCGAAAAGCTGGGCGAGGGGCTGGCCTGGGTGTCCGAGGGCGAAAACCTCGACCTTGATGTGCGGTTGGAGTCGGTGCACGAGGGCATTCTGGTCTCCGCTGAGGTGCGCACCACGGTGCACGCGGAGTGCGGCCGCTGCCTGAAAGAGTTCGCCACGCCGTTTCAAGTCGAGTTTCAGGAGCTTTTCGCGTATACTCCTACGGAGGCCGACGAGTATGGGGTTCACGGTGATCACGTGGATCTTGAACCCCCGCTCCGAGACGCGGTAGTGCTTGCACTTCCGTTTCAGCCAGTGTGTCGCCCGGACTGCCCGGGGCTCGATCCCGAGTCCGGTGAGTTGCGCGAGGCCGAGGCTGCAGCCGAGCCCAGCGTGGTGGATCCGCGATGGGCTGCGCTGGCCGGGTATCTGGCCGAGGAAGAAGACGTGGATCGGTTCGCCGATCCTGAAAGCAATTAGGAAAGAGAGCATCATGGCTGTTCCCAAGCGCAAGATGTCGCGTTCGAACACTCGCCACCGCCGTTCGGCGTGGAAGGCCGAGGCCCCGAAGCTGGTGAAGACCGTCGAGAACGGCCGCACCGTGTACAGCCTCCCGCACCGCGCCCGCGTGGTCGAGGACTCGCAGGGCAACGCCCTCTTCCTCGAGTACAAGGGCCGCAAGGTCGCCGACGCCTAAATTGGCATCGAATTCTCGAGAGCCGTCGGGAACGCCGCAGGGCGACCCCGGCGGCTTTCTCGTGCCCTTTGGGGTGCGGATCGATCCCGAGCTGCTGCAACTCGCCCTCACGCACCGCTCCTGGGCGTATGAGCACGGGGGAGCACCGCACAACGAACGGCTCGAGTTTCTCGGTGACTCCATCCTCGGCCAGGCCGTCACGCTCAAGCTGTACCGCGACTACCCTGAGCTGAGCGAGGGTGAGCTGGCGAAGCGCCGCTCGGCGCTCGTGTCGACGGTCGCGCTCGCTGAACTGGCGCGCGGGCTCGGAATCGGTGCCTCACTGCGCCTCGGCAAGGGTGAGCGTCAAACCGGTGGGCGAGACAAAGACTCGATTCTCGCCGACACCGTCGAAGCGATCATCGGTGCCGTCTACCTGTCAACCGACGGTGAAACGGCGAACCGGTTCGTACTCGACCTCGTGGCCCCGCTCTTCGCCGACCCTGAACGGTTCACGGCGGCGGTCGACCCGAAGACCTCGCTGCAGAAGGAGGCCGCCCGGCGCGGCCTGCCCCACCCGCCCTATGAGACCACGGGCACCGGCCCCGACCACGACCGGCGCTACACCTCCCGGGTTGTGCTCGACGGCGTCACAGGCGTGGGCGAAGGCACCAGCAAGAAGGTTGCAGAGCTTGCGGCAGCGCGCGACGCTGTCGAGCAACTGCTCGCAGCGCGCCGTCAACGCGCCGAGCGCGGGCACCGAAAGTAGCCCTGCGTGCCCGAACTGCCCGAAGTCGAGGTGGTGCGCGCCGGCCTCGCCCCCGCCATAACAGGCGCCAGAGTTGCTGCGGTGGAGGTGCGCGATCCGCGCGCCCTGAAACGGCACCTGCCCCTCGGCATTGACGGGCTGCCCTGCGACGACGGGCTCGGCGGGCACAGCGTCACGCTGCCGCTCGAGGCTGGCCTCGCGCGCTCTGCCGATTTCGAGCGGCGAGTCACGGGGTTACGGCTCGCGGCACCGCAAAGGCGCGGCAAGTTCATGTGGATTCCCGTTGAGGATGAAGGCGGAGCCGAACCGGGATCCGCTCTCCTCGCGCACCTTGGCATGAGCGGTCAGCTGCTGCTGCGCGCGCTCGACGCACCCGATGACCGGCACGTGCGAATCCGGCTGTGGATCGAGCACCCCGAGCACGGCGAACTTCGGCTCGATTTCGCCGACCAGCGGCTCTTTGGCTCGCTCGCGCTCGACGCGCTCGCCGAGGCCGACGGAGGAGGCATGATCCCGAGCCAGGCGCGCCACATCGCGCGCGACCCGCTCGATCCGCTCTTCGACGATGTGCGTTTCCTCGTTGCCCTGAGATCCCGCAGCACAGGCGTGAAAAAGCTGCTGCTCGAACAGGGGCTCATCAGCGGGGTCGGCAACATCTACGCCGACGAGGCGCTGTGGCGAGCCCGGCTGCACCCCGAAACCGCGGGTGCCGCCGTCGGCCCCCGAAAGGCCCGCGAACTGCTCGCCGCGCTGCGCGAAGTGTTCGCCAAAGCCCTCGCCGAGGGCGGCACCAGCTTCGACGCACAGTACGTCAACGTGAACGGGCAGGCGGGCTACTTCGCGCACTCGCTCAACGCCTACGGTCGCACCGGGCAGCCATGCCCCCGCTGCGGTGAGCCCATCCGGCGCATCATCATCGGCGGGCGGTCATCGCATTTCTGTCAGAGGTGTCAGCGCCGACGCTGACCCCAGTGCACCTCACTTCAAGGAGCAGCGCAGCGATTTCGAGCCTGGTACTGCTCAGAGTTCTGGTCTGAATTGTCAGGCTCAACAAGCGCAGCAAGATCAATCGTCTGCGTTTGAGGACTTCGCGGACGCTACCGAACAACGCCGCATGTGGCCGGGCGTATACATGCACGCGACTGTGGTGGTCAGGCTGCTGTTGCTACCCCCTGAGTCTCAACGGGAAAATTGAGGAGCCATGCGGTCGCTGTGGCTCCATATACTGTGCACATGTTCACTGAGTCACTGTTCGCGGTTGTCGTCATGGTGATCGAAGTTATCGGGGTCTGCGTCGTCATCATCGGGTTTGGGATCGCCGCCGTGCTCGCCACGCGCGCGCTTCGCCGCGGCGCCGGGGGCCAAGCCGCCTATCAGGTACTGCGCACCACGATCGGTGGATCGATCTTGCTCGGCCTCGAGATCTTTGTCGCGGCGGACATCATTCACACCCTCTCGGCCCCGTCGCTCGAGGATGCTGCCGTGCTGGGTCTCATCGTGCTCATCAGAACGGTGCTGAGCATGTCGATCCAGATTGAAATTGAGGGAACCTTGCCGTGGCGGCGTGCCTTGCGCACGAGCGGCGGTGAAGTCGTGGCACGGGCTATTGCACAGGAGGCTTCCGTCGCGAAGTGATTAGGCTGGGGCACTTCATGGCCAGTTGTGTTGACTCGTGCATGAATGCGAGTGAGTTCAGGATATTGAGTTGTGAGATAGGTGTGTTGTTTGTCTGATCGCGACAGTCGATACATAGGGAGGAGAAAATCACACCCTCACGTAGATGCTTTGAAAGCTATGGTGAGTTCCACTTGTTACCACTTCTTGGTAATCTTGTCGTATGGCAAGCAACACGTCGATCAGTTTGGACGATCACTTCGCTGATTTTCTGTCCCGCGAGGTTGCAACGGGCCGCTATCGCTCGGCGAGCGAGGTGGTTCGGGCAGGCCTCAGATTGCTCGAAGACAGAGAAACGCAGATGGCAGCGCTGCGTGAGGCTCTGGTCGAGGGTGAGGCAAGCGGTGCCGCTGAACCCTTCGACTTTGATGCGTTCATCGCCGCGAAGCGTTCGTGAGCGCCATTCGGCTAACCCCTGCAGCCCGCAGAGATCTTTCCTCGATCTGGGACTACACGCAGGAACGATGGGATGTGCGCCAGGCCGAAATCTACATCGGTGAAATCCGGTCTGCCATTGAGCGCGTGGCAGAACAGCCGGAGCGGGGGAGGCGCTGCGACGAAGTGCGAGCGAACTATCGCCGCTATGCCGTGGGCAGCCACCTGATCTTCTACGTCGAGGCAGAGCCCGGCATCGACGTGATCCGCATTCTGCATCAGCGAATGGATCCGACCCGGCAGTTGTGACCTGTGTACCGCGCTTCGGGTCAACGGTCGCCGCGATCCACTGCGAACGCCAGATGCGGCATCTCGACGCCGCGATAGTGCTTCACGAAGCGCCCGCGCACGGTCATTCCGAGGCGGATCGCCACGTTCATCGAGGCGAGATTCGTGTCACGCACTTGAGCCCACACCCGCTCGGCGGCGAGCTCATCGAAGGCGTAATTGCGGCAGGCGGTCGCTGCTTCGACGGCGTAGCCAAGGTGCCAATGAGCGCGATTGAAGAGGTAGCCGACCTCGACAACGTCATCGCCGAGAATGTGCTGCCGGGTGAGCCCGCACTGCCCGATCATTTCGCCGGTTTTACCGAGCTCAACAGCCCACAGCCCGAAACCATCCTCCCGATACCGCTCACGCATGCGCTGCAGCCAGCCCTGCACCATCGCTTCGTCTAAGGCGCCCTCGTAGGCCGTCATCGTCTGCTCGTCCTGCAGGATGGCGCGGAGTGCTGGCAGGTCATCCTCGTTCAGTTCGCGAAGTTGCAGGCGCGAGGTTTCGAGATGCATCCGATCATTGTCGCAGGAGGCAGCGTGCCGATCACTGCTACGCGAGGTCAGGCGGCGAAGCGCAGGCGTCGCAGCGCGACGGCCTGGCTGGCGGCGAAGAGAGCGATGTCGATGGCTATGGCGAGCACGGCGAGGGCGACCAGCACCGCGGCACCCGCTGCCGAGACCGCTGCCACTGAGGCGGAGGCGAGCAGGTTCGCGACCATCACCAGCCGGAGGGAGGTGCGCAGTCGGAGCTTGGTGAGCATGAGTAGGATCAGACCGGCCCAGACGACCACAACGACGCCGATGGCGACGACCAGCCAAGCGGGCAAAGCGAGGGTTGGCGCAATTGCCGGGCCGGCGATTGCGACGCCCGTTCCGAGCGCTGCGCAGTAGGCCGCGTCGATGCGGAGGCTCAGACGGCCGAGGCGTTCACCGTTCCACACATGCATGACCTCATCCTATGCGCGCGCTGCCCGACCCCGCTTCGACATAGACTGCGCCCATGGGTTCGAAAGTTACCTCGCACGCGCATCTGCGGCTGCGCGTCGGCGTCTCCATACTGATCGGCATCGGGGTGGGTGCTGTGGTGGCACCTCCGCTCGGGGTTGCGGCAGCGCTGCTTGCGGGTTGGGGGCTCATCGCACTCATCAATGTGGTGTGGGCGCTGTTGACGGTCTGGCACATGGATCCGCAGCAGACGCGGGCGCATGCGACCGCTGAGGATCCTGGCCGCGGCCTCGCCCGGGTGGTCGCTGTGGCTGCGAGCGTTGCGAGTCTGGTGGCGGTCGCGGTCGTGGCGGCGCAGGCGCAACAGGCTCACGGCATTGAGGCGTTCCTGCTCGCGGGCATTGCGTTGCTCAGCGTCGCAAGCTCCTGGGCGCTGATCCACACCGACTACATGCTGCGGTATGCCGCGCTCTACTACGCGAGCGGCCCTGATGGTGCGCCACGGGGCGGTATCGACTTCAATCAGGCCGATCCGCCGCAGTACACCGACTTTGTGTACTTTTCGGTGGGGCTCGGCATGACCTACCAGGTAGCAGACACGAATGTCAGCAGCTCCGATCTGCGTCGCGTGGTGATCGCGCAGACGCTGCTCGGCTACCTCTTCGGCGTTGGCATCATTGCGAACGTGGTCAATCTCATCTCGGGACTGGGATGACGGCCCGGTTACCGGGAGATCGCAGTCGCCCATAGGGTGAAGGGATGACCCACTCCTCGCCAAGTTCCGACCGCCCCGCGCTCACGCCGGGGCTCTCAGGCGCCGAGCTGCGGCGCTGGTACTGGCTGAAAGACGAACTGAGCGATTTCGCGCGGTCGCTCGGTATCCGGACTACCGGCGGCAAGGATCTGCTGACGGAGCGGATCGCTGCTCGCCTTGACGGCCGCAAGTTCGTCGAGCCGTCGCAGCCGAGGCGCTCCGGTGGACGTCAGCTCGCGGGTACGTTGACGCCCGAGACCCTGATCCCGGTGGGGCAGCGGTGCAGCCAGACGGTGCGGGCGTGGATGACGGAGCAGGTGGGGTCGGGCTTCCACTTCGACGCCGAGATGCGCGCCTTCTTCGCGGCCTCGGATGGCACGCAGACACTGCAGCACGCCCTCGACTACTGGGCTGCGACGCGTGAGCAGGGAGAGCGCGGCATTGACGCCCAGTTCGAATACAACCGCTTCACGCGGGCCTGGCACACCGCCCACCCGGATGGCAGCCGTGAAGAACTGCTCGCCGCTTGGCGGGAGTACCGCGCACGCCCCGTCGACGAGCGTGGTCGAGCGTAGGCAGACGGGATGGTCGATCTGCATCAGACGGAGTCCGGTCTGCCCCCGGAGCACCCGTGGCTTGCGCTCTCGCGGTGGGGGATCGTGTGGCGTGCGGCGCTCGGGGCAATCGTTGCCGGGCTCTGCGTGCTGCTGGTGATCACGCTTCTCATCGGCACCACGATGCCCGAGATTACTCTCAACCTGGTTTGGTTCGGGGTACCGCAACTACTGGTGATGATCGCGACCGCGGCGGTGCTTGGCCCCTGGTTGCGAGAGTTCCATCCGTTCCTCCAGTCGCTGATGTTCAGCAGCATCGCGCTCGCCGCAGTGTTCGCGCTGGTGATCCTGGTCGAGGTGGTGAATAGGGTCATCGGCCCGAGCCCGTGGGGAGCCGGGCTCTTCATGGTGCTCTGCTTCGCGAGCCTCCCGTACTTCCTGACCGGGGCGATCGGCTATGGTCTCGCGATCTGGTCGGTGACGCCGCGCGGTAGGCGGGCATTCTGGCCGTTACTGGTGGGGGTGCTGCTGCTCTTCGTGGGGAGCTGGCTCGTGGCGCAGCTGGCGGCGGGCTGAGCAATAGCATTGACCTCATGAACTTCATGCGTGTGAGCTGGGGCATGAGTGCCTTCGTCTGGTTCGGTTTCATCGTGCTGACTTGCGTGGCGCTGGGCTGGCCGGCCGTGGGGATCGCGGTGCTGTTCGGGGCGCTTCCTGATGTGGCGCTCATCGGTGGTTTCGCGCAGCAGGGTCGCTTGAAGCCCGAGCGTGTGAAGTTCTACAACACGCTGCACTCGATGCCGGTGCCTATTGCGATGCTGGTGCTCGGCGCGGTCGCGTTCTTCATCACGGGCGGCTTCGATGGTGGGTTCTGGCCGCTCGCGCTCGCGGGTGCTGCTTGGTTTGTGCATATTGCGGCGGATCGCGCCTTCGGCTTCGGCTTCCGTGACGCCGACGGCAGCATCATCCCGGTGGGGAGCGTGCTGGGGTAGAGGAGGCTATGCGGCTGTACTCGCGCGGCAGCAATGGCGGCCTGGCGGGGTGTGGCCGGGTACTCTCGTAGAGATCGACGGATTCCTGTCGGCCGAGCGAGAGACGGAAAGGCGGCGGCGTGCACCTCAAGAGCCTCACGCTCAAGGGCTTCAAGTCCTTCGCCCAGTCGACCACCTTCCAGTTCGAACCCGGGGTCACTGCCATCGTTGGCCCGAACGGTTCGGGCAAGTCGAACGTGGTCGATGCGCTCGCTTGGGTGATGGGCGAGCAGGGCGCGAAGACGCTGCGTGGCGGCAAGATGGAGGATGTCATCTTCGCGGGCACCTCCACCCGCGGCCCGCTGGGCCGTGCTGAGGTGCGCCTCACGATCGACAACTCTGATGGTGCGCTGCCGATCGAGTACACCGAGGTGACGATCAGTCGCACCCTGTTCCGCAACGGGTCGAGCGAGTATGCGATCAACGGTGAGAGCTGTCGCCTGCTCGATGTGCAGGAGCTGTTGAGCGATTCTGGCTTGGGCCGCGAAATGCATGTGATCGTGGGCCAGGGGCAGCTCGACGCGGTGCTGCGTGCGACACCTGAGGATCGCCGGGGCTTCATCGAGGAGGCCGCGGGCATTCTCAAGCATCGTCGTCGCAAGGAGCGCACGCTGCGCAAGCTCGATGCGATGGAGACGAATCTCACCCGCTTGAACGATCTCGCGGGTGAGATCCGCCGCCAATTGAAGCCGCTGGGGCGTCAGGCAGAAGTGGCGCGGCAGGCGCAGACGATCGCGGCTGAGGTGCGCGATGCGAAGGCGCGGCTGCTCGCCGACGATGTCGCACGGTTGCGCGCCGAACTCGACGAGCTGGCGAAGGATGAGGCGGAGCGGCATTCTGAGCGGATCGTGCTGCAGGAGCAGGCGGAGCAGAAGCAGTTGCGGGTGCAGCGTCTGGAGCAGGAGCAGCAGAGCGACGAGCTCGATGCGGCGCGGCGGGTGACGATCGGTTTGGAGTCTGCGCAGTCGAAGTTGCGTGGCCTGTTTTCGCAGGCGCAGCAGCGGCTCACGTTCTTGGCGACGCAGGCGGAGGCGCCGGAGCAGGTGAATCGTCTGACGCGCGCGGCTGTCGATGAGGCCGCCGAGGAGGTGCGTGCGCTTGAGGCGTTGATCCCCGAGGCTGAGTTGGCGTGGCAGCACGGCGGTGCGGTGACACGTCAGGCGCAGCAGGCGCTCGACGCGATCGACGAGCATATCGCGGCGCAGAGCGCGCTGGTGTCGCGGCACGATCTGCAGCTGTCGCAGTTGCGGGGGCGGGCCGAGACGGCCGAGCAGAAGCGTGCGACGGTGGCGCAGGAGTTGGCGCGGCGGCAGCACGCGGTTGCGCAGGCCGAGGAGCGGGCCGAGGCAGCCCGCGCGGAGCTTGCGGGTTTCGGGGAGCGCGCTGAGGCCGAGGATCCGGGTGCTGCGGCGCCCGGCGACAGTGACCGCATCGCCGACTGGGATGCCGCGTACCGTGCTGCGCAGGAGCGTCAGAGCGATGCCGAGCAGCGCCGCGATGAGGCGCGGGAGCGGCTGCACGCGCTTGAGCAGGAGCGGGCTGGGCTTGAGGCGCGGGTGAGTGCGTTGACGCGTTCGCTGGATCAGCGCGACGCTTCGGGGGCGCTGCTCGCTGATGCGCCGAGCGGAATTGCGGGCCGCGTATCTGATCATGTGCGGGTGCGCGAGGGAGCGGAGGCCGCCGTGGGTGCGGCGCTGGGTGTCTTCGGCGACGCGCTGCTCGCCGAATCGGCGGCGGCTGCCGGCCTCGCGGTGTCTGCCGCGCACGAACGCGATCTGGGCAGGTTGCGGGCGGTGCTGGCTGGCGGTGCGCGGGGCGATGCGGATCCCGAGGCAGGTGCCGGCCCCGAGATCGACGGCGCGACCAGGGCCGTCGATGTGATCGTTGAGGCACCGGCCGGGGTGCGCGGTCTGCTGGCCCGCAGCTACATCGTTGATGATCTGGCGTCTGCGATCCGCGTCTCCGATGCGCTGCGTGAGCGCTGGCCCGGCGGTGCCTACACGGTGGTCACCGGCGGGGGAGATGTGCTCACGGAGCACACGCTCAGTGGCGGATCAGGTTTGGCGCCGTCGCGTATCGAGCTCACCGCCGAACTGGAGCAGGCGGAGCAGGCTCGCACCCGCGTGGCGGAGCGGATCGCTGAGACGGAGGCCGAGCTGGCCGAGCTGCGCGAGGCTGCGGCGCGAGCCAAGACTGACGCGCAGCGGGCCTTCGCTGAGCTGCGCGCCGCGGATGCGCGTCTCGCCGAGGCGGCGAAGGAGCGCAACAGGCTTTCGACGAGGGCGGAGGCTGCGCAGGCCGAGGCTGACCGGGCCAGGCAGGCGCTTGTCGCTGTTGAGCAGTCGGTGGGTGAGGCTGCTGCGGAGGCGGATCGCGCAGCGCAGGCGTTCGCGGCGGCTGAGGCGGAGCCTCGGCCGATTCTTGATGCGAGTCAGCGCGATGAGATGCTCGCTGAGTTGGAGCGTGCACGCTCGGCCGAGGTGGAGCTGCGGCTTGCACTGGAAACCGCTCGTGAGCGGGCGCGCGCTGCTGAAGCGCGCCGCAGTGCGCTCGCTGAGCAGTTCGATGCTGAACGGCTGGCCGCTGAAGAGGCTGCGCGACGGGCCGTGCTGCGGTCGCGGCAGGTGGCGCAGGCCGAGCGGGTGGCTGAGCTGCTGCCCGCGATTCTTGATGCCTGCGATCGCTCGCTGGCTGAGGCGCGGCTTGCTCAGCAGGCCGCCGAGCAGCAGCGAGCGAAGCACAGTCAGGAGCTGACTCTGCTGCGCTCGGAGGAGTCCGAGCTACGGCAGAAACTGCAGACCCTTACCGAGCGGGTGCACGGCGCCGAGCTGAAGAGTTACGAGCGCAAGCTGCAGCTTTCGGCGCTGCTGGAGCGTTCGGGCAACGAGTTGGGGCTTGTCGAGGATGTGCTGATCGCCGAGTATGGCCCCCTGGTGGGGATCCCGGTTCCCGCGCAACACGACGACGAGACCGGGGAAGCGGCGCAGCCGGATACCGAACCCGCGTTCGCGAACGCACTCGAGGCTGAGCTTGCAGCTGAGCTAGGGTTGGCGGGCGCGCAGCCCGCGGCCTCGGCTGGGCCTGCAGCACCGGCGGATCCGCCACCCTTGGCGAACCAGCAACACGACACCGTGCCCTATGTGCGCGCGGAGCAGGAGCGGCGTCTCGCCCGGGCAGAGAAGCAGCTTGCTCAGCTGGGCCGCATCAACCCGCTCGCGCTTGAGGAGTTCGCGGCGCTGGAGCAGCGTCACCGCTTCCTCAGCGAGCAGCTGAAGGACCTCGCCAAGACCCGTTCTGACCTGCTGGCCATCATCGAAGAGCTCGACCGCAAGATGCAGGGCATCTTCGCAGCGGCGTTCGAGGACACGCGGGCGGCCTTCGCTGAGGTGTTCCCGATTCTGTTCCCCGGCGGATCGGGTGAGATCGCGCTGAGCGACCCCGACGATCTGCTGAACACGGGCATCGATATGGCGGTGAAACCGGCAGGTAAAAAGGTGGAACGATTGTCGCTGCTGTCGGGTGGCGAGCGCTCCCTTGCTGCGGTGGCGTGGCTGATGGCAATCTTCCAAGCGCGCCCCAGCCCGTTCTACATCGTCGACGAGGTCGAGGCCGCGCTCGACGATGCGAATCTTGGGCGCCTGCTGCAGGTGTTCGAACGCTTGCGTGAGAACTCGCAGCTGATCGTGATCACGCACCAGAAACGCACGATGGAGATCGCCGACGCGCTCTACGGTGTCTCCATGCGCCAGGACGGCATCAGCGCTGTGGTCGGCCAGCGCGTCGGCCGCGAGGAGTGACGGGGCAACGGGCGGGCCGATCTCGGTACACTTGAGCAATGGCTGAGCGATCCTGGTCCTTCTCGAAAGCGTTCCGCACTCTCTTCACGGGCCCCGAGCTCATCACCGAGGAGACGTGGGACGATCTCGAGGCCGCGCTCATCACGGCCGATTTCGGCCCCGACGTCACCGAGTCGATCCTCGACCAGCTGCGCGTCGACGTCGAACGCCACCGTGTCACCGAGGTGAAAGACATGCGCCGCATGCTGCGCGACGCCATCGAAGAGCGGCTTGCCGCCTACGACCCCACACTGCACCTCTCCGAGCGCCCCGCGGTGATCCTCGTCGTGGGTGTCAACGGCGTGGGCAAGACGACCACTATCGGCAAGTTCGCGAACTACCTCACCGCGTTCGACAAGAAGATTCTGGTGGGCGCCGCCGACACCTTCCGCGCCGCCGCGGTCGAACAGCTGGGCACCTGGGCCGAGCGGGCCGGCGTCGACATCGTGAAGCCGCAGCAGCAGGGGCAAGATCCCGCTTCGGTTGCCTTCCAAACCGTCGAACGTGCCAAGAACGAGAACTACGACATCGCCATCATCGACACCGCCGGCCGCCTGCAGACGAAGGGCGGCCTCATGGACGAGCTCGGCAAGGTGCGCCGCGTCATCGAAAAGCAGGCCCCCGTCGCCGAGGTGCTGCTGGTGCTCGACGCCACCACAGGCCAGAACGGGCTCGCGCAGGCCGAAGCCTTCATCGAGCACGCGGGGGTCACCGGTCTTGTGCTCACCAAACTCGACGGCTCGGCAAAGGGCGGTTTCGTGCTGTCTGTGCAGCAGAAGACCGGCCTGCCGATCAAACTCGTGGGCCAGGGCGAGGGCATTGGCGATCTCACCGGCTTCACGCCGCACGTTTTTGCCCAGCAGCTGGTCGGCTGACGCCGCACGTTTTTGCCCAGCAGCGGGTCGGCTCACGCCGCCGTTTTCTCGCTGTCAGCGAAAACCTCCCCTTCGCGCTGTGAAGAGGAGTAGACCAGAGGGTGAGGCCTGACGGCCGAGCCCCGCGCTGCGACCGCCGGACCGGATCACCGCCCACGAGGCGGATCATTCGAGAAAGGCATGACATTGCAGAACCTCACCGTACTCGGAACCGGCGTACTCGGATCCCAGATCATCTTCCAGGCCGCATACTCCGGCAAGAATGTGGTCGCCTACGATCTGAGCGACGAAATCCTCGCGAAGCTGCCCGCCCGATGGGAGTACCTGAAGCCCCTCTATCTGCGCGACCTGCCTGACGCGACTCCCGAGAAGCTCGATGCGGCCGTGGCGCGCATTCGCACGAGCTCCGACCTCGCCGACGCGGTGCACGATGCTGACATCATCATCGAAGCCGTGCCCGAGCGTCTCGACATCAAGCAGCAGACCTGGGAGAAGGTCGCCGCGGTGGCCCCCGAGCGCACGATCTTCTGCACGAACTCCTCGACCCTGCTGCCGAGTGACATCGCTCCGTTCACGGGGCGGCCCGAGAAGTTTCTCGCGCTGCACTTCGCGAACGAGGTGTGGGCGAAGAACACGGGCGAGGTGATGGGGCATGCGGGCACCGACCCCGAGGCCTTCGAGGCCGTCGCCCAGTTCGCCGAAGAGATCGGCATGGTGCCGATCCGCATTCACAAGGAGCAGCCGGGCTACGTGCTGAATTCGCTGCTCGTGCCCTTCCTGAATGCGGCTTCGCGGCTGTTGGTGCGCGGCGTGGCGAGCCCTGAAGACATCGACCGCACCTGGAAGATCGCAACCGGGGCACCGGCCGGGCCGTTCGAGATCTACGACGTAGTCGGCATGATGACCCCCTACAACCTGGGCAAGGACAGCGACGATCCCGAGCAGCGCCAGTTCGCCGAGTACATCAAGCGCGAGTACATCGACAAGGGCTACCTGGGTAAGGGTTCGGGCCGGGGTTTCTACTCCTACGAGTGAGGTCCGAAGACCGGGGGCGAGCCGGGTAGACTGGATCCGCTATGGCTACTTTCGGAAACCTGTCTGCTCGGCTCACCGAGACCTTCAAGAACCTCCGTGCGAAGGGCAAGCTGTCGGCCTCCGACGTCGACAGCACGGTGCGCGAGATTCGTCGCGCCCTGCTCGAGGCTGACGTCGCGCTCGACGTGGTCAAGGAGTTCACGGGCAAGGTGCGCGAGCGCGCGCTCGGTGATGAGGTCAACCAGGCGCTCAACCCGGCCCAGCAGGTCGTGCAGATCGTCAATGAGGAGCTCGTGGGCATCCTCGGCGGCGAGCAGCGCCGGCTGGAATTCGCGAAGAACCCGCCCACGGTGATCATGCTCGCGGGCCTGCAGGGTGCAGGCAAGACAACGCTCGCCGGCAAGCTTGCGAAGTGGTTGAAGGATCAGGGCCACACGCCGATGCTCGTGGCCTGTGATCTGCAGCGCCCCAACGCGGTCACCCAGTTGGGTGTCGTCGCTGAGCAGGCGGGCGTTGCGATCTACGCGCCGGAGCCCGGCAACGGCGTCGGCGATCCGGTGAAGGTCGCCAAGAACGGCGTAGCCGAGGCGAAGTCGAAGCAGTACGACTTCGTCATCATCGATACCGCCGGCCGCCTGGGCGTCGACGCCGAGCTGATGCAGCAGGCCTCCGATATCCGAAAGGCCACCGATCCTGACGAGGTGCTCTTCGTCATCGACGCCATGATCGGCCAGGACGCCGTCGCGACGGCACAGGCCTTCCAGGAGGGCGTCGATTTCACCGGCGTGGTGCTGACGAAGCTCGACGGCGATGCCCGAGGCGGCGCCGCTCTCTCGATCCGCAGCGTGACAGGCCGCCCGATCCTCTTCGCCTCCACCGGTGAGGGCCTCGGCGATTTCGAGCCCTTCCACCCCGACCGTATGGCGAGCCGTATCCTCGACCTCGGCGACATCCTCACCCTCATCGAGCAGGCGCAGCAGGCTTTCGATGAGGAAGAGGCGCGTAAGGTCGCGGAGAAGATCGCCACCGACGCCTTCACCCTCGACGACTTCCTCGGCCAGATGCAGCAGCTGCGCAAGGCCGGCTCCCTGAAGAAGATGATGGGGATGCTGCCCGGTATGGGCAAGATGAAGGATCAGCTCGACAACTTCGACGAGCGCGAGATCGTGCGCACCGAGGCGATCATCCAGTCGATGACGAAGGCCGAGCGACAGAATCCGAAGATCCTCAACGGTTCACGCCGTCTGCGCATCGCGAAGGGTTCGGGCATGACGGTCACCGACGTCAATCAGCTCGTGCAGCGCTTCGAGCAGGCCGCGAAGATGATGAAGACGGTGGCCCGTGGCGGCGTGCCGCAGATCCCGGGCATGGGGCCGATGCCGGGCATGAGCCACGGTGGCAAGAAGAAGCAGCAGGCGAAGGGCAAAGGCAAGAAGCAGTCGGGCAACCCGGCGAAGCGCGCCCAGCAGGCCGCCGGCGTGGCCGCTCAGCAGGCCGCGGCTCCAGCGGGCTCCGGTTTCGGGCTCGGCGCGGCGGGCAAGGCGCAGCCGAGTGAGGAAGATCTTGCGAAGCTGCAGCAGATGCTCGGCAAGGGGCTGCGCTGAGTCGCGACCGTGCCTGACTGGGTGGGTGACTTCCGGTTTCCGCTCGGCAGCTCTGGGGTGCCCGTGCTCGCCCGCGTAGACTGCTCGGAGACGCGAGGGGAGGGCGCATGACACAGAAGCACTCCTGGGCGACGCTGCCCAACGCGATTACGCTGCTGCGACTGCTGCTGGTGGTGCCGATTGTGGTGCTGCTGGTCGAGGGGGAGCAGCCGGTGCTTACCGTGGTGCTGCTCGTCATCTTTGGCGCGAGCGACTGGATCGACGGTACGCTTGCGCGGCTGCTGGGCCAGGTGTCAAGCTTCGGCAAGCTGTTCGATCCGCTCGCGGATCGGATCGGGGTGGTGGCGATCGTGCTCGCGATGATCGTGGCGGGCCTGCTGCCTGCGTGGACGGCGATCGCGATCCCCGGGGTCGAACTGGTGCTGCTGGTGGTCTACGCCGTGGCGCGTCCGGCGCGCATTCCCGAGGCCAGTCTGCTGGGCAAGGCGCGCACCGCGGTCATGATGACGGGGATCGCGGCGGTGGGGTTCGGGATCCTGCCGGGGCTCGGGTGGCTCGGCGACATCGGGCGGTGGATCACGGCCGTCGGCGTGGTGATGCACGTCGTGGTGGGGGTCGACTACTTCCGGCTGATGGTCGCGGGGCGGAGGCGGGCGCGTCCTCGTTCGTGAATCCGGTGGCCCGGATGCCGGCTGCGTCGGCGGGTGCCGTGCGGCTGCGGCTGGCAATAGGGTGGATCGCATGAGCAGCAGCCCCGAGTATTGGATCGGTACGGACATCGTGGCCCGGGACGTGTGGACGACGGTGCCGCTCGACTGGTCGGATCCTGACGGTGAGACGATCAGGGTCTTCGCCCGTGAGCTGGTGGCCGCCGAGAAGCGCAACGAAGATCTGCCGCTGCTCGTGCATCTGCAGGGCGGCCCGGGTGGCAAGGGCTCGCGTCCGCTCGGCCGTTCGGGCTGGGTGGGGGCGGCGCTCGATCGTTTCCGTCTGGTGATTCCAGATCAGCGGGGCACCGGGCGTTCGACGCCGGTGAGCGGTGCCGAGTTCGGGGCGATGCCCGCCGATGAGGCTGCCCGTCGTCTGGCGCTGCACCGCGCCGACTCGATCGTGCGCGATCTCGAGGCGGTGCGGAAGACGCACTACGAGGGGCGCCAGTGGTGGACCATCGGGCAGAGCTATGGCGGCTTCCTCACGCTGCACTACCTCTCGGCGGCGCCGGAGGCGATTATCGGCTCGGCGGTGACAGGAGGTCTTGCGGGTCTCGATGCGGATCCTGCGGAGGTCTACCGCCGCACCTTCCCTCGCGTCGTCGAGAAGAATCGAGCGTTCCGTGAGCGCGTGCCGCATGTGGCGGAGCGGATCTCGCGGGCGGCCGAGGTGCTCGCTTCGGAGGATGTGCGCTTGGCAGACGGCGATCGTCTCACCGTGCGGCGGTTGCAGACCCTCGGCTTCGAATTTGGGGTGGCGCCCGGTTTCGATCGGGTGCACTGGCTGTTCGACGAGGCGTTCGCCGATGCCGCGGAGACGCGCCTGAGCGACACCTTCGTGGAGGCGGTCGGGGCTGCCACGGGGTTTGCGGGGCAGCCGTTGTACGCGGCCCTGCAGGAGGCGATCTACGGGCCGGGTCCGTCGGCGTGGGCGGCGCAGCGCGAGCGGGATCGGCGGCCGGAGTTCGCGGAGTCGTCGCGGCCGCTCCTCTTCACCGGTGAGATGGTTTTCCCGTGGATGTTCGAGGAGATCCGTTCGCTGCACGGTTTCCGCGCCGGTGTGGAGCGGCTTGCCGAGGGTGAGTGGCCGATCGCGCTCTACGACGCCGAGCGGCTCGCCGCGAACGAGGTGCCGGTCGAAGCGGCCGTCTACTTCGATGACATGTACGTCGATGCGCAGCTCTCGCTCGACACTGCGGCGCGGGTGGGCTCGGCCAATGCGTGGGTGACGAACGAGTATGAGCATGACGGTGTGCATCATGATGGGGTGGCCGAGCGTCTGTTCTCGGCGCTTGAGCGCCGCCTGGGCGGCACCCGATCCTCGCGCTGATTCGACCCTGGCCAGCCTATGATGGCCGTTTGCGCGAAGTGCTTTCGTGCCGCGAAGCTGCCAGGCGGATCGGGTTGCGGGCGGTCTCGCCAGTGGTGGGAGACGTGGGAATGGGACAAAATCCCTGATCGTGACAAAAATTGCGTCTGGGGCCGAAATGTGTGAGGATTGAAGGGTTCGCGCAATCCTGCGCGCCCAGGCTTCCGCTCCCGTTCGAATCACGAGGCGCGGCGTCGTTTCACTCGATTCAAGGAGTCATCATGGCTGTCAAGATCCGTCTCAAGCGCCTCGGCAAGATCCGCGCCCCCTACTACCGCATCGTCGTCGCCGACTCGCGCACCAAGCGCGACGGTCGCGTCATCGAGGAGATCGGCAAGTACCACCCCACCGAGCAGCCCTCGTTCATCGAGGTCGACTCGGAGCGTGCGCAGTACTGGCTGAGCGTGGGCGCCCAGCCCACCGAGCAGGTTGCCGCCATCCTCAAGCTCACCGGCGACTGGGGTAAGTTCACCGGCGAGGGCAACACCGAGTCGCAGGTCAAGCCCGTCGAGCCCAAGCCCGTCTTCGAGGTCGACGCTGCCAAGAAGCCCGTGCTGCGTCCCAAGGCTGAGAAGCCCGCAGCAAAGGCTGAGGCTGCTGAGGCTCCGGCCGATGAGGCCGCTGCCGAGACCACCGAGGCCTAATCCTCTTGGCTGAGCAGGCGCTGGCCGAAGCGCTCGACCACCTGGTGCGCGGCATCGTCGACAACCCCGAGCGGGTGCGCGTCGATGCTCGTGAGACCCCGCGCGGCGAGGTGCTCGAGGTGCGCGTTCACCCGAGCGACCTCGGCCGGGTGATCGGCCGCGGCGGTCGTACCGCGTCGTCGCTGCGAACCGTCGTGTCGGCGCTGGCCGACGGCGGGCGCGTGCGCGTCGACGTGATCGACACCGACCAGCACGACCTCGGCGACGAGGCCGGTTCGGTCGACGCGGAGGGCGCCGTCTGATGGCCGACGCTCACGGGCGTGTGCGAGCTCCCCGTCCCGCAAGCGGGGCGGGGAGTTTGCGCGTCGGGCGCCTCACCAAACCTCACGGCCTGAAGGGCGGCGTCAAGCTCGAGCTCTTCACCGACAACCCCGAGCTGCGCTTCACGCCCGGCGCGGTCTTCCACCTCCAGGTGCCAGAAGAGTCGCCGTGGTTCGGTCGCACCATCACCATGCGTGAGCTGCGCTGGTTCAACGAGTCACCGGTCGGCTTCTTCCAGGAGCTGCCCGACCGCACCGCGGTCGAAGGCATTGTGCGCGCGATTCTGTGGATCGATGAGCAGGCCGTGGCCGAAGGCGAAGAAGACAACGCCTGGTACGACCACCAGCTCGTGGGGCTCGACGTGGTGCGCGAAGGCGAAGGCGAGGCCGGCAACGTGAAGCTCGGCACCGTCGCAGAGGTGCAGCACTTCCCGGCGCAGGATCTGCTCGTCGTGAACACCGACGGCGGCACCGTGCTGGTGCCCTTCGTTGAGGCCATCGTGCCGAGCGTCGATATCGAGGCCGGTGTTGTGCGTGTCACCCCGCCGGCAGGCCTTTTTGAGGAGATCCCTGAAGATGCCGCTGAGGCTCCCGGCGACGACTCGCAGCAGGGCATGCCCGCATGAGGATCGACGTCGTATCGATCTTTCCCGGCTATTTTGACGCGCTCGAGCTGTCGCTGCTTGGCAAGGCGAAGCAGCGGGGGCTCATCGACGTGCGCGTGCATGATCTGCGCGACGCCGCTCACGACAAGCACCGCACCGTTGACGACACTCCCACGGGTGGCGGCGCCGGCATGGTGATGAAGCCGGAGCCGTGGGGCGAAATGCTCGACGGCATCCTGGCTGAGGCGGGCAATTCGGCGGGAGCTGCGGCTGACGCCGAGCCCGGCGCTGCCGGCGATCCGCTCATCATCTTCCCCTCGCCCGCCGGTGAGGTCTTCACGCAGCGCATGGCCCGGGAGCTCGCCCACGAGCAGCATCTCGTCTTCGGCTGCGGTCGCTATGAGGGCATCGACCAGCGCGTGTTCGACGAGTATGCCGCGCGCGGGCGGGTGCGCCTGGTGAGCATCGGCGACTACGTGCTCAACGGGGGAGAGGTTGCCACGATCGCGATGATCGAGGCGATAGGGCGGCTGCTGCCGGGTGTGGTGGGCAACCCTGAGAGCCTGGTCGAGGAGTCGCACGAAGAAGACGGCCTGCTCGAATACCCCAGCTATACGAAGCCTGCCGAGTGGCGTGACCGCGCGGTGCCGCCGGTGCTGCTGAGCGGCAACCACGCCGCCATCGAGTCCTGGCGTCGCGAGCAGCGCATTGAGCGCACGCGGCGGGTGCGCCCGGAGTTGTTGCCGCGCGAGCTGCGCGGCGAGTCGCGCGGCCGTCACGCTGCTGAGTAACGTCGGTGTGGCTGAGGCTCTAGGCTTGATCTATGCGTGATGTTCTCTCCGCCGTCATCGGCAAGTCGGTGCGGCAGGCGGCGAGGTTGCGTGGTGGGGGATCCGCCCTGCCCGGCCTCGTCGTTGAAAAACTCGACCCCGGGTTCATGGGCCGGGTGCTCGGCCGGCTGCCCTACGGGGTGATCGCGGTGAGCGGCACCAACGGCAAAACCACCACCACGAAGATGATCGTGGAGTTGCTGCAGGCTCGTGGGCTGCGTGTCTTCACGAACAAGACGGGCTCGAATTTTTCGCGCGGTGTTGTGGCGGCGGCGATTCAGGAGTGCTCGCTCGGTGGCAAGCTCGACGCCGATGTGGCGGTGCTCGAACTCGACGAGGCGCACGCGATGTATTTCATCGACAGGGTGCGGCCTCGCTTCACGCTGCTGCTCAATGTCCTTCGCGATCAGCTCGACCGCTTCGGTGAGATCGACACCACGGCGAAGCTGCTGCAGCGCATCGCCGACGCTACCTCCGAGGGTGTGGTGGTCAATCGTGAGGATCGGCTGGTGGCCGCGATTGGCGAGCGCACGCGCGAGCGCGGCGGATCCGCCACCCCTGATGGGCTGCCGGTTGTGCGCGAGTTCGGCCTGTCATCGGCTCTGCTCTCCACCTTCCCGAGCGACGACGACTTCCACGCGACGCCCCTCGCCGGTGCCGCGGCCGATGACGCGCCGGAGCGCCCCGACGCCGACGTCACCCTCGTTGAACTCGGCGACCACGAAGCCGTCTTCCGCATCGCGGGCGACGATCACCGCACCGCGCTCAAGCTCGAGGGCCTCTACAACACGTTCAATGCTGCGGCGGCGCTCGCGACCGTGCGGATGGTGCTCGACGCCGGCCCGCTGCCGGGGCACTCGGCTTCGTATCGCACAGCCGACACCGACGCGGCACTCGTCGCCGCGCTCGCCGAGGTGCGGCCGGCGTTCGGTCGCGGTGAGCAGCTGGTGCTCGATGGGCAGCCGCTCGAACTCGTGCTCGTGAAGAACCCCGCTGGGTTTCGGCTGGGGCTTGCCTCCTTCGAGGCGAGCGGCGTCGATGTGATGATCGCGATCAACGACCAGTACGCTGACGGGCGCGATATGTCGTGGCTGTGGGATGTCGACTTCGGTTCGCTCGCCGAGGAGGGTGTCGACACGGTGTCGGGCACGCGAGCCTGGGATATGGCGTTGCGGCTCGAACACGATGATGTGCCGGTGGGGCAGGTGGAAGAAGATCTGGGTCGCGCCCTCGCGTCGTTCCGTGAACGCACCTTGCGCGACGGCGCGGGTGCCCGGCCACGCCGCATCTACTGCACCTACACCGCCATGCTCGAACTGCGGCGGGCGCTGGCCGAGCTGACCGACGTGGAGGACATCTGGTGAGCACTGTTGAGGGCACGGTTGAGGGCGCCGGCGGCCGCGAGCTGGTCATCGTGTCGTTGTACCCGCGCGACATGAACATCTACGGCGACCGCGGCAATGTGCTGTCACTCGCGCGGCGCGCCGCAGCTCACGGTTTCGAGCCGCGTGTGGTCGAGGTGAATCCCGGCGATCCGCTGCCCGAGCACGTCGATATCGTCCTGGGCGGTGGCGGCCAGGATTCGGGTCAGGGGCGCGTCGCGCAGGATCTCGCGGCGCGAGCCGATGAGATTCGTGCCCTCGCTGCTGACGGTGTGCCGATGTTGATGGTGTGCGGTTTGTATCAACTCTTCGGGCACCGCTTCATCACCTACACGGGCGAAGAGCTGGTGGGTATCGGGGTGCTCGATGTTGAGACGCGCGGCGGCGACGTGCGCATGATCGGCAACATCGTGCTTGATTCCGAAGAGTTCGGCGAGATCATCGGTTACGAGAACCACAGCGGCGACACGCGTTTGGGGCCCGGATCGCGGCCGTTGGGGCGCGTCACGCAGGGCGCGGGCAACAACCCCGACGACGGTTTCGAGGGTGCCCGCACCGGCAACGTGATCGGCAGTTACCTGCACGGTTCGCTGCTGCCGAAGAACCCGGCGCTCAGTGACTTCCTGATCGGTGAAGCGGCGCGGCGTCGCTACGGCTCCTTCGAGCCCGTCGCCGGTGTTGACGAGACCGTGCAGCGGGCGCGCGAAAGCGCGAAGCGCCGCCCGCGGTAAGGACGCGGCGGGCGGCCTGTGTTGCAGGCTGGCCGATGGACATCGTTGCGTCGGCCAACGGCTGCCGCTGACGGTTTGTGCCGTGGGGGAGTGCCGGTGGGCAGATGAAGCCTGGCGGAACGAAGCGAGAGGCGGGCGGCATCCCGCGATCCGGAACCCGCGCAAGAAAATTTATATGCACGGGAATATAGTTCTGAGTGGCCCCGTTACTCTCTCCTGAAGCCGCCGCGAGCGGCCCCCACGACAGAAAGGCACACCATGACCATCACCGCTGATCAGATCCCCGGTTACCGCGTCGGCACCTGGAAGGTCGACCCCACCCACTCCGAGGTCGGCTTCTCCGTGCGCCACCTCGCGATCAGCAAGGTCAAGGGCAAGTTCGAGCAGTTCGATGCCACCTTCGTCACCGCCGAGAACCCCCTCGACACCACCGTGACCGCCACCGCCGAGGTCGCCTCCATCAACACCAACGAGAAGAACCGCGACGGCCACCTGCGCACCGGCGACTTCTTCGCCGCCGAAGAGTTCCCGCAGCTCACCTTCGTCTCCACCGGTGTGCGCGAGGAGAACGGCGAGTTCAAGGTCGACGGCGACCTCACCATGCGCGGCGTGACGAAGCCCGTCACCTTCGACTTCGAGTTCGGCGGCTTCGGCGAGGACGCCTACGGCAACTACAAGGCCGGCTTCACCGCCACCACCGTCGTGAAGCGCGAAGACTTCGGGCTCACCTGGAACGCCCCCCTCGAGAAGGGCGGCCTGCTGCTCGGCTCCGACGTCACCATCACCCTCGACATCCAGGCAGCACTCGCCTCCGAGTAACCCGGCGCTCGGCGCATCCAGCGCTCAATCATGCCCCGCTGCCGGTGCCCCCTCCGACCTCCGGAGGGGGCACCGTCGTTTGCGGGGCGCTGGTGGCGGGCAGCCCTGCGAGTGCCGCGAAACCGCGGCTCGGGGTGGTGGCACCTCAGTCGAGCTCGCCCACGATCCGCCCCCGCACCCGCCGCAAATCCTCCATCAGGGAGCCGATGAGCACCCAGTGATCAGGGTGGGGTTGCGGAATCGTGTACGGCTGCGTGAGTGCGGGCGGTTCGACCTCGTGCCCCTCGTCGCCGGAGAGCGACACCAGGCGCTCCAGGTCGTGCGCGGCTCGGCGCATCTCCTCCACCATGCCGATCACCGATGGGTCGGTGACGAGGTCGGGCTCATACAGGTCGTACACCGCGCGCGACATGCCAATCACCTGCGTCACAATCGGCTGCAACCGCTGAAACAGTGCATCATCCTCGGCGAGACCCCGCCGGTACCGTCGACTGCGCGGGTTCAGCCGCAGACTCTCCCGCGCCTGCCGCAGCAGCCCGTGCACCCGCGTGCGCTCGCTCTGCAGCGCACGCGCCTCGACGTGCATCTGCTCGAGCCAGGCGTCATCTCGCGGAGCGTCGAGAGCGTCGGCGATCCGCCGCAGTGACGCCGCAGCATCGGCCGTGAGCGACACGATCGCCTCGTGCACCGGCAGCGTGCGCACCGGGGCCGCGACGAGCGCGTTGATCGCGACACCGATGAGCGCGCCGATCAGCGTCTCCACCAGCCGCTCCACACCGTAGTGCAGCTCGAGCCCGCCGAGCGCGATCATCAGCAGCGCGCTCACCACGATCTGATTCGCGGCGCTCGGCGTCATGCGCAGCACCCAGCCGAGCGCGAGGCCCGCCACGAGGGCCGCGATGAACAGCCACGAGTGCTGGCCCAGCACCTCGCCGGTGAGCAGCGCCACAGTCACGCCGAGCAGCACGCCCACCACGCGCTCCACGCCCTTGCTCAGTGACTGGTCGACGTTGTCCTGCACCACCAGCAGCGCCGCGATCGCCCCGAAGATGGGCAACTGCTCGGGGAAGATGAGCAGGCAGGTGAACCAGGCGAGCACCATCGCCACCAGCGTCTTCACCACCTGGATCAGTGGTGTGCGGCGCTCCGCGATGAACCGCCCCGTCAATTGCTGCGGTGCACGCCGCCAGCCCGCAGGGGAGGGGCCGGTCACAGCCGCCCCCGCACCCGGGGCCGGCCTGCGCCGCAGCCCGCATTCATCGCAGCAGCCCCAGCTTGCGCAGTTCGTCGCGGAGGGTGGCCCCATCGGGCCCGTAAACCCACGGCACACCGCTCGTGCTGCGGTGCAGGCGCGCTTTCGAGCGGCCACCCTGCAGCACGGCCTCGCCAACGGAAAGCTGCCTGATCGCTACCGCGGCCACGTTGTTGGGGTGCTCGGTCGCGAACTCGTGGTAGAGCTGTTCGTCGTGCTGACCGTCGTCTCCGAAGAGCACCCACTGCGTGTCGGGGAACTCCTGGGCGATGCGCTGCAGTTCGCGGCGCTTGTGCTCCTTGCCGCTGCGGAACCAGCGGTCGTGGGTGGGCCCCCAGTCGGTGAGCAGCAGCGGGCCCATCGGGTAGAGATTGCGCGCCAGGAAACGGCTGAGCGCAGGCGCGGCATTCCAGGCACCCGTGGAGAGGTAGATCACCGGTGCGCCGGGGTGCGAAGCCACCAGGTGATCGAGCATCACGTTCATTCCTGGGGTGGCGGATCGCGCGTGCTCGTCGAGCACGAAACTGTTCCACGCGGCTACGAAGGGGCGCGGTAGCGCGGTGATGAGGATGGTGTCGTCGACGTCGGAGATGACGCCGATCTTCGCGTCGGGATCGACCACGACCACGGGCGCGTCGGCGGGTTCGCTCGCGCCGGCCTGCAGGGTGATGGTGTGCCAGCCGGGGGTGAGCGCGACGGGCACCATCGCGTCGATCACGCCGCCGCGATCCGCCGTAATCTCAGTGACGAACTCACCGTCGATGGAGACCCGTACCTGCTGATAGGGCACATTGAGGCTGGTGAAGGTGCGCCAGCCGCGCACACGCGACACCGCAGCCACGTCGGGGCGCAGGCGCGTGTGCTCACGGCTCTCGGGCTTCAAGAACAGCACGCGGCCCAATACCCGTACCCAACCATCACCGCCGTAGCCGATATAGGGGATCACCGAAGGCACCTTGCCGCGCGCGACAGCCCGCCTCGCGCGTCGTCCATGCACCCAGTCTTCGAGGCGCGCCGCGAAGCGAGGTCGGGTGTCTGGCGGAGCGTTCAGGGTCACCCGACCAGTCTAGGGGGCGACCCTTCGCGGTTCCTTGCGGGCGCTGGGTGTCACCTCAGGGTGTGGTGTCGCGCGGTCGCGGCTTTCTCGACATCGAATGAAAAGAGTTTCGACGTCGAACGAAAACTGTCTTGACGTCGAAATGCACTCGCAGGAAACTCACAGAAAGGGTAGAATCGTGAGTGGCCGGTCGCCGATCGGCAGCTCCGGCGAGAATGACATCTCGTGGCGGATCTCACTACGGGAGTGCGCTCCTCAGTGAGGCGCGGCCTCCTTCGTTCAGGAGCGATACATGAACGAATTCTTCGACGCGTTGACGCTCGCCCGATGGCAGTTCGGGCTCACGACGCTCTACCACTTCATCTTCGTGCCCCTCACCATCGGCATGAGCCTGCTGGTCGCCATTCTGCAGACCGTCTGGGTGCGCACCGGCAAGGTGAAGTACCTGCGTCTCACCCGCCTCTTCGGGAAGATCTTCCTCATCAACTTCGCGATGGGCGTCGTCACGGGCATTGTGCAGGAGTTCCAGTTCGGCATGAACTGGTCGAACTACTCCCGCTTCGTCGGTGACATCTTCGGCGCACCCCTCGCAATGGAGGGGCTCATCGCCTTCTTCTTCGAGGCGACCTTCATCGGTCTCTGGATCTTCGGTTGGGACAAGCTGCCCAAGAAGGTTCACGTGCTCACGATCTGGTTCGTGTGGATCGGCACTGTGTTCTCGGCCTACTTCATTCTCGCGGCCAACGCGTTCATGCAGAACCCCGACGGTTTCACGATCAACGAAGAGCGCGGGCGCGCCGAGCTCGAGAGTATCGGCAGCGTGCTGCTAAACCCCGTCGCCCTCACGCAGTTCCCGCACACCCTCTTCGCGTCGATCATGTTCGCCGGTGTCGTAATGGTCGCGGTTGCGGCCTGGCACCTGCAGCGCGGCCAGTTCGTCGACGAGATGCGTACCACGCTGCGTTTCGGGGCCTGGACGAACATCATCGCCTTCCTCGGTGTCGGCCTCACCGGCCACGAGCTCGGCATGGTGATGACGCAGACCCAGCCCATGAAGATGGCCGCCGCGGAGGCGCTCTACAACACCGCGAGCGGTGCTGACGCCTCCTTCTCGATCTTCAGCTGGGGCACGCCCGATGGGGCGCACGAGATCTTCTCGATCCGCATTCCGTACCTGCTCTCCTTCCTCTCGAACGGCACTTTCGACGGCAGCGTCGAGGGCATTCGCGATCTGCAGGCCGAGTACGAGCTGGCCTTCTGCGGCGCCGACAGCGCCCTGACCTGCCCCAGCGACGGTAACTTCGTGCCCATCGTGTGGGTCACCTACTGGGCGTTCCGCTGGATGATCGGCCTGGGCGCATTCGCGGCACTTGTCTCGGCCGTGGGTCTCTGGATCACCCGCAAGAACGCCGATCTGCCCAAGTGGGTGTGGAAGGTCGCGATCTGGACCGCGCCGATCCCGATGCTCGCCTCGCTCGTAGGCTGGATCTTCACCGAGATGGGCCGTCAGCCCTGGATCGTGTTTGGTCTGATGACTACCGAGCAGGGGGTCTCACCAGGCGTGCCGGGCTGGGCCGTGCTGGTCTCGCTCATCGTCTTCACGCTCGTCTACGGCGGCCTCGCGGTTGTCGAGTTCAAGCTCATCACTAAGGCCGCGAAAGAGGGGCCGCCCGAGATTGAGATGAACGGCGACGCTGACGGCGAAGGCGAACCAGACCAGCAGAAGCTGGCGACGGTCTACTAGGAGGAACGGAAACATGGAACTCACCACAGTCTGGTTCCTCATTGTCGGAGTGATGCTGATCGGGTACTTCGTGCTCGACGGCTTCGACTTCGGCGTGGGCATGGCGCTGCCGTTCCTCGGCAAGGACAACACCGACCGCCGACTCATCATCAACACGATCGGCCCGGTCTGGGATCTCAACGAGACCTGGCTCATCGTGGCCGGTGCTTCGCTGTTCGCCGCGTTCCCCGAGTGGTACGCGACGATGTTCTCCGGCTTCTATCTGGCGCTGCTGCTGATCCTTGTCGCACTGATTCTGCGCGGTGTCTCCTTCGAGTACCGGCATCAGGGCAAGGGCGAACGGTGGACGCGCTGGTTCGACCAGTTCATCATTTGGGGCTCCGTCGTGCCTCCGCTGCTGTGGGGCGTCGCCTTCGCGAACCTCGTGCAGGGCCTGCCGATCGGCCTGCTGCCCAACGGTGGCTGGATCTACGAGGGCACGCTGCTCACGCTGCTCAACCCCTACGGGCTGCTCGGTGGCATGGTCATGGTGCTCATTACCTTCACGCACGGTCTCGTCTTCATCTCTTTGAAGACCACGGGCGACATGCGCGAGCGGGCGCGTGCGCTCGCGACGAAGGTGGGAATCGGTGCGATCCTCGCCGGCGCGGTGTTCCTCGTGTGGACCATCGTGATGCACCTCGACCACGAACTGCTCTGGCTCATCATCACCTGCGCCGCGGTTGCCGCGCTCGCGCTCATCGGCGGTTTCGTTGCGAACCTCGCCGGTCGTGAGGGTTGGGCGTTCACCGGTAACGCCGTCGGCATCGCGTTCGCGCTGCTGACCATCTTCTCCGCGCTCTACCCCTACCTCATGTACTCGACGATCGATCCCGCGTTCTCGATGTCGATCGAGGGGGCGGCGAGCTCGCAGAAGACGCTCGAGTTGATGACCTGGGTGGCGGTCTTCACGCTGCCGCTCGTGCTCGCCTACCAGGCGTGGACGTACTGGGTGTTCCGCAAGCGGCTCACCCGCGAAACGATCACCGCGGGCGCGCACTGACAGGCCTAGTCTGATAGCGCAGCGGGCGTCGTGTCGCTTCGGTGATGCGGCGCCCGTCTTCGTATGCGGTGCCTGTGTCGCTCATCAGATGTGAGGTGCAGAACTGCCCTAGACTGCCGTTGGTGAGCCGGACATCGCTCGCCCTTGTTCTGCACGCACGAACCCATAGGAACCCCGTGAAACCACTCGATCCGAGGCTGCTCCGGCACGCACGCGCCGCTCGCGGTGTACTGCTGATCGGGGCGATGCTCGGTGCCGTGCGCACGCTCGCGATTCTCGCTTGGAGCTGGTTGTTGGCGCAGGCTCTCGCGGTGGCCGTGCTTCCTGTGCTCGGGGGGCTGGGTGGCGGATCGGGCCGCGTTTCTGAGGACGCGCTGCCGCCCGAGCAGCTGCCGTGGCTGCTGCTCGGCGCGCTTGTTGCGCTGGGAGTCAGGTCGGCTTCGTCGTGGGCCATGGATGCTGTCGCGGCACGCGGCGCCGTGCAGGTCAAGTCGCAGCTGCGTGCTGTTGCGCTTGATGTGATCGACGCGTCGTCACCGCTGCGCGAGGGGCCTTCGGATGCCGAGCAGGCGACCATGCTGGGGCGCGGCCTCGACGCGCTCGACGGCTACTTCTCGGCGTACCTGCCCCAGCTCATCCTGACTGCGGTCTCAACGCCGCTGCTGGTGCTCGCGGTGCTGCTCGCCGACCCGGTAAGCGGGGTCACGGTGCTGATCGTCTTCCCGGTGATCCCCCTCTTCATGATCCTCATCGGGCTTGCCACCCAGGCGGTGCAGGACCGCCAGTGGGCGCAGCTGCAGCGGCTTTCGAGCTCGTTTCTCGACGCCGTTTCAGGGCTTGCGACGCTGAAGATTTTCGGCCGCGAGGGGCGGCAGTCGGCGCGCATCGCCCGTGAGACAGGCGAGTATCGTTCGCGCACCATGCAGGTGCTGCGCGTCACCTTCCTGTCGGGGTTTGTGCTCGACCTGGCGGGCACCTTCTCGATTGCGCTCGTCGCGGTGACGGTGGGCACCCGTCTGGTCGACGGTGCGTTTCCGCTCGCGCTCGGGTTGTTTGTGCTGTTGCTGCTGCCCGAGGTGTTCATCCCCATCAGGCAGGTGGGTGCCGCGTTCCATGCTTCGACCGAGGGGCTTGCTGCTTCTTCGCAGGTGTTCGAGCTGATCGAGCGCAGCGCGGGCGGTAGCGTCGCCGAAGTCGCCACGAGCGAAGGAGTGTGTGTCGACGCTGTGGTGCTCCGCCGCGGTGGGCGGCGCGTGGCGGGGCCGCTGAGCCTCAGCGCGGCTCCCGGCGAGGTCGTGGGAATCGCGGGGCCGTCGGGCGCCGGCAAATCATCTTTGCTTGCGGCGCTGCTCGGCTTCATTGTTCCCGAAGAGGGGCGGATCGCGCGGCCGGCCGAGGTCGCCTGGTGCGGGCAGCGGCCCGGCCTGCTGCAGGGCAGCGTCTCAGAGAACGTGGCGCTGGGGGAGTCTCGCCCTGACGCGGCGCTCGTGCAGCGCGCACTTGGGGCGGTCGGCCTCGCAGGCCTCGACCCGGAAGCCCAGCTCGGGGCCACCGGCGCGGGGCTTTCAGGGGGGCAGGCGCAGCGGGTTGCGATCGCCCGCTGCCTGTATCGGGTGTGGATCCGCAACGCACCCTTGCTGCTGCTCGACGAACCCACTTCAGCGCTTGACGCCGACAATGAGGCGCTGGTCTGCCGGGCGCTGCGTAACGAAGCACAGGCGGGCCGCACAGTGCTCGTGGTGAGCCACCGTCCCGCTGTACTCGCCGCCGCCGACAGAGTGGTGCGCATTGCAGCTGCCGTCGACCCCGCCGTGCCCGGCTCTGCCGGCGGCACCACCGCAAGCGGGCAGGAGGGGGACGCATGATCCGCCGCACCACCGTGAACGAAGCGCCGCGCCGCGCCGTGCTCGCGCGTGCCATGCCATCGCTGCGCCGTCGCATCCCTGGCACACTGCTGGGCGTGCTCGCCGACGCCTGCGTCGTCGGGCTGCTCGGGCTCAGCATGTGGCTGATTGTGCGGGCCGGCGAACAGCCGCCGATTCTGCATCTCACGTTCGCGATCGTCGGAGTGCGCGCCCTCGCGATCGGGCGCGCCGCCCTCCGTTACACCGAGCGGCTGTTCAGCCACGACGCTGCGCTGACGCAGCTCGCGACGCTGCGCGCGCAAACCTTTGACGCGCTCGTGCCCCGCGTGCCCGGTGCCATCGAATCGCAGCGGCGCGGCGAGGTGCTCGCTGCGTTCGTCGATGATGTGGATCAGCTGCAAGACGAGCCTCTGCGCGTGCGCCAGCCGCTCTTCGTGAGCGGGGTCGTGGTGGTGCTCAGCCTGCTGCTCATCGCCTGTGCATCACCCCTTGCGGCACTGCTGCTGGCAGCGGTGCTGCTGGCTGCGGGCAGCTTCGCCGTGGTGCTCGGTGCACGCCTTGCCGGAGCCGATGACCGTGAGCTCAGTGCCGCCCGCGCCGGGCTCGTCGATGCGTTGCTCGAACGATTCTCCTCTGCCGAGGTGCTTGCCGCTTTCGGTGCGACCGAGATGCAGCGCGCGCGCATCGCCGCCGCAGAGGCGCGTCTCTCGCGTGTGCAGCTGCGCCGGGCGCGTGCCGCAGGCCTCACCGGCGGGCTGCTGTCGCTCGGGGCCGGTCTCGCTTCGCTGCTGCTGCTCGTCACGCTGCTGCCCGCGCTCGGGGCAGCACTCACAGCGCCGCTCTTTGCCGCCGTGGTGGTGGTGCCGGCGGCGGTCTTCGAAATCTTCGCGCAGGTGCCGGCGGCGCTCACAGCTCGCAGGGCCGTGCGGGCGAGCGCCGACCGAGTCGCCGCGCTTACCGAGACACCGCTACCCGCCGAGATTCCCGTCGATGTTGCTGCCGGCGTGCCTGAGCCGGTGCCGACCGCCCCCCTGATCGCGGTGCGTGACCTCGCCGTGCGGCACCCCGGTGCCGCACGCGATGCCGTCGCAGGCGTCGGCTTCGAACTGCGGGCGGGGGAGACGCTGGTGGTGACCGGCGAGAGCGGCGCAGGCAAGAGCACCCTCGCGCTCGCACTCGTGCGCTTTCTCGACTACCGCGGCAGCTACCGCCTGCGCGGCGTCGAAGCCCGGGAGCTGCCGATCGCCGAGGTGCGCCGCACCGTCGGCCTCTGCGAGCAGACTCCGCACCTCTTCGACGCCGACCTTCGGCAGAACCTCAAGTTTGCCCGCGACACCGCCGACGACAACGAACTCATGGTCGCGCTCGACCGTGTCGGGCTCGGCGACTGGGCGCGCGATCGGGGCGGGCTCGACGCCGCGGTGGGCGAGCACGGTGCGCTCGTGTCGGGCGGGCAGGCGCAGCGGATCGCACTCGCACGCGCGATCCTGGCCGACTTCCCCGTGGTGGTGCTCGACGAACCCACAGCCGGGGTAGATCGGGAGCTTGCCGATCGGCTGCTCACCGAACTGCTGGGGGCCGTGCCCGCCGACCGGGCCGTGATCCTCATCACCCACACCGAACTGCCCGCGGGGGTTGAGGCTCGCCACCTCGCCCTGTGAGCGTGCGAGGGCCGAAGCAGAAATAGTCCCGGGCTGCGGTGGCCCCCGGGGTCAGCGCAGCGGCTGCCAGCAGAGGTCGAGGGCCTCGTGGAACCAGCGCAAGCGCTGCTCCTCGGGGGCGGCCTGCGGCACGCCGTCGATGCTCGTCACGATGCGGATGCCGTGCAGTGCGTTCACCGCCCACACCTCGGAGCCCGCGAGTTGCGCCACCGTGGGCGTGGCCGGTGATAGGGAGCCGCGGCGCTGTCGCTCAGGTTTGCGCCCCAGGAGACGCGCGTCTGCGACCCGCCGCAGCAGCCCCTCGGTGACCGATGCGACGCGGGTTGCGCTCCCTGGCGATGGCGCGTCGGCGACGTAGTGGCCGGAGGCGTCGCCGGGGCCGGTCCACCAAATGAGGCTCGTCGTTGCGCCCTCGACCGCGTGCCCCGCTGCATCAAGCAGCAACGCTTCGGCACCGAGCCTGCGGTTCAGCTCCGCGAGGCGCGAGATGTTCGGGCCTTTGCGTTCGGGATGGTCGAGGCTCACGCCCGGGGACGAACGCAGCTCGATGGTGTCGCGCAGCTCGGGCAGCGGCCGCAACGAGAGCGAGAGCTGGGGATCGCCGCCCGCGCGCTCGGCTTCCCAGAGTTCGAGGCGGGGAAAGCCCGCGCCATATTCGGCGATACGGTCTCTGGCGTCATCAAGGAAGGTGTCGATGCGCGCGCCCCCCTCGGCACCCGGCAGCAGCCCGAGCGCTGAACTCTGGAAGCGGCGCAGATGATCGTCGAGCCCGCGCACCTCCGGGGCGCCCGTGCCCGGATTCGCGCGCACACGAAACGAATCGGCCACGAGAAGCCGTCTGCTCGATGCTGCGCTCACGCGCCCACCCTACCCGCCGCGCGCTCGGCACGGGCTGCTCTCGGTAGGGTGGTCAGGTGACGGGGAGACAAGCCTGGCCGAGCGACGCAGCGGAGATCGCGCGCGTGCTCGCCGCAAGCGGCCGCCCCTGGGCCTGGTTCGACGGGGCAGCCGCAGCCCCCGGAGAACCCCGGGTGAGCTATCTCGGGGTGGCGGCAGGACTGCGGATCGCCGAGTCCGGTCTGGAACGCGAGTTTCTGGCGGGGCTGCGCGCCGCCCCGGGGGGAGTCATGGCGCCGGGGCTGGAATCCGGGTGGGCCGTCGCGCTGAGCTACGAGTTCGGCCTGGCACTGCTCGGCCTCGACCCGATTTCGGGGATCGCAGCGGATCCCGCGCCGCCCGCCTTGGCACTGCGCCTCGACGGCGTCCTGGCTATCGACCACGAGCGCGGCACCGTCGAAGCCCGCGGCGACACCGCGCAGCTCGCCGCCCTGCTCGACTCCTGCGCCTCGTCCGACCGCGCCGTGCACGCCTGTGCGGGTGAGCACGCCGGTGCGTGGCGGCGCAGCGACGCCGAGTACGCCGCGGAGGTCGAGGCGTGTCGATCCGCCATCCGCGACGGCGACGCCTACGTGCTCTGCCTCACCGACACCGCCCAGGCGAGCGGCGACTTCGACCCCCTCGACCTCTACCTGCGGCTTCGCGAGAGCGGCGGTGCCGTGCGCGGCGGCGTCATCGTTGCGGGGGAGCGGGCGCTCGTCAGCGCCAGCCCCGAACGCTTCCTCAGCGTGCGTGGGCAGCGCATCTTCACCCACCCGATCAAAGGCACCCGGCCCCGCGGCACCACCCCGAAAACCGACAACGCCCTCGCCGCGCAGCTTGCGAACGACCCAAAAGAGCGCGCCGAGAACCTCATGATCGTCGACCTCATGCGCAACGACCTCAGTCGGGTCTGCGCAACCGGCACCGTGGCCGTCGAAGGCTTCCTGCGGGTAGAAACCCACCCGCATGTGCACCAGCTGGTCAGCACCATCAGCGGCGAACTGCGCGCAGGCCACGACATCTTCGATGCCATCGCCGCGTGCTTCCCCGGCGGCTCGATGACCGGCGCACCCAAGCGGCGCGCCGTCGAGATTCTGCGCGCCCTCGAAGGAGGGCCGCGCGGCCTCTACTCCGGCTGCTTCGGGTGGATCGCCGACAGCGGCGACGCCGAACTCGCCATGACGATCCGCAGCATCGAACTGCGCGGAAGCGCGGGGAAGGGCGTCGCGCTGGTGGGCGCCGGGGGCGGGGTCACCGCCGACTCCGATCCGCATCGAGAAACAGCAGAGAAGCACCTCAAAGCAGCCCCGGTCCTAGCCGCACTCGCCTCCTGCGCCACCGCATAGCCGACCGTGGCCGCCCCGCAGGCCGGAGCACCGATCGCACGCCGCATCCGCGGTAGTCTTGAACAATATGTGCGAGCCCGCGGCAGCGGGCGATCCAGAACGAGATCGAGGTGTGTGTGAGCGAGCGGCAAGCGAGCAGCCAGGTGGGCGCAGTCGAGCAGCAGGCGCGAGACGCCGAAGGCTACGACTTCCAAGCGATCCAGGACCGGTGGCTGCCGGTCTGGGACCAGCTGAAGCCCTTCGAAGTGAGCGGCGACAGCGACCGCCCCGCCAAGTACGTGCTCGACATGTTCCCCTACCCCTCGGGCGACCTGCACATGGGCCACGCCGAGGCATTCTGCTTCGGTGACGTGCTCGCCCGCTACTGGCGCGGCCGCGGCTACGACGTGCTGCACCCCATCGGCTGGGACTCCTTCGGTCTGCCCGCAGAGAACGCCGCGATCAAACGCGGCGTCGACCCGCGCGAATGGACCTACGCCAACATCGACCAGCAGAAGGCGTCGTTCCGCATCTACGCGCCGTCGTTTGACTGGAGCCGCGTGCTGCACACGAGCGACCCCGAGTACTACAAGTGGAACCAGTGGCTGTTCCTCAAGATGTACGAGAAGGGACTCGCCTACCGCAAGGCGAGCTGGGTCAACTGGGATCCGGTAGACCAGACCGTGCTCGCCAATGAGCAGGTGCTCGCCGACGGCACCTCCGAGCGCTCGGGTGCCATTGTGGTGAAGAAGAAGCTCACCCAGTGGTACTTCCGCATCACTGACTATGCGGATCGCCTGCTCGACGACCTCGACCAGCTTGAGGGGCAGTGGCCGGCCAAGGTGCTCAACATGCAGCGCAACTGGATCGGTCGCTCGCGCGGTGCCGAGGTCGAGTTCGAGATTGAGGGCCGCGCCGAGAAGGTGCCCGTCTTCACGACCCGCCCCGACACCCTCCACGGCGCCACCTTCATGGTGGTCGCTCCCGACTCCGATCTCGCCGCCGAACTGGCAGCCGGAGCCTCGCCCGAGGCTCGTATGCAGTTTCAGGCATACCTCGAGCAGACGCAGAAGCAGACCGAGATCGAGCGTCAGAGCACCGACCGTGAGAAGACCGGCGTGTTCCTCGACCACTTCGCCGTCAACCCCGTGAACGGTGAGCGCATCCCCGTCTGGGCTTCCGACTACGTGCTCGCCGACTACGGCCACGGCGCGATCATGGCCGTGCCCGCGCACGACCAGCGCGACCTCGACTTCGCCCGCAAGTTCGAACTGCCCGTGCGAGTCGTGCTCGATGTGCGCGACGCCGACGGTGCACAGCTGCCCGACCCCGCAGAGAGCGGCATCGCGCTCGTGGGCGACGGCACCCTCATCAACTCCGCCGAGCTCGACGGCCTTGCGAAGGCTGATGCGATCGCGAAGTCGATCGAGGTGCTCGAAGCGCGCGGCACCGGCCGCGCCGCCACTACCTACCGTCTGCGCGACTGGCTGATCTCGCGCCAGCGCTACTGGGGCACCCCCATCCCCATCCTGCACGGCGCCGACGGCGAGATGAAGCCCGTCGAGCAGTCGGCGCTGCCCGTCGAGCTGCCCTCATCTGAAGGGCTTGACCTCAAGCCCAAGGGCTCGTCGCCGCTGGGCGCCGCAACCGAGTGGGCAACCGTCGTCGACCCTGTCACCGGCGAGAGCTGGACGCGCGACCCCGACACCATGGACACCTTCGTCGACAGCTCCTGGTACTACCTGCGGTTCCTCTCGGCGAACGACGACACGCAGGCCTTCGACCCGGCAGCCGCGAAGCGCTGGGGGCCCATCGATCAGTACGCCGGCGGCGTCGAGCACGCGATCCTGCACCTGCTCTACTCGCGCTTCATCACCAAGGTGCTGCACGACCTCGGCTACCTCGATTTCGAGGAGCCCTTCACCGCGCTGCTCAACCAGGGCATGGTGCTGCTCGACGGTGCCAAGATGTCGAAGTCGAAGGGCAACCTCGTCGAGTTCGCCTCGGAGCTGAGAGAGCACGGCGCCGACGCGCTGCGCGTCACCCTCGCCTTCGCAGGCCCGCCTGAGGACGACATCGACTGGGCAGACGTGTCGGTGCAGGGCTCGGCGAAGTTCCTGGCGCGTGCGTGGCGCATCGCCGACGACATCGAGACCGCCGGGGCGCCCGTCGGCGTGCCATTCACAGGCGGCGACGCCGCGCTGCGCAAGCACACTCATCACCTGCTCGCCGACGCACCCGGGCTGATCGAAGCGTACAAGTTCAACGTGGTGGTCGCCCGGCTCATGGAGCAGGTCAACGTCACCCGCAAGGCCATCGACTCCGGTTGCGGCGTCGCAGACCCTGCAGTGCGCGAGTCGGCCGAAGCAATCGCGGTGATTCTCTCGCTGTTCGCGCCCTACGCCGCAGAAGACATGTGGGCGAAGCTTGGCCACGAGCCCACGGTGGCGCTCGTCGAGTGGCCGGCAGCCGACCCGTCGCTGCTTGTCGAAGCCGAGGTCACCATGGTGGTGCAGGTCGACGGCAAGGTGCGAGATCGCCTCACGCTGCCTGCCTCAGTTACCGAGGCCGAGGCAGAAGCCGCCGCCCGTGCCTCCGCCGCCGTGCAGCGCGCCATCGGCGACCGCGAGATCGTCAACGTGGTCGTGCGCGTGCCGAAGATCGTGAGCATCGCCACGAAGTAGGCGGAGCGGTGTGGACGCTCGGGAATAGCCGCTCGGGAATAGCCGCTCGCTGGGATTGCACTCGTGCCTGGTGCGCTATCTCTGGGATAGCGCTCCAGGCACGAGTCGTTGTAGGGCCTTGCTTCGTGGGTTTTGGTGTTGGGCTCGTGATGTGGGGGATCGTGAGGGCCTGAGTGGCTTCGGCCGCGGGGACTTCGCTCACAGTGGGGGAGTGTCACGGTTATGACCCGACTTTTCCACAGATGCTTGCGGGGCATGCTCAGGGGTGGGCGCACTCGCCTAGCGTGGGCGCATGAGTCAACTGCAGGGGAGCACATCGGGGTCGCCGCGGCACGGCTCGTGGCATGTACCCGAGCCGCCGGGAGCCTTCGAGACGACGGCGGTGCCGGTGGTGTTGGCAGAGGCGGTGGTGCCGGGGTTGCCGGAGCACGCTGCGACCACTCCGGTAGACGTGAGCGGATCCGAGTCGCCGCCCGGTGAAGGGTGGGCCGCGGGGCGCAGCAGCGAGCCCGCAGGGCCGAGCGAGCGGTGGCGTTCAGAGGCGGTGCTGGAACGGGGTCTGTGGCGTGAGCAGCCCCCTGAAGCGGGAGCGGCGCGAGGAGCTCCCGCGGCACTCGAGCGCGAGCCTACGCCGAGCTTGCGGCGTCGTATCAGGCATGCGGTGTCGGTGCCGGTTCTGGCGGGCGCGGTGGTGCTGGTGGTTGCAGTGTTGATCGCGATCGCCGTTGCGGCGTTGCAGCCGGGAGGCACGGGGGTCGATCTCGCCAGCGCCGATACGGGCACCGAGCTGCGCGATGACGCTGCTTCCGGGGGTGCTGCCGGTAATGGGGGTGCTGTGGACGGGGGCGGATCTTCGAAGCCGGTGGGAGGCGCGGGGGCCGGCGCTGGCACCGGGTCCGGTGGGGGCGGTGAGACGGGGCCGCAGCGGATCTTCGTGCATGTGGTGGGGGAGGTGGCCCGCCCCGGAGTGATCGAGGTGGCGAGCGGCGCGAGAGTGGCCGAGGCCATCGAAGCTGCCGGAGGCGCTTCGGAGACTGCAGCGCTGTCGGCGGTGAACCTCGCGCGCGCTGTTGTCGACGGCGAGCAGATCGTGGTGCCCAACGCGCAGCAGGTGCAAGATGGGGCGATGCCAGGCGCCCTTGCGACCGGAAGCGGCGGTGCAGCTGGGGTCGGCGGTGCGGCAAGAGATGGCGGCGCGCCCGCGGTGGTCGACCTCAACACCGCCGACGCTGGCACCCTCGAAACGCTTCCGAGAGTCGGGCCGGCGCTCGCCCAGCGCATTCTCGACTGGCGGGCCGCGAACGGTCGCTTCACGAGCGTTGATCAACTGCTTGAAGTGCCAGGCATCGGAGCGAAGATTCTCGACGGAATGCGAGAGCGGTTGCGCGTATGAGCGGCCATCCGAGCCCGGTTCCGCGCGCCAGCGGTCTCGATCAAGGAAGGCCACCGAAGCTCGTCGCGGCGGGCAGCACTGCGTCGCCAGAGAAGTGCGCGTTTGGCGACGCGCCAGCGCAGGCCGGTGCGCGCATGCGCTCCCCACCGGGTACTTGGCGGCTGTTCGCCCCCGCCCTGCTCGTCTGGGTGGTGGCGGCCCTCGCGATCGGGCACCCAGGCTCCGGGCGGGTGGTCGCCCTGCTTGCGGGCGGTGCCGGCGTGCTCCTGCTGGTGCTTGCAGGCACTCGGCCCGGGCTCCCGCAGGCAGGGCGGGGAACTCTGGCGCGGCTCCGGCAGTTCGGCAGAGCCGGTCTCAGCTACGGGGCGGTGTTCTGCGCTGCGCTGGTGCTTCTGGGCGCTGCTGTTGAGGCGGGCGAGCGAGCGCGTGCCGATCCGCACCTCGCTGCGGCGGCAGACGACGGCTCCGCAGTCGACCTGGAGGTGGTGCTGCGTGGATTCCCGCACACTCGCAGTTCAGATGGTGCGGATGGTGCGGATGGTGCGGATGGTGCGGATGGTGCGGATGGTGCGGATCGTGCGGGGGGTTCGGGGGCAGCCGGGTATGCCGGGCCTGAGGGGTCTGAGGGAGCTGCGGGGTCTGCGGGGCCCGCCGCGGGTGCGGGGCCCGGCAGCTTCTCGGGCTGGGTCGCGGCCGGTGTGCGTGTTCCCGGCGGAGAAGCGCCTGTGGTGCTGTGGCTGCAGGGGGCCGCTCCTGGGGGCGAACAGTGGGCGCCTGGCGCTCGGCTCGTGGTGCGCGGGGTGCCGGTCTCACTCGGGCCGAGCTCAGCCGCTGCGTACGGGGTCCGGGTGAGTGAAGCGAGCCCAGCAGCTGGGGTGCCCGGGCCGGCGCGTGTCTTGGAGATGGCGGGCCGGGCGGCAGCCGAGTTGCGGGGCGGGTTACGTGAGGCCGCTGAGACGGTGCCAGGAGCTGCGTTGGTGCCGGGGTTGGCGGTGGGCGACACCACCCTCGTTGACGAATCACTCGAACTGCGCATGCAGCACACCTCGCTGACGCACCTCGTTGCGGTGTCGGGGGCCAATTGCGCACTCGTCACCGGTGCGGTGGTGTGGTGCGCAGCCATGCTGGGAGCGGGGCGCCGCACCCGGATCGTCGTCGCGGCTGCCGCACTCGCCGGATTCTTGTTCATCGTCGGCCCCGACGCAAGCGTGCAGCGTGCCGCGCTCATGGCCTCCGTCGTGCTGCTCTCCCGGTTCGGCGGCAAACAGGCCGTGGCTCTTCCCGCGCTGGGCGCGGCGATGCTCGTGATGCTGCTTGCAAACCCCTGGCAGTCGCTGCAACCCGGGTTCGCGCTGTCTGTGGCGGCGACCTCCGGGATCCTCCTGCTCGTGCCAGGGCTCGAACGTGGACTGCGACGACTTCTGCCGATCCCGCGCTGGATGCTGCTCCCGATCGCGGTGGCGCTGTCGGCTCAGCTCGCCTGCGGGCCGCTGCTGTTGCTGCTGCAACCGGGAATCCCAGCGGTCGGCGTGCTCGCCAATGTCATCGCCGGCCCCGCCGCTCCGCTCGGCACCGGTCTCGGTCTGCACGCCCTCCTGCTGCTCCCGTGGTGGCCGGACGCGGGGGCCGCGGCTGTGCGGCTTGCAAGCCTGCCGGCGCGGTGGATCGTGGCCACCGCCGAGATCACCGAGGGGCTGCCGTTCGCACGCTGGCCCTGGCCGGATGGCTGCCCCGGGGCGCTGCTGCTCACGGCGATCGAGCTGGTGCTGCTCCTCGCCTGGGCGTTCGCAACGCGGAGGCTCGCGCTTCCCGAAGACCGGCAATCCGGCCGTCGGCCGTGGCTTGCGCGGCGACGACTCTCGCTGCGTGCGCGCGTGCTTGTGGCCGTGCTGCTCTGCTCCGCTGGGGGCACCTTCTCGGGCCCTGTGCTTGTCGCTCCGGCGGTGAAGAGGATCGGCACGCCGAGCGACTGGTTCGTCGTGGCCTGCGATGTGGGTCAGGGTGACGCGATCCTGCTGCGCGATCCCGCTGACCCCGGCACGGTGATGCTCATCGACACCGGTGATGAGCCGCGCCTGCTGCGGGCCTGCCTCGACCGATTCGCAGTGTCTCGTATCGCGTTGCTCGTGCTCACTCACGACGACCGCGACCACGTGGGCGCGCTGAGTGAGGTGGTCAGCCACACCGACTCCGCGCTCATAGCGCCCAACGCACAGGAAGACGGCGGCAGCAGGCCGCTGCTCGACAAGCTGCACACCGCAGGCATCCCTTACCGGGTGGGCGCTGCTGGGCAGCGCGGCGGTGTCGGTCTCGCCTGGGAAGTGCTCGCCCCGCGTCACGGGAGCACGCCAGGCGACACCAACGCCGCCAGTCTGGTGCTGCGGGTGCGTGCGGGAGCAGCGACAGTGCTCCTTCTCGCTGACACTGGCGAAGACGAACAGCGCGCGCTGCGCGCGGTCGGCGCCGATCTGCACGCGGCAGTGGTGAAGGTGGCGCACCACGGCAGCCGGGATCAGGATCCGGCGCTGGCCGCCGCGGTGGAAGCTGAACTCGCGCTCGTTTCGGTTGGGGCAGACAATAGCTACGGCCACCCGGTCGCCGAGACACTCGACGCATTCGCCCTCGTAGGCTCACGCCCGCTGCGCACCGATACGCACGGTTCGATCGCGGTCAGCGGCGAGCCCGGCAAGCTCCGAGTCTGGGGCGAACGCGCTGCGCCTGCCGCAGCGCGGGGCGACTAGGCTTGAGGGGTGGCAGCAGCACGAGGAGCGAAGAGCAAGATCCCGCAGCTCGACTGGACGGAGGCGCGCCCCGCGCCGGTGGTGCTGTTGAGTGGGCCGGAGGCTTTCCTTGCCGACCGTGCCGCCCAGGCGATCCGCGCCGCGCTGCTCGATGCCAATCACGAGCTTGAGGTGCACGATGTCGATGCCGCCTCCTACACGGCGGGTGAGCTGTTCACTATTGCAAGCCCGTCGCTGTTCGCCGAGCCGCGGCTGATCCGGGTCGAGGGCGTCGAGAAGTGCTCCGACGCGTTCATCGAAGACGCGAAGCGTTACATCGCCGAGCCGGCAGACGACACCACGCTCGTGCTGCGGCATGCGGGTGGGCAGCGCGGCAAGGCGCTGCTCGACGCGGTGCGTGGGGGAACGGTCGGCGGTATCGAAGTCGTGTGCGCCGAGGTGAAGAAGGATCAGGATCGCTTGACGTTTGCGCAGGCCGAGTTTCGCCGCCTGGGCGCACAGATCACCCCGGGCGCGCTGCGCATGATCGTGGGGGCCTATTCGGGCGGCATCGGCGAGCTTGCGGGCGCCTGCGCGCAGCTCGTCTCAGACGCCGGGTCGCGCATCACCGAGGAAGAAGTGAACCGCGCCACTGAGGGGCGTGTCGAGACGAATGCCTTCAAGGTGGCCGATGCGGCTACGGCCGGCCGTGCAGCCGATGCGCTGGTGCTATTGCGTCAGGCGCTGTCGACAGGCACTGACCCCATCCCGATGCTCGCCGCGCTCAACATGAAGGTGCGGGCGATGGCGAGGGTGTATGGCGCCGTCGGATCGGGCGGTCAGCTCGCGAAGGAGCTGGGCATGGCGCCGTGGCAGGTGGATCGCGCGCTGCGCGAGGTGCGTGGTTGGCGCGAGGAGGATCTCGCGCGCTGCATCGATCTCGCTGCCGAGACCGAGTGGCTGCTCAAGGGTGGCAGCCGCGACCCCGAGTATGCCCTGGAGAAGTATCTGCTGTTCGTTGCGAAGCGCGGCCGGTAGCTCGCGCTCGCGCATCGAGTAGACCTGTTGCTATCGACTCGGCCCCCGAATCGCGCTACAAGCAGGCCGACTCGGCACGGAGGGGCCGACTGAGCGGACCCGGGACCGCCCGGGACGCGAAAAGACCCCGCCGCGGCGGGGTCTTTTCGTGAAACTGCTGAAGAAGCTGTCGCTTAGAGCGCGGCCACCTGGGTGGCGAGCTTCGACTTGCGGTTCGCAGCCTGGTTCTTGTGGATGACGCCCTTCGAGACGGCCTTGTCCAGCTTCTTGCTGGCGAGGGCGAGCTTCTGCTCGGCCACAGCCTTGTCGCCGGCAGCGATGGCCTCGCGGGTTGCACGCACGACGGTGCGGAGCTCGCTCTTGTAGGCCTTGTTGCGCTCGGTCGCCTTGAGGTTGGTCTTGATGCGCTTGATCTGCGACTTGATGTTTGCCACGTTGAATAGTGTCCTTTAAATACAGGTTTACGGTTGTTCCGCGCGGTGAGAGAGGGCACCTTGCGGGTTGTGTGGATGTCACCACACGCAAGCCAAGAACCAAGTCTAGCAGATCGGCTTTTGAGAAGGCCGCGCAGAGGAGGTTCGTGTCGTGGCGGATCGCGGCGCGTCGCCCCGCCACGCGTCGCCCCGCCGTCTGTGCCGTGACCCTCCGAAGTGACCCCTCGTTCGAGGTGTCAGGCGTCGAGTTGCAGCCGGTATCCCATGCCAGGCTCGGTGAGCAGGTATCGCGGGCTCGAAGGGTCAGGTTCGAGTTTTTTGCGCAGCTGTGAGAGGTAGAGCCGCAGATAGCCGGTGTCGCGCGCGTGCTCGGTGCCCCAGATCCTGCTGAGCAGCATCTGCCGTGTGACAAGCTTCCCCGCGTTGCGGATGAGCAGTTCCATGATCTGCCACTCGGTGGGGGTGAGGCGGATCCGCTGTTCGCCGCCCGCAGTGGCCTCGATGGCGGTGTGCGCTGCGAGGTTGATGGTGACGGTACCGAAGCGCACGATGGGGGCTGGTTCTTGCCCGGCTTGGCGGCGGGTGAGCGCCCGGATGCGCGCGAGCAGCTCTTCGATTGAGAAGGGTTTCACCACGTAGTCGTCGGCACCGGCGTCGAGCGCTTCGACTTTGTCGTCGGCACCTGCACGGCCGGAGACGACGAGGATCGGGGCCTCTGACCAGCCGCGGATGGCCTGGATCACTTCGACGCCGTCGAGCCGCGGCATGCCGAGGTCGAGCAGCACGAGCTCGGGGCGGTGATCGGCGGCGAGCGATACTGCCTCGGCACCGTCTGCGGCGGTGAGCACGTCGTAGCCTTTGGCGGTGAGGGTGATGCGCAGCGCGCGGAGCAGCTGCGGGTCGTCGTCGGCGATGAGGATGTTCATGAGTTCGCCTCCGGGTGCGATGGGGTGTCTGCTGCGGGCAGCGAGACGATCATGGTGAGGCCTGTGGTGGGTGTCTGTTCGGGTCGCAGCTCGCCGTGCATCGCCTCGACAAAGCCTCGCGACAGGGCGAGGCCGAGCCCGAGGCCTGTGGTGTTGTCGGTGTCGCCGAGTCGTTGGAACGGCAGGAACACCTGTTCGAAGCGGTCGGCGGGAATACCAGGCCCCTCATCGACGATGCGGATGTCGATGCGGGCGTCGAGGGCGATGGTTTCGATGAGCACGAGGCTGCCCTCGGGGGTGTAGCGGGCCGCGTTCGCGATGAGGTTGACGAGAGTGCGTTGCAGCAGCACCGGATCGCAGCGGACGAGGCTGTCGCCGTGTTTGAGGGCCAGTCGCACCTGTCCGGGGCCGAGATCGAGTTCGTCGAGCGCTGGCAGGATCACCTCGGCGGGGTCGCACGGAATCTCAGCCACTGCGAGCACTCCCGACTGCAGGCGACTTGCGTCGAGCAGGTCGGTGATGAGGGTGCTGAGCGCTGCCAGGCTTTCGTCGGCGGTTTCGAGGAGCGCTGCGCGATCCCCATCGGAAAGCGCGGATCCCGTCGCGCGCAGGCCTCCGACGGCGGCCGTTGCCGAGGCGAGGGGGCGCCGCAGATCGTGGCTCAGTGCGGAGAGCAGTGCTCCGCGCAAGCGATCGGATCCGGTGACCGTCTCGAATTCGTCGACGGTTGCCTCCAGCCGCCGCCGGGTGCGCGCGCCGCGGCCCACCACGAAGCTGACGAGCACCGCAATGGCCACGTGCATGAGCAGCACAAGTAGGTGAATCGGGTCGGCGATGGTGATGTCGCGGTAGGGCGCGATGAAGGCGAGATCGAGCACCACCCCCGAGAAGGCTGCGGCGGTGAGTGCTGGCCAGATGCCGCCGACGAGTGCAACGGCGACGACGAGCAGCTGGTAGCTCAGCACTTCGACGGTGATCGTCTCGGGGCCGTGCAGCGACCGGAGGGGGATGAGCAGCAGCAGGCCGCCGCCGATGGCGAGCGCGAATCCGCCGAGCTGGCGACTGAGGCTCACTCCACGCTGCACGCTCATCCGATCCCCGATTCCCTGGTCAACGCCTCCACTGTATGCCGTGCTGCGGCGAGCGGGCTGTTACGCGACGTGCACCCAGGGTCGCCTGGTGACATCGGGTTCGGCTTCGCGCACCACCTCGCGGGTCATCGGGGCGATCTCGCCGTCGCCGAGGATCAGGAAGCGGATCAGGTGGTGCAGTGGGTGCCCTTCGGTCCAGCGGAAGTAGACGTGCGGGGTGCAGCCCACTTCACGACGCAGGTGCAGGGCGATGGCCGCGATGGCGTTCGGCACCGTGCTGCCGCGGGCGGTGAGCACCCGGTAGCCGTGGCGTTCCACACCCTCGACGAGCAGTTCGCCTTCGAAGTCAGAGCTGTCGGCGATTTCGATCTCGAGGAAGAGCACGTCGTCGTCTGGCAGGCCGTGCACGATCCGAGCGTGTTCGAGCTTGGCCCGATAGCGTTTCGCGCTGATGTCGTTCGGGGTGTGGGCGACGAGCCTGAGCGCGCCCTCGGGGCACGCTTCGACGAACTCGGCGGCTGCGGTGTCGAGGCGCACCGAGGTGGCGCGCAGTTCGGTGGAGCGCGCAATGCGGGAGATGAAACTCACCACGACGATGCCGATGATGAAGCAGAGGGCGATCTTGATGCCGTCGGGGCGTTCGATGATGTTCGCGACTGTGGTGTAGAGGAACACCGCGGTCACAATGCCGAAGCCGATGGTTGCTGCGCGCTCTTTGCGGCGGCGAGCTACGAGGGTGACAGCCGCTGCCGCGGAGGTGATGAGCACGAGCACACCCGTTGCGTAGGCGCCGCCCTGTGCGTTGACGTCTGCCTGGAAGATGATGGTGATGATCACCGCGATCGTGGTGAAGACGAGCACGAGCGGTCGGGTGGCTCGCGCCCATGCAGGCGCCATGCCGTAGCGGGGAAGGTAGCGGGGCACCAGGTTGAGCAGCCCGGCCATCGCCGAGGCGCCTGCGAACCAGAGAATCATGATGGTGACGAGATCGTAGGCGGTTCCGAAGCCTTCGCCGAGGTAGGCATGCGCGAGGTAGGCGAGTGCGCGCCCGTTTGCGGCCCCGCCTTCCTGGAACTCTGCGGCTGGGATGAGGGCCACCGTGGTTACAGAAGAAGTGATGAGGAAGCCGCTCATGATGAGCGCGGACGTCGTGAGGAGCCGACGCGCGCCGCGGATCCGCCCCTCAGGATTTGCTTCGGTGTCGCTCGCGTCACCCTTGATCTGGGGCATGACGGCGACGCCGGTTTCGAAGCCGGAGAGTCCGAGAGCGAGTTTGGGGAAGACGAGCAGCGCGACGGCGACGACGAGAATCGGGTTGCCGTGCTGCGTGGTGAGGGTGGTCCACCAGTCGGTGATCACGACGGGGCTGGAGACCAGGTGTCCGATGGCGACGATGAGCACCACGAGGTTCAGTGTGAGGAAGGCCGCCACCAGCGCTGTGGCGAGGCGGATCGCTTCGCGGAAGCCGCGCAGGAACACGGCGCCGAGCGCAGCGAGCAGCACGAGAGTGACGAGCACCTGCTGTCCGTGCAGTGCTTTCGGGGCGAACGGGTTCTCGATGAGGTGCGCGGTGGCGTCTGCGGTGGAGAGCGTGATGGTGATGATGAAGTCTGTTGCTGCGAAGCCGAGCAGCACGAGCACCACAAGCTTGCCGCGCCAGCGGGGCAGCAGTTTTGCCAGGATCGAGATTGAGCCGGTGCCGTGCGGGCTCTCCTTCGCGACGCGGCGGTACACGGGCAGCGCACCGAGCAGGGTGACGAGCACCAACACGATCGTGGCGATGGGGGCAACGGCACCTGCGGCGAGCGCTGCGATGGCGGGCTGGTAGCCGAGGGTGGAGAAGTAGTCGACGCCTGTGAGGCACATGACGCGCAGCCAGTGGGTGCGGCGGTGCTCCTCGGGCTGGCCGTGGGGGCCCGTCTGCCTGCCCGGCGATTCGGCGTTGTCGCCGAGAAGCCAGCGGCGTACGCTGCCGGCGTTGCGCCGTGAGGGCGCGTCGACCGGGAGCCGCTCGAGTGACGAGGTCGTCGATGTTCGTTGCACACTCTTATCGAAGCGCTGCGTGAGGGGCGGCGAGAGAATCCTTACGGTTTCCATACGGTTGTGTCGGCGGCCCGTGCGGAATCCTTGCAGTGCGGGCATCGCGCGGATGCGCGGCGGAGGGAGGGGCTGTGCTGTGGGATAATGGCGGGCAATGTCTCCTCGCAGTGTGAACCCCCCAGTGCCGGCGTCGACCGACCCCGCGCAGATCCGCAATTTCTGCATCATCGCGCATATCGACCATGGCAAGTCGACGCTCGCCGATCGAATGCTGCAGATCACAGGCACCGTCTCGGATCGCGATATGCGTGCGCAGTACCTCGACAACATGGATATCGAGCGCGAGCGCGGTATCACGATCAAGTCGCAGGCCGTGCGCATGCACTGGTCGCTGGGTGGTGCCGACTTCGCTCTCAATATGATCGACACCCCCGGGCACGTCGACTTCAGCTATGAGGTGTCGCGTTCGCTTGCCGCCTGCGAGGGAGCGATCCTGCTCGTCGATGCCGCCCAGGGTATTGAGGCGCAGACGCTCGCCAATCTCTATCTGGCGATGGAGAACGACCTTGAGATCATCCCGGTGCTCAACAAGATCGATCTTCCCGCTGCTGATCCTGAGCGGGTGGCGCGTGAGATCGCGGATCTCATCGGCGGCGACCCCGCAGACATTCTGAAGGTGTCAGGCAAGACCGGTGCCGGGGTCGAAGAACTGCTCGATCGTGTGGTCGAGCGCATTCCTGCGCCGGTGGGTGCGATCGATGCTCCTGCCCGTGCCATGATCTTCGATTCGGTCTACGATCCCTACCGCGGCGTCGTCACCTATGTGCGCATGATCGATGGGCGGCTCACGCCGCGCGAGAAGATCCTGATGATGTCGACAAAGGCCGAGCACGAGGCGCTTGAGATCGGCGTTTCGGCTCCCGGCCCCACCCCGACGAAGGGGCTCGCGGTCGGTGAGGTGGGCTACCTCATCACCGGTGTGAAGGATGTGCGCCAGTCGAAGGTGGGTGACACCGTCACCACGAAGCTGAAGTCGGCGCAGGATCCGCTGCCTGGCTACACCGATCCGAAGCCGATGGTGTTCTCGGGCCTGTACCCGCTTGACGGCAGTGACTACCCGATTCTGCGCGAGGCTCTCGACAAGCTGAAGCTGTCGGATGCGGCGCTGCAGTACGAGCCTGAGACCTCGGTGGCGCTCGGCTTCGGCTTCCGCTGCGGCTTCCTGGGGCTGCTGCATCTGGAGATCATTTCGGAGCGCCTGCGCCGCGAGTTTGATCTCGATCTCATTGCGACCGCGCCGAGCGTGATCTACCAGGTCACCACCGACGACGGCAAAGAGGTCACGGTCACCAACCCCTCCGAGTACCCCGACGGCAAGATCGCGAGCGTGCGTGAGCCCGTCGTGAAGACCGCGATTCTCGCTCCGAAAGACTACGTGGGCGCGATCATGGAGCTCTGCCAGAGCCGCCGCGGCAGCCTGCTGGGCATGGAATATCTCGGCGAGCGCGTGGAGCTGCGCTACAGCATGCCGCTCGGAGAGATCGTGTTCGACTTCTTCGACCACTTGAAGAGCCGCACCCAGGGGTACGCGAGCCTCGACTACGAGCCGATGGGTGAGCAGGAGGCCGATCTGGTGAAGGTCGACATTCTGCTGCAGGGCGACAAAGTTGACGCTTTCAGCGCGATTGTGCACCGCGACAACGCTTACCACTACGGCACGATGATGGCCGAGCGCTTGCGCAAGTTGATCCCGCGTCAGCAGTTCGAGGTGCCGATTCAGGCCGCCATCGGCGCGCGCGTCATCGCCCGCGAAACGATCCGCGCGATCCGCAAGGATGTGCTCGCCAAGTGCTACGGCGGCGATATCAGCCGTAAGCGCAAGCTGCTCGAAAAGCAGAAAGAGGGCAAGAAGCGCATGAAGATGGTGGGCCGCGTCGAGGTGCCGCAGGAAGCCTTCATCGCCGCCCTCTCGGGCGACGTCGACGGCAAGGAAACCGCGAAGAAGTAGGGGTCTGACGATGAGCAACGAGCAGCCCGCACGGCGCAGCAGCCACGTCGAGATGCCTGTCGCCTACGCGGCGGTGGGCGCTTCGAAGGCCCCAGATTTGCTGCGCTTTCCGCCGGAGGGCACGACTCCCTATGAGGAGTCGCTGCGCTTGGGCAGTGGGCAGGAGCGTTTTCTGCTGGCATCGAGCCTGCTGATGACCTGGGGTGCGCAGCGCGGCAGCGGTGTCGCCGTCGCCGATGTGGTGCGTGGCTCTGGTGAGCGCTACGCCGGTGTGAGTTTTGACGACGCCGGCACGCCGCAGGCCGCGGGCGAGATCGAAGAGCAGTTCGGTCCTGACGGCGAGGCATATTTGGTGGCCGGCACCACCGCTGTGCTGCACGCGCCTGGGCAGGATCCCCGCAGTGTGCTGATCGTCTACACGGTGGATGAGGAGCGGAGCTCGGGATTCGCGTGGGGCACTTGCGATGAGGCCGGTGCCGTTGGCGAGCAGCTGTTTCTTGTGGAGCATCGCGAAGATGACACGGTGTGGGCTGTTGCGCGCGGCTTCCTCGCGGCACCGAAGAGCGGTCTGCTGGGCTTGAAAGCTCGCGCTGATCTGCGCGTCGCTGTCGAGGCAGTGAGGGCGCAGCTCGCGGCGCTCGCACCGGGTGCGGTGCCCGTCGTTGATCCGAACGCTCCGAAGAGCATCGAAGCTGAATCCAATCCCGAAGCCGCATCCGAGGCCGCGGGCCACGACGGCGCGGATGCGGGTGACGATGCCGAGCATTCTGCCTGAGGGCGATCCCGCTCCGGCTGACGGTTCGTTGCCTTTCGGTGTCGCCGATGGTGCAGCAGAGCGCCGCTTCGGTGTCTACGTGCATGTGCCCTACTGTCGGGTGCGCTGTGGCTACTGCGACTTCAACACCTACACCGCCACGGAACTCGGCGGCACCCGCCGCGATGACTACGCTGCGCAGGTGCAGCATGAGCTGAGCTTCGGTGCTGAGGTGCTGCGGCGAGCGGGGCTACCCGAGCGCCGGGTGTCGACGGTGTTCTTCGGGGGTGGCACGCCCACTTTGCTGCCCGCGAGTGATCTCGCGGCGATGCTCGGCAGGATCCGCGACGAGTGGGGCCTCGAATCCGGAGCTGAGGTGACCACCGAGGCGAACCCTGACTCGGTCGATGCGGCCTATCTCGCGACGCTCGCGGAGGCCGGGTTCACTCGCGTCAGCTTCGGCATGCAGTCGGCGGTGCCGCATGTGCTTGCCACGCTCGACCGCACGCATACCCCCGAGCGCATTCCGCTCGTGACGCGGTGGGCGCGCGAGGCGGGCCTGCAGATGAGCGTCGACCTGATCTACGGCACGCCGGGGGAGTCGCTCGCCGATTGGGAGCGCTCGATCGATGCCGCGCTCGCGACCGAGCCCGATCACATTTCGGCGTACGCCCTGATCGTGGAGCCCGGTACGAAGCTCGCGGCGCAGATTAAGCGCGGCGAGGTGCCGGCACCCGACGAGGATCTGCACGCTGAGATGTATGAGCTCGCCGAAGCTCGTTTCGCGGCCGCGGGGTTTTCCTGGTACGAGATCAGCAACTGGTCGCGCACGCCGCAGACCCGCTCGCGGCACAATCTCTCGTATTGGACTGGCGAGGATTGGTGGGCTGCGGGCCCCGGCGCTCACAGTCACATCGGCGGGGTGCGCTGGTGGAACGTGAAGCATCCCGGCGCCTATGCGCAGCGCATTGCAGCGGGGGTGTCCCCGGCGCACGCTCGCGAGACGCTGAGCGAGGATGCGCGCCGCGAGGAGCGCGTGCTGCTGGAGACGCGGATCGCCGACGGTCTGCCCGTCGAGGTGTTGAAGCCTGCGGAACGCCGTGCGATCCCGCAGCTCATCGCTGACGGTCTCATCGACGGCAGGGCTGCGATTGCGGGGCCGGGACGGATCGCGCGCGTGGTGCCGACGCTGCGTGGCCGTCTGCTCGCAGACACCGTGGTGCATCGTCTGCTTGGCTGACGGATGGCCCCGGCTGTTTCCGGCTCCGGGTTTCGCCGACGGCGTGATTCGCTGCCGACAGCGCAGAGGGGCCTGCGATAGACTTGGCACTCTGAGTTGGTGAGTGCCAAGAAGGAGGGGCGTGACATGGTGTCGGAGCGCAGCCTGGCGGTGCTGCACGCGATCGTGAGCGACTACGTCTCCTCGAATGAGCCCGTCGGCTCCCGTGCGATTGTGGACAGGCACAGTTTCGGCGTGTCCGCCGCCACGATTCGCAACGACATGGCGCTGCTCGAAGAAGACGAGCTGATCGCACAGCCCCACACCTCCTCCGGTCGTGTGCCCACCGACAAGGGCTACCGGCTCTACGTCGACACGCTCGCGAAGATCCGCCCCGTCAGTGCGGCGCAGCGATCCGCGATCGAACGCTTTCTGGGGGAGTCGAGCGACCTTGATGATGTGATGGCCCGCACCGTGCGGCTGCTCGCGCAGCTCACCAACCAGGTGGCCGTCGCCCAGTACCCGTCGCTGCGGCGCACGGTGGTGCGCCACATCGACCTTGTGGCCATCGGCGAGGATCGGGTGCTGTGCGTGCTCATTCTCGGCAGCGGCGTCGTCGAGCAGCAGGTGGCGTGGCTGCCGGCTTCGCAGGTGACCGAGGCGTGGGTGCACGGGCTCAGGCAGCGGATCGCCGAGGCCGCTGTGGGGTCCGACGTCGAAACGGCGGTTGCAGCGGTGACGGGCCTGATCGAGGGCGTCGAAAGTTGGGCGCAGCCCGCTGAGGCCGAACTGGTGCGTCGAGTGCTTTCGGTTGTGTTGAGCCAGCTGCAGGCCAACCGCAGTGAGCGCATTGCCGTCGCGGGTGCCGCGAACCTGTCACGGCCGAGCGAGTTTGCAGGTTCACTGCCGGCCGTGCTTGAAGCCATCGAAGAGCAGGTGGTGCTGCTGCGACTGTTCGGTGAACTCGCCCGTGATGGCCGCGACGTCGCCGCATCGATCGGCCGCGAGAACGCCCCCTACGGGCTCTCTGCGACCTCGGTGATCGCTTCCAGCTACGAGCAGGAGGCCGACTCGGTCTCGCGGCTCGGCGTGCTCGGGCCCGTGCGCATGGACTATGCCGGCAACATCGCCGCCGTGCGTGCCGTGGCACGCTATCTCAACCGCTTCCTGGGCGAGGAGCAGTAGCACCTCGGGGCGTCCCGCCCCGCAGCCCGGTTATCCGTTTCATTGAACAACACCCCTGAGGAGCACAACGTGGCCGACCACTACGAGACCCTCGGCGTGTCGCGCGAGGCGACGCCCGAAGAGATCAAGAAGGCCTACCGCCGGCTCGCGCGCGAGCTGCACCCCGATGTCAACCCGAGCGAAGAAGCCTCGGAGCGCTTCAAGAGCGTCACCCACGCCTACGACGTGCTGAGCGACCCGGAGCAACGTCAGCGCTACGACATGGGCGGCGGCCAGGGCGGAGCGGCAGGCTTCGGCGATATCTTCGAGACGTTCTTCGGCGGTGGCTTCGGCGGCGGTCAGCGCGGCCCGCGTTCGCGCACCGAGCGTGGTGACGACGCCATGATCCGCGTCGATGTCTCTCTCGAAGACGTGATCTTCGGTGTGCAGCGCGACATCACCGTGAACACCGCGGTGCTCTGTGGCGTGTGTCAAGGCAGCTGCTGCCAGCCCGGCACGCAGCCCGTCACTTGTGATGTGTGCGGCGGTCAGGGGCAGGTGCAGCGGCAGGTGCGCTCGCTGTTCGGCAACGTCGTCACCATGCATCCCTGCGGCAGCTGCCACGGCTACGGCACCGTCATCGAGCACCCGTGCGTGGAGTGCGCAGGCAAGGGGCGGGTGCGCGAGCGTCGCACGATCCCCGTCGATATCCCCTCCGGCATCGACACGGGCACGCGCCTGCAGATGCGCGGCGGCGGCGAGGTCGGCCCCGGCGGCGGCCCCAACGGTGACCTGTTCATCGAGTTCCGGGTGATGCATCACGACGTGTTCAGCCGCGATGGCAACGATCTGCTCTGCACGATGCAGGTGTCGATGACTGACGCGGTGCTCGGTGCCGCGGCGAAGCTGCAGGCGCTTGATGGTGAGGTCGAGATCGAGTTGGCCGCAGGCACGCAGTCGGGCGATGTGCTCACGGTTCGCGGCCGCGGCATTCAGGGCTTGCGCAGCACCACCCGCGGTGATCTGAAGATCGCGGTGCAGGTGAACACCCCCACGAAGCTTTCGAAGCGCGAGCAGGATCTCGTGCGTCAGCTCGCCTCGCTGCGCGGCGACGAGCCGCCGCATCTCGGTGAGTTCCAGCAGGGATTCTTCGGCAAGCTGCGCGACCGCTTCTTCAGGCAGGGCTAGCCCACAATGGCCAACCTCTACTACCGCGAAGATCTCGCAGCCGGGGCGATCGCTCCGGGCGCGATCGTCGAGGTGACCGGTGACGAAGCGCGCCACGCGGTGCGGGTGAGCCGACTGCGCCAGGGGGAGCGGATTCTCGTGGGTGACGGCGCAGGCTCGCTCGGCGAGGGGGTTGCTGAAGAGGTGGCGAAGGATCGCTTCGCGGTGCGCATCGAGCACGTCGAGACGGTGCCTGAGCCCGGCCAGCGGCTCGTGCTTGTGCAGGCGCTCGCGAAGGGCGACCGAGATGAGCGGGCCGTTGAGCAGGCCACCGAGTTCGGCGTCGATGCCATCGTGCCCTGGCAGGCTGCGCGCTCGGTGTCGCGCTGGGATGCCGGCGGCACCGGATCCGCATCTGACAAAGCAGCGAAGGGTATTGCGAAGTGGGCCCGGATCGCCCGCGAGGCCTCGAAGCAGTCGCTCCGTGCGAGGGTGCCACAGATCGGCGAGGTGGTGACCACCGACGATCTCTGCCGTCTCGCAGGCCAGCCCGGTGTTGAGCTTGTGGCACTGCACCCCCGCAGCGGAAACCGCCTCGTGGAGTGGGCCGGTCAAAGCGAAGCTCGCGCAGCCGAACAGATTGTGCTCGTCGTCGGTCCCGAGGGCGGCTTTGCCGACGCTGAGCTCGACGCACTCGAAGCCGCGGGCGCATCGGTGCTGGTGCTCGGGAGCACCGTGCTGCGCACCTCCTCTGCAGGGCCGGCCGCGCTCGCAGTGCTCGGCGCCGCGCTCGGTCGCTGGTAGGACTGCGCGGCACGGCGATAGACTTCATCCATGGCACAGGACACCATTTTCGGCAAGATCGTCTCGGGCGAGATCCCCGTCGAGATTCTCGCGGAGACCGAACGCGTCATCGCGTTCCCCGACATCGCGCCCCAGGCGCCGGTGCATATTCTGGTGATCCCCAAGACCACGCAGTACGAGAATGTGGCCGAGCTTGCTGCAGGCGATCCCGAACTGCTCGCCGAAATGATCGCTGTCGCGAAGCGGCTCGCCGATGAACGAGCGAATGGCGAGTTTCGCATCATCTTCAACAATGGTGCGAGCGCAGGTCAGACCGTGTTCCATGTGCACGCGCACGTGCTCGCCGGTGAACTCGAGGAGCGCTCGCTCGTTGGATCCTAGAGAGGGAGCCCGTGAATCAGACTGACGCGCAAGGCGGCGACGCCCCTCAGCAGGGCTCCGAAGCTGAGCTGCAGCGCACGGTGCTGTTGGCCGGCGTCGACCTGGCGTCCTTTCTCGGGCACCGAGATCAGCTCATCGCCGACCTCGAATCGCAGCACCCGCGCGTCACCTTCCACGCCCGCGACCAGGTGCTGACGATGCGCGGGCCTGCTCCTGAGGTGCGCGCCGCCGAACAGGTGGTGCATGAAATCCTGCAGATCGCGAAGCTCAGCGGCGCGGTCTCTCGTCACGATGTGAAAGAGGTCACCCGAATGGTGCACGAGGGCAACGGGCCCACCGCGGCGCAGGTGCTCAGCGAACCCATCCTCTCGGTGCGGGGTCACTCCGTGCGCCCGCAGACTCGGGGGCAGCGCGCCTACGTCGACGCCATCGACGAGCATACGATCGTGTTCGGCATCGGCCCCGCAGGCACCGGCAAAACCTACCTCGCGATGGCGAAGGCTGTGCAGGCGCTGCAGCGGCGCGAGGTCGCGAAGATCATCCTGACGCGACCTGCGGTCGAAGCCGGCGAGCGCCTGGGCTATCTGCCTGGCAGCCTCGAAGACAAGATCGACCCCTACCTGCGCCCCCTGTTCGATGCCGTCGGATCGATGATGGATCCCGATGTGGTGCCCAAGTTGCTCGCGAGCGGAACGATCGAGGTGGCACCGCTCGCCTATATGCGTGGGCGCACCCTCAACGAATCTTTCGTGATCCTCGACGAGGCGCAGAACACCACTCCCGAGCAGATGAAGATGTTCCTCACCAGGCTTGGCTACGGCTCGAAGATGGTGGTGACGGGCGACATCACCCAGATCGATTTGCCGATCGCCGCGAGTGGCCTGCGTGTGGTGAACCGCATCCTGCGTGGCGTCGACGACATCCACTTCGCAGAGCTCGGCTCGGACGACATCGTGCGCCACAACCTCGTAAGTCGCATTGTCGACGCATACTCCGCCTACGACCAGAAGCAGCAGAAGGGAGACGCCCAGTGAGCGTCGAGATCAACAACGAGTCGGGCGTCGAAGTCGAGGAGTCCAGTCTGCAGCGGCTTGCGGCGTTCGTGCTCGAATCTCTGCACGTGCACCCCGACACCGAGCTCGGAGTGATGATGGTCGATGAGTCCGCGATCGAGCGCCTGCACGTGCAGTGGATGGACGAGCCCGGGGCTACTGATGTGCTGAGCTTCCCCATGGACGAGCTGCGCCCCGGTCGTATTGATGCCCGCACCCCGGCGGGTCTGCTGGGCGATGTGGTGATCTGCCCGCAGGTTGCCGAGGTGCAGGCCGAGGCCGCGGGCCACGATCTGCAGCAGGAGATGGCGGTGCTGCTCACCCACGGCATGCTGCACCTGCTGGGCTTTGATCATGCTGTTCCTGATGAGGAGGCTGAGATGTTCGGTCTGCAGCGGGATCTGCTGCTCTCGTTTGCGATGCGTGAACGGGGTCGCAAGTGAGCGTTGATCCTCCGACAGGTTCTGTTCCGCTGCCGCGCCGGCTGTCGGCAACGGCGAAGCGCATCGGCGCGATTGTGGCGCTCGGCCGCGGTCGCGTGCGTGATGAGGAGCAGCTGCTGTCGATTGTCGATCAGGCGGCGGATCAAGACCTGCTCGATGACGACGACCGCGATGTGATCCACTCGGTCCTGGAATTCGGCGACACCATTGTGCGCGAGCTGATGGTGCCCCGCACCGATATGAGCACGATTGATGCGACGCAGAGCGTGCGAGAGGCGCTTGAATCGCTGCTGACCTCGCGCCATTCGCGCATGCCTGTGGTCACAGGCGGCCCTGACGATGTCGCCGGTGTTGCCTATCTGCGTGACGCGAGCGGCTTCGTGCTGCGCCGTCCCGAGGAAGCCGAAACCGAATCGGTCACCCGAATTATGAAGCCGGCGATGTTCGTGCCGGAGCTGCAGCCGGCCGACAAGCTGCTGCGGCAGATGCAGCGCGAGTCGAATCACCTGGCGCTCGTGGTCGACGAGTACGGTGGCATCTCGGGCCTCGTGACCCTCGAAGATCTCATTGAAGAACTGCTCGGCGATATCGCAGACGAGCACGATCGTGAAGTGCCGGAGGTAGCCGAGCGGGGAGATGGCTCATACCTCGTGAACGCGAGGCTCTCGATCGATGACCTGGGCGAACTGTTCGGCATCGAACTCGACGATGACGACGTCGACACCGTAGGCGGGCTTGTCGCGAAGCATCTGGGCCGTCTGCCCGAGACCGGCGACACGGTGACCGTGGAGGGCGTCGAGCTCACCGCCGCCGACACTGAGCGAAAGCGTCAGCGACTGCTGACCGTCGTGGCCCGCTGGGTCGGGCCAGAAGAGGAAGAGGAAGACGAATGAGTGAGCAGCGCAGCGGCGGTGCCGAGCAGAGCTCCGGTGGGGCCGAGGCGGCTGTTCCGGGGGTGACCCCCGACTTCCGTGCGGGCTTCGTGTCGTTCGTGGGGCGACCGAACGTTGGCAAGTCGACGCTCACCAACGCCCTCGTGGGCGAGAAGATCGCGATTACGAGCCCGAAGCCGCAGACCACGCGCCGCGCGATCCGCGGTATTGTGCACCGGCCCGACGGCCAGCTCATCATCGTCGACACACCGGGCATTCACCGGCCCCGCACCCTGCTGGGTGAGCGCTTGAATGCGCTTGTCGAAGCCACCCTCGGCGATGTTGATGTGATCGGGTTCTGCGTGCCGGCGAATGAGAAGCTGGGGCCTGGCGATCGCTTCATCAACGAACGCCTTGACGATTTCCCGCGTGCAAAGAAGGTGGCGATCCTCACCAAGGTCGACGAGGCTTCGAAGGGCGAGATCATTGATCAGCTCACGCGCCTCGGCTCGCTGCGGGAGTGGGATGCCGTCATTCCGATCTCGTCGGTGACTCGGGAGCAGCTCGATGTGCTGAGCGATGTGCTGCTTGGACTGATGCCGACCTCGCCCCCGCTGTACGAGGACGAGACCACCACAGATGAAGGCGAAGACGACCGCATTGCGGAGCTGATTCGCGAGGCCGCGCTTGAGGGCGCGCGCGAGGAGCTGCCGCACTCGCTGGCCGCGACTGTCGACGACCGCGAACTGCGCGAGGGCGTTGACGGGGCGCCGGACCTGCTTGAAATCTACGCTTCCATCTATGTCGAGCGCGACAGCCAAAAGGGCATCGTGATCGGCAAGGGCGGATCGCGGCTGCGCGATGTTGGGGAGCGCGCTCGGCGCGAGATCGAGGCGTTGCTCGGGCAGCGGGTCTATCTGTCGCTGCGTGTGAAGGTGCTCAAGGAGTGGCAGCGGGATCCGAAAGCGCTCGGAAGGCTCGGATTCTGACCGGAATCCAGTATTGTCTGCAGTATGCAGCTCACTGAATCAATCACCGATCAAGCTCAGATCACCGCGCTCTCAGCCGAGTACGGTGTGTTCGCCATCGCCTGGTATGTTGTCGTCGCGATTGCCCTGTGGCGGGTGTTCTCGAAGGCCGGGTACCCCGGGATCCTCGCGCTCATCCCCATCGTCAACGTGTTCTTCCTCGTCAAGGTGGCGGGCTACTCGGCGTGGGCGGCGCTGCTCTACTTCATTCCGATCGTCAACATCGTGTTCGGCATCTTCGTGGCGATCCGTCTCGGTGAGCGCTTCGGCAAGGGCGGAGCATTCTCGTTCTTCCTGTTGTGGCTGTTCTCCGTGATCGGCTACCTCATCATCGGCTTCGGCAGCGCCCAGTACAGCGAGCGTCGCGTCTGATCGACATTCCGTGCCGAGGCAACTCGGCCCGCCGTCAGGGGTGGCCCGGTGAATCCGGGCCATCCCTGCTTTGTGGTGCCGGTGCTCAGCGGCCGCCGCTGAAGCCGCCGCCCCCGCCGCCGCCGCTGAAGCCGCCGCCGCTCGAACCTCCTGAGCTGCTGGAGGTGTAGCTCACCGACGAGTTCAGGGAGCTGGTGAATCGCGAGATGGTGCTGTCGAAGGCGCCGAGTCCGTGAACGGCAACGGCCGGATACCAGTACGGCACGTAGCCGGGGCTCTGCTCGTATCGCACGGCGAGTGCGCGAGTCCACTGCTTTTCGAGCCCGAAGAGCATTGCGTAGGGCAGCAGTCGTTCGTAGATGTGGATCACGTTGACGGATCCGTCCTGCAACCGCTCGGCTCCCGTGTACGACTGCAGCATCTGGATGCGATCTGCTTCGGCAACCCTGATGAATTCGCGCACTCCCTTGAGGTATTCCCGGGTTTCGGCTCCCACAGGGGTGTGCACCCGGTGCGGGCAAATCGCAATGATCGAGAGCACCACGCCTGCTGCGGCAGCCACGAGGCCGACAACGCCGGCCGCGCTGTCGCGCTGGACAACCGCGATCAGCGATAGTACAAGCACGCCCAGCGAGAGCACGATGCCGGCGATGCCGAGCACGCGCGCTGCAGGGCTGTGCGCACGCCGGAAGTAGCCGCGTTCGCGAGCCTGCTCGGCTCCCTTCGACTGCAGCTTGCTCATCTTCGAGGCGAACGATTCGCTCTGCTTGGGGATCGTGAATGCCTCGCCCGGTGCCGCATGCGGGAACACCCGCCGCACGGTATCACTGTCGAGCGGATCGCCGACGCGCTCGGGATCGAGCAGGCGCAGTACCGGCTGCGCCTGCTTCGGCCCGAACAGACCCTGCTCGGGAACGCCGTCTTCGATGCGGAGGGTGCCGTTCACTGCGAGGTGCACCAGCTGTGCTGAGGTGGGATTCGAGGTGCTCCCGACGATCGGGGCGGCCAGAAGCGGCGGCAGCGAGGGCGGCACATCGTACTGCGCCACAATCACTCCGCGCGCAGTACGGCTGCGCCGTCGCAGGGCGAGCACCGGGATCAGGCCGGCGGCTCCGACACCGAGCGCCGCTGCTGCACCCGCGAGGGGTAGCGTGTCGAGGGCGAAGTTCGGCAGGCGCGCGGGCGGCTGCACCACGCTCCCAGGCGCGAGCCCGATAGCGACCGTGGCACCCTCCTCGGGGCCCAACGCGATGCCAGAGACTGCGAAGGTGCTCCCGGACTCGGTAATGGTGCACTCCTGCGTGGAGTTCGGTGCTCCGAAGTAGCAGCGGGCTTCGCCGTTCAATCGCTCGGCGAGTCCGGGTGAGAACGTGATTCGCGCAGAGAAGTCATCAATGGGCTGCTGGTGCTCGAAATCGGTGAGATCCCAGTAGAACTCGTCGGCTTTGCCGTCATCACGGGCAAGCACCACATCGCTCAGCGTGTACTCGATCACGAAGCTGTGCACACCGCGCAGGTACCGATCATCGCCCGTGAGCACCGCGACGAAGCCGTTGTCGTACTCGATCTCGAAGGGCACCGGCTTGCCAGCCGCGTCGGAGACCGAGAAGTCACGCGGATCGGTAGACGCCCCCTGATAGTCGATCGGCAGCCCGCGCACGAGACCGCGATTCTGATCGAAGTCGGGGAAGCGGGCGGTCAGCGTCTCGGTGACGTGCGCGAGGGCGCGCCCGTCCTCGTCGGTGTCGACCTCATACTCGACCTGCCAGCTGTCGTAGCTGAAATCCTCCGTGCCGGCGTGCGCGGCCGGGGTCGGCGCAGTGGCCACCGCCGCGCCGATCCCAAGCAGTGCGACAGCGATCCCGAGCAGCGTTCTCCGCATCGTCCTCATACGATCCACCCTATGGCTGCGCCGCCGCGAGTGTCACCAGGCGGTGCTATAGTTGCTGCATGCTGTTCGGCTCGCTTCTCCTTAGCTGCCGCGACGAGTCCTAACCCCAGGCCTCCCTCGTCGCGGTGTTCGTGTTTGGCTGAGCAAGAGATATTGAGACGAGAAAGTACGAGCCCATGAAGAACACGCAGAAGCCCTCAGGTATGCCGGTGCACCGCTACCGCCCGTTCCACGAGATCATCAACGTGGATCTGCCCGATCGCACCTGGCCCACGAAGCGCATCACCGAGGCCCCCCGCTGGTGCGCGGTCGATCTGCGCGACGGCAATCAGGCCCTCATCGATCCCATGAGCCCTGAGCGCAAGCGCATCATGTTCGATCTGCTCGTCAAGATGGGCTACAAAGAGATCGAGGTCGGCTTCCCCTCGGCAAGCCAGACCGATTTTGACTTCGTGCGTCAGCTCATCGAAGACGATGCGATCCCCGACGACGTGACCATCCAGGTGCTCACCCAGGCGCGCGAGCACCTCATTAAGCGCACCTATGAGTCGCTCATTGGCGCCAAGCAGGCCATCGTGCACCTGTACAACTCCACGAGCATCCTGCAGCGCGACGTGGTCTTCCGCTCGGATCGTGAAGGCATCAAGAAGATCGCCACCGACGGCGCGAAGCTCTGTCGTGAGAGCGAGGCGATCTGCGCCGACACCGACATCTACTACGAATACTCGCCCGAGTCGTACACCGGCACTGAGCTCGAGTACGCCGTCGAGGTCTGCAACGAGGTGCTCGAGATCTTCGAGCCCACCCCCGAGCGCAAGGTGATCATCAACCTGCCGGCCACCGTCGAGATGGCGACCCCCAACGTCTACGCCGATTCCATCGAGTGGATGGGGCGACACCTCAACCACCGCGAGAACGTCATCATCTCGCTGCACCCCCACAACGACCGCGGCACCGCCGTCGCCGCCGCAGAACTCGGCTACCTGGCCGGGGCCGACCGCATCGAGGGGTGCCTCTTCGGCAACGGCGAGCGCACCGGCAACGTCGACCTCGTCGCGCTGGGCATCAACCTGTTCACGCAGGGCATCGATCCGCAGATCGACTTCTCCCGTCTCGACGAGGTGCGCCGCACCGCCGAGTACTGCAACCAGCTGCGGGTGCCCGAGCGCAGCCCTTGGGCCGGCGACCTCGTCTACACGGCCTTCTCGGGTTCGCACCAGGACGCCATCAAGAAGGGCTTCGAGCGCATGGCGCGCGACGCCGAAGAAGCGGGCGTCACCGTCGACGACATCGAGTGGGCTGTGCCCTACCTGCCCGTCGATCCGAAGGATCTCGGCCGTTCCTACGAGGCGGTCATCAGGGTCAACTCGCAGTCGGGCAAGGGTGGCGTCGCCTACCTGCTGAAGACTGACCACAGTCTCGACCTGCCGCGTCGTCTGCAGATCGAGTTCAGTGCCGTGGTGCAAGGCCTCACCGATAGCGAGGGTGGCGAGGTCTCCAGCGATGAGATCTGGCGCATCTTCCAGGACGAATACCTCCCCACCACCGATTCCTCCTTCGATCGCTGGGGCCGCTACGAGCTGTTCCGCACGGCCTCGACCAGCGCGGGCGACGGTGTCACCGAGCTCACCGTCGACTACCGCGACGGCGAGGGGGAGCACCAGCTCACCGCGCGCGGCAACGGGCCTGTCGATGCCTTCATCTCGGGCATCAACCAGAACGGCCACGACGTCACCCTGTTCGACTACGTCGAGCACGCCATGAGCTCGGGTGGCGACGCCGTGGCGGCGGCCTACGTCGACCTCGAGGTCGACGGGCAGCGGCTGTGGGGTGTCGGCATCGACCCCGACACCACCAGGGCCACTCTCAAAGCAATCGTGTCGGCCGTGAACCGTGCGGTGCGCGCATCGCACGAGCAGGTGCAGGTTGTCGGGGCGAACGCCTAACGCAACTGCCCCGAGCACGCCGTTCGTAGATATATTCGAATAATCGGTGTGGCGCGGGCCCGTCTGTCGGAGGCGCACCCTAGGCTGGGGATGTGATTGCTTCGATAGGCGGGCCCGTGCTCGCATCCGGTGCCGCTTGGGTCGTCGTGGGTGTTGGCGGGATCGGTATGCGCGTCGAAGTGCCCAGTGGCAGAGCGTCCCAGGCTGTCGTCGGCGATGAGGTCTTCCTGCACACCTCTCTGGTGGTACGTGAAGATTCCCTGACGCTCTTCGGCTTCGCCACGCAAGACGAACTCGAGGTGTTCGGTCACCTCATCGCGGTGTCCGGAGTGGGGCCTCGCAGCGCGCTCGGGGTGCTTTCGGCCCTGAGCCCGGCAGAGGTGGCCCGTGCGGTGGCCGCCGAAGACGAAAAGCCGTTCCGCAAGGTCTCGGGCATCGGCCCCAAAACAGCGAAGCTCATCGTGGTGTCGCTCGCCGGTAAGCTCCCGGAACTCGGATTCGCCGACGACAGTGCTCCCGCTGGAGGAGCAGGTGACGCCGCGCAGCTCGTCGCAGAAGCCGTTGGAGAAGGTCTCGTGGGGCTGGGGTGGTCTGATGCCGATGCTCGCCAGGCCGTGCAGGACGCTCGCGACGCCGGAGCCCCAGACGATCACGCAGGTCTCTTGCGTGCAGCGCTTGCGCTGCTGCAGGCCGCGCGCAGCGGAGCACGCCGATGACGGGGGAGCTGTCACCGCAGGCATCGCCGTCGGAGCAGGGCTACGAGGGTGCGCTGCGCCCCTCGACGCTGTCCGAGTTCGTCGGGCAGTCGAAGGTGCGTCGTCAGCTCGGTTTGCTGCTCGACGCCGCCACGATGCGGCGGCACACGCCCGATCACATCTTGCTGGCGGGGCCTCCCGGCCTGGGTAAGACCACGCTGTCGATGATCGTGGCCGCCGAACTCGGCAAGCCGCTGCACCAGACCTCGGGCCCGGCGATCCAGCACGCCGGCGATCTCGCGGCAGTGCTCTCAGCGCTCACCCCCGGTGAGGTGCTGTTCGTCGATGAAATTCACCGTATGGCCCGCAGTGCTGAAGAAATGCTCTATCTCGCGATGGAAGACTTCAAAGTCGACATCATGGTGGGCAAAGGTGCCGGAGCCACCTCCGTGCCACTGGAGCTCGCTCCCTTCACTCTTGTCGGTGCGACCACGCGGGCGGGGTTGCTGCCGAACCCGCTGCGCGATCGCTTCGGGTTCACTGCACATCTCGAGTTCTACTCGGATGATGAGCTGGCGAGCGTGGTGCGTCGCGCTGCCGGGCTGCTCGACTTCGGCCTCTCGGAGCAGGGCATCGAGGAGATCGCCCGACGGTCGCGGGGTACGCCTCGTATTGCGAACAGGCTGCTGCGGCGCGTGCGCGACTATAGCCTCGTGCACGAGACACCCGGCGATACTGAGAGCGTGCAGGCCGCCCTCGCACTGTACGACGTCGACCAGCACGGGCTCGACCGGCTCGATAGGGAGGTGCTGCGCGCGGTTGTCGAACGTTTCGCCGGCGGCCCCGTCGGTCTCTCGACACTTGCGGTATCAGTGGGGGAGGAAGCCGAGACGATCGAGGCTGTCGTTGAGCCCTTCCTCGTGCGCACCGGGCTGCTGACCCGCACCCCGCGCGGCCGAGTGGCGACCCGGCTCGGCTGGGAGCATGTCGGCGTCGTACCGCCCGCAGCGGCGGGCACACCCACGCTGATCTGAGCGGTGCGGCGCTGCTGAACAGTGCCTTGGAACGGTCGGGGTTTGCAGCCGGAGCACGCTAAGCTAATGAAATCTGTGCCTCGCGGCTCCACATTTCGGGACCGCCCACCGAAAGGATCCTCGTGACTCTCGACCCGATCAGCCTCATCATGTTCGGCCTCATCGCCGTTCTGATCTTCTTCATGTTCCGCAACGGCAAGAAGCGTCAGCAGGCGATGCAGGAACTCCAGAACGGCCTCCGGCCCGGCGCTGAGGTGATGCTGCAGTCGGGCATCTTCGGCACCATCGAGTCCATCGACGAGAACGAAAACCGCGCCACCGTGCGCAGCGGCAGCTCCACCTTCGTGGTGCACCGCAACGCGATTTCGCAGATCGTCACCCCTGTCGAAGGCGCCGACGATGCCGTTCAGGCGACCGCATCCTTCGCACCTGACGATGATCCCGAGTTCGGTGAACGTCTCGCTAAGGGCGCGCCCAGCGACGCAACCCCCGCAGCTGATGAGACCACTGAGGCTCCCGAGGCCACCGGCGAAGCAAGCGAGCGCCCCGACGCCGACGATCAGACCGACGGGCAGACGCCCAAGGCCTGATCGGCCACCGCCGTGGGAGGGGACCGCGGCAAGAACCACTTCACTCAGACAGAAAGCAGTCAGTCTTGGCGTCCACACCTGCGGTGCGGAGGGCTCGTCGCTCCCTCGTATTCCTTCTGGTCCTCATCGTCGGCCTCGCGGGCCTCATCACCTACGGCGTATTCCGCAGCGATGCGACGTGGACGCCAAAACTGGCTCTCGACCTGCAGGGCGGCACGCAGATCCTGCTTGCCGCCGAGCAGACCGACGGTCAGGCCGTGAGCGGTGAGCAACTGCAGCAGGCGGTCTCGATCATCCGTCAGCGCGTTGACGCGGCCGGCGTCTCCGAAGCCGAGATCACCACGCAGGGTAGCCAGCACATCTCGGTCTCCATCCCCGGCAAGGCAGACGAAGCGACGCTGAAGCGCATTGAAGCCTCCGCGAAGCTCGACTTCCGCCCTGTGCTCGCCACCGGTATGGGCGTCGACCTCGAAAAGCTGCAGCAGCAGAACGAGCAGGCGACCGCCGAGGGCGACACTGCCGATCCCGCTGCCGCTGCGCAGGATGACACCGCCGCAAAGGACGCTGCCGCAAAGGACGCAGCCGCGGGGCCTGTCGACCCTGATCCGCTGCCCACCGAGGCCGGCGACCTGGCCTGGATCACCCCCGCTCTGCAGCAGCAGTTTGATGCGTTCAGCTGCGATTCGGAGGCTGCGCTCGATACGCGCGATGCTGCAGCGGATCGCCCCCTCATCACCTGCGACGACGCCGGCATGGAGAAGTTCATCCTCGGCCCGGTCGAGCTGAGCGGTGACGTCATCACCAATGCCGTCGCTCAGATGGGCACCACCAGCACCGGCGCCAGCACCGGTGAGTGGGTCGTGCAGATCACCATGAACCGTAAGGGCGCCGACACCTTCGGCAAGATCAGCACCAGGCTCTTCGGTGCCGCAGAACCGCAGAACCGCTTCGCCTTCGTGCTCGACGGCAGCGTGCTCTCGGCTCCCACCATGAACGGGCAAATCCTCGACGGCCGCCCCTCGATCAGCGGCAGCTTCACCCAGGAGTCCGCGAAGGCGCTCGCCGATCAGCTCAAGTTCGGTGCACTGCCGATGGACTTCACCGTGCAGAGCCAGGAGGACATCTCCGCGACACTCGGCACGAACCAGCTGCAGGCTGGCCTGCTCGCGGGCCTGATCGGTCTGCTGCTCGTGGTGGTCTACTCGATCTTCCAGTACCGAGCTCTCGGTTCGCTGACGATCGCCTCTCTGGGCGTCGCCGCGATTCTGACATACCTGCTGCTCACGTTCTTCTCGTGGCGACAAGGTTACCGTCTGTCGCTCGCGGGCGTGGCCGGCATCATCGTGGCGGTGGGCTTCACCGCCGACTCGTTCATCGTCTACTTCGAGCGCATCCGCGACGCACTGCGTGACGGCTTCAGCATCGAGAGCGCTGTCGAGCACGGCTGGAAGCGCGCCTTCCGCACGGTGCTCGCCTCTGACGGCGTGAACTTCCTTGCCGCGGTGATCCTTTTCATTCTCGCCGTCGGCAACGTGAAGGGCTTCGCGTTCACGCTGGGCCTCACCACGCTCGTCGATGTGCTCGTGGTGGCACTCTTCACGCACCCGATGATGGTGCTGCTGGCCCGCACCCGCTTCTACCGCTCGGGCCACCCGGCCTCGGGTCTCGATCCGAAGCGTCTGGGCGCCGTCTACCGCGGGCGCGCGCAGTTCCGCGAGCCCGTCGTCGCTACGAAGGGTGCGGGCAAGAAGAACGCCCGCAGCCAGAAGGAAGCAGAACGCCGGCAGACCATCGCCGAGCGTAAGGCGGCGGAACAGGGCATCTCGCTCGAATCCGCCAACACCGGAAAGGAGAGCTAAGCATGGCTCGCTCATTCGCCGAATTCGGCAACGCTCTCTACACCGGCGAGAAGTCGATCAACTTCGTCGGCAAGCGCAAGGTCTGGTACCTGGTCTCCCTCGTGCTGATTGTGCTCTCGGTGCTCGGCCCGCTCGCGCGCGGCGGTTTCACCTTCGGCATCGAGTTCACTGGCGGCAGCCAGTTCCAGGTGCACCTCGCCGAAGGCGGTGACCGTGACCCCGCGCTTGCTGAATCCGCAGTGGCCGAGGTGCTGCCTGCTGCGGCCCCTCGCGTCACCCAGCTCGGCCCCACCGATATCCGTGTGCAGACCGAGGCGCTTGACGAGTCCGAGAACCGGGCCGTGAACGCCGCCCTCGCCAAGGCTTACAGCGTCAGCGAAGATGAGGTCACCTACTCGTACATCGGCCCGGCCTGGGGCCAGGACATCACCAAGCAGGCGGTCATCGCCCTGGTGGTGTTCCTGCTCTTCGCTGCGCTGGTGATGGCGATCTACTTCCGCACCTGGAAGATGTCGCTGGCGGCCATCATCGCGCTGCTGCACGACCTCGTCATCACTGCGGGCATCTACGGCATCTCGGGATTTGAGATCACGCCGGCTGCGATGATCGGCTTCCTCACGATCCTCGGCTACTCCCTCTACGACACCGTGGTGGTGTTCGACAAGATTCGCGAAAACACCTCAGGGGGCGAGCTGAACGACCGTCGCACCTTTGCTGAGTCGGTCAACCTGGGTGTCAACCAGACGCTCGTGCGTTCGATCAATACCTCGGTCGTCGCCCTGCTGCCGGTCGCTTCGATTCTCTTCATCGGTGCTTTCGTGCTCGGTGCAGGAACGCTCCGCGACATCTCACTGGCACTGTTCATCGGCATTCTGGTGGGCGCATACTCGACGATCTTCATCGCTGCGCCGGCCTATGCGCATCTGCGCGAGAACGAGCCCGCGATCAAGCGTCACGACGAGAAGGTGCTGCGTGCGCGAAAGGCTCAGTCGAGCGACGCCGAGGAGCAGAACGGGGCCGCGATCAGCGCTTAGCGCCGGTTCGTGGGAATGACCTCTCGTGGTGTAACGTTCAAACATTCGAGGGAGGTCAGAGTGGTCACGAACGACGTCACGCAGCAGAGCGGTACGACGGCGCTGCGTCGCCTGGTTCCTCGAATCTTCTCCCGAGGCAGCTCACCGGGCGCCGTCGACCAGCTCGTGCGCACCGTGCGTGCGAATTATCCGCGCGCCGACCTCTCCGTCATTGAGCGTGCCTACGTCGTTGCAGAACGCGCGCATCGCGGGCAGAAGCGACGCAGTGGCGAGCCGTACATCACCCACCCGATCGCGGTCGCTCAGATCCTCGCCGAGCTGGGCGTCGCTCCCGTGGCGATCGCTGCCGCGCTGCTGCACGACACCGTCGAAGACACCGACTACACCCTTGAACAGCTGACGGCCGAGTTCGGCGATGAGATCGCGATGCTCGTCGACGGTGTGACGAAGCTCGACAAAGTGAAGTACGGCGACTCTGCGCAGGCCGAAACCGTGCGCAAGATGGTGGTCGCGATGTCGAAAGACATCCGTGTACTGGTGATCAAGCTGGCGGATCGGCTGCACAACGCCCGCACCTGGGGCTTTGTGCCCGGCGATTCCGCCAAGCGCAAGGCGCAGGAGACTGTTGAGATCTATGCGCCGCTCGCGCATCGGCTCGGTATTCAGTCGTTGAAGGCCGAGCTCGAAGATCTCTCTTTCGCAGTGCTGAAGCCGAAGCTGTACGCCGAGATCGAGAACCTCGTGACGCAGCGCAATCCGCAGCGTGACGAGCTCGTGGGTACGGTGATCAGTTCGATCGAGAATGATCTGCGCGATGCGAAGATTCGCGGCGAGGTGACGGGCCGCCCCAAGGAGCTCTACTCCATCTACCAGAAGATGGTGGTGCGCGGCCGCGACTTCGACGACATCTATGATCTCGTGGGAATCCGCGTGCTCGTGAACTCGATTCGCGACTGCTACGCCGTGCTCGGTGCGGTGCACGCGCGGTGGACCCCGATCCCGGGCCGCTTCAAGGACTACATCGCCACCCCGAAGTTCAACTTGTACCAGTCGCTGCATACCACGGTGATCGGGCCTGACGGGCGTGCTGTCGAGATCCAGATCCGCACCGTCGAGATGCACCAGCGCGCCGAGTACGGCGTGGCAGCCCACTGGAAGTACAAGCAGCGCCAGCAGGGGCAGCAGGCGCCAGGTTCCAGCGATATGGCCTGGCTCGCGCACATTTCGGACTGGCAGGCTGAGACTGAAGACCCGAGCGAGTTTCTCGATGCGCTGCGCTTCGAGATCGGCGCGAAGGAAGTGTACGTCTTCACCCCGAAGGGGCGCGTTATCGGGCTTCCCTCCGGCGGCACCCCTGTCGACTTCGCCTACGCCGTGCACACGGAGGTGGGGCACCGCACGATGGGGGCCCGCGTGAACGGCCGCCTCGTGTCGCTCGAGACGCCGCTGCAGAACGGTGACGTTGTCGAGGTGTTTACCTCGAAGGATCCGAACGCGGGCCCGAATAAGTCGTGGCTCGATTTCGTGAAAAGCAAGCGAGCCCAGAACAAGATCCGACAGTGGTTCACCAAGGAGCGTCGCGAAGAAGACGCCGAGAACGGCAAGGTCGAGATCACGAAGGCGTTGCGCAAGCAGGGGCTGCCGCTGCACCAGGTGATGAATTCTGAGGGCTTGCAGCAGGTGGCGCTGCAGCTGCGCTACGCAGATGTCACGGCGCTCTACGCAGGCGTGGGAGCCGGGCACGTGTCGGCGCAGTCGGTGGTGGAGAAGGTCACCGGGTTGCTTTTCGACGAGCAAAGCTCGACGGAGCCCGCTCTTGCCACTTTGCCGATCATCGAAGCGCCGCGCGCGAGCCGGGTGGCCGATTCCAGCGGCATTGCCGTGAAGGGTGCTTCGGGTGTGCTTGCGAAGTTGGCGAAGTGCTGCACGCCAGTGCCCGGAGATGACGTGATGGGCTTTGTCACGAAGTCCGATGGTGTTTCGGTGCACCGAGTTGACTGTCACAACTTCATCAATCTGCGAGAGCAGCAGGATCGAGTGGTCGAGGTCGAGTGGGCGCCCTCCTCGAAGAGCGTGTTCCTCGTGCAGATCCAGGTCGAAGCGCTCGATCGTTCTGGTCTGCTCTCCGATATCACCCGCTCGTTGTCGGAGCACCACGTGAACATTCTCTCGGCTTCGGTGAACACCTCGACGGCGCGGCTGGCGGTCAGCAAGTTCGTGTTCGAGATGGCCAACTCGACGCACCTCGACCATGTGCTCAACGCTGTGCGTCGCATCGACGGGGTCTACGACGTCTATCGCATCACGAACTGATCGACTGGTTTGCGCGCTGCGGGCGGCGTCTGGCGCGGGATCTGCTTCGTGGGCGAATCGAGTCGCCGCAGCGCCACCGCGCGGTACTGCGCCCGACCGTTCCTGAGCGTGGTGCGGAGCTGGTCGGAGCCGCCTGGGATCATGCGGATCAGGAGGCGCACTGCCACCAGGTGCGCACGGTCGAAGGCTTCGGGGTTGCGAAGCAGGTCGCATGCGGTCTGCGCAGGGGTGGTGACCCGCAGATCTGGGGCGAAGGCACTCAGCTCGTGGTGTGCGTAAGCGAATTGATGCACCGAGACGCCCGGGGCCGGTGTGCGGCGTTCGGGTCTGCGCCTGTTGAGCGTTGAGAATTCAAGCGGGTGCCCTGGCTCGCGACAAACACCCCAGACCCAGGCGGCCGTGAGTCGCACTGCGACGTGATCGGCGTCGAGCCAGGGGCGCAGTGCTGCTGCCCGCACGCGTGGTGTCTCGGGCCAGCCGACGCCGCGCACACCGGGGCCGCATCGCAGCAGCGTGCCTCTGAGCCGCTCGGCCGAGCGAACGGCTGCGGGCCAGTGATCAAAGCAGGGGAGCGGTGGCAGGGAGCGCTGAGTCATGCTCCCCATGCTCGACGCCGGGGCCTGAAAATGCCAGACCCCGGCGTCGAATGTGGATAACTCGCCCAAGGCTGCGCGAGTCGCGCGGCTGTGAGCGGAGCCTGAGTTAGTCGCCGATGGCTGCGAGCCACGACTGCTGAGTTGCGAGCTTCTGCTCGGCCTCAGCCTGCGCCTGTGCGTTTCCGGCGGCCCGTGCCGCCTCAACCTCGGCGGTCAGCTCGGCGATCGAGGCTTCGAGCTGGCCGCGCAGGCCCTCGCTGCGAGCCTTCGTCTCCGGGTTAGTCTTGCGCCAGTGCTCTTCTTCGAGACCCTTGACGTGGTCTTCGATCTTGCGCAGGCGTGACTCGATATCACGCAGCGCCTCGCGGGGCACCCGGCCGATCTCATCCCAGCGCAGCTGGATATCGGTGAGTGCCTTGCGGGCTGCACCGTGCTCACGCTGATCGAGGATAGGGGCTGCTTCGTCGAGCAGTGCCTGCTTCGCGGTGAGGTTCGCAGCGTACTCTTCGTTGGTCTGCGCGGCCTCGGCGGCTTTCGCCTCGTAGAGCACGTCACCGGCGGCCTTGAAGCGAGCCCAGAGCTGATCGTCGAGCTTGCGGCTGGCGCGGCCGGCAGCCTTCCACTCGTCGAGCAGCGCGCGATACGCGGGAATGCCGTCGATGCCCTGAGATGCGAGCGCCTCGGCTGCGGCGATGATCCGCTCCTTGCGCTGCTTCACGTCTTTGTTGTTGGCGTCCATCTGCGCGAAGTGCGCGCGGCGTGCCGAGTCGAAGGACTGACGAGCGGTGCGGAAACGCTTCCACATGGCGTCTGCCTGTGCCTTGGGGATCTGGGGGCCGCTGCGCTGCGCGGTCTGCCAGTCGGTGAAGAGCTGCTCGAAGGTCTGGCTGGTGTCCTTCCAGCGGATCGACGCCTCGGGCTGGGCCGCGAGGCGCTCAGCCTCGGCGACAATGGCCTCGCGCTTGGCGACGGCCTCCTGGCGGGCGGCTTCGCGCTCGGCCTGCTGCTTCTCGCCGAGGGCAGCGGTCTTCTCGGCGAGCTTCTCGACACGGCTGCGCAGTGCCGCGATGTCGCCCACCGCAGCGGGCTCAACGAGCTGTTCGCGCAGCTTGGCGACGCTGTCAACCGCCGATCCGTCGGCGGTGCCGCGTGCGACGCGCGCCTCGAGTAGCACGATCTGCCCTTCGAGGTCGGCGTACTTGCGGGTGAAGTAGGCCAGTGCCTCTTCGGGGGTGCCGTCGGGGAACGAACCAACCGCGCGTTCGCTGTCGCCCTCGCGAACATAGACGGTGCGGTCGTCGTCGACTCGGCCCCAGGGCGTTTCGTTGCTCGCTTCGCTCAAGGTTCTGCTCACCTGTCGTGTGGGGCCGGCTCGCCGACCATAACGGAATAGACCCCTCCACTATGCCATAGCCAGCGTTGCCCGGGCCCGTACTGACCGCGAATGTCAGGGGTGCTCGGTAGCATTGGGGGCGTGGAATCGAACACCGCTCCGGCGCACACCGCTCCTCTTGCGGTGCGCATGCGGCCGCGCTCGCTCGATGAGGTCGTGGGGCAGCAGCATCTGCTGCGGGCAGGATCACCGCTGCGCACGCTCGCTTCCGACTCCGAAGGGGGCGGAGGGGCCGTCTCCGTGATTCTCTGGGGGCCGCCTGGCACGGGCAAGACTACGCTCGCCCAGGCCATCGCGCACTCGAGTGGGCGCCGCTTCGTCGAACTGTCGGCAGTGACCGCAGGCATCAAAGACGTTCGCACCGTGATGGAGCGCGCCTTGAACGATCGCGATCTGTACGGCATCGCGACGGTGCTCTTCCTCGACGAGATCCATCGATTCACCAAGGCGCAGCAGGATGCACTGCTGCCCGGTGTCGAGAACGGGTGGGTGACGCTGGTAGCCGCGACGACAGAGAACCCGTCCTTCTCGGTGATCAGCCCGCTGCTGTCGCGTTCGCTGCTGCTCACCCTCGAACCTCTCGACGATGCCGATCTGCGTAGGCTGCTCGAACGCGCAATCGCCGACCCACGAGGTTTGGCAGGTGCTGTCGAAGCCGACGGTGAGGCGCTTGATGCGCTGGTGCAGCTCGCATCGGGCGACGCGCGGCGGGCCCTCACCGCACTCGAGGCCTCGGCCGCTTCGGCGCTCGCCGGGGGAGTGGCCGTCTCCGCCGCCGAAACTGAGCCAGACAGCACGGCTCGCTCTGACGAAGAACCTGAGATCAACGGTGAGGCCGGGCCTCAGCGTGCACAGCTGACCGCCGAGATCGTGTCTGCAGCGGTGGACCGTGCGCTGCTGCGCTATGACCGCAACGGCGATCAGCACTACGACGTCATCAGCGCCTTCATTAAATCGCTGCGCGGATCCGACCCCGATGCCGCGATCCACTATCTTGCTCGCATGATCGAGGCAGGAGAAGATCCGAGATTCATCGCGCGGCGCCTCATGGTGCACGCGGCAGAAGACGTGGGCCTTGCAGACCCGCAGGCGCTTCCGATTGCGGTCGCGGCGGCTGAGGCGACGCAGCTGATCGGTTTGCCTGAGGCGCGGATCCCGCTCGCCGAGGCCACGATCTATATTGCTACGGCGCCTAAGTCGAACGCCGTCATCACGGCGATCGACTCGGCCATTGCCGATGTGAAGGCGGGGCGCTTCGGCCTCGTGCCGAAGCACCTGCGCGACGCGCACTACCCGGGCGCGAAGCGGCTCGGCCACGGCAAGGGCTACCTCTACCCGCACAATGATCCGCGCGGAGTCTCCCGGCAGCAGTATCTCCCCGAAGAACTTGCCGACCGCGTCTACTACGCGCCCACGCAGCACGGCAACGAACGCGAGATCTCAGAGCGCCTCGACAAGATCCGCCGCATCACCAGGGGGTGAGCAGCGGCGAATTCTGAGAGAAGCAGTAGTTTCTGATACGATAGTCGCTGGCCAACACCGCTGCCGCGCACGGCTGCGCGCGGAATAGCAGGTGGCAGTCGCCCTGTAGCCGGGTTTCTGCACTGGTCGTTCCCTCACCGAAGACGGTTTGTTGCGTCGCGTGCATTGCGAACGAAGGTTCGTGAATGCGGGCGCAGCGTGGCCGAGAGAACACAGGGCTCGATCCCGAGCTCGCACTGTCAGAAACCCGAAAGGATCAACGTGTCGACTACGTCGCGTACCCGTTCCAAGACCCGCCTGAGCCGCTCGCTCGGCATCGCGCTGACCCCCAAGGCTGCGCGCTACCTCGAGAAGCGCCCCTACGGCCCCGGCCAGCACGGCCGCACCAAGCGCAAGAGCGACAGCGACTACGCCGTCCGTCTGCGTGAGAAGCAGCGTCTCCGCGCCCAGTACGGCATCCGCGAGAAGCAGCTCGTCATCGCCTTCAAGGAAGCCCGTCGTCAGGACGGCCTGACCGGTGAGAACCTCGTCGAGCTGCTCGAGATGCGTCTCGACGCACTCGTGCTGCGCGCCGGCTTCGCCCGCACCACCGCGCAGGCTCGCCAGATGGTCGTGCACCGTCACATCCTCGTCGACGGCAAGATCGTCGACCGCCCCTCTTTCCGCGTGAAGCCGGGCCAGCTCATCCACGTCAAGGAGCGCTCCGAGGGCATGGAGCCCTTCCAGGTCGCAGCTGCCGGCGGTCACGCCGAGGTGCTGCCGAACGTTCCCGGCTACCTCGAGGTCGAGCTCGACAAGCTCCAGGCACGTCTCGTGCGTCGCCCGAAGCGCGCTGAGGTCCCCGTGACCTGTGAAGTGCAGCTCGTGGTCGAGTACTACTCGGGCCGCTAAGCACCGAGCATCATATGCCGCAGGGGCGTCGGAGCAATCCGGCGCCCCTTCGGCGTCTCCGGGGGACATCCCGCTGGGTGTCGGAGGCTACCGCTAAGCTTGAGAAACGTTTCTCGTGCACGACCGATAATCGCGCACGAACGCCACGAGGAGGAATGGAAACATGCGCAAACTGCTGTGGCTGCTGAACGGAGTGGTGCTGGGATTCGTCGCCGCGCACTTCGTCAATCAGACGCCGGAGGGGCGACGCTTCTTCGCTCGCGTCAACCGCGGGGTCGACGAGCTGAACCGGGCTTTCGTCACCGGCTATCGAGAAGCCGAAGCCGAAGCCGACGAACTGCTCGACGACGTCGAGAACGCGCTGCGCAAGCTGCGCCAGCAGCGCTGACCCCACCACCCACACACCCAGAAGGACTCCGCTCGGATGCTGACCGCCGAAATCCACCGCCGCTGGCTCGACTTCTTCGAAAAGCGAGGACACACTGTCGTGCCCTCGGCCTCCCTCGTGAGCGACGACCCGAGCCTCATGTTCACCGTTGCCGGCATGGTGCCGTTCGTGCCCTACCTCTCGGGTCTGGTTCCCGCTCCATACAAGCGGGCCACGAGCGTGCAGAAGTGCATTCGCACCAACGACATTGAAGAGGTCGGCAAGACCCCGCGTCACGGCACCTTCTTCCAGATGTGCGGCAACTTCTCCTTCGGTGACTACTTCAAGGAAGAAGCGATTCGCTTCGCCTGGGAACTGCTCACTACGAGTGAGGCCGAAGGCGGCCTCGGATTTGAGGCGAAGGACCTCTGGGTTACCGTCTACGAAGACGACGATGAGGCCATCGGGTTCTGGAAGCAGCACTCGTCGCTTCCCGACGAACGCATCCAGCGCCTCGGCAAAGACACCAACTACTGGTCGACCGGTCAGCCCGGCCCCGCTGGTCCGTGCTCCGAGATCTTCTACGATCTGGGCCCGGAGTACGGCGTCGATGGCGGCCCCGCCACCGACGACGATCGCTACGTCGAGATTTGGAATCTCGTCTTCATGCAATACCAGATCACCGATGTGAAGTCGAAGACCGACTTTACGATCGTGGGCGAGCTGCCGAACAAGAACATCGACACCGGTATGGGTCTCGAGCGTGTCGCGTTCATCAAGCAGGGCGTGCAGAACATGTACGAGATCGATCAGGTGCGCCCCGTGCTCGATCGCGCTGCCGAACTCGCGGGCAAAACCTACGGTGCGAACCACGAGGACGATGTGCGCTTGCGCGTCATCGCCGATCACGTGCGCAGCGGCCTGATGCTCATCGCCGACGGGGTCACCCCATCTAATGAGGGCCGTGGCTACATCCTGCGCCGCCTGCTGCGCCGCGTTGTTCTTTCGATGCGTCTCCTCGGCTTCGACGGCCCGAGCTTCGCTGAACTCTTCCCCGTGTCGCGCGACGCGATGCAGTCGGCCTACCCGGCAGTGGAGCGCGACTTCGACTTCATTTCGCGAGCCGCCTACGCCGAGGAGAAGACCTTCCTGCGCACCCTCGCCTCGGGCATTCAGATTCTCGACTCGGCGGTGGCTGCAGCAAAATCTGCAGACGTCTCGGTGCCCGGTGACACCGCGTTCTTGCTGCACGACACCCACGGCTTCCCGATCGAGCTGACGCTTGAGATCGCCGAGGAGGCCGGCGTCTCGGTGAACCGCGAAGTCTTCACCGCGCTCATGCAGGAGCAGCGCGACCGCGCCAAGGCCGACGCCAAGGCGAAGAAGGGCCAGCGCGCCGACCTCTCCGTCTACAAGGAGCTGCGCGGCCTCGGCGAGACCGCGTTCGTTGGCTACGACGAACTCAACCACGAGAGCCGCGTGCTCGGGATCGTTGTCGACGGCACCCCCGCCTCTGAGGCGCGTGAGGGCCAGATGGCCGAGATCGTGCTCGCTGAGACCTCCTTGTGGGCTGAATCCGGCGGTCAGGATTCTGACCAGGGCCTCATCGTGGGCGACGGCTTTGAGGCTGAGGTGCTCGATGTGCAGAGGCCGGTGCCCGGCCTCATCGTGCACACCGTCAAGGTGACGATCGGCACGATCGGGCTCGACGCGCGGGCCGAGACCCGTGTCGACGCCGACTACCGCCGTGGTGCCACGCAGGCCCACTCGGGTACGCACATCGTGCACGCCGCGCTGCGGGAGGTGCTCGGTTCGAGTGCCCACCAGGCCGGCTCCTACAACAAGGCCGGGTATCTGAGGCTCGACTTCTCCCACGCCGAAGCCCTCTCGGCAGAGACGAAGAGCGAGATCGAGGAGATCTCGAACCTTGCGATCCGCAGCGACTTCGACGTTGTCACTCGCGAGATGCCCATCGACGAGGCGAAGGCCATGGGCGCGATGGCGCTCTTCGGCGAGAAATACGGCGACCGTGTGCGCGTCGTCGACATCGGCGGCCCGTGGTCGCGCGAACTCTGCGCCGGCACGCACGTGTCCAGCTCGTCTGAGATCGGCATGATCAGCCTCATCTCCGAGAGCTCGGTCGGTTCGACGAACCGCCGCGTCGAGTCGCTCGTCGGCATCGAAGCCTTCCGCAATTTCGCTGCTGAGCGCGCTATTGTGCAGCAGCTCACCGGTGGCCTGAAAGTGCCGCGGGCCGAGCTTGTCTCAAAGGTGCAGGATCTCGGCGCACAGCTGCGGGCGGCCGAGAAGAAGATTGCGGCCCTCGAGGCCGAGAAACTGGGGCAACGGGTGCCTGAGCTGCTGGCTGGTGCGCAGCAGTTCGGCGAGGTGCGCGCCGTGCTCGGATCGCTCGGCACTGTCGGCTCGGCAGATGATGTGCGCGCTCTAGTGCTGCAGCTGCGCGACAGGCTCGCCTCGGAGGCAGGCGTTGTGGTGCTCGCCGGCGAGACCGGTGGCAAGCCCGTGGTGCTCGCCGCGACAACCGCTGATGCGCGCGACCGTGGCGTGCGTGCCGGTGATCTCGCGAAGCTCGGTGCTCAGGTGCTCGGCGGCGGGGGAGGCGGCAAGCCCGATCTCGCCCAGGGCGGCGGTGCCGATCCTGCGAAGATCGACGATGCGCTGGCCGAGATCCGGCGACACCTGGGTGGCTGATGCGCAGCGGAGTACGTCTGGGGATTGACGTTGGTAAAGCCCGCGTTGGCGTCTCCCGCAGCGACCCTCACGGGATGCTGGCGACGCCGGTTGAGACGGTGCCGCGCGACCTCGGTGGTGACGCCGATCTCGCGCGCATCGCCGAGATCGTCGCAGAGCACGACGCCTTCGAGGTGATCGTGGGGTTGCCGCTGAACCTGCGGGGCGAGCGTACCCCCTCGACTGACGACGCGGCAGCGTTCGCGGGGCGCCTCGCCGCCCGCCTGGGGGGAGAGGCGGCGAAGGTGCGGCTTGTCGACGAACGATTGTCGACGGTGTCGGCGCAGGGGCATCTGCGTCAGGCCGGAAAGAAGACCAAGCAGAGCAGGTCGATCATCGACCAGGCGGCGGCCGTGGTGATCCTGCAGCACGCGCTCGATTTGGAGCGCGCCAGGGGAGAAGCCCCCGGCCAGGCGGCCGCACTTCCCGAGCCCCCCGAGGAGGAGACTCGCCCATGAACGCGCGTTCATCAGAGCAGGAGGGCCGCACCGGCCGCCGTGTGCTCATCTCGTTGCTCGTCGCCCTGCTGCTGCTCGGCGGTCTCGCCGGTGCCGGGGCCTTTCTCTGGTCGCAGTATGGCGAGCAGATCTCTCTGGCGATGGGGTGGTCCACCAACGACTACGACGACAGCGATCAGGGTGAGGAAGTGACGGTTGCCATCCGCTCCGGCGAGATTGGCTCCGATATCGCGGCCTCGCTCCACAAGGCCGGTGTGGTGAAGACCTCCGACGCCTTTTACGAGCTGCTGCTCGCGCAGCAGCCTCAGGTTGAGTTCCTTCCCGGCGTATACACGGTGCGTGAGCGTATGAGTGCACAGGCTGCGCTCGACGCCTTGAAGGATCCCGCGAACCGTCGTCAGCTCAGCGCCACTATTCCAGAGGGGCTCACCATCGAGGGCACGCTTGAGCGGCTCTCACAGGGATCCGGTATCCCCTATGAGGAGTTCGCCGCGGCCGCCGCCGACCCGGCAGCATACGGCGTGCCCGCAGGGGTGCCCTCATTGGAGGGTTGGCTGTTCCCCGCCACCTACGAGTTCTCGCCGGAGATGACCGCGCAGGACATCATCGCCCTGCTCGTGAGCCATCAGGTGCAGGTGCTCGACGAGTTCGGAGTGCCCGAGGCGGATCGCGAGCGCGTGCTCACCATCGCGTCGATTGTGCAGCGCGAGGGCCGCGACGCCGACTTCGCAATGATCTCGCAGGTGATCCACAAGCGACTCGCGATCGATATGGCATTGGGTATGGATTCGACGGCGCAGTACGGCTCAGGCGAGCACGGCAGTTTCTGGTCGAGCGACGAGGCGTTGAGCGACGACAATCCTTGGAACACGTACGTGCACAAGGGATTGCCGATCGGCCCCATCTCCAACCCGGGGCGCGCCGCGGTCGATGCGGCTCTGCACCCGGCCGACACCGATTGGCTCTTCTTCGTGAACGCGCCAGGCGGCAACGGCGCACTGACCTTCACCTCAAACGAGGCGGATCACGAGGCTGCGGTCCAGGTGTACCGCGATTGGTGCGCTGCGACACCCGACAGCGGGTGCTGAGGTGTCGCACGAGCACGAGCACGAGCACGAGCACGAGCACGAGCACGAGCACGAGCACGCTCAGCCCCGCCCGCCTGTGACGGCGCTGCCGACGGCGAGCCTTGCCGTGCTGGGATCGCCGATCCGCCACTCGAAATCGCCCGCGATTCACGCCGCCGCGTACACGCAACTCGGTCTTGATTGGAGTTACGGCCGAGAAGAACTGCAGGCAGCGGATCTCAAGAGCTTTCTTGCCGGGCTCGGCCCCGAGTGGCGGGGGCTGTCGCTCACGATGCCACTCAAAGAAGAAGCCCATCGGATCGCTCTCGTGCGTGATCCGATCGCTGAGGAGAGCGGTGTTGTCAACACGCTGCTGCGCCTCGGCGTGCCCGCCCCTGGCGGTGGATCGGCCTGGGCCGGTTTCAACACCGATGTTGGCGGGCTTGCCGCCGCGATTGCCAAGGCCGGCCTCGATGCGACGCGCACAGCTGTGATCGGATCGGGGGCGACCGCGGTGTCAGCGCTGCTGGCGGCCCGTCGGTTGGGTGCCGAGCACGTCGAGATCGTGGCGCGCAACGCTGCTGCTGTCGCCGACCTGGTTGCACGCTTCTGCGACACCTGTGAGCCCGGCACGGAGCGGCCGCTGCAGGTCTCGGGCACCGTGACGTCGCAGGAACCTGACCGCACGGGTGCGGCCGAGAACTCCGCGCCGCAGCAGGCAGCGGTGCCCACCCTCGTGATTTCAACGCTGCCAGGCCAGGCCGGCAACGAACTCGAACTGCCAGAGGCGCTGCTGCGCGCCCCGCTCTTCGACGTCGCCTATGATCCCTGGCCGTCACCGCTTGCAGAGCGCTGGCGCGCGGCTGGAAGCGCAGCGCACTCGGGAGACGGCATGCTCATCGAGCAGGCACTGCTGCAGATTCGCATCTTCGTGGCAGGCGACCCTGCGACGCCGCTGCAGCACGAAGAACGCCTCCTCGAGGTGATGCGCGACGCGGCGACGCCCACGAATATGGGAAGATAGCAGGTATGCTGCGTTGGCTGACTGCCGGAGAATCTCACGGCCCTGAACTGATCGCCGTCCTCGAAGGGCTGCCCGCCGGCGTGCCCGTTTCGCTCGACGGAATCCGCGAAGACCTCGCTCGGCGAAAGCTCGGCTACGGCCGCGGCTCGCGGATGAAGTTCGAACAAGACGAACTGCACCTCTCAGGAGGCGTCGTGCACGGCGTCTCGATCGGCGGCCCCGTCGCGATCCGTATCGGCAACACCGAGTGGCCCAAGTGGACCGAGGTGATGAGCGCCGAGCAGACCGAACTCACCGAGAAGTCACGCGGCCGCGGCGCCCCACTGACCCGCCCCCGCCCCGGGCACGCCGATCTTGCGGGTATGCAGAAGTACGGCTTCGACGAAGCCCGCCCCGTGATTGAACGCGCGAGTGCGCGCGAAACCGCGGCCCGGGTGGCACTCGGCGCCGTGGCCCGTGCGTTCCTCGCAGAACTCGGAATCACGCTCGTGAGCCACACCATCTCCATGGGTGAGGTGGCCGTGCCTGCCGGTGCGCCGCTGCCGCGCCCTGAAGATGTCGCCGCGCTCGATGCCGATCCGCTGCGCTGCTTCGATGCTGCAACGAGCGAGCGCATGGTTGCCGAGGTCGACGACACCAAGAAGACCGGCGACACCCTGGGTGGCATCGTCGAGGTGCTTGCCTATGGCCTACCGCCGGGGCTCGGCTCTTACGTGCACTGGGACCGTCGCCTCGACTCACGCCTCGCCGGCGCCCTCATGGGCATTCAGGCGATCAAGGGTGTCGAGGTCGGCGATGGCTTCGAGACCACCCGCCGTCGCGGATCTGCCGCGCACGACGAGCTGCACCTCGCCGACGGCACCATCACCCGCGAAACGGGTCGTGCCGGCGGCATCGAGGGCGGCATGACCACCGGCCAAGTGCTGCGCGTTCGCGCTGGTATGAAGCCGATCGCCACTGTGCCGCACGCGCTCCCCACGATCGATGTGGCCACCGGTGAGGAGGCGAAGGCGCACCATCAGCGCAGTGACGTCACCGCGGTGCCCGCGGCCGGCGTTGTGGCTGAAGCGATGGTCGCACTCGTGCTCGCCGACGCTGTGACCGAGAAGTTCGGCGGCGACAGCGTGCCCGAGACCCGGCGCAACCTCGAGGCCTATGTGGCGGCGATCCCCGAGCGGCTGGCGACCGTCATCGAGTCGTGAACGGTCACCGGCGAGCGGGCCGCGCCTCGGGGCCTCCCGCGGCGAAGCCGAAGCCCGCGCCGCCCACGAAGCCTGCCCCGTCGGGTGATGCCGGGGCAACCGACGAAGTGGCTTCCGCCGCGTCGCGTCGAGCCGCGGCTCCCTCGGGCGCGCGTGGCCGCTCGCGGCGGCGCCGGCGGCGGCGGGGCGGTGCGCGCCTGCCGGATCGTGCCGTCGTGTTCGTGGGGCCGATGGCCGCGGGCAAGACGAGCCTCGGTAAGCGGGTCGCCCGTGAACTCGGGGTGCCGTTCATCGACACTGATGCGGTGTTCGTGCGTGAGCACGGCCCCATTACGGAGTTTTTCGAGCGGCACGGTGAGCCAGAATTCAGGCGTATCGAGGCCGAGGTGATCGCGGCCGAACTCGCGGTCGCAGGGGGGCGGATCGTGGCCCTCGGCGGGGGAGCGGTGCTCACTGAGAGCACTCGGCAACTGCTCGCCGGGCACCCCGTCGTGCTGCTGATGACCACGCAGGAAGCGGTGCTGCGCACCGCGAACCTGTCTCGTCGGCCGCTGCTGCGTGACGACCCGGAGGCGTGGGGCCGCATTCTCGAAGAGCGGCGCCCGCTCTACGAGGAGGTCGCGGATGTGACCTATCGCACCGACAGGGCCACCAAGGAACAGCTCGCACGCCGTGTGGCGCAGTGGGCCCGCAGTTTCAGAAAGAGGAGCGACCAGGCATGAGCGACACCCCCACCCGCATCGAGGTCACCGGCGACGCCGCGTACACCGTCACCGTGGGGCGCGGCGTGCTCGACAGGGTGGCCGAGGCACTGGGTGATCGAGTCGCCAAGGTGCTGATCGTGCACACTGCCACGGTGGGGCGTCTCGCCGACGAGCTACGCAGCGAGCTGCAGCAGCACTACGGCCAGGTGCTGCTCGCCGAGGTGCCCGATGCCGAGTCTGCGAAGCGCGTCGAGGTTGCGGCGTTCTGCTGGCAGATCATGGGTCAGGCCGACTTCACTCGCACCGACGCCGTGATCGGTCTGGGCGGCGGCGCCGTCACCGACCTCGCGGGTTTCGTTGCAGCCACCTGGCTGCGCGGCGTGCGGCTCGTGCAGATCCCCACCTCGGTGCTCGGCATGGTCGATGCCTCGGTGGGTGGCAAAACGGGCATCAACACTGCCGAGGGCAAGAACCTCGTCGGTTGCTTCTACGCGCCCGCAGCGGTGATCTGCGATCTCGATCTGCTCAGCACGCTGCCGAAGAACGAGATCCTTGCCGGCTTCGCTGAGGTTGCGAAGTGCGGCTTCATCGCCGAACCAGAAATCCTCGACATTCTCGAAGCCGATGTGGATCGCGCCACCGATCCGGCGACCCCCGAGTTTCAGCGCGTCGTCGAGCTCGCCATCGGTGTCAAGGCGCGTGTGGTTTCCGAGGATTTCCGCGAGGGTGGACTGCGTGAGATCCTCAACTACGGCCACACCCTTGGCCATGCCATCGAGCACGCCGAGCGCTATCAGTGGCGTCACGGTGTGGCGATCGCGATCGGCATGATGTACGCCGCCGAGCTGGGGCGCATGGCCGGCTCGCTCTCGGATGAGGCGGTGGAGCGCCACCGTCGGGTGCTGTCATCGCTGTCGCTGCCGCTTTCATACCCCGCTGGCCGCTGGCCCGGTCTGCTCGCCGCGATGCAACGGGACAAGAAGGCGAGGGCTGGGATGCTGCGCTTCATCGTGCTCGACGACATCGCGAAGCCGCGGGTGCTCGCGGGCGTCGATGAGTCGGTGCTGCAGTTCGCCTACCAGGAAATCGCCTCCTAAACGCGTCTGGCCGTGCCCCGGTGCGACACGGTGTTGCTGAATGTGACACGCAACGCGCCGGACGTTTGCCGGGCCGATAGATTTGACTGGTTGCGGGCGACACCGCGACCCCACTTGACACAGGAGTTTCCCCATGAGCCTTCGACGCCGACTCTCGGGAGGCATCGCCCTCCTTGCCAGTGCTGTCCTGCTTGCCGGATGCGCCTCGGGCGGCACCGCCGAGGCAGGCAGCGGCGATCCGGCAGACGCACCGAAGATCACCTTCCTCTACTCGCCGTACGCCGACTACGCCCCGTTCTTCATCGCCGAGGACAAGGGCTACTTCAAGGACGCCGGCCTCGATGTTGAGTTGATCTCGAAGAGCGGCAGCTCGGGTGAGACCTACCAGCAGGTCAGCACCGGCAGCATCACGGCCGGCGGCGCCACCTGGGGTGCGGGCCTCTTCAACGCGACCAAGGCCGGTGCATCGCTTTCGGTGATCGCCAGCGTTTCGAAGATCCCCGACGAGGGCAAGAACCCTGCGCCGCTCATGGCATCAGAGCAGTCGGGCATCACCGACGCGAAGCAGCTCAAGGGCAAGAAGATCGGTATCCCCGGCGATGGCGGCTTCGGCATCTACTCGGTGCACCTCGCCCTCGACTCCGTCGGCCTCAGCCTCGACGACGTCGAGCTCGTCAACCTGAGCCCCGGCGATATCCCGCCGGCGATGGCCAACGGCTCCGTCGACGCGAGCTGGACGATCGAACCGATCTCCTCGGCGATCTCAGGCAAGGACATCGGGCATGACCTGCTGCCCATCGACTACCAGTCGGGCGTCGAACTCGGTGCGCTCGTCTTCAACAGTGAGTATGTCGACAAGTACCCCGAAGCCGTGACGGCGTTCACCGCCGCGTACCTGCGTGCTGTGCAGGAGCTTGAGGACGGTGGCTGGAACGATCCCGCCGATCAGGCGATCATCGCCGAGTACACCGACCTGCCCGTCGAGACTCTCACCGCGATCGGCCTCACCAAGCAGGATCCCGAGGGTGCCATCGATTGGGAGGATGTTGCCCGTCAGGAGGCGTTCTTCCGTGAGCGCGGCGCTCTCGAGTTCGACGGCCCCTCCGGTATCGAGCAGGTCTTCCGCAAGGACATCCTGAAGCAGGCGGTCGCGCAGGCCGCGGAGCAGGCAGCCGCGAAGTGACGAAGCCCGGCATTTCCATCCGCAATCTCTGGAAGGCGTTCCCCGACGCCGACTCGAAGGGCGATGTGCTCGTCGCCGTCGAGGACGTCTCCCTGGAGATCGGCGAACGCGAATTCGTCTGTGTGCTCGGCCCGTCCGGGTGCGGGAAGAGCACACTGCTGCGGGTGGCGGCCGGGCTTGAGAAGCCGAGCCTTGGCTCTGTCGAGACGGCGAGCCGCCCGTCGGTGGTGTTCCAGGAGCACGGCGTGTTCCCCTGGCTCACCGTCGCCGAGAACGTCGGTTACCCGCTCAAGCTGCGGGGCATGCCCCGTTCGGCGCGGCGGGAGCGGGTGCGCGAGCTGCTCGAACTCGTGGGGCTCTCAGATTTCGGCAGCTACTATCCAGCACAGATCTCCGGCGGTATGCGTCAGCGCACTTCGGTGGCGCGCGCTCTCGCCGACGACGGCGACGCGCTGCTCATGGACGAGCCGTTCGGTGCGCTCGACGAGCAGACCCGTGTGGCACTGCAGCAGGAGTTGCTGCGCATCTGGGAGCAGACCTCGAAGTCGGTGATGTTCATTACGCACAGCGTCGATGAGGCGTTGACCCTCGCCGACCGCGTCGTGGTGATGTCGCAACGGCCCGGCCGCATCGTGGCCGAGATCGAGATCCCGTTCGAGCGGCCGCGCGACATCATCGAGCTGCGGCGCGACCCTCGCTACGGCGAGATCACCTATCAGCTCTGGAACCTGCTTGAGCAGGACGCGGCGGGGGAGGAGGCGGCGTGACCGCTCAGCTTGAGGAAGCCACGCAGGATCCTGCGGAGTCGCGTGAAGAGGTCAAGCGGAAGCTTGCCTCTGCCGTGCACGCTGAGAAGGGCTCGCCGTGGATTCGCCGTATCGGCCCGTACACGCCGCTGCTGCTGATCCTCGTGTGGGAGGTGCTGAGCCGCGCAGGTGTGCTCGACGCGAGGTTCTTCCCTCCGCCGAGCTCGATTGTCGAGACCTTCGTGAAGATGCTCATGGACGGGGTGCTCATCGAGCACACGGCGATGACGTTGTCGCGCATCTTCGTGGGCTTCCTGCTGGGGGCGATTCCCGGGGTGCTGCTGGGGGTGCTGCTGGGCACGGTGCGGCCTCTGCGTCAGCTGCTCGAACCGATCTTCTCGAGCTTGCTGCCCATTCCGAAGGTGGCGATCTTCCCGCTGCTGCTGCTCATCTTCGGTCTTGGTGAGACGAGCAAGTATGTGATCGTCGCAATCGGCGTGTTTTTCTACCTGTTCTTCAACACGATGAGCGGGGTGATGCAGACGCCGACGCTGTACGAGGATGTGGCTCGCGCGAACGGGGCTACCCGCCTGCAGCGCTGGTTTACGGTGTCATTCCCGTACGCGCTGCCGTCGATTTTCACGGGTATGAAGCTTGCCACGGGTGGCGCTTTCGTGATCATCGCGGCGTCTGAGTTCGTGGGATCGCAGAGCGGTCTCGGGTATCTCATCTGGAGTTCGTGGTCGACGTTCGCGGTGTCGAAGATGTACGTGGGCATTGTCACGATCTCTGCGCTCGGCTATGGCGCAACCGCGCTCGAAGGCGTGATCGAGCGCCGTGTGGTGCCGTGGGTGAAGTACTGAGCGCGGTGGATGCGGTGATGGAGGTCGCGGCCGGGAGGGTGCGGCTCGCGGTGGCTCGGGTGCTCGCGCCGTATGCGGCGGGCGGCGTGTATGTCGCTGAGGATGCGGATCGCGCGGCCTGCTGGATTGTGCAGGCTGAGCACCTTGGTCTTGCGGGCTTCGGTGTCGATATGCTGCTGCGGGATCTGCGCCGGGTGGAGAGCGGATCGCGGCCGGCTGTTCCAGCTCACACCAGGCCAGCCGACATCGATCCTGCCGGTGATTCCTCGTTCTCCGGCGCGATTTCAGATATTGACGCGGCGGGAATCCCCGGGCCGCTGGCTCTCGCAGCTGCGGTGCGGATCGCCGAGGCCGCCGTGGCATCCCACGGCATCGGGCTTGTTGGCGTGCGCAACGTGGGTGCGCTCGGTGTGCTGGGGCTCGCGGCGCGCGTGCTCGCTGAGCGTGGGCGGGTTGCGCTGATCTCGGCGCAGGCGCCGGCGATGGTCGCGCCGTGGGGCGGATCCGCGCCGGCGATCGGCACCAACCCGATCGCATTCGCTGCACCCCGGGCAGGCTCTGCGCCGCTCGTCGCTGACTTCGCGACCTCGCAGATCACGCTCGCCGAATTGCGTCGTCTCCGTGAGGCAGGAGAGCAACTGCCCGATGGAGTCGCCATTGACGCCGCAGGCCACCCCACCTCAGCTCCCGACGAGGTCGCCGCGCTGCTGCCCGAGGGGCGCCTCGGCTCACTCGCGGGTCTGCTCGTCGAAGTGCTTGCGGGGGCCGCTGTCGGTGGCCGCGCACCCGCGGGCACCCCTGTCGATGGGCGTGGTGCTGTGGTGATTGCAATCGATCCCGCTCGTGCAGGCGGCACGCACGTCTCTGAAACCTGTGCTGAGATCGCCCAGCAGTGGCGTGCGGCAGGTGGGCATGTGCCGGGGCGTTTCGACGCGCTCGAGTCTTCGCACTCGGAGGCGCCTGACACGGTGATCCGTCTGCAACAGACCGACTTCGATGCGCTGCTCGCCCGCGCAGGCGAGGCCGGCGCGTGAGCGGCCCCGCAAACCCTGGCGTGCTGCGCATTGAGGCGGAGCCGCGGACCGGCCTGCTCTCGCAGCGCCGCCGCATCACCGTTGACTCGGCGGTGCCCGGATCGCTCGTCACCCTGCGGGCCGAGACCCGACGTGGGGCCGAGTTGTGGGCGGCGCAGGCGACGTACCTCGTCGACGCTGCAGGTCGGCTCGACCTCGATACTTCAGCGCCCGTCTCGGGCGACTACCGCGTTGCCGACGCAATGGGGCTGTTCTGGGCGCAGCGCCGTCAGACAAACGCAGGCGGCAGCGTCGAACCGAGTGATGTGTCGGCGCCGATCCGCACCCGCATCACCGCACACGCCGAGCCGGGCACCGGCCTGCTCGATGTGCCTGCCGCAGGGGTCCTCCGCGCTGGCGCGCAACCAGCTTCAGCCGAGCTGGTCATCGAGCAACTGCTGCTCGCCGACGGCGTGCAGCGCGCTGAGATTCGGCGCGATGGGCTCGTCGGCACCCTGTTCACGCCGACCGGCGAGGGCCCGCACCCCACCATCATCGTGATGAACGGTTCGGGCGGCGGTATCAACGAGGCGCGTGCGGCCCTCTACGCGGCGCACGGCATCCAAGCCCTCGCACTCGGCTACTTCAAAGCCCCCGGCCTGCCCGACTACATCTCGCGCACCCCCCTCGAGTACTTCGAGCGCGCCATCGACTTCGTCACCACCGAACTCGACCCACTGGGCGGCGCACCGCTCGTGAGCGGGCAGTCGCGCGGCGGAGAACTCACCCTGCTGCTCGCATCGTTGTTTCCTGAGCGGATCCTCGGCGCGGTCGCCTTCGTGCCCGCTGCATTCGTGTTCGGCGCCCAGGGCGCAGCCGACCCCGCCGAAGGTTGGAACGGGCCCACCTGGACCCTGGGCGGCGCACCGCTCGAACACCTCTGGCACAACAACAGCGGCGTCGACTGGCAGCCCTGGAACGACGACCCGGCGCCCACCAGGCACGCAGACGTCTACGTCGACGGCCTGCACGACCGCGAGCTCGCCCGCGCCTCGCGCATCCCCATCGAGCGTTTCACAGGCCCCGTCGCCTGCGTATCCGGCCTCGACGATCGCGCCTGGCCGTCGAGCTTCGCCTCCCGCATCGTCTTCGACACTCTCGCGCGGCACGGCCACACCGCCGAGCGCCTGCACCTCGACTACGTCGACGCCGGCCACGGCATCGCGATCCCGCACCTGCCGAGCACCGAGATCGAGCGCATGCACCCCGTCTCAGGGGTGCACTACTCGAACGGCGGCACCCCGCGAGGCAACGCCGAAGCCAGTGCCGACTCCTTCGCACAGGTCTGCGCCTTCGTGCACCGCACGGCGTCGCGTCACACTTCCAACCATCAACGATAAGGAGCAGTGATGCCGGTAACTGAGCATCTCGCCGGGCAGTGGCGCGAGTGGCGCCACAAGCACGTCTCGGACCTCACCCGACCCTACGGCTGGACGGCGCTCGTCGCGCAGTACTGGCTGCACGAGGGAGCGTCAGACGTGGAGCTCGAGCTGCTGCCCGGCACCTGGAGCGTCAGCGACGGCAAGGTGATCCACACCCCCGCGGAAGAAGGGCCGCAGCTCTCCGTCAACGGCGAGTACCCGACCGGGCCCGTCGAGATCGTCACCGGCCGCAATCAGACCTACGGTCACGGCGCGAGCGTGCCCGTCTACTTCGGTGCCTGCGAAGTCGAGACGGTGCCGCGCACCAACGATGCGGGCGACCGCATTTTCGGCGTGCGCGTGCGCGATCCGCGGGTGTCGGTGCGGGCCGAGCAGATCGGCCTCACAGCCTTCGACTACGACCCCGCGTGGCGCCTCCCCGCAGTGTTCACCCCGGCGGAACGCGACGATGTCGAGCAAGAAACCGTCGAGCGCGGCGTGCGGGAGACCACCAGCCGCATCGGCACCCTGCGCTTCGAGCACAACGGCACGCCGTATGAGATCGTGCTCATCGGTAAGGACGCGGGAGATCGGGTGCAGCCCGTCGCCCACATCCGCGACGCCACGAGCGGCCCCATCAGCTACGGCGCCGGCCGCGTGATCGAGCTGCAGTTCTCCGAGGACGGCGCCGGTCGCATCGACTGGATCGATTTCAACTACGCCGTCGCGCTGCCGTGCGCGGTCACCAACTTCGTGACCTGCCCGCTGCCGCCCCGCCAGAACCACCTCGACTTCGAGGTGCTCGCCGGCGAGAAGAAGCCCGAGCACGATGTTGCACGGGTGCTCACCTACGAGGCGCCCGCCGCCTGAGCCCGCATGGCCGCCGCCCCTCCGCAACCCCTTGCGTTCCTCCCGGATCACACTGAGGATGGGGAGGGAGCGGCGGACCCTCCGCCGTCGGAGGGGATCCCATGACCACGATTGCTCAGAACCTCGTCGACACACTCGAGGCGAACGGGATCGAACGCGTCTACGGCATTCCGGGCGACTCGCTGAACGGCATCACCGACGCCCTGCGCACCTCGGGCATCGAGTGGGTGCACGCCCGTCACGAGGAGGGGGCGGCCTTCGCCGCCGCAGGGGAGGCCTCAGTCACCGGCAGCCTGGCGGTGTGCGCCGGTAGCTGCGGCCCCGGTAACCTGCACCTCATCAACGGGCTCTACGAGGCACAGCGCTCGCGCGTGCCGGTGCTCGCCATCGCCGCGCACATCCCGAGCGCCGAGATCGGCTCGAACTACTTCCAGGAAACGCACCCGCAGGAACTCTTCCGCGAGTGCTCCGTCTACGTCGAGCACGTGTCCGACCCGGCGCAGATGCCCCGGCTGCTGCGTATTGCCATGCAGACCGCGGTAGAGAAGCAGGGCGTCGCGGTGCTCGTGATCCCCGGCGACATCGCCCTCTCCGAGATCCCCAGCAACGAACTCGCCAAAGTCACCACGGTGCGGCCCAGGGTCGTGCCGCAGCAGGAGCAGCTGGAGCTCGCAGCCGAAATGCTGAACGGTGCGAAGAAGGTGACGATCCTCGCGGGAGCTGGCGTCGCCGGCGCCCATGATGAGGTGATCGCCCTCGCTGACTCCCTCGCCGCGCCCATCGTGCACGCACTGCGCGGCAAGGAGCACATCGAGTTCGACAACCCCTTCGACGTGGGCATGACCGGACTGCTCGGCTTCGCTTCGGGCTACCGCGCCATGGAGGCAGCCGACACTATCCTCATGCTCGGCACTGACTTCCCGTACCAGCAGTTCTACCCGGCGGGCGCGACCAAGATCCAGGTCGACGTGCGAGGTGAGCAGCTGGGACGCCGCGCTCCGCTCGACCTGGGAATCGTCGGTGACGTGCGCGAGACCGCCGCATCACTGCTGCCGCTGCTGCAGCGCAAGCAGCGCCGATCCCACCTCGACGACGCGCTCGAGCACTATCGAAAAACGCGCAAGAAGCTCGATGAGCTCGCCACGCCCACGGGGCCGGGGAAGGCGATCCACCCCCAGTACGTCGCCCGGCTCATCGACACCCTCGCCGCCGACGACGCCGTGTTCATTCCCGACGTCGGATCGCCCGTCGTGTGGGCGGCCCGGTATCTCACCATGAACGGCCGCCGCCGTCTCATCGGCTCCTTCAGCCACGGCTCAATGGCGAACGCGCTCTCGCAGGGCATCGGCGTGCAGGCCTCCCACCGCAGCCGTCAGGTCGTAGCGCTCGCGGGCGACGGCGGGCTGGCAATGCTGCTCGGCGAACTGCTCACACTCGAACAGAACGCGCCGCTGCCGCTCAAGATCGTGGTGTTCAACAACTCCTCGCTGAACTTCGTCGAACTCGAGATGAAAGCCGCGGGATTCGTGAACTACGGCACCGAGCTCAAAAACCCCGACCTCTCCGCCGTGGCGCGGGCGATCGGTCTGCACGCCACCCGGGTGAGCGAATCAGAGCAGCTGGAAGACGCACTCCGCGACGCCTTCGCCCATGACGGGCCCGCGCTCGTCGAGGTGATCACCGACCGCCAGGAGCTGTCGATGCCGCCCTCGATCAGCGTCGAGCAAATGAAAGGCTTCACGCTCTACGCGCTGCGCTCCGTGCTCTCGGGGAGAGGCGACGAGGTGCTCGACCTGGCACGCACCAACCTGCGCCAGATCTTCTAGAGGGCGGCTCAGGCGATCCTGAACCCCTGGCCCTGCAGAATGAGCGCGAGCACGCGGCGATCCTCGCTGTGCATCACGCCCTCCACGAAGCGGCTCAGCGCCCGATCAAGGGTCACGGCCCCGGCACTGCCGGCCACCTTCTGCAGAATCGCCACGAGCGTGCGCGGCGCGAGCACCGCCTCCTCCAAACCCGGGCGGCCATCGATCTCGCGCTCCGTGCTCACGTACGCACCGAAACCCTCGCCGTGCTCACCCGAAAACACCTGTTGGCTGATAAACGCAGCCCGCGCTACCCGCAGCAGCTCGTCGACCCCGATACCCGGCGGCAACTCGCCGCGCTCGTCGACGACGGCCGCAGCCGCGAGCAGCGCGTTCTCGGCAGGAAACTCCTCGTAGCCCAGACCGGTATCGGGATAGTGCACCCGGTAAGCGTTCGCACCGAAGCGGTTGACGAGCTCGGCGCTGAGCCGGTCGAGACCCCGATAGCGATGCGGCGTCTGCTCGTTGGCAGTGGCGAGGATCGCGAAACCCGAGGCGATCCGCAGCTCCCGGCCAGCATCCTCCTGCACGCTGAAGACATCGCCGGGGCGCAACTGCAGCACCCGGTTGAGACGCTTCAAAAACTCAGCGGGCATCGCATTGACCTCGTCGAGGATCACCGGCCGCCCCTCCGCCATCGCACGCAGCAGCGGCCCCGGCACGAACACGCTCACCGTGGCACCGGCCTCCGCCCGCAACTCGTGGGTGCCGATCAGTTGCGCTCCGGTGATGTCGCCGTAGCCCGAGACGAACTCGGGCTCCGCACCGACGGCCAGGCGCGACAGATGCTCGGCGAGCGCCGTCTTCGCGCCGCCCGTCTCACCGACGAGCAGCACCGGATCCCCCCGCAGCACTGCGGGCAGCGCCTCAGAAATAATGCCCCGCATCTGATCGGTTTCGAGCAGACCGCCGCGCAGTTGACGCGCCGCCCGACGCAGCCGCAAGGTGCCCAGGGACTCCAGCACGGCGTCGCGCCGATCGGCCGTCGACACCGCGGATCGCCAGCCGCCCTCCGAACGCAGCTCAGCGGCGGCGCGCAGCTCGCGAACGCGCACACCCTCCGACGCGGTCAGAGCCCGCCCCGCGACCACAGCTCGCGCCACAACCGCGTCGGCCGCAGCGAGACGCGCCCTGCGCGACGCCCCCTCGCGATGCGCCGCCACAGTGGTGCGCAGCACGCGCGCACGCTCATCAAGGGCGGCCTCGATCAATGAGCGGCTATCGGCGTCGTCGAGTATCGCAGCGAGTCGGCCCTCAACAGCCGCGAGATCGGCCCGATGCTCTGCAGCCTCCGCCTGACCGGTAGACGATGCGAGAGCGCGACGCACCAGGCGTCGCTCGTCAGCAAGGGTGCGCGCCTCGCGCAGCACGGGGTCAGCGTCGAAAGCCAGCATGCCCGTCACGCTACCACCGCGCCACGGCCGTCGTGGCCCGGTAGGGTGTGGGCATGGTGGACGCAGGCATCGAGGAGCGCGAGCGCCTGCGAGCCGTTGGCGCGCTTATCGGGGTGCCGATCATTGTCACCGATGATGAGATCTGGGAGCTCGATGACAGTGCGCTGCGGGTGGGGCTCGGCTGGTACGCCAGCCGCGGGCACGGGCACGAAGAGGCCGTAGCGCTCGCGCTGCTGCAACTCTGGGAGAGCGTGCACGGCGAACGGCGCGCCCCCGAGCGGGCGCGCCGCGGTCGCTCGATCATCGCCGCACACCCCTTCGCTGAGCCGCTCGTGGCCGCGGTGATCCGCCTGCAAGCAGTATCCGAGCTGCTCACTGCGCTGCCAGGGCTCCGGGACCGGCTCGCCGCAGCAATCGTGCGCAGCCTCCCAGGCAGCCTCGCCGAACAGCCCCGGCATCTGCAGTGGGTCGCGCTGCTGCTCGCAGCAGGCACCGGCGCCGCACGCCTTGCAGGTCTCGCACCCGAAGTCGTCGCGGAATGGGACACCCTCGTGCACGCCTCCCGCGACGGCGACGCGCTGCGGCGAGTGCTCGCCCCGGACCCGAGCCGGGCGCCGCTTGAACGCTTCGAACGAGCGCTCGCGCTGCTGTTGCCGCCCTACGAACGACTGCTCGCTCGCGATGCGCAGGAGCGCGGCCTCGGCGACGGCCCCCGCGGCGCAGAGGCAGAACACCACGAGGGCGGCGCGGCCTCAGACGACTTCGGAGCCGCCGGGGCTGGCGGTGACGCCGAACAACAAGCCACCGACGACGGCCCCGCCGAGGGCGAAACCGAAGCGCCGGGCGAAGACGAGCGGGCGCGCGCAGGGGAGGGGCGGCAAGCAGCCGAAGGCGCCGACCTGTTCGCCGCCGAGCAGGCCGGTTTCGTCACCGCGATGCTCGCCACCCCCCTGCCAGCCGAGGGTGCGCTGCTGGAAGCGATGGCGCTGCCCCAGTTGGAGGCCACCCCGCAGCCGGGCGATGAGCAGCGCGACATTGGCGGCGGCTCGGCCGACGGGGGCGGCGGCAGCGCCCGCGCCGACTACCGCGACAGAGTCGCAGAACTCGCAGACGCGATCGAACGCATGCGCGCTGTGTGGGCGCAGGTCATCGCCGAACGCATCGCGCAACTGCGTGGAATCGGGCGGCGCCCGGTGCCCGAGGGGGAAATGCTCGCCCCCGATGCCCTTGCCCGTGCCGTCGCAGAAGCGCGCGCCGGTGTGGCGCGCCCGGCAGCATTCCTGCGGCGGGAAACGCGCCCCCGACGGCGGCGGCGCGCAGGCAGCACCGACTACGTCCTACTCGTCGACCGTTCGGCCTCCATGCAGGGCCGCGTCGCCGACGCCGCAGCTGATGCCGCACTCATCATGCTGGAAGCGCTCGCCGGTGTCGAACGCGACATCGCGCACGCCGAGCAGCAGGCCGGGGTCGAATTCGATCTCGACATCCGCACGGCGCTCGTGGTGTTCGACGGCGAGCCGGTCCTCGTGAAGCCATTGAGTCGTGGCCTCGACGATGGAGTGCGTCGCCGCATGCACACCGAGATCCGCTCCCCGCGCGGATCCACGAACGACGGGGCGGCGCTGCGGCTGGCCGCCCAGCAGCTCGGCATCGTGCCGGGCGCTGCGGGCGTTTCTGGCACTGCTGGCCCGCTCGGCGACGGCGTCGAACGGCGTCGCGTGGTGCTGCTCGTGAGCGATGGCGGATCGAATGATCCCGCCGCCGCCGCGGGTGAGCTGCGTCGGCTGCGGAATGCCGGAGCCGAGGTGCACGGCATCGGCATCGGCTCGGATGAGGTGGTGCGGCGCTACGCCCCGAGCAGCCGACGCATCGACGACCCCGCAGGCATCGCCGAGGCGATCCAACAGCTTGTCGAACGTGGGATACGGTGATGGTGAGCCACACCAGATCGGAGACCACATGACCGCGGCAGACACGGGGGATCGCACCCGCCTGATGCGAGGGCTCTTCCCCGAGCTCGCGGCCGAACTCGACGGTGCCCTCGCTGCGAACGGCGGCACCGCCGACGACTTCGATGCCTGGCTCGACGGCGAAACCGCGCGACTGCGTGCGACCACCATCGGTGCGGCCGCGTTCACCGAGGTGCTCGACGTGGCCCAGCGCGAGCGCTTCGAACGCGCCTTCGCGGCGGCAAGCGCCGTCGCAGCGTGGCTCGACCTCGCACTGCCGCAGCCGGAGGCATTCGCCCACGCGGGCGTCGCGTTCAGCGGGCTCGGCGCAGCCCTCGCAGCCGACCCCACCCTTTTACCCGTGCCCGCGCCCCACGGCCTCGGCATGGCTGGGTGGCGGCGGTTGTTCGCGCGGGCTGCAGCAGACGACGGCCCGCTGTCGCACCAGGATGGCGGATCCCCGCTCGTGCTGGCGAGTGAAGCTGAACGGGAGTTCACCAGTCTCGACCGCGCCGCCGCAGGGGTTCCCGTCGTGCGCGACAGCGGCGGCGTCGACTGGACCCTGCGACTCGTGCCCGCCGGCCTCGCGCCGGCGGTGCTCGGCCTCAGTTTCGAGCACGGCCCGCACGCGACGCTGCCGGAAATGCTGATGCTGCAGCTTATGCGCGCCGTTGCGGGCGAGCCTCTCGTTGACGCTCGTAGCTTCACTTGGCTCGCAGGCACGCTCTCCGACGGCCGACTCGCCGCCAGACACGTCTACGACGCCGCCGAGCACAGCGTGCGCATCAACTGCCGCGAGGTCGGAAACCAGGGCCCGCACCTCGGGGCCCGGCCGCCGATCGGCTGAGCGGTCCTACTCCCACACGCTCCGGGCGTCGGCGCGCGTCGAAGGCAGTCGGGAGGCAGTGCCCCACGCGAGTACGTCGTCGGGAACGCGCAGCTGATCCGGATCCGCACCGCTCTTCTCAATGACCTCAGCCACCGGCACCGTGCCGCCGCCGCGGCGCAGAATACGGCCCCGCACCACTGCGCGAGCGTAAATCTCAGGGCGCCGCTGCGCGTCGGGGCGCACGAAGCGCTGCTCGATATACACCGCCTGCTCGTCGAAGCCGAGGATGCGCGACTCGATCCAGAACCGCATCCACGGGTTCAGCGATTTGCGATATGAGATGGTCTGGCCCACAACCACCGGGTACCAGCCCTCGCGTTTGAAGACATCGAGTGCGCCGTTGCGCTGAATCAGGTCGAAACGCGCCACGTCCATGATTGACAGGTACTTGCCGTTGTTCATGTGGCGCAGCACATCCAGGTCGGTGGGCCACACCCGAAACCGCGAACGCGAAACGTCGCCGAAGCCGAGCCTCGGGCCGCGGGGCCCGACGAACCAGAGATGCCAGAAGGTGCGGAAGAGCATGTGCATCACCGCAGGATAGGGCCGCGGCGGCACGCAACGCACACCATTTGTGGGAGAGCTGCAAGGTCGGTGCCGCGAGGGCGGTGTAAACTGTATCGGCGCTGGTCTGGCGCTCGAACCCGATAGAACCCGGAGAATACCCGTATGGCAACCTCGAACGACATCAAGAACGGCACCGTGATCAAGGAGAACGGTCAGCTCTGGAGCGTGGTCGAGTTCCAGCACGTGAAGCCGGGCAAGGGCGGTGCCTTCGTGCGCACCAAGCAGAAGAACGTCGTCTCGGGCAAGATCATCGACAAGACCTACAACGCCGGCGCGAAGATCGAGACCGCCAGCGTCGACCGTCGCGACTACCAGTACCTCTACCAGGACGGTGCCGACTTCGTCTTCATGGACAAGAGCGACTACGACCAGCTGACCGTCGCAGCCGCTGTCGTCGGCGACTCGGCGAAGTTCATGCTCGAAAACCAGGATGTGCAGATCGCACTGCACGAGGGCGCTCCGCTATACCTTGAGCTGCCCGCCTCGGTGGTGCTCGAGATCACCTACACGGAGCCGGGCCTGCAGGGCGACCGCTCCACGGGCGGCACCAAGCCCGCCACCGTCGAGACCGGCGCCGAGATCCAGGTGCCCCTCTTCCTCGAGACCGGCACCCGCGTCAAGGTCGACACCCGCACGGGTGACTACCTCGGCCGCGTCAACGACTAGTCACCGTGTCAGCTCGTTCCAAGGCGCGCAAACGCGCCCTCGACATGCTCTTTCAGGCCGATGTGCGCCACGAGCCGATCACCGCGATCGTGGGCGCCGAGGCTCGGCGTGCCGCCGGTGAACCAGACCGTGAGGCCTCGTGGCTGTATGCTCGCGAGATCGTCGATGGTGTCACCGATCACCGCGACGAGATCGATGAACTCATCATGAGCTACTCCCAGGGGTGGACGCTCGAGCGCATGCCGAACGTCGACCGCGCCTTGCTGCGGCTCGCGGCGTGGGAGATTCTCTTCAACGACGAGGTGCCCACGGCTGTGGCGATCGACGAGGCTGTGGAACTCGCCAAGGAGTACTCCACAGATGATTCCGGCCGCTTCGTGAACGGCGTGCTGGGACGCATCGCCGACCACGCGCAGGCATAGCCTGGCAGCCCCTCAGCACGACGACGGCCCGCGCTCCGAACTTCGGAGCGCGGGCCGTCGGTGTGTTTGGGGTGGGGCCTGTGACCCCGCTGTGCCGAGTGCTGCCGCCGAAGGGCGAATTTCGCGGGTGGATTTGCGAGTTTCGCCGCGAAATCCGCCCTTCGAGGGGTCTGCTGCGGCCGCAGGGGTGCGGCGGGGTGCGTGGGCGCAGCACGGGGGCTTGGCGTGGGGTGTTGTGCGTGGGTCTGGGGTGCCGGGCCTGGTATGGTTGAAGGAAATGAGTTCCTTTAAGTCCGTCCAGTGAGGCGGGAAAGGAGTGCTGGGCACATGCGTACCCTCCTCTACGCCGACGACATCTCGAGAGCGCTGACCCGCATCTCGCACGAGATCGTCGAAGCAAACAAGGGCACCGACGACCTGATCCTCGTCGGCATTCCCAGACGCGGCACCCTGTTGGCGCACCGCATCGCCGCGAACATCGCCAGAATCGAAGGCGTTGACGTTCCTGTCGGCAGCCTCGACGTCACCATGTACCGCGACGACCTTTCGCGCCAGCCCGCCCGCGCACCGCAGCCCACCGACATGCCCGTGGCCGGCGTCGACGGCGTCACTGTCGTGCTTGTCGACGACGTGCTCTACTCCGGCCGCACCGTGCGCGCTGCCCTCGACGCGCTGAACGACCACGGCCGGCCCCGCGCCGTGCGCCTCGCCGCGCTCATCGATCGGGGGCACCGCGAGCTGCCGATCCGCGCCGATTACATTGGCAAGAACCTGCCGAGCGCGAAGCACGAGCGCATCTCACTACGTCTCGAAGAGCTCGACGGCGTCGACGAGGTCGCGATCGGCAGCAACGATGGAGGAGCCCCAGCATGAGGCACCTGCTCGACACGCGCACCCTGAGCCGTGAGGACGCGATCCTCATCCTCGACACCGCCGAGGAGATGGACGCCGCGCAGCAGCGCGAGGTGAAGAAGCTGCCGGCCCTGCGCGGCAAAACCGTGGTCAACCTCTTCTACGAAGACTCGACACGCACCCGCATCTCCTTCGAGGCCGCCGCGAAGCGCCTCAGCGCCGACGTCATCAACTTCAGCGCGAAGGGATCGTCGGTATCGAAGGGCGAATCCCTGAAAGACACCGCCCAGACCCTGCAGGCCATCGGCGCCGACGGTGTCGTGATCCGCCACCCGGCCTCCGGCGCACCCGAACGACTCGCCCGTAGCGGTTGGATCGACGCCGGTGTGCTCAACGCCGGCGACGGCACCCACGAGCACCCCACGCAGGCGCTGCTCGACGCCTTCACCATGCGCCGCCGTCTCTTCGGCGATGCCAGCCGTGGCCGCGACCTCGACGGCGTCTCCGTGGTGATCGTCGGCGATATCGCGCACTCGCGCGTGGCCCGCTCCAATCTGTGGCTGCTGAATGCTCTCGGCGCGCACGTCAGTTTCGTCGCGCCCGAGACGCTGCTGCCTTACGGCGCGCGCAACTGGCCCGTCACCCTGCATCACTCCCTCGATGTCGCCCTGCGCGAAGAGCAGCCCGATGTGGTGATGCTGCTGCGCATCCAGACCGAGCGCATGCACGCCGCGTTCTTCCCCAATGAGCGTGAATACGCCCGTAACTGGGGCCTTGACGACGCGCGTCTCGCCAGACTCGGCGAGCGCACCATCGTGATGCACCCCGGCCCCATGAATCGCGGCCTCGAAATCTCATCCCGGGCGGCCGACTCCGATCGGTCGACAGTGCTCGAGCAGGTCGCGAACGGCGTCTCGGTGCGTATGGCCGCCCTGTACCTGTTGTTGAGCGGATCTGAACGGAGCACCCATTGAGCAACCCCGACATCCTGATCCGCGGCGCTCGAATCGCCGCAGACCTCACCGAGCGCGGCGCTGACCTCAGCTCCGCCGCACCGGTCGACCTGCGGATCTCAGGCGGACGCATCATCGAGCGCGGTGCCGAGCTGCAGCCCCGCGAGGGTGATCGTGTGATCGAAGCCGACGGTCTCGTCGCGATCACCGGCCTTGTCGACCTGCACACCCACCTGCGCGAGCCCGGCTTCGAGCAGTCCGAGACGGTGCTCACGGGCAGCCGCGCGGCAGCAGCCGGCGGCTTTACCAGTGTGTTCGCGATGGCCAACACGATGCCCGTGCAGGACACCGCCGGAGTCGTCGAGCAGGTGCAGTCGCTCGGCGACGCCGCCGGCTACGCCACCGTGCGCCCCATCGGTGCCGTCACCGAAGATCTTGCAGGGGAGCGCCTCAGCGAGATCGGAGCGATGGCGCAGTCGCGTGCGGGCGTGCGAGTGTTCTCCGACGATGGCAAGTGCGTGCACGATCCGCTGCTCATGCGCCGTGCCCTCGAATACGTGAAAACCTTCGACGGCGTGATCGCGCAGCACGCGCAGGATCCGCGCCTCACCGAGGGTGCCCAGATGAACGAGGGCGCACTGTCGAGCGAGCTGGGCCTCAAAGGCTGGCCCGCCGTGGCCGAGGAATCGATCATCGCCCGCGACGTACTGCTCGCCGAGCATATCGGGGCGCGACTGCACATCTGCCACCTTTCGACGGCCGGCTCCGTCGAGGTGGTGCGCTGGGCAAAGGCCCGCGGCGTGCAGGTCACCGCCGAGGTCACGCCGCACCACCTCATCCTCACGGAGGAGCTGGTGCGCAGCTATGATCCGCGCTACAAGGTCAACCCGCCGCTGCGTCGCGAGGCCGATGTGCGCGCCCTGCGGGCCGCTGTCGCCGAGGGCGTTATTGACATCATCGCCACCGATCACGCCCCCCACCCTGTCGAGGCGAAGGAGTGCGAGTGGGATGTCGCCGCCTTCGGCATGGTGGGCCTCGAATCGGCGCTGCCGATTGCGCTGCTCACTCTCGTGAACGAGGGCCATGCCAGCTGGGCCGAGCTTGAAACGCTGCTCTCGCAGAAGCCCGCCGAGATTGGGCGCCTGCGGGGCCACCCGACGGCGCTCGCCGAGGGCGAGCCCGCCGATCTCGCGCTGATCGACCCGAGCGGGTCGAGCGCCTTCGACGTCGACCGCCTGCACGGCCTCAGCGTCAACTCGCCGTTCCTGGGGATGCAGCTGCCCGGCCGCGTCGCCTACACGGTGCGTCGCGGGTACCTCACCCTCGACGGCGGCGAACTCGTCGCGCCTGAGGTTGTCGCCGCCGCAGCGGCTGCGCTGGAGGGGGCACGGTGAGCGCTGCCTCGATCGCACTGCTCTTCGCCGCCGCCGGTGTGCTGGTGCTCGTGAGCATGTGGTTCGCCTGGCGCGCGCGCAGCCGACGGGACGCCGCCGCGGCTGCGTCATCACCGGCGCCCGACGGTGAGACGATCGCGCGTTTCCCGCGTGCGGCGTATGTCTCGACCACTGCCGAGGGTGCTCCGCTTGAACGGATCGCGCTGCCAGGCCTGCGCTACAAGGGCTACGCCGATGTGACGGTGCGCCGGGATGGCGTCACGATCGAGGTCACCGGCGAGCGGCCCGTGCACATCGGCGCAGCGCGGGTGCTCGGCACGGATGAGGCGGGCATGCGGATCGGCAAAGCCGTCGAACAGGGTGGGCTCTCTCTGCTGCTGTGGCGAGCCGACGACAGCCACGGCACTCCCGAGGCCGGCGATGATGGCCGGATCCTCGAATCAAGCTTCCGCTTTGCAGATGCCGCCGAACAGCGGCGCTTCTCAGCGGCTATCAAACAGATCCTTACCCCCGCAGCGTGCGGGGCGGGGGACCGGGACACACACGGAACGACGCAGGAGGACGCGTGACCACGAACACAGGTGAAGAGGTGTCGACCCCCCAGTCGACGACGAGCGTTGTGACGGCGCCACCGGCAGCCGCAGTGCCGCAGGGCGGGGCCGTGCTGGTGCTCGAGGACGGCTCCCGCTACGAGGGCCGAGCCTACGGTGCGACCGGCCGCACGCTCGGTGAGGTCGTGTTCTCGACAGGCATGACCGGTTACCAGGAGACGCTGACCGACCCCTCGTACGCGGGGCAGATCGTGCTGATGACCGCGCCGCACATCGGCAACACGGGCGCCAACGACACCGATATGGAGTCGCGCAAGATCTGGGTGGCGGGCTTCGTGGTGCGCGACCCAGCACGTCGCGTCTCCAACTTCCGTGCGCAGCGCTCGCTCGACGAAGACCTCGTCAATGACGGTGTCGTCGGTATCTCCGGGGTCGACACCCGCGCTATCACTAGGCACATCCGATCCGCCGGTGCCATGCGCGCTGGTGTCTTCTCGGGCGCAGACCTCGCCCTCTCGGCCGATGAGCAGCTTGCCCTCGTGCGCGAGCAGGCGAGCATGGCAGGCAAGAATCTCTCGGCAGAGGTCACCACTGCAGAGCGCTACGAGGTGCCGGCTGCTGAGGGCGTCGAGCGTGTCGGCTCCATCGCGGTGCTCGATCTCGGTATCAAGCGCGCCACCGTGCGCTACCTCTCGGAGCACGGCTTCGACGTGATCGTGCTGCCCGCGACGACCTCGGTCGACGAGATTCGCGCCATTGCGCCCGACGCGCTGTTCTACTCGAACGGCCCCGGCGATCCTGCTGCCTCCGAGCAGCAGGTGGTGCTGCTGCGCGAACTGCTGCGCGACGGCATCCCCTACTTCGGTATCTGCTTCGGCAACCAGCTGCTCGGTCGCGCGCTCGGCTTCGGCACCTACAAGCTGCCCTTCGGCCACCGCGGCATCAACCAGCCCGTGCTCGATAAGCGCACCGGCCGGGTTGAGATCACGGCCCAGAACCACGGCTTCGCCGTCGACGCCCCGATCGAGGGCGTGCACGACGCGCCCGAGGGTTTCGGCCGGGTTCAGGTGAGCCACTACAGCCTCAACGATCAGGTGGTTGAGGGGCTCGAGTGCCTCGACATCCCCGCGTTCTCGGTGCAGTACCACCCTGAGGCTGCGGCAGGTCCGCACGATGCCTTCTACCTCTTCGATCGATTCCGCCAGCTGGTGACGGATCGGGCCTCGGCAGGCTCGGCCAGCGCAGAAGGAGCCAACTAAGCCATGCCCAAGCGTTCAGACATCAACTCCGTTCTCGTCATCGGATCGGGCCCGATCGTCATCGGTCAGGCCTGCGAGTTCGATTACTCGGGCACCCAGGCCTGCCGCGTCCTCCGCGAGGAGGGCGTGCGCGTGATTCTCGTCAACTCCAACCCGGCGACGATCATGACCGACCCCGACTTCGCCGACGCCACCTACGTCGAGCCCATCACCCCCGAGGTGATCGAGTCGATCATCATCAAGGAGCAGCCCGACGCCATTCTGCCCACCCTCGGTGGCCAGACCGCGCTCAACGCCGCCATGGCGCTGCACGAGCAGGGCATCCTTGAGAAGTACGACGTGGAGCTCATCGGTGCGAAGGTCGATGCGATCCGCCGCGGCGAAGATCGCCAGATCTTCAAGGATCTCGTGCTCGAGGCAGGCGCCGACGTGGCCCGCTCGCACATCGCGCACACTCTGGAAGAAGCGAAGGAATTCGCGAAGGATCTCGGCTACCCCCTCGTGGTGCGCCCCTCCTTCACCATGGGCGGCCTCGGCTCGGGCTTCGCCTACACCGAGGAGGACCTGATCCGCATCGCCGGCGATGGCCTCCACTACAGCCCCACCAGCGAGGTGCTCCTCGAGGAGTCGATCCTCGGCTGGAAGGAGTATGAGCTTGAGCTCATGCGCGATACCTCCGACAACACTGTGGTGGTCTGCTCGATCGAGAACGTCGACGCGGTGGGCGTGCACACGGGCGACTCCATCACCGTGGCTCCCGCGCTCACCCTCACCGACCACGAGTTCCAGAAGCTGCGCGACATCGGCATCGACATCATTCGTCGCGTCGGCGTTGACACCGGCGGCTGCAACATCCAGTACGCCGTCGATCCGGTGACCGGCCGCATCATTGTCATCGAGATGAACCCCCGCGTGTCTCGCTCCTCGGCGCTCGCATCGAAGGCCACTGGCTTCCCGATCGCGAAGATCGCGGCGAAGCTCGCCCTCGGCTACCGCCTCGACGAGATCCCGAACGACATCACCCAGAAGACTCCCGCGAGCTTCGAGCCCACCATCGACTATGTCGTGGTGAAGGCGCCCCGATTCGCGTTCGAGAAGTTCCCCGCCGCCGACGACACCCTCACCACCACCATGAAATCGGTGGGCGAGGCGATGGCGATCGGCCGCAACTTCACCACGGCGCTGCAGAAGTCGCTGCGCTCGCTCGAGAAGCGCGGCACCTCCTTCCACTGGGATCCTGTTGCGGAGTCCGAGCGCGAGGCGCGCGTCGCCGAACTGCTGGAGAGCTCGAAGCGTCCCACCGACGGTCGTATTGTCGACGTGCAGCAGGCGCTGCGCCTCGGCGCGACCATCGAGCAGGTGTTCGAGTCGACCGCCATCGATCCGTGGTTCCTCGATCAGATTCAGCTCATCAATGAGGTCGCCGAATCCGTTCGCACGGCGCCGCAGCTCACGCTCGACGTGCTGCGCGAGGCGAAGGATCACGGCTTCAGCGATGCGCAGATCGCCGCGATCCGCGGAGTCAGCGAGAGCGAGATCCGCGGCCTCCGTCACGGTCTCGGCCTGCGCCCCGTCTACAAGACCGTCGACACCTGCGCGGGCGAGTTCCCGGCGCTCACGCCCTACCACTACTCCTCGTATGATCTCGAAACCGAGGTCACCCCTTCCGAACGCAAGAAGGTCGTGATCCTCGGATCGGGCCCCAACCGCATCGGCCAGGGCGTCGAGTTCGATTACTCGTGCGTGCACGCCTCCTTCGCGCTGAGCGAGGCGGGCTACGAGACGATCATGATCAACTGCAACCCCGAGACGGTCTCCACCGACTACGACACGAGCGACAGGCTCTACTTCGAGCCGCTCACGCTCGAGGACGTGCTCGAGGTCATCCACGCCGAGCAGGCTTCGGGTGAGCTGCTGGGCGTTGTGGTGCAGCTCGGGGGTCAGACGGCGCTCGGGCTCGCGCAGCCGCTCAAGGATGCCGGGATCCCGATCCTCGGTACCACTCCTGAGGCCATCGACCTCGCAGAAGAGCGCGGCGCGTTCTCCCGCATCCTTGAGCGCGCCGGCCTCACCGCCCCGCGCAACGGCACCGCGATCGACGAGGACGGTGCGGTGCGGATCGCAGAGGAGATCGGCTACCCGGTGCTCGTGCGCCCGTCGTTCGTGCTCGGCGGTCGCGGCATGGAGATCGTGTACGACACGGCTTCGCTGCGCGGCTACTTCGGGCGCATCGAGGGCCACGCGCTTGTGGGCCCGGGACACCCGCTGCTGGTCGACCGCTTCCTTGATGACGCGATCGAGATCGATGTCGATGCGCTCTACGACGGCGAGCAGCTGTACGTCGGCGGCGTGATGGAGCACATTGAAGAGGCGGGCGTACACTCGGGCGATTCCAGCTGCACGCTGCCGCCGGTGACGCTGGGCCACGATCAGATCGCCCAGGTGCGCGAGGCCACGCTCGGCATTGCCGAGGGCATCGGCGTGCGCGGTCTGCTCAATGTGCAGTTCGCGATCGGCCAGGGCGTGCTCTACGTGCTCGAGGCGAACCCGCGCGCCAGCCGCACCGTCCCATTCGTGTCGAAGGCGCTGGGGATCCCGCTCGCTAAGGCGGCTTCGCGCATCATGGCCGGCGAGACGATTGCGCAGCTCATCGAAGGTGGTTTCCTTCCGGAGCGCGATGGTTCGCGCGCCCCGATCGATGCGCCTATCGCGGTGAAGGAGGCTGTGCTGCCCTTCAAGCGATTCCGCACGCATGAGGGTCTTGTGGTCGATTCGCTGCTCGGCCCTGAGATGCGTTCGACGGGCGAGGTCATGGGCATGGATCGTGATTTCCCGACCGCGTTCGCGAAGAGCCAGTCGGCCGCTGGCAGCGAGTTGCCGACCTCGGGAACGGTGTTCCTGTCTGTGGCGGATCGCGATAAGCGTGCGGTGGTGCTGCCGGCGCTGCGCCTGCAGGAGTTGGGCTACCGCATTCTTGCGACGCAGGGCACCCAGGTGGTGCTGGCCCGCAACGGGATCTCCTCGGAGGTGGCGCGCAAGCACTCCGCGCAGGCTGAGGGCGACACGATCGTTGACCTCATCAACAGCGGGCAGATCGACATGATCGTGAACACGCCTTCGGGCTCGTCCGCGCGCGCCGACGGCTACGAGATCCGTGCCGCTGCCGTCGCCGCCGATAAGCCGATCTTCACCACGGTGTCTGAGCTTTCGGCTGCTGTGGGTGCGATTTCGGCGCAGCAGCAGGGCTTCGCGGTGAAGTCGCTGCAGGAGTATCAGGCGGATCGCGACGCGGCTCTCAGCGAGGCGGCGACCGCGCGATGACGTCTCTCGCATTCGGTGCTCGGCTCGCGGCGGAGTTCGCCGCGGGCCGGCACCTCTGCGCCGGTATCGACCCCCACGCGCCGCTGCTCGCCGATTGGGGGCTCGGCGATGACGCTGCCGGAGCGGAGCGGATGGGCCGTGAGGTTGTGGCCGCTGCTGCCGGGGTGGCCGCCTGCGTGAAACCGCAGGTGGCGTTCTTCGAGCGCTTCGGCTCGGCGGGCTTCGCAGCTCTTGAACGCGTGCTCGCAGACGCCCGTGAGGCCGGGCTGCTGGTGGTCGCCGACGTGAAGCGGGGTGACATCGGTTCGAGCTTCGGCGCCTACGCTGAAGCCTGGTTGGCCCCGGGGTCGCCGCTGGAGGCCGATGCGATGACGGCGGTGGCCTATCAGGGCTTCGGCAGCCTCGCGGGTGCGTTCACGCAGGTGCGCGATCACGGCAAGGGCCTGTTCGTGCTTGCTGCTACTTCGAACCCGGAGGCGCGTGAGGTGCAGCGTGCGGTGCGCGACGACTCACGCAGCGTCGCCCGCGCCATGGTCGAAGACGCTGAGGCGTTCAACGCCGATCTCGCGACGGGGTCGACCGCGGCTGCGGTGGGTGCTGTCGGCGTGGTGCTGGGTGCCACGCTCGACCTGGCAGATTTTGGCATCGACGTTGCGAAGCCGGCGGTCGGCCCGGCGCTGCCAGTCTTGGCACCGGGCTTCGGCCATCAGGGCGCCCGTATCGAGGAGGCCGCGCAGATCTTCGGTGGTATCGGTCACGCGCTGCTCGCGAACGAGTCGCGCAGTATTCTCGCCGGGGGAGCGGATGGCCTCGCCGCTCGCGTGCGTGAACGCGCCGAGGCGATTGCTGCGGCGCTCAGCGCTTCGCGCGTATAGCCTGGAACCGGGAGTTGAGGAGCAGAACGATGAGCACGAATGGCACACCGCAGCAGCGCACGATGCCCGAGGTCGACAGGGTTGCGGCAAATCGCGCCGCGATCGCCGCACGCCGGGCGCGCGCCGAGCTGAAGCGGCGGCTGCGCAGCGGCGAGGTGTCGCCGCTGCGGGTGCTTGAGCAGTCTCGGGTGCCTGGCAGCACCGAGGCGACGCTGCGCATCACCGACTTCTTGCTCTCGTTCCCGGCGATCGGTGCGGTGAAGGCCGACCGCGTGCGCGATGATCTCGGCATTTCGGAACGTAAGCGTCTGGGCGGGCTGGGTGCGCTCCAGCGCGAACGGCTCGAAGGGTTCGTGCGCGAGCGCACCGGTGCTGCCTCTTCGGAGCGGCCGCCGCTCACCGTGCTCGCCGGCCCGACAGCGGTCGGCAAGGGCACCGTCGCCACCTACATTCGCGAGCATTACCCGGAAGTGCGGCTGTCGGTGTCTGCGACGACCCGTGCGCCGCGGCCCGGCGAAGAGCACGGTCGACACTATTTCTTCGTCGATGATGAGGGCTTTGACAGGATGCTCGCCGCCGACGAACTGCTGGAGTGGGCTACGGTGCACAACAAGTACCGCTACGGCACGCCGCGCGGTCCGGTGCTCGAAGCGGCCGCGCGCGACGAACTCATGCTGCTCGAAATCGACCTGCAGGGAGCGCGTCAGGTGCGCGCGAGTATGCCGGAGGCGCGGCTCGTGTTCCTTGCCCCGCCGAGCTGGGATGAGCTGGTAAACCGCCTCGTGGGGCGGGGCACGGAAGATGCAGAGGAGCGGGAGCGTCGGCTTGAGACCGCGAAGGTCGAGCTGGCTGCTGCCGAAGAGTTTGACGAGATCATCGTGAATGACGAGGTGCCGCGCGCTGCAGCACGTCTTGTCGAGCTCATGCGCGGCGGTGCGTGACCGTGACGATGCTGGTCATGTCCGGGATCGAAGAGGTTGCTGGGCTCGACCCGAAGCAGTTCTTGGGGATCCCACTCGCGCTGATCGGCGCGGCGCTGCTCGCCTTTGGTGCGCAGTTTCAGTCGCGTGGTCTCAACAAGGTTGAGCGCCTCGTCGGTGCGAGCGCCGGCTCTGGCCTCTCCTTTCGGCATGTGCTCGGTCTGCTGCGCCGACCGTCGTGGGTGAGTGGCACGCTGCTGCTCGGTCTCGCGGTGGCGTTTCAGATCGGATCGCTGGCGTTGTCGCCGATCATCATCGTGCAGCCGATCGGTGTGGTGGGCCTGGTCATCACTTCGATCCTGAACTCGCGCATGAGTGGCGTGCGGCTCGACAAGAAGGTGCGAGTGTCTGTGGCTCTGGCAGTGCTCGGGATCGTCGTGTTCGTGAGCATCGCGGCGTTCACCGCCACTGATAGGCCGGTCACCGACGCGAAGCTCACCACGATCCTCATCACTTTTGCCGTGGTCCTGGTGGTGGCCCTCACCGCCTTCGTGCTGTTGCGGCACCGCGGGGTGGCGCTAATCTACATCGTGGGTGCCGGCGTGCTCTATGGCTTCGTCGCGACCTTCGCGAAGGCCGTCATCGGCCGATTGCAGCAGGGCGAGTTCGAGACGCTCACCTGGCTCTGCGTAGCAGCGCTCGCGGTGGGGGCACTGCTCGGTATGGTCTTCGTGCAGAACGCGTACTCCTCGGGCCCGCCTGATCTCGTGGTTGCCGGGCTCACGGTGATCGATCCGATTGTCGCGGTGCTCATTGGTATCGTCGTGCTGGGGGAGGCCGCGAACGCCCCGCTGTGGGCAATCTTCGCGTTCATCGGGTCTGGTGCGCTGGCCGTGGTGGGCGTGGTGGGGCTCGCGAAGTTCCATCCGCAGACGGGTGCTTCGGCGCTCGATGAGGCTGGTGCGGACCCCGACGGACCTTCGCAGCAAGTGAGAGACGCGAATCCTGCCGTATCAGACGGGAACTGACGCTCAATAGGCACGATCGATGGAGGAGAGACGGGTGACGCAGACACTCAGCATCGGGGTTCTCGAAGACCAGCCGCTCTTTCGGGAGATGCTGCTGCACCTGCTCCGCTCCGTGCCGGGCTTCACGGCGGTAGCCGCCGGCGACTGCGCCGCTGCGCGAGACAATTGGGATCCGCAACACCTCGACGTGGCGCTGCTCGATGTCGAACTGCCAGACGGCACCGGGATCGACGCTGGGCGTGCCCTGCAGCGAGCCAACCCCCATCTCGCTATCGTGCTGCTCTCGGCCGTAGATCGGACGCAGCTGCTCGTCGACCTCGATGAACGCGAGCAGTGGAGCTACCTTTCGAAGAATTCTTCGACCTCCGCGGCCAAACTGATCCGCACCTTGCGCGCCGCCGCAGCGGGACACTGCATCATCGACCCCGAGATCATCACCTCCCGCACGGTGCGGGCAGGCGGCCGGCTCGCCACGTTGAGCGCCCGCCACGTCGAGGTGCTGCAGCTCGTCACCGAGGGGCTCACCAACCAGTCGATCGCCGAACAGCTCGGCATCGCCCTCAGCTCAGTGAACAACCACGTCAATGCGATCTACGCGAGCCTCGACATCGACCGAGAACGTTGCAACCCGCGCGTTGCTGCGGCACGCATCTTCCTGGCGGAGACCGCGTGATTCCAGACTCGTCACGCGATCCGCACCCCACGGATCAAGCCGCGGATGCACGGCTGCTGATACTGACGGTGGTGCTCATCGGCGTGTTCTTCGCCTTCGGCGCCACAGCCCAGTCCATGCTCGTGCACGGTGTGCCCGCACCTCGCCTCGGCGGACACGCGCTCGGACCCGTTGCGGAAGCAACGTTGCGGGCCTCGATCAATCTGCTCACCGTGGGCATCATTGCACTCGGGGCCGCGTGGATGCGGATCATCGACAGACCCCTCTGGATCGCCGCCGCCTGCGCGCTGCTCGTCTCAGTCGTCGCGGCGACGGTGCGCGGTGCCCTCCAACTCACGTTCGACGTTCACCCTGTCGAGAAACCCCTGGACACCCTGCACGACGCCATCACCTTGGTGCCAGTCTCGCTCGCAGTGCTCGGCACCGGAGTGGCGATTGTCGCCCTGAGTAGGCGGGCGCGTTCTGCAGACCGAGAACGGCATGCGGCGGCGATCCGCGCCGCAGAAGCCCTTGACGAACTGCAGCAGGAAGAGATCCGGGTGCGGCGCGAAGTCGCAGACACCCTGCACGGGACCCTGCAGAATCGCTTCGTGATGCTCGCAGCGTCACTCGCCGAGTCAGGCGCGCAGCTTGACTCGGGCGTTGATGCCGCCGAATCCCGGGTTGTCGCGGAACGTGTGCGCGCGGTACGCGCCGAACTGGAGGAGCTGCGCGAGCGCGAACTGCGCGCCCTGAGCGCTGCGCTCTATCCCGAAGCGCTCGATCTCGGTCTGGTGCCTGCAGCCCGGGCGCTTATGGCCCGCATTCCGCCCTCCATCCCCGTGCATGTCTCAGTCAATGAGGTACCCGTGCCAGACCCGCTCGACCGCACGAGCAGGCTGCTGCTCGTGCGCGCTATCGAAGAAGGCGTATCGAACGCGCTGCGTCACGGTGAGGCGAGTGAGCTGGCGCTGAGGCTCGAAGGAAGCGACGGTCGCATTCTTGCCGAAGTGCGCCACCTCGGTGCGGCACCCGTCGACAACCCCGAACTCAGCGGGCTCGCCCGCCTGGGCGGTCGCATCTCGGATCGAGGCGGCGAACTCATCCTGCAGTCGAAACCCGACGGCGCTGCGCTGCGTGCCTGGCTGCCCGCGGGCACCGGCGCACCTGCCTGAATCAGCTGCGCCGGTTGACTGAGGCGTGCCTTTCAGCCGCGATACGACCGAGGTGCGCCGCGGCCGGGCCTGAACGCCGACACACTGGGCTCGCCCCCAATCCAGAAGCGCCACGGGAATGCAGGGCCTCCAGCCTCACCGGCAACCCCCACCCGCGCGCCGCTCCGAAGATCCGCCGCAGGCGCCTCTGGTGCGCGCAATATGAATGGCGCCTCGAACAGGTCAAGGCCGTCGTGCATCTCACGAGAGATGCCGAGCGCCGTCGCCACATTGCCAGGGCCCCGAGCGAGCATATGCGCCGGCACCATCGTGCCACCCCGCTTCGCCGAACGACGCCGCTGCGCGATCTCGTGCCCCTCGACCACCTCGCCCGCCCGGATCAGCACCCCGGAAGCGGCGCCTTCCGGGGAGCACACGAGATTCAGCGCAAAGTGCATCCCGTAACTGAAGTAGACGTAGGCGTGACCGGGCGGGCCGAACATCGAAGCATTGCGATCGGTGCGGCGATCCTTCGAGTGCGAGCCAGGATCATAAGGGCCCGGAACGCCGACCCCGTGATAAGCCTCAACCTCGGTGATGCGGATCGCCACCACACCCCGACCCCCGACGCCGTCATCACCGGCGACGGCGAGCCTGGCACCCAGCAGCATCGGGGCCACCTCAAGAGCGGGGGAGAAAAACAGCTCGCGATCCACCCATCCATTCTGATGCAAGGCCCGTGCCGTACGCTGGGAGGGAGCGCCCGTCCACCATCAGGGTGCCGAGGAGGTCGACAGTGAGCCAGTATCCCATAGTCACCAGCACCGGGCAGCGGCGCTTCCCTTGGTGGACGCTGCTTATCACCGGCGTGCTCGTTGCGGCCGTCGGCGTCGGTTTCCTCATCTGGCCGTTCTTTGCGGCAAGCTGGATGCTCGTCGTGCTCTTCGGATCCGCACTCATCGCGAACGGCCTTGCCGTGCTCACACGATCCGCCGGCTCCTCGGCCGCGCTCATCGGTGGCCTCGTGCTCATCGCAGCCGGAGTGCTCGCGATCGTATTCTCAGACCTCACCGTCGGTGCGATCGTCGCCTTCGTCGGTGTGGCGCTCGTCGTCTTCGGGGTGCTGTGGATCGCGATCAGTGCTCGTTTCGCTGGGCGCAGCCCCGTGATTCTTGTGCCCGGTGTGCTGATCCTCGTCGGCGGAATCGTTGCGCTGGCCTGGCCTGGAATCGCCCTCGCCGTGATCGCCGTGATCGGGGGCATCTGCCTCGTGCTGCTCGGGGCGCTCATCATCTGGACTGCGAATCGGCTGCGCCGCGTCGACGTGTCGGCCACCACCATCGTGATATGAGCAACACCACGCAATCGGTGTGAGCCGCCTGTGTGTACCCGATAGAGTTGACGCAGTTCCCCACACCCCCCCCACGAGGTCTGACATGGCAAGCACCACCCGCGGCTCCCAGAAGGCGCGCGACACGCTCGACTTCCTGCGCGGCCGGATCTCGAGCGGCGAATGGTCGGTCGGCGATCTGATTCCGAAAGAACCCGAGCTTGTCGAACTGATCGGCGTGGGCCGCTCCACTGTGCGCGAAGCAGTGCGATCGCTCGCAGCCTTCGGCATGCTTGAAACCGTTCCCGGCGTGGGTACCTTCGTGCGATCCCGCACCCCGGTGAGCTCGATCTTGTCGGAATTTCTCGCAGATCACGATCTCGAAGAAGTGCTCGTCTACCGGCGATCTCTCGAGATCGAAGCCGCCCAACACGCCGCCGTGCACCGCACCGAGGAACAGCTCGAGGGGCTCCGGGAGGCGTATCGCCGAGTGCACGAGGGGATTGCCGGCGCGGCCTCGCCCGAAGCCCTTGATACCTGTAACCGCAGCACCGCCCCCGACGCCTTCCACAGGCTCGTGGTCGAGGCGAGCGGCAGCAAACTGTTGCTCGACCTCTACCTCGGGGTCATGTCGGTGCTTGAAGGGGCGAGCACCGAGGGCCGTGTGATCCTCGGCACCACACTTGAAACGATGCACCGCGACCACGGTGCCGTGCTCGACGCCATCGCCGCACGCGATGTGCGCAACGCGGCGCACTCGATGGCGTTGCATGTCGATCGCGACCTCGGCCTGCGCACCGACATGCTCGACTTCACCGGGCAGACCGAGCGCGCCACGTCGCTCATCGATGCCGGCTACGACCCGAACCGCATCCGGTCCTGAGGTGGCTGCGGCCGCGCGAGACGCATCGTCTGCTCCACTATTATGGAACGGTTGCAAGGGGCGTTAGCTCAGTCGGTCAGAGCAGCGGACTCATAATCCGTCGGTCGCGGGTTCAAGCCCCGCACGCCCTACGAGTGCTTGGAAAGCACTGCGCGGTCTTCGTTGATCGGCGATTTGTGGGTACCCATCCAAAACCCTGCTCAGGCGTTGACTTCAGCCCGGGAGCCCGATGCCTCCGAGGTCCGGGGTTGAGCAAGTGGGATCTCTGAGATCCTACGATTCTTTTGCTGCGGCCCGTTTTTGCAGTTCGACTGCCATCGGCTTAATCATGGCGATGAGTGTTGATGACACCTGATCGAACGGTTTCCCCGCTTCCAGGAGACGAGTGGCCGAGTGAACGACCGCATTGATCATCTCACCCAGAGCCTCGGAATCTTCGACCCCCAGGTCGTCAAGTGTGCGAATCAGTGGCTCCTGAATGGCCCGATGCATGCTCGCTGCTTGTTCGTTCAGGGCTTCTCCGGGAGAGAGGGCCGCAAGTGCAGAGCCGACGGCGTGTGCTCCTTCATGCACGAGACGAAGATTCTCAACTGCGTAGGCAACGAGTCGGCCGCTTGGCTCGGCCTCAGCATCCATGGCATCAGTGATGCGTATGGTCCATCTGGGGAAAATGTCCTCCACCAGTGCTTGAAGCAACGCTTCCGTGGATTCAAAGTAATGGTAGACACTTGATCTTGCCAACCCTGCGCGCTCAGCGACATTTCGCATGCTTCCGATTTCGCCCGTTTCCTCAAGGATCGCGTGTGCGACGTCGAGGAGCAGGCGCTCTTGATTTGCGCGGTGCTCAGCTACGGTATTCGCAGTGATTCGTGGCACAGTTCATCCTCCACCGGTCTCATTCCGTCGCCTGCTACTGAACTTACCGTGAAGCTGACCGTTCGGGCGAGGTGGAAGACTCGTGGAGGCTACGTTGTCGCCGGTTGGAATGCTCCGAGTCGGCCGTCGACCATCTCGAGTACGCGGTCGCAGTGCCCGAGCACTTCGTGGTCATGGGTGACCATCATGATGGCAACTCCTTGGGTCCTACTCTGTTCCGCGAGGAGAGCGACAACCTGCTGGCTTCGGGCACGGTCGAGTGCTGCGGTTGGTTCATCGACGAGTAGGAGACCCGGACTGGTGACGAGCGCTCTGGCGATGCCTACGCGCTGTCGCTCGCCCCCGGAGAGCTGCCGGGGAAGATTCTTCGCCTTGTGCGCCATGCCAACGGCCTCCAGGAACGGCATCGGGTCGAACGCCGATGATCCGCCTGCGAGCCGGTTCACGAGACGGAGCTGGTCTGCAGCGTTGAGTGCGGGGATCAAATTGCCCGATTGGAAGACGAACCCGATGTTTCTGAGACGAAACTTGGCCATTTTTCCCTGAGAACCGGCGATCTCTGTGAGTTCTTGGTCGAGCACTCGAACTGAACCGCTGTCGGGTGACTGTAGTGCTCCTGCCACGGCAAGAAGGGTCGACTTTCCGGCTCCAGATGGGCCCACCACGCCCACGAATTCGCTCCGCGCGATCTCAAGACTCACGGAGTCCAGGGGTCGCACCCTACTGTCGCCGTCTCCGAGTTCGAGCGTGACATTCTCAAAGCGCAGTACTGTTTCCAGGTTGTGTGCAGAAGACATTAGCGCTGCCCTCCCAAGGCGGAGATGGGTTCGATTCGCGAGATGCGGAGAACCGCAATCGCAGCCCCGATGAGGCCCAGAGCGATTGTGATCAAGGAGGCGGTGAGGACGGGCGTGGGTTCAAGAGCGAAAGGCATGCCGTCCGGCATGATGGAGCCCAGCCCGACACCAGCAGCCACACCGATTGCTGTGAAAGATACGAGCAGGATCGCCGCTTGGGTCAGCGAGTCCCGAAGCAAATAACGAGCCGAGGCACCGACAGCTCGGAGCACCGCGAGCTCATGCTGCCGTTGAATCGTCCAGACGGTGAAGAAGGCTCCGACCACGAGGGCGCTAATTGCGTAGAGGAACATCTGAATCATGCTGAGCGTCAGTGTCTCTGCCTCGTAGCCCGGAGATGAGTTGAAAGATTCCTTCAGGGGCACGGCTGTGGTCGTCGCCTGAAGGTCGCCTGCGGCGAGATCGAGCCCTTCTGCATCGCTCGCTTGGATTGCGATGACGCTCGCGACATCGAAATCGAGCGCGTCTACTTGATCCTGTGTCGGAACGCCGGGTTGTGCTGCTCCGGAGGCGATGAGCCGCCAGGTATCAATGTTGAGATAGGCCATGTCGACGTGACCGAACGTGGCCTGTCCTTCGGTAAAACCGACCACCTCAAGTTGGGTATCGAGCCGATCAAGGGTGATGATGCTGCCCAGTTCGAGACCGTCGCTTTTCGCTGTTTCGGACACCACGATGCCCCCAAGCCCCGAGATGGTCGATCCCTCAGAGACGTTCGGGCTCATGAAGGAATCAGGGACAATGCCAAACAGCGAGAGGTCAATCTGAACCCCATCTTCGGTCGTGGCATTCGTCATTCCCGCCCCGACCGGACTCGCGGCCTCCACTCCGGGAAAAGCCTGCCAGATCTCGAGCTGAGACTCCTCGACCACTGAGCGCGAGAATGCGTTGTCGGTCTTCGTGCCGGCGTCAAACGCAAACGCGGTGACCGGCATCGATTTGAGCCCAGATACGCCGTCGTTGACCAAGCCCGAGGAGAGGCCCGAGAGTAGAACTATCAGCAGCGCGACGAGCGAGACGACTGCACCCATGAGGCCGAATCGCCCGCGCGCAAACCTCAGTTCGCGGATCGCTAGAAACATGTCTTCCTCTCCCGCCAGCATTTTATCGACTACCTGTCAACAAACATGTCAACAGTATGTCGATAAATCTGAAAGGGAACTGTGAGTATCCGTGACCGGTTGCCAATGGGGGGTCGAGGGAGGAGTATGCCGGATACGTTGAAAGCATGGACCTACTTCATGCCTCGCTCGTATTCCTACACATTCTCGGAGCAGCCGCACTCCTCGGCGGATGGCTCGCCACATTCAAGACTCCGACCGTCGGCCTCTTTCAGTTCGTCGGTGCCTGGGTGCAACTGGTGACCGGTATTCTGCTGGTCGGAGTCAACGAGATGAGCGACGGGGGAGTGAATCACGTAAAAGTCGCGGCAAAGCTCACTATTCTCGTCGTCATCCTGGTTGCAGCATGGATCGGGCGCCGAAAAGTCAAGAAGAGTGAGGCGGTTCCGGTCGGTGTTGCGCACGCGGTTGGCGGATTGACCCTCGTCAACATTGCGCTAGCCGTATTCTGGTGAGATCTGGCCGCTCACGCCACCTTCCACGCCCGGCACCGCTCCATCACTCGGAGCGGTGCCGGGCGCGATTCGCGGAACTACTGCGAGCATCGTCGGCTTCGGCGAGCGCCACGATCCTGCTCACCATGCCACTGAAAATGAGGCCGTGAAAGGGCAGCATTGCGAGCCAGTACAGTCTCCCGAGCAAGCCCCGAGGGAAGAAGACCGCCCGCTGCCAGTATTTGACACCGCCGGGGGAGTCGTCGATTCCGAGTTCGAGCCACGCGCTTCCCGGTGTCCACATCTCGGCGCGCAGCCGCAGCAGCCGCTCGGGTTCGACGCGCTCCACGCGCCACACGTCGATCGCGTCGCCCTCGGTGATTCGCGATCGGCTGCGCCGGCCGCGCTGCAGGCCGACGCCTCCGGTGAGCCGGTCCAGCCAACCGCGCACCGCCCACAGCACCGACGCCGAATACCAGCCGTTCGCACCGCCGATGCGGGAGATCACCGACCATACGGCTGCCGCATCCGCTGAGGTGCGGCGACGCCGCACGTCGGTGAAGACGGTGCGGCCAGCCCAGTCCGGGTCGCTGGGCAGCGGATCGCTGGGGGCGCCGTCCAACCGCGCGTCGACCCAGCTGGTTTCGACGGCGTCGATTTCAATGCGGCCGAGAGCAAGCTTCACGGCGTCGCGGTACGGGGTGAGCCCGCCCGGTGGTGGCGGAATGAGTGCGTCGATGGCGTGATCCCGCATCACGCAGGGGTGCTGCAGTGATTCAACGAGCGGGCGTGCGATGCGGCGCGGCACGGGGGTGACGAGCCCCACCCAGTGGGAGGCGAGCCGCGGGGTGAGCACGGGCAGTGAGGCGATCCGACGCTGCCTGAGGCCGGCTTCGAGGGCGTAGCCGTTCATCATTTGGCCGTAGCGCAGCACGTCCGGCCCGCCGATGTCGAGTGCGCGATTGACTTCGGGTTCGAGTCGCACCGCAGCGAGCAGGTAGTAGAGCACGTCGCGCACCGCGATTGGCTGAATGAAGTTGCGCACCCATTTGGGGGCTGGCATGTAGGGCAGCACGTCGGTGAGGTGCCGCACCATTTCGAACGATGCTGAGCCTGAGCCGATGACTACCCCTGCTTGGAGCACGATCGTGGGCACCTCCGAAGCGAGCAGAATGTCGCCCACCTCTTTTCGTGACCGCAGATGCCGTGAGAGTGAGGCTCCTTCGGGGTGCAGGCCTCCAAGGTAGACGATGCGGCTCACACCGGCACGCTCAGCCGCGCCCGCGACGGTGCGGGCGATCTCCCGGTCGAGGCGCTCGAAGTCGGCGCCGCTCGACATGGAGTGCAGCAAGTAGCAGACCACGTCTACCTCGCGCATTGCCTGGCCGACGGCTTCTGGGTCTGAGGCGTCGCCGGTGACGATCTCGACCTCATTGGCCCAGGGGAGGGCGGCGACTCGTTCACGGGATCGTGAAAGCACGCGCACCCGGTAACCGGCGGCGACCAGTCGGGGCACGAGGCGGCCGCCGATGTAACCCGTCGCGCCGAGCACGAGCACACGCGGCGTGATGCCCTGGTCGTCAGGCACCGCGCGAAGCGTGTCTTCGCGGCCAGTTGGGGTGCTGCGTGCTTCCTGCGTGGTGTGATCTGGGGGTGAGTTCACGATCTGCTCCTTACCGCGGTGCTGCGATGGGCTCGGCCTGAGGGGTGCGGATCCGGCATCGTGGGCGGCTCTTGCCCATAGTGCCGCCTCTCAGCCTGGCCGCCCCTCAGTCGACGGGGCAGAGGCGGGGGCGTGATCCACAGCGACACCGTCTCGGACATGCGATCATGCTACGCCGGTGCGCCGCGCTTTGGGGTGCATCGGTTCTGCAGTGCGTGATTCTGACCATACCCACCACCCCGTGTAGATCTGATGTTATACATCAGATCTACAGGCAAGCTGGTGATACGGTGCAGCACATGACCGAGAACGATCACCCCGCCAGTCCTTCCGTCGATCCGCTGCCCTACGATGCCCTGCTGCTGTGCTCATTCGGTGGCCCCAACCACAGTGATGACATCATCCCCTTCCTGCGCAACGTGACACGGGGCAAGAACATCCCCGAAGATCGGCTCGCCGAGGTGGGGGAGCACTACCACCACTTCGGCGGGCGCAGCCCGATCAATGCCCAGAACCTCGCCCTCGCCGAAGCACTGCGAGACGAACTGCGGCAGCGCGGTGCCGACCTCCCGGTGATCTGGGGCAACCGCAACTGGCACCCCTACACTGTCGATACGCTGCGAGACGCCTCAGCCTTCGGCGCGCAGCGTATCCTCGTGCTCGTCACCAGCGCCTACGCCTCCTATTCGGGCAGTCGGCAGTACCGTGAGCACCTTGCGGCCGCCGTGACCGAACTCGGCGATGCGGCTCCGCGCCTCGACGTGCTCCGCCCATTCTTCAATGACCCTGGCTTCGTTGAGGCCAACCGTCGCGCCATCGAAGAGGCGGCCAGAGCACTCGACGGCGGCCTTGCGGGCGCGCATATCGTGTATGTGACCCACTCGATCCCCGACACGATGCAGGATGCCTCAGCGGTTACCGGTCCCGGCTACCGCGAGCAGCATGAAGACGTGCGCGCTACCCTTGACGCTGCACTGGCTGCGCGCACCGGCACCGAAGTTGCCTCTTCACTCGCCTACTGCTCCCGTTCGGGGGATCCGCGAGTTCCGTGGCTCGAACCCGACGTCAACGACCACATCGAGGCGCTGGCTGCACAGGGCGTGCGCAAGATCGTGATCGCGCCCATCGGCTTCATTTCCGACCATATGGAAGTCGCTTTCGACCTCGACGTCGAAGCGCTCGAAACGGCACGAGAACAGGGCATCGCTGCGGTTCGTGCCGGCACCGCGGGGGTGCGAAGGGAGTTCGTGGCCGGGCTCATCGACATGGTGTTCGAGCGGGCTGCGCGCGAGCGTGGCGAGACCGCCCCGGCCCGCACCGTCGGCGCACTGGCTGCCTTCCCAGACGATGCTCCCGCCGGGAGTTGTCGTATGCGTCACGGCGAGTCCACCGGCATCCCGGTGCTCGCGGGCGTGGATGACTGAGTGCCCGCCTCACCGGAACTGAGAACTGAGAACCGACCAGCAGGATGCTGAGAAACATGGGAGCACCTATGACTGCACGCAGCCAAACCGTTGACCACTCCGCCGTCGCAGACGCCATCAATGCCGACGTCAACTACACGATGTATGCGGTCTTCAGCGCGTCACGGTCAGGGCCTGCCCTCGGGCTCACCCCGGCCTGGAGCGCGATTGTGCGAGGACTGCTCGCCGAGCTTGACAGCATCGACGGCCTGACCACCCGCGGATGGTATGACGTTGCCGGCTATCGTGCGGACGCCGATGTGCTCGTGTGGTGGCACGCTCCGAGCCCCGAGGCGCTGCAAGATGCCTACCGAACAGTGCTTGACTGGGCCGGCGGTCGTCTGCTGCCCGTGTGGTCGTCGATCGGGGTGCATCGCGCAGCTGAGTTCAATCGTGGGCACGTGCCAGCGTTTCTCGCGGGTGATGCGCCACGCGGCTACGTCTGCGTGTACCCGTTCGTGCGTGGCCGGGAGTGGTACCTGCTACCTGATGAAGAGCGCAGGGAATTGCTACGCGAGCACGGTGCTGCGGCCAGAGACTACGGTGATGTGCTCGCGAACACCGTGGCCTCGTTCGCGCTGGGCGACTATGAGTGGCTGCTCGCCTTTGAGGCCGACGATCTGACGCGGATCGTGGATATGATGCGCGAGTTGCGGGCGACGGGTGCGCGGCGGCACGTGATTGAGGAGACGCCCTTCTTCACGGGTCCGCGCCGCGACCCTGAGATACTGCTCAAGTTCGCGGTGTCGGCGTAAAAATCCCTGGTAGAACGCAGTTTAGGCAAGCCTTCACTTGCTTGCGGATCGCTCGGATCGGCGTATCGTGGAGGGTGTACCGGGCAGAGAGAAGCTCCCCGGCAGATCAGACGGAGGTTCACTATGACCACTCTCGAGCAGCAGCCGATCGCAGCGCAGGGCGAGTTTGGGCGACTCTCAGGGGTTGCGCAGCACCTGACGCCGGTTCTGCACGATTTGATCGCTCTCGCGGTGAATGGCAAGCAGGCGCACTGGCATGTGCGCGGCAGCAACTTTATGGGCGTGCATGAGTTTCTCGACCAGGTCGTAGCGCACGCGCAGGATGCTGCCGACACGGCTGCGGAGCGCATGGTGGCCCTGGGCTTGCCTGTCGATGGTCGTATTGGCACCGTCGCAGCGCAGACCTCAACGCCGGAGATGACTGTCGGTTTTCAGCAGTCCGAGGTGACGGTGCGTGAGGTTGTTGCGCAGCTCGACGCTACGCTCGAGACCATTTACGCCGCGGTGAAGGGGCTCGAAGATATCGACCCCGTGAGCCAGGATCTCGCAATCGCATTCGCGCAGCAGTTCGACAAGGATCGTTGGTTCCTCTTCTCGCACTACGCCGACTGACGAGTTCAGCCGCGCCCTGTGCGCGGTGGGTGTACAGGGCCGCGTCTCTCCTGGTGGGGGCGCGGCCCTGTTGCGTTACCTCCGCGGGTTTCACATCAGATGAATTGTGCTATGTTGTTCCAGTAAGGCGCGCCTTACTAACATCACATGTTGTCGAATGAGCCTCGGAGGGTGCTCCCGCATGATCGCCACACTGCTCATCGGCCTGCGCGAAGGGCTCGAAGCCGCGCTCGTCGTGAGCATCCTGCTCGCCTACGTCAACCGTCTCGGACGTCGCGACGCAGCCCGCAAGATCTGGCTGGGCGTCGCAGCCGCGATCCTGCTCTCCCTCATCACCGGCGCCGTGCTCACCTACGGCGCCTACGGGCTCTCCTTCACCGCGCAGGAGGCGATCGGCGGCGCACTGTCGCTCGTCGCCGTCGCCATGGTGACCTGGATGGTCTTCTGGATGCTGCGCATGTCCCGCGGCATCGGCAGCGAGCTGCGATCGCAGCTCGACAGGGCCCTGCTCGGCAACGGTTGGGGCGTGGCCGCGGTCGGCTTCGTCTCGGTGGCGCGGGAGGGCATCGAGACCGCCCTCTTCATCTGGGCCACCACGCGGGCGAGCGACACAGCACCCCTCGTCGGCTTCCTCTCGGCGGTGTCGGGCATTCTCCTGGCATCGGTGCTCGGCTGGCTGCTCTATCGCGGCATGCTCCGGATCAACCTCACCGTGTTCTTCCGCTGGTCCGGCGCGCTCCTCATCGTCTTCGCCGCCGGCGTGTTCGCCTACGCGGTCCACGACCTGCAGGAGGCCGGATTGCTCCCCGGCCCCTTCGCCGCCCCGCCGCCCGGAGCGGAAGTCCTCGCCACCTGGTTCGGCGATGCCGCCTGGGCGTTCCGCATTCCCCACATCATCGCTCCAGACGGAGTGCTCGGCGTGCTGCTCAAGGGCACCGTCGGCTTCTCGCCGGAGATGACCAGACTCGAGGTGATCGCCTGGGCGCTCTACCTCGCCATCACCCTTCCGCTGTTCCTCATCGCCTCATACCGAGGAGCGCGCGCCCCGAGAAAGGAAGCCCCTTGCCCACCATCAGCACACGCCGCGGCATCGTCGCAGTAACCGCCATCGGCGCCGCGAGTCTCGCACTCACCGCCTGCGTGCCCAACGCCGGCACCGGCGCGAACGCGCAGTCCATCGCCGTCACGGCGAGCGATACGGCCTGCGAGGTCGAGACCGCGCAGGCGCAGAGCGGCACGCTCACCTTCACCGTGCAGAACAACGGCAGCAAAGTCACCGAGTTCTATCTGCTCGGCAGCAACGAGCTGACGATCCTCGGCGAGGTCGAGAACATCGCACCCGGCACCAGCCGCAACCTCACCGTGCAGCTCGGCCCCGGCGACTATTTCACGAGCTGCAAGCCCGGTATGGTCGGTGCCGGCGTCGGCCAGGCCGCGTTCGCGGTCACCGGCGACGCCGTGGCGACGACACCCGAGGAGGACGCGGTCGTCGCGCAGTACATCAGCTACGTCAAAGCTCAGACCGAGGAGCTCGTGCCGCAAGTGGAGGCCTTCGTCGCGGCCTACCAGGCCGGTGACGACGCAACCGCTCGTACACTCTTCCCGATCGCGCGCATCAACTACGAGCGCATCGAGCCGACCGCCGAGCAGTTCGGTGACCTCGACCCAAAGATCGACTACCGCAAGCCCGGTGCCATCGAAGAGGGATTGCCCTTCACCGGCTTCCACCGCATCGAGCAGGACCTGTGGCTCGACGAGGCGATCGCCAACTACTCGACTCCCGAGAAAGACCACTACCCGAAGGACGACCTCAAGCCGCTCACCCCCGAGGAGCGCACGGAGCTCGGCGAGCAGCTGCTCGCCGATGTGAACGAGCTGAAGGACGAGGTCGCGAGCCCCGATTTCACGCTCACCCTCGCCGACATCACCGAGGGCGCGAAAGGCCTCCTCGACGAGGTTGCCGCCCCCGATGGCAAATTGACCGGCGAAGAGAACGAGTTCGCGCACACCGACCTCTACGACTTCACCGCGAACGTCGAGGGCGCCCAGGTGGCCTTCGACACCGTGCGCGGCCTGCTTGAGGCGAACGGCGGTGAAGACCTCGCGCAAGAGCTCGACACGCGCTTCGCCGACATGTTCGCGCTGCTCGAGAGCTACGGCTCCTACGATGCGGGCTTCGTGTTCTACGACACCGTCGGCCAGCAGCAGCGCAACGAGCTCGCGGCGAAGCTCACCGCGCTCAGCGAACCCATGTCGAAGCTCACCGCGGGCGTCGTGCAGGGCTGATGACGGCGCACGAGCAGCCCGACGAGATCGGACAGACGACGGAGGAGAGCGACCCTGGCGCCCTGCGACCCTCGCGACGCGGCCTCCTCGGGCTGCTCGGCGCCGGCGCGGCGGGCCTCGCGCTCGGCGGCGGCGCAGCCACCGCCCTCGCGGCTCAGGCCGGTGGTGGCTCGGGCCCGGAATCCGGCGCAGTGCCGTTCCACGGCGCCCACCAGGCCGGTATCGTCACCCCCGCGCAAGACCGCCTCCACTTCGCCGCATTCAACATGGTGTCGGGCACAGCCAGAGACGATCTCATCGCGCTGCTGCGGGACTGGACCGAGGCAGCCGAGCGGCTCGTCCGTGGACAGGAAGTTGGCACCGGCCTCGAACCCGACAACCCGCTGCTGCCGCCAGACGATACAGGCGAGGCTGCCAGCCTCGGCGCGGGAAACCTCACCCTCACCTTCGGGCTCGGCAGGCAGCTCTTCACCGCACGCACCGGGGCGGCCGACCCCGAAGATCCATTCGTGATCCGCTCTCGCCTGCCACGCGCCTTCGAGCCGCTTCCATCCTTCGCGTTCGATCTGCTCGACGCCACCCAGAGCGGGGGAGATCTCTGCGTGCAGGCCTGCGCCGATGATCCGCAGATCGCAGTGCACGCGATCCGCAATCTTGCCCGCATCGCAGCCGGACGCGCGCATCTCTCATGGAGCCAGCTCGGCTTCGGACGCACCGCATCGACCTCACGCCGCCAGGACACCCCGCGTAACCTCTTCGGCTTCAAAGACGGTACCGCGAATATCATGGCCGAGGACGAGGCCTCTCTCGCCGAACACATCTGGGTTGGCACCGAAGCCCCGGACTGGATGCGCGGCGGCAGCTACCTCGTGGCTCGAAAGATTCAGATGACCATCGAAAGCTGGGATCGCGCATCTCTCGGTGAGCAGGAGCGGATCATCGGCCGCACGAAACGCGAAGGCGGCCCGCTGAGCGGCGGGCACGAGTTCGCAGCGCCCGACTTCGCTGCTCCGAGTGCGGAGAATGCGGCGCACCCAGCGATCGACATCGCCGCACACATGCGCCTCGCGCACCCCAATCAGAACGGTGGTGCCCGTATGCTGCGGCGCGGCTACAACTACGTCGACGGCTCAAACGGGCTCGGACAGCTGGGCGCCGGCCTGTTCTTCATCTCGTTCCAGCGCGATCCGCAGACCTTCGTGCGCGTGCAGCAGTCATTGCGGGCGGATCTCCTGAACGAGTACATCCGTCACATCGGCTCAGGGCTGTGGGCTATTCCATCGGGCGTGCAGTCGGGTGATTTTCTCGCCCAGGCGCTGTTCGAGTAGCGCAGCGCTCAGACGCCCGACGGCGCCACCGTGCTCGCGCGCTCAGACTCGATGCCGATGCTCGCAGCAGGCAGCGCTATCAACGGCCCTGTCTGCGCGGGCCGCGAATCGAGATACTCCTCCACGAAACGTCCGAGCACCATGTGCGAGGCGCGCACATCGGCGCGCTCGACCCGCTCGATGATCGCCTCGACCTCGGCCGGGTGGAAGTAGCCGTGATCGGCGTAGGCACGCACCCGCGACGTGAACGAGGCCGTGTCGAGCTCGGGATGAAACTGCGTCGCATACACATTGCGACCCACACGAAACGCCTGCACCGGGCACGTGGGTGAGCTCGCCAGCACGGTGATGCTCTCAGGCACCTCGGCAATCGCTTCTTTGTGGCCCACGAAGGCTTCGAAGTCGGCGGGCAGTTGGTGCAGCAGCGGATCGCTGATGCCGGCAGGGGTGAGGCTGATACGCACCGCCTGCGAAGATTCTCCGTAGGTGCGGTCTACCCGAGCGCCCTGATGGGCGCCGATCGTGCCGATCCCGTAGCAGACGCCGAGGAAGGGAAAATCGGCCCGCACCACATCGTCGAGCAGTTGCGCGAGCTCGCGTTCGACACGCAGTTCGGTCTCTGATTTGCGTTCAACAGGCTCGCTCACAGTGAACGGGCTGCCGGCGAGGATGATGCCCGAATAGGAACCGAAATCTACGGAACCGAGCGGGGCTCTATCGATGCGCCGCCACGCGAGTTCCTCGGGCAGCAGCCCGGTCAAGCGACAGTAGGCCGCATGCTCATCGGCAGCGACGTCGTCTTCGCCCCGAGTCGTGATGAGCAGGAACGGTTTCATGGGTACTACCGTAGCGCGTGTGCGGATCGTCGCCGAACGCATCTCGAACTGTTACGGGGCGCCCGCGCCGGCCCATCAGGCCGGGCAGACGCCCCGTAGCTCAGTGGAGTTGCGCTCAGTCGACGGAGCGAATCGCGACGACGGCGTTGTGGCCACCGAACCCGAACGAGTTCGAGATCGCGAGCTGCGGGCCGTCACCCAGGGGCTGCGGCTCCGAGGAGACATTGACGGGGATCTCGGGATCCTGGTCGATGAGGTTGATCGTGGGGGGCGCGATGCGGTGCTGCACGGCGAGCACGCTGAACAGTGCCTCAAGCGCGCCGGTGCCGCCGAGCAAGTGGCCGGTGGCGGCCTTCGTCGCCGAGATCGGGATCTGCTCGGCGCGGTCACCGAAGATCGCCTTCAGCGCGGTGAACTCGTTGATGTCGCCCACCGGCGTCGAGGTGGCGTGCGCATTGATGTGCGTCACATCGTCGGGGGTTGCCCCGGCCTGCTCCAGCGCCATCTGCATGGCGCGGATCGCACCGCGACCCTCGGGGTCGTTCGCGGTGATGTGGTAGGAGTCTGCGGTGACGCCGCCGCCGGCGATCTCGGCGTAGATCTTCGCGCCGCGCGCGAGCGCGTGCTCTTCGGTCTCGAGCACGAGCGCAGCAGCGCCCTCGCCCATGACGAAGCCGTCACGGTCGATGTTGTACGGTCGGGAAGCCGTGGCCGGATCGTCGTTGCGACGCGAGAGGGCCTGCATCGACGCGAACGATGCCACGGTGATGGGGTGGATTGCAGCTTCGGAGCCGCCGGCGATCACCACGTCGACAAGCCCCGCCTGCAGGTGCTCGTAAGCGTTGACGATCGACTCGGTGCTGGAGGCGCAGGCTGACGCCACGGTGCGTGCGTAGCCGCGCGCTTCGAAGTGCATAGAGACCGCTGCCGAAGGAGCATTCGGCATGAGCATTGGCACGGTCAAGGGCATCACGCGGCGCGGTCCCTTCTCGCGCAGGGTGTCCCAGGCGTCGAGCAGCGACCATACGCCACCGATCCCTGTCGCCCAGTCGACGCCAAGACGTTCGGGGGCGAGCTCGGGGCTGCCGGCATCGGCGAAAGCTTCCTTCGCGGCGACCAGCGCGAACTGGCTCGATGGGTCGAGGCGCTTCGCGACCGGACGGTCGAGCACCTCGGTGGGCTTCACCCGGGCCTGACCGGCGAAGGTGACGGGAAGCTGGTATTCGGTCACCCAGTCGTAGTCGAGGGTGCGTACGCCCGACTCGCCGGCGAGGAGCGACTCCCAGCTCTCAGGGGCCGTGCCGCCGATGGGGGAGGAGGCGCCGATACCTGTGACGACGATCTTCTTGCTCATGCTTGCGTGCTCCGCGATCTGGTGGGGAACGAACTTGGGTGAGTGGTGAGGAGGCGGGGTCGGGCTGAGCCCGACCCCGTTCCGCAAACCTTAGGCCTGAGCCTTGGCGATGAAGTCGACAGCGTCGCCGACGGTCTTGAGGTTCTTGACTTCCTCGTCGGGGATCTTCACGTCGAACTTCTCCTCGGCGTTGACCACGATGGTCATCATCGAGATCGAGTCGATGTCGAGGTCGTCAGTGAACGACTTGTCGAGGGCGACGACGTCGGCCGCGATTCCGGTCTCGTCGTTGATGATCTCGGCAAGACCCGCGAGGACCTCTTCGTTGCTGAATGCCATTGTGTGTTTCTCCTTGATATGGGTGGGGGTTGAAGAAGTGTACGTGCCGTCAGGCGCGGCGCCGTGGAGACGCGCGCGATCCGGCTACGGGAGTTCGATGACCTGCGCGCCGTAGACGAGACCGGCCCCGAAGCCGATCGTCAGGGCGAGGCCGCCCGAGAGTTCGGGGTGCTGCTCGAGCAGCGCGTGCATGGCCAGGGGAATCGACGCCGCCGAAGTGTTGCCCTGCATCTCGATGTCACGGGCCACGACCACGGACTCGGGAAGTTTGAGCTGCTTCGCGAACTCGTCGATGATGCGCATATTCGCCTGGTGCGGGATGAACGCGGCAAGATCGCCGGGTTCGATGCCCGAGGCTTCGAGGGTCTGCTGAGCGACCTTCTTCATCTCCCAGACAGCCCAGCGGAACACGGTCTGACCGTCCTGACGCAGCGTGGGCCACGGCACCTCGGACGGGTTGCTGCGGTACTCCTCGAAGGTCGAGGTCATGCGGATCGTGTCCCACTTCTCGCCGTCAGAGCCCCACACGGTGGGGCCGATGCCGGTGTGGTCGCTCGCGCCGACGATCACGGCGCCGGCACCGTCGCCGAGCAGGAACGAGATGCTGCGATCAGTCGGATCGACGATCTCGGAGAGCTTCTCGGCGCCGATCACGAGCACGTTCTTGCACAGCCCCGAGCGTACGAGGGCGTCGGCCTGGCCCACGCCGTAAACGTACCCGGCGCAAGCAGCCGAGATGTCGAATGCCGCGGCGGGCGTGAGCCCGAGGCGATGCGCCGCAAGCGCCGCCATCGAGGGGGTGATCGCCACGTTCGAAATCGTCGAAATGATGACACCGTCGATCTCGGAGCGATCAAGCCCCGACTTCGCGATGGCTTCCTCGCCCGCGGCCACCGCAAGGTCGACCGCGGCCACGTCAGCGCTGGCACGGCGACGCTGCACGATGCCAGTGCGCTGGCGAATCCACTCATCCGAGGAATCGATCGGGCCGACGAGGTCGTCGTTCGGTACGTCGAGGTTGCCGCGGGCCGCGCCGACGGAGAGGATCCGCGTGTGCGCGGGGCCAGTGGGCTGCACCAGTGATGCCATGTGCATGGGTCCTTTCGGTTCGACGGTCAGGCTGCTGACGCAGTCTCGGTGATGAGCGCCACAGCGGCGTCGAGATCTGCTGGGGTCTTCACCGCAACAGCGGGCACACCCTTCAGGGCGCGCTTGGCGATTCCCGTGAGCGCGCCAGCCGGGGCGAGCTCAACAAGCCCCGAGATGCCGGCCTGCTGGAAGCCCTCCATGCACGCATCCCAGCGCACCGGGCTCGCAATCTGCGAGACCAGCAGCTCGACAAAGCGCGATCCGCTGTCGACAAGCGAACCGTCAGCGTTCGTCCACAGCGGGTGCGTGGGCGCGGCGGCGGTCACGCTCTCAGCGGCCTCCCGCAGAGCAGGAATGGCACTCGACATGTAATCGGTGTGGAACGCGCCGGCCACCTGCAGCGTGATCACGCGTGCGCCGCGCGGTGCGTCCTCCGCAAGCGCCGCCAGGCCCTCAAGCGAACCGGCGGCGACGATCTGGCCGCCGCCATTGCGATTCGCGGCAGTCAGCCCGTGCTCCGCGATCTTCGCGAGCACATCGGCCTCCACGCCACCCACAACCGCAGCCATACCGGTGCTCGCCTGCGTGGCCGCCTCGGCCATCGCACGACCACGCACCCCGACAAGGCGCAGGGCGTCGTCTTCAGAGAGCACACCCGCGGCAGCAGCCGCAGCGAACTCGCCCACCGAGTGACCGGCAATACCGGCCTCAGCCACAGCCACACGCGCCGACAGCTCACGCCACGCGAGCAAGCTCGCCGCAACGATCAACGGCTGCGCGATCGCGGTATCGCGGATCGTGTCGGCGCCACTCACGGTGCCGTGCTCGATGAGATCGACGCCCGCACGCTCGGATGCGGTGCCGAGGAACTCGCGGCTGCCGGGCAGCTCAAGCCACTCGTTCAGGAATCCGGGGGTTTGGGAGCCCTGTCCAGGGCAGGCGATAACAATCACGTCGTCCAGTTTCTCAGATCAACGGCCCAGATCCTGCATATTGCGAACGATAAATCTTGAAAATGATTGTGGGAAACAGCAGTTTCGGTGCTCGAAGGGTCGTCACACGGCGCTGCGCGCAACAGCGGAGGTTCCGCTCCGGCCTGTGGGCCGTCGCGGCTACTTTGCAGACGGCGCTGCGCGCCGTCCATTGTGGGCGATGGAGCCGGTGATGAGGGCGGACTGCAGGATCAGTGCTTCCCGCGCACCCGTCGCATTCCAGCCGATCACCTCCGAGACCTTCTTGAGCCGGTAGCGCACCGTATTGGGGTGCACGAACAGCTCGCGAGCGGTCGCCTCAAGCGAGCGCCCGTTGTCGAGATAGCACCACAGCGTCTCCAGCAGTTCGCCCGAGTGCGCAGCGAGCGGTTCATAGATCTGCTCGATGAGGGTGCGGCGCGCAAGACCATCGCCTGCGAGCGCACGCTCAGGCAGCAGATCGTCGGCAGCAACAGGGCGGGGAGCGTTGCGCCACGACCTCGCCACAGCAACCCCAGCAAGCGCGGCCCGAGCGCTGCGCGACGCATCCACCAGGTTGTCGACGGTGGGGCCAAGCACCAGTGGCCCATCCGAGAAACCATCAGCCAGTCGGGCTGCGATCTCCAGAAAGCTCAGGCGGCTCTCAGCAGCAGGCGCACCCGGCTGCGGCGCATCCAAACGGCCGAGCACCAGCACTAGACGTGTGCCCTGCAAACCGATCAGCGCATCAGCACCGGCGTGTCGCGCGAGGCGGCGCAGCTGGTCCACATCGACGACACGCTCAGCCGTGCCCACCAGCACCGCGGCCTCGCCGTCGCCGTGCCAGCCGAGAGCTGCGATCCGGCTCGGCAGCTCGTCGTCGCTCTCACCCGTCAGGATCGAGTCGACGACGAGCGCCTCCAGCCTGGCATCCCACAGCCCGCGAGCCTCAGCAGCGCGTGCGTACACATCGGCCGCAGCGAACGCGACATCGCGTGAATAGTGCAGCACGGCCTCGCGCAGCGACTCACTCCGAGGAGCCACACGCTCCTCGACGACCGAAACCACCACGCGGATCAGCTGCAGAGTCTCCTGCAGGCTGATCGAGCGCAGCAGCTCGCGCGGAGCTGAACCGAACACATCAGAAGCGATCCACGGTGTCGAACTCGGATCCTCGTACCACTGAATGAACGAGGTGATGCCGGTCTGCGCCACCAGCCCGACCGACGAGCGCCGACTGGGCGGCATCTTGCCGTACCAGGGCAGCGTCTCGTCGAGCCGGGTGATGGTGCGCGTAGAGAGTTCGCCTGTGATGGTGCGCAGCCAGGCGAGTTCCTGCTCCTTCGTCCGATCCATGTGCGATCGCTCGATCAGGCGTCGCCGCCAGCGCCGCCCGTAGTGCCGGCGTTCACGTCGTTCAGACGGTACTGCTCGGCGGCGCGGCGGGGCACCTCTGCGTCGATGCGGCCCTGCGCGGCAAGACGCTGCAACACCTTCACCACGATCGATTCGCGGTCGATTCCGAAGTAGCGGCGCGCAGCAGCACGGGTGTCCGAGAACCCGAAACCGTCTGCACCGAGCACGGAGTAGTCGCCCGGCACGTAGGGGCGGATCTGCTCGGGCACCTGGCGCGACCAGTCGCTGACGGCCACGAAGGGGCCCTCAGCGTCGGCGAGCTTCTGCTGCAGGTAGGGCACGCGGGTCTCGCCGTCGAGCGAGCGGAAGTTGTGCTCCTCAGCGGCGGCACCGTCGCGCTGCAGCTCGTTCCAGCTGGTAACGCTCCACACGTCAGCGGCAACACCCCAGTCGCGTGCGAGCAGCTCCTGCGCCTCGATCGCCCACGGCACAGCAACGCCGGACGCGAGGATCTGCGCACGGTGGCCGCCTGCTGCGGCCTCACTGACACGGTGAATACCGCGCACGATGCCCTCGGCGTCGACGTTCTCCGGCTCGGCGGGGTGCACGATCGGCTCGTTGTACACGGTGAGGTAGTACATGACGTTGGGGTCGGGGTGCTGGCCGCCGTACATACGCTCGATGCCGGAGCGCACGATGTGGCCGATCTCGTAGCCGTATGCCGGGTCGTAGGAGACGACTGCGGGGTTCGTGGCTGCGAGCAGCAGGGAGTGTCCGTCGGCGTGCTGCAGCCCCTCGCCCGTAAGCGTGGTGCGGCCGGCGGTCGCGCCGATGACAAAGCCGCGCGCCATCTGATCGCCAGCAGCCCAGAAGGCGTCACCCGTGCGCTGGAACCCGAACATCGAGTAGAAGATGTAGATCGGGATCATCGGCTCGCCCTGCGTCGAGTACGAAGTGCCGACCGCTGTGAATGCTGCGGTGGCTCCGGCCTCGTTGATGCCGACGTGCAGCAGTACGCCCTCAGGGCTCTCCTTGTAGGCGAGCAGCAGTTCGCGGTCGACCGACACGTAGTTTTGGCCGTGCGGGTTGTAGATCTTCGAGGTGGGGAAGTAGGAATCCATGCCGAAGGTGCGCGCTTCGTCGGGAATGATCGGCACGAGGCGTGATCCGAAGCCCTTGTCGCGCATGAGATCCTTCAGCATGCGCACGAACACCATAGTGGTCGCTGCTTCCTGCGTGCCGGAGCCCTTCGCCGCGATGGCGTAGCTCTTCGGTTCGGGCAGGACGACCTCGGTGTGTGTGCTGCGACGCGCCGGCAGGTACCCGCCGAGCGCGCGACGGCGATCGTGCATGTACTGGATCGTGGAGTCGTTCTCGCCCGGGTGGTAATAGGGCGGGCGGTAGGGGTCGGCCTCGAGCTGCGCGTCCGAGATGGGGATGTGCATGGTGTCGCGGAAGAGCTTGAGGTCTTCGAGCGTCATCTTCTTCATCTGGTGGGTCGCGTTGCGGCCCTCGAAGTGGGGGCCGAGGCCGTAGCCCTTGACGGTCTTTGCGAGGATCACCGTGGGGCGGCCCTTGTGGGCGACCGCGGCTGCGTAGGCGGCGTACACCTTGCGGTAGTCGTGGCCGCCGCGGCGCAGCTGCCAGATCTGGTCGTCGGTGTAGTTCTCCACGAGGCGCAGGGCCCGCTCGTCTTTACCGAAGAAGTGATTGCGGATGAACGCACCGTTTTCGGCCTTGTAGGTCTGGTAGTCACCGTCGGGGGTGGTGTTCATCACGTTGAGCAGCGCACCATCGGTGTCGCGGTTGAGCAGGTCGTCCCATTCACGGCCCCAGATGACCTTGATGACGTTCCAGCCGGCACCACGGAAGAAGCTTTCGAGCTCCTGAATGATCTTGCCGTTGCCGCGCACCGGCCCGTCGAGCCGCTGCAGGTTGCAGTTAATCACGAAGTTGAGGTTGTCGAGGCCCTCGTTCGCTGCGACCTGCAACTGGCCGCGGCTCTCAACCTCGTCCATCTCGCCGTCGCCGAGGAAGGCCCACACCTGCTGATCCGAGCAGTCCTTGATGCCGCGGTTCGTGAGGTACTTGTTGAGCTGCGCCTGGTAGATGGCGTTGATCGGGCCGAGGCCCATCGACACCGTGGGGAACTGCCAGAAATCGGGCAGCAGGCGCGGGTGCGGGTAGCTGGGCAGGCCGTGGGGGGCGTGCGACTTCTCCTGGCGGAAGCCGTCGAGCTGATCCTCGCTGAGGCGACCCTCGAGGAAGGCACGGGCGTACATGCCGGGGGAGGCATGACCCTGAATGAAGATCTGGTCGCCGCCACCGGGGTGATCCTGGCCGCGGAAGAAGTGGTTGAAGCCGACCTCGTAGAGGGAGGCAGCGGAGCCGTAGGTGGAGATGTGGCCGCCGACGCCGATGCCGGGGCGCTGCGCGCGGTGCACGGTCATCGCTGCATTCCAGCGGATCCATGAGCGGTACTGGCGCTCGACGTCGTGATCGCCGGGGAAGTCGGGCTCGTCGGCCGAGGCGATGGTGTTGACGTAGTCAGTGGTGGGCACCTGGGGAACGTTCAAGTGCAGCTGTCGCGAACGATCGAGCAGGCTGGTCATGATGTCGCGGCCGCGGCCTGCGCCACGCTCCTCGACTACGGCATCAAGCGACTCGCGCCACTCGGCGGTTTCCTGCGGGTCCATATCATCACGATCGGGCGCGTAGGGATCCTGCGTGTTCACAGCCAAGGTTGTGCTCCAATCACCACTGGGAGCGCCGCGCTGCGAAGCGGGTTGGTGCAGTCGTTCACGGCATGCTCGGTCAGCCCCGCTGGTCCGCGGGTCGGGTCCAGACTATCGAAGTTCCACGAAGAAACTCGCACATCTCTTGTCGAGGGTGTTACAGACGCACAATATTCGGTGGCGATTCGGAGGCGGCGGATCTCGTCTGCGACGAGCGGGGATCGGTAGTGTGGAGGCGTTTGTACATCGATGGCGCTCCCGGCGCCGGTAAGGAGGCACCCATGGTGCTCGAGGTCGGCGCGCAGGCGCCAGATTTCACGCTCTCGGATCAGCACGGCGAGGAGCTGACGCTGTCGGAGATGGTGGCGGAGGGGCCCGTTGCGCTCGTCTTCTTCCCCTTCGCGTTCTCCGGCATCTGCACCGGTGAACTGTGTGAGCTGCGCGACAACCTGTCGATCTTCGCCGACAGCAAGGTGCGTCTGCTCGGCATCTCGATCGATTCCGTGTACGCGCTGCAGGCGTGGGCGCAGCAGGAGGGCTACGAGTTCTCGATCCTTTCCGATTTCTGGCCGCATGGTGAGGTGGCGCGTCAGTACGGCGCATTCGTCGAGGAAGCGGGGATCGCGACCCGAGCAACCCTCATCATCGGTGAGGACCGCCGCGTGCTGGCCTCGTTCGAGACCGCGCCCGGTGAGGCCCGCGACTTTGGTGCCTATCGTGAGGCGCTTGCTCAGCTCCCCTGAGCGCAGCTCGCGCGACACCGCGACTGATTCGCAACTGCGAGGCGGCTTCCCCTATGCTGGTGAAGTCCGCTTCGCGGTCGGGGCCTTTAGCTCAGTTGGTTAGAGCATCTCGTTTACACCGAGAGGGTCGGGGGTTCGAGTCCCTCAGGGCCCACCATTCACTTCATCGCCGTACTGCGAAGCAGGATCGTGATCTACCTACGCCGGAAGTGCGGCTTCGATAGCGGCGATCACCGCAGGATCATCCGGCTCCACGGTGGGGCGGAAGCGGGTCACCGAATCGTCGGGGGCGACGAGGAACTTCTCGAAGTTCCAGCTGATCCGCCCCCGCTTTCCGTCTGCGTCCGGTGTTTCCCGCAGCAGCGCGTACAGCGGGTGCTTGCGGCGCCCGTTCACGCGCACCTTCTCCATGAGCGGGAAGGTCACGCCGTAGCTCATCGAGCAGAACGTCTTGATATCTTCAGCGCTGCCCGGTTCCTGACCAAGAAACTGATTGCAGGGAAAACCGAGTACCGTCAGGCCACGATCCGCATACCGCCGCTGCAGCTCTTCGAGCTTTGCATACTGCGGTGTGAGGCCGCATTTCGAGGCCACGTTGACGATGAGCACCGCACGATCCGCATACTCGGCGAGCGAAGTCTGTTCGCCATCGATGGTGGTCAGGGGAACCTCGCGCAGCTCGTTCATATGGCCAGCCTACGCCTCGCGCAGACACGCTGCCAGACACCGCGAGGAATGATTGCGGATCGCGCCGCGTTGAGAATCGCGTCGATGAACGCGGCCGCCCCGATGCGGCCCACGAGATGAGGGAGAGCCACCGGATGGCCGCAGATCCGCAGTCCGAGCACACCGGAGCCGAAGCGCTGAAGCGCGCTTTCAGGGAGCACCCGGCGGGGGTGTCGCTCATCACGGCGCAAACCCCTGAGGGCCCGGTGGGGCTCACCGCGTCAAGCGTCGCCTCGGTGGGACTCGATCCTGCGACGCTCTCGTTCTCGGTGACCCGCGCTACGGGCAGCGCAGGAGGCATCCTCGCAGCCGACACCTACCTCGTGCACCTGCTCGATGCCCGCCACGCATCAATCGGGGCCACATTCGCGGTCTCGGGCACCGAGCGCTTCACCGCAGAGCAGGGGTGGGAAACCCTGCCTACAGGAGAACCGTACCTGCCGAGCACCCGTGTCGCGCTACGCTGCCGCACCCTGCACTCGCTTGGAGTGGGCGCCTCGGTGATCGTCGTCGCAGAAGTGCTTGACGCCGTTTTCGGTGAACCGGCCGACCCCATGGTCTACCTCGACCGCGCGTTCCGCACCCTTGCGCCGGTGGAGTAGTGCTCGCGTCTAGCGGATCCTGACGCCGACGGTGTTGAGGCCGCTCGCCTTGTCGCGCGCCTCGAGCGCATTGCTGAACAGCATGAGTGCGAGCCCGGCGACCGCGAGCACGGCCCCAACCCAGCCCGGCGCGAGATACCCCAGGCCGCCCGCGATCACCAGACCACCGAGCCACGCTCCCAGACTGTTGCCGATGTTGAAGGCGGCATGATTCACTGCGGCGCCGAGCAGCGCCGCTTCATCGGAGATGCGGATCAGCCTCGCCTGAATCGACGGGATCAGCAGTGACGCGGTGCTGCCCAGGAGGAACACGCAGACGAACAACCCCAGCGGATGCCACGCGAGCTGTGTGTACAGCACCAGCGCGGCGATGAAGGCGAGAAACCCCCAGTTGACGGTGCGGCGAGGGTTGCGATCAGTGGCCCAGCCGCCGATGAGGTTGCCGATCGTCATGCCGACACCCAGGCACCCCAGCACCCACGGCACCATCGTCGGGGGAAGGCCCGTCTCACGGGTGGTCACCTCGGCGATGTACGAGTAGACGGCGAAGAATCCGCCGAACCCCACCGAGCCGACGGCGATCATCACCCAGATTCGGGGGTTACTCAGCGCCGACAGCTCCCGCAACGGACTGCGCGACGGATTCCCGGGGTAGCGGGGGAGCGCGAGCACGGCGAGCAGCAGCGTCGTTGCGAAGATCACGGCGACGAGCACGTAGGCCGAACGCCAGCCCAGCGCCTGCCCCATGCCGGTGGCGAGCGGCACGCCGATGACGTTCGCGATCGTGAGTCCTGAGAGGGCGAGTGCGATCCCGCGGCCCTGGCGCCCCGGACCCATGATGCGCGCCGCGAGCAGCGACGCGACACCGAAATAGGCACCGTGCGGCAGCCCGGCAACGAAGCGGAAGATCGCGAGCGAGCCGAACGTCGGCATGCACGCCGACGCCACAGTGCCGGCGACGAGCAGGCCGAGCAGCCAGAACGCGAGCTTCGTCTGAGACATGCGCGCGGCGAGCACCGCAAACGTGGGTGCACCCACCACCACGCCGAGCGCGTATGCGGTGACGAGCGCACCGGCCTGCGCGATCACCTGGTCGGGGGCCTGGTCGAAGCCGGGCAGCAGTTCGCCGGCGATATCGGGTAACAACCCCATTGTGGCGAACTCGGTCACGCCGATTCCGAAGCCGCCGAAGGCGAGCGCGAACAGTGCGACTCCGCGGCGCAGCGGAGAATGCGGGGCAACGGTCACGGTCGACCTTTCAGGTGGCGGGGGAGCGCCCGGATCCACCCGCGCACTGAGAACTGCGCGGCACTGCGACCGGTCAAGTCTAGGCCCTTGCCGCAATGCGACACCACGGCACGCAACGGTGCTGAGAGCCGACTACCAGCCTCGTGCGAGCCACGCCTCAAGATCTGGCATCTCATCGGCCACCGCGGTGACATCGCCGTGGCCCGGCCTGGCGACGGTCGCGCCAGGCAGTGTGAAGAGACGAGTGCGGATCGACTCCACGATCTGATCGAAGCTCGAATACTCCCAGCGGGTCGCACCCGGACCACCCCGGAAGAGGGTATCGCCGGAGAACACCGTTCCGAGCGCCGGCGCGATGAAGCACACCGAACCGGGGGTGTGGCCGGGCGTGTGCGCGACCGCGAGTTCGACACCGGCAACCAAGAACGTTGCACCGTCGGCGAGCTCGAAGTCGGGCAGCGCGTCGCCGTGCGTCTGCTGCCAAAGGAACAGATCCGCAGGGTGCAGGTACACGTGCGTGTCGAGCTGCGCTGCAGCAGTCAGCGCAGCGTTCACATGGTCTTCGTGGCCGTGAGTGAGGAGGATCCCGAGGGCGTCCCGCTCACCCACCGCAGCCACGATCGCTTCGGCGTCGTGCGAGGCGTCGATGATGAGCGCCTGCTCGTCGTCGCCGATGATCCACGTGTTGTTCTCGAGTTCAACCCCATCGACCGGGTAGCCGGGGCGACCCGCGCCGACGAGGCCGCGGGTCACCACCTTGTCGATCCGTGCAGCAGACATGAGGCTCAGACGGTTCAGCTACGGGTCACTACGACGGGGCACGGCAATGCCTGCAGCACACCGTGACTCACCGAGCCGAGCAGCAGACGCGAGATGCCGCCGCGGCCGCGGCTACCCACGACGAGCAGCTCAGCACCCTCAGCCGCCTGTACCAGCGCGGCCACCGGGGGCGACTGCACGATCTCACGACGAATCTCGAGATCGGGGTAGCGTTCGGCGAGGCCGGCCACACCGATGGCGATGGCCTCCTCAGCCGCGGAGCGCTGCGACTCGACAAGCTCCTCGCTCCACAGATACTCGAGACCGGGTGTGAGGGGAGGCATCCACGCATAGACCGCGATCAGAGGCGAGCCGCGGAACGAGGCAGCCTCGGCGGCGACGGCGATCGCCTTCTTCGAGGCTTCCGAGCCGTCGACGCCGACAACCACACCGGGCTTCGGCTCGGCCGCCGCGACCGCGGGGATCACGGCGACCGGGCAGTGCGCGGTCGCCGCGACCTTCACCGCGCGCGTGCCGAAGAACGAGCCGGCGAAGCGGCTGCCGTTGTGAGCGCCGAGAATGAGCAGGTCAGCTCGCTTCGAGGCCTCCTCGACCTCTGCGATCGGGTGACCGACCACCGCGGTGCCCGAGATCTTGCCGGTGAAGCCGAGGCTGCGAGCGTACTCGGTCTCGGCCTGCAGCATCTGCTCGGACGCCTGCTGCGCTTCTGAGAGGAACGCCACGCTCTCCGAGAGGAAGGAATCGTCTGCGACGTGCAGTAGTTCGACCTCGGCGCCGCGCTCGGAAGCGCGGGCGAGACCCCAGGCGAGTGCGACCCGGCTCTGCTCGGATCCGTCAACACCGATGAGGTACTTCAGTGACATCTTCGTTTCCTTTCTCTCGGTTGCGCGGCGCTGGGCTCAGGCCTTCAGCGCCGGCAGATGCGCAGGGTGGCTCCCCGCAAGCTGCTCGATGATACGTACCACCTGGCAGCTGTAGCCGTACTCGTTGTCGTACCAGACGTAGACCACAGCGCTGTCGCCAGTGACGATCGTTGCGAGGCCATCGACGATGCCCGCGCGGTTCGAACCGACGAAGTCGTTCGACACGATCTCGGGGGAGGCGACGTAGTCGATCTGGGTGCGCAGTGCGCCGGTGAGCGACACCTCCTCGAGGAAGGCGTTGATCTCATCGCTCGTGGTCTCCTGCTCGAGCTGCAGGTTGAGCACGGCCATCGACACGTCGGGGGTGGGAACGCGGATCGCGTTGCCGGTGAGCTTGCCCTCGAACTCGGGCAGCGCCTTCGCGACGGCCTTCGCGGCGCCGGTCTCGGTGAGCACCATGTTCAGCGCGGCGGAGCGGCCACGACGGTCACCCTTGTGGAAGTTATCGATGAGGTTCTGATCATTGGTGTACGAGTGCACGGTCTCGACGTGGCCTCGCTTCACACCGAAGCGGTCGTTCAGCACCTTGAGCACCGGGGTGATCGCGTTGGTGGTGCACGATGCTGCGCTGAGGATGGTGTGCTCGTCGGTGATCTTGTCGTTGTTGACGCCGTACACCACGTTGAGCATGTCGCCCTTGCCGGGTGCGGTGAGCAGCACGCGGGAGATGCCCTTGTTCTGCAGGTGCTGGCCGAGGCCGTCGGCGTCGCGCCAGCGGCCGGTGTTGTCGACGAGGATCGCGTTCTCGATGCCGTACTCGGTGTAGTCGACGCTGGCCGGGTCGTTCGAGTAGATGACCTGGATGCGCACACCGTTCGCAAGGATCGCGTTCTCGTCTTCGAGCACCTTGATGGTGCCGTTGAAGGGGCCGTGCACCGAGTCGCGGCGCAGCAGGTTGGCGCGCTTCACGAGGTCGTTCTCCGAACCGCGGCGCACCACAATCGCACGCAGGTTGAGGCCGTTGCCGCTGCCCGAGTGGTCGATGATGATGCGGGCGAGCAGGCGGCCGATGCGCCCGAAGCCGTAGAGCACCACATCAGTGCCCTCACCGGAACTCGCGTCGAGCACCGGCGCGAGCTGCTCGCGCAGGTAGGCCTCGACGTCGTCGCCACCCGAGGCGCGGAAGTCGTTTGCGAGCAGGGCGAGGTCGAGCGAGACCGGGCCCGGCTGGATGCGGGCGAGCGCCTCGACGATCGCAGAGGTCTCGGCCAGGGGCAGCTCGACGTCATCGATCTTGTGCGCGTAGTAATGCGCGCGGATGATGTCGATGGGGGAGCGGCCCACCAGGCTGCGACCGTGCACCGACATGACGACGTCGTGGTCGCGGTAGAGCTGGCCGATCAGCGGAATCATCCGCTCTGCGAGTTCCTGCTTCGCCTTCCAAGCTTCGAGGTGAGCATCAGCACGCTGAATCATGTGAACGGAGGGTTCCTTCCAACACTGTCATGAAGAGAATCGGCCTGCCCGCCGAAGACGCTTGTTCGTCTCTGCCAGTATCCCACGAACCACCTTCGATGACGTCGTGTGACACCCTGATTTCTCGGGTCGGAGCGGGATCCTGCACGCTTGATCCCGTACCCGCCGCGCCCGCTGCGCTGCGTTCCACCCGCACATCGATCATGAGGAGCATCATGACCTTCAAGAAGCGCGGCCTTCTCGCCGCCTCGTTCACCTCGCTCGCGCTGGCAGCCACGACGGCGCTCGCAGGCTGCTCGGCCCCCGCAGCAACGGAGGGCGGCGACAGTGCATCCGAGACCGTGCGCATCGGTGTTGTCGGCGCGAGCGATCCTTACTGGGAGACCTTCACCGCGGCTGCCGCCGAGGAGGGCATCGAGGTCGAGCTCGTCGACTTCACCGACTACAACCAGCCGAACCCGGCGCTGAGCGAGGGCGAGCTCGACCTCAACCAGTTCCAGCACATCGTGTACCTCGCCGACTACAACGTGGCGAACGACGACGACCTCGTGGCGATCGGCTCGACCGCGATCTACCCGCTCGGCGTGTTCTCGACCAAGCACGACAAGCTCGCCGACATCCCCGAGGGCGGCACCGTCGCGATCCCCTCCGATCCGACGAACCGCGCCCGCGCGCTGAACGTGCTGCAGGCGGCAGAGCTCATCAAGCTCAGCGACGGCGGCAGCCTCTTCTCGACCCCCGACGACATCGACGCCTCGGCGTCGAAGGTGAAGGTCACTGAGATGGACGCCTCGTTCACCGCGACCTCGCTCGCCGACGTCGATGCCGCGGTCGTGAACAACGACTTCGTTACCGACGCGGGCCTGAAGTTCGACGAGGCGCTCTACCAGGACGACCCCGAGGATGACGGCGCGAAGTACTTCATCAACATCTTCGCGGCGCGTGCCGAGGACAAGGACAACGAGACCTACAAGAAGCTCGTCGAGATCTACCAGACCAACCAGGATGTGCAGGACGGCGTCTTCAAGAACTCGGGCGACAGCGCGATCCTCGTGCAGACCCCGGTCTCGGAGCTGCAGCAGATCCTCGCCGACTCCGAGGCTCAGGTTCGCGACAACAAGTAGCCGCGCTGCGCGCAGCGCGAGCAGCGATTAGGATCGGGGCGTTCGGTGATACCGGGCGCCCCGATCCGCATCCGCAGCAAGCAGGAGGGAGACCGCGCATGACGCGAGTCCAGTTGATCGGCGTCTCGAAACGCTACCCGGGCCGAGGGAAGGGTGCGGAGCCTGTGGTCGCCGTCGACGACGTCTCTATCGATGTCGCCTCCGGCGAGATCCACGCCATCATCGGCTACTCCGGCGCCGGCAAGAGCACGCTGCTACGGCTCGTCAACGGGCTCGAGCAGGCGAGTTCGGGGCGCATCCTCGTGGGCGACGACGAGATCACCAGCCTGCCCGAGGCGAAGCTGCGTGCGGTGCGCGGCCGCATCGGCATGATCTTCCAGCAGTTCAATCTGTTCCACTCGAAGCGAGTCTCGAGAAACATCGAGTATCCACTCGTGGTGGCGGGCGTCGCGGCGGCCGAGCGCAAGCGGCGCGTGGCCGAGCTGCTCGACTTCGTCGGCCTCGCCGACAAGGCCGAGGCCTACACCGATCAGCTCTCCGGCGGCCAGAAGCAGCGCGTGGGCATCGCCCGCGCCCTCGCCACGAACCCGGGCGTGCTGCTTGCCGACGAGGCCACGAGCGCGCTTGACCCGCAGACTTCGCAGGAGGTGCTCGCGCTGCTGAAGCGCGTCAATCAGGAGTTCGGGATCACGATCATTCTCATCACGCACGAGATGGAGGTGGTGCGCGAGATCGCCGACCGCGTCACCGTGATGGACGGGGGCCGCGCGGTGGAGCAGGGCGGCGTCTTCGATGTCTTCTCGAGCCCGCAGAGCGCCACGACGAGGCGCTTCGTTTCGAGTGCGCTGCCCACGGAGCCCGAGGCTGAACATCTCGAACAGCTGCGTGAGCGTCATCGCGGCCGGCTCGTCACCCTGACTTTCCGTGATGGCAATGTGGATCAGCCTGTCGTGTTTCGCACGCTCGCCGAGCGCGGCGTCGGCGTTAGCATCGTGCACGGCGGCATCACGGACGTGGGCGGACGCAGCTTTGGCAAACTCACCCTCGAACTCATTGGCGAGGAGCTGCGCGTCGAGCACGCGATCGCGGCGCTCGCGCAGGAAACCGACCTGGAGGTGCTGGCCTGATGGACAAGCTCATCGAGCTGCTCGCAAACGGCAAGTTCCTCGAGGCGACGATCCAGACCCTCGTCTATGTCGTCTTCGCGATGGGTATCGGGGGTGTGCTGGGCCTCGTGATCGGTGTGCTGTTGACGGTCTCCCGGCAGGGCGGCATCCTGCAGAACCGAGCGCTGTACTGGATCTTGAACTTCCTCGTGAACTTTTTCCGGCCGATCCCGTTTGTCATCCTCATCGCGGCGATCCAGCCCCTCGCGCGCATCGCTGTGGGGACCGGCATCGGCGACCGCGCCCTGATCTTCGTACTTGTCTTCGCCGCGACCTTCGGCATCGCCCGCCTCGTCGAGCAGAACCTGCTCACCGTGCCGCCGGGAGTGATCGAGGCGTCTCGCGCGATGGGCGCCGGGCCGCTGCGCACGATCCTCACGGTGCTCATTCCCGAGGGTCTTGGCCCGGTGGTGCTCGGCTACACCTTCGCGTTCATCGCCGTGGTCGATATGACCGCGATGGCCGGTGTGATCGGCGGCGGCGGTCTGGGTAATCTCGCGCTGCAGTACGGGTACCGGCAGTTCAACCCGTGGGTGACGTGGGCTGCGGTGCTCATCATCATCGCGATCGTGCAGCTCGTGCAGCTGCTCGGCAACGTGATCGCGCGCAAGCTGCTCAGGAGGTAACCGGTGTCATTTAGGATCAGCACTCTCAGTGATCTGCAGCGGATCGCGGAGGAGTTCTGGCCGGCTGCGACTGCAGAGGGCTGGGATCGTGTCGGCCTCATCTCAGGGGCCGGCAACGCACCGCTACGGCGGGTGCTGCTCGCCGTCGATGCTGTCGCGGCGACCGTGGATGAGGCGATCGAGCTGGGAGCCGACGCACTGCTCACCCACCATCCGCTGCTGCTGCGCGGCGTGCACACGATCGCCGAGGACACGGCGAAGGGCGCGTTACTCGCGAAGCTCATTCGCGGGGGCTGTGCGCTGCTCTCAGCGCACACGAACGCGGATCAGCCGGAGGGGGGTGTCTCAGCGGTGCTTGCCGAACGCCTGGGGCTCGCTCACGCTGAGGCGATTGTGCCCGCGGTCGGCCCACGGCCCGGCGAGGTGTTCGGTGTGGGGCGCGTCGGTGAACTCTCGGAGGCGATCTCGCTGCGTGCGTTCGCCGAGCGGGTCGCTGCGATCCTGCCCGCTACTGTTGGTGGTGTGCGCGTTGCCGGTGACCCGGAGCGGCCGGTGCGGCGCATCGCGTTGCTCGGCGGCGCGGGCGACAGTCTGCTCGATCACCCGTCGGTGCGAGGCGCCGACGTCTACCTCACCTCGGATCTGCGCCACCACCCCGCGCAGGAGTCGCTGGAGCAGTCACTGACGGTGGGCGGCCCGGCTCTCGTCGACGTCGCTCACTGGGCCAGCGAGTCGCTGTGGCTTGACGGCGCTGCCGAGCGGCTGTCGGCCAGGCTGCCCGGTGTTGAGTTCATGGTGAGTCGTCGACGCACCGATCCGTGGAGCTTCGCCGTGGGCGGGCCCGCGAACTGAACGGCGCTGCGTCGGGCGGAGCGCCGCACTCCGCTGCCTCGGACAACACCGTGCACCGGACCGGTGCGCGGCGAACGCTCTGAGAATTCGGCACCGTCTGCGGGAACCTCGGCCAGTGCCGCCCCGGTAGGCTGGAGCCATGAAAGCCAGCCCTCGCCAGCAGCAGCTGCTGCTCGACCTGCAAGACCTCGACAACACGATCGCCAGGTTGCGCCGCAAGCGCAGCACGCTGCCCGAGCGGGCGGAGCTCGAAGGGCAGAGCGGTGAGGCTGGTGAGGCCAGAAATCGTTTCATGGCGGCGCAGCGCGACCTCGACGCGCAGAACGCAGAGATCGCACGCCTCGAGACCGATGTGCAGCTCGTGCGCCAACGTCGGGAGCGCGACGAGGAGCTGATCGCCGTCAGTACCTCCTCGAAAGAGGCTCAGGCGCTGCAGCACGAACTCGACACCCTCGCACGGCGGCAGAGCGAGCTCGAAGATCGCGAGCTTGAAATCATGGAGGTGCAGGAGCGGGCGCAGGCCGAGTTCTCAGCCGCGCAACAGGTGCTCGCAGGAGTGGACGAGCGACGCGCCGCGATCCGCGCCAAAATCTCCGAAGCCGAGCAGCGCATCGATCAGGATCTCGCGACATACACGGCGGAGCGGGCAGGGCTCGCAGCCGAGCTGCAGCGCGATCTGCTCGATCTCTACGAAGAGCTGCGCGGTCGCCTCGGGGTCGGGGCGGCACGGTTGCGCGGTGGGGTTTCCGAGGCGAGCCACATGGCGCTGACGCCCGCCGAGCTCAGCGATATCCGGGCCGCCGCGCCTGACGAGCTGGTCTTCTGCCCGGGAACGGGCGCGATTCTCGTGCGGGTCGAGGGGGAGTAGACTGGTCGCCGGAACGGGCCGGCGGACGGTCGCGTCGCAGCGCTTCGGCGCATGCGCCGAGGAACGTCCGGGCTGCACAGAGGAGAACGGTGGGTAACACCCACCCGGGGCAACCCGCGAGAAAGTGCAACAGAGAGCAGACCGACCTCCCGGTGCAAGCCGGGAGGCACGGGTGAAAGGGTGGTGTAAGAGACCACCGGCGTCTGTGGTGACACGGGCGGCCAGGCAAACCTCGTTCGCAGCAAGGCCAGACAGCAGGCGTTGACGCTCCTCGCCGAGCCTGCGGGTAGGCCGCTAGAGGGTACTGGCAACAGTGCCCCGAGAGAGATGACCGTCACCGGCCGCTTCGGCGGCCGGGACAGAACCCGGCGTACAGCCGGCCCGTTCCCCCTCTGCTCACTCCGAGACGGTGAGCAGCTCGAAACCGTTCTCGCGCACCACGATCGTGTGCTCGAACTGGGCGGTGATGCTCTTATCCCGCGTGGTGACGGTCCAGCCGTCGTCCCACTGATCCCACTCATGAGAACCGAGCGTGAGCATGGGTTCGACGGTGAAGACCATGTTCGGCTTGATCACGTCGCCGTAGGCGGGAGCCGAGTCGTAGTGGGGGATGATGAGCCCGGAATGGAATGACGAGCCGACGCCGTGCCCGGTGAAGTCGCGCACCACCCCGTAGCCGAAGCGCTTCGCGTAGGTCTCGATGACCCGTCCGATCACATTCACCTGACGGCCGGGCTTCGCCGCCTTGATGCCGCGCATCATCGCTTCGTGGGTGCGCTCGATGAGGAGATCGACATCTGCGGCAACCTCGCCAACGCGGAAGGTGCGGTTGGTGTCGCCGTGGAAGCCGTCGAGGTAGGCGGTGACGTCGACGTTCACGACGTCGCCCTCACGCAGCACGGTGTCATCGGGGATGCCGTGACAGATGACCTCATTGACGGAAGTGCACGAAGAGGCGGAGTAGCCGCGGTAGCCGAGCGTCGACGGGTAGGCGCCGTGGGACACGACGTACTCGTGCGCAATCCTGTCGAGCTCCGCGGTGGTGATTCCTGGGCGCACCGCAGCTCCGACGGCATCGAGCGCGCCGGATGCGATGCGGCCGGCGGCGCGGATACGCGCGATCTCGTCTTCGGTGTAGGTGTCGTCACCGGTGTACGCGGGCGGCACGGCGAGGCCGACGTATGGTGGGCGAGCGATGTGCTGCGGCACCGTGCGCGGCTGCGGAGTGGATCCCGGAATCAAATGACCGTGTGCGTCGAAGGGCATACCTCTAGTCTATGAAGTGAGCCCGATGCTTCGGGCCCGGATCCTCCGGGTGCCGACGGGTGTCGAAGAACGCGCGATCCGCGCTGAGCGAGGAGGCCACGATGAGCAAGCAGGACTGGGGAGTCGACGACTCCGAGACCACGTACTGGTACAACACGCGCACCGGGCAGGTCGAGGAAGGGCCGCAGTCGCTCGGAATCGATCGGATCGGCCCGTTCGCAACGCGCGAAGAGGCGGAGAACGGCCCCGCCAAGCTGCAGGAGCGCGCCCGGGAGTGGGCCGAAGAAGACGCCAGAGAAGATTCGTAGGCGACAGTGCACCGCTCCCCGAAACACTGATGTCACAGGGGCGCGCTAGTCTGTCCATGACCGTCAACTGAGCGAACGGAGCCGGCGTGAGCAAACAGCGCGATTTTGTTCTTCGCACCATCGAGGAGCGGGGCGTCAAGTTCGTCAGGCTCTGGTTCAGCGATGTCTCTGGCACCTTGAAGTCAGTGGCGCTCGCGCCTGCCGAGGTCGAGGGTGCGTTCAGCGAGGGCATCGGCTTCGACGGCTCTGCCATCGAGGGGCTCACCCGCGCCTACGAGTCCGATCTGCTCGCGGTGCCCGATCCGTCGACTTTCCAGCTGCTGCCCTGGCGCAGCATGTCGGCGCCAACCGCACGCATGTTCTGCGACATTCGCACCCCCAACGGCGAACCCGCCGTCGCCGACCCCCGCAACGTGCTCAAGCGCACCCTCGCGCAGGCTGCCGAGCAGGGGTTCACCTTCTACACTCACCCCGAGATCGAGTTCTACCTGCTGAAGTCGGCAGAGTACGGCCCGGAGGGCCCGATCCCGGTCGACCGCGCGGGCTACTTCGACAATGTGCCCGGTGGCACCGCCCACGACTTCCGCCGTGAGAGCGTTGCGATGCTCGAAGAACTCGGCATTTCAGTCGAGTTCAGCCATCACGAGGCCGGCCCCGGCCAGAACGAGATCGATCTGCGCTACGCCGACGCCCTCACCATGGCCGACAACATCATGACCTTCCGCACCGTGGTGAAAGAGGTCGCCATTTCGCAGGGCGTGCACGCCACCTTCATGCCGAAGCCGCTCGTCGGGCACCCCGGTTCTGGTATGCACACCCATCTCTCGCTCTTCGAGGGCGACACGAACGCCTTCTATGATCCGGGCGCCCTCTACCAGCTCTCGCAGACGGGCCGCCGCTTCGTGGCGGGTCTGCTGCGACACGCACCAGAGATCACTGCCGTCACCAACCAGTTCATCAACTCCTACAAGCGTCTCTGGGGCGGCGACGAAGCGCCCTCCTTTGTCAGCTGGGGGCACAACAACCGCTCGGCGCTCGTGCGGGTGCCCATGTACAAGCCCGGCAAGGGCGGTGCCGCACGCGTCGAATACCGCGGCATGGACAGTGCAGTGAACCCCTACCTGGGCTTCTCGGTGCTGCTCGCCGCTGGTCTCAAAGGCATCCGTGATGAGTACGAGCTGCCGCCCGAGGCCGAGAACAACGTGTGGGCGCTCAGCGACGGCGAACGCCGTGCGATGGGCTTCGATCCGCTGCCCACGAGCCTCGACCACGCCCTCGCGGTGATGGAGCGTTCCGAACTGGTTGCCGAGACGCTGGGCGAGCAGGTGTTCGCCTACCTCATTCGAGACAAGCGGCGCGAAGTGAGCGAGTACCGCTCGCAGGTCACACCCTACGAGCTCGGCTCGATGCTCGACACCATCTAAGGGGCATCCCAGCGTGGTCGAGCCGACAGTCCTGCGCCTCGCCGAAGTGGCGCGTGCTGGCTTCAGGGAGCTCTCCTCCGCGCGAGGCGAGCTGCACGCTCTCGCCGAAGCGCTCCAGGCGCCCGTCGGTGCACTGCTCGAGGCGTATGCACGTGCGGCCGATCCCGACGCCGCGCTGATCCGCATCAGACATCTCGCCGATGCCCACCCCGAGCAGCTGCGGGCGCTCAGCAGCTCGCAGCTGCGGCGGCTCTGCCTGCTCATCGGTGCCTCACCGGCGATGGGCGACTTCTTCGCCAGGCGCCCCGAGCGGCTCGGCGAGATTCTCGAGCGCGGTGGCCGGGTGATCAGCGCCGAAGAAGCGCGCACCGCGCTGCTTGACGCGGTTGTCGACACCAATGCCGATGGCGGGGACGGCGCCGGCCAGGTGCGCGCAGCTGAGGCCGGCTGGAACGCGCTGCGGGTACGCTACCGCGAACTGCTCGCCGAACTGATGCTTTTCGATCTGAGGCGCGGCGCCAAAGGCGATGCGCCCGCCGTCTTCGAAGAGGTCGCGCTGTCGCTGTCAGCGCTCGCCGGTGCTGCGATCGAGGCCTCACTCGCGGTGGCACGGGCCACCCTCGCAGCTGGCGGAGCCGGCCCACAGATCGCACCCGAGCGTATTGCCGCCGCGCAGCTCGCGGTCGTCGCGATGGGCAAATGCGGGGCAGAAGAACTCAACGTGGTCTCCGACGTCGACGTGGTCTTCATCGCCGCAAGCGCAGATGAAGACGTACTCGACGGTGATGCGCTGATCCGCGTTGGCACCCGCCTCGCGAGCGAAACCATGCGAGGGATCCACGATCCGTTGCTTGAGCCGCCGCTGTGGCAACTCGACGCCAATCTGCGCCCGGAGGGGCGCCACGGTGCCCTCGTGCGCACGCTCGGCTCGATGCTCAGCTACTACGAGCGCTGGGCGAAGGCGTGGGAGTTCCAGGCCCTGCTAAAGGCGCGGCCCCTCGCCGGCGATCTCGCACTCGGCGGCGAGTTCGTGGAGCGCACCCGGCAGTTGGTGTGGGCGTCGGCGTCGCGCGAAGATTTCGTGGGCTCGGTGCAGCGTATGCGGCAGCGCGTCACCGAACACATCGCAGACGACGAGCTCGAAGTGCAGCTCAAGCTGGGCCCCGGCGGCTTGCGCGACATCGAGTTCAGCGTGCAGCTGCTGCAGCTTGTGCACGGCCAATACGATGACCGTCTGCATCTGCGCGGAACGCTGCCGGCGTTGCGCGCGCTTGTCGAGGGCGGCTACGTGGCTCGCAGTGACGGCGACAGGCTCGCCGCCGACTACCGTTTTCTGCGGGTGCTCGAACACCGTTTGCAACTGCGCGAGCTGCGTCGTACCGCGATCATGCCCACCGACGATGAGGCGCTGCGGGTGCTCGCCCGCGCTTCCGGCCTCGCGTCCACCGGCACCGACATGCTGCAGCGCTGGGAGCGCACCAAGCGTGAAGTGCGCGAGCTGCACCTGAAAATCTTCTACGCGCCGCTGCTGAGCGCGGTCGCAGCCCTGCCCGAAGAAGAACTCGTGCTCGGCAGCGACGAGGCGCGCGCACGTCTCGTGAGCATCGGCTTCCGCGATCCTGACGGGGCGATGCGGCACCTCGCCGCGCTCACCCGCGGCACCTCCCGGCGGGCGCGCATCCAACGCAATCTCATGCCGGTGCTGCTGCAGTGGCTCGCCGAGGGCACCGACCCCGATTTCGGTCTGCTCGCGTTTCGCCGCGTGAGCGAGGCGAACAGTGAAACGCCCTGGTATTTGCGTCTGTTGCGCGACGGCACGGAGGCCGCCGAACGGCTGACCCGGGTGCTGTCGTGCTCGCGTTTCGCCGCCGAGCTGCTCGAGTCCCTGCCAGAGTCGGTGGCGTGGCTGGAGCGCGATGAGCAATTGCGCCCCGTGGGCCGTGATCAACTGTTTGCTGAGATGCGTTCGCTCTCATCACGCCGTGACGGCGCAGAGGCAGCTGCTGCTGCGCTGCGCACGGTGCACCGGCGCGAGGTGCTGCGGCTGGCGATGGGCAGGGTGACGGGGGTCATCGGCGAGGCCGAGGTTGCTGCGGGGCTTGATGCGGCGCACACTGCGCTGCTCGACGCGTTGCTCACCGCGATCAGGCTCGATGCTGCCGCGAAGTGGGAAGGCGAACCGCTTGAGGTCGCGCTTGTGGGAATGGGCCGTTACGGCGGGGGAGAGCTCGGCTTCGCCTCCGATATCGATGTGGTCGCGGTGTTCCGCGCGCCTGAGGGGGTGGCTCCGGATCTCGCTTCTCGTGAGGGGGTGCGGCTGATCTCGGAGCTGCGCCGGCTGGTTTCGGATCCGCGTTTCCCTGTCGACCTCGATTTCGATCTGCGGCCCGAGGGGAAGAACGGCCCGCTCGCTCGCAGCCTTGAGGCGTACCGCTCCTACTATCGGCGTTGGTCGGTGACGTGGGAGGCCCAGGCGCTGCTGCGCGCCAGGGTGGTGGCGGGTGATGCCGCGCTGGGCGCCGATTTCATTGCCTTGGCCGATGAGATCCGCTATCCCACGGAGTTCGGTGACGCTGAGGTGCGGGAGGTGCGGCGGATCAAGGCCCGCGTCGAGGCGGAGCGGCTGCCGCAGGGGGCGGATCCGCGCCGGCATTTAAAGCTTGGCCCTGGCGGCATCAGCGACGTTGAGTGGTTGGTGCAGTTGCTGCAGTTGCGCGAGGGAGCTCGCTTCGAAGCATTGCGCACGGTTTCGACGTTGCGCGCTTTGGCGGCGGCGAGCGAGCTCGAATTGCTCGATCCGATCGATGCCGAGCACCTTGCCGACTCGTGGCGGTTCGCGAGCCGGGTGCGCAGTGCCTTGAAGCTGTGGACGGGCCGTTCTTCTGATTCTTTGCCTGTCGATCGGAGCGATCTTGATGGCATTGCCGGGGTGCTCGACCTGCCTCGGGGCCGCACATTCGAGCTTGAGGAGCGTTGGTTCGCGGTGTCCCGTCGTGCCCGCACCGTCTTCGAGCGCGAGTTCTTCGGTTACACGGATCAGGACGTGCGCTTCCCACTGCCGTGACCTCGTTCACCGTCACGATACGCAATATCATCGCGAAGTTCACGCTCAGGTCTTCCCTACAGCGTTACCGAAGCGTAATCTGATCGTTATGCAGTACCTACAGTCATTTCTCGAGGCCCTCCTCGCTGAAGACGGTGCTGAGTTCGAAGACGAACTCGAATCCTGATCGGTGAGCCACGCGACAGCGACGTCGCCTGACACGAAAGAGCGAAGCCCCCGGCCCTGCGGCCGGGGGCTTCTGCTGTGCCGGATGGCTCGGCTTGATAGCCTGTCTTGGTGAACGCGATCGTGACGGGGTCTGATGGAATCGCTCGCTGCGGCTGGGTCGGAGACGACCCGGAGTACCGCCGCTACCACGACGAAGAGTGGGGTATTCCGCTGCGGGGAGACCGTGCGCTGTTCGAGAAGATGTCGCTGGGAGGTTTTCAGGCGGGGCTCTCGTGGATCACGATCCTGCGCAAGCGGCCCAATTTTCGTGAGGCATTCGCAGGTTTCGAACCAGCCAGGGTCGCAGAGTTCGATGCCGATGACGTTGCTCGTTTGATGGCCGATGCCGGCATCGTGCGCAATCGCGCGAAGATCACCGCCGTGATCGGCAATGCTGCTCTGGTGCGTGACATGCGGGGAGGCGAACTTGACTTGCTGATGTGGTCGTTCGCGCCTTCGGGTGACGCTGCCCGCCTGCGCCCCGCTTCGATGGCGGAGGTGCCTGCCACCACGCCCGAGTCGACGGCACTGAGCAAGGAGCTGCGCCGGCGGGGTTTCCGGTTTGTGGGGCCGACCACCATGTACGCGCTGATGCAGTCGGCCGGCATGGTCGACGACCATCTCGCGGGGTGCTGGCGGGCTTCCGAAGCTCCGTTGTAGAGCATTCCTTGGGAAACCCTGTCCGGGCGGCTACGCTGAGGCCATGAGCGGTCTCGATCTCATTCCCGCAGGTACAACGTTTTCTGCCGACGAAATCACGCATTGGCAGGGGAAGACTAACGGTGGCCGCACGCTCGAGCAGGCTATTTCGCAAGCTGATGTTCTCGTGACCACCCCGCATTCAGGTTCCGCAATTCCTGAAGAGATCGCGGAGTTCATCTCACCCGCTCTCACTCGACGCTTGCAGAATGACTTCTCGGACGTTGCCACGGCAGGCGTTGTGAAGCGCTGGGCCGAGATCGATCCTCGAATTGTTGCTGTGATCAACCAGCATCCGCGTCTCGTGCGCGACCCGAATCGCGCGAAGCCAGATGACGTGCGCGCGAAGCTAGCCGAGGCGATTGCGCGCGTGAGGGCGGCGGGTCCCTGGCAGAGAGTTGACCTCACCGGTGTTGATGCGATCCGGCCGGTGACCTTCTCCTTCTTTCCAATAATTGAGATTCCCGAGAACTCCGCAGACCTCGATCGGCTGGTTGACGCGTTCGCTACCACCGCTCAGCAAGGTGTCGACGTCTACCAGCGCACCTGTGAAGATCTCGTAGACAGATTCGTAGCTCGCGGGCTCGAACATGGAGGCAGCTTCACCCGACTCTCGTTTCACGACACGATGAACACCACCACCACACGAGAGGGAGCGGTGAACGTCGAGCGCCTGCCCCAAGATCGGCTGCCAAGAGTGGTGGCTCTGTCGAACCGAGGTGATGCTCGCGGCGAGTCGCGAGCCCCCGACGATCCTCCGACCATGCTCCCTGCAGCGCTCAGACGCCTGGCCGAGTCACACCGGGAGGGCTTCCAAGTACGCGAGCCTGAAGATGTCGCGCTCAACCAGCCATACCTCGGAAGCCAAGAAATTCTTGTCGACGGCCAGAAGTTTCGAGACCTCGCGGAGGAAGCCAGAGCAGCTGGACTTGTGCTCGGAGCGGTACAGGCAGAGTTTCTTCGTGAGTTTCTGCTCGGTGAAGCTGCGGCCAAAGAGCTCCACCGGCCCGGAATTGACTGGGTCGACGAGGATCAGGCGCACATCGATATGATCGCCCGCAGCTGTATGCGATCGTGGAATCTGTTCCGCGAAAGTGCATGATCTGACGGGAGCGTAGCGCTACCCACCCCAGAGCGCACCGAACAATGCGCCGAACGCAATGGTAATCGCAGCCAGAACCAACGTCGGTACGAAGAACGAGTGGTCGTAGAGCTTGGTGCCGAGTTTCGTCGAGCCAGAGGTGTCGAAGTTCGCGGCGGCAATCTGCGAACCATTCGTAGGCAGAAGATAGATACCTGCAAATGCTCCGGCCCACATGCCCGACAGCAGTCCGAGCGGTACGCCTGCAGCCAAGCCAATGGGCACGATGGTGCGGGTGGCGGTTGACTGGCTCGTTGTGAGAACGCAGACGAGGAAGATGCCGAGCGCGAAGATCCACGGGGCGACCTCTACGAGCGCGCCAACACCACCAGCGATGAGATCGGTGTGCGCCGAAAGGAAGGTGTCGGTGAGCCAGGCGAGACCGAAGAGCGCAATTGCCGACACCATGCCTGCTTTGAACACTGTTGTGGTCGGTATCTCCGCGACTTTCGGGCGAGAAACGAGCAAGATGATCGTGCCGACCGCAAACATCACGATTTCAATAATCGGCGGCATAGAAACTGGGTCACCGGCTCCGTCGAGTGGGCGCAGACCTTTCCAGAGCCCGAATATGACGATGGCAACAACGCCAAGGAGAAAGACCAGCGCTGCATTGCGCCCCGACTTGGTGACAGTAACATTTGCCTGGACAGCGGCCCCAGAGTCCCCAGGCGGTGGAATCTCTCCTGACGTGATCTTCGCCTGGATCTCAGGATCCGCGGAGATCTCCGCGCCGATTCGATTGACGATGAAGCTTGACAACACGATGCCCACGATGGCAGCTGGAATGGTCACCTTTAGGATATCGATGAGCTCGAAATTCCAGGGCGCGACATCGGTGAGCGTGACCATTGCTGCCATTGCAGCTGACACCGGGCTGCAGGCGAGGGCTACACCAGTCGCGACTACTGAGAGCGACAGCGGCCGCGAGGGGCGAATGCCATTGCGATACGACAGATCTTGGATGACAGGCAGCAACGGGTAGAGAATGTTCGAAGTGCCGGCTCCGACTGAGAATACGAAGGAGACGAGCGGGGCGACGAGCGTGATCTGCTTGGGGTTCTTCGCGATGAGTTTTGCAGCCACGGAAACGAGCCAATCGATGCCACCGGCGGCCTGCATCATCGAAGAGGCGAGGACGACTGAAAGCACGATGAGCAATGCGTCTACCGGCGGGTTTCCGGGTGTGAGCCTGAAGACGAATACGAGGATCGCTACACCTGTGCCGCCCCAAAGCCCAAGCCCAACACCGCTGGAGCGTGTGCCCATTACGATGCAACCGAGTACGACCAAAAGTTGGGTGATGAACAGAACGGTTTCCATGAGCGGCTCCCCTTCGAGTCTCAATGCCTTGAGGTCAGCGTAGTACCGCGGCTGTTCAGACACCGCACGAAAAGCCTCGAGATAATGCCGCAGCACCTCCAACCGTATGCGGTCGCGACCTCAGTGCGGTCTCCATGCACCCTCATCCGGGGTCAGCGACCACTGAAAACGGGCGCTGCAGAGGTCTGATGGCGCAGAGAAGCGCCCCTCGCCACGGAGAGTGGTGAGGGGCGCTTCGCATCGGTACTACGGGTCGTTACACCCCGTAGTACAGCTCGTACTCGAAGGGGTGCACGCGCACTGCCATTGGCAGGATCTCGTACTCGCGCTTGTAGTCGATCCAGGTCTGGATCACTTCTTCGCTGAAGACACCGCCCTCAAGGAGGAACTGGTGGTTCGCCTCGAGTGCATCAAGGGCCTCGTCGAGCGAGCCGGGCACCTGCGGGATGTTCTTCGCCTCCTCCGGGGGAAGCTCGTAGAGATCCTTGTCGATCGGCTCCATCGGCTCGATACGGTTGCGGATGCCGTCGAGGCCGGCCATCAGCTGCGCGGCGAACGCGAGGTAGGGGTTACCCGAGGCGTCGGGTGCGCGGAACTCAATGCGCTTCGCCTTCGGGTTGGAGCCGGTGAGCGGGATGCGCACCGCAGCCGAACGGTTGCCCGCCGAGTAGGCGAGGTTGACGGGCGCCTCGTAGCCCTTGACCAGGCGGCGGTAGCTGTTGATCGTAGGGTTCGTGAACGCGAGAAGCGCTGGCGCGTGGTGCAGAATGCCGCCGATGTACCAGCGGGCCACATCCGAGAGCTGAGCGTAGCCGTTCTCGTCGTAGAACAGCGGCTCGCCGCCCTTCCAGAGCGACATGTGGGTGTGCATGCCCGAACCGTTGTCTCCGAAGACAGGCTTCGGCATGAAGGTTGCGGTCTTGCCCCACAGCTCGGAGGTGTTCTTGACGATGTACTTGAACTTCAGCACATCATCGGCAGCCTTTACCAGCGTGTCGAAGCGGTAGTTGATCTCCGCCTGGCCGGGAGCGCCAACCTCGTGATGTGAGCGCTCAAGCTGGAGACCAGCCTCGATCAGTCGCAGCGAAATATCGTCACGCAGATCCGCCTGCTTATCAACGGGGGAGACAGGGAAATAGCCGCCCTTGGCTGGGGTGTGGTGGCCCAGGTTGCCGCCCTCGTCGGCGCGGGCGGAGTTCCAGCCGGCTTCCTCGGAATCGATCTCGAAGAAGGTGCGGCGGGGGGTGGTCTCATGACGCACCGAGTCGAGAATGTAGAACTCGGCTTCGGGTGCGAAGAACGCGGTGTCGGCGATGCCCGTGGAGGCGAGGTACTGCTCTGCCTTCTTCGCGATCTGACGGGGATCCTTCGAGTAGATCTCACCGGTGCGCGGGTTGAAAATGTCGCAGACCAGGATCAGGGTGCGCTCGGCGCGGAATTGATCGATGTAGGCGGTGCTGACATCGGGGATCAACTGCATGTCGGACTCAGCGATGCCTGCAAAGCCGCGGATCGAAGAGCCGTCGAACATCTGCCCGATCTCGAAGAACTCGAGGTCGACGGTGGATGCCGGGATGTTGAAGTGCTGCTGCACGCCGGGGAGGTCGACGAAGCGGATGTCGACGAACTTGACGTCGGTCTCCTTGATGAAGTCGATCACTTCTTGGGGGGTGGTGAACATACTGCTCCTCGATGTCAGATCGGCCGTGCGTTCACGACGTCGCAGGCCGATTGCTTGGTACCAGCCTATGCGAGCCTGATTTCAAATCCGTGATTCGTGTGTTTCGCGGGTGTTACACGGGGGTGCGGATAGCCCTGAACAGGATCAGGCACGGATCAGCACCGTCCCTGCGATCTTGTCGTGGAAGCCGCGCTGATCGGAGTCCCACACGAGCACCGGGATCACGAGGCACAGCAGCAGCGTGCGCACCACTGGCCGCCACAGGCCCACCCAACCACCGGCGATCGGCACGACGCGCATACCGAGCAGGCGGTGACCGATGGAACCGCCGATGGTGGGGATGAACACGATCTGCATCACTGCGAAGATCAGGTAGTTCCACCACTCGGGATGAGCGCCCCCGATGAGCAGGTACGCCGGCAGTGCGGCGAGCCCCCAGTCGAGGAGGATCGCGAGCGTTCGGCGGCCGAGCCGGGCAACGGACCGCGGGCCCGCATCGGGGAGACCGAGGCGCTCACCCGGCCACTTGCTGGGCTCGAGATCGCCGAATCGTTGCGGAGCGGAGGGCGCTGGCATGGGGCTCAACGCGGGCGCTGCGGGCGAACCCGATTGGGGTCCATGCCTTTGGGGATGCCCACAGGTGTGGCCTGTAGCGAGGAGAGCCGGTTGTAGACCGCAGCAACCTCATTGCGGTTGAGCTTGGGCTTCAGGCGAACCAGTGTCTTTGAGAGCTTCGGCAGCGGAACGCCGTCGCCGTCGGGCCCGACATACAGGTGCACGACCTCGACGTTGCGAAGCGCGCGCTTGATCTTGCGTTCCTCGTCGGCCGCCATGCGCTCGGTGCGCTGGCGGGAACCCTCCGAGATCAGCACGACACCTCCGCGGCCCACCACCCGGTAGACCGCATCCTGGTTGCGGTTCATCGCGACGGGAACCTCGGATCCGCGCCAGGAGCGGCGCAGAGCGCTCTGCACAACCGCGCCCACAGCACCCGGTCGCCCTTCGATCTGCTGGTACGCCATGCGTTCGGCGCGTCGGCCGAGCATGATCATTACCAGCAGGATGCCGACGAGCACACCCGTGACTGGCCAGATGATCCACCCGAACCAGCCGCCGGGCAGCAGCCACGCGAGCAGCACGGAGACTGCCACGGGGGCGATGAAGCACAGCAGTAGCACCCAGGGGAGGTTGCGATCGTGAACCTTGGTGGTCTTGTAGATCTCCACCATCTGCCTGATGCGACCGTTGCGCTTCGCCTTCTCTGCTGCCATGCCATCTAGGATATCGGCTCTTGCCGTGCCTGCCGACCGCGCGGCGCCTCTCGACACCCGTAGGGAGTCGGATGTTCGCTCACAGCAGCAGGATTCGGCGAACTTCGGGCGAGTTCTCCACAGATGCCTTTTGTAAGAGTCGTCCACAGTCGCGCACCGGCGAGACTGGTGTCGCGCCCGGGCTCATCTCCGGGAGTCGCAGAGGGAGCAGCATGAGACGAAGCGCACGCACGGTTACGCGGGCCGGAAGTGCCTCGCGGCTCGCGGCCAGGGCGGAGCGGATCTGCCTTGCAGGAATCGAACTCAGGTCACTGGGGGGCTGCGCAGACCCCCGCGGCGGATCAGGCCGCTTGCCAGACGCCCACACCCACGATCGAGGATGCACGGCAATTGGGTTGCCGATTCGTCGCCTCACGAGCGCCGTGCGCGCCTGGGACACCACCGGAGCTGCTGGGCTCGTCTGTGAGGCTCTCGAAGAGGCCGTGGGCGATATCGAGGCGCTCGGAGGCCAGTGGGACCTACAATTCGCGTGCGATGCGATTTCCTATGCGTTGCGCCAGAGGATCACGCCCGCGCCGTGGCAAGACCCATGCAATGAAATGGGCCGCGGCCGCCGATAAGGCGACCGCGGCCCACGCGGGTTCTGATACGGATCAGATGCCGAGGTTGCCCTCGAAATCGCCGGCCTCAAGACGCTGCTTCACCTGGGTGAGGAAGCGGGCGGCGTCTGCACCGTCGACGATGCGGTGATCGTAGGAGAGTGCCAGGTAGACCGTCGAGCGCACCGCAATCGAATCACCTTCGGGGCCCGAGATCACAACAGGCTTCTTCACCACAGCGCCGGTGCCGAGAATCGCGGACTGCGGCAGGAACACGAGCGGGGTGTCGAAGAGCGCCCCACGCGAACCGGTGTTGGTGAGGGTGAAGGTGCCACCGCTCAGCTCATCGGGGGTGAGCTTGTTGTCGCGAGTGCGCTCGGCAAGATCCGCGATCTCGCCCGAGATCTGCGCGAGGTTCTTCTCACCAGCGGCGCGCAGCACCGGGGTGAGCAGACCGCGCTCCGTGTCGACCGCGATGCTGATGTTCTCGGTATCGGGGTAGACGATCGAGTCGCCGTCAACGGTCGCGTTGATGATCGGGTAGGTGCGCAGCGCCTCAGCCGCGGCCAAAGCGAAGAACGGCAGGAAAGAGAGCTTCGAGCCGGTCTTCTGCAGGAACTCGTCTTTCTTCGCCTGACGCAGACGCGCGACGCGCGTCACGTCGACCTCGACGACGGTGGTGAGCTGTGCGGTGCTCTGCAGCGATGCCACGGCCCGCTCAGAGATCACCTTGCGCAGGCGGCTCATCTTCTGCGTGGTGCCACGCAGCTCCGATACCTGCACCGCGGGGGCAGCTACTGCCGCGGGTGCCGAGCTCTTCGTCGTCTCGGCGGCGGCCAGCACGTCTTCCTTGCGGATGCGGCCACCAACACCGGTGCCCGCGACCGCCGACAGGTCGACGCCGATTTCGTGAGCGAGCTTGCGCACGATCGGTGTCACGTAGCCTGCGGAGGCTGTCGACTGCGCCTGGGCAGCGGGCTGCTGTGCCGCAGCGGGCTGAGCAGCAGCTGCGGGCTGTGCCGCAGCGGGCTGTGCCGCAGCGGGCTGTGCAGCAGCTGCGGGCTGCGCGGGTGCCGCGGCCGGCTGTACCGTCTCGGCAGCAGGTGCGGGGGCCTCGGCTGCCGCGGGCTGTTCAACGGCGGGGGCCGCCGGCGCGGGGGTGGCCTCGGCCGCCGGCTGGGCGGGGGCGGCCTGGGCAACGGCACCGCTGCCGACGCGCGCGAGCACGCCGCCGACCTCGACGGTGTCGTCCTCCTGCACCACGATCTCCTGCAGCACGCCCGCAATCGGCGAGGGCACCTCGGTGTCAACCTTGTCTGTCGACACTTCAAGGAGAGGCTCATCGACCTCGACGGTCTCACCGACACTCTTCAACCAGCGGGTCACCGTGCCCTCGGTGATGCTCTCGCCGAGGGAGGGCAGCACGATGTCCTGCGCGTCAGCGGAGGTGGGGGCAGCCGGTGCTTCTTGCGCCGCTGCGGGCTGCGCGGGAGCAGCTGCGGGCTGCGGGGCCGCGGGGGCTTCAGCGGCAGGTGCCGCGGGCGCCTCGGGAGCCGCAGCAGCAGGTGCCGCGTTCTGAGCGGATGCACCGCTGCCGTCACCCACGCGTGCGAGCACGGCACCGACCTCAGCGGTCTCGTCCTCCTGCACGAGGATCTCTTCCACCACGCCAGAGACGGGGGAGGGGATCTCGGTGTCGACCTTGTCTGTCGAGACTTCGAGCAGGGGCTCGTCGACCTCGACGGTATCGCCCACGTTCTTCAGCCAGCGGGTCACCGTGCCCTCGGTCACACTCTCGCCCAGTGCGGGGAGGACCACCGATTCACTCATCGTGCTTATCTCCTGTTTCGTTCGTAAAAGTCTGTCGCCGCGCTCAGATGGCGTGCAGCGGCTTGCCGGCGAGCTTCAGCATGGCCTCGCCGATGGTCTCGTTTTGGGTCGGGTGGCCGTGGATGAAGGGGGCGACGTCTTCTGGGTACGCTTCCCAGTTGACGATGAGCTGTGCTTCGCCCACGAGCTCGCCAACGCGGGCACCGATCATGTGCACACCCACCACGGGGCCGTTGTTCACGCGCACGGCCTTCACCGTGCCGGCGGTGCCCAGGATCGAGCTCTTCGCGTTGCCCGCGAGGTTGTACTCGTAGCTGCTCACGTTTTCGGCGCCGAACTGCTCTTTAGCCTTGGCCTCGGTGAGCCCGACGGACGCGATCTCAGGGTCGCAGTAGGTGATCTTCGGGATGTTGACGTCCTGCACCACGACAGGTGCGAGACCGGCGATCTCTTCGGCAACGAAGATGCCCTGCTGGTAGCCCCTGTGCGCGAGCTGCAGGCCGGGAACGATGTCGCCGACGGCGTAGACGCCGGGCACGTTGGTGGCGAGCCGCTCATCGGTAAGCACGAAGCCGCGATCCATTGCGATCCCGACCTCCTCGAAACCGAGGCCCTGCGTCGCGGGGCCGCGACCGACGGCGACGAGCAGGTAGTCGGCTGCCAGCTCGGTGCCGTCTTCGAGCGACACCGAGACGCCGTTTGCATCCTGAGAGACCGACTTGAAGCGCACGCCGATCTTGAAGTCGATACCGCGCTTGCGGAAGGCGCGCTCGAGCTGCTTCGAGACAGACTCCTCTTCATTGGGAACCAGGTGGGGGAGACCCTCCACGATGGTGACCTCAGAGCCGAAGGAACGCCACACGCTGGCGAACTCCACACCGATCACGCCGCCGCCAAGGATGACTACTCGCTTCGGGATCTCCTGCAGTTCGAGTGCGTGCTCGCTGGTGATGACGCGGCCACCGATCTCAAGCCCGGGAAGCGAGCGTGAGAATGAACCAGTGGCGAGCACGACGTGCTTGCCACTGATGCGATCCTCGCCCACCTGCACCGTGGTGGGCGAGACGAGGCGGCCCTCTCCGGCGATGACAGTGATGCCGTTGGCCTTGAGGAGACCCTGCAGGCCCTTGAACTTGCCCGCCACGAGGTTCTCGCGGAATCGGGTGACGCCTGCGATATCGACGCCGGAAACGCTCGTGAGCACGCCGTACGCCTCACCGTCGCGCGCCACATCGGCGATCTCGGCAGAGTGGAGCAGGGCCTTGGTGGGCACGCAACCGCGGTGCAGGCAGGTGCCGCCGAGCTTGTCCTTCTCGATGACGGCGGCGCTGAAGCCGAGCTGCGTCGCACGGATGGCGGCTGCATAGCCGGCGCTTCCGCCGCCCAGAACGACGATGTCAAACTGCTGATCGGCCAAGTGGGATCTCCCTCGGGGTGTTCGCAATGTGTCTCGGCGGCCCGGGGTGGTGTCGGGCGCACTGCGTCCAGCCTACACCCGGCGCTGTGTGGTGGCTCGGGTGCTCCGCATGCGGCTGGCCGGTTCGCTGTCGGCGTGACGGCGCACGGGCGCGCCGTGCTCGTGGCTTCGTAGGATGGAGGCGTGACCGATTCGATCTTCTCCGCAGACTACGCCGAGCGACGGGCGCGGGTGCCGCGCGGCCTGCCGCTCGTTGTTGCCATGCAGGGGCTGACCGATGCCGGCGGCGCGGTCTCGCAGCTCGAGGAGTATCTCTGGGATCGCTACGAGCCTGAAGAGCTGGTGCGTTTCAACGCAGACCTGCTGCTCGACTACCGCGCGCGTCGGCCGGTCATCACTTTCGATGAGGATCACCTCGTCGATTACTCTCCCGAGGAGCTCATGCTCAGCCTCGTGCACGACGAGCTCGGCAAGCCGTTCCTGCTGTTGAGTGGGTACGAGCCCGACTTCCGCTGGGAGCAGTTCATCGACACGGTGTTGCTGCTGGTGCACGAGTTCGAGGTCTCGATCACGGTGTGGTCGCACGCGCTTCCCATGCCGGTGCCTCACACTCGGCCAATATCGATGACGGTCAGCGGATCGCGTGATGATCTCATCGAGGAGCGCTCGGTGTGGCGTCCGACCACTCGGCTGTCGGCCTCTGCGGCGCATGTGCTCGAGTATCGGCTGCACAGCCTCGGTGAGGAGGTGGTGGGATTCGCGCTGCTGATCCCGCACTATCTCGCGAACACCGAGTACCCGGAGGCCCTCTACGCGGCTCTCGACGGCATCATGGCGGCAACAGGGCTGATCCTATCGACCGACTCGGTACGCGAGGCCTCACGTCGTTTCATGACGCAGGTTGACGAGCAGATCGCCGGAAATCAGGAGTCGCTCGATATGGTGCGCACGCTTGAGGGGCGTTACGACGCATATATGGAGGATCAGACCATCCGTTCGCCTTTGATCGGCGAAGACGGCATGATTCCGACCGCGGAGCAGCTGGCGAGCGAGCTTGAGCGCTTCCTCGCGGAGCGCCAAACCGGATCCGATTCCGACGATGATTCAGGCGCCGGATCGGACGGCGATAGCGGACTCGGCGGCGGTCGCTGAGGGCACTGCAGCGGCTGTCAGATGGGGCGCGCTCGGCATGCAATAATAGAGGTTGTAGCCCATTCAATCCGGCGTTATCCCGTGCTCGGGAATACGACGGGCTTGACATGGGTTTTCATGCTGTGAGCACTCGTCGATGCCATCGACGGCTCAGGCGGAGACACCAGACAGAGAGGCGGCTGCGTGGCAACTGCATCCACGACCAGGACTCGTGCAACGTCCGCGAAGGCGGCGAAGAAGGATTCCGAGACGGCCGATCAGGTCGCAACGGAGGAGGTCGTCGAGGCCGCGGCACCGAAGAAGGCGCCGGCGGCGAAGAAAGCCCCCGCCGCCAAGAAGGCTGCGCCCAAGAAGGCCGCGTCGGCAGCTCAGAAGCCTGCCGGGCGTCGCGCGAGCAAGAAAGACGATCTGCTCGACGAAGTCGACGCCGAGGTCGATGAAGAGAACGCAGAAGCCGAGGAGGAGAAGCCCAGCCCCGTGGTGGCCGAGCCTCTGCCCACCGGTGCAATCGTGCTCAAGGCCTCCGATGAGGAGGACGTGCCCACTGTCACTACCGCAATCCCCGGTGCAACCGCGGATCCGGTGAAGGACTACCTCAAGCAGATCGGCAAGGTTGCGCTGCTGAATGCCGCTGAAGAGGTCGAGCTTGCGATGCGAATCGAAGCAGGCCTGTTCGCGGAGGAGAAGCTCGCGACTGAGAAGGGCCTCTCGAAGAAGCTCACCCGTGAACTCAAGTGGGTGGCTCGTGACGGCCAGCGCGCGAAGAGCCATCTGCTCGGCGCGAACCTGCGCCTCGTGGTGTCGCTCGCGAAGCGCTACACGGGACGCGGGATGCAGTTTCTCGACCTCATTCAGGAGGGCAACCTCGGCCTGATCCGCGCGGTTGAGAAGTTCGACTACACCAAGGGCTTCAAGTTCTCGACCTACGCGACCTGGTGGATCCGCCAGGCCATCACGCGCGCCATGGCTGATCAGGCTCGCACCATCCGCATCCCGGTGCACATGGTGGAGGTCATCAATAAGCTCGCGCGCGTGCAGCGTCAGATGCTGCAGGATCTCGGCCGCGAGCCCACCCCTGAAGAACTGAGCCGCGAGCTCGACATGACCCCTGAGAAGGTCGTCGAGGTGCAGAAGTACGGGCGCGAGCCCATCTCGCTGCATACCCCGCTTGGTGAAGATGGCGACAGCGAGTTCGGTGATCTCATTGAGGACACCGAAGCGGTCGTGCCGGCCGATGCGGTGGGCTTTACGATGCTGCAGCAGCAGCTCGAGCAGCTGCTCGATTCGCTCTCCGAGCGCGAAGCCGGAGTGATCCGCATGCGCTTCGGCCTCGGTGACGGGATGCCGAAGACGCTCGATCAGATCGGTGACACCTTCGGTGTGACGCGCGAGCGCATTCGCCAGATCGAGTCGAAGACGATGGCGAAGCTGCGTCACCCCTCACGCTCGCAGCAGCTGCGCGACTACCTGGAGTAAGTCGCCAGCAGGCGCATAGCCGAAGCGCCGCCCCTCGAAGTGATTCGAGGGGCGGCGCTTCGTGTGTGCTGCGGGAAAGTTCTAGGCCCCGAGGCGGTGGCTCTCGTCGTGCCATACCTCTGCCATCGGGCGCAGCTTCTCTTCATGCTTGTGGGCGTGGTGGGCGCAGAAAAGCAGCTCACTGCCGCTGAGCATCACTCGCACATATGCCTGGGCGCCGCAGCTGTCGCAGCGGTCCAAGGCGCTGAGCGGGCGATCCGCCGCCTCGACCTCGGTCGCACGATCTTGCTCGAGTGTCGTCATGGCATCCTCCCGTTCGTCCGATCAATCGTTCCACCTCTATCCAAGCACGCCGAGGTGATTTTCGTGCCTCAGCGAGCCCGGGTTCGCTGTGCGCGTAGCCCCGCATCGCGCGGGATCCGCACTCGCCGAGCGATACGACAGTCCACGTCGGTGGTCTGCCCTAGGGTAGATGCGTCCGTCGAGCAGAGGAGATCCCCACAGTGGCATCGGAGCGTTCAGCGACCGGGGCGGCAACGTCCACCTCAGCGGAGTCGAGCTACTCCGCCAGGCACCTCACCGTGCTCGAAGGTCTCGAAGCGGTGCGCAAGCGGCCCGGCATGTACATCGGCACGACCGATTCGCGCGGTCTCATGCACTGCCTCTGGGAGATCATCGACAACTCCGTCGACGAGGCCCTGGCAGGACACGGCCGTGAGATCGGCATCACCCTCCACGAAGACGGCAGTGTGACGGTCTCCGATCAGGGGCGCGGCGTGCCTGTCGATGTCGAGCCGAAGAGCGGCCTGTCCGGCGTCGAACTCGTCTTCACGAAGCTGCACGCTGGCGGCAAGTTCGGCGGCGGCGGCTACGCCTCTTCCGGTGGTCTGCACGGCGTCGGCGCATCGGTGGTGAACGCACTCTCTTCCCGGCTCGACGTCGAGGTCGATCGCGACGGCAAGACCTGGGCGATGTCGTTCCGTCACGGCGAGCCTGGCATCTTCGACGGCGATGGTCCCGATGCCCCGTTCACCGCGTTCGAGGATTCCTCGGAGTTGCGCGTCGTTGGCAAGGTGAAGAAGGGCGTAACCGGCACCCGCGTGCGCTACTGGGCCGATCCGCAAATCTTCCTCGCCACCGCCCGCTTCGAACCCGATGCTCTCGTGGCCCGGGCACGTCAGACCGCGTTCCTCGTGCCCGGCCTCGCCATCGAAATCACTGATCGTCGGCCTGAGTCGCTCACCGAGGCCGGTGAGCCGCCGGTGCACCGCTTCGAGTACGAGGGTGGCATTTCTGAGTTCGTCGATTTCCTCGCGGTCGATGCGCCCCTCACTGAAACTTGGCGGATCATCGATTCCGGCACCTTCACTGAGACGGTGCCCGTGATGGACGAACAAACCGGGCACCTGGTGTCGCGCGAGGTGGAGCGCAGCTGCGAGGTCGATATCGCATTGCGCTGGGGCACCGGCTACGACACCGAGGTGCAAACCTTTGTCAACATTATCTCGACGCCGAAGGGCGGCACGCATCTCAGCGGCTTCGAACAGGGGCTCACTCGTTTCTTCCGCAAGCAAATCGAGCAGAACGCTCGCAAGCTGAAGGCCGGCAGCGACCGGCCCGACAAGGACGACATTCTCACTGGTCTCACCGCAGTGGTGACCGTGCGTGTGCCAGAACCTCAGTTCGAGGGCCAGACCAAGGAGGTGCTCGGCACCGCTGCTGTGCGCTCCATCGTCTCCCGCGCCATCGTGAAGGGTCTCGACGAGCGTTACGCCTCGACCAAGCGCGACGATAAAGCCCAGACGAGCGCCCTGCTCGAGAAGATGGTCTCCGAGATGAAGGCCCGCATCGCGCTGCGAGCTCAGCGGGATACCGCGCGTCGGAAAAGCTCACTCGAAAGCTCGTCGCTGCCGGCGAAGCTCATCGACTGCCGCTCGAAGAACGTGGCCGAAACCGAGCTGTTCATCGTCGAGGGCGATAGCGCACTCGGCACGGCCCGCCCTGCGCGCGACAGCGAGTTTCAGGCGCTGCTGCCGATTCGCGGCAAGATCCTCAATGTGCAGAAAGCCTCTGTCGCCGAGATGCTGTCGAATGCCGAGTGCGGTGCCATCATCAAGGTCATCGGTGCGGGGTCTGGCCGTGATTTCGAGATCGATTCGGCACGTTACGGCAAGGTGATCCTCATGAGCGACGCCGATGTTGATGGCGCGCACATTCGCACGCTGTTGCTCACGCTGTTCTTCCGCTACATGCGGCCGATGCTCGAGGCGGGGCGCGTCTACGCCGCAGTGCCGCCGCTGCACCGGGTGATCGTGCAGAACGCCGGGCGCAAACCGAACGACGTCATCTACACCTACAGCGAACGCGAGCTGACGGTGTTGCTCGCCGATCTGCGCAAGCGCGGTAAGAAGTATCAGGAGCCCATTCAGCGGTACAAGGGCCTCGGTGAGATGGATGCGGATCAGCTCGCGGAGACGACAATGGATCGTTCGCAGCGCACGCTGCGTCGCGTGCGTGTGGAGGATGCGCAGGCCGCCTCTCGGGTATTCGAGCTGCTGATGGGCAACGAGGTTGCTCCACGCAAGGAGTTCATCGTGGAGAACGCCGACGATCTCGACAGGGAGCGCATCGACGCGTAGCGTACAGCGGACCGGCCGAGCTCACGGGCGGTCGGCCCGCTGCTAGGCTTGAAAGCGATAGCGCCTAGGGTTCCGGGGTCGCGGTGTTCGCACCTGATCCGTCTGGTCCGAGCGGTGCCACGTCGGGTTCCATGATCCGGCGTCATCTGACAGGACAAAAGCCCGGAGGAACCTCGCCCGTCGCGCCGTTCGCGATCGGGCAGAAGGTTCTGCCGTGCCCATTTCAGCCCTGTTTCTCGTGCTCGCTGCGGCGATCACTCACGCGGCGTGGAACATCATCGCGCACGGTTCGAGCCGTTCCGGTGTGCCGTTCCTCTGGTGGGGCTTGGTGGCGAGCACCCTCCTCTGGGCTGCTGTGGTGCCCGTTACCGGCGGGCTCGGCACTGCCTCGGCCGGCGCGTTCCTGCTGGGTGTCGGTGTTTCCGGTGCACTGCATGTGCTCTATATGCTCGTGCTGCAACGCGGCTATGCGCGCGGTGATCTTTCCACGGTGTACGCGACGGCGCGGGGCACCGCTCCCATCCTCACTGTGGTGGTGGCCGTCGCGCTGCTCGGCGAGCGCCCCGGCCCTGGCGCGCTCATCGGTGTGCTACTGGTGATCGGAGGTGTTGCGGCGTTTGGTGTTGTCGGCCGACCCGGCCGAGGAGTGCGGCGGCGTCGCTTCGATCCCGGGCTCGTCTATGGGCTCCTGACAGGGGTGGCGATTGCCGCCTACACGGTGTGGGACGCTCACGCAGTGGCGGGCACGGGAATCGCGCCTGTGGCGTTCATGGTGGGGTGCACGCTCGCCGAGATTCCGCTTTTCTCCGTGATGCTGCTGCTTGAGCAGCGCGGAGGAGCGATCGCGCGGCTGCGTGAGGAGCTGCGCCGCAATAGGTTGCGTTTGCTCGCCTTTGGTGTGCTGTCGCCGCTTTCCTACGTGCTCGTGTTGACGGCTGTGACACTTGCGCCGGTGTCGTTGGTGGCGCCTGTGCGTGAGGTGAGCGTGGTGCTGGTGGGGCTCTACGGTGCGATCCGCTACAAAGAAAACCGACCGGTGCTGCGGCTGCTGGCCGCGGGGATCGTGGTGGTAGGGGTGCTGATGGTGGCGCTGTGACGCAGGCATGCGGGGGCGGATCGCCGGCCGCTGATGTGGCACGGCCCGCTAAGGCCGTGCCACATGAATGCTACGGGGCTTCGCCGACGTAGGCTGCGGCACCGTCGATGGGCTGCCCGGAGCCGTCGCGCTTGCCGAGTTCGCTCGGCAGCTTGCGAGCTGTGCCGTCGGCGGCGAGAGCGCGAGGTTCACCGGTGCCGATCCACGCGCAGGCGATCTGGTCTTCCCACTTGAGGAAGCGTTGAGCTCGCACACCGCCGGTGGCGCGCCCCTTCGCTGGGAACTCCGACCACTCGGTCACCTTCGCAGTGGCGACGTCGGTGCCCGGCAGAGTGATCGAGCTGTCGGCGACGGTGACCACGCGAGCCTCTGCGCCGTTGGGCACGGCTCCCGCGAACACGACCCGTGCTTCGTTGCCGAGGCGGATCCCCGCCATTCCGGCGGCGGGGCGACCCTGCGGTCGCACCGAGGATGCCGCGAAGCGCAGCAGCTGCGCATCGCTCGTTACCACCGCGAACTCGCTGTCGTCTGGCGCCGCGAAGGCGCCGACGAGGCGGTCGCCCGCTTTCAGCCCGATCACCTCGAACGAGGGCTTCGCAGGGAGGTCGGTGAGCACCACACGCTTCACCGTGCCCTGCTCGGTAAAGAGACCTACTGGCGTTTCGACGTCGAGCGGCACGAGACCCACGACGCGGAGCTTTTTGTCGGTGAGGCCCAGGTAATCGGCGATCTTCACGCCGGCCGAGAACGCGATGGATGCGGCCGGCACGAGCGGCAGGTCGACGGGGGTGAAGCGGTGCAGGGTGCCGTCGGAGAGGATCGCGCCCAGCTCGCCCCGCACAGTGCCGTCGGCGCGCGACACCACGGCACCGTGCTTGGTCGCCCGGGCTGCGGCGCGGGGCGACTCTGCGGCCTCGGGGTCGCGGTCGATGCGTAGCGCGCGGCCCGTCGCCGAGAGCAGCACCGTGCAAGGGGTGTCGGCCACTTCGAGCGAGGCCGCGGATGCTGAGGCGCGCGCTGGTCGCGCCACCGCTCCGGTGAGCACGGTGCGTCGTGGGGTGCCGAACGCTTCGGCCGCCTGGTCGAGTTCGGCGGCGACGACGCCGCGGAGCTTCTCGTCGCTGCTCAGAATTTCGAGCAGGGCCTCAATCTCGGCACGCAGCTGGTCTCGCTCGGATTCGAGCTCGACCCTGGAGAACTTCGTGAGGCGGCGCAGGCGCAACTCGAGGATGTACTCGGCCTGCGGCTCGGAGAGGTCGAACACCTGCATGAGCCGCGTGCGGGCCGTCTCGGCGTCGTCGCTCGTGCGGATGAGTTGGATGACCTCGTCGATGTCGAGGATCGCGATGAGCAGGCCTTCGACGAGGTGCAGCCGTTCGCGGCGCTTCTTCAGGCGGTATTCGCTGCGGCGCGTAATCACCGAGACGCGGTGGTCGAGGAAGACCCGCAGCATTTCACGCAGGCCGAGCGTCTGCGGCTGCCCCTTCACCAGAGCCACCGAGTTGATGCTGAACGAGTCTTCAAGCGGGGTGTAGCGGTACAGCTGCTCGAGCACGGCCTCAGGCGAGAACCCGGTCTTGAGGGTGATGACGAGTCGCAACCCGTTCTTGCGGTCGGTGAGGTCGGCCACATCGGAAATGCCCGAGAGCTTTTTCGCTTCGACGCCCTGCTTGATCTTCTCGATGACGCGCTCGGGGCCGACGAGGTAGGGCAGTTCGGTGACGATCAAGCCGGTGCGTCGCGGCCCGAGCGGCTCGACCGACACCTTTGCGCGGGTGCGGAACGCGCCGCGCCCGGTGCGGTAGGCGTCTTTCACACCGTCGAGACCGACGATGATGCCGCCGCCCGGCAAATCTGGGCCCGGGATGAACTCCATGAGTTCGTCAATGGTGGCCTCCGGGTGATGCAGCAGATGCTTCGCGCCGTCGACGACCTCGATGAGGTTGTGCGGGGCGAGGTTCGTGGCCATGCCGACAGCGATGCCACTGGCACCGTTCACCAGCAGATTGGGCACCGCTGAGGGCAGCACCTCCGGCTGCATGATCTGGTTGTCGTAGTTGGGCACGAAGTCAACGACGTCTTCGTCGAGCGCTTCGGTCATCGCGAGCGCGGCGCCTGCGAGGCGCGCCTCCGTGTAACGCGACGCGGCTGGGCCGTCATCAAGCGAGCCGAAGTTGCCGTGGCCGTCGACGAGTGGCAAACGCATCGCGAATCCCTGGGCGAGGCGCACAAGCGCATCGTAGATGGACGCGTCACCGTGCGGGTGCAACTTGCCCATCACCTCGCCCACGACGCGCGCCGACTTCACGTGGCCCTTCTCGGGGCGCAGGCCCATGTCCTGCATCATGAAGAGGATGCGCCGCTGCACGGGCTTGAGCCCGTCGCGGGCGTCGGGAAGAGCGCGCGAGTAGATCACCGAGTAGGCGTACTCGAGAAATGATCCCTCCATCTCCTGCGAGATGTCGATGTCTTCGATGCGTTCCCCCGCGGTCTCGTGCGGGGCGTCACTTCGGGATTCGGTCATAATGGAGATCATGCTACCGACGACCGCCGACAACGGTGCGAGGCTGGCCGCGATTCTGCCAAGCGGGATCTCCGCGGTCGCCAGGGGGCTCGGCGTCGATCCGCGAGCAGCGCTCGAGATCACCCCGGGCGTGCCAGTGCCCGACACCGCCAAGCTCCCCGCGATCCGCTCCTTCGTGATGATCGTGGTCGACGGCCTCGGCCACGCGAATCTGCAGGCCCGCAAGGGGCACGCCCCGGCGCTCGCCAAGCTGCCCAAACGGCGCATCGAAACCGTTGCCCCATCGACCACGGGTGCGGCGCTCACCACGCTCACCACCGGGCGCCTGCCCGGTGCGCACGGATTGATCGGCTACCGGATCCGCCACCCAAAGCTCGGCCTCGTAACCACGTTGAAAGATTGGCAGGGCATCGAGGATCGCTCGGCCTGGCAGCGAGCGACGCCGCTGTTCACGGTCGCCAGCGCTATCGGCGCTCGGCCCGTCGCGATCGGGCGACCGGCGCACGCTACAGGCGGCCTCACTGAGGCAATTCTCAGCGGTGCTGAGTACGTACCAGGGCAGCGGATCGAGGATCGCTTCGCGGCCGCGTCGCAGCTGCTGCGGCGCGGCGAGCCTATCGTGGCGTATCTCTACATCGACGAGCTCGACAAGGCGGCGCATGAGCACGGCTGGCAGAGCGACGCCTGGGCGCGGTGGCTCGAACGTTTCGACGCCGAACTCGATGCGTTCTTGCGTACGCTGCCTGGAGACGTTGGGGTCGTTGTGACAGCCGATCACGGCATTGTCGACGTTGGCGCGCACCAGCAAGTGATGCTCGACGCCGATACCGAGCTGTTCGCGGATGTCGACGAGGTTGGGGGAGAGCCCCGCTTCCGCTCACTGTTCCTGCTCGACGGTGCCGACGCGCAGGCAGTCGCGCGCCTCTGGGCCGAGGCCGAGGGTGCCCGCGCGTGGGTCGCGACGCGAGAGGAAGCCGTCGCTTCCGGGTGCTTCGGTGCTGTCGCGCCGGAGGTTGCGCAGCGGATCGGCGACGTGGTGATCGCGGCGCGCAAGCAGGTGGCCTACTACAGCTCAGCCGACGATCCGCGCTCGCTCGACATGGTGGGGCAGCACGGGTCGTTCAGCGAGGACGAGCGAGGCGTGCCGCTTGTGCTGGCGGGTGCGCTCGCGGGCAGCGGCTTCGCTTCAGCCGTCGCAGCAGCGACGCCGGCGTTTTAGACAGCGCCTCGCGGGCGTTGCCGAGACCCCCTACGCCGGGTCCTCGTCGCTGCGGGTGCCGAAGAGGATGTCATCCCAACTGGGAATCGAAGCGCGGCCCTTTCGCCCGCCTCGTTCGCCCTCCGACGATTCGCCCTTGCGGCCGGAGTCTGGCTTGCGGTTTGCCTCGTTCTGGCGGGCCAGCTCGGTTTGCTCCGTCGTATGCTCAGTTGCCTCTGGGGCGCCGCTCACGGCACCCCAGATGCTGCGCGGGGGAGTTGGGATTGGTTCAGGATCGGCCGCAGGAGCGGGAGGAGCCGGAGGCACGGGCTGCACACTGGGGTGCACTGGCGTCGGCCGTTCGAGCGGCTCCTCCGCGGTGTTCCGGCTGCGATCGCGCTCGCCACGTCGTTTGCGCAGAGCGTCGAGCAGATCCGCGGTTTGGCTCAGATCGGAGTCCGCAGCCTCCGACTTGATCGCGCGCTGATCGATCTCGCGACGACGCTGGTACTCGGCGTTCGCGTCGGAGAGTGGGGCGGGGAGGTCTGCAGTGGTCTCTGGTTCGACGGGGTCACCGTGCGCTTCTGCGGCGTCTTCGGAAGCAACTGATTCAGCCTCGGACGATTCGCGGAAAGCCCCGGAGTCGAAACGCGGTGAGGCATCGGCTGCATCGACGGCACGCAGCTTCGGGATGAGCCTGTCTCCGACATCGCCCTGCTTCGACAAGTTGACGGCGTCGGGGTTGACCGGGGAAAGCAGGCCCTTGCGGTGCTCAAACGCCCAGACCGCGCGATGCGCAACATCGTGGGAGATGAACTCGAGGGCGATCATCCAACCAGTCTCGGGATCACGCCATGACGACCACTCACTAGTGTCACATCCGAGGCCGATGAGACGCTCAGCGATCACGGCGCCGAAGCGCTGATCGCCGTCATCGTCCGATCCGGTGCGCACGGGTACGGCGTGGGCGCGTTCGAGCACATAGTTGCGCTCGGCGATCACGGGCTCCTCATAGCGCTCGATGTCGGCCTCGTCGAGGCCGGTCAACTGCGCGACCTGCGAGCGTGTCTTTCCAGCTCTGATGAGGGATTGGATTTCGCGTGGGCGCACGCGGGAAGTGTCGCGCTCCCGCCGGCCCAGATGGCGCATTTCGCTGAGCACGGCATCGTCGACGACGAGACGGAACTCCTCGCCGGCGTCGTTGGCAACGATCAGCGAACGCTCTTCGCGTCGCACAAGGCGCAATTCGTCCATCGGCGCTTCCCTTCGTGAGTCGCGACCCAGGCTGCCACAGATCCGCCGTTCCTCTGGGTATTGACGCGGCGCGTGCCCCAGAATGCCGCGGAGAACATGCCTGCGAGACTTCGCGTACAGAGAAATCCGAGGCGAAGAGTTTGCGCCGAACCGTGATCGTAGGGCAGACTATGGCCGCTCGAACGATGAGGTGCCGCTCCCGCGGCACGGGAATGCAGGAGAGAATGGCCACCGATTACGACGCCCCGCGCAAGTCCGAGGAAGAAGCCGAGTCGATCGAGGCTCTGAAGGAACGCGGACCCGCCAAGGGAGCCTCCGGTATCGACTCGGAGGATGCCGACAACCCGAGCTTCAACATCGGCGGATCGGACCTGTCCGACGTCGAGCTCGACGTGGTAGTGCTGCCGCAGCAAGACGACGAGTTCACCTGTGTGAGCTGCTTCCTGGTGCGCCACCGCTCGCAGATGGCCGAGGAGACTGATCTCGGACCGGTCTGCGCGGAGTGCGCAGCCTGAATCCAGCAGGCGATTCAGCGCATGCCGCACCGGGGCCTTAGCTCCGGGAATGCGCTGCCTGAATTCAGCCAGCGGAGAGTCGTGTTCTGTCCGAGGCTCTCGCCTCGGGCAGAACACGAGTCAGCCCTTCGCGGCCTCGATCGCTTCGGCGAGCTTTTGCGGGTGCCGCGTGGTGATGATCCAGAACGGTGCCGGATCAGCGGGGTCGATGTTCTCGATCCGCACACCTCGGTGAATCCACCCGCGCACCACGAGGTAGCTGCGCGCGTCGACGCCCGGCCCGATTGCTGCGCGAATGCCCTCTGAGCCGAGCAACTCGATGCTGCCGAGCTGCTGCACCGGGATCTCGGCCCGCCCGGCCGTCAGGCGTTGCCCCTGCACGGTGATCAGCGGGCACATGAGCGTCACCGCGACGGCGACGATGAGGTACGCCGCGATGCCTACCGGCAAGGCGAGTGTCGAATCGATCGGGGTGAGTACCAGCGCGACCGCGGGCACGAGCAGCAGCAGGGCGATGTAGAGGCCGACCCCGGGGAGCAGTCGCTCCCGGTAGGCACGGGCGGTGGGCGCTGCGTCTGATCGACTCGTCATGCCTCCATTATCCCAGCGTCGCGCGGGGAGGATGCCGAGCGCCGAGGCTCGGCTGCTGAGGCGCACAGGGGTTCTCGGTCGGATCCGGTAGCCTGTCCGGGTGACCGATGTCGTAGAGATTCCCATTCGAGCCGAGATCCCCCCGCGCTATGCGCACGCCGATGATGCCGGGGCCGACCTGTTCGCCTCCGAATCGGTGCTGCTGGAGCCTGGGGAGCGTGCGCTGATCGGCACGGGAGTGGCCATTGCACTGCCCGAGGGCTACGCGGCTTTCGTGGTGCCTCGCAGTGGTCTTGCCGCAAAGCACGGCATCACCGTGGTGAACTCGCCCGGCACGGTGGACGCCGGATACCGCGGTGAAATCAAGGTGACGCTGCTCAACACGGATCGCTCCGAACCGTTCCAGGTGGAGGCCGGCGACCGGATCGCGCAGCTGATCGTCACCCCGGTGTCTCGCGCGGTATTCGTGCCGGTGTCCCAGCTGCCTGAAAGCGTGCGTGGCGAGTCAGGGTTCGGATCGACAGGAGTGCGCGGCTGAGACCGCGCTCCCACAATTGACGGAGAGCCCGGAAGCCCGGGCACGAATAAGGAGTGTTCCGAGGATGAGCGAAGAACGACAGGCCGACGAGGTCGAGCTGAGGGAGCCTCAGGCGCCGCAGATCGACGATGCGAAGTCGGCGCCCGCGGATCGGGCCGAAGCGGGCCCCTTCGACGCGAGCGAAGTTCCTGCGATGCGCCCCTACGTGGATCTGGGCGGCATCAAGGTGGCGCCGCGCGAGGGGCTGCAGTTGCGTCTTGAGGTCGATGAGCGCGCGAATCGCGTAGTTGCAGTGTCGCTCGACTATGCGGAGTCGCTGCTGCAGGTGCAGGCTTTCGCTGCGCCGAAATCCACTGGACTATGGCATGGCGTGCGCGCTGAGCTTGCGCAGCAGATGGCTGGCCAGGGAGCGGCGCTTGTTGAGGAAGATGGCCCGCTCGGTCCAGAGCTTGTGGCGCAGACTGCAGTTCCGGCGGAGCAGGGCGGCGGCACCCGTGTTGCGCGCTTCATCGCAGTGGACGGCCCTCGCTGGATGCTGCGCGGCGTGATCATGGGCAAGGCTGCCATTGATGTGGCGACTCGCGAGCGGGTGATGGATCTGTTCCGTGAGCTCGTTGTGGTGCGTGGCGAGCAGCCGATGCCTCCGAGCGAACTGTTGCCGCTGCGCGTGCCGGCAGGTGTGCAGGCGCAGCGCCAGGAGCCTGCCGCAGGTGGGGTTCAGCAGGCGTGAGCGCCAGACCCGACGACGCATCCGAGGGGCTTGAGGCAACGACCGGCCCCGATGCGCGTGCTCTGGGGTCTCGGGGCGGCTTGGGCGGTGTTGTCGAGGCTGGGATGCACGGCGAGGGCGTCTCGGCACGGGGCGTGCTCGATGCGATCGGCGGTTGGCGCGGGATCGCGGAGGCACTGGTGCCGGCAACGCTCTATTTGGGCGTGTACATCGTCACCCGCGACGCCCGGGTGGCGGCGATCGCGCCTCTCGTGATTGCGCTGCTCGCTTTCGGCTGGCGGCTGATCCGTCGGGAGCCGGTTTCTGCGGCACTGTCGGGTTTGGTGGGTGTGCTGATCTGTGTGGCAGTGACGATGTTCACCGGCCGCGGCGAGGATTACTACCTGCCCGGATTCTGGATCAACGCGGCGTGGATCGTGGCGCACACGGTGTCGCTGCTTGTGGGCTGGCCGCTGATCGGTCTGCTGCTCGGCTTCCTGCGCGGATCACTCACGGAGTGGCGGCGGATCCCGGTGCTGCGGCGCGCTGCGAAGCTCTGCACGGTGTTCTGGATTGCCGCCTTCGGCGCGCGTCTCGCCGTGCAGCTGCCACTCTATTTCGCTGCGGAGCGCGGCGGAGGAGACGCTGCGGTGGATGCGCTGGGACTCGCCCGGCTGCTGATGGGTGTTCCGCTGTTCGCGCTGGCCGCGATCTTGACCTGGCTTGTGCTGAGTCGGGTGTCTGCGTCGCTCGCAGAGCAGTCGAACACGACCCCATCATCTGATGATTAAGCGCCCGAAACCGTTGCAAAAGCAGGGGTTCCGCCTCCGGTAGAGTGATCGAAGAGCGCCCGCAGTGGGTGTAGAATTATCTCGACATCGAGATATCTTGCCTGCGGGCAGGGCGCCGAATACGGCGTGTCGTGACATGAGTGGAGGAACTGCAATGGCAGCGGTCAACAGCTTCGGAGCGAAGGGCACTCTCGCCGTAGGCGAGCAGGAGTACGAGATTTTCCGTATCGATCAGGTGCCGGGACACGAGCGCCTGCCCTACAGCCTGAAGGTGCTGCTCGAGAACCTCCTGCGCACCGAAGACGGCGCCAATGTCACCCGCGCGCACATCGAGGCGCTCGGCGGCTGGGATCCCTCCGCAGAGCCCAACACCGAGATCCAGTTCACTCCCGCGCGCGTGATCATGCAGGACTTCACCGGCGTTCCCTGCGTCGTCGACCTCGCTACTATGCGTGAAGCGGTCGTCGATCTCGGCGGCAGCCCCGACAAGATCAACCCGCTCGCGCCGGCTGAGATGGTGATCGACCACTCGGTGATCTCCGATGTCTACGGCACGCCCGGCGCTGCGGCGCGCAACGTCGAGATCGAGTACCAGCGCAACGGTGAGCGGTACCAGTTCCTCCGCTGGGGCCAGGGCGCCTTCGACGAGTTCAAGGTGGTTCCCCCGGGGACCGGCATCGTGCACCAGGTCAACATCGAATACCTGGCACGGGTCACCTTCACCCGCACTGTTGACGGCGTGCTGCGCGCTTACCCCGACACCTGCGTGGGCACCGATTCGCACACCACCATGCAGAACGGCCTCGGCATTCTCGGCTGGGGCGTTGGCGGCATCGAGGCCGAGGCCGCGATGCTCGGCCAGCCCATCTCGATGCTCATCCCGCGTGTCGTCGGGTTCAAGCTGTCGGGTCAGATCCCCGCTGGTGTGACCGCTACCGACGTGGTGCTCACCATCACCCAGATGCTGCGCAAGCACGGCGTCGTGGGCAAGTTCGTCGAGTTCTACGGCGAGGGCGTCGGCTCGGTGCCGCTCGCCAACCGCGCCACCATCGGCAACATGAGCCCCGAGTTCGGCTCGACCGCGGCCATGTTCCCGGTCGACGATGTCACCCTCGACTACATGCGCCTCACCGGTCGTAGCGAGGAGCAGATCGAGCTGGTGCGTGCGTACACGCAGGCGCAGGGCATGTGGCACGATCCTGCCCGCGAGCCGCAGTTCAGCGAGTACCTCGAGCTCGACCTCAGCACCGTGGTGTCGTCGATCGCAGGTCCGAAGCGCCCGCAGGATCGCATCGAGCTCAGCAACGCGAAGAGCCAGTTCGAAACCGACCTCAAGAACTACGCCCAGGCCGCGAACCCCGCCAAGGTGAAGGATCAGGCCGGCAACGAGTTCGAGCTCGATCACGGCGCGGTCACCCTCGCGTCGATCACCTCCTGCACCAACACCTCGAATCCCTCCGTGATGCTCGCGGCCGGCGTGCTCGCCCGCAATGCCGTCGCCAAGGGCCTCAAGGCGAAGCCGTGGGTGAAGACCACCCTCGCTCCCGGCTCAAAGGTTGTCACCGACTACTACGAGAAGTCTGGCCTCAAGCACGACCTCGAAGCGCTCGGCTTCTACACTGTCGGCTACGGCTGCGTCACCTGCATCGGCAACTCGGGCCCGCTGAACGAAGAGATCTCGCAGGCCGTCAACGACAACGACCTCGCCGTGACGGCAGTTCTCTCGGGCAACCGCAACTTCGAGGGTCGCATTAACCCCGACATCAAGATGAACTATCTCGCGAGCCCGCCGCTCGTGATCGCCTACTCGCTCGCGGGCACCATGGACTTCGACTTCGAGAACCAGCCCTTGGGCGAAGATTCCGAGGGCAACGACGTCTACCTCCGCGACATCTGGCCCGATCCCGTCGAGGTGCAGCAGATCGCCGACGCCTCGATCGGCTCCGAGATGTTCGTCGAAAAGTACGCCACGGTCTTCGATGGTGACGAGCACTGGACCTCGCTCCCCACCCCCGACGGAAACACCTTTGCCTGGGATGAAAAGTCGACCTACGTGCGCAAGGCGCCCTATTTCGACGGCATGCAGCGCGATCCGGAGCCCGTCAGCGATATCTCGGGTGCGCGCGTGCTGCTGAAGCTCGGTGATTCGGTGACCACCGACCACATCAGCCCCGCCGGCAGCTTCAAGGCAGAGACCCCCGCGGGTCAGTACCTCGTCGCCAACGGCATCGCCCCGAAGGACTTCAACACCTACGGCTCGCGTCGAGGCAACCACGAGGTCATGATCCGCGGCACCTTCGCGAACATCCGCATCCGCAACCAACTGCTCGCCGCCGAGAACAACGGCGCCGGGGTCGAGGGGGGCTTCACGCGCGATTTCACCCAGGAGGGCGCACCCCAGGCCTACGTTTACGACGCCTGCCAGAACTACCAGGCCGCGGGCATTCCGCTCGTCGTTCTCGGCGGCAAGGAGTACGGCTCGGGCTCGTCTCGCGACTGGGCGGCGAAGGGCACCAGCCTGCTCGGCGTGAAGGCCGTCATCACCGAAAGCTTCGAGCGCATCCACCGCTCCAACCTCATCGGTATGGGCGTGCTGCCGCTGCAGTTCCCCCAGGGTCAGAGCGCCGACAGCCTCGGCCTCGACGGCACTGAGACCTTCGACATCACCGGTGTTGAGCAGCTAAACGAGGGCGTCACCCCCAAGACTGTCGCGGTCACCGCAACCAAGGAAGACGGCTCGCAGGTCGCCTTCGACGCGATCGTGCGCATCGACACCCCCGGTGAGGCCGACTACTACCGCAACGGTGGCATTCTGCAGTACGTGCTGCGCTCGCTGGTCTGAGCCAACACCATCTGAACCAACACCGCCTGCGCTGCGCGTGGCCGGCACTATGAACACTGTCTGAGCCAGCACCGCACGAAAGCCCGCACCGCCCTGAGTCCTCGACTCGCTGGGGCGGGGCGGGCTTTCGTCTTGGCCGGGCGCGGTAGACTCGGGGGATGCCCGGCGCATTCCGCCGGAACCGACAGCGGAGGTGGCGAGTGGCGATCCTGGATCGAATCGAAACACCCCGAGACCTCGACGCACTCACTCCCGAGGAGTGCCGGAAGCTCGCGGCCGAGATCCGGGAGTTTCTCATCGCCGAGGTTGCGAAGACCGGCGGTCACCTCGGCCCGAACCTGGGTGTCGTCGAGCTCACGATCGCGATTCACAGGGTGTTCGACTCACCGAGGGATCCGATCGTCTTCGATACCGGCCATCAGAGTTACGTACACAAGCTACTCACGGGCCGTAGAGACTTCTCGCGGCTACGTCAGCGCGGCGGGCTCGCCGGCTACCCGCAGCGCTCCGAGAGCGAGCACGACATTGTCGAGAGCTCACACGCCTCGAGCTCGTTGAGCTGGGCCGATGGTATCTCGCGAGCATTCGCCCGGCGCGCCCAGCACGACCGGCACGTGGTTGCCGTCGTGGGTGACGGTGCCCTCACCGGCGGGATGACGTGGGAGGCGCTCAACAACATCACCGATGACAACGACCGCAACCTGGTGATCGTCGTCAACGATAACGGTCGGTCTTATGCCCCCACCATCGGTGGCATGGCGCGCTTCCTCAACGGTGTGCGCACCTCGACGAGCTACCGCGAGCTGCAAGAGGGCAGTGAGCGCTTCTTCTCTGCGTTCGGCGCTCCCGGCCGTACCGTATACCGTGCCACGCGCGGGGCGATGCGCGGCATCGCGAGCCGGGCATCGGGTAACCAGGATCTCTACTCGAATCTCGACATCAAGTACGTGGGCCCCATCGACGGCCACGATCTCGAGGCTGTTGAGCGAGGGCTGCGGCAGGCGAAAGATTACGGCCGCCCCACGCTGGTGCACGTCATCACTGAGAAGGGGCGCGGCTACGCTCCCGCAGAAAACGACGAGGCCGACCAGTTCCACTCGGTGGGCAAGATCAACCCCGATAGCGGTGTGCCCGTGCAGGCGGCATCCGGTGCAAGCTGGACGTCGGTGTTCCGTGAGCGGATCGTGGAGCTTGCTGCGGGCGACGAACGCATCGTCGCGATCACTGCTGCCATGCTCGCACCCACCGGCCTCGACCTGCTCGCCGAACGACACCCTGAGCGCGTATACGACGTGGGGATCGCCGAGCAGCACGCGGTCACGAGCGCGGCAGGGCTCGCCTACGGTGGGCTGCACCCTGTGGTCGCGATCTACGCGACCTTCATGAACCGCGCCTTTGACCAGCTGCTCATGGACGTCGCTCTGCACCGCGCGGGCGTCACCTTCGTGCTGGATCGGGCGGGCATCACCGGCCCTGACGGTGCGAGCCACAACGGTGTCTGGGATCTCGCGACGCTGCAGATCGTGCCGGGCATCAGGATCGCCGCACCCCGAGACGAGGCGACGCTGCGGGAGCTGCTGGGGGAGGCCGTGCTGGTGGATGACGGCCCCACGGTGATCAGGTATCCGAAGGGCTCGGTGGGCGCGCCGGTGCCGGCCGTGCGGCGCCTCCACGATGGTGTCGACGTGCTGCTCGAAGCACACGAAGGTGCGTCGGGCAGCGATGCTGACAGCGCTGAGCAGACCGACACGTCATCGACTGACGTGCTGTTCGTCACTGTGGGCCCGATGGCTCGGGTGGCCCTTGCAGCCGCCGCAATCCTCGCCGAGCAGGGCATCACGGCCACGGTTGTGGATCCTCGCTGGGTGGTGCCTGTTGCACACTCGGTCACCGAGCTCGCACGCAGCCACCGTTTGCTCATCAGCATCGAAGATGGCATTCGTGTGGGCGGCGTCGGTACACGTATTCGGCAGGCGTTGCGCGATGCCGGCGTGGACACGGCGGTGAGCGAGCTCGGCACGCCTGATGCGTTCCCGGAGCACGCCTCCCGTGAGGAGCTGCTGCAGGACGCGGGCCTGACCGCTGAACAGATCGCTACGGCGGTGGCGGATCAGGTGCGCGGAAAGCGGATCCCGATCGCCCGCCCGGAGTAGCCGCCACTCGCGGCCACATCTTCATATAGGCAAGAGCCCCTGCTCGGACATGACCCGAGCAGGGGCTCTGTGCTGCAGTGCGCTGTTAGTGGGCGCCCTGGATGCGCGGGTTGTGGAAGGCGCCGCCGGCAGCACGTTCGCTTGCTCCGACGCGGTCGAGGTAGGGGGTCGCCCCGCCTGCCTGGAAGGGCCACCCGGCACCGAGAATGAGGCAGAGATCGATGTCCTCTGCGGCTGCCACTACGCCCTCGTCGAGCATGATGCGGATTTCCTCAGCGAGCTGGTCCTCCACGCGGCGCAGAATCTCTTCTTCGCTCACAGCGGTCTTGCCCAGCACGACGGCCTTGCGACCCGCCTTCGAGAGATCCTCCACTTTGCCAAGCTTGGTCTTGAGGAGCGGCCCGTCGACCTCGGCCAGCCGGTGCAGGTTCTCGGAAGCGTAGAAGCGATCCGGGAAGGCGTGCACCATCGTGTCCTGCACATGCGCCGCGACCTTCCATCCCACAAGGTCGATGAGTTCGAAGGGGCCCATCGGCAGACCAATCGGCCCGAGCGCGCGTTCGACAACGGGCAGCGGGGTGCCGTCATCGAGTGCCCGGGCGGCCTCGCCCATGACCTTTGCCAGCAGGCGGTTCACCACGAAGCCGGGGCGGTCTGCGGTGATCACGGCGCTCTTGCCGAGCTTCTTCGCAACAGCCATCGCGGTGGCGAGTGTGGGGTCGTCGGTGGCGGGCACCCGCACGACCTCGATCAACGGCATCACCGCGACAGGGTTGAAGAAGTGGAAGCCCACGAGTCGCTCGGGGTGCGCGAGATTCGCGCCGATCTCTTCGACCGAGAGTGACGAGGTGTTCGTCGCGAGAATCGCCTCGGACGAGATGATCGGCTCGATTTCGGCGAACACCTGCTGCTTCACCCCGAGTTCTTCGAAGACCGCCTCGATGACCCAGTCGCAGTCGGCGTAGAGCGACTTGTCGGTGGTGCCGCTCACGAGCGCCTTCACCTGGTTGGCGTCATCAGAGGAGAGGCGGCCCTTCTCCTGCATCTTGTCGATCTCGCCGCGAATGTAGGCGAGGCCCTTCTCGACGCGCGACTGGTCGAGGTCCGTGATGAGCACCGGCACGCGCAGCTTGCGGGCGAAGAGCAGCGCGAACTGGCTAGCCATGAGGCCGGCACCGATCACACCGACCTTCTTCACCGGGCGGGCGAGCTCACGGTCGGGGGCACCAGCCGGGCGCTTCGCACGCTTCTGCACGAGATCGAAGGCGTAGATGGAGGCAGCGAACTGGTCGCTCGAGATGAGCTGCGCGAGCGCCTCGTCTTCGCGTTCGAAGCCGCGCTCGATGTCGTTGTCTTTCGCGGCGCTGAGCAGATCGAGCGCGACATAAGGCGCCTTCGCCGCGGTGCCGATACGTGCTTTGAGGGTGTCGCGGGCGATCTTGATCGCCGCCGGCCACTTGGTGAGGCGTTCAAGCTTGCCGGGCACATGGGGGCGCTCCACCTTGACGGTGCCGGCGATGACGCCGTCGGCCCAGGCGATGGACTGTTCCAGGAAGCTCGCGGCGCCGAACATCGCGTCGAACAGGCCCAGTTCGAAGGCCTGCTGAGGCTTGAGCATTCTGTTGTTCTTGAGCGGGTTCGAGACGATGATCTCGAGCGCCTTCTCGATGCCGATGAGGTTGGGCACGAGCGTCGCGCCTCCCCAGCCGGGGATGATGCCCAGGAAGACCTCGGGGAAGGCGAGGGCGGCCGCGGAGGCATCGAGCGTGCGGTAGTCGGAATTCAGGGCGATCTCCATCGCACCGCCCAATGCGAGTCCGTTCACGAAGGCGAAAGAGGGCACACCGAGGGTGCCCAGCTTTCCGAGCACACGGTGGCCGTACTGCGCCATGAGACGGGCGTTCTGCTCGGTGGCGAGGGTGGAGACCTTCGAGAGGTCGGCGCCAGCGGCGAAGATGAACGGCTTGCCGGTGATGGCGACGGCGCGGATTTCTCCTGCTGCGGCGCGGCTGCGCTGCTCGTCGAGCACGCGCTCGAGTGCCTGCAGGGTGCGCGGGCCCAGGGTGTTGGGGCGAGTGTGGTCGCGACCATTGTCGAGGGTGATGAGTGCGAGTGTGCCGCCTGATGGCAGCGCCACATCGCGCACGTACGACTCGGTGACGACCTCATCGGCTGAGGCTTCGATGATCGGAGAGAAATCGATCTTGCTGTAGTCGGTCATGGCGCTTACTTCTTGCCCTTCTTGCCGTCGAAGTGGGGGTTCTCCCAGATGGCGGTGCCGCCCTGGCCGAGCCCGACGCACATGGCGGTGACGCCGAAGCGCACATCGGGTCGCTGCTCGAACTGGCGCGCGAGCTGGATCATGAGGCGCACGCCCGAGGCTGCGAGGGGGTGGCCGAAGGCGATCGCTCCGCCCCACGGGTTGACGCGGGGATCGTCGTCGGCGATGCCGAAGTGATCGGTGAAGGAGAGCACCTGCACCGCGAAGGCCTCGTTGAGTTCGAAGAGGCCGATGTCGTCAATGGTGAGCCCCGCACGACGGAGCGCCTTTTCGGTGGAGGGCACCGGGCCGAGTCCCATCACCTCCGGCTGTACGCCCGCGAAGGCGAAACCGACCAGTCGCATCTTGGCACCGAGTCCCAGCTCCTTGGCGGTGTCGGCACCGGCGAGGAGCGAGACCGTTGCGCCATCGGTCAGCGGCGAGGCGTTACCGGCGGTCACCCTGCCGTGGGGGCGGAAGGGGGTCTTGAGCTCGGCGAGCGCTTCCATCGTGGTCTGCGGGCGGCGGCCCTCGTCTTCGGTGGCCAGACCCCAGCCGTTTGCGGAGCGCGTCGCGACCGGAACGAGGTCGGCCTGGATGTCACCGCGGTCATATGCCGCCTGCACCTTGTGCTGGCTGAGCATGCCGAAGCGGTCTGCGCGCTCTTTCGTGAGTTCGGGGAAGCGGTCGTGCAGTCGCTCGGCGGTGATGCCCATGTTGAGGGCGTCCGGGCTGACGAGCTTCTCGGCGACGAAGCGCGGGTTCGGGTCGGCATCGAGGCCGATGGGGTGGCGCCCCATGTGTTCCACGCCGCCTGCGATAGCGAGGTCGTACTGCCCGGATCCGATTGCGGCTCCCATGAAGGAGGCGACGGTGAGGGCACCTGCGCACATGCGGTCGAGCGCAAAGCCCGGCACGGTGACGGGCAGCCCGGCAAGCATCGCAACTGTGCGGCCGAGGGTGAGCCCCTGATCGCCCTGCTGCGTGGTCGCGGCAATGCCCACGTCGTCGATGCGTTCGAGCGGCAGCGCCTCGTTGCGCTCGATCAGCCCCTGCAGCGCCTTCACTGCGAGGTCGTCGGCGCGCGTTCCCGCGTACATACCTTTTTCGCCGGCACGCCCGAACGGGGTACGCACCCCGTCGACGAACACGACTTCTCTCATTGCGGCCACTGTGCCTCCATCAGGTGTGTGATCTGCGTGCTCACCATCCTAGAGACGGAGTCTCACAGATGGAAGGGGGCGTGCGGGTTCGCCGCAATTCCGAGCGGTATCGCCGCAGTAATTATGCGAGATCCACAAAAGCGGCAGCAATGATTGGTGCAGTGATGCCAATCTGCCAATCGCGGGCACCCAGTTCCTTGAGACGCAGTGCCACGGCATCGGCTGAACGGTCACCCGGCGGGCTCCACACGACCCTGCGGAGCGTATCCGGGGTGAGAAGATTCTCGATCGGGATCCGCTGCCGCTCCGCCTCGGCCTCAAGCGCGGTTCGAGCCGCTGTGAGCCGCGCGGCGGCCTCGGGGTGCCGTTGCGACCAGCCGCGATGATGCGGCACCGAGTCAGGATCGCGAGGCTTCGGGCCGGGCAGGTCCTCGGTCGTTTTACCGCGCAGGATCGCCCGCCACCAGCGATCGATCTCGGTGCGGCTTGCGCGACCCCGGAACGTCTGCAGGCGGGCGAGACCACCCTTCGAACGGGGATTGGCAGACGCAGCTGCCACCAGCGAAGCATCAGGGATCAAACGACCCGGAGCGACGTCCCGCTCACGGGCAAGCTCGTCGCGCGCGAGCCACAGCTCCCGCGCAATCGCGAGGGAGCGCGGCGAGCGCAAGGAATGCCCACCCGAGAGCTTGCGCCACGGTTCAGGGCTGCGAGGCTTATCGGGTCGAGTGCGCACGGCCTCGAACTCCTGCCGCGCGAACTCGGATTTACCCTGCGCTTCGAGATCCGCCGCCACCGCATCGCGCAAGTCCGGCAGCAACGCGACATCAAGAGCTGCGTACTCCAGCCAAGGTTCAGGCAGAGGCCGCTGCGACCAGTCGGCTGCGGAGTGAGCTTTCTCAAGACTGATGCCGAGCAAAGATTCGACGATCGCACCGAGCCCGACCCGCTCGTAGCCGAGCAAACGCGCTGCAAGCTCGGTGTCGAACAGGCGTGTGGGGGAGAGGCCCAGCGCGCTGAGGCAGGGAATATCCTGGCTCGCGGCGTGCAGAATCCATTCTTCGTCGGTAATGGCCTCGGCCAGGGGAGCGAAACTCTCGATCTCGGTCGGATCGAAGAGGAACGGCCTGGTGCCCCGTCGAAACATCTGCACGAGATAGGCGTCTGAACCGTAGCGGAACCCGGAGGCTCGCTCAGCATCGACACCCACCGGCCCATCGGCTGCGGCGAGCGCTTCGGCGGCACGCTCCAGGCCGGCATCGTCGGTGACGAGCAACCAGTCGGTGTCGAGTTCTGACTGTTCGACCATGGTCACTCGCTCTCTCGGTGCGGCAGGCCCGCAAGCAGGCAGAGCAGTTCAGACCAGGCCTCGGCGTGAGCTGCGAAATCGGTGCCGAGTGGTGTCCAGGAAGCACGCAGTTCGATCTGGGCAGCGTCGCCCTGGGCCTCAAGCGTGCCGAAGCCGCTCGACAACGTCTTCGTCGCGGTTCCCGAGAGGTAGGTGTACTGCGCGTCGCGAGAATCGAGCGCGTCAACGAGCCATGACCAGGCGACGTCAGAAATGAAGGGATCGACACCGATCTCGACTTCGAGCGGGGCTTGCGCGAAGCAGACGATGCGGAAGGGCGCGCCCCACTCTTCGGCGGAGTCCGGGTCGTGCATCAACACGAGACGGCCGGCCCCGTAATGCGAATCGATCGAGCCATCGGGGGAGAGGCCGCGTCGGGGCCCTCGCGCGACCCCTGCTGCGAGCGCAATCGATCGCGGCGCGATGTGTTCGGGGGCGGGGATCTCCTGCGTCACGAGTTCGCTGCGCAGCTGCGCGCCCCGGATCTGAGCGGCGGCGACATCGAAGTCGATCGACTGCAGACCAATCCTTGCCATCACAGAGGGAACACTAGAGTTTGCTGTGAGGGTTTTTGCGATGCCACGCCGGGCAGGGGTGGATCGCAGGAGAGGAGACCGGCTCATGGAGGACTGGCAGCGGAACACCGCTCGCGCACTCGGCTTCGCAGCGGGTGCGGCGGCGGTTGGAGCGGTGGGCGTCATTGCCGGCGGTGTGGCCCTGGCGCGGATCGCGGTCACCCCGGAGCAGGAGGCCGAGTCTCCGGTCACGGTGCTCGGTGTGCATCGCGAGGGGGCAGCCACCCTGGTGCGCATGCGGGGCGTCGATTGCGATCTTCCGGGGCGCTACTCCCTGGTGTTTGATCACGGTGCCGGCCATGCCCGTCTGGGGCCGGTGCTCGCCTCAGGGCAGGACGGCACGATTCGTGAGCTCCTGCGGATGGATCGTGGCGAGCCTCGCGCAGGAATGACGGGCCGCTTGACGGGCTGGTGGTACACCTCACCAGAGGAACTCGGGTATGCGACTGAGCGGATCACCTACCCGACCGAACTCGGAGATGCCGAGGCGTGGATCGTGCACCCCGCCCGCGCTCGCAGGAAGCGCTGGGCGGTGCATGTGCACGGTCGCGGCGCCCCACCCGAGGAAGCGCTGCGCGGGGTCGCCCCGCTCGCACGTGCGGGTGTGACGAGCCTGGTGATCAGCTACCGCAATGATCCGGGGGCTCCGAGCGGGGTCAACGGCCGTTACGGCGTGGGAGTGTCGGAGGCCCGCGATGTCGACGCGGCGATCGCTGAGGCGCGCCGCCGTGGGGCGCAGCGCGTCACGCTGTTCGGCTGGTCGATGGGCGGCACGGCGGCGCTGGTCACGGCGACTCGGGGTGCCAATCGCGACGTGATCGACGGTCTGATCCTCGATTCTCCCGCGGTGGATTGGAGCGAGCTGCTGCGGTATCACGCGGCCGGCAGGCGGGCCCCGCGGCTGGTCGCTGAGCTCGGGATCCGCCTGCTCTGGCAGGGGCGGGTGCGCAGCGGTGAGCACGGCGGCATCGCCTTCGACAGTTTGAACGCGGCGGCATTTGGGCGCGAGCTGCAGGTTCCCGTGCTCATTCACGCGAGCGAGCAGGATACCTTCGTGCCGTGCAGCGGGTCGCAGAGCCTCGCTGAGGAACGACCGGATCTGGTGCAGCTGCGCCTGCAGCAGCACGGCGAGCATGTGAAACTGTGGAACGTGGATCCCGAACCGTGGGAGCGGGTCACGGAGCAGTTCGCGCGAGCGCTGCCCCGCCCGGCCTGGCGCGGCTGAGATGGCGCCTCGGCGGCAGTAGACTGGTGGGCGATGTCTTCAGACCCCCAGCACAGCTCCGCACGTCTCGTCGACCGTCACCCGAGCATCTCCGGTGCCGACCTCGTCGCGACGCTCGTTCCGCCTCCCCAGTTCGATCACGCCTCGTTCGACTCGTATCGGCCCGATCCCGCGTACCCGTCGCAGGACGAGGCGCGAAGCCTGCTGCGCTCGTTTACCGAACCTGAGCCGCCCGCCGCTCGCGGCGGTTTCTTCGGCTTCGGTCGGAAGAAGCCCGCAGATCCGCGTCCCAGCGCACCGAGCAGGCCGGGTGTCTACCTCGACGGCGGCTTCGGCGTGGGGAAGACCCACCTGCTTGCTGCGGCGTGGCACGCCACCGCCGGGCGAAAGTACTTCGGCACCTTCATCCAGTACACGGCGCTTGTGGGCGCACTCGGCTACGACGGAGCCGTGGGCGTGCTGCAGGGTGCGCGTCTCATCTGCATCGACGAGTTCGAACTCGATGATCCGGGCGACACCATGCTGATGACGCGGCTCATCAAGGACCTCACTGCGACAGGATCCCGCTTCATCGCGACTTCGAACACCCCGCCGAACGCGCTGGGCGAGGGCCGCTTCGCCGCAGCCGACTTCATGCGCGAAATTCAGGCGATGTCTGATCGCTTCGTCACGGTGCGGATCGACGGCGTCGACTACCGCCAGCGCGACATCGAGGGCGACGCCGTCGCGCTCGACACCGACGCCTACCGTTTCGCGCTCGCCGATGTGGCGGCCTCGGGGGAGCGCATGACCGACGACGACTTCTCCCAGGTCATCGCCCACCTGGCGACCGTGCATCCCTCAAGCTACGTCGGCATGCTCGACGGCGTGCAGTGCATCGGCCTGCGCGACGTGCACCAGCTCACCGACCAGTCGGCAGCGCTGCGCTTCGTAGCGTTCATCGACCGCGTCTATGACGCGCAGATCCCGATCCGCGCCACAGGAACACCGCTCACTTCGATCTTCGGCGGCGGCATGCTCGACGGCGGCTACCGCAAGAAGTATCTGCGCTGCATGTCGCGCCTGAACGCGCTCACTTCGAGCGAGATCGAAGCGTAGGAGCGCGTGGCCGGCGGGGGATCGGAGGGCGGGCTGCTGCGCTTGCTCGCGCGCGCCGTGACCGACGTGCTGGTCGGCTCGCAGCGGCGCGGTGCTTCTGGCCGTAGTTCGCGGGGCGGATCCGCCACCCTGCGTTCCGCAAGCCGCGCGCAATTAGTGCCGCACGACGAGAGCGACAGTCCGGGCCGCAACGGTGCGGGTGCCACCCGCGACCTCACTGCAGCTGAGATTCGCAGTCTGCGACCCAGCTACGAGCCTCACCCGGACGGCGACCCCGACCCCGGTGAGATCGTGTGGACCTGGGTGCCCTACGCCGAACACGACGGCCGCGGCAAGGACCGGCCGGTGCTGATCATTGCACGGATCGACGGTGGCACGACGGCTGGCTGCTATCTGAGCACGAAACCGCATCGCGGCTTCGTTTCGGTCGGCAGCGGCGGTTGGGACAGTCAGGGGCGCGAGAGCTTCCTCGCTCCCGATCGGGTGCTGCGGATCACCGACAGCGGTATGCGCCGCGAAGGGCACGTGCTGGACCGCGAACACTTCGTGACGGCAGTGCAGACTGTCGCGCGGCTGCACGGCATTCGCGGGTGATTCTCGGCCCCGCCCCTGTTGGGCGGCTCCGTCCCGGGCCATAATGTCGACAACGCGACGAATCGGTCGGCGCGCGACGAGAGGAGCTGCATATGGGCATTGAGGATCTGGGCAAGCAGGCGTCCCAGCTGGCAGGCAAGGCCGGCGAGTTCGCGAAGCAGAATGCCGGCAAGATCGAGGAGGCGTTGCAGAGCGAGCAGGCCGAAGGCATCAGCGACAAGATTCTCGACGGTGCGGCGAACCTCGCGAACAAGGTCACCGGGGGCAAGCACAGCGACAAGGTCACTGAACTGCGCGACAACCTCGACGGCAAAATCGGCAACGAGTAGCGACCGCAGCTGAGGGTGCCCGGCGGTCTCCCGGACGACCACCGGGCACCTTCTACGCTGTAGCGCGCTAGAGCTTGGCGTAGCGGGCGCGGAACACGCAGAACACCCCGTACGCGACAAAGCCCGTTCCCATCACCGCAACGAGCGCACCGCCGAAGGGCAAACCCCGCAGCGATTCAATGGCCGCGTCGAAGCCTCCCGCCGCCTGAGGATCTCGCTGCACCGCAGCCTCGACGAGCAGCACACCCACCGCCGTGAGCGCGACCCCCTTCATCACGAAACCGAGCACGCCGATCCCGGCGACCACCCTGCCGAACAGTCCGGGCGGCAACGCCACCCGCTTGCGAAAGCTGCGCCGCACGCCCATCACGATCCACGAGACGCCGCCGATCGCCACGCCCGCCCCGATGAGCCCCAGCAGCACCGGCCCGCCCGGAACGGTGAGCAGCCCACGACTGGCCTCACGGGCACTCGAATCAGGATCCGGGCGCGCCCCGACCGCAACAGCCGCAGCGAGCACCCCCATTACGAGAAACAGGGCCGCTTGCCCCCACTCGGCGGACCGGCGGGCCCAGCGCTTCGGTCGTTGTTCAATGCGCAGCGCGACACCGTGTACGCCGTGATACGCCGCCAAGGCCCACAGCAGCCCAGCCACCACCCAGAGCGCGGCGAAGCCGAGCGGCGCCGAAGCAAGCGCCGTGAGTGCGCCGGCCTGATCCGCCTCCCCCCGCCCGCCCCACGCCAGAGCGAGGGCGATACCGCCGATGATGAGGTGGATGAGACCGCTCGCTACATAGCCGCTGCGGGCCAGCACGCGAAGCGGCGTCTTGCGTTCTGCAGAGCGTGCCGCAGATTTCACCTCGGGTTTCACGCTTCGAGCGTATCCGGTGCTCCGCGCATGCGAGGCACCGAGGTGGTGACAGACGCGGGCGCGAAGGATCGCACAAATCAGGCCGCCGGGCAACCCCCTGGAGATGCCCTGCGGTGCCTGGAAGAGTGGGGTGCGTCAACACGAAGGAGGAGCCACATGAGTGCATCAGACAAGCTGTCGGCCGGTATGGACAAGGCGAAGGGCAAGGCGAAAGAGGCCCTGGGCCACGTCACCGGTGACGACGAAAAGGTCGCTGAAGGCAAAGCCGACCAGGCGAAGGGCGACCTCAAGAACGCTGCCGCGAACGCTAAGGACGCCGCCAAGGATGTCTTCGGTCACTGACCTCCCACACAGACGGTCCCCGCGAACCCCGGAAGGGGTTCGCGGGGACTTCTGCATTTCTGGGCCCGGCCGAGGTAATGCACGGTGTGGGCTTCGTGACGCAATCGCCTGCGCCGTCAAGGAGGAGGAATGCTGAGGGTGCTTGTCGTTGCTGATCCCGGTCAGCCATCACGCCGCGTTTTACGCATTCGCGAGCGGTTGGAGGCCGAGCTCGAGCGAGCGCTGACGACCCCGGTAGCAGTGCAGATGCGCACTGAGCTGATCCGCATCGATCCAGACGACACACTGGACGTTTCGGATGTGAAACGGCGCTCAAACGGGCACGAGGGCCTCGAGATCGTCTTGATGGCCACCGAGATCCCACGCCACAGATTCGGTCGGCCTCTGGTCTCCGAGGTGCTCGTCGCGGACGATGTGGCGGTCGTGTCACTGCCTACCCTCGGGGTGGGAGCCGTGAACAGTCGCCTGCTGCGCGTGATGGTCTCGTGCATCATGCAGATGCGCGCTGCACCGGCCGAGGAAGACGCTCAGCACCGCATATCTTGGGCAAGGTGGCGGGGGAGTGCTGAGAACGCCAACAGGCTGCTGCAAGCACGCCGCCTGTCAGGGGGCGCGCGCACCGTTTGTGGCATGGTGCTCGCGAACGATCCCTGGCGGATCGTGCCCAAGCTATCTAGTGCGCTCGCGGCTGCGGCCGCTGCAGGCGCCTTCGGAGTGTTCTACAACTCGATCTGGCAGATGTCGGCGGCGCTCAGTCCGTCTCGTCTCGCGCTCATCAGCGGACTCGCGATCTTCGTGATCATAGTTTGGCTGTTGATTGGCAACCGCCTGTGGGATCGGCCCCGGTATGCGAGCCTGACCGAGGTGATCCTGCTCTACAACCTGTCGACAGTATTGACGCTGCTGCTGTGCGTGCTCGCTCTCTACGGTTCGCTCGTCGTCATCATCTTGCTGAGCGCGCTCATCGTGATCGATCCCGACTTCATGAGCAGCGTGCTCGGATCGGAGGCGCGCTTCTCGAACTACTTAGATATCGCGGTGCTGAGCGCTTCGCTCGGCACCGTGGCCGGTGCGCTCGGGTCGAGCTTTGACTCCGATGCAGACATCAGGATGCTGACTCACGGGCAGCGAGAACGCCAGCGCATGAACACCGCGGAGTAGGAAGAGACACATATCGCGGACACAAAAGACCCCCTCATCGAGGGGGTCTTGCTGTGCGCGATACTGGGATCGAACCAGCGCGAGAATTTCAGGGCGGACGCGAAGCGTTCGCAATTCTCGCGAGGTCACTGGGGGAGAGCCCGGTACTGCGCGCAACAAAAAAGACCCCCTCGTAGAGGGGGTCTCGCTGTGCGCGATACTGGGATCGAACCAGTGACCTCTTCCGTGTCAGGGAAGCGCGCTACCGCTGCGCCAATCGCGCCTATTCAGGCTTATGAAATTGTAAGCGAGGTGGCGACGGGATTCGAACCCGTGTATACGGCTTTGCAGGCCGCTGCCTCGCCTCTCGGCCACGCCACCGCAGTGGTGGTTGACACCACAAGCGGCCGAGAAAACTCGGCCACTCGAGCGGATGACGAGACTCGAACTCGCGACCCTCACCTTGGCAAGGTGATGCGCTACCAACTGCGCTACATCCGCATCGCCGCCCTGCTGCGTTTCCGCTGCCGTGGCGACCTGAATAACTATATGCGCGTCCCTGGCGCGACGCAAATCAGCCTGGAACGCCCGGGCGCGCCGCCTGTCTCCGCCTCATTTTCACCTCGTGTTCACGCAGTTTGTGCACCCTGGTGCAACATTCCTCGTCAACTGAGGTCGAATGTGCACCCCTGCGGCCCCGATCCCGACTAGCGTGGTGTCCATGGGCAAGCGCGGGCGGTCGGCTCTGAAGCGGGGAGTCGCACTGCTGTGCGTGCTCCTGGTGGCGGCGATTGCGGTGTTCGCGTTCTCGCACCGACAGGAGATCCGCGATCACTTCGCTGCAATGGGCTTCGAGCCGCATCCGCGGGTGGTTGAGGTGATGGGCGAGCTCGATCTCACCGCGTCGGGGGAGCGGGTCTTTCTTGCCACGAAGCCGACGATCGATGGCAGCCAGCATTTCAATGAGCAGTGCGCCGAGGTGGATCATTCCGAGCAAGGCCATGTGCTGGGGTGTTTCACGGGGGAGCGCATCCACCTGTTCGATGTCACCGACGATCGCGTACAGGGCGTTGTTGAGGTCACTGCGGCCCACGAGCTGTTGCACGCCACCTACGCCCGTTTGGGGGAGGGTGATCGCGCCGCGCTCGCGCCGCGTCTGCGGGCCGTCTACGAGGAGTTGTCGGCGCAGGATCCCGCCCTTCGGGATCGCATGCAGGTCTACGAGCACCTGTCGGATGCGGCTTTTGCGAATGAGTTGCATTCGGTGCTTGGCACGGAGGTGCGCGGGCTCCCCGATTGGCTGGAAGAGCATTATGCGCAGTGGTTTGCGGATCGCGGATCGCTCGTCGACATCTTCGAGAGGTATCACGCCGTGTTTGTCGATCTGCAGCAGCAGGCCGACACGCTTCAGGCTGAGATGTCGACGCTGAGGACAGATATTGAGGCCCGCAAGACCGCCTATGACGAGGATGTGCGCCGCTTCAACGAGGACGCCGCGGAGTTCAGTGCACGGAACGAGCGTTACGAGTTCTCGAGCAACCCTGGCGAGTTCGATCGCATTCGCGGTGAGCTCGCGGATCGCCGAGATGCACTCGAACAGACACTCACTCAACTGCAGGCTGACATTGATTACTACAACGGCTTGGGCGCGCAGCTGAAGCAGCTGGGGGAGCTGAGTTCGGAGCTCGACCAGCAGCTGAACAGCGACCTCGCTCCGGTCACGACACGCCCGAGCGAGTGAGGCTCGAATCGCCCGCGACCGGCATGATTCCGCCGGTCGCGGTACGATTGGCGCAGTGGCCTGCAGATATGTGTAAGATTGGTCGGGTTGGTGCGGATCGCTGATCCGGGTCACACGGGCGATTGGCGCAGTTGGTAGCGCGCTTCCTTCACACGGAAGAGGTCATCAGTTCGAGTCTGGTATCGCCCACCAAATTCTTGACGTTCTTGCATGCGATAGGCGCGGATTCGACGTCTCTTACTGGATCGTGTGCTGCTGAGCAATGCCGGGTCTGGCACCCAAACTGCCAGGTCGAGCATGGCGATGGAATCGCTCACCGTCTCTGCATTCACCACGTCGATTCGCGCATCAATGCATGACAGCAGTGCATCCGATGCGCCAACCCCGCTCAGCATCGCGGTCACGTCGTGGCCGTCAGGTCGTCATGCCTTCAAGACGGTAGCCCATGCCGGGCTCCGTCAGCAGATGCACGGGCCTCGCGGGGTCTTCTTCGAGCTTTCGACGTAGTTGGGAGACGTAGAGACGGAGATAGCCGGTGTCTTCGGCGTGCCCGGCACCCCAGATGGTGGTGAGAATGGTGTGACGGGTGACGAGCTTTCCGGCGTTACGAATGAGGATGTCGATGAACTGCCACTCCGTGGGGGTCAGTCGGATCTGCTGATGCCCATCAGGCGTGTGGCGGGTGACGCGCTGCGCGACCAGGTCGATGGTGATCGAACCGAGATGCACCACGGGGGTGGCTTCTTCTGCGGATGCGCGGCGTGTGCGGGCGCGGATGCGCGCGAGAAGTTCGTCAATGGCGAAGGGTTTTGTGATGTAGTCGTCTGCGCCAGCGTCGAGGGCTTCGACTTTGTCGGCGGCGCTGGCGTGACCGGAGACCACGAGGATCGGGGCTTGCGACCAGCTGCGGATGCCGTGGATGACGTCGATACCGCCGAGCTTGGGCATGTCGAGGTCGATGAGGAAGGTGTCGGGATGGTGGTCGATGGCAGCGGTGATCGCCTGCGCGCCGTCGGCCGCGGTATAGATCTTGTACCCTCTGGCGCTGAGCGTGAGACGCAGAGCGCGAAGCATCTGCGGGTCATCATCGGCAATCAGGATTCTCATGCATGCTCCTGGCTGGCGTTGTTCGTGGTGGTGAGAGAAATGACCATGGTGAGGCCACCGCCGGGGGTGTCCTCGGGTGTGAGCGTGCCGTTCATCGCTTCGATGAATCCGCGCGAGAGCGCAAGGCCGAGGCCGAGACCGGTGGTGTTGTCGGTGTCGCCGAGGCGTTGGAAGGGGAGAAAAATGTCATTGATCTTCTCGGGAGGAATACCGGGGCCATGGTCAACGATGCGGATCTCGAGCCGGTTTTTGAAGGTGCTGGTACTGACATGGACCGGGGTGTCGACCGGGGCATAGCGATGGGCATTGGCGAGCAGGTTGACCAGCACTCGTTGCAGGAGCACGGGGTCTGCGTGCGCGAGCGCGTCGCCGTGGGCGATGTTGAGGGTGACATCGCTCGGTTCCAAGCCGAGCTCATCCAGGGCCGGCGCGACGATTTCTGCCGGATCGGTGGGTATGCCGGTGACGGTGAGCACTCCGGCTTGGAGACGGCTCACGTCGAGCAGGTCGGTCACGAGGGCAGCAAGGGCGGCGAGACTCTCATCCGCGGTGTCCAGCAGCTCCTGTTGGTCGCCCGGCCCCAGGCTGGGGCCTGCGGTCTTGAGGCCTCCGACGGCGGCGGACGCTGCGGCCAAGGGGCGGCGCAGGTCGTGGCTGAGAGCTGAGAGGAGGGCACCCCGCACGCGGTCCGACGCTGCGATCGGTTCGATCTGCTGCGCCGTCTGGGTGAGGTGCTGGTGTTCGAGGGCGGCAGTGAGCTGCGCGGTGACCACCGCAAGGATGCGTTGTTCAGCCACGGCGAGGTCGGGACCGTACAGTTCCAGGTGGGTGTCGTCTGTGACGCGGATGATGGTGGGAAGGCCGTCGGACAGGGCTTCGCCCGAGCAGGCAAGCACCTCTTCTCCGCGCATGAGACGTGCCCCCTGAAGTTGAAACGCTTCGCGGGTGCGGTCGATGATCGCTTGAATCGCGTTCCCACCTCGCAGCACACCGCCCGCAATCGTTTGGAGCAGCTCGGATTCTGAGGCGGATCTGCGGGCAGCCCGAGTGTAGCGAGCGGCACGGTCGACGATAAAACTCACCAGGCTTGCGATCACTACATACAGGATCAGGGAGATGAGGTGGTGGGGCTGGTGGATATGGATCGTGTGAAGCGGTTCTATGAAGAGGAAGTCCAGGGTGATCCCCGACAGCACCGCGGCGAGCAGCGCCGGCCAGATTCCGCCAATCAGGGCGACGACAACCACGAGCAGCTGATATGAAAGAACGTTCGTGGTGATGGAGTCTTCGCTGCGAAACAGAGCCAGCAGTGCCGTGAGTGCGGGCCCTCCCAGGAGAGCGACGATGCTGCCAAGGATGCGGCGTTTTCGAGTGAGTGCCCCCGTGAGCGGCGGCAGCGCGCGCCGTTTTCTGGCGGCGGCGTGGTTGACCATGTGGACGTCGATGTCGCCGGACTCACGAACCACGGTCGCTCCGATGCCTGGCCCGGTTATCGCGGAAGCAATGCGTCCTCGGCGGCTCGCGCCGAGGACGAGTTGGGTGGCGTTGACCGAGCGTGCAAATTCCACCAGCGCGGTGGGGATATCCTCGCCGATGACTTGGTGGTAGGTGCCGTTGAGTTTCTCCGAGAGCGCCCGCTGTTCTGCGAGTGCTGCGGGGTTGCCTGTACGCAGCCCATCCTGGCTGGTGACGTGAACCGCGATGAGTTCGCCGCCTGCTGAGCGGGCGGCGATGCGGGCGCCTCGGCGCAGCAACGTCTCACCTTCAGGGCCACCGGTGAGGGCAACGACCACTCGTTCGCGGGCCTCCCAGGTGCTGTCGATGCCGTGATCCTCTCGGTAGCCCTGTAAGGCCTGGTCGACTTCGTCGGCCAGCCAGATGAGCGCGAGCTCACGCAATGCGGTGAGGTTTCCGAGCCTGAAGTAGTTGGACAGGGCTGCGTCAATGCGTTCGGCCGGATACACGAACCCGCCACCGAGTCGGTCGCGGAGAGCTTGGGGCGCGAGGTCGATCACTTCGATCTGCTCGGCACCGCGCAGGAAGCTGTCCGGGACGGTCTCCCTCTGGGGGACTCCGGTGATCTGCTCGACGACATCGTTGAGAGACTCAATATGCTGGATGTTCAGGGTGGAGATCACGTCAATCCCCGCGGCGAGAAGTTCTTCGACGTCCTGCCACCGTTTGTCGTGTTTTGAACCGGGCACATTGGTGTGGGCGAGCTCGTCGACCAGCGCAACGGTGGGCATTCGCTCCAGCACCGCCCCGAGGTCCATCTCTTCGAGTGCCACCCCCCGGTGCTCGGTCACGATGCGAGGCACACTGGGGATTCCCTCGGCCATTGCGGCCGTGGCGGCGCGGCCGTGCGTCTCCACGATCCCGATGACGACGTCGACGCCTGCTCCGATCAGGCGCCGCCCTTCTTCGAGCATTGAGAAGGTCTTGCCGACGCCAGGGGCAGCGCCGAGCAACACCCGAAGCTGCCCCCGTTTCGGCATGATCAGCCCTCCCATTCATCGAGCGCGAGGTTGAGTTCCAAGACGTTCACCCTCGTTTCTCCCAAAAACCCAGCGTCGGCGCCAGCAGTGTGCGCCGTGACGATCTCCCGCACCTGCTCCACCGGCATTCCGCGTGCTTCAGCGACCCGCGTGATCTGGATATCCGCATATGCGGTGCTGATGTGGGGATCCAGCCCTGACGAAGAGGCCGTAACCGCATCGGCAGGCACTTCTGCCTCGGTGACGCCATTGAACTCCGCGACCTGGGCCTTGCGTTCCGTGATGGCGGCGATCAGATCCTCGTTCTCCGGCCCGTAGTTCGAGCCTGAGGATGCTCCACCGTCATAGCCGTCACCAGCAGCGGAGGGTCGGGACTGAAAGTACTCGGGCAGCGGGTTGCCGAGCGCGTCAGTGAAGGACTGGCCGATCAGGGACGAACCGACGGGATCGCCGGCTTGGTCCGTGACGATCGACCCCTGGGCCTGCGCGGGCAGGGCGAGCTGACCGACACCGGTGATCACCAGGGTGTATCCGACCCCGAGGGTGAGGGTGAGGAGCATCATGGCGCGGGTTGCAACCCCGACTGTGCGCGCGACTGCGCGACGTTGCGTGTTCATGTGGTTCTCTGTCTTTCTGAGGGCGTGTCAAAAGCCGGGGATAAGACGAACGAGCAGGTCGATCATCCAGATTCCTACGAAGGGTGCAATCACACCTCCGAGTCCATAGATGGCGAGGTTGCGTCCGAGAATGCTCGACGCATTTCCCGCCCGGTACTTCACGCCGCGCAGCGCAAGCGGGATCAGGAAGACGATCACGATGGCGTTGAAGATGATCGCCGACAGCACCGCCGAGGCCGGCGAATGCAGTCCCATAATGTTCAGCGCCGCGAGTTGCGGGAACACACCCATGAACATGGCCGGGATGATCGCGAAGTACTTCGCGAGGTCGTTCGCAATCGAGAACGTCGTGAGCGCTCCGCGGGTGATCAGCAGCTGCTTGCCGATCCGCACAACGTCGATGAGCTTTGACGGGTCGCTATCGAGGTCGACCATGTTCCCGGCCTCTTTCGCAGCCGAAGTGCCGGAGTTCATAGCCACTCCGACATCCGCCTGCGCGAGCGCAGGCGCATCGTTGGTGCCGTCGCCGGTCATCGCAACGAGGTTGCCGCCCTCCTGCTCCTGACGGATGTAGGCGAGCTTGTCTTCCGGGGTGGCCTCGGCGAGGAAGTCGTCCACGCCTGCCTCTGCAGCGATCGCAGCGGCAGTGAGCGGGTTGTCCCCAGTGATCATTACTGTGCGGATCCCCATTGCCCGCATCTCGGCAAACTTCGCCGGCAACCCCTCCTTGACGACATCCTTCAAATGCACGACACCGAGGATGCGCCCGGCACCGGTCGCATCTTTGGTGGCAACTACGAGCGGGGTGCCACCGGACTGGGAAATGCGCTCGATATACGCATCAAGCTCAGCAACCAGAGACGACGCCGGCGAGTTTCCATCGGCTGCGACCCAAGCCAGCACAGCGGAGCCGGCGCCCTTCCGGATCTGAGTACCGTCTGGCAGGTCCAGGCCCGACATGCGGGTCTGCGCCGTGAACGGGATGATCTCACCGGCCGTGTTCCGGTCGAAGGCTCCCTGCTGCTGCTCGGCGAGTTCGACAATCGATACACCTTCTGGGGTCGGGTCCGCCAACGACGACAGTGCGGCAGCCAGGATCAACTCCTGCTCCTGCACGCCGCCGAGGCGCACAAACTCACTGGCGCGCCGATTCCCGTGGGTGATGGTGCCGGTCTTGTCCAGCAGCAGCGTGGTGACATCGCCTGCGGCTTCAACTGCACGCCCGGACATCGCCAGCACATTACGCTGCACGAGCCGGTCCATCCCGGCGATTCCGATCGCGCTGAGGAGCGCTCCGATCGTCGTCGGGATCAAGCACACCACGAGCGCGACCAGCACGGTAACGCTCACTGGAGCGGCCGCGTAGGAGGCAATCGGGTTCAGGGTCAGTGCGACAATGACGAAGATGATCGACAGGGACGCTAGCAGAATGTTCAGCGCGATCTCATTCGGAGTCTTCTGACGTGACGCGCCTTCGACGAGGGAGATCATCCGATCCACGAATGTCTCACCCGGCCTTGAGGTGATGCGCACGACGATCCGATCCGACAGCACCCGGGTGCCGGCGGTGACGGCAGAGCGATCACCACCAGATTCACGCACCACCGGGGCGGACTCGCCCGTGATCGCTGACTCATCCACCGAGGCGATACCCCACACGATGTCGCCGTCGCCAGGAATCAGCTCTCCGGCCGTGACGACAACGACATCACCGAGGGTGAGATCTGCAGATGATATCTGCGTCGTCGCGGCCCGCTCCGCGGCAGCATCCGCCTTCGGATCGTAGCTCGCGACGCGGTTGGCGATCGTGCTGGCGCGGGTCTTCCGCAGGGTTTCCGCCTGCGCTTTGCCACGGCCCTCTGCGACCGATTCGGCGAGGTTCGCGAACAAGACGGTGAGCCACAGCCACCCTGCGATCGCGCCCGTGAACGACCACGGCACGACTGTGCCGCCGGATTGCGCCGGGCCACCGGTGAATGGCTCGGCAATTGCGAGGATGGTGGTGAGTGCGGCACCCACCCAAACGAGGAACATGACGGGGTTGCGCCATTGTTCTGCGGGGTTGAGCTTGCGGAACGCGCCGGGCAGGGCTGCCCGAACGTGTTCCCAGGTGAACCCGCCCTGTGAGGTGGGGGCAACCGTCGTGGTCGGAGGTGTTTCAGTCATGATGGACATGGTTTACATCAGCCCTTCCGCTAGCGGACCTAGCGCGAGAACGGGGAAGAAGGTCAGTGCGGACACGAGGATCGTGACCGCACACAGCAGCCCGATGAACATCGGACGGTGCGTGGGGAGGGTCCCGGAGGTCGTGGGGACCTTGTTCTGGGCAGCGAGCGAGCCCGCAAGGGCAAGAACGAACACGATCGGCACGAAGCGACCCAGCAGAATCGCGAGCCCCAAGGTGATGTTGAGCCACGGCGTGTTCGCGGTGAGACCGGCGAACGCGGAACCGTTGTTGTTCGCCGCGGATGTGAAGGCGTACAGCAGCTCTGACATGCCGTGGATTCCCGGGTTCCAGATCGACGTGCTCTCCACCTCGTCCCGGATACCGGGGATCGCGAAGCTCAGCGCCGTGCCCGTGAGAACCAGGGTGGGCATCACCAGGATGGAGAGGGCAGCGAGCTTAATCTCCCGCGGGCCGATCTTCTTGCCGAGGTATTCCGGGCTGCGTCCAATCAGCAGGCCCGAGATGAACACGGCGATAACCGCGAGAATGAGCATCGCGTACAGACCGGAGCCCACACCGCCGGGGGTAACCTCGCCGAGCATCATGTTCAGCATCGGCATCATCCCGCCCAACGCGGTGAACGAGTCGTGCATGGAGTTCACCGCCCCGGTAGAGGTTCCGGTGCTGGTGGTGGCGAACAGTGTCGACCCGACGATCCCGAATCGCTGTTCCTTTCCTTCCATGGCACCTCCGGCGAGTTCCGGAGCGGTGCCCATAGCCGCAGATTCCAGTGCGGTGAGGATGCCGAACGATGCAACGTAGAGCATCGCCATGACCGAGAGGATCGCGTAGCCCTGACGGTTGTCGCCCACGATCCGGCCGAAGGTGCGGGGGAGTGAGAACGGGATCACGAGCATCAGCAGCACTTGGAACACGTTTGTCCAGGGGCTGGGGTTCTCGAAGGGATGGGAGGAGTTCGCGTTGAAGAACCCGCCGCCGTTGGTGCCCAGGAGCTTGATGGCTTCCTGCGATGCCGTCGGACCACCGGGGATCGTCTGGTGAGCGCCGGTGAGTGTCGTGACGGTGGTGAAGCCGTTGAAGTTCTGGATCACTCCGCCAATCATCAGCACGATCGCGCCGATCACCGCGATCGGGAGCAGGATGCGGAGCGTGCCGCGGATCAAATCGACCCAGAAGTTCCCGATCGTGCCCGAGCGGCGATACGCGAATCCGCGCACCAGTGCGATCGCGACCGCGATACCCACCGCGGCCGAGACGAAGTTCTGCACCGCGAGGCCCGCGAACTGGACGGTGTATCCGACGGTGAGTTCCGGGGAGTACGACTGCCAGTTCGTGTTGCCCACGAATGATGCCGCTGTGTTGAACGACAGATGCTCAGACGGGGCCGGAAGACCCAGCGAGTATGGGAGCCACTGCTGGAGGCGCTGCAGCCCGTAGACGATGAGGAGGCCGACTGCGGAGAAGGCGAGGACGCTGCGCAGGTAGGCCTGCCAGGTCTGCTCGGCAGCGGAGTCGACACCGATGATCTTGTAGACCCCGCGTTCGACTTTCCAATCTTTGCGGGAGGTGTACACCCAGGCCATGTAGTCACCGAAGGGGCGATACAGCACTCCAAGGATGATGGCGACGGTGGCGAGAACGAGAAGCGGTGAGAGCCACGCCATCAGAAGCGCTCCGGTTTCACGAGTGCGACAACAAGATACGCAATCGCCGCAACCCCGAGACAGGCAGCGAGAAGTTCACTGACGATCACAGTTTCTCCACCGCCTTCCCCAGCAGCCCCAAGAAGAGGAACAAGGCGATCACGCCCAGCACGAAGACGATGTCAAGCACAGCAAGCTCCATTCAGATAACAGGCGACAGCAGATCCGCTGGCCTCGCGGCCCGGAACAGCGGGCGCGATTCCCGATCAAACACCCGCTCCCACCCCGGAAACATGCGTCCCTACAGAACCCATACGGGGATCGGACTGACCCTGACGGGCGCCTAACAAACTGGCGCGCGGTGAGCACCGTGAGCACGCAGACCGGGGTTTCCTCCCCGACTGATGCGCAGTCCCACGGGTTCTGGTGAGAGAAGCCACCGCGTACGCCATGCGGGGGCCTTCGTCGTTTCTCAGGTGGCCTCGCCTCACCCGGTAGAATCGTGGGGTTAGTGCTTCCGTCTCGAAGGAGTGTGCCCCTGTGGCCGATGGCTTCTCCCTGTTCACCGATCGCTCGATCGTCGCTATGCGCGTCAACGGCGAGCTCAAGGATCTCGCGACGACGGTCTCAGAGACGGACACTGTCGAGCCTGTCGCGATCGATTCGGAAGACGGGCTCAATATTCTGCGTCACTCCGCGGCGCACGTGCTTGCGCAGGCGGTGCAGCGCATCAACCCGGAGACGAAGCTCGGCATCGGTCCGCCCATCACCGACGGTTTCTACTACGACTTCGACCCGGCCGAGCCGTTCACCCCTGAAGATCTGAAGGCGATCTCTGCGGAGATGCAGAAGATCGTGAAGCAGGGTCAGCGTTTTGTGCGTCGCGTGGTGACCGAGGCTGAGGCCCGCGAGGAGCTTGCGAACGAGCCATACAAGCTTGAGCTGATCGGGCTGAAAGGCGGGGCGGATCAGGGCTCCGACAACGAGAGCGTTGAGGTTGGCGGCGCCGAGCTCACCATCTACGACAATGTCGATCCGAAGACCGGCGAACTGTGTTGGAAGGATCTGTGCCGCGGCCCGCATGTGCCGAGCACTCGCGTCATCGGCAATGGCTGGGCGCTGATGCGTTCGGCGGGTGCCTACTGGCGCGGCAGCGAGAAGAACCCGATGCTGCAACGCATCTATGGCACTGCATGGCCCACGAAGGACGAGCTGCGCGAGTATCAGACCCGGCTGGAGGAGGCGGCGAAGCGCGACCACCGTAAGCTGGGTGTTGAGCTCGACCTGTTCAGCTTCCCCGATGAGATCGGCTCGGGGCTTGCGGTGTTCCACCCGAAGGGCGGCATCATCCGCCACGAGATCGAGACGTTCATGCGCAGCGAGCTGCTCAAGAACGGCTACGAGGTGGTCAACAGCCCGCACATCACCAAGGGCACGCTGTTTGAGACGAGCCAGCACCTCAACTGGTACAAGGACGGCATGTTCCCGGCGATGCACCTCGACGAGGTGACCGACGGCGAGGGCCACGTGGTCAAGCAGGGCCAGGACTACTACCTGAAGCCCATGAATTGTCCGTTCCACAACCTCATCTTCCGGGCTCGCGCCCGCAGCTACCGCGAGTTGCCGTTGCGTCTGGCCGAGTTCGGCACGGTGTATCGCTACGAGAAGAGCGGCACGCTTTCGGGGCTCACCCGTGTGCGCGGTTTGACCCAGGACGACGCGCACATCTACGTCACCGATGAGCAGGTGAAAGACGAGATCAAGCGCCAGCTGGAGTTCGTCTTCGCGACGCTGCGCGCCTATGGCCTTGATGATTTCTACCTCGAGCTTTCGACCCGGGATCCCGAGAAGTCGGTGGGCACCGAGGAGCAGTGGGCTGTCGCCGAGCAGACGCTTCGCGAGGTGGGTGAGGAGTCGGGTCTTGAGCTGGTCGCCGATCCCGGCGGGGCTGCGTTCTACGGGCCGAAGATCTCGGTGCAGGCGCGTGACGCGATCGGCCGCACGTGGCAGCTCTCAACGGTGCAGCTCGACTTCAACCAGCCCGAACTGTTCGAGCTTGAGTATGCTGCAGCCGATGGCACGCGCAAGCAGCCGGTGATGATTCACCGCGCTCTGCTCGGCTCGGTGGAACGCTTCTTCGCGATCCTGCTGGAGCACTATGCCGGGGCGTTCCCGGTGTGGCTGTCGCCCGTGCAGGTGGTCGGCATTCCTGTTGCCGAGCAGTACGGCGAGTATCTCGACGGTGTGATTGCGCAGCTGCGCGAGCGCGGCGTGCGCGCTGAGGTGGATCACGGCGACGACCGCATGCCGAAGAAGATTCGCACGCACACCAAGGCGAAGGTGCCGTTCCAGCTCATCGCGGGCGAGGACGACCGAGCCGCGGGTGCGGTGAGCTTCCGCTTCCGCGACGGCTCGCAGCTGAACGGTGTGCCTGTTGCTGAGGCCGTTGAGCGGATCGTGCGCGCGATCGAGACCCACGAGCAGGTGTCGACGGCGTGGACCGAGTAGAGACCCTGGGCGAGACCGCAGCCGTCGGCACCCCCGACGGGATGCAGCGGCTGTGGGTGCCGCATCGCATGGTCTATGTGCAGGATCACCACCAGCCAGATCGCAGCGACTGCCCGTTCTGCGCGGCTCCGGCGCGCAGCGACGAGGACGCCCTCATCGTGGCGCGGGGAAGAACGGCCTATGTGCTGCTCAATCTGTTTCCGTACAACACCGGGCACATGCTGGTGTGCCCGTATCGCCACATCTCGCAATACGACGAGGCGACCGCTGAGGAGGTCGCCGAGATCGGTGCTCTCACCCAAACCGCGATGCGGGTGGCTCGAGAGGTGTTGGGCTGCGACGGCTTCAATATCGGCATGAATCAGGGCGAGATTGCGGGGGCGGGGATCGCGGCGCACCTGCACCAGCACATCGTGCCGCGCTGGGCTTCCGATGCGAACTTCTTCCCGATCATTGCGAAGACGAAGGCGCTGCCGCAGTTGCTCGGCGATGTGCGCGCGTCGATCGCCGCCGCCTGGCCCGTGGACCCTGGGCCGGCGATCTAGGCCGAACCTAGAATGATCTACTGAACTTCAACCGACAGGAACAGGAGCTCCCGTGTCCGGACACTCCAAGTGGGCGACCACGAAGCATAAGAAGGCGATCATCGACTCGCGTCGAGCAAAGGCTTTCGCCAAGTACATCAAGGTGATCGAGGTTGCCGCGCGGATCGGCGGCGCCGATCTCTCGGGCAATCCCGCCCTCGCCGACGCCGTGCACAAGGCCAAGAAGAACTCGGTGCCCGGTGACAACATCGAGCGCGCTATCAAGCGCGGTGCCGGCCTTGACGGTGACGCCGTCGAGTACATGACGATCATGTACGAAGGCTACGGCCCGAACGGTGTCGCCCTCATGATCGAGTGCCTCACCGACAACAAGAACCGCGCTGCGGCCGAGGTGCGCACGGCGCTCAGCCGCAATGGCGGTACCCTCGCCGATCCCGGAAGCGTCGCGTACAACTTCGCGCGCAAGGGCGTGCTCACCGTTCCTGCGGCGAACACCACCGAAGACGACGTGCTCATGGCCGTGCTCGACGCCGGTGCCGAAGAGGTCGTGCCCACCCCGAACGGCGAAGCCTTCGAGGTGTTCACCGAAGCCTCCGATCTCGTCGCCGCGCGCACGGCGCTCGTCGAGGCAGGCATCGACTACGAATCGGCCGAGGCCGAGTTCGTGCCGAACCTCAAGGTCGAGATCGACGCCGACACTGCGCGCAAGGTGTTCCGCCTGATCGACGCCCTTGAAGACAGTGACGATGTGCAGAACGTCTTCTCGAATTTCGACCTGTCTGCCGAGGTGCAGGCCGAGCTCGCGAACGACGAGTAGCTCGCAATGCTCTGCGGCGACGGCCGGGCACTCGGCACTTCCGATGCCCGGCCGTCGCCGTCTTCACTCCACCGATCGATCGAAGGGCCACCGTTATGCGCATCATCGGTATCGACCCTGGTCTGACGCGCTGCGGTGTTGGCATCGTCACCGCAGGCCCTTCCCGCAAGGTGACGTTCGAGCATGTCGAGGTGCTGCGCAGCTCGGCTGATATGCCGCTGCCAGAGCGGCTGCATCGCATCGGCTCGAGTATCGCCCGCCTCCTTGACGGGGAGCAGCCCGCCGGTATCGCGCTGGAGCGCGTGTTCGCGCAGGATAACGTCGCGAGCGTGATGGGGGTTGCGCAGATCAGCGGCGTGGTCATGTTTCTTGCGCAGGAGCGGGGGATCCCGGTCGCCCTCTACACCCCGAACGAGGTGAAGGCGCAGGTGACCGGCTATGGAAGCGCCGACAAGGCGCAGGTGACCACGATGGTGACGCGGCTGCTGGGGCTCGCGGCCCCGCCGAAGCCGGCGGACGCCGCCGACGCACTCGCCCTCGCGATCACGCACGCCTGGCATTTGGGCCGCGGCGGGGCGGCTCAGCGCATGGAGCGTTTCGATGCGCCGGTTGCGGGCCCCAGCGGTGAGACCCCGGCACAGCGGGCATGGCGAGAGGCCGAGTCGAAGCTCGGCCGGCGGCGCGGCGCGCGATCCTAATCGGATCCGCGATCCTGATGCGTCCTGCTCGTCTCAGCACGCGTGGCGACCTTCCTCGGGTTCATCGCGGCGACCCCCTGGCGTGTCTGCATCAGAGGCCGTGTCGGGGAGCACGATCGGCAGCGTGATGGTGCCGGTCTGCAGGGCTTCATCGATTGCCTGCTCCACCTGGCGTTGGCGGCGCAGCCGCACCCTGCTCAGGGCGCGCTGCTCTGGCAGGCTCCATCCGAAGCGCACGGCGAGCAGGCGCACCGCCGTGGTGACCGCCACGCAGACGATGCCGCTGATCACCACGGGCACCTCGAAAGCGAGCAGCACGGCGAGCACCGAGACACCCACGAGACTCGCGACCGCGTAGAGCGAACCGACGTGCATCACGGCGATCGGAAGATTGAGCATCACATCGCGCAGAGCGCCACCGCCGACGGCAGAGACCACGCCGATGAACAGCGCTGGCACGAGCGGCAGATCCATGGCGAGGGCTTTGGTGGCGCCGATCGCGCCGAACATGCCGATGCCGAGCGCGTCGAGCAGGGAGATGAGGGGGTCGAGGCGGCGGAACAGCCGCGGCAGCAGCATGCCGAGCAGCGCCGCGCCCACTGCGACGATCAGGTAGAGGTTGTTCGAGAACGCTGCAGGGGTGACGCCGAGCAGCATGTCGCGCAGCAGGCCGCCGCCGATGCCCGTTGCGACACCGATGAACGCGACGCCGAGCATGTCGATCCGTTTGAAGCCGGCCGCGAAGAGGGCACCCTGCAGGCTGCCCGCGGCCACCGCGACGAGGTCTGCGGCGAGCGGCGTCTGGAAGGTCTGGTCGAGCACTCCTCTATTCTCGCGCACCGTGGGAGCTCACGGCTGGGGCGGCGCGGTTTTGGGCAGATGGCGGATCGCGGGTCGGAGCGCACACGCTCGCTCGGGCCCCCGGTGCACGATCCCGTGCCGCCGCACTCGGCCTCTGCCCCTTCTGATGCGAGAATAGTGGGGTGCCCCTCTACCGTGAAGCAGGCGTCGTGCTGCGCACCCACAAGCTGGGCGAGGCCGACCGCATCGTCACGATGTTGACGCGCGGTCGCGGGCTGTTGCGCGCTGTGGCGAAAGGGGTGCGCCGTACCTCTTCGAAGTTTGGTGCCCGGCTTGAGCCGTTCATGGTTGCCGATATCCAGTGCTTTGAGGGGCGCAGCCTCGACACCATCACGCAGGCTGAGACGCTGGGCGCCTACGGTCCCGCGATCAGCGCCGACTACGACCGCTACCGTGCCGGCTGTGTGATCGTTGAAACTGCTGAGCGTCTCGCCGAGGGCGCACCGTCGCGTGAGCAGTACGCGCTGCTTGTGGGGGCGCTGCGCACGCTCGCGACAGCGAAGATTCCCCCGGAGCTCGTGCGCGACGGCTATCTGCTGCGCGCGATGAGTCTCGCGGGGTGGACCCCCGGCTTCGACAGCTGCGTCAACTGCGGCACCTCCGGCCCGCACACCGCGGTCGCGGTGCAGCTGGGCGGGGTGACCTGCCAGGCCTGCCGACTGCAGGGCACACCCCGGCTCGACCCTGGGTCGATCTCACTGCTCGCAGCGCTGCTCGCAGGCGACTGGGATGCCTCGCTCGCGAGCGGCGAACGGGAGCGCGGCCAAGCTGCCGAGATCGCGGCGGCCTACACCCAGTTCCATCTCGAACGCGGGCTGCGCTCCTTCAACGCCCGCCGCTAATAGACTTTCACCCATGCATCACGCCCCGGACAGCCTGGTCCCCGTCGATTGGACAGGCGAGCAGCCGCCCGCCTTCACCGGCCCACCTCCGCAGCATGTGGCGATCGTGATGGATGGCAACGGCCGCTGGGCGAACCGCCGCGGGTTGCCGCGCGTCGAGGGTCACCGCATGGGGGAGCAGGCGCTGCTCGACGTGGTCGCCGGTGCCGTGCAGGCCGGAGTGAAGCACCTCAGCGTCTACGCGTTCTCGACCGAGAACTGGCGCCGTTCGCCCGACGAGGTGCGCTTCTTGATGGGCTTCAACCGCGATGTGCTGCGTCGCCGCCGCGCGCAGCTCGACGCGTGGAACGTGCGGATGCGCTGGGCGGGCCGGCGGCCGCGACTGTGGGGCTCGGTCATCAGCGAGTTGAAGGCCTCGGAGCGCGCAACCGCCGACAACACGGGACTGACGCTTACCATGTGCGTCAACTACGGCGGTCGCAACGAGCTCACCGATGCGGTGCGGGCGGTTGCGGCGGAGGTCGAGGCCGGCCGCCTCACCTCGCGCGGCATCACCGAGCGCACGATCGAGCGCCACCTGTATGTGCCTGAGCTACCTGACGTCGATCTGTTTCTGCGCAGCTCGGGGGAGCAGCGCATCAGCAATTTCATGCTGTGGCAGTCGGCCTACGCCGAGATGGTGTTTCTCGACACGCTGTGGCCTGATTTCGGCAGGCAGGAGCTGTGGCGTGCGATCCAGATCTATCACGCGCGCGATCGCCGCTTCGGCGGCGCCGTCGACCAACCCTCCTGAGCAACCTCACAGCAGGGCGGCCTACACGGGGCAGCACTGACGGGGCGAAGCGATGAATAGTGAGAGAATGGGGTGGTTATGACTCCTCAGACTCTGACTGGTTCGCCGCTATGCATCGGACCGCTCCAGCTCGATGTGCCCGTGGTGCTGGCACCCATGGCAGGTATCACCAACACTGCCTTCCGCAGGCTCTGCCGCGAATACGGCGCCGGCCTCTACGTGAGCGAGATGATCACCAGCCGTGCCCTCGTCGAGCGCACTCCGGCCTCGCTGCGACTGATCAAGCATCACGAGAGCGAAACTCCGCGTTCGATTCAGCTCTACGGGGTCGATCCGAAGACGGTATCGGAGGCGGTTCGATTCCTCGTCGATCAAGATCTCGCAGACCACATCGACCTGAACTTCGGATGCCCGGTGCCGAAGGTGACGCGGAAGGGCGGCGGATCCGCGCTGCCCTGGAAGCGCGACCTGTTCGAAGCGATCGTGACCGGTGCCGTGCAAGCGGCCGGCGACATCCCGCTCACCGTCAAGATGCGCAAGGGCATCGATCCCGATCACCTCACCTATCTCGACGCGGCGAAGGCCGCAGAGCAGGCGGGGGTAGCAGCAATCGCGCTGCACGGTCGCACGGCGAACGAGTTCTACTCGGGGCACGCCGACTGGAGCGCGATCGCAACGCTCAAGCAGACGATCACCAGCGTGCCGATTCTCGGCAACGGAGACATCTGGTCGGCCAACGACGCGATCCGCATGGTGCGCGAGACCGGCTGCGACGGTGTTGTGGTGGGCCGCGGCTGCCTGGGACGGCCGTGGCTGTTCGGTGATCTCTCCGCTGCGTTCCGCGCAGAGGCGGGGGAGATCAGCCGTGCAGAGGCTGAGGCTTCAATGGCGCGACCCCCGCTGGGCTTCGTGATGGACGCGATGCGTCGCCACACCGAACTGCTCGTCGAGTTCTTTGACGGCGAGGAGGATCGCGCCTGCCGCGACATCCGCAAGCACGTCGCCTGGTACTTCAAGGGTTACGGTGTGGGGGGCGACACCAGGCGCGCGCTCGCGGCGGTCGAGTCGCTGGAACAGATGGATGAGATCTTCGCGACAATGGATGCCGCCATGCCTTACCCGGGCGAGGGCGCCGAAGGTCAGCGCGGCCGCGCCGGCAGCCCGAAGCGAGTACATTTGCCCGACGGCTGGCTCAACAGCCGCACCACCGACCTTGCGGCCCGTGCAATCGTCGCCGAAGCAGAACGCGTCGACGGAGGATCCGACGGTGGCTGAGCCCACACTGCCGGCGGGGTATTCGCCACCCGATGCCGAACGCTTCGTGCCCGAGCAGCACAGCGGCCACCGCAGCGACTTCGCACGAGATCGCGCCCGCGTCCTGCACTCGAGCGGGTGGCGCCGACTCGCCGCCAAAACACAGGTGCTCAGCCCCACCGCCGGCGTCGACTTCGCCCGGAACCGCCTCACCCACTCGCTCGAGGTCGCGCAGATCGGCCGAGAACTCGCGGTAGCACTCGGCATCTCACAAGACGTTGTCGACACAGCATGCCTCGCGCACGACCTGGGGCATCCGCCCTTCGGGCACAACGGTGAGCGGGCGTTAAACGAGTGGATGGCAGACTTCGGCGGCTTCGAGGGCAATGCGCAGACGCTGCGTATTCTCACCCGACTCGAGCCGAAGCACTTCACCGACGACGGTGAAAGCGTCGGACTCAATCTGACGCGAGCCACGCTCGACGCGAGCTGCAAGTATCCGTGGGCATTGTCCGAGGCTGCACCTGGCAGCGCAAAGTTCGGCTACTTCACCGACGACGCACCCGTGTTCGACTGGCTGCGGCGCGGCGCGCCCGAGCGCCGCAAAAGCGTCGAAGCGCAGGTGATGGATCTCTCTGACGACATCGCCTACTCGGTGCACGACTTCGAAGACGCCATCGTCGCCGAGCACATCGATCCGCAGTTTCTCACGGCCCGCTCCGGTCACGGCGCGCTGATCCGCGCCGTCGCCGAATGGGCGGGCGGCAGCTACACCGTCGACGAACTGGGTGCCGCATTCGATCGCATGTCGGAGAGCAGCAACTGGCTCACCAGCTGGGACGGCTCGCGCCGGCACCAGGCGCAGCTCAAGAACTTCACCAGCGACATGATCGGTCGTTTCGCTCGTTTCGCGATCGCCGCAACGCTCGAAGCTGCAGACGGCCGCCCGCTCGCACGCTACGGTGCCGAAATCGTGGTGCCGCGGGAGATCCGCGCTGAGATCGCAGTGCTCAAGGGCGTGGTCGCCGCGTTCGTGATGCAGAGCGGCAGACGTCAACCCACCTACCGTCGGCAGCGCGGGCTGCTCATCGAGCTGCTGCACACGCTGTGGGAGACCGGGGCGCACGAACTCGAACCGGCCTACGCGGCCGATTTGCGCGCGGCCTCCGATGAGGCGACCGCCCGACGAGCCGTGGTGGATCAGGTGGCCTCACTTACCGATCAGTCGGCGATTGCTTGGTACAAGCGCCTCTGCGACGCACCGCTGGCATAACCGGGCGGGGTCGCGGCGGGGAACTGGCTAGACTGCAGCTATGGCAGGGCGGATCAGGGCGAGCGACATCGAGGAAGTGAAGCGCCGCACCAATCTCGCCGATCTGGTGGGTGACTACGTCACGCTGAAGAACGCCGGGATCGACTCGATGAAGGGCCTGTGCCCCTTTCACGACGAGCGCAGCCCGAGTTTCCACGTGCGCCCGGCGCTCGGCTACTACCACTGCTTCGGCTGCGGCGAATCCGGCGACGCCTTCACCTTCCTGCAGCGGATGGATCACCTCTCCTTCTCTGAGTCGGTGGAGCGCCTTGCGGCCCGCATCCACTACGTTCTCACCTATGAAGAGGGCGGCGAACGCCGGCAGGACGGGCCGAACCGCGCGAGGCTGCTCGCTGCGAACCAGGCTGCCGGCGCCTACTACGTCGCCCAGCTGGCGAGCGAGGAGGGCGCGGCGGGCCGTGAGTTCCTATCGCAGCGCGGCTTCGATCCAGCAGCCTGCGAACGCTTCGGCGTCGGCTACGCACCGCGCGGCTGGAACCACCTCACCGATCATCTGCGCCAGCAGGGCTTCACCCCGCAAGAGCTCACCCAGGCCGGGCTCGTCTCCGAAGGGCAACGCGGCATCTACGACCGCTTCCGCGGGCGCGTGGTGTGGCCCATTCGCGACACCAGCGGACAAACGCTCGGTTTCGGTGCCCGCAAACTCTACGACGACGACAACGGCCCTAAGTACCTCAACACGCCCGAGTCGCCGGTGTACCACAAGTCGCAGGTGCTCTACGGGCTCGATCTCGCGAAGAAGGCGATCTCGCGCGGCAAGCGCGCCATCGTGGTCGAGGGCTACACCGATGTGATGGCCTGCCACCTCGCAGGCGAGGAAGCAGCGGTCGCCACCTGTGGCACCGCCTTCGGCAAAGATCACATCGCGGTGCTGCGCCGCATCATGGGCGACGACGCCGCGGGCGAGGTCGTGTTCACCTTCGACCCCGATGAGGCCGGCCAGAAGGCCGCGCTGCGAGCGTTCAGCGAGGAGAAGCGCTTCACCGCGCAAACCTATGTGGCCGTCGCTCCCGGCGGCCTCGACCCCTGCGATCTGCGGCTGCACCGCGGTGACGACGCCGTGCGCGAACTCTTCACGCGCAAGACGCCGCTGTTCGAGTTCGCGCTGAAACAGGCGGTGTCCCGCTTCGACCTCAACAGCGTCGAAGGGCGCGTAAACGGGCTGCGCGCCGCCGCGCCCATCATCGCCGAGATCAAAGATCCCTCGCTGCGCCCCGGGTACACGCGAGAACTCGCACGAATGCTCGGCAGTGAACTTGCAGAGGTGCAGCAGGCGGTGCGCGCGGCCGAGCGGAACCCGCGAGGGCGCGGCGGATCCGCCCCCACAACCGAACAGGCGCAGCCGGGCACCGGCTCGCAGCCCGAACCCGCACGCCCGCGCATCGGGCTATCTTCACTGCGCAATGCTCCGACGACCTGGCTCGAACGCGACGCCCTCATGGCGATGCTGCAGCAGAGCGAGGCCGTCGGCGCAGACCTGCTGCAGCAGGCCGTCACTGCACAGGTGAGCGAGCCGAATCTGCGCGTGGTGCGCGATGCCATCGCGGAGGCACTGCCGGCACTCGGCACGCAGGCCTGGCTCGACACCGTCATCGGATCCGCCCCAGAAAGCCACCGTGGCCTCGTGCGCGAGCTCGCAATCGCTCCCGTGCCGCAGCGCAAACCCGAGCTGATTGCCGCCTACGCCCGCGACGTGGTGATTTCGCTGCTCGACCGCGACCTGCTCGCCCTCAAGCAAGAACTGCTGGCACGCCACCAGCGCATCGGCGACGCGGCAGACCCCGGCGCGCGCCGCATCCAGCAGCAACTCGTTGCCCTCGAGGCTGCGCGACGCGGGCTCCGCGAAGAGTAAGATCGTCAACCATGGCACACCCCGTACTCGACGCTCATCCGACGGTACAGGTCTCCGACCTTTCGCTCGCATATCCGGCGCACGCCGGCGGGCGCGCATTCCAAGCGGTCGAGGGGGTCAGCTTCGAGGTGGCCCGCGGCGAGGTCGTCGGGCTGCTCGGCGAGAGCGGATCCGGCAAGTCGACGCTCACCAAGTTTCTCGCCGGCCGCGCCGCCGACGCCGGTGAGAAAGCCGCCCGCATCAAGCTCACCGGCGGTGCCGCCACCGTCTTCGACGTGCCCATGCGACGTCTGAGCCGAAGCACCCGCTCCCGCCTCACCGCCTACGTCGGCCACCTTGCACAGGATGCCGGCGCAACGCTCACCCCCGAGCTGAACGTCGGCGACATCCTCTTCGAGCCGATCGCTGAGCGCAGCAAGCACTTCGACCGCGAAGCCCTGGGCGAGCGCATCGCCGAGATGATGGATATCGTCGCGCTGCCCCTCGCGAAGCTGCAGGAATACCCCTACGAACTCTCGAAAGGTCAGCGCCAGCGTGTCGCCGTGATGCGTTCGCTGATGCTCGATCCGGCCCTGCTCATCGCCGACGAGCCCACGCTCGGCGTCGACGCCAATAACAGGCCCAAGATCGTCGAACTGTTGCGCTGGTACCGCGAGCGCACCGGCGCCACGATGCTGCTCATCAGCCACGACATCGGCATGCTCGAAGCGCTCGTGCAGGAGGTGATCGTCATGCAGCACGGCCACATGGTGGGGCAGGGCGACATCAACGAGATCTTCCGCCACGCAGATCACGGCTACGTGCAGCGGCTCGCGCAGGCGCTGCGGGCCACCGCATACGACGAGATCGCAGACGACTAGACACCTCCGGCCGCGCCTCGCCCGGGCGACCCGCACCGATTTGCACCGCCTCGATCGCGCTTGCTAACATAGAGGGGTTGCTGCGGCAATGATCCCCTGTAGCTCAGTTGGCAGAGCGCTTGACTGTTAATCAGGATGTCGCTGGTTCGAGCCCAGCCGGGGGAGCAATCGAAACCCTCACCGTAACGGTGAGGGTTTTCTGCTATCCACAGGAGGATCGATGCGCGAGCGGCACCCCGACCACCACGGCCAGATCATCACAGTCGCACCCTACGGCGCCCCGCGCGTGCACGAGTCGAGCTGGATCGCGCCGGGCGCCGTCATCGTCGGCAACGTCGAGATCGATGCCGACTCAAGCGTCTGGTACAACGCCGTCGTGCGCGGCGACTCCAACTCCGTGCGCATCGGTGCACGCAGCAACGTGCAAGACGGCGTAGTGATCCACACCCAGCGCGGTGCAGGCGGTGCCGCCGTCATCGGCGACGATGTCTCGATCGGCCACAACGCCGTCGTGCACGGTGCGGTGATCGAGAACGGGTGCCTCATCGGCATGAACTCGACGGTGCTGAGCGGGGCGACCGTGGGGGAGGGGTCGCTCATCGCAGCGGGTGCGCTCGTGCCCCAGGGAGCCGTGATTCCGCCGCACTCCCTCGTCGCCGGCATTCCCGGTCGCGTGGTGCGAGAACTCAGGGAGGCGGATCGCGAAAGCGTGCAGCAGAACGCCGAGATCTACGCCGCATACACCGAACATCACCGAGACGCCACGCGCGAGCCGTAAGGCCGATGTGCTCGGCGGCGCCCACGATGCACTATGATCGGTGACGTGCTTCTGCACACCCTTGCTGCTCGCAGCTCGGGGCTGTAGCTCAATGGTAGAGCCCCAGTCTTCCAAACTGGCTACGCGGGTTCGATTCCCGTCAGCCCCTCTACAGAAACCCTCCTTCGCGAGAAGGAGGGTTTCGTATTTCGAGGCTGCCGGGAATCTTTCAGTGCCCGGAACTGGCGCCGATCTGTTTATTTCGGCACCGACCTTCCCGCTCCGATCTTCCCGCACCGATCCTCCCGCTCCGATCCTCCCGCACTGATCGACGCCCATGCACCCGAGTGCTTCGGCTTCGAGGTGCATAAACGTCGATCGGTGCAGTGAGCGACTGCCGCGCATGGGAACTTACCGCCTCGGGGGGGGCAGGCTGGGACGCCAGCCACCTCGGCAACGACGGCACCCGGTATGCGTTTTCATGGCAGTTTCGGCTAGACTTGCTCAGGTTGCGCGCTTTTGCGCGTCTCGACCGGAAACCTGTGGGTTTCGGGGCGTAGCTCAGCTTGGCTAGAGCGCCCGCTTTGGGAGCGGGAGGTCGCAGGTTCGAATCCTGTCGCCCCGACCAGGGCCATCCGGCCCGATAAGCAGCACCACACACCGATGATGAGAGGCCAAATTGCCGAAGACGACCGCTGAGAAGCTCACTCCGACCCGCGCCAAGCTGAGCGTCGAGGTCACGCTCGACGAACTGGAGCCCTACCTCAAGCAGGCGTACAAGACCATCGCCGAGCAGGTTTCGATTCCCGGTTTCCGCAAGGGCAAGGTTCCGGCACCGATCATCGACCAGCGCGTCGGCCGTGAGGCCGTGGTGCAGGAGGCCGTGAACGCCTCGCTCGACGACTTCTACCAGGCCGCACTCGCCGAGGCTGACGAGCGCCCCATGGGTCGCCCGACCGCCGACGTCGAGCAGTGGCCCGATGCGCAGGACGACAAGAGCACCCTCGTGCTCGCGTTCGAGGTCGAGGTGCGCCCCGAGTTCACGCTTCCCGACTACGACGGCATCGAGCTCACCGTCGACAACGCAGAGGTTGACGATGAAGCCGTCGAGGCTGAGCTGACCAAGCTGCGCGAGCGCTTCGGTACCCTCGTGACCGTCGATCGCCCCGCCAAGACCGGCGACTTCGTCGAGCTCGATCTCACCGCCAAGATCGACGGCAACGAGGTCGACCAGGCCAGCGGCGTCTCCTACGAGATCGGCGCGGGCAACCTCCTCGCGGGCACCGATGAGGCCATCGAGACCCTCACAGCAGGCGAGTCGACCACCTTCACTTCGCAGCTGCTCGGCGGCGAGCACGAGGGCCGTGATGCCGAGGTCGAGGTCACCCTCACCGCTGTCAAGGAGCGCGAGCTTCCCGAGGCCGACGATGAGTTCGCTCAGCTTGCGAGCGAGTTCGACACCATCGCTGAGCTGCGCGAGAGCCTGAAGGATCAGGTCGCACGGGCCTCGGTCTTTGCCCAGGGCCAGCAGGCTCGCGACCTCTTCACCGAGACCCTCATCGAGAAGGCCGGCATCCCGGTTTCCGAGGAGCTCGTCGAGGAGGAAGTGCACCGTCACCTCGAGGGCGAGGGTCGTCTCGAGGACGACGAGCACCGCGCCGAGGTGCGCAAGTCGGCTGAGCAGCAGATTCAGCTGCAGCTACTGCTCGACGCGATCGTCGAGGCTGAGGGCGTCACCCCCACCCAGAACGAGCTGTCGCAGTACATCTTCCAGTCGGCTCAGCAGTACGGCATGGAGCCCACCCAGTTCCTGCAGGCGATCAGCCAGGGCAACCAGATGGGCGTCATCCTCGGTGAGGTCACCCGCAACAAGGCGCTCGCGATCGCTCTCGCCAAGGCGAAGGTCGTTGATCAGGCGGGCAACACCGTCGATCTGAGCGAGTTCACCGCTGTCGACTCCGAGGACGAGGCTGAGGCCGAGGTCGTCGAAGAGGCCGAGGAGATCGTCGAAGAGGCCGAGGCCGCCGACAAGAAGTAACTCACGCATCTCGCTTTCGAGCATTGCGGATCCCCCGGAGCGCTGACCTGTCAGCGCTCCGGGGGATTCTCAGTTTGTGGGGCTGAAACACGCCTAGGGCGAACACGCGCGCCCGATCCGCACCGAATCGATACGCTCGAATCAAGCAACTACGAAGGAGCACCGAATGGCAGAACAGACGCCACCGAACAGCGTGTTCGAACGCCTGCTGAAGGATCGCATCATCTGGCTCGGATCCGAGGTGCGCGACGATAACGCAAACGAGATCTGCGCCAAGATCCTGCTGCTCGCCGCCGAAGACCCCGAGTCTGACATCTACCTGTACATCAATTCGCCCGGTGGTTCGATCACCGCGGGTATGGCGATCTACGACACGATGTCCTTCGTGCCGAACGACATCGTCACCGTGGGCATCGGCATGGCGGCCTCGATGGGGCAGTTCCTGCTCACCGCAGGCACCAAGGGCAAGCGCTACATCACCCCGAACGCGCGCGTGCTGCTGCACCAGCCGCACGGCGGCTTCGGCGGCACGGCAAGCGATATCCAGACGCAGGCGCAGCTCATCACCTCGATGAAGAACCGCCTCGCTGAGATCACCGCAGCCCAGACGGGCAAGACCGTCGAGCAGATCAACGAGGACGGCGACCGCGACCGTTGGTTCACGGCCGATGAGGCGCTCGCGTACGGCTTCGTCGACTTCATCCGTGACTCTGCTGCCGACGTGGTCGGCGGCGGCGGAACCCAGCGGTAGGCGCAACAGAAAGTGAACGAAGGTCATATGAAGATCGAGATGCCCAGCGCCCGCTACGTGCTGCCCTCCTTCGAGGAGCGCACGGCCTACGGCTACAAGCGGCAGGATCCCTACGCGAAGCTGTTCGAGGATCGCATCATCTTCCTCGGCGTGCAGGTTGACGACGCCTCGGCCGACGATGTGATGGCGCAGCTGCTCGTGCTCGAAAGCCAGGACCCCGAGCGCGACATCACCATGTACATCAACTCGCCCGGTGGATCGTTCACCGCGATGACGGCGATCTACGACACTATGCAGTACATTCGTCCGCATGTGCAGACGGTGTGCCTGGGCCAGGCTGCTTCGGCAGCTGCGGTGCTGCTCGCCGGCGGCACCCCGGGAAAGCGCCTGGCGCTGCCGAATGCGCGTGTGCTGATCCACCAGCCCTCGACGGGGCAGGCCGGGCACGGCCAGGCCTCGGACATCGAGATCCAGGCTCGCGAGATCATGCGCATGCGCGAGTGGCTTGAGGAGACGCTGTCAAAGCACTCGAAGCGCAGTGTTGCAGAGGTGAACCGCGACATCGATCGCGACAAGATCCTCAGCGCACAGGAGGCTCTCGAGTACGGCCTCGTTGATCAGGTGCTGACAAGCCGCAAGAACCCGCAGCCTGTCATTTCGCAGTAGTCGACACGGATCGCGGCGGGTCCGGGCACTCCAGCCCAGACCCGCCGGTCCCGTCTGAAGGCCTGCTCACGGCGCGCCCCGCCGGTGAATGTCAGTGGCGCCGGATAGTCTCTGAGTGTCTCGTTTCCGTTCGAGTGTGAAGGAGCCCCGCATGGCGAGAATCGGCGAAAGCAGCGAGCTGCTCAAGTGCTCCTTCTGCGGCAAGTCGCAGAAGCAGGTACAGCAGCTCATCGCCGGCCCGCAGATCTACATATGCGACGAGTGCGTCGCGCTCTGCAACGAGATCATCGAAGAGCGCATGGCCGAGCATCAGAGCGCCGAGCCCTCAGACTTCACGCTGCACAAGCCCCGCGAGATCGCAGACTTCCTCGACGAATACGTCATCGGCCAAGATCGGGCGAAGCAGTCGCTCGCGGTTGCGGTCTACAACCACTACAAGCGCGTGCGTGCCGCCTCCACCCTGACAAGCGCCGATGCTGCCGCTGAGCAGGTCGAGATCGCGAAGTCCAACATTCTGCTGATCGGCCCCACCGGCTGCGGCAAGACCTACCTCGCCCAGTCGCTCGCACGGCAACTGGGTGTTCCCTTCGCCGTCGCAGACGCGACGGCCCTCACCGAAGCAGGCTACGTCGGCGAAGACGTCGAAAACATCCTGCTGAAGCTGCTGCAGGCCGCAGACTTCGATGTGCAGCGCGCCGAAACCGGCATCATCTATATCGATGAGATCGACAAGATCTCGCGCAAGGCCGAGAACCCCTCCATCACCCGCGATGTGTCGGGCGAGGGTGTGCAGCAGGCGCTGCTCAAAATCCTCGAGGGCACCGTCGCCTCGATCCCGCCGCAGGGCGGCCGCAAACACCCCAATCAGGAGTTTCTGCAGCTCGACACCACGAACGTGCTCTTCATCGTCGCCGGTGCCTTCGCCGGTCTCGAAGAGATCATCGGTTCACGCCTCGGCAAGGGCGGCATCGGCTTCGGCTCGCCAGTGTCAAGCAAACGCGACGACGACAAACTCTTCGCTGAGGTGCAGCCAGAGGATCTGCACAAGTTTGGCCTGATCCCCGAGTTCATCGGCCGTCTGCCGGTTGTCGCAACCGTCGATCCGCTCGATGTGCCGGCGCTCACCCGCATCCTCACAGAGCCTCGCAACGCCCTCGTCAAGCAGTATCAGCGCATGTTCGAGATCGACGGCGTCGACCTCGAATTCGAAGACGCCGCTCTTGAAGCAATCGCCGAGCAGGCCGTCGCCCGTAAGACCGGCGCACGAGGGCTGCGAGCCATCCTCGAGACGCTGCTGGGGCCCGTGATGTTCGAAGTGCCCTCAGACGGTGATGTCACCAAGGTGATCGTCACCCGCGAGTCGGTGCTGGGCGAGGCACCGCCGCGCGTGCTGCAATCGCATCGCGGCCGCGAAAGCGCCTGACCGCAGCCTCACCATGGCCGCCAGCGGCAGCGGCGCCCCGATCGCTACAGCTCGGTGAGGTCGTAGCTGAGTAGCACCGAGCCGTCATCCTGCGGCAGCATCAGTGCGAAGACGTCGAGCTTGTCGTTTCGCAACGAGGCTGAGGCATCTGCCGAGGCAGGGTCGCCCTGCGCATCGGTGAGCTCGAATCCACCGTCCGAGATGATCGCCGACCACTGCGTGGAGGCCTGCACGGCATCCTTCGCGCGCAGCACCACGAACCAGACACCGGCCCCGCGCTCACCGGCGTCGTCGATGACGGCACCATTCGGCAGCGGAAAACTGTTCGACGGGAAGCCTGCCGGCAGTGTCGCCTGCTTCTGCAGTGCCTCATCGGGAACCTCTGCGCGCTGACCGGCATCATCAGGCGTCTTGCCCTTCGCGATCTGCTCTTTCGTCGTCGCGCCGGCGACCTCATCGGGTTCTGGCGCGCAGGAGGACAGCGAAACTGCGAGGAGACCGGCGAGTGCCGCAGCCAGCAGTGCGCGAGGGCGAAAGGGAGAGGTCATGTCGTTGCCTTTCACAGCAGCCAATCGTCGTCTTCAGCGCCGGAAGACCCTTCGGTGGGGAGCCCCGTGAGCGACTCCGTGGAAGCATCGAGCACCGCGACGGCTCCACCGGCATCGAGGGTCACGATGACGACGTCTTCGAGCGCGCAGCGCGGGCGCCCTTCAAGCCAGGTGAGCGTCCAGGAGGCGGCGTCGGGGTGCTCGGCCTCCTGCGCTGCGATGGCGGGATGCAACTGCGGGGGCACGCTGCGGTGGGGCGGATCGCCCGCACGCCAGCGCACCCCCAGCTGCATGATCAGGCCTCGGTCTCTTCGAGTTCGATCTGAGCGACGGTTACGGCGTCGACCTCGGCGACCTCGATGCGCAGCTCCGCGATGCGCCCCACCGCAGCGAGGTCGTCGGCTGCGAGAGCCAGCCTGTCGCGCACGTCAACCGGGGCGTGCACCACGGCGAGCGTGACGGGTGTGCGCTGTGACGCCTTTGCGGCGGTTTTCGCACCGCGCACACCCACGAGGGCACCGCCCACCAGGCCCAGCAGATCGGCGTCGGCGTTGCAGCCGGCGTGGTCGAGCGCCTCTGAGGTGATGGGCCAGGCCGCACGGTGAACGGAACCCTCACCGAACCATGACCACACCTCTTCGGTCGCGTAGGGCAGGAACGGTGCGAGCAGACGCACGAACACGGAGAGTGCTGTGCGCAGCGCGGTCACTGCCGATGCTTGAGACTGCCCCTCACCGTTGTGTGCGCGCTCCTTGACGAGCTCGAGGTAGTCGTCGCAGAAGGTCCAGAAGAACGACTCCGTGAGTTCGAGCGCGCGGGCGTGATCATACGATTCGAAGGCGCGCGTGGCTCCCTCGATAACGCCGGCGAGGCCTGCGAGCATGGAACGGTCGAGCGCTTCGCTGACCGTGCCGGCGCCTGAGGCGTCGAAGGAGAGGGTGAACTTCGCCGCGTTCAGGAGCTTGATGGCGAGGCGGCGACCGATCTTGATCTGCGTCGGGTTCTGCGGGTCGAACGCAGCGTCGGTGCCGAGCTTCGCTGAGGCCGCCCAGTAGCGCACCGCGTCAGAGCCGTGCTGTTCGAGCATGCCCGCGGGGGTGACCACATTACCCTTCGACTTCGACATCTTCTTGCGGTCGGGATCGAGGATCCAGCCCGAGATGCCGGCGTTCTGCCAGGGCAGCTGACCGGCTTCGAGCTCGGAGCGCAGCAGTGTCGAGAAGAGCCAGGTGCGGATGATGTCCTGACCCTGGGGGCGCAGGCTGAAGGGGAACACGAGGCCGAAGAGCTCGGGATCTCGCTCCCAGCCGCCGGCGAGCTGCGGGGTGAGCGATGAGGTCGCCCAGGTATCCATCACGTCGACCTCACCCAGGAAGCCGCCGGGAACGCCGCGCTGATCTTCGGTGTAGCCGGCGGGCAGGTCGCTCGACGGGTCGACGGGGAGCTGCGAGGCGTCGGGGAGAATCGGCTGGTCGAAGACGGGGTTGCCTTCGGCATCGAGCGGGTACCACACGGGGATCGGGACGCCGAAGAAGCGCTGGCGGGAGATGAGCCAGTCGCCCGAGAGGCCTTCGACCCAGTTCTCGTAGCGCACGCGCATGAAGTCGGGGTGCCAGGCGAGTTCGCGGCCGTGCGCGAGCAGGCGCTCACGCAGCTGCTCGTCGCGGGCACCGTTCTTGATGTACCACTGGCGGGTGGAGACGATTTCGAGCGGCTTGTCGCCCTTCTCGAAGAACTTGACGGGGTGGGTGATCTTGCGAATCTCGCCGACGAGCTCGCCTGAGGCCTGCAGCGCCTCGACGATGGTGGCCTTCGCGCTGAACACGGTCTTGCCCGCGATCTGCGCGTAGGCTTCGCGGCCCCGCTCGCTCGTGATCGCCTCGGGGGCCTCCGAGATGACGCGGCCGTCGAAGCCGAGGATGGCGCGGTTGGGCAGGTCGAGCTCTCGCCACCACACCACGTCGGTGACATCGCCGAAGGTGCAGATCATCGCGATGCCGGTGCCCTTGTCCTGCTGAGCGAGGTGGTGTGCGACGATCGGCACCTCGACCTCGAAGAGCGGGGTGCGCACGGTGGAGCCGAAGAGCGGCTTGTAGCGCTCATCGTCGGGGTGCGCGACCAGCGCCACGCACGCGGCGAGCAGCTCGGGGCGCGTGGTGTCGATGAGGATGTCACCGCCACCGTCGGTGCGGTGGAAGGCAAGCGTGTGGTAGGCGCTGGGCTGATCCCGATCCTCCAGCTCGGCCTGAGCCACCGCGGTGCGGAAGGTGACATCCCACAGCGTGGGGGCCTGGGCCTGGTAGGCCTCGCCGCGCTCGACGTTGCGGATGAATGCGAGCTGCGAGGCCCGCAGCGATTCAGCCCCGATGGTGCGGTAGGTCTGGGACCAGTCGACCGAGAGACCGAGCGTGCGCCAGAGATCTTCGAACTGCTTTTCGTCTTCGACGGTCAGCTTCTCGCACAGTTCGATGAAGTTGCGGCGGGAGATGGGCTGCTGATCCGCTGCCTTAATGCTCTTCCCGTCACCGCCCTCGTGCGGGGGAACGAAGCCCTCGACGTAGGGGAGTGACGGATCGCAGCGCACACCGTAGTAGTTCTGCACGCGGCGCTCGGTGGGCAGGCCGTTGTCATCCCAGCCCATGGGATAGAACACGCGCTTGCCTTGCATGCGCTGGTAGCGGGCGACGGTGTCGGTGTGGGTGTACGAGAACACGTGGCCGACGTGCAGCGAGCCCGAAGCGGTGGGCGGGGGCGTGTCGATGCTATAGACCTCGGCCCGTTCGGCGCCGTCGCGGTCGAAGCGGTAGGTGCCGGTCTCCTCCCATACCGGGCCCCACTTGGCTTCGAGGCCTTCGAGTTTCGGCTTGTCGGGGATCGCACTCATGCAGGGGCTCCGTCTTCGCTATGGGCGGCACCGCGTCAGTGCGCCGCCCGAGGGGGCGACTCTGGTGCCTGAATGGTCAACCGGGCCAGTCTATCGGAGCGTTTCGGAGCGTGTTGGACGCGGATCGCGTGGCGCAGGGCCGCGCTCAAGCCCGGCGCCGTGTGGGTGTGTGAGGGGTTAGTCGCGCAGACCTGCTGCGATCAGTGTCTCGTTCGCTGCGGGGTCACCGCCGGGTGCGGGTTCGGTGAGGTACTGCTCCCAGGAGAGCCCGGTCGGGGTGAGCCCTTGCTCGGCGATCCATCCGAAGAGGTGTTCGTAGGCCGCTGCGAGGAGGCTGTAGTCACCGCGCACGAGCAGGGTGGCTGCGCGTCCCGCGGGAAGTGTCTCGGAAGAGACCTCGCCATCGCCCCCGAAGGGCTCCGCGACGGGCACGGCGACGGAAAGGTCGAGATCGGGGCCGGGCTGCCCGTGCATCACACCCATGGGGGCCGCGGCTGGGGTGATGCCGGCTCGTGCGAGGGCGCCGAAGATCGCGGGGTAGGCCTTGTCGTAGAGCCCCGGGATCGCGTCGAAGCTCACGGTCTGTCTTACGACGGCGAGGTGCTGTGCTGGGCGTTCGACGACCTCGGGAACGGAGAACTGCTCGGTCACGGTGGGCTCCTCTGCTCAAGGTGCTCGGCGAGGATCGGTGGTTTCTCGCCGTGCGCTGCTGCGTCACGCCCGATCCTACGCACACATCGGCCGCCGTGCGAGGGATGATGTTGATCCTCGAATCACCGGCCGCATCAGCTGGCCACGCGGCAGCGCGCCAGGGCCGAAGCGTAGCCCGCAGTCGCCCTTCAACGCAACGACGGGGAGCCCGCGCCGCGATGCCGCCGAAGCGGCAACAGCAGCACGGACTCCCCGTCGATCAGTGGGGCGTTGTGGCCGCCCCTCTCAGGAGATCGCTCAGGCGATGAGGCCGGGGAAGGCGTCGGGGTGTTCGGTGAGCCAAGCTTCGACGGCGCCCTCCGGGTCGCCCTTGTAGTCGTCGCCGGTCACGAGCGCTTCGAGTGCGCCGTAGCTGGCATCGTCGAGCTGAATGCCCTTGATGAGCTCCGCGGCCTCGGGGTACTGTGCGGAGAATCCGTCGGTGGCGAGGAAGTGCAGCGCTTCGGGCTCGCCCATCGCACCCTTCGGATCCTTGAGATCCTTCACCGGGAAAGCGTCATTCGCCCAGAAGGGACGCCACAGAGTGACGACGACATCCTCCTTCTTATCAATCTTCTCCTGCAGTGTCGCGAGCATGGTCGCGGTCGACGAAGTCACGAGCGAGTAGTCTCCCTCAAGGCCGTATTCGGGCATCATGACGGTCTCGGTCTGCTCAGTGAGGCCGGCGCTCGGCTCGATGCCGATGATCTCGCCATCGAAGCGGTCGGCCTGGCCGACGAGATCGTCGATCGAGTTCACATCGTCCATATACTCGGGGACCGCAATGGTGAGCACCGCGTTGTCGTAGTAGGCACCGAGGTCTTCGAGGCGGTCGCCGTACTGTTCCATATAGGTGGCGTGCGTCTTTTCAGACCAGGCAGAGGGGTACACGTCGATGTCGCCGCCCGCGAGCCCGGTGTAGAGCACGGCGGCTTCGGTGAGCTCTTCCATCTCGACGTCGTAGCCGAGCTTTTCGAGCTGGTTCTCGAGCAGGTATGCGGTGCTGAGGCCGTCGGTCCAGCTGGGCAGGTACCCGAGGGTGATGGTGCCTTTGTCGCCGCCGCCGTTGGCGGATCCGCTGTCGCTGGAGCAGCCGACGAGAGCGAGGCTGGCAGCCGCGCCGAGGGCGAGGATTCCGGTGAGCTTGCGCTTGATCATCGTGTTTCCTTTCTTTCCGCGCCCGGTGGCGCGGAACGGGGCTTGCCGCCCCGACTGTTCATTCGTGGTCTTGCGGGTCACTGGGCCGCGGCCGGCACGGGCGCGGGGGAGGGCGTGCGCTCGTTGCGCTGCTTGCGCAGCACGCCGAGCAGCGACGACTTGTATTCGGCAGGGTTGCCGAGCGCGGCGGTCACGCGGTCGAGGAAGACTGCGAGGATCACCACGCTCAGGCCGGCCTCGACGCCCTTCGCGATATTGAGAGTGGACAGCGCGGCCACGACCTCCTTCCCCAGTCCGTTGGCACCGGCCATGCCCGCGACCACGGCCATCGACAGCGCGAGCATGATGACCTGGTTGATGCCGGCCATGATGGTGGGCGTGGCGAGCGGCAGCTGGATGCCACGCAGGATCTTGCCGGGGGTCGCGCCGAAGGCCTGACCGGCCTCGACGGTCTCGGAGTCGACCCCGCGGATGCCGAGTTCGGTGAAACGCACGCCCGGGGGCAGCGAGAACAGCAGCGTGGCAAAGACGCCTGGCACGAAGCCGACGCTGAAGAACACCACGGCGGGGATCAGGTACACCAGCGACGGCATGGTCTGCATGAAGTCGAGCACGGGGCGGATCACCGCGCTGAAGCGGTCGTTCCGCGCTGCAAGAATGCCGAGTGGCACCGCGATGAGCACGGCGATCACGGCGGCAACCAGCACTAGCGCGAGCGTGAGCATGGCGTTCTCCCACTGATCCATGGCAACGATCAGCAGCATCGTCAGGGCCGTGCCCACCGCCAGCTGCCAGGAGCGCACGAGCCATCCGATCAATGCGAATATGATGATCAGCGCGGCGAACGGGATCGCGACGAGCGTGTCGGCGAGCCCTTCGACGAGCCAGCCGACCACGAGCGTGATGAAGTCGAGCAGCCAGGTGAAGGTGCTCTTGAACCAGTCGAGCGCATCGGCGACCCAGTCGCCCAGGGGAATGCGGAAGCCCTCCATCAGCGCACCTCCCCGCTCGTCGCCGCGGCGCCGGCGATCGCGCTCTCCTCGAGTGTTTGCGTGATCATGGCGGCGGACACCTCCGGGGTGGGTTCGATGACGGGGATCTCGGTGGTGGTGGCGGGTAGATCTGCGAGCGCTGCGAGCAGCGTGACGCGGGGCACGACGCCGATGAGCCGACCTTGCGCATCGGTGACGGCAACGGGCAGCGGGCTCTCGACCGCGAGCTCAAAGAGGTCGGCGATGAGCTGGTCGCGCTGCACGATCGACGGCGTGGGGCGCAGCCGCTCGGTCAGGTCGGTGCTGCCCTCGCGCACCTGGCGCAGCACGTCCTTGTCCCGCACCACGCCGAGCAGGCGGCGTGCGGAGTCGGTCACGAAGCAGGCTGAGGTCTGCAGATCGCGCATGGTCTTCAGTGCGGTGCGGGGGCCGGCCGAGGCGAAGACGACGGCGTGCGGCGGCTCCATGACGTCGCCGGCGGTGAGCACGCGGGCGCGATCCACGTCTTGTACGAACTGGGCGACGTAGTCGTTCGCGGGGTCGGTGAGGATGTCGTTGGGGGTGCCAACCTGCACGATGCGGCCGTCGCGCATCACTGCGATGCGGTCGCCCAGGAACATCGCCTCATTGAGGTCGTGGGTGATGAACACGATCGTCTTCCCCAGTTCCTGCTGCAGCTCGATGAGCTGCTCCTGCATCTCGCGGCGGATCAGGGGGTCGAGCGCTGAGAATGCCTCGTCCATGAGCAGGATGTCGGTGTCGGCGGTGAGGGCTCTGGCGATGCCGACGCGCTGCTGCATGCCGCCGGAGAGTTCGCCTGGGAGGCTGCGCTCCCAGCCTGCGAGCCCGACCCGTTCGAGCCAGCCACGGGCCTTCTCGTGACGTTCGGCCACGGGTACACCCTGCAGTTCGAGGCCGTAGGCGACGTTATCGAGCACGGTGCGGTGGGGGAGCAGCGCGAAGTGCTGGAACACCATCGACATGTGGTCTCGACGCAGTTCGCGCAGCTCGGCTGCGGTGCGGCCAACGACCTCTCGCCCGTTGACGGTGATGGAGCCGTCAGTGGTGGGGTTGAGGCCGTTGAGCATGCGGATCAGCGTGGACTTGCCGGAGCCCGAGAGGCCCATCACCACGAAGATCTCGCCCCGGCTCACGGTGAAACTCGCGTCGATCACCGCCGCGGTGCCGTACGGGCGCACATCGTCGCGAGACGCACCTCGTTTGAGATGTTTGACTGCTTCTTTCGGGCGCCGCCCGAACACCTTGGTGGCGTGGGTGACTTCGATGGCGGGCGCGTCGGCGCGCGCCCGGTTGGACTGTTCAGTTATCTTGTTCACTTTTCAACTCCTCTGGCGAAGGAGGGCGCGGATCGCGGGCGCGTCGAAGCGCGGCTCGTACCGTGCGCCGAAAAACGGCAGCCCAGATCCGCGGCCTCCCAACAGGCCGGATATCGTATTGCGGAGTGTTCACCGGCCACCTGCCGTCGCGCCCGCCTTCGGCTCGCTGTAGCTCAGCGATTTCGTTCCGAGGGGCGCGACGAGCGGCATCAGATGTGCACTCGACGCTGCTTCGACGCTAACAACGTCGAGAGGCGACATGCAAGGCGAAGGAGGCGCTCAGACTCACAGAACCGACAGAATACTTGACTCTGATCAGGCATTTCGCGCATTCGCCATCGTTACGCGGACGTTACACTCGCGCTCTGAAAGGCACCTTTCGGGGCGCTCGCAGCACAGGGGCTCGCCACGCGACGGACAGTGCCGCTACAGTTGACACTGCATCCATCTATATTTACTCGATGAGGTTCCCGTGTCAGTTCTCTCGATATCGCACGCATCAGCTGCGATGATTTCGAGGTGCACACCGGCATGAGTTATCAACGAATGCCCCGAGACGGTCGCGGGGTCGCAGAACGCGACTCGATGGGCGACGCGTTCACCATCGGCTTTAGCAACGACGATCTTGCCGAGCTGGAGCGTCTGCAGCGGCGCCGACGTGCCCTGCTCATCGGCGGTGCAGCAGCGATCGCACTCGTGCTGGGCGGGGTCGTTGTGGTGGTGCTGCCGCACGCGATCAGCAGCTTCAGTGCTCTGTCGGTCACGGGCCCACCTGGGCCTGCGGGCGAGCGCGGCGAGGCCGGTGAGCCTGGCGAGAGAGGTCTCCCGGGAAAGCCTGGCGCTACAGGAGCCACGGGCGCTACAGGAGCCGCGGGAGCCACTGGCGCTACTGGAGCGCGCGGCGCCGCTGGCGCGACCGGGGCAGCCGGGGGACAGGGCATCGCTGGCGCGCAGGGTGCAACGGGTGCGACCGGTGCTGCAGGCTCCCCGGCGCTGCTTGGAGAGGGGTCCGGCCTGCGGATCGATGCCGGCGGTCTCGGCCTGATGAGCTGCCCCGCCGGACACACGCTCGTCGCCACTGCCGAAGGTGGCTGGGCGTGCTCGGACGGCGCGGCCGATACCGCGGCGGATCCGCCCCTCACCATTGAAAACTGCGGCACCAACATGGCGCAGAGCCTGGCCGTTGTCGATGGCGCACTCTCGTGCACCGCGCCCCCGGCTGAATCCTCCACGACCCCAGATCCCGCCCCCGATGAGCATGCGGAGCCGGCCGAGCAGCCCGTCGAGCAGCCCCCGGCAACGGAAGCTCCCGCCGAGCAGGGCGCGGTCGCGGCTCAACACCCCCGGTCGCCTCTCGCGCAGCTGTCGTTGGGCCCGGAGATCGGCGGCGCACTCGGCATCCCGGTGCCGAGCTGCGTGTCGGGGGAGCGTATCCGGTGGACCGGCTCGGCCTACGCCTGCGGCATATCTCCCGAGATCCCCGCCGATGCGTGCCCCGCACCCGGTGAGGTCAGCTACTTCGACGAGCGAGCCCTGCGCTTCACTGACGCGCAGGGACGTGGCTGGCTGCGACTCAACGGCCAGGAGCTGGTGCGCGGCGACTTCGCCGAGGTTCCCGATGCGCTCTTCACCGAGGTGACTCCGGTGGTGACGCCCGCCATGGACGCCGATGTGGTTGGTGGGTTCAAGGTGACGTCCTCACGCGCCGCAGGCGACGGGGGGAGCGCTCCGGCCGCGTTCTCGGCATTCGGGCGGATCGGCGAACTCGGCATCGACCCAGCCTCCGTTCCCGCCTGGCAGACAGGCACCCCGCCGCTCGGTGAGTGGCTTGCCGTCTCGCTGCCGGAACAGCGCACCGTGACGCACTATGTGCTTCGAGCGTCGGGAGAGGCGACCTCCGCCCCGGCGGAGTTCAGGCTCGAAGGTTCGAACGACGGCAGCGTCTGGACCGCGCTTGATACGCGCTCTGGTTTGGCCTGGGCGCCGTTCGAGGAGAAGACCTTCGAGGTCATCTCGCCCCAGCAATTCGGCCAGTACCGACTCGTGATGAGCCGGGCCGCGGTAAGCGACTCGGCTGCAGCAGTGCTCGAACTGCGTCTGCTGCACGCAAGCGATCATCACCGCAATCTCGTGGCGATGCCCGCCGTTGAGGGCCTGCAGCCCTATACCCGCAGCGAAGCAGCATGCTCCACGGGCGAGCAGGCGACCACCCGCTCCGACAACCGCGGTCAGATCCTTCCCTGGGATGGCACCGCGACGGCGTGGGCCGATCCCTCGGTGCTGCGCTTCGACCATGCCACGGGCCTGTTCGCAAAGGCCCTTCAGGTGGAGACCCTGCGCGATTCAGAGGGCAGCATCGGCGATGAAGGTGAAGTGCTCACCGTGGTTGACGGCAAGATCAGGTGGGTGCCCCTGTCTCAGCTGCGCGACTGAGCGACACGACATCCGCTGCTTGCCGAACCTGGGGGTGAATTATCTCACCGCTGAGGGTGAAAAATGGCGTTTCAAGGGTGATATTCGCCGTCGATGAGCGTGACACGGGGTATCGCGTAGCTAATCTTGGACTCTGAAATTACGGGCAGGACTGTGCGTTGCGTGGGGTGCAACGCGGCCACGGGGATGCCGCGGTGCAATGAACTTTCCCTGGGGAACGGAAGGAATCACAGTATGTCGAGAACCACGAGGCGACTGTCTGCCGCGGTGGCGGCTGTGGCGCTCGGTGCGACCGCGCTGATGGGGGTGGCCGTCAGCGCTGCTTCGGCGGCGCCGTCGAATATCGACCCGAATAGGCCGCGCAGTCTCACGATTCATAAGCTGTCGCAGCCCACCAAGGCCGGTGTTGCTGGTGACGGTTCGGAGCTGGCCCCGGGGAGCCTGCCGGCTGATGCGCTTCCTCTGAACGGGGTTGAGTTCACGGTGCAGCAGTTCACCGCTATCGGAGGCAAGTCTGTCGACCTCGCCACCGATGCCGGGTGGGCAACGATCCAGCCCTACCTCAACGGCACCACCCCCTTCGTGCCGGGCAGCGCGACGCTCGGTGATGAGCCATACGCGGTGAAGACCGTTGATGACCGCTCCGCGCACGCGTTGGGGGAAAGGATCGCCTGGACGGTCCCTGTGCTCATCCCTGACAGCCCCCGCTATGTGGTCACCGACTTGAGCTTTAAGAACATCCCTGAGGGGTGGACGTGGGATACCTTCAAGCTTCCGAATCTGCTGCGCGCGGATCCCGGAAAAGACTGGACGAGCGGCACCCAGAGCAACCCCGATGCGATCTATGTCACTGAGCCTGGCGGGGCTCGTGTCAGAACCGATGGGTGCTTTACCCCGGGGTTGCGCGGACCACTATTGCGGGCAAGATTATCTTGACGCGCTGAAGCCCGGTTCGCTGGTGGAGATCGTCTATGAGATAAAGATGAACCAGCTTCCTGCGAACGGAGTCGTGCGCAACCAAGCAGAGGTGGGTGTCAACGGCGCGGCCTCGATGTCTGAGTCGCAGACGCTGTGTGGCAAGGCGCAGTTCACGAAGCACGCGGCGGGTGACCAGTCGAAGGTGCTCGCCGGTGCCGAGTTCCAGGTCTTCGCCGACAGGGCCGCAGCCGACGCTGCGAGGGTTGCCGCGGACCAGCCGGTCACCACAGGCCTCACCTCCGACGCGAACGGCATTGTCACCGTTCCCGGCCTCAATGCCTCGCAGGCCGGTATCAAGTACTGGGCTGTAGAGACGAAGGCACCCGCGGGCTACGTCGCCTCGACCACTCCGATCGAGTTCACCGTCACCCCTGGCGCAACCCCGACGGGCACCGCCGCGGTGCACGTGCCGAACCAGATGCGCTAGGCCGGCGCCTTGCCCGTGCTCGGCGGGGCCGGCATGACCGCAATCGGAATCGGGGGAGCGATCCTCATCGTAGGCGGAGTGCTCTTCGCCATCTTCGGCCGCCGCAAGCGCGACACCGCGCCGCAGTAGTGCGAACCTTCCGGTCCCGCAGTGCATCGGGGGAGCGCGAGGACATCGAAGGCCCCACGCTTAGTGAAGGCATTCGCATCGCAGATTTGACGCAACGCTGATCCTCGATCCTTCATTAGCCGACATATAAGATAAACACAACCGAAATCGCACCCCCGTTCCAGCCGGAATCCACGCAGGAGACCATGACCGTAACCACCGCAGCGGAGCCGCAGGGCTCCGCGGTCGCCGCCCCGCACTCCGGGGCGGCGAGGAAGCGACCCCGCGGGCGGTGGTCGCTTCCTCCGGGGCGCCGCGTCGTTGTGGCGGCAATGGTCTGGCTGGGCGTGCTGGTGCTGCTCTACCCAGCCGCGGCACAGTGGTTCGAACAGCGGGATCAGGCCAATGCCACCCGAGAGCTTTCCAGCACCCTTGAGAAGGTGGGCCCAACGCAGCGGCATCAGGTACTGGAGGAAGCGCGTGCCTACAATCAGCGTTTCGCTGTGGGCACCGGCCTTCCGGGTGAAGACTACGCCGAAACGCTGCTGTTGCCGGGCAGCGACGTCATCGCGCGCCTGCGCGTGCCCTCCATTGATCTTGACCAGCCGATCCGCCACACCCTCGCGGAGAGCGCCCTGATTCGCGGTGTCGGGCACTCGGAGAACTCCTCCCTGCCCGTCGGCGGCGACGGCACCCATGCCGTGCTCGGCGCACACCGTGGCGTTGCAGAATCGGTCGGCTTCACGCATCTTCCCGAGGTGAAGGTGGGCGACCTGGTGTACATCGAGGTAATGGACGAGGTGCTGACCTACCGCGTGACCTCCACTGAGGTGCTCGAGCCGCAGCAGGCCGCCATGCACCCGGTCTACCCCGACCGCGACATCATCTCCCTCATCACCTGCACGCCCCTCGGCGTGAACTCGCACCGCTTCGTAGTGACCGCCGACCGCCTCATGCCCCCGCCCGTCAACCAGAGCGCCGGCCTGCCGTCGGCGCTCCCCAGGTTCCCCTGGTGGGCAGTGGCTGCGGGAGCTGCAACGCTGTGCCTCATCACCGTGATCGTGCTCGCGCGCCGCGAGGTGAAGCGCGACAAGTTCGCGGCCTTCGAAGCCGGTCTCGCCAAGCTGAGCGAGAGCGTCGCACATGACCCCACTCCCGTCGCTCCGAACGGCGCAGCACACCGCGGAACGGAGACCCCCCAATGACCAGCACGCCCGCACACCACCCCCGCCAGCCGCAGGGAAACGCCGCCCCTCCGCAATCCAAAGCCCCCGGAGGCGAAAACCCATCAACCGAGCGCGTTCCGTGGGACGCGTCAACTGCGCTCGACGAGGCCATGGCGCGTCTGCGCAGCGTGCTCGCGGAGAGCAAAACCGCGCTCGCAGAGGCGGCCGATCCGCCCCCCGAGGTGACATTTGAAGAGCCTGCCACGGCCCGCATCACTCCCGCACCAGCGGGCCCGAGCGTCGCCTCGCAGCCGCGCACCGTCCCTGCGACCAGCGCAGCAGCCTCGCCGGAACCGCACACGGGTAGCCACGCCCGCATCGAACCGGCGCCTCGGCAGCCGAGGACCGCATCACCCCGACGCCCCAGCGCCGGCCACTCCGCGCGACCCGTCGCCTCAGATACGCGACCGAACTTCGAGGCCGATCTGCTTCCCGCCCCGACAACCGCGGTAGATACTGCGCCGGTGCGCCGCGAACCCAACGACCCGCGCACCGCCGGAGCAGCATCGGAGCCCCGCAGCTTCGACCAGCTGCTTGCGGGGGAACAGCCTGCTACGCACGCATTCAACGAGCTGCCGAGCGCCTACGACACACCGATGCCGCGAGTCACCGCCGAAGCAGCGCTCTCCGACAGCGTCAGCATCGATGAGCCTGAGGCGCGCACTCCCGCAGCGCACATGGCTCCCGAGCACACCATCGCGGCGAGCACCATCACCGAGTCGGCACCACGGCAGCTCGACCAGCAGCGGCGCTCCGCACCACGCAGCGGCACCACCGACAAGAAGCCGCGGCGCAAGCCCGCAGCAGATAAGCGCACGCGGATCCGCCTCACTGAAGGACTCGGCGTGCTGCGCGATCTGTGGCAGCTCCGCCGAGTGCGCCTCACGGCGATCGCTGTGGGCGGTGCGCTGCTGCTCGGAGCCGTCGCCGTGCCGGTGGTGACGCAACTCACCGCGCGCTCCGGCGCCGCGGGCGCGGGGGAGTCAAGCACCGCGGAAGGGTTGTCGGGCGAGGATCTCCTCGCCGAAGTGGGCACCCTGATGGTGCTCCCCGAGGAGACTCCGACCATCGCCACCGTCGAAGACCCGGCGACGCTCAGCGCCGAACCATTCTTCGCCCGAGCTGAGACCGGCGACCGCGTTCTCATCTTCCCGGAGAGCCGCCTCGCGGTTCTTTACCGGGAATCGCAGCACATCATCATCAACGCCGGTACACTGAGTATTGGGGTGGATCCGACTGTTTCTCAGCAAGCTCCCTCTGAAGAAGTGGCCGATCCTCCTACCGGCGAAGAAACACCGGCAGAATAGCTTGCCTGAGCGCTACGCATCGACAGCCCTAATCCCGCAGACTGAAAGAGCACAGCATGTCGCTACACGAATATGAGATCCCCCGCGAAGTGCGCGGCTACTCTCGCTACGCTGTCGATCGACTCCTCCGCAACTTCGAGGCGAAGGTGCAGCAGATGCAGAGCGATCGCGACGGCATCGCCGATCGCGTGCTCGATCTCGAGGCGCAACTCGACATTGCGAAGAAGCAGCTTTCGAAGGCGCAGCAGAGCAAGCCGAACTTCTCGGGTCTCGGTTCGAAGTTCGAAGAGGTGCTGCGCATCGCGGAGGCGCAGGCCGAGAAGATGATCACCGACGCGCACGCGGAGGCCGAGCAGATCGCTTCGGAGGCCGCTGCAGAGGCGCAGCGGCGCACCCGTGAGAGCGAGGCACGCGCGAACCAGCTGATCGGCGATGCCACCGCCCGCGCCGAGGAGATCCGCCTCTCCAGCGAAACACACGCCGCAGAAATGTCGAGCCTCGCCAACAAGCGCCTGACCGAGGCCAGCGAAACACTCGCATCGGCCAAGCGCGAGGTGTCGCGCCTGCAGGCCGAGGCCGAGAGCGAGATCGTGCAGATGCGCACCGCCGCGCAGCAGCAGATCGACGAGCAGCGCACCGAGATCAACCGCATGCGACTCGAAACGGAGCACGCCGTGCTCGCCGCCGAGCGCGCGATCGCCCATCGCCAGGAAGAGGCCGAGGCCGAGTACGCGCAGCGCCACGAGGCTGCGCTGAGCGAAGCGCAGGCCGTGCTCGACGAGTCGAACGCGAAGGCAGCTGAGATCAACCGCCGCGCCTACGAGGTCTCGCAGGAGAGCGAGTCGCTGCACACCCGCGTACAGCAGTTCGTGGAGCAGCAGCGCCGCGAAGCGCTCGAAAAGGCCCACAATCTCGTCGAGGCCGCGAGGCTGCAGGCCGAGGCTGTCACCCGCGAATCCGAGGAGTTCTCTGAGCGTCTCTTCGGGCGCGCACTCACCCGCCTGGAGCAGATGCGCGGCGAGATGGACTACGTGCAGGAATTTGTCAACCGCCGCAAGGCCGCACGCACCACCGACGCGGTGATCGCCGAGCTCGAAGAGCAACTGCGTCACCACGCCTGAGCACCGACCTTGCGGCCGCGCACTCAGTGGGTGCGCGGTCGCAGTGCGCTAGAGTAGAGCCCATCGACTGCGATCCGGCTATCACCGGTGAGTCTTCGGAAGAACGGCGCGTGATCTTCGGATCGCGCACTCACTAGACCCGAACGGGTACGGCCCGTTACAGCCGAATGAAGAGGCCCGTGCGACCAGCGCGCCGGGCAAGCGGGGTGGTACCGCGGGTGAGGGATCCAGCATCTCTGAGCTCGTCCCGGCACTGACACACCGCCGATCCGACACCGAGACCCATGAATGTCAGTGGTCTTCGTCAGACTGGCGGCAGACAGACCGAGAAGCCAGGAGCGAGCAATGCCGTACCCCCAGCAGTCGACCGGAGCCAGCCCTTCCGAAGGGTCGTCACCCGCTGACGCGCAGGCGATCCCCGCCGGCGTGAGCCCGTCCCCGCGGCTCCCCGAGATCGAGCAGCAGGTGCTCGAATTCTGGAAGCGAGACGACACCTTCCGTGAGTCGATCCGTCGCCGTGACGGCCACGAAGAGTGGGTGTTTAACGACGGCCCTCCCTTCGCGAACGGTCTGCCTCACTACGGACACCTCCTCACCGGCTACGCCAAGGACGTGTTCCCTCGCTTCCAAACCATGCGCGGGAAGAAGGTCGAGCGCCGCTTCGGCTGGGACACCCATGGTCTCCCCGCCGAGCTCGAGGCGATGAAGCAGCTGGGCATCACCGAAAAGGCCGAGATCGAGCAGATGGGCGTCGCCGCCTTCAACGAGAAGGCTCGCGAGTCGGTGCTGCAGTACACGCGCGAGTGGCAGGAGTACGTCACCCGACAGGCCCGTTGGGTCGATTTCGAGAACGACTACAAGACGCTCAACCTCGGCTACATGGAGAGCGTGATCTGGGCATTCAAGCAGCTCTATGATCGTGGTCTCGCCTACGAGGGTTCGCGCATTCTGCCCTACTGCTGGCGCGATGAGACCCCGCTGTCGAATCACGAGCTGCGCATGGATGACGACGTCTACCAGATGCGACAGGATCCCTCGGTCACCGTCACCTTCCCACTCGCCGGTGAGCACGCGGTCGAACTGGGCTTGGAGGGCGTGCGAGCCCTGGCCTGGACCACCACCCCCTGGACCCTCCCCACCAACCTGGCTCTTGCGGTCGGCCCCGAGATTGCCTACGCCGTCGTGCCCGCAGGCCCCGCAGGCGCCGCCGACGGGGGCGCCGCCGGTGACGCCCACTACCTGATCGCCGTCGAACTGCTCGGCAACTACGCGAAAGATCTCGGCTACGCATCCGCAGACGCCGCACGCGAAGCCATCGCACGCACGCTGCCCGGCAGCGAGCTCGCCGGTGTGCGCTACGAGCGGGTCTTCGACTACTACGCCGACGCCGAGGAGTGGGGCACCGAGAACGCCTGGCAGATCCTCGTCGACGACTACGTCTCGACGGGCGACGGCACCGGCATCGTGCACCAGGCCTCCGCCTACGGCGAAGACGATATGCGTATCACCGCCGCCGCTGGCATCCCCGTGATCGTGAGCGTCGACGACGGAGGCCGTTTCCTGAAGGCAGTCACCGATGTCGCAGGCAAGCTGTGGATGGATGCCAACCGCCCGCTGATCCGCCTCATGCGCGAGCGCGGTCGGCTGCTGCGCGAGGCGAGCTACGAGCACTCCTACCCGCACTGCTGGCGCTGCCGCAACCCGCTGATCTACAAGGCAGTGTCGAGCTGGTTCGTGCGCGTCACCGAGCTCAAACAGCGCATGCTCGAAACGAACGAGCAGATCACCTGGGTTCCCGAGAACGTGAAGCACAGCCAGTTCGGCAAGTGGCTCGAGGGGGCGCGCGACTGGTCGATCAGTCGCAACCGCTTCTGGGGCAGCCCGATCCCGGTCTGGAAGAGCGACGACCCCGAGTACCCTCGCATCGACGTGTACGGCTCGATCGCCGAACTCGAGCGCGATTTCGGCGAGCTGCCGCGCGGTGCCTCGGGCGAGGTCGACCTGCATCGCCCCTACATCGACTCGCTGACGCGGCCGAATCCCGACGACCCCACGGGCAAGTCGACGATGCGCCGCATCGAGGATGTGCTCGATGTCTGGTTCGATTCCGCGTCCATGCCGTTCGCGCAGGTGCACTATCCCTTCGAGAACCAGGAGTGGTTCGACACCCACCAGCCCGCAGACTTCATCGTCGAGTACATCGGGCAGACCCGCGGCTGGTTCTATGTGCAGCACGTGCTCGCCACAGCACTCTTCGACCGCCCCGCATTCAAGAACGTCATCAGCCACGGCATCGTGCTCGGCAGCGACGGCAACAAGATGTCGAAGAGCCTGCGCAACTACCCCGACGTGAACGAAGTGTTCGACCGCGACGGCTCTGACGCGATGCGCTGGTTCCTCATGGCATCACCGGTGGTGCGCGGCGGCAACCTCATCGTCACCGAAGAGGGCATCCGCGAGGGCGTGCGCCAGTTCATCCTGCCACTTTGGAGCACCTGGTACTTCTTCAGCCTTTACGCCAACGCCGATGGCGCGACAGGGGAGTGGCGCACCGACTCCAACGACCCGCTCGACCGCTATATCCTCGCGAAGACCGGCAGGCTCGTGCGCGATGTCGAGGCTCACCTTGAAGGGCTCGACACCACCTCGGCGGCCGAGGCACTGCGCGCCTACGCCGAGGTGCTCACCAACTGGTACGTGCGTCGCTCACGCGACCGCTTCTGGGAAGGCGTGCACGGAGAGAACGGCAAGCCCGGCAACAAGCAGGCCTTCGACACCCTGTACACCGTGCTCGAGACCGTCGCCCGCGTCGCCGCACCCCTGGCACCTCTGGTCACCGAAGAGCTGTGGCGGGGCCTCGGCTACACCGAAGGCGCAAGCAAGGGTCGCTCGGTGCACCTCGAAGACTGGCCCTCGGCAGACGCCTTCCCGGCCGATGAAGATCTCGTCGCGGCCATGGATGAGGTGCGCCTCATCACCTCGCAGGCGCTCGCACTGCGCAAGGCCCGCCGTCTGCGGGTGCGCCTGCCGCTTGCAGAACTCACGGTGGTGACGGCACGCCCGCAGGCCCTTGAACCCTTCGCGGACATCCTGCGCGACGAGCTCAACGTCAAGGCCGTGCGTCTCGTGCAGCAGACCGAAACCAGCGCCGAAGAGCACGGCATCGTGCAGACGCTCGCTGTCAACGCCCGCGCCGCAGGCCCGCGCCTCGGCAAGCAGGTGCAGCAGGCCATCAAGGCCGCCAAATCGGGTGACTGGTCAGAAGAGGCCGGCGTTGTAGTGGCTGGCGGCATCGCCCTGGAGCCGCACGAGTACGAGCTGACGCTGAGCACCGGCACTGCGGCAGACGCTGACGGCGGCCCGGCGCTCTCGCTCATTCCCGGCGGCGGTTTCATTCTGCTCTCCACCGAAACAACAGCCGAGCTGGAGGCCGAGGGTGTCGCCCGCGATGCCATCCGCGCCGTGCAAGAAGCTCGCAAGAACGCAGGCCTCGACGTCAGCGACCGCATTGTGCTCGCCCTGAACACCACGCCCGAGCACGCGAGCGCCCTCGAAGCGCACGCCGAACTCATCGCTGCCGACACTCTGGCCATCGGCTTCGCCGTCAGGGCCGTCGCCGACGACGACTTCGCCGAGCTGCTGGGCGCGCTTCCCGAGCCGGGTGCCGGAGTGTTCGTCTCCCGTGCAGATGCGCTCGGCACCGCTAAGGATCCGCTCGTCATCACGATCGATGCCACCGAGCACGGAAAGCAGGACGCAGCGTGAACGCCATGAACACCGACGCCGCCGCGCGGGTCTACGAAGAGCTGCTCACCCGCGTCGGTGAGGCGAATCCTCGCCCGCGCATCGAGCCGGTGCGTCGGCTCGCCGAGCTCGCCGGCAGCCCACAGCTGTCCTACCCGGTTATCCAGGTCGCCGGCACCAACGGCAAGACTTCAACGAGCCGCGCCATCGAGTCGTTGCTGCGCGCGCACGGTCTGCGCACCGGTCTGTTCACAAGCCCGCACCTCGTTGATTTCACGGAGCGCTTCCAGATCGACGGCACCCCCATCGACGGTGCTGTGCTCGCCTCGGCCTGGGATGAGCTTCGACTGCCCCTCGAAGTGGTTGACGCCGAACTCGCCGCTGCCGGCCAGGGGCCGATCACTTTCTTCGAGGCGCTCGCTGTGTTGGCCTACGCGGCATTCGCCGATGCCCCCGTCGAGGTGGCGGTGATCGAGGTAGGCATGGGTGGCGAGTGGGACGCGACGAACATCGCAGACGCCCGCGTCGCCGTCTTCACGCCCATAGACCTCGACCACACGGCAATTCTCGGGCCAGACATCGAAACTATCGCGCGCACCAAGGCAGGCATTGTGAAGCCCGGCAGCGCGGTCGTCTCGGCTGAGCAGGCGCCCGAGGCGCTGTCCGAGCTCGAAGACGCCGCCGAACGAGCGGGCGCGCCCCTCATCGTGCAGGGGCGCGACTTCCGCCTCATCGAAGATCGCGTCGCCGTAGGCGGCCGCCAGATCGAGTTCGTCGGCATCACCGGCCGCCCCTACGATCCGGCCTTCGTGCCGCTCTTCGGCCGGCACCAGGCTGAGAACGTCACGCTCGCCGTCACAGCCGTCGAGGTGTTCTTCGGTGCGGAACGACCCGTTCCTGAAGAGGTGCTCGACGAGGGTCTTGGCCAGCTCACCTCACCCGGCCGCCTGCAGCTCATCGGCACCGATCCCGTGGTCTACGTGGATGCCGCGCACAACCCGCACGGTGCCGAAGCGCTCGCGCGGGCCGTCACCGAGTCGTTCAACTTCGAGGAGCTGGCCCTCGTGGCTGGCGTGCTCGAAGAGAAGGACTCCTTCGGGTTGCTGCGCGCTCTCGCGCCGATCGCGCACCGCGTCACCGTCACCCCCGTCGAGTCGCCCCGCTCGCTCGATGCGTCGGCTCTGCGCGAGATCGCCGAAGAGGCGATCCCTGATACGCCTATCGAGGTTGCTGACAGCTTGCCCGAAGCACTCGATGAGGCACGCGCCTGGGCTGGCCGGGCTGAGGGCCGCGGAGTGCTCGTCGTCGGTTCGGTGCTGCTTGCGGGCGAGGCAATCGCTCACGCCCGCGCCGAGGGCTGGGGGATCGCATGACAGGCAAGCAGACCGGCGCCGCCGACGGCCTGAACGGCGATCCGAAGCGGCAAGCGAACCTGGCCAACGCTGCGAACCCCACCAGCCCCTCCACCCCAGATGCTGCTGAGGAGCTGCAGCTGTCTCCTTCGGAGACCATGGCCCACAATTCGGCAATGCGGGTGGCGGGTGCGCGCCGCGGCACACAGTCCACGCAAAAGGCGCTCGCGTCGATCGTGCTCGGCTTCGAACTCATCGTGGTGGTGCTGATCGGTCTTTCGCTGTTCGGTCTCGGCACGCTGGAGCCGCGCGAGCTGGGCCTCGTGATCGGCGGTGGCCTGGGCCTGCTCATCATCGTGGCCCTGGGTGTGATGCGCGTAGGCCGAGTGGGGATCATCATCGGCTGGGTGGTGCACGCCCTCATGCTCGCAACGGCGATCCTGTTGCCGATGGCCCTGCTGGTAGGGCTCGTCTTCACCGCGCTGTGGGTGTACTGCATGGTGAAGGGCGCGCAGATCGATCGCGATCGTGCTGCCTGGATTGCCGCGCAGGGCGCCTGACCGCAAGTTTCGGGGCCTGCGGCCTCGATAGAATCTGTGGCGGGGTGACACGCACCCCGCCGACCCTGTACTGAAGGAGCGTGCATGTCCGCTGAAGAGACCCTCATCCTGGTGAAGCCCGACGGCGTGGCCCGTGGCCTCACCGGGGAGATCCTGCGCCGCATCGAGGCGAAGGGCTACACCATCGCCGATCTGCGCATGGTGCACGCGGATCGCGAGCTGCTCGCCGCGCACTACGCCGAGCACGAGGGCAAGCCCTTTTACGAGCCGCTGATCGATTTCATGAGTTCGGGCCCCGTGGTTGCGGTGCGTGCCAGGGGCGAGCGCGTGATCGAGGGCTTCCGTGCACTGGCCGGTGCCACCGATCCGACCACCGCCGCTCCGGGTACGATCCGCGGCGACCTCGGCCGTGACTGGGGCCTGAAGGTGCAGCAGAACCTGGTGCACGGCAGCGATTCGACGCTCTCGGCCCAGCGCGAGCTCGGCCTCTGGTTCGCGTAGTCGCACGCTCGTGGAATCCCTGAGCGCTGCAGAGGCCCGGCGCGTCGGGCTCGCCGCTCAGGGGTTCTCGAACGCGCCGCGGCTGCGGCGCAGACGCCCCTTCGATGCGGTGCTTGACGCGCTGCATGTGCTGCAGATCGACTCGGTCAACGTGTTCGCTCGCAGCCACTATCTGCCGGTATTCTCCCGTCGCGGCGACTATGACGCGGCGGCACTCGACAGGCATCTGTGGCGCGGCGGCGAATTCACGGAGTATTGGGCGCACGAGGCGGCATTCATTCCAGTGCGTGATCGGGCCCTGTTCGGGTGGCGCATGGGGGAGTTCCGTGATCGTTTCACCAGCAACGGCCGCGCCGAGGCGCTGGCGCCAACGATCGAGCGCGTGCATTCGGCGCTCGCGGCTGGCGGGCCTCAGTTCGTGCGCGAGCTTGAGGATGGCCCGCGAAACGGGCGGGGCCCGTGGTGGGACTGGAGCGAGACGAAGCAGGCCGTCGAGATGCTGTTCGCCTGGGGCGAGGTGGTGTCTGCAGGCCGCGAGGGGTTTCAGCGGCGTTACGCCCTCGCCGAGCAGGTGCTCCCCGCCGATGCGCTCCGAACGGTGGAGCGGGAGGAGGCGCAGCGTGCGCTCGTCGAGCAGGCGGCCCGCTCTCTCGGGGTCGCGACGCTCGCCGACCTCGCCGACTATCACCGCTTGAAGACGGCTGATGCCCGTGCGGCGGTGGGGGCGTTGGAGGAGCAGGGGATCCTGATTCCGGTGACCGTCGCCGGCTGGCAGCGCAGTGATGGTGCACCGGAGGCTGCGTGGCTGCACCGGGCTGCGCGGGTGCCGGCGCGGCTCGCCCCTGACGCGCTGCTCACTCCGTTCGATCCGGTGGTGTGGTTCAGGCCTCGGGCCGAGCGCATGTTCGATTTTCACTACCGCATCGAGATCTACACGCCGAAAGCGAAGCGACGCTACGGCTACTACTGCCTGCCGCTGATGGTCGGCGGGCGCCTCGCGGGCCGCATCGATCTCAAGGCGGAGCGCCCCCGGAAGCTAGGTGAGCGCGGTGCGCTGCTGGTGCAGGCTGCGTGGATGGAGGATCGGGCGCCTGCGCGCACTGCCGAGGCAGCAGTGTCGTTGTTGGCACGCGCGGCACGCTGGCAGGGACTCGATGAGGTGCGGGTGAGCGGCGTGGGCAATCTGCAACTGCCCGCGGGCTTCGATGCTGCCTAGAGCAGCGGTAACGAAGATCGCCTCTCGCGAACCGACGCGAGAATGTCAGTGGTCCCGAGTACCCTCGAAACCATGGAACCCACGCGCAGCGTTCGCCCCTTCGAAGTGGTCAGCGAATACGAGCCCAGCGGCGATCAGCCGGCGGCCATCGAAGAGCTGGCCGGGCGCATCAACGCGGGCGAGACCGACATCGTGCTGCTCGGTGCCACCGGCACGGGCAAGTCGGCCACGACCGCTTGGCTGATCGAGCAGGTGCAGCGGCCCACGCTTATCCTGGCCCACAACAAGACCCTGGCGGCGCAGCTGGCGAACGAGTTCAAAGAGCTCATGCCCCACAACGCTGTCGAATACTTCGTCAGCTATTACGACTACTACCAGCCCGAGGCCTACGTGCCGCAGACCGACACCTTCATCGAGAAAGACTCCTCGATCAACTCCGAGGTCGAGCGACTGCGCCACTCCACCACCAACGCGCTGCTCTCCCGCCGCGACGTCGTGGTCGTCTCCACCGTCTCGTGCATCTACGGCCTCGGCAAACCAGAAGAGTACTACGAGGCAATGGTGCCGCTCGTGGTGGGAGATACCCTCGACCGCGATGTGCTGCTGCGGCGCTTCGTCGACATGCAGTATCAGCGCAACGACATCGAGTTCGTGCGCGGCAACTTCCGGGTGCGCGGCGACACCGTCGAAATCATCCCCATGTACGAGGAACTTGCGATCCGCATCGAGTTCTTCGGCGACGAGATCGAGGCGCTCTACTACCTGCACCCGGTCACCGGCGACGTGATCAAGCAGGTCGAGACGGTATCCGTCTTCCCCGGCTCGCACTACGTCGCGAGCCGCAATGTGATGAACCGCGCCATGGGCACGATCGCAGAAGAACTCGACGTGCGCACCCGCGAGCTCAAGCAGCAGAACAAACTGGTCGAAGAGCAGCGGCTGCGCATGCGCACCACCTTCGACCTCGAGATGATGGAGCAGATCGGCTTCTGCTCAGGCATCGAGAACTACTCGCGGCACATCGACGGGCGCCAGCCGGGGGAGGCACCGCACTGCCTACTCGATTACTTCCCCGACGACTTCCTCGTGGTCATCGACGAATCCCACGTCACCGTGCCGCAAATCGGTGCCATGTTCGAGGGCGACGCATCCCGCAAGCGCACGCTCGTCGACCACGGCTTCCGTCTGCCGAGTGCGCTCGACAACCGGCCACTGAAGTTCGACGAGTTCAAAGAGCGCGTAGGCCAGACCGTGTACCTTTCGGCCACCCCCGGCCGCTACGAGATGGATCGCGCAGACGGCGTCGTCGAACAGATCATCCGCCCCACCGGCCTCATCGACCCCGAGATCGTGGTCAAGCCTTCCGAGGGCCAGATCGACGACCTCCTCGAAGAGGTGCGCGTGCGCGCCGAGCGCGACGAGCGCGTGCTCGTCACCACGCTCACCAAGAAGATGGCCGAGCAGCTCACCACCTTCATGGAGGAGGCCGGCATCCGGGTGCGCTACTTGCACTCCGATGTCGACACTCTGCGCCGCGTCGAACTGCTCACCGAGCTGCGTGCAGGCGTCTACGACGTGCTCGTCGGCATCAACCTGCTGCGAGAGGGTCTCGACCTGCCCGAGGTCTCGCTCGTGTCGATCCTCGACGCCGACAAAGAGGGCTTCCTGCGCTCCTCCACCTCACTCATCCAGACCATCGGTCGTGCCGCCCGAAACGTGTCGGGCCAGGTGCACATGTACGCCGACACCGTCACCCGCTCCATGCGCGAGGCAATCGACGAAACCAACCGCCGGCGTGAGATCCAGCAGGCCTACAACGCCGAACACGGCATCGACCCACAGCCGCTGCGCAAGAAGATCGGCGACATCACCGAGATGCTCGCTCGCGAGGCCGCCGACACCGAGGATGTGCTCTCGCGCACGGGCGCCCACGCTCAGCGCAAGGGCGGCTCCGCGCAGCGGGCGAAGGGAAAGGCCGCATCTCGGGCCGGTGCAATCGGCGCCGAGGGCGCGGCGAAGCTCGAAGAGCTCATCTCCGATCTCACGGATCAGATGCTTGTTGCCGCCGAAGAGCTCAAGTTCGAGCTCGCCGCGCGTCTCCGAGACGAGGTCGCCGAGCTCAAGCGCGAACTGCGCAGCATGGACGCGGCGGGGCACCTGTAGGAGCAGCAAACTCCCATAGCTCGTCCCACCCGCCCATCGAGCCCAGCCCCGGATCGGAGCCGCCGTGTACCGCGAAGTCGCCATCCCGGGCCTCGGCGTCCTGTGGATGGCCAGCCCGAGCGAGCACGCGACCACCATTCCGGCAGACGGCTGCGCTGACCTCATCCTGCGCGATGACGAACTGATCGTGGCCGGGCCCTCGACGCGGTGGCTCGTCGCGCAGGGGAGCAGGCAGGGCGCAACAGTGGGGCTGCGGTTCACGCCCGGCTTCGCAGGCGCGTTGTTCGGCGCCGATGTCGCCGAGGTGCGGGATCGCGTCCTTCCCGCACGGGATCTGCTCTCGGCCTCGCACTCTGATCGCGGGGAGCGAGCACTGCGCGCACCGCTCAGCTCCCGCAACTTGCACGAAGCGGCCGGCGCGGTGGCGGGCAGCCTCGACCTCGACCCGGATATCGCTGATCTACGGTGGACCGCGATCGTCAGCTCAGCCGCAGTGCGCGGTGATCCGTTTCCTCAACTCGCCGCGCGACTCGGCTACTCGGAACGTCAACTGCGGCGACGTATGCAGCAGTCGTTCGGCTACGGCTACGCCGCTCTGCGCGGCGTGCTGCGTGCAGAGCGCGCCCGCGGCATGCTCGTGAGCGGCGCGCTTCCCGCGGAGGTCGCTCAGCGCGCGGGCTACGCCGACCAGTCGCACATGACTCGAGACTTCACACGCATCATCGGCAGCACTCCCGGAAGGCTCACGGCACCCGAGCCGCCAGGGCGGCCGGGTGACCCGACCTCAGGCGGGGTCTGAGAGGAGCGGCGCGTAGAGGTCGATCGAGTTGCCGTCAGGGTCGAGCACGGTCGCGTAGCGCTGGCCCCACGGCGTAACCCAGGGCGCGGTGTGCGCAGCCGCGGGATACTGCCCCACGAGTTCGGCGTAGGCGCGGTCGACCTCTTCGGGGCTCTCCGCCCGACAGGCGAAGCCGATCCGACCGCCACCGGGAGCGGGAAGCTCGAAATCGGGCATGAAGCTCTGGATCGTCGAGACCGGATCCCAGGCGAGCGTCATCCCTCCCGGCAACGTGGCCTCAACGTGGGGTGCCTCATCCTGGCCCGCGGGAATGTCCACCCCGAGAGCGCGGTAGAACGCGAGCGAGGCCGGCAAATCAGCGGTGACGATGGCGATGAAGTCGAATCTCAGGGTCATGGGGGAAAGCGTACGCGCCACACCGCCCGGGCCGATAGAACAAAACGGACGCTGCCGCTTGCGTGGCGCACATCAGGTGCTCAGCGACGCCATCAAGCGCAGTGAACTGTTTCACGAATCAACCCCCACACGGGCACATTAACAGGAACCGAAGCACCCACAGGCCCGCACTCCGACACCGATGAGGCGCGATAGCGGTCCACCCGCGTCATCTCGTCGAACTCACGATCGATAAAGGCTGATTCCCCAGCTGCAGCGACCGCGACCACGCACCGCACCGTCGCACTATCCAATGGGCCATGCCCTGCCAGCACCGCAGTCTTCACGAGACCACTGACATTCATGACTCGGGCGGGCCTCACAACACGAGATACCCGTAGCGATCCGCGATCCTGTCGATCACACCGATGAGTTCATCCCGGCCGAGGGGGAGCAGCGCCGCAGGATACCGGGGGAGCGCATCGGCAGCACCGGCCCAGAGCGCCACCACCCGCGCATCTGGCACGAGCGACGACGCAGACACCACGCCATCGAGCTCGGGGTAGCGTTGCGCAATCGCGCGGGCCCACACACGCGACCGCTCGCGATCGCCGGAAGAGATCGCGGAATTGCCGCCGGCGACAGCGATCCAATCGCTGTCGGAAAGATCGAGGAGACGCAGCGGCCGCGTCACCTCGAACGCGGCGAGCGTGGGTGAACCATCGCGCAGGCGGATCATGCGCTGCGCCTGGAACACTTCCAGCAGAGCTGCGGCAAAAGCCCCACCAAGCGCACCACCATCAGCAACGCCACCACCGCGCCCCCGTTCGAGCACCCCGTACAACACCCCCGCGCCCTCGTGCTCGCCGACAGGCAGCGGGTGGGGGTCGAAGCGCCCATCGAGCGGCCCGAAGGTGCGAAACTCATGCCACGCCACGGGGTGAGTGCCGCCGGCGCGGAAAATGCGTGCGATGAGGGTTCCTTCCGGCACGCTCAGCACCCAGCTCGGGTCGGCGTCGAGCGCGGGGAAGCGGGCCGGATCCGGTGCCGGCAGCTGCTCGCTCACGGCAGTCGGTTCAGCGCGTCATCAACGGCGGCAGCTGCAAGGGCCGGATCGCCTCCCTGCGCCAGCCACTCAAAGGGCGCAAGCTCTTCGCCGTCAACCCGCAGACGCATCGCGGGGGAGGTGAGCACCCGCTCGACAAGGGACAGCGGGGTGCCAGCCGGAATCGCGGCAGCAACCTCGGACCAGCCCGGCAGTTCGCGCCCGTCGAGAAACTGGAACGAGGGCAGGCGCCAGCCGTCGCTGCGGCGCTGGGCGAGCAGGGTGCGCGCCGCGCAGCGCTGCCGCACCCGCGCGGGGGTCACCCCGATCATCTCGGCGGCCTCGCCAACGGTGAGACTGCGCTCAGCGTGCTGTCGCTCCCAGAGCCGACTGCGCCGGCTGGCGGGCAGCGAACTGGGCTGCTGCATCTCGGCTTCAGTGACATCGAGCCGTGCGAGCACCGCGGTTTCAGCCTCGGTCAGTGTACGCACATCGGCACGCTGATGGGCCAGGATGTCGGTGAGAAGCTCTGCCGCGATGTCGATGTGATCATCTTCGAGCTGGGTGATGAGCGCGGTGAGACGGTCGCGGCCAGGCCGCGCAGTGCCTGCGCCGCGGCCCTCGCGCGGGCTCCGGGCGGGCAGCTGAGCGATCGACATGGCGCCTCCTTCTGCACATTGCATCTACTTGCGTCAATAATACGCGAAAGCCCCTCGGCAGGGAAGTGCGCCAGCGGCGAAATCGACAACTTCACTCGTACACACGTTCGAATTTTCAGGCCGGTCGACATAGGATGGATCAGTGACCTCGAACAGCACCGCACCCGCACACACCAGCCAGATCCGGTCATCGGCCGCGCATGCTCAGATCAGCGTGCAGGGCGCCCGAGTGCACAATCTGCAGAATGTCGATCTCGCAATCCCACGCGACTCCATGGTCGTCTTCACCGGGCTGTCAGGCAGCGGCAAGTCGAGCCTCGCTTTCGACACGATCTTCGCCGAGGGCCAGCGCCGCTACGTCGAATCACTCAGCGCCTACGCCAGGCAGTTCCTCGGCCAGGTAGATCGCCCCGACGTCGACTTCATCGAGGGCCTGAGCCCCGCCGTCTCAATCGACCAGAAATCCACCAACCGCAACCCGCGAAGCACCGTGGGCACCATCACCGAGATCTACGATTACATGCGCCTGCTGTGGGCGCGCGTCGGCGTGCCCCACTGCGCCATCTGCGGTGAGCGCATCGAATCGCAGACCGTGCAGCAGATCGCCGACAGGCTCATGGAGCTGCCCGAACGTACCCGCTACCAGGTGCTCGCACCCGTGGTCAATAAGAAAAAGGGCGAGTTCGTCGACCTCTTCCAAGAGCTCGCCGCAGCCGGCTACTCGCGCGCTCTCGTCGACGGCGAGATGGTGCAGCTCAGCGATCCGCCCAAGCTCAAGAAGCAGATCAAGCACGACATCTCAGTGGTTGTCGACCGCCTCGTAGCCGGCCCCGAAATGCTGGGCAGGCTCACCGACTCCCTCGAAACCGCACTGCGGCTCGCAGGCGGCATCGTGGCAATCGACTTCGTCGACCTCGAAGCCACAGACTCAGAGCGCACCCGCCTGTTCTCCGAGCACCTGAGCTGCCCCAACCAGCACCCCGTCCAGCTCACCGAGATCGAACCCCGCACCTTCTCCTTCAACGCCCCCTTCGGTGCCTGCTCCGCCTGCTCCGGGCTGGGCACGAGCATGTCGGTTGACGAAGATCTCGTGCTCGGCGACCCAGAACTCTCTATCACCGACGGCGTCATCGTGCCGTGGACAAGCCAGGGCAAAAGCCTCTACCAGTATTACGAAAAGCTGCTCACCGGCCTCTCCCAAGACCTTGGCTTCTCACTCGACACCCCTTGGTCCGAGCTCGACGAAGACGTGCGCGCCGCCGTGCTCTACGGCAACAACTTCAAGGTCAATGTGCGCTGGAAGAACCGCTTCGGCCGTGAGGTGAAATACTCCAGCGGATTCGAAGGCGTCATCCCCTTCATCGAGCGCCAATACGCCGAAGCAGAGAGCGACACGAAACGCGACCGCTGGCAGGAGTTCCTGCGCGAGGTGCCCTGCCACGCCTGCCACGGCCAGCGCCTCAAGCCCGAGGTGCTCGCGGTCACCGTCAACGGAGAGTCGATCTCGGGGGTCACCGAGTTCAGCCTCACCGACGCAAAGCGCTTCTTCGACGAAGTGATCCTCACCGAACGCGAGGCCCGCATCGCCGCTCAGGTGCTGCGCGAAATCAGGCTGCGCTTCGACTTCCTCATCGAGGTCGGCCTCGGCTACCTCACCCTGGCGCGCGCCGCGGGCACACTGTCAGGTGGTGAAGCGCAGCGGATCCGCCTCGCGACTCAGATCGGTTCCGGCCTCACCGGCGTGCTCTACGTGCTCGACGAACCCAGCATCGGCCTGCACCAGCGCGACAACCGCCGCCTCATCGAGACCCTCATCAAACTGCGCAACCTGGGCAACACCCTCATCGTTGTGGAGCACGACGAAGAAACCATCGAAGCCGCCGACTGGATCGTCGATATCGGCCCCGGCGCCGGCGTCGAGGGCGGCACCGTCGTGCACTCGGGGGAGTACCGCGAGCTGCTCGAGAATCGCGACTCCATCACCGGCGACTACCTCGCCGGCCGCCGCAGCATCGCCACCCCCAAGAAGCGTCGCAAGCGCGACCGCAACCGCGAGCTCAAAGTCGTCGGCGCACGCTCAAACAACCTGCAGAACGTCGACGCCGTCTTCCCGCTCGGTGTCATGACCGCGGTCACCGGTGTCTCGGGTTCAGGCAAGTCCACCCTCGTCAACGACATCCTCTACCGAGTGCTCGCGAATCAACTCAACGGCGCCCGTCTCGTGCCCGGCAAGCACACCCGCGTCACCGGCCTCGAACACCTCGACAAGGTAGTGCACGTCGACCAGGCACCCATCGGTCGCACCCCACGCTCCAACCCGGCCACCTACACGGGCGTGTTCGACAAGATCCGCAACCTCTTCGCAGACACCCCCGAGGCCAAGACCCGCGGCTATCTGCCCGGCCGGTTCAGCTTCAACGTCAAGGGCGGCCGCTGCGAAGCCTGCTCGGGCGACGGCACCCTGAAGATCGAGATGAACTTCCTGCCCGATGTCTACGTGGCCTGTGAGGCCTGCGGCGGCAAGCGCTACAACCGCGAGACGCTGCAGGTGCGCTACAAGGGCAAGAACATCTCCGAGGTGCTCGAGATGCCGATCGCCGAGGCTGAAGAGTTCTTCCGCCCCATCTCGTCGATCCACCGCTACATGAAGACGCTTGTCGATGTGGGCCTCGGCTACGTGCGCCTCGGCCAAAGCGCCACCACCCTCAGCGGCGGCGAAGCGCAGCGCGTCAAGCTCGCCACCGAGCTGCAGAAGCGCTCCAACGGTCGCAGCATCTACGTGCTCGATGAGCCCACCACGGGTCTCCACTTCGAAGACGTGCGCAAGCTGTTGCTCGTGCTGAACGGTCTCGTCGATAAGGGCAACACCGTCATCACGATCGAGCACAACCTCGATGTGATCCGCAGCGCCGACTGGGTGATCGATCTCGGCCCCGAGGGCGGATCGGGTGGCGGCACGATCCTGGCCACAGGCACCCCCGAGCAACTTGCCAAGCATCCCGAAAGCCACACCGGTCGCTTCCTCGCCGAGGTGCTCGACGGTTGGGCGGCGAAGTCTGCACGCGCGCTCGAAGCGACAGCCACGGCGAAGGCCTCCGCTTGATCGAGCCCCTCGACAACCGCGCCGCGTTTCGGCCAGCCCAGGGCGAAATTCCCACGAGCCCTGGCGTCTACCGCTTCAGCGATAAGCACGGACGCGTGCTCTATATCGGCAAGGCGAAGAACCTGCGCGCGCGGCTCTCCAACTATTTCCAGCCGCTGCATTCGCTGATGCCGCGCACCCGCACCATGCTGTCACTTGCGGCGAAGGTTGACTGGACCGTTGTCGCCACCGATACCGAGTCGCTCGTGCTCGAGCACACCTGGATCACCGAGTTCAAGCCGCCGTTCAACGTACAGTTCAAAGACGACAAGACCTACCCCTATCTCGCGGTCACACTGCGCGAAGAGGCACCACGGCTCATCATCACCCGCAATGAGCGGATCCGGGGCGCCCGTTACTTCGGCCCCTACCCGAAAGTGTGGGCGCTGCGCGAAACCACGCAGCTGCTGCAGCGAGCCTTTCCGATCCGCACCTGCAACGACGCCGACTACAAACGCGCCATGCAGAGCGGCCGGCCCTGCCTCGCCGGCCAGATCGGCCGCTGCCACGGCCCCTGCTCCCACCTCATCACCATCGAAGCGCACCGCGAACGCGTGAACGAGCTCGTAGCCTTCCTCGCCGGCGGCGACACCCGGCATCTGCGGGCACTGCAGCGCGCCATGCGCGAGGCGGCGGCCGAGCAGCGCTACGAAGACGCAGCCCGAATGCGGGATCAGGCGCAGGCCGTCGAGCACGTCATGGAGAAGAACGCCGTCGTGCTCGGCACCGGGTCGAAGTTCGATGTGAATCTCGACGTGTTTGGATTGCGCAGCGACGAACTCGCCGCTGCCGCGCACCAGTTCATCATTCGTGAGGGACGGATTCGTGGCGAGCGCAGCTGGATTGTGGACGTCGAACTCGACGATTCGCCGGCAACGCTGCTGGAGCAGGTGATCCAGTCCGCCTACGACGGCGAACGAGAGCCACCGCCCGAGATTCTTGTGCCGCTGCTGCCCGAGAACACTCCCGCGCTCGAAGAGGCTCTGAGCGCTCAGCGGCCGCGCCGCGGGCGCGTGCACGTGCGGGTGCCCGAGCGGGGTGACAAGGCGCAGCTCATGGATCGCGCCGTGCTGAACGCTGGGGAGAACCTCATCAGGCACAAGCTCAAGCGGGCGGCGGATCTCACGGCGCGCACCGACGCCCTCGCCGAACTGCAGCAGGCCCTCGGCATGGAGGAGGCCCCCCTGCGCATCGAGTGCATCGACGTGTCGCACCTGCAGGGCACAGGTGTTGTCGCATCGCTGGTGGTCTTCGAAGATGGGTTGCCCGCGAAGGGTGCCTACCGCAAGTACCGCATCGAGCAGACTCGCGACGACACCGACTCGATCCACCAGGTCGTCTCGCGCCGCGCCGCGCAGCTCAACGCCGCACGCGAAGCCGGGGAGCAGCCCAGCGGCGTCTACCGCGACCGCCCCCAGCTGCTCATCGTCGACGGGGGCGAACCCCAGGTGCGGGCTGCGGCCCGCGCGCTCGACGCCGCAGGAATCACCGACGTCGCACTGTGCGGCATCGCGAAGCGTCTCGAAGAAATCTGGTTGCCGAACGATCCTTTCCCCGTGATCCTTCCCCGCACGAGCGAGGCACTGTTTCTCGTGCAGCGCATCCGCGACGAAGCCCACCGCTTCGCCATCACCTTCCAGCGCCAACGCCGCAGTACCTCCATCGCGAGCCGTCTCTCCGAGATTCCAGGGCTCGGCCCCAAACGCGTGCAGGGCCTGCTCAAGCACTTCGGTTCCGTTGCCAGGCTGCGCGCCGCCTCCCACGACGAACTCGCTTCGGCCCCCGGTCTGGGGCCGAAGCTCGCCGAGCAGATCCTCACCCACCTCGCCGCTTCAGACAGCTCAACCCCCGAGCCGGCCCCCGACCCCGCAGGCGCAGAACCGGGCACAGCCGCTACGGCTAAACTTGAGGCACCGAACATCGAGGCATCAGCAGGCGACCCCCAGGGGGCGCCAGACGAGGGGAACACGGCGTGAACGAGCAGGTATCCGGGCAGGAAATCCTCATCGTCACGGGCATGTCCGGGGCCGGGCGCAGCACGGTCGCGAACACGCTCGAAGACCTGGGCTGGTACGTCGTCGACAACCTGCCCCTCTCGATGCTGAAAACCCTCGCCGACATGGCCGACCGCTCAGGCGGGGCGCTGCCGCGCATCGTCGCCGTGGTCGATGTGCGCGGTCGCGACCTCTTCGCCGAAATCCAAGATGTCATCGACGAACTGCGCTCCTCGGCGACCGTGCGCGTCGTGTTCCTCGACGCCACCGATGAAATCCTCGTGCGGCGTTACGAGTCGGTGCGCCGCCCGCACCCGCTGCAGGGGGAGGCCGGCAGCCTGCTCGAAGGGATCCGCCTCGAACGTGAGCGCCTGCAGGAACTGCGCGCCTCAAGCGACGTGGTGATCGACACCTCCCGTTACAACGTGCACGATCTCTCAACAGCCACCCGCGATCTCTTCTCCGACGACAACACGCCCGGCCTGCAACTCTCCGTGCTGAGCTTCGGCTTCAAGTACGGTGCCCCTACCGACGTCGACCTCATGGTCGACATGCGCTTCCTGCCCAACCCCTTCTGGATCCCTGAGCTGCGCCCACTCACCGGCGTCGATCCTGAGGTGAAGGACTACGTGCTGAGCCGCGACGGAGCCGACGAATTCCTCGACAACTACGTCGCAGCACTCACCCCGGTTCTCGCTGGTTTCCAGCGGGAGAACAAGCGACACGCCTCACTCGCGGTAGGGTGTACCGGCGGCAAGCACCGCTCGGTCGCGACGGCCCGCGAGCTCGCCGACCGCCTCGCCGGCCTGCCGGGCGTAAGCGTCAGCCTGCGCCACCGCGACCTCGGCCGCGAGTAGCCCGCGCGCCGCAGCGCCCCCTCTTCAACCCTCATTCTCCGAAAGGATCCGATTCGTGCTGTCTACTCCCGAGGTGAAGAGCGAACTCGTACGGTTCCCGGTGCAGCGCACCGGCGAACGCGTCGCCGAAGTCGCCACGATTCTGCGTCTCGCGGGCGGCCTCCACACGATCTCGGGTCGTATCGCGCTTGAGGCAGAACTCCACACCCCGCAGATCGTGCAGCGGGTACGCAAAGATCTCGCCGAACTCTACGGCGTGCGTTCGGAGGCCAAGCAGCTACCCCCCTCGAGCACCAGGCCCGGCGCTCCGCAGTTCCTCGTTCGCGTGCTCGACGGCGAAACGCTTGCACGCCAGCTCGGCCTGCTCGATCAGCGACGCCGCCAGATCCGCGGCCTGCCGAACCGCCTCACGACGGGAGCGCAGGCCGAACTCGCAGCACTCTGGCGCGGCGCCTTCCTCGCACGCGGAGGCATCACCGCACCGGGCCGATCCGCCGCTCTCGAAATCGTGTGCCCCACCAGCGAGGTCACCATGGCTCTCGTGGGCGCTGCCAGCCGCATCGGCATCGACGCAAAGAGCCGCGAGATCCGCGGTCAGAACAAGGTTATGATCCGCGACAGCGAGGCGATCGGCGAGATGCTCGGCGCAATGGGCGCCCAGCAGGCTCGCACCGCATGGGACGAACTGCGCCGTGCCCGCGAAACCCGCGCAACCGCGAACCGTCTCGTCAACTTCGACGACGCCAACCTGCGACGCTCGGCACAGGCCTCCGTCGCGGCGTGCGCGCGCGTCGAGCGGGCGCTCGAAATTCTCGGCGACGGCGTTCCCGAGCACCTGCTCTACGCAGGTCAGCTGCGCCTCGCGCACCGCGAAGCCAGCCTCGACGACCTCGGCACCCGCGCCGATCCACCGCTCACCAAAGATGCCGTCGCCGGCCGCATCCGACGCCTCCTCGCAATGGCCGACAAAGAGGCCGAAGCCCGAGGCATCCCCGGCACCGAGGCAAGCCTGCCGGAAGAGCTCGACTCGATGTGACCGCCGCGCCTCGGCGCGTCAACCCCCCTCGGGCTGGAAACGATTCTCCGCCTTTCCCAACGCCGGAGCCCTAGACTTGAACTGTCAACTGTCGAACGCAGAGATTGGAGCGCCTCATGGCCGCCTATTCACTCCCCGAGCTTCCCTACGATTACGCCGCGCTCGAGCCGCACATCAGCGGCAAGATCATGCAGTTGCACCATGACAAGCACCACCAGGCTTACGTGACCGGTGCCAACACCGCGCTCGAGCAGCTTGCCGAAGCCCGCGACGCCGAGAACCTCGCCGCGGTCAACAAGCTCGAGAAAGATCTCGCCTTCAACCTGGGTGGCCACGTCAACCACACCATCTTCTGGAACAACCTCTCGCCCGAAGGCGGGGAGCGCCCCGAGGGCGAGCTCGCCGCAGCAATCGACGAGTACTTCGGCTCCTTCGAGAAGTTCCAGGCCCACTTCACGGCAACCGCGCTCGGCGTGCAGGGCTCCGGTTGGGCAGTGCTCGCGTGGGATGCGCTGGGTCAGCGCCCCAACATCGTGCAACTCTTCGACCAGCAGGGCAACCTGCCCGCAGGCACCGTGCCGCTGCTGATGCTCGATGTTTGGGAGCACGCCTACTACCTCGACTACCTCAACGTGCGCGCTGACTACGTGAAGGCGTTCTGGAACATCGCCAACTGGCAGGATGTGGCTCGCCGCTTCGAAACCGCCCGCTCGCAGACCCCCGGCCTGATCTGAGCTCCGCCCGACATGCGCACCATTGAATCACTGGGAGACCTGCGTTCCCGCACCGTCATTGTCCGCTGCGATCTGAACGTTCCGCTGTCCGACGGCGTCATCACCGATGACGGCCGGATTCGCGCCTCGCTCACCACGATCCGCGAACTCCGCGATGCGGGCGCGAAGGTCGTCCTCATCAGCCACCTGGGCCGACCGAAGGGCGAACCAGAAGCCCGCTACTCGCTGAAGCCCGTGGCGGTGCGCATGTCGGAGCTGCTCGGCGCCCCCGTCGAGTTCGTCAACGAGACCGTCGGTGCCGAGGCATCGGCGGCGGTTGCAGCGCTCACCGACGGTGACGTCGTACTGCTCGAAAACCTGCGCTTCAACGCGGGGGAGACCAGCAAGGACGATGCCGAACGGCGCGCCTTTGCCGAGCAGATCGCCGAGTTCGGCGACGCCTTCATCTCCGACGGCTTCGGCGTTGTGCACCGCCGCCAGGCGAGCGTGACCGACCTCGCCGAACTGCTGCCCAGCGCGGCCGGCCGCCTCGTCGCGGCCGAGCTTGAGGTGCTGCAGCGCCTCACCGTCGACCCTGCGCGCCCCTACACGGTGGTGCTCGGCGGATCGAAGGTCTCCGACAAGCTCGGCGTCATCGCACACCTCCTCGAGCGCGTCGACACCCTGCTCATCGGCGGCGGCATGCTGTTCACCTTCCTCGCAGCCCAGGGCCACGCCGTCGCGGCGAGCCTGCTCGAGCAGGATCAGCTCGACACCGTGCGCGGCTATCTTGCCGAGGCTGAGAAGCGCGGTGTGCGCATCGTGCTGCCGAGCGACGTCGTCGTGGCCGAGGCCTTCGCGGCCGACGCCGCTCACGAGGTTGTGCCCGCCGACGCCATCGAGTCGTCGAGCTTCGGCGAGGCCGGAATCGGCCTCGACATCGGTCCCGATTCTGCCGCGGCATTCGCGAAGGTCATTGCAGAATCCGCGACGGTCTTCTGGAACGGTCCGATGGGCGTGTTCGAGATGGAGGCATTCGCTGCGGGCACCCGTGCCGTGGCGAAGGCGCTCACCGAAACCGACGGCTTCACCGTTGTTGGAGGCGGCGACTCGGCGGCCGCGGTGCGTGCTCTCGGATTCTCCGACGATCAGTTCGGCCACATCTCGACGGGCGGCGGCGCAAGCCTCGAGTTCCTCGAGGGCAAGCCCCTTCCCGGATTGGAGGTGCTCGCGTGACCGCGAACGCTCAGCGCACCCCGCTCATTGCAGGGAACTGGAAGATGAACCTCGATCATCTCCAGGCCATCGCTCTCGTGCAGAAGGTGTCGTGGGCGCTCAAAGACGTCAAGCACGACTACGCCAGCACCGAAGTGGCTGTCTTCCCGCCCTTCACCGATCTTCGTTCGGTGCAGACCCTTGTCGCGGCCGATAAGCTATCGCTCGTGCTCGGGGCTCAGGATGTGTCACCTCACGAGGCCGGCGCCTACACCGGCGACGTCTCGGCCCAGATGCTCCGCAAGCTTGAGGTGCGGTACGTGCTCGTGGGCCATTCGGAGCGCCGCCACGGCCACGGCGAAGGTGACCAGCTCGTCGGGCAGAAGGCTCTTGCCGCCCACCGCGCCGGCATGGTGCCGATGATCTGCGTCGGCGAAACCGCCGAAGATCTCGACCAGCACGGCGCGGCGGCGATCCCGCTGGCGCAGCTTGCAGCAGCACTCGCTCCGCTTCCTCGTGACGCCGAGTTCGTGATCGCCTATGAGCCTGTGTGGGCGATCGGCAGCGGTCAGGCCGCCACGCCGGAGCAGGCTCAGGAGGTGGCGAAGGCCATTCGCGATTCACTTCGCGAACTGCGGGGCGAGGAGATCGCCGACACCACTCGCGTGCTCTACGGCGGCTCGGTGTCGAGCCAGAACGTTGCAAGCTTCCTGCGCCAGCCCGACGTCGACGGCGCGCTCGTCGGCGGGGCCAGCCTGAAGTCAGACGAGTTCACCCGCATCATCCAGTTCAAGAAGCACGTCACCGGTTCCTGAGCTGGGGCCGGGTGCGACGCGCCCGGCCCCAGCTCACGATCGGTATACTAGACGTTGGCCTCCCGCGCCCTCAACCATTGAAAGGTGACCTGCGTGCTCATCCTCAAGATCGCTCTGATCGTCATCCTGGTGATCACGAGCCTGCTGCTCACCCTGTTCATCCTGCTGCACAAGGGCCGCGGCGGAGGTCTTTCCGACATGTTCGGCGGCGGCGTCACCTCGAGCCTCGGCTCCTCGGGCGTCGCTGAGCGCAACCTCAACCGCATCACCATCGTCGTATCGCTGGTGTGGGTCGCGTCGATCGTTGGTCTTGGGCTGCTTGCCCGTTTCTCGGTGGTCTGATCCTCCGATTCCAGCCAGTGCCGGCGTCTCACTGCGAGACCGTCGCGCCACGATCTTCGCAGTTCAGTAGCAGAAAGGTATCCATTGCCAGGCAGTAACGCCATTCGCGGCGCCCGTGTCGGATCCGGCCCCATGGGGGAGAAGGACCACGGAGCACGCGCCGAACGTGTTCAGATCTCCTACTGGGACGCGCTCGGAAACGAGACGATCCGCTATTTCGCGGCCGACGTCTCCCTCGACGAAATCCCCGAGCAGATCGATTCGCCCACGACAGGCCTTCCGGCCGGCCGTGACCGCGAGAACCCGCCGCAGCTCCTCAAGAACGAGCCGTACAAGACGCACCTCGCATATGTGAAGGAGCGTCGCACCCCCGAGGAGGCCGACGAACTGCTCGATGCTGCGCTGCAGAAGCTGCGCGCGCGTCGCGGCACCGCCAAGTAGGTGTAGCGGTTCGAACCCTGTTCACCGAAAACGCCCCGATCCACACGGATCGGGGCTTTTCTCGTAGCTGTAAGGAGCCGTGAGCTGCACACTCAGAGCGCGGCGAGCAGCGCGTCGATCACTGATCGATCGCCCGCGGCGAGCGTCATCGCGATGACCGGCCGCCCCCGCTCTGCAAGCACCTCTCTGTCGCCGCGCGCCTGAGCCGCGATGAGCACCCCAAAGCCTTTAGAATCGGGGATCGGCACCTCGGGGGTCCCAGTGTCGCCGATCTGCAGAAATGCACCGAGCGCAGGCCCGCCCTTGTGGAGCTGGCCCACGGAGTGCAGGTAGCTCGGGCCGAAGCCCAGAGCGACAGGCACACGGAGATGCGAGGCGAGGCGGTCTCGCAGCTCGGCGAGCGCCGCCGCGATCACGCCTTGCGGGTCAACGTAGGCTTGGATCGCAAGGTAGCCACCGGGCGGCACCGACTCACGCAGTCGGTTCAGGATCTCCGCGGTCGGCGGCGCAGCCGGTGCCGGCGACGTCGAGCTGCCAGCCTCAGCGAGCGCTGCCCGAGCCGCCACCTTCGCAGCCTCGACGTCGGGCTGGTCGAAGGGGTCGATGCCCATCAGCCTGCCCAGCAGCGCGGTGGCCGTCTCCCACAAGAGCAGCTGAGCACCGAGCGGCGCGGAAACCACGACCCCCCTGTCGACGGCGGGGGCGGCATCGGGGGAGCCGGGGTGCCCTGCGCCGTCAGACACCTGCACAACCACGGCCTGCTGAGGCACCTCACTGAACTCGGGTGCGTCGAGGCGCAGCGCAATCGGCAGCACCCCGTGCCCCTCCTTGCCCGTCGACTCGGCGACGAGCTGCTCGATCCAGCTGCCGAGCCCCCACCGCGCGTTCGCGGCCTCGCCAACCAGCAATACAAAACGCTGGGGCAAACCCGCCGCGATCGCCGAGGCAAGCTGCAGCGCAGGATTCGAAACGTCGTCGCGAGCCAGCGTGGAGCGCACCGCCTGCGCCTCATCAACGAGACGCCGCACGTCGACACCGGCGAGCCCAGAGGGCACCAGGCCGAAAGCCGTTAGCGCCGAAAAGCGCCCACCGACCTCAGGGTCGGCGGTAAAGACCCGGCGCCCAGCAGCGCGGGACTCCTCATCAAGAGGTGAACCGGGGTCGGTGACGATCACCACCCGCGAAGCCGGGTCGATGCCCGCCTCACGGAAGGCCTGCTCGAAGGTCGCAAGATGACTGCGGGTTTCAATCGTGCTGCCCGACTTGGAACTCACGATGACAGCCGTGCGGGCAAGGTCACCGCCGAGCGCACGCGACACCACCGCCGGGTGGGTGGAGTCGATCATGGTGAGCTCGACACCAGCCCAACGGGCAAGCACGGCAGGTGCGAGGCTGGATCCGCCCATACCGCACAGCACAAAGCGGTCAACGCCGTCACCCGCGAACTCATCGCGCAACGCCTCGATCCGAGGGATCAACAGCTCCGCATCCGGCGCGAAATCCGTCCACCCCAACCTAATCGCAGCCTCAGCCTCTGCCTCGCCGCCCCACAGGCCAGCATCATGCGCGAACAGCCGGCTCGCCGCGCGATCCCGCACCAGCGCATCGACGAGCTCGCCTGCTCGGCTACCATTCGTGTGTGCGACGTCGGCTCCGAACGCAATCTCGATCTCACCCATGCTGTGCACCTCCTTCAAAGCCGCGCGATCCTTACGCCTGCAACGCCCGCGCCACAGTGCCGCAGAGGTCATCCCAGGAGGCTTCGAACTTCTGCAGCCCCTCCAGTTCGAGCTTCTCGGTCACTTCGGCGTAGTCGATGCCCAGCGCGTCGATCGCGTTGAGCAGCTGATTCGATTCCAGGTATTCAGAGGTGATGGTCTCGCCGCGCACCTCACCGTGGTCGGCGAACGCCCGCAGCGTCGCCTCCGGCATCGTGTTGACGGTCTGCGGGGCAGTGAGTTCTTCGACGTAGAGGGTGTCGCGCAGCGACGGATCCTTCACCCCGGTCGACGCCCACAACGGCCGCTGCACATTCGCCCCGAGATCGAGCAGCAGACGCGCCCGCTCCGTGGTGAAGGCCTGCTCGAACACCTCGTAGGCGAGGCGCGCGTTCGCGACACCCGCCTGGCCGGTGAGGGCCCGTGCCTCTGCCGTGCCCACAGCGTGCAGCCGGGCATCGATCTCGGTGTCGACCCGCGACACGAAGAACGACGCCACCGAGTGGATGGCTGACAGATCATGGCCCGCAGCCCGCGCCTGCTCAAGCCCGGTGAGGTAGGCGTTGATGACCTGACGGTAACGCTGCAGACTGAAAATGAGGGTCACGTTCACGCTGATCCCGGCGGCGATAGTCTCGGTGATGGCTTCGAGGCCCTCGACAGTCGCCGGAATCTTGATCATTGCGTTGGGGCGGTCAACCTTCGCCCACAGCTCGCGCGCCTGCGCAACGGTGCCCGCGGTATCGCGAGCGAGGCCAGGCTCGACCTCGATCGACACCCTGCCGTCACGACCATTCGACTCGGCGTATGCCTCGGCGAACACGTCGCAGGCGTCGGCCACATCGGCTGTGGTGAGTTCGACAATGGTGGCCGCGACGTCGAGGCCGCGTGCGGCGCACGCCGCGATCCGCTCACCGTAGCCGATGCCGCCGCCGATCGCGCCCGCGAAGATCGTCGGGTTGGTGGTCACCCCGACGACGTCGTGGCTCGCGATCAACGCCCGCAGCTCACCGCTCTCAAGACGCGCACGCGAGAGATCGTCGAGCCAGATGCTGACACCGGCTCGGCTGAGGGCGCGGGTCGACTCGCTCATCGCGCCACCTCGGCGAGGCTCTCCTTCGCCGCTTCAACGACGGCCTCGGTGGTGATGCCGAACTCGCGGAACAGGGTCTCGTAGTCGGCGGATGCGCCGAACTGCTCGATCGACACCGAACGGCCACGATCGCCCACGTAGCGCTCCCAGCCGAGCGCGAGGCCGGCTTCGACACTGACGCGCGCGGGCACCGACGCCGGCAGCACACTCTCGCGGTACTCGGCGCTCTGCTCCGCGAACCACTCCAGGCAAGGTGCGCTGACCACTCGCGCGCCAATGCCCTCGGCGGCAAGCCGCTGCCGGGCCTCAACGGCCAGCTGCACCTCGGAGCCCGTAGCGATGAGCAGCACGTCCACCGACCCAGTGGGGGAGTCGGCAAGCACGTAGGCACCGCGGCGCACACCCTCGGCGGCTGCCTCGGGCGTTGCGAACTCGCCGCCACGGGGCAGCACGGGCACGTTCTGGCGGGTGAGTGCGAGGCCGGTCGGGCCGGCGTGGCGGCTCAGCACCTCGTGCCAGGCGATCGCGGTCTCGTTCGCGTCGGCCGGGCGCACCATCGCAAGGTTCGGGATCGCACGCAGCGATGCGAGGTGCTCGATGGGCTGGTGGGTGGGGCCATCCTCGCCGAGAGCGATGGAGTCGTGGGTCCACACGAAGATGCTCGGCACGTTCATGAGCGCCGCGAGTCGCACTGCGGGGCGCATGTAATCGGCGAACTGCAGGAAGGTGCCGCCGTAGCTGCGGGTCTTGCCGTGCAGTTGGATGCCGTTGAGGATCGCCGCCATCGCGTGCTCGCGGATGCCGAAGTGCAGCACGCGGCCGTAGGGGTTGCCCTGCCATGACGAGGTGGAACGGCGGCTCGGCACGAATGAGGGCGCACCGGGGATCGTGGTGTTGTTCGAGCCGGCAAGATCGGCGGATCCGCCCCACAGCTCGGGCATGATCGGTCCGAGCGCGGCGAGCACCTTGCCGCTCGCGGAACGCGTTGCGATGCTCTCACCGGGCTCGAAGACCGGCAGCGCTTCGAGGGCTCCCTCGGGCAGTTCAGCGGCCTCGAGCCTGTCCAGCAGTGCCTTGCGCTCGGGGTTGGCCGCCGCCCACGCGTCGAAGGAGCGCTGCCACTCGGCGCGCTTCTCGGCACCGCGATCCACTGCCTTGCGCGTGTGCGCAATCACCTCGGGGGCGACCGCGAAGTGCTGCTCGGGATCGAAGCCGAGCGCCCGCTTCAGGCCCGCAAGCTCTTCACCCCCGAGCTTCGAACCGTGGATGCCGCCCGTGTTCTGCTTGCCGGGGGAGGGCCAGCCGATGATGGTCTTCAGGATAATGAGGCTCGGCTTGCCAGTCTCGGCCTTCGCGGCCTCGATTGCGGCGTGCAGTTCGGCGAGATCTTCGACGTATTCGCCCGTCTTCTTCCAGTCGACCTCGATGACCTGCCAACCGTAGGACTCGTAGCGCTGGGCGACGTCTTCCGAGAACGAAATGTCGGTGTCGTCTTCGATCGAGATCTGGTTGGAGTCGTAGATGGCAATCAGGTTGCCGAGCTCCTGGTGGCCGGCGAGGCTCGAAGCCTCGGCGGTCACGCCCTCCTGCAGATCGCCGTCACCGGCGACGACGTAGACGAAGTGGTCGAAGGGGCTCGTGCCGGGAGCAGCCTCAGGGTCGAAGAGACCGCGCTCGTAGCGGGCCGCATAGGCGAAGCCCACGGCCGAGGCAAGGCCCTGGCCGAGCGGGCCCGTGGTGATCTCGACACCAGCCGTGTGGCCGTACTCAGGATGGCCGGGGGTCTTCGAACCCCAGGTGCGCAGTGCCTCGAGATCTTCGAGTTCAAGCCCGTAGCCGCCCATGTAGAGCTGCACGTACTGGGTGAGCGAGGAGTGCCCCACCGAGAGGATGAAGCGGTCGCGACCGAGCCAGTCGGCGTCGCTCGGATCGTGGCGCATCACCCGCTGGTGCAGCAGATAGGCGAGAGGCGCCAGGCTGATAGCGGTGCCGGGGTGGCCGTTGCCCACCTTCTCGACAGCGTCAGCCGCCAGCACTCGCGCGGTGTTCACCGCGAGATCGTCGAGCTCGTCCCACTGCAGTTCGTTTCCCAAGAGTCACCTTTCGACGGGAAGAATCCGAGCGCGTTCGCGCATACCTCAGCAATCCTACGGCAGGCGGGGTACCATAGGGTGTGATGTCCACCGAGATCTCAGCCCAGTCGCAGACCGCCGCGCGAACCGAGCAGCCCCGCCGCTCCTTCGGTCGCGTCGTCAAGAACTACGTCGCACTCACGAAGCCGCGCGTCATGGAACTGCTGCTGGTGGTGACGGTGCCCGCCATGATTCTGGCCGAGCAGGGGCTGCCCAATCTCTGGCTGGTACTCGCGACCCTGATCGGCGGCGCGATGAGCGCCGGATCGGCTGGTGCCTTCAACTGCTACATCGACCGTGAGGCCGACCGCCTCATGCAGCGCACCAAGAACCGCCCGCTCGTCACCGGCGAGATCTCCGACCGCAACGCGCTCGTGTTTGCCTGGGTGCTCGGCGTGGTGTCGATCGCTTGGCTGTGGGCGACCACCAACTGGCTGGCTGCCGTGCTGGGTGCTGCCGCGATCTTCACCTATGTGGTCGTCTACACGATGTGGCTCAAGGGTCGCAGCGAGCAGAACATCATCTGGGGCGGCATCGCCGGCTGCTTCCCGGTGCTGATCGGCTGGGCTGCGGTGACAGGGTCGCTCGACTGGCCGGCCTGGGTGTTCTTTGCCATCATCTTCCTCTGGACCCCGGCGCACTACTGGCCGCTGTCGATGCGCTACCGCGACGACTATGCTGCGGCCGGCGTTCCCATGCTCGGCGTGGTGCGCGGCCGCGTCACCGTCGGCTTGCAGGTGATTCTCTACACCTGGGCCACGGTCGCTTCGAGCCTGCTGCTCATCCCGGCACCTGGCATCGGCTGGCTGTACACGATTGTGGCGCTGGTCTCAGGCGGCTACTTCATCTTGCAGGCGCACAGACTCTACGGCAGCGCGATCCGAGGCCAGGAGGGCAAGCCGATGCAGGTCTTCCACGGCTCGATCACCTACCTCTCGGTGCTCTCACTCGCGATTGCACTCGATCCGCTGCTGCCCTTCTGATTGCCGGGACATACAAAGCGCTATGCTTACCCAATGTGAGCAACACCCGTAACCCGAGTCGAGGACTGTCCGACCAGCCGCGAGCACGCGACCAGCTCGGACTCGCCCCCTACATCGATGGCATCGCCGACTTCATCCGCGGCTGCAGTACACCGCTGACCCTCGCGATCCAAGGCGACTGGGGATCCGGCAAGACCAACACGATGCTGCTCATCGAGCAGGCCCTCGAACCGACCGCCCGCCTCTCCGAGGTGCGCAGCAATGAAGCCCGCGAGGCTCTGCAGAAGCCGCCTGAGATCGACCGACCTCCGCTCTACACCGTCAGCTTCAACACCTGGCAGTACGCGCAATTCAACCTCGACAGCATGCTCGCCGTCGCCATGCTGCGGGCACTCGTGACCGAACTCGAGAAGACCTCACCTCCGAGCGACGCGATGACGAAGACCAAGGCGAAGCTCGTGCAGCTCGCTCGGTTCAGCGTCAACACCGCGGCGAACGTCGTCTCCAACCTGACCTTCGGCAGCGGCGTCGGCGAGATCCTGCCGACCAGGCAAGACCCCCAGCACGCGGGCGACCCGCTGCTCGCACTCGAAATGCTCGGCGAGCTGCGCGAGAACCTCGCAGAGCTCGTGCGCAGCGCCGTCGCGCACCGCGACGGGCCCGGCCGCGTGGTGATCTTCATCGACGATCTCGACAGACTCAACCCGCTGCGGGCCGTCGAACTCATGGAGACCCTGAAGCTCTTCCTCGACCTGGAGCACTGCGTCTTCGTGCTGGCGATCGACTTCGACGTGGTAGCCCAGGGCGTGAGCGACAAGTACGGGGCGGACAAGCTCGGGGCGAAGAAAGCGCGATCGTTCTTCGACAAGATCATCCAGGTGCCCTTCCACATGCCGATCGAGAACTACCGCACCGACGAACTCCTCGACGACACCTACGCCAGCGCCGGCATCGAGCTCAGCCCCGAGCAGAAGCGTCACTTCAAAGCCCTCGTGCAGTCGTCGGTGAGCAACAACCCGCGTTCCATCAAGCGCCTCATGAACACCTTCATGCTGCTGCGCGGCATCCTCGACACCGATGAGAACCACGAGCGACTCTTCGCGGTGCTCTGCCTGCAGATCGCCTACCCCAACCTCTACAACGACCTGCACTCCGACGCCTTCTCGGACGCCCTCTCACGCGTCTTCGAGCAGGAGAAGGGCACCACAGCTCTCACCGGCGCTCTCGAAGACGAGCTCGAGATGGACGCCGGATCGGTGGAGGCCACCCTGCGGCTCTGGGGCCTCTGGTCGATCGCCGAACGCCGCGCGATGCAGCACTTCGCGACCTGCTTCCGCACGGTCTTCCTGAACCAGGACGGCGGCTTCGACCGTACCGCTTTCGACCGCACCGTCAGCCTCTCGGCGATCACCGGCGTCGGCAAGCAGGCCTCCGAGGCCGGGACAGACGACTATGTCTGGGGGCACAAGTTCTACCGTGCCGAGGAGCGACGGACCGAGTGGCGCGACCGCTTCGGCCAGGAGCCGAAACTGGCCGACACCTACCGGCTCGCGGAGCGCTTCGTCAGCGCACTGTCGGAGGTGCCGCTTCCCTCGGAGGTCTCGCTGCGCGTCGGCATGCAGGTCGGCAACACCCGCAACTGGACGATCGAGTGCTCCGGCAAGCGGGTGGGCGTCATGCACGTGCACCAGAAGTTCTTCCACGTCTACTTCGGTCCGCGCCCCTGGATGGAGTGGCTGACGGAGGAGGTGCGCGACGCCAACGGCGTCAACGACTTCTGCATGAAGCGGATCGAGTCGGACGAGCAGGTGGACCGGCTCGCCGAGCTGTGGAAGACCCTCTTCACCGAGCGCATCGACCTTGAATCGTCGCTCGAGCTCTGAGCACCCCGCGGGGAGCGCTACGCCGACACGGGCCGCTTGAGCCGCAGCACCACAACGGTCATCGAGGCGGCCGTGAGCGAGGCGAGCACCATGTGCACACCCACCGCGAGGGGCGGCAAACCGTTGCGCGCCTGATACACACCCACCAGGATTTGCACCAGCAGCACCCCCAGCAGCGCAAGGGTCCACGCCCGGGGCCGCAACCGCTGCACCGTTGACCAGATCACCAGCGCCACGGTGAGAGCCAGAGCCGCATAGCCCGGCCAGGCATGCACATGCGCAAGCACCGAGGCGTCAAAGCCGTCGCGCACGACCCGTTCATCGCCCGAGTGCGGGCCTGCACCCGTGGTGAGCACGCCCACGAAGATGCTGATCGCCATGACGAAGGTGGTGATGTGGGTGAGGATCGCGAACGGCCTCGGCACCGCCAGCTCGCGGGGCAGCGGCGACTCATACATGCGCACGAGGTAGGCCGCAGTAAGGCACACGAGCAGCAGCGACACAACGTAATGGAAGCCTACGAGGTTGGCGTTCAGGTGCAGCCACACGATAACGCCGCCCACCACAGCCTGCAGCAGCACGAGGCCGAGCACCAGCGTCGACAGCACGGCAAGATCGCGGCGCAAACGCAGCTTGCTGAGCATCCGCCAGCTCAACACCACCACGAGCACGGAGAAGAGGAGGATCGGTCCGCTGATCGTGCGGTTGCCGAACTCGATCAGGCCGTGGATGCCCATTTCAGGGGTAGGGGTGAGCGACTCCGGAGTGCAGAGCGGCCACTCGCTACAGCCGAGGCCGGATCCCGTCAGGCGCACCGCGCCTCCTGTGCCGATGATCAACACGTTGAGCACGAACGAGGCCCAGGCTGAAAAGCGCAGCAGCAACGACGGTCGGGCGGCGCCTCCGACAAAGCCGAAGTCCTTCCCGCGTGACCCGGATGCGGAAGTGGCGATCGAACTGCTCGGGGTGGACAACGAAGCTCCTCTCGGGTGCTTCCCGCGCGCGGGTTCGCCGTGGGCGAGTCCCCGCCCATTTCAGGCCGAAACCTGTAGAATGGGAAGCTGTGGTTGCGTACGGCGAGCCGTGGTCAGGTGCTCTGCACCGGATCGGCTCCGTCCGAAGCCCAGACTACTGCACCGCTGCAGAGCCAGACCTGTGCGCTCGATTCGTTTCGCACGCTCACGCGGTCTGCGCTCGGCGAGACGAAGAATTGAGGGAGTGATCATGCCAGAGGTATTGATCGACCGACCCGAGCTCGAAGGCTTGGGCCAGTACGAGTTTGGCTGGCACGACAGCGATGAGGCGGGCGCGGCAGCAAAGCGCGGCCTCAGCGAGCAGGTCGTGCGCGAGATCTCGGCGCTGAAGAACGAGCCCGAGTGGATGCTGCAGCGCCGCCTCAAGGCGCTGCAGATCTTCGACAGGAAGCCGATGCCCGCTTGGGGGGCCGACCTCTCTGAGATCGACTTCGACAACATCAAGTACTTCGTGCGCTCCACCGAGAAGCAGGCCACCACCTGGGAGGAGCTGCCGGAGGAGATCAAGGAGACCTACGAGAAGCTCGGCATCCCCGAGGCTGAGCGTCAGCGTCTCGTCGCCGGTGTTGCTGCGCAGTACGAATCCGAGGTCGTCTACCACCAAATCCGCGAAGATCTCGAGGCTCAGGGTGTGCTCTTCCTCGACACCGACACCGCGCTGCGCGAGCACCCGGAGATCTTCGAGCAGTACTTCGGCACCGTCATCCCTTCGGGCGACAACAAGTTCGCGGCGCTCAATACTGCCGTGTGGTCGGGCGGTTCCTTCGTGTACGTACCGAAGGGCGTGCACGTCGAGATCCCGCTGCAGGCCTACTTCCGCATCAACACGGAGAACATGGGCCAGTTCGAGCGCACGCTCATCATCGCCGACGAGGACAGCTACGTCCACTACATCGAGGGCTGCACCGCCCCGATCTATCAGAGCGACTCGCTGCACTCCGCGGTCGTCGAGATCATCGTGAAGAAGAACGCCCGCGTGCGCTACACCACGATCCAGAATTGGTCCACGAACGTCTACAACCTCGTGACCAAGCGCGCCATCGCAGAAGAGGGTGCCACCATGGAGTGGGTCGATGGCAACATCGGTTCCAAGGTGACCATGAAGTACCCGTCGATTTACCTGACCGGCGAGCACGCCAAGGGCGAAACCCTCTCGGTCGCGTTCGCGGGCCCCGGCCAGCACCAGGACGCCGGCGCGAAGATGATCCACCTCGCCCCGCACACCAAGTCGTCGATCCTCTCGAAGTCGATCGCGCGCGGCGGCGGCCGCACCGGCTACCGCGGTGAAGTGCGCGTGGAGGCGAACGCCCACCACGCCGCCAACTCGGTGGTCTGCGACGCCCTGCTCGTCGACACGATCTCGCGCAGCGACACCTACCCCGCGATCGACATCCGCACCGACGATGCCACGCTCGCGCACGAGGCGACGGTCACCCGCGTCAGCGAAGACCAGCTCTTCTACCTCATGAGCCGCGGGCTCTCCGAGGAGGAGGCGATGGCCATGATCGTGCGCGGCTTCATCGAGCCCATCGCACGTGAGCTGCCCATGGAGTACGCGCTCGAACTGAATAAGCTCATCGAGATGAGCATGGAAGGATCCGTCGGTTAAAGATGTCAACCCTGCAGACAGAACAGCACGGATTCAAGGCTCACAGCGACGGCGACTGGGAGAACCGCGCGCCGGTGCAGACCCGCTCCGAACGCTTCAAGTCGACGAATCTCGCAGATTTTCCCGAGGTCACCGGGCGTGAGGTGAACTGGAAGTTCACCCCGATCGCCTCGATCAAGGCGCTCATCGGCGGCCCGCTCGAGGCAGGCTCTCACGCGCCGGTCGTCTCCGACGCCCCCGGCGTCGAGGTCACGAGCGTTCCCATGGACTCCGAGCTCGTGGGCCGCGCCGGCATCCCCGAAGACCAGGCCGCTGCGAACGCCTGGGGCCAGGCCGGCACCGCCATGCGCATCCTGCTCACCAGCGAGGAGCGCCAGACCGTCATCGTGGACCGCACCGGGCTCAGCCAGAACCCCACAGCGGCGCACACCATCATCGAGGCGGCCCCGAACGCGAACGCGCTCGTAATCCTCGAGAACTCGGGTGATGCGAACCTGACCGAGAACGTCGAGATCGTTGTCGGTGACGGGGCGAACCTCACCGTCGTCTCCATCCAGGAGTGGGCCGACGACGCGATTCACCTCGCCAGCCACAACGCGACCGTGGGCCGCGACGGCAACCTGCAGCACATCGTCGTCTCGCTCGGCGGCGGCGTGGTGCGCGTCAACCCCTCGATCCACCTCGACGGGCAGGGAGCCAATGGCGAAAGCTACGGCGCCTACTTCGCCGATGCCGGCCAGCACCTCGAGCATCAGGTCTACATCGACCACAATGCTCCCCGCACCCGCAGCCGCGTCGCCTATAAGGGCGCACTGCAGGGCGAGGGCGCGCACGCGGTGTGGATCGGCGATGTCCTGATCCGCCGCGTCGCTGAAGGCACGGACAGCTACGAGGAGAACCGCAACCTCACTCTCACCGAGGGCACCCGCGCCGACTCGATCCCGAACCTCGAGATCGAAACCGGCGACATCGAGGGTGCGGGTCACGCCTCCACCACCGGCCGCTTCGACGAGGAGCACATTTTCTACCTGCAGAGCCGCGGCATCTCCGAGGACGATGCCCGCAAGCTCGTGGTGCGCGGCTTCCTCTTCGAGGTCATCCAGCGCATCGGCAACGAGCAGGTCGAGTCTCGGCTGCAGGAGGCGATCGAGGCCGAGCTGCAGCAGAGCGTGCTCGCATAATGGCGCGCCAGAAAGTAGCCGCGCTGGGCGAGCTGGTACAGGATCAGGCGATCCGCGTCGTCGTCGACGACGTGCCGATCGCGCTCGTGCTCGACGGCCAGGGTGAGGTGCACGCCATCGGCGACACCTGCACGCACGGCCAGATCAGCCTCGCCGAGGGTTTCGTCGAAGACGACACCCTCGAGTGCTGGGCGCACGGTTCAGCGTTCTCGCTGCGCACCGGCTACCCGCAGAACCTTCCGGCCTACGAGCCGGTCCCCGTCTACGTTGTCGAGATCGAAGACGGCGACGTGTACATCGACACCAACGTTACGAAAGAGATTGAACAATGAGCTCAGTTCTTGAAATCAAGGACCTGCACGTCAGCGTCGAAACCGAGCAGGGCCCCAAGGAGATCCTGAAGGGCGTCAACCTCACCATCAAGCAGGGTGAGACCCACGCCATCATGGGCCCCAACGGCTCCGGCAAGTCGACCCTCGCCTACGCCGTGGCCGGTCACCCGCGCTACGAGATCACCAGCGGCCAGCTGCTGCTCGACGGCGAAGACATCACCGAGTTCGAGCCCGACGAGCGTGCACAGGCAGGCCTCTTCCTCGCCATGCAGTACCCCGTCGAGATCCCCGGCGTGACCAACGCGAACTTCCTGCGCACCGCCAAGACCGCAATCGACGGCGAAGCACCCGCGATCCGCACCTGGATGAAGGACGTCAAGGAGGCGATGGGCAACCTCCGTATGGACGAGTCCTTCGCAGCGCGCAACGTCAACGAGGGCTTCTCGGGCGGCGAGAAGAAGCGCAACGAGATTCTGCAGCTCGAACTGCTGAAGCCGAAGTTCGCGGTGCTCGACGAGACCGACTCCGGCCTCGACGTCGACGCCCTGAAGATCGTCTCCGAGGGCGTCAACCGCGCCAAGGAGAACACCGGCCTCGGCGTGCTGCTCATCACCCACTACACCCGCATCCTGCGCTACATCAAGCCCGACTTCGTGCACGTCTTCGTGAACGGTCGCGTCGCTGAAGAGGGCGGCCCGGAGCTTGCTGAGCGTCTCGAGGAAGAGGGCTACGACCGCTTCCTCGCGTCGGCCTAGGCGCGTAGGCTGGTCGTATGAGCGACGAAACCACGGACACCACGACGGCCCCGAAGTCGATCGACCCGGAGTTCCGCGAGCAGGCCACCGAGGCGCTCAAGAACGTGTCAGATCCCGAGCTCGGCGTCAATATCGTCGATCTCGGCCTGATCTACGATCTCGCCTACGACGAGGAGCACGACGCGCTCGTCATCAGCATGACGCTCACGAGCGCCGGCTGCCCGCTCACCGACGTGATCGAGAACGACATCGCCGAGGCGCTTGACGGGCTCGTGGCCGCCTTCCGCATCAACTGGGTGTGGATGCCGCCGTGGACTCCCGAGCGCATCACCGATGACGGCCGCGACATGATGAGAGCTCTGGGGTTCGCTATCTAAGGCCCCACCATCGTGCCCCACAACCCGCTGCGCTCGCCCGGCGATCCCCGCCTCAATCGGATCGCCGGGCCGAGCGCGCTCGTTATTTTCGGGGTCACCGGTGACCTATCGCGCAAGAAGCTCATGCCCGCGGTGTACGACCTTGCCAACCGCGGCCTGCTGCCGCCGGGCTTCGCGCTCGTGGGCTTCAGCCGACGTGACTGGGCCGACCGCGACTTCGCGGAGATCGTGCACGACGCCGTGCGCAAGCACGCGCGCACCCCCTTCCGCGAGGCCACCTGGCGGCAGCTTGCCGAGGGGATCCGCTTCGTGCAGGGGCGCTTCGATGACCCTGATGCCTACGTTCGCCTACGCGAGACCGTCGACGCGCTCGACAGCGAACGCGGCACGATGGGCAACCACGCTTTCTACCTGTCGATCCCGCCGAAGTCGTTCCCCGAGGTGGCTCACCACCTCAGCAGCTCCGGCCTCGTCGACCGCACCGTCGACGACCAGCGCTGGCGCCGCGTCATTATCGAGAAGCCCTTCGGGCAAGACCTGCAGTCGGCGCTCGAACTCAACGAGACCTTGGAGTCAGCCTTTCCCGCCGACTCGATCTTTCGCATCGACCACTACCTCGGCAAAGAGACGGTGCAGAACATTCTCTCGCTGCGGTTCGCGAACTCGATGTACGAGCCGATCTGGAACCGCAACTACGTCGACCACGTGCAAATCACCATGGCCGAAGACATCGGCGTGGGCGGCCGCGCCGGCTACTACGACGGCGTGGGTGCCGCCCGCGATGTGATCCAGAACCACCTCTTGCAGTTGCTCGCGCTCACCGCGATGGAGGAGCCGATCTCGCTCAGCGCCGACCACCTGCGCGCTGAGAAAGAGAAGGTGCTTGAAGCGGTGCGACTGCCCGACGATCTCGCCACGGCGACCGCGCGCGGCCAGTACGCCGGCGGCTGGCAGGGCGGCGAACTAGTGCGCGGCTTCCTCGAAGAGGAAGGCATGGATCCCGCTTCCCGCACCGAGACGTACGCCGCGATGAAACTGTTCGTCAACACCCGTCGCTGGTCTGATGTGCCGTTCTACCTGCGCACCGGCAAGCGACTCGGCCGCCGCGTAACCGAGATCGCCGTGGTGTTCCGCCGTGAAGCGGGGGAGCTGTTCGCAAAGGCGCACGGCAGCGACCAGGGATCGAACGCGCTCGTGATCAGGGTGCAGCCAGACGAGGGCATCATGATGCGCTTCGACGCGAAGGTTCCGGGCACAGGCACGCGCGTGCGCGACGTGACTATGGACTTCGGCTACGGCCACGCCTTCACCGAGGCAAGCCCGGAAGCCTACGAGCGGCTCATTCTCGACGTGCTGCTCGGTGATGCTCCGCTCTTTCCGCGGCAGGCCGAGGTGGAGCTGTCGTGGCGGATCCTCGATCCCATTGAGGAGTTCTGGTCAGCGGAGAGCCGCGCCCCCGAGCAGTACACCCCCGGTTCGTGGGGCCCCGATTCCGCGAACGATCTGCTGGCCCGCGACGGCCGAAGCTGGAGGCGTCCGTGATCGAACAGCTCCCCAACACCACGGTGAGCGCCGTTGCTAGGCGTCTGGTCGCGATGCGTCTCGAGGGCGGCGTGTCTGCGCTCGGTCGGGTGCTGACCCTCATCATCGCCACCTCAGACCCCATCGACGAAACTGTGGTCGAGGCCGCGAATCATGCGTCGAGCGAGCACCCAATGCGTGTCATCGTGCTCGTCGCGAACCCTGACGCAGCCGCGCCCCGTCTCGACGCCGAGATTCGTGTGGGGGCAGATGCCGGCGCCAGCGATGTCGTGGTGCTGCGCGCCTACGGCGAGGTGTGCAGCGGTATCGAAAGCCTCGTCACCGGGCTACTACTGCCAGACGCGCCCGTGGTCGTCTGGTGGCCGCGTGAGGCCCCGCACGAACCCGGCGCACATCCGCTCGGCCGCATCGCGCAGCGCCGCATCACCGACAGCGCCGCATCCTCCGCCGACATCTTCTCCGCCCGCACCTCCGGGTACGCGGCTGGCGACACCGACCTCGCTTGGACCCGTCTCACCCGGTGGCGCGAGTACCTGGCCGCGATCCTCGACCAGCCGCCGTTTGACCCGGTCACCTCGGTGGAAGTGCTCGGCGGCGCCGACTCTCCTTCAACTCGTCTGCTCGCCACGTGGCTCGGGCTCATGCTGCAGGTGCCCACGGAGTGCCGCCTGCACCACGAAGTGCCCTCGATCGAGGGCGTGCGCTCGGTCACGCTGCGCCGCGCCTCGGGCGACGCCGTGCTGGAGCGTGTCGCGCCAGCACAGGCAGTGCTGCGACAGCCGGGCCAGCCCCAACATGAGATCTCGCTGCCGCGCCGCACCCTGCGTGAGTGCCTGGCCGAAGAACTCAGAATCCTCGATGAAGACGAGATATACGGCCGCGTGATGCGACAGCTTGACGCCAACGATCGAACGGAGCCCCAGCGGTGACCACAGCAGCAGCGACCGAAGCCACGGCGAACATCGGGGTCGTCGGCCTCGCCGTGATGGGGGCGAACCTCGCCCGCAACTTGGCGAGCCGCGAGGGCAACACTGTGGCGGTGCTCAACCGCAGCCGCGAGCGCACCGACGCCCTCGTTTCGGAGCACCCCGAGGCGGGCTTCGTGCCAGCGCACAGCTACGAGCAGTTCGCAGCGAGCCTCACGAGGCCGCGCACTGCCATCATCATGGTGCAGGCGGGGGCGGCAACCGATGCCGTGATCGACGCGCTTGTCGAGGTGTTCGAGCCAGGCGACATCATCGTCGACGGAGGCAACGCGTTTTTCCCCGACACGATCCGCCGCGAGCGCGCCGTGCGCGACACCGGCATCAACTTCGTGGGTGCCGGCATCTCGGGCGGCGAGGAGGGTGCCCTGCTGGGTCCCAGCATCATGCCGGGCGGATCCGATGAGGCCTGGACGACGCTCGGCCCGATCCTCACCTCCATCGCCGCCGTCGCCGATGGCGAGCCCTGCGTCACCCACATCGGCCACGACGGCGCCGGCCACTTTGTGAAGATGGTGCACAACGGCATCGAGTACGCCGATATGCAGCTGATCGCCGAGGCCTACGATCTGATCCGCCGCGGCACCGGGAAGAGCCCGGCCGACATTGCCGACGTCTTCGCCGAGTGGAACCGCGGCGAGCTCGAGTCGTACCTCATCGAGATCACCGCCGAGGTGCTGCGGCAGATCGATGCCGACACCGGTCGGCCGCTCGTCGACGTGATCCTCGACCAGGCCGGGGCGAAGGGCACCGGCGCCTGGACCGTGCAGACGGCGCTGTCGCTCGGCGTGCCCGTCTCCGGGATCGCCGAGGCTACGTTCGCGCGCTCACTCTCCTCGCACCCCGAGCAGCGTGCCGCGGCGGCGCAGTTGCCTGGCCCAGACGAAGCTTGGGCATCAGACAACGAAGCAGCCTTCATCGAAGACGTGCGCCAAGCGCTCTACGCTTCGAAGATCGTGGCCTACTCGCAGGGGTTTGACGAGATCCGTGCCGGCGCCGCTGAGTACGGTTGGAGTATCGACCTCGGCGCAGTGTCGCGCATCTGGCGGGCGGGCTGCATCATCCGCGCGCAGTTTCTCGGTCGCATCGCCGAGGCCTACGGCGAGCAGCCTGAGCTGCCGCTGCTGATGTCGGCGCCCTACTTCGCCGAGGCGTTGAGCCGGGGCCAGGCGGCCTGGCGGCGGGTGGTGATCGCTGCGACCGCGGCCGGTATTCCGGCCCCCGCGTTCTCATCGTCGCTGGCCTACTACGACGGGCTGCGCGCCGAACGGCTGCCCGCCGCTCTCATTCAGGGGCAGCGCGACTTCTTCGGCGCCCACACGTATCGCCGCGTCGACAGGCCGGGTAGCTTCCACACGCTGTGGTCGGGGGATCGCAGCGAGGTGCAGCGGTAGTGCGCGTCGAGCGGGTCACTGACCTGCCCGCGCTCGGCGAGGTTGTCGCGAGCGGGCTCATCGCGGTGTGCCGCGAGCGGCAGCGCGCTGGTGCGGTGCCCTGCATCGTGCTCACCGGAGGGCGCGCAGGAGCGCAGGTGTTGCTCGCCGTGCGTGACCATCGCGACCGCAATACCGTCGACTGGAGTCGGGTGCGCTTTCTCTGGGGCGATGAGCGCTGGGTGCCGGCCGGGCACGCCGACCGCAACGATCGGCTTGCCGATGAGTCGCTGTTCGCCGCTGTCGATACTGACCCGACGCTCGTGCACCGTGTCGCCGCATCCGATTCGGGGATGAGTCTCGATGCGGCGGCCGCGGCCTACGCCGAAACGGTGGCGCGGGTGCCGCGCATCGATGTGCAGCTCAGCGGCGTGGGAGAGGACGGCCACGTCGCCTCGCTGTTTCCGGGCAGTTCTGAGCTGCTGCTCGGCGACGAAGAGGCGGAGACGCTGCCGGTACGCGATTCACCGAAAGCTCCGCCTGAGCGGGTCACCCTGTCGCTTTCGGCGTTGAACCGGGCCGAACGCTCGTGGTTGCTCGCAGCGGGGGAGGGCAAGGCCGAGGCGGTGCTGGCTGTGCTTGGCGGATCAGAGCCGCTGCCGCCCGCCGCGCGTCTCACTGGCCGGAGCGAGACCGTGCTCTGGGCCGACACCGCAGCACTGGGCCTCACGACCGGATCAGACGGGGCTCACTGAGCGCGCCTCTGCGCAACACCCGTGCCAACGCCCCACTCGACACACTCTGAGCCTTCTGCGGCTGCTGCCGAGTAGACTAGTGAGGTTGTCCACCAGCCAGCCGGCCCCGCCGGTCAGTCCTAGGAGCCGCCCAGCATGATCACCGTCGAAGACCTCGCGATCGACGTCGGCGCGCGACGCCTCATGGAGGGCGTCACCTTCCGCGTGAATCCGGGTGACAAGATCGGGCTTGTGGGCCGTAACGGTGCTGGTAAGACCACACTTACCCGCACGCTCTCGGGTGAGCTGCAGGCTGCGGAGGGCAAGGTCACCGTGTCAGGCGAGTTGGGCTTCTTGCCGCAGGATCCCCGCACCGGTGATCCTGAGCAGATCGCCAGGCACCGCATCCTCGACGCCCGCGGTCTCGGCACGCTCACGAAGAACATCGCACAGGCCACCGAAGACATGGCCTCCGAAGACCCAGCGGTGGCGGAGAAAGCCATGAAGCGCTTCGGTAACCTCACCGACCGTTTTCACGCGCTCGGAGGCTACGCGGCCGAGTCGGAGGCTGCCTCGATCTCCAACAACCTCGGCCTACCCGATCGGGTGCTCGACCAGCCATTGAAGACGCTCTCCGGTGGCCAGCGCCGCCGTATCGAGCTCGCCCGCATCCTGTTCAGCGATGCCGACACGATGATCCTCGATGAGCCGACCAACCACCTCGACGCCGATTCGATCGTGTGGCTGCGCGAGTTCCTCAAGAACTACAAGGGCGGCTGCATCATCATCTCCCACGACATTGACCTCGTGGGGGAGACCGTCAACAGGGTGTTCTACCTCGATGCGAACCGCCAGGTCATCGATGTCTACAACATGAACTGGAAGCTGTACCTGCGGCAGCGCGCCGCCGATGAGGAGCGTCGCCGCAAGGAGCGCACGAACGTCGAGAAGAAGGCGTCGGCGCTGAAGGAGCAGGCAGCGAAGTTCGGTGCGAAGGCGTCGAAGGCGGCTGCAGCGCACCAGATGGTGGCGCGCGCCGAGAAAATGCTCTCGAGTCTTGAAGATGAGCGTCAGGTGGATCGCGTGGCCAAGCTGCGCTTCCCCGATCCGGCGCCGTGTGGCAAGACTCCGATTATGGCGCAGGGGCTCTCGAAGTCCTTCGGCTCGCTCGAGATTTTCGCGGGTGTCGATCTCGCGGTCGACCGCGGTTCGAAGGTGGTGGTGCTGGGCCTCAACGGCGCCGGCAAGACCACGTTGCTGCGCCTGCTCGCGCAGGTCGATGAGCCCGACACCGGTGAGATCATCGCCGGCCACGGCCTCAAGGTGGGCTATTACGCGCAGGAGCACGAAACGCTTGATGTGCGCGCGAGCGTGCTGCAGAACATGGTTTCGGTGTCGCAGCATCTCACCGAGACTGAGGCGCGACGGGTGCTGGGTTCGTTCCTCTTCACCGGTGATGATGTGCTCAAGCCCGCCGGGGTGCTGTCAGGCGGCGAGAAGACGCGCCTGGCGCTCGCCATGCTGGTGGTGTCGAGCGCCAATGTGCTGCTGCTCGATGAGCCCACGAACAACCTCGATCCCGCCAGCCGTGCTGAGATCCTTGATGCGCTCGCGCACTTCACGGGTGCGGTGATTCTGGTTTCGCACGATCCTGGGGCTGTCGAGGCGCTCAACCCTGAGCGGGTGCTCATCATGCCTGAGGCCACCGAGGATCACTGGTCGAAGGAGTACCTGGAGCTCATCGAGCTCGCTTGAGCTTCGGGTCTCGCGGTTCTCAGCTCGGGTGGCGGATCATCCGGCTTCGCCGGCCCGCTCCGCCGCCCGCTCCTCGCGGTCTGACACGTAGTGCGGGGCCAGCGAGAGCGCGCTGAAGCGGAAGGGGCGATCCACCCGGGTGAAGCCGAGCGGGCAGTGCTCGACGCCCGCGGGGATGTACACGCAGCCCGAGGTGGTGATCGTGTGGCGCTCGCCAGCGATATCCATGTAGATCTCGGCCCCGAGGTCGTGCGGGTTGTCGGGATCGCCGCCCGTCCAGATGAGGATCTCGTCGTAGTCGTGCACATGCGGCACCACCCACAGTTCGGGCACCTCGGTCTCGTGGATCCAGATGTGGGTCATGTTGATCTTGGCATCTGGCACGAGCCCCGCGTGCACGAGCCAGTTCGGCTCGCCGAGGTTCTTCGGCGGCTCGAGTTCGGCGGCCTCGCCCTCATTGTTGAAGTCGTCGGGCCCGCAGACGGGCATGTGCTTCACGAACAGGTGGTCGTACTGACTGCCGGTACTCGACACGGTCGCCTCCTCACGGCACCCGCCACGGTGCGGGCACACGCTTCGAGAGTAGGGCTGCCGCCTCTGCGGCCGAAACGCCCGGTACGCAACGGAGCGCCCGGGGTCAACGCCTCTGCGCCCGCTGGCAACCGGATCCGCGCATCACGGCGTGGGATTCGCCTGCGGGGGCTCCACAACGTCGCCACCCACACCGGCTGAACGATCGCGCTCGGCAAGCGTATCGAGCTGTGCGAGCACGAAGGCAGCGCCATCCTGCTGCATCCCGTTGCTGAAATACTCGACGTGGCCCGACTCGTCGAGGTCGAGACTGCCGCTCTGGCAGATGAAGTCTCGGGCAACGCAGTAGTCGCGCAGACGATCGGCGAAGGCGTCAAGGGTGCCGGGAGCTCGGGGGAGCAGTCCGTTCGCTGTCGGATCGAAGCTGCCGACGTTGAAGGGCTCGCTGCCGACGAATCTCGGATCCCCGTAGAAGACGATTGCGAGCACCCGCTCCGCCGCCGCCTCCGACACAGAACCGACGGTGCCGCCGACGAGTCGCGCCTCCGGCACCGACAGCGCATCACCGATCACGAAAGCGCCCTGCGAGTACCCGAGCAGCACAAAACGCTGCTCGGGGCAGGCCTCGGCCTGCACATTGAGGGTGTCGATGAGCGTTCGCGCTCCCAGCGTGCCGCCCTCGTTCACGTCGCCGTCGGCGGGGTAGTCGAGGTCGAGCACATCAACATCTTTGGGCTTCGCCTTCGCAATCGCCCGAGCCACTGGTGAAAGCAACTGCCCTTTGGAGGGCTCCCCGGTGCCGCGCGCGGTGACCACGAGCACTGCGGTGCAGTCGCGCGGATCGACGATCGGGTCGGGGTGCAGTGCGGCATCGTACAGTTCGGCCGCCACCGGAGGCGTCGGATTCTCGGTCACCTCGGTGAGGGATTCGCGTGCCGCACTCGGATCGATGGGGGCGGCGCAGCCTGCCAGCAGCGCAACCGCGCCCAGGGCGATGGCGCCCATCGCGCCGAGGGCCGCAAAGCGTTGGGAAGAACTCACTAAAACCACACTCCAGAATAGCCCGACTTGCGGAGCGTCAGCCGCCGATCAGGGCGTCTTCCTCCTCGGCGTCGCTCGGCCCGCGGCGGCGGCGGCGCTCGGCACTGCGGCGATCCTGTTCCCGCACCGCGCTGCTGTCGGGGTTGAGCCCGCGGTACTCGCGGCGCGCGGCGTAAGCGACGCCGATGCAAGCAATCACAATGAAGACATACCACTGCAGAGCGTAGGAGAGGTGCGGCCCCTCATCGCGTTCCGGCTTCGCCGGCAGCACGCCGTGTTCACCCGCAGGCGTCTCCGTGACGAGCATCCCGTACGCGCCCGTGTAGGCCTCGCCCTCGGTGCCCGTCAAGCGCGCCAGCTCGGGCAGCTCGATACTCGCGACGGTGCGACCCGCCGAGGTGCGGCCAGGAATGGCCGGCTCTGAGGCACGCAGGCGGGCCTCCACCCGCACCTCGCCGCTCGGCGGCTCAGGCAGCTCCTCCGGCGCAATGCCTCCGGTCTCGGCTTCGTGGCCGTCGATCGGCACCCAGCCGCGATCCACGAAGAACACCCGACCATCGTCAGTGCGCAGCGCCTGGATCACATTCGACCCAACACCCTCGCGCCCCGGCCGGTTGCGCGCAAGATAGGGGTCGCCCACATACTCACCCACGGCCTCGACAGTGCGCCACTTCTGCGCGTTCTCATCGAACGCTGCCGGGTCGGGCAGCTCATCGGAGAGCGGCACCGCAGGGGCATCGTAGTTCGCGTCGATACGGTCGATCTCGGCGCGAGCCTCGGCCCGGCGCTCGAACTGCCAATTACCCAGGAACACGCACGCAATCGAAAAAATCACGAGCATCGCGAAATAGCCGATCCACCGGCTCGACCGCAAAAAGCTCCACCCCACAGGAGTGCTGTCACTCATCAAGCTCACCAATCGCCCGAGTCTCAAGAGGAAAATCGCGCGCCGCAAGGAAGTCGCGCAGAGTATCAAGGTGCGCCTCGCAGGCGAGCCACGTCTTTCGACGGTCAGCGGTATGGATCTTCGGATTGCGCCACAGAATCGCCCACACCGCCTCGTCTCGACACGCAGCCCGGGAGCACTCGAAGCGGTGCTGCGGGGCACCGCCCAGCGTCAGGCCCGACGGCGTCGCGGCGGTCACGCGATGCCGCCGGAGGAGTCGTCTGCGTCTCGACGGACGGGATCCGCATTCCCATCAGCAGGAGTCGAGGCGCGGCGCTCAGGTTCTACATCGATGACGAGCAGCGTCTCAGACGGTGCCTCTGCCGGCGTGTCAGCGCTTGCACCCTCAAGCATCAACGGCTCGGGAGCGTCGGGAGCCTGCCCGCCATCGTGCGCGACAGCGTTACCCACCATCACCGCGAACCACGGCAAGAACACGGCCCCAGCTGCCGCGAGCAGCACCCACCAGCCGCGCACCCAGATCAACGAGGTCACGCACGCCACGCGCAAACTCATCGCAATGAAATACATGCGCATGCGGTGCGCGCGATCCTCAGCCGGATTCACCCCAGCCGATGTCACACTGTAGCTCTTCGCCATGCGCCCTTTCCTCAGTACCGCACCAGCCTACGCCGTCCCGCTGTGACCGCGCTCACATGCAATAGGCTGGGGTCCAGTTTTGACGGAAGGACCCCTATGAGCACCTCGCGCACCGTACTCGTCACGGGCGGCAACCGCGGCATCGGCTACGCAATCGCCGAACGCATGATCGCCGATGGCCACCGCGTCGCCGTCACCGCCCGCTCGGGCGAGGGGCCCGAAGGCTCCCTCACGGTGCGCGCCGAAATGACCGACGCAGCATCGATCGACGCCGCCTTCACCGAGATCGAAGCGCAGCTCGGCCCCGTCGAGGTGGTCGTCGCGAACGCGGGCATCACGCGCGACACCCTGCTGCTGCGCATGTCAGAGGAAGACTTCACCTCCGTCATCGACACGAACCTCACCGGCACCTTCCGCGTCGTGAAGCGCGCTGCGAAGGGCCTGCTCAAGGGCCGCTTCGGCCGCGTGATCCTCATCTCCTCCGTCGTTGGACTGTACGGATCGCCTGGGCAGATCAACTACTCCTCGTCGAAGGCGGCCCTCGTCGGCTTCGCCCGCTCGCTCACTCGCGAGCTCGGCGCCCGCAACATCACCGCCAACGTCATCGCCCCGGGCTTCATCGAAACCGACATGACGGCTTCGCTGCCCGAAGAGCAGCAGCAGCAGTACCTCGCGAACATCCCCGCGAACCGTTTCGGCCAGGTCGCCGAGATCGCAGGCGCCGCCTCATTCCTCGCGGGCGACGACGCAGCCTACATCTCGGGCGCCGTCATTCCCGTCGACGGCGGCCTCGGCATGGGGCACTGAGCTCGCAGCTCACCGCATATGTGAGGGCCTGCTGATTCATGCTGAATCGGCAGGCCCTCACATATGTATGAGATGGCGGATCAGGCCAGGCGGTCGAGCAGCGGGATCGCGAGCGCCAGATCATCGGTGATGGAAACATCGGCGCGATCCTGCACCACCGGCTTGGCGTTGTAACCGACGCCGATCGCCGCAACGCCCATCATCTCGAGGTCGTTCGCACCATCGCCGATCGCGATGGTCGCCGTGAGCGGGATCCCGCTTGCCTCAGCCCACTCGCGCAGCGCCGCCGCCTTCGCAGCCGCATCGATCACCGGCCCCACCGTGCGCCCGGTCAGGTGACCATCAATCACCTCAAGCCTGTTCGCGCGCCAGAAGTCGAGCCCCAGATCTTCGGCGAGCGGATCAAGCACCTCGTGGAAGCCGCCGGAGACCACACCCACTTTGCCGCCGCGCTCGTGCACCGCCGCAATAAGCTCACGAATACCGGGGGAGAGGCGCACCCGACCGTAGGCCTGTGCGAACACCGTCTCAGCGGTGCCCTGCAGGGTCGAAACCCGCTCGGCGAGACTTTCGGCGAAGTCAAGCTCGCCGCGCATCGCGCGCTCCGTCACCTCTGCCACCTGATCTCGGCTGCCCGCAGCCTCGGCGAGCAACTCGATCACCTCATCCTGAATGGTGGTGGAGTCGCAATCGAGCACAACAAGCGGTGAAAGGGTCATGCGATCCAGTCTAGGCTTGTGCCTATGGTCAACGTGCTCCGATTCAGCGATGTCACCTACGTGCGCGACCGCCGCCCGATCCTCTCCGGGATCGACTGGGCAGTCCAGGACTCGGAACGATGGGTCATCCTCGGCCCGAACGGCGCCGGCAAGACCACGCTCATGAAGCTCGCCACTGCGAACGACTATCCCACCACGGGCTCGGTCGAGGTGCTCGATCAGCGCCTCGGGCGCGTCGACATCTTCGAGCTGCGCAACCGCATCGGCTTCGTCTCCTCGGCGACCGGAAACCGCCTGCCCGCCTCTGAGACCGTGCGCGATATCGTACTCACCGCCGCCTACGGCGTCGAGGGGCGCTGGAACGAGCAGTACGACGACGTCGACGTGCGCCAAGCCGAACGCATCCTGAGCGAGTGGGATCTTGCCGACTACGTCGACCGGGCCTTCGGCACGCTGAGCGACGGGGAGCGTAAGCGCGCACTGATCGCCCGCGCTGTGATGACCGACCCTGAGATGCTGCTGCTCGACGAGCCGAGCGCGAGCCTCGACCTCGGCGCGCGCGAGCGGCTGCTGCAGATGCTCTCCGGCTTCGCCCAGTCACCCCACTCGCCTGCCATGATCATGGTCACTCACCACGTCGAAGAAGTGCCCCCGGGGTTCACCCACGCTCTGCTGCTGCGCGACGGTCACGTGCAGGCCGCCGGCCCCATCGCCGAAACCCTCACCGCGGCAAACCTCGAAGCCACCTTCGGCATGCCCTTTGACCTCAGCGTCTCGAACGGCCGCTACGCCGCCACCGCCAAGCCGTAAGCGCCACGCCCGAAGCCCGTCACACCCGAATTTGGGGTGTTCTGGTAAAGTGGTTCTTTGGTGCGGATCGATCCGCCAATCCCAAGACCTCAGGGCGTGCTGTTACACGCCCACTCCAAGGCAATATAAGGAACACTCATGAAGACCGAAATCCACCCCGAGTACAACGCAATCGTCTTCCGCGACCTCGCCTCGGGAGAGACGTTCCTCACGCGCTCGACGCTCACCAGCGAAAAGACCATCGAGCTTGACGGCGCCACCTACCCCGTCATCGACGTCGAAATCTCCAGCGCCTCGCACCCCTTCTACACGGGCAAGCAGCGCATCATGGACTCGGCCGGTCGCGTCGAGAAGTTCAACCAGCGCTTCAAGGGCTTCGGCGCCTAAGGCACGATCCCACAAAAATGGCGGAGGCATTGCCTCCGCCATTTTTTGTGCCCGCGGGTTACCGCACCGGCCAACGCCCATCGGCGACGAACGAGGGGTCGCGCACGCGACGCATGTACTCCTGGAAGCTTTCGGCCTGCGCCGCAGCCCACCCGATCTGAGCTCGATGCAACTCATCGAGCTCTCCGGGGATAACATCGGCGTACTTGCGGGCGATGCGCTGCAGCACCCGCCCCGCGGCGATCGCATCGTCACCGGCATCGTGCGCGTTGCCGATCTCGACGCCGTGGTGCGCGGCGACAGCTTCCAGCGTGCGCTTGCCCTTGCGGTAACGATCGAATTGCTTGTCAAGGATCAGTGGATCGATGACGGGGGAGAGGTCATTCGGCCACGCCACCCCGTGACGTACGGCCTCGGAGGCGAGCAGGCTGAGATCGAAGGGTGCGTTGTAGGCGACGACAGGGAAACCGCGCTCGAACATTTCGAGCAGCCGCGTCACGATCTGCTGCACGCCGACGGTCGCGGCAATGCCGCTTGCGCGGGCGATTTCGGTGGTGATCCCGTGCACACGAACCGCGGGCTCAGGAATCTCGACACCGGGGTCGAGCAGCCAGTCATAGCGCTCTTGCACCTCACCCGACGGGCCGAGCAGCGCGATCGTGGCACTCACGATGCGGGCGTGGGCAGTATCGATGCCTGTGGTCTCGGTGTCGAACACCGCGAGATTCGCCGCCCAGAGGGGGAGTTCTTGGGTCACAGGGGATCCTTTCGTTCTCCACGATGCTATCGAGCACCGCCGACCCGCATCGACCACGCCCGCAGCGCGCTGCCAGCAGCACGCCGGTAGCATCGAAGCGTGACCGCTTCTCCCACTCTTCTGCGTGTGCCCACGCTCGGTATGGACACCCGCGCTTGGCAGTACGGCGACCCCGACGGAGCCCCGCTGCTGCTCGTGCACGGTTTCCGAGGCGACCACCACGGCCTCCAGGGCATCGCTCAGGGGCTCGCAGAAACGCTGCCAGGGGTGCGGGCCATCGTGCCAGACCTGCCCGGCTTCGGTCAGACTCCCGCTGTTCCGGGGCGTGAACACACCATCGAACTGTACGGCGAGTGGTTACGAGCTTTCGCCGCTGCAGTTGCCCCCGACGGCTTCGCCGTACTTGGCCACTCCTTCGGATCGCTCGTGGTGTCAGCAGCGATCGCTGGTGGGCTGCAGCCGAGCCGGCTGATCCTCATCAACCCGATCTCGGCCCCCGCGCTGGAAGGGCCGCAGGCAGCGCTCACACAACTCGCCATTGGCTACTACCGTGCCGCCGAACTGCTGCCACCGCGAGCCGCACGCCGCCTGCTCGGCAACCCGGTGATCGTGCGCGTGATGAGCGAGGTGATGGCAAAGACGGGCGACCCCGAGCTGCGAAGCTGGATCCACGGCCAACACGGCGCCTACTTCAGCACCTTCTCGGATCCGACAACTCTGCTGCAAGCGTTCCGCGCATCCGTTTCCCACACGGTGCCCGAATTCGCGCGCGCCTTCACCATGCCGACCCTGCTCATCGCGGGGGAGCGCGACGACATCACGCCGCTCGTAAAGCAGCTTGAGCTTCGCCACCGCATTCCCGGCTCGCGCCTGCGGATCATTCCCGGCATCGGCCATCTCGTGCATTACGAGGCCGTCGAAGACGCTGTCGCGTTCATCGCGGGATTCCTCACCGAGGCCCAAGCCCAGGCCCAGGAGGCTGCGGCATGAGGATCATCCGCATCGACGACCTCGGCGCACCCGAGCTCGCCGACTACACCAAGCTCACCGATGTCGCGCTGAGACGGGTGCTCGAGCCTGAGGAGGGCCTGTACCTCGCCGAATCCCCAAAGGTGATCGAGCGGGCGCTGCGCGCCGGGCACCGCCCTCGTTCGGTGTTGCTGCTCGAAGAGTGGCTGCCGCGGGTGGAACCACTGCTCACCGAGCACCCCGAGGTGCCCGTTTTCGTGGGGGAGTCGCATCAGCTCGAAGCGCTCACCGGCTTCCACATGCACCGCGGCGCGCTCGCCTCGATGCACCGGCCGACGCTGCTCGACCCAGCCGAGCTGCTGCGCGCACCCGCAACGTCGGCGCAGCCGCGGTCCCGTGTCGCGGTGCTGGAGGGCCTCACCGACCACACGAACGTGGGGGCCGTGTTCCGTTCGGCCGCCGCGCTGGGCGTCGACGCGGTGCTCGCCTCACCCGACTGCGCCGACCCGCTCTACCGGCGTTCCGTGCGGGTGTCGATGGGAACGGTATTCCAAGTGCCGTGGACGCGCTTCGAGCGCTGGCCCGCAGGCCTCGACGCCCTCACCGACGCGGGCTACATCGTCGCGGGGATGACGCTCGGGGAGGGCGCGATCACCCTCGACGAGCTCGTCGCCGAAGATCACCCGAAGCTCGGCCTCGTGTTCGGCACCGAAGGGCACGGCATCACGCCCCGAGTCGACCGCCGCCTCGATCGGCGCGTCACGATTCCGATGATGGGCGGCGTCGACTCGCTGAACGTAGCCGCCGCTTCCGCCGTCACCTTTTACGCCACGCGGTGAGCGGGCACCGCGAACTGAGCGGGGCAGGGGAGAGGCGCGCCACGCAACCGCTCAGCTGACCGCTGCGCGGAGTGAGCGCAGGTGGTCGCGCGCGAGGGATGCTGCTGCGGACGCGTCCTGCGCTTCGATGGCGGTGACGATCACGGCGTGCGCGTTCTGGTCGTGCGGGTCGCCGTAGTCGCCGCGGATGCGCAGCATCGCGATCATGGCCTCGCGGATCCTGGGCACGAAACGGTCAAACATCTCGAGCAGCACCGCGTTGTGGGCGGCCACGATGACCGCGCGGTGGAACCCGGCGTCGGCATCGACGTGGGCCTCGATGCCCACAGCGATATCGCGCTCGGACAGGGTGCGTCGCATCGCACGCAGATCCGCGGCGGTGCGACGTTCCGCCGCGAGAAACGCAGCCTCCGCCTCAATAGCGGTGCGGGCCTCGATCACCTCCACGATGTCGGCGCGACGCAGCAGCCCCTCCCAGTCTTCGACGACATCGAGCGCGGCGACGAACACACCGACCCCTTGGCGGGTAGTGAGCACGCCCTGACCTGCGAGGCGGCGGATCGCTTCTCGCACCGTGGATCGCCCCACACCCAGCTGTGGGCCGAGGGTGTTCTCGCCAGGCAGTTTCGAACCGAGTGGCCACTCGCCGGCGCGCACGCGCTCCAGGATCATGTCCGCGGCTTGCTCGGCCAGGGAGGTGCGCGTGATCTGGGCCATGAATCCCCACCTGTCTACTTGTCTGAGAAGTCGTGTACAGTCTATCCCATGACCGCACGGCTCCTCCTTCGCCGCCGCAGCAGGATCTAGCCCGACCGGCACCCCTGCTGCGGCGCACCACCGCCTGCCGTCACCACGCCGCCGCACTCCCGGCCGCGCCTGGCTCCTCTGGGGGAGGAGCGGGCGCCAATCCGCCGTGCCGCGAATCCGAAGGGACCCCTATGGACGTCGCAACAACCCCGCCCACCCAGCATCGCCTGCAGCTCTGGACACTCACCGCCACCCACGTCGCGAATGACTTCTACACCGGGGCCTTCGCCGCTCTGCTGCCGTTCTTCGTGCTGCACGCCCAGTACAGCTACGCCGCCGTCGCGGGGATCACCCTCGCGGCGACCGCGCTGTCGAGCGTTGCGCAGCCTGTCTTCGGCTACCTGAGCGACCGCTTCCAACTGCGCTGGATGACCCTCGCGGGCCTGCTCGCCGCGGGCGCCGGCATCGCAGCCAGCGGCCTCGTCGCAGACTCCTACCCGCTGGTCTGGATCGTCGTGGCGATCTCGGGCATCGGCGTCGCCGCCTATCACCCCGCTGCCACGGTCGAAGCCCGGGAGGCCGGGCGCGGCACGAGCCGCGCGATGAGCCTGTTCTCGGTCGGCGGCAATGTGGGCGTAGCACTGGCGCCTGCCGGGGTGATTCTGGTGGTGGGGTGGTTCGGCCTGCCGGGCACCGCATTGCTCATCGTGCCGGCTCTCGTGCTGGGCCTCGTCTACGCCGCAGTCTCGTGGCGTCGCCTGTTCGGCCGCCCCACGGTGACGCTCGGGGCCTCTCGCGCAGCTCAGGCGACGCCGCGACAGCCCGACGATTGGCGCGCCTTCGGCCGTTTGACGGTGGTGCTCGCCATGTGGTCGGTCGCGTATGTGGGGACCTCCACCTTCGTCTCCTTGTATTCCATCGAGCGCTTCGCGGTCAGCACTGCCTTCGCCTCGATCGCGCTCTCGGTATTTCCCGCGGCTGGTGCCGCAGGCACGCTCATCGGCGGCTGGCTGGCTGACCGCTTCGGCCGCCTGCGCGTAGTGCGGGCAGGCTATCTACTCGCTGCGCTCTCGGTCGGGGCGATCGTGCTCGCCCCGAACCCGGCGGTAGTGATCGTCGCCACCGGCGCGCTCGGAGTGGCCCTGTTCTTGCCGTTCGCGGCGCAGATCACGCTCTCGCACTCCTATTTACCGAACCGCATCGGCATTGCGAGCGGGGTGACGCTCGGCCTCACACTGTCGTTCGGGGGCGTGGTCAGCCCACTGCTCGGCAAGGTCGCCGACGCCTCGGATGTGCGGATCGTCTTCGTGATCATGGCGGCGCTGCTCGTCGTCGGTTTCGGTTTGTCGTTTGCGCTGCGCGAGCGCCGCGCCGATCTGCAGCTGCTCGCCGAGGTCACAGAAGCTGCGCCGGCCCAGTCTTGACGCGCCGAGCTCCGCGCTCCCAGGTGCGCCACTGGGAGCGCGGATAGGCTGGGGTTGGTCATCGCATAGGCGTTGAATCGAACAGCCGCTTTGAATCGAAGCCGTACAGCATTCCCTGATCTGGAGGTCGTGTTGCTCCGGAGCTTTCATGCACCATGTTTCACCGTGGCCGACGTGTCGCGCCCGGTGCCGGGGGATCTCGTTTTCCACGGGGTCGGCCGGGGGAGTCGCGCGTGATTGCGGATCGTAGGCGGGCGCTGTGGTTTGCATGCTTTTGGATCGCGGTGGGCGTCGGCTCGTATGTGCTCGGCGTGCAGCTGGAGATGGGGCAGCGCGCTGAAGACACGGTGCTTGATGCTGCAGAGTTCACTACGAGCCCGCCACCTCCGCTGAATCTGGTCTCGATCCCGTCGGTGGCGATCGCACTCGGCGTGGTGGCGCTGATTGCGCTGGTCGCGCACGGGATCAGACGGGCGCTCGTGGTCACCGTGGTGCCGGTGCTTGCGATTATTGCATCGCAGTTGTTGAAGCAGGTGTGGTTGACGCGGCCGCAGTTGTTCGAGCTCGATGTGCCGAACACGTTTCCGAGCGGGCATATGACAGTGTTCACAGTGGTGACCGCTGCGCTGATTTGGGCGGTGCCGTCTGCGATTCGCGGTTTCGTGACCATCGCGGGAGCAGTGCTGCTCTCAGCGGTCGGCTGGCAACTGTTGGCGTACGGCTGGCATCGTCCGAGCGATGTGCTGGGCGGCATCGCGCTGGGCACCGCGGCGTTCGCGCTGGCGTGCCTGATTCGCCCGGTGACATCACGGGGGAGCGTTGTTCTGGGCCGCACCTTCGCTGTCGGTCTGGTGCTGGCGGGATGGATTGTCGTCGCCGCGGCACTCGTGCTCGGGGCTATCGCTGCCTGGAACGGCAATGCCGCAACGCTGTTGAGCGCCGGTCAGTTCGGTTGCATCGGCGCCGCAACGCTCGCGTCGCGCGCTCTGCTACTGCTCAGCACTCCACGCAGCTGACATAACACCCACGGCTATGGTGTTCCGCCGCGCTTCATGCGGATCGCCAGGCGTTGACCGCCCACCGTTCACCGAGCCGCCGTTCACCGAGCCACCGCGCACCAAGCTCGAGCGAGTCCACACACCGCAATCCGCCATGGTGTGCTCACCCGAAGCGGCCCCCAAATGCCAGGTGCACAACACCCCGCGATCCACACCCCAAATCCCGAAGCACAAATCACCCGAGCATCCCCAACCCCGCACCCCAAGCCCCACCCTCAACCCCCAAATTTCCAGCTTGATTATCATGCACGAGGGCGCCCGCGCCCAGTGCATGATAATCAATATTATGTCAGCTTGAAGAGACGGGCACCGCCCCCGCTCGCACGCTCTCACCCTTACCATGGGTATCGGAACAGCCGACGACTCGGCACCATTCTCACTCTGGAGGTTTCGCGTGCCGCAGGCCGTTTCCGTTTCATCACCCGCTGCGGCGCCAAGCTCGCGCGCACTGGCGCCTGATCTGGCGCGCGGCTGGATGCTGTTGCTCATCGCTGTGGCGAATGTGTCGGCGTTTTTGTGGGGCCATGAAGTGCCGTCGTACACGGTGCACCCAGTTGATGGTTCTGTGCTGGATCGGGCCTTGGGTGCGCTGACGATTCTGTTCGTCGATGCGCGCGTGTACCCGATGTTCGCGTTCCTCTTCGGGTACGGCATGGTGCAGTTCGCTCGGGCTCGTGAGGCTCGGGGTGTGCCGCCGCTTGCGGTGCGCCGCATGTTCTGGCGTCGGCACTGGTGGCTGCTGGCGTTCGGGTTCGTGCACGCGGCGCTGCTGTTCGCGGGCGACATTCTCGGCGCGTACGGGTTGACGGGTCTCGCGCTCACGGCCGCGTTGTTCTGGCGCTCCGATCGCGTGCTGAAGTTCGCGGTGTGGGCGATGTTTGGGCTGATCGTGTTCGGGGCGCTTTCGATGCTCGGGCTGGCCCTGCTCATAAGCGCGCTGCTGCCACCGGAGTCGCAGGCGCTGATGCTGGGCACGGGCTTCGGCAGCACCGCTGATCTGCTGAACGGTGTGGAGAACTACGGCTGGGCGATGCTCGCGCGGGTCGGCATGTGGCTGGTGTCGACGCCGGCGACGGTGCTGTCGCTCGTGGTGCCGTTGTGCGTGCTGCTCGGCTGGCTGGCGGGCCGGCACCGCTGGCTCGAGGTTTCGGGATCGCGCATCGGCCTGGGCGCGGTGGCGTTCTGGGGCATCGTGGTGAGCCTGCTCGGTGCGGCTCCGATCGCACTGGTGTATCTCGACCTCCTGCCCGGGCTGGAGTCGATCGCGTGGGCGGTGGCACTGCTCGGTCAGATCGCGGGCGCTGCGGGCGGTGTCGCGTATGCGGCGCTGTTCGGGATGCTCGGCATGCGACTGCAGGGCCGGGCTGGGCCGGTGTCGCGGTCGGTGGCGGCGGTGGGCAAGCGCTCTTTGAGCAGCTATCTGCTGCAGTCGGTGGTGTTCGCTCCCCTGCTCGCGGCGTGGGGTTTCGGTCTGGGTGCGCAGATTGGCACGGCAGCTGCGTTCGGTATCGCCTTGGCGGCATGGCTGATCTCGCTGCTGCTGGCCATGCTGTTGGAGCGCCGGGATGCTCGCGGGCCCGCTGAGGTGCTGCTGCGACGGCTCACCTATGCGCGGCTCGACACCGCGCCCACTCCCGCGGCTCCCCCGGCCGTTCCGGCTGCTCCGGCTGCGACGCAGAAACTGCGCCTTCCCTCGTGAAGCCGCTACGCTGACGGCGGTAAGAGCTCTCGAAAAGGATGCATCGATGTACGTGAAGATTTGCGGCCTCCGCGATGCCCGAATGGCCGAGTATGCGATCGTGGCCGGGGCCGATGCCTTGGGTGTCGTGATGAGCCCGCGCAGCCCACGGCATGCGACGCCGGCTCAGGCGGCCGAGGTGGTTGCGGCGGCGCGGGCAGCGGATCGCGGGGTCGATGTGGCGCTCGTGGTGAACCGCATGGATGCTGTTGCCGCCGCTGAGACTGCGAAAGAGCTCGGCTTCGATGTGCTGCAGCTGCACGGTGCCTATGGTGCCGACGATTTCGCCGCCGCCCGCGAGATCCTGCCCCGAGTGTGGCGTGCAACTTCGCTGGCACAGTTTCCAGCGTTGCGGGCCGGCGACTTCGGCGAAGAACGTCTCCTCGTCGATGGCGCCTCCCCCGGTTCTGGCGAGGCCTGGGATCTGTCGCTCATCGCCGGCGCCCAGTTGGGCGATCAGTGGCTGCTGGCGGGTGGGCTGGACCCGGGCAATGTCGCCCAGGCCATCGCCTCGGTACATCCGGGCGGGGTCGACGTTTCGAGCGGCGTCGAGCGAGCGCCTGGCGAGAAGGATCCAGAGCTGATCACGCGCTTCATCAGGGCTGCGCGCGCATGAGCGCGTTTCGCGCGCGAGGCACTGATGACGAGGCCCCTCCGCTCCCCCGGCCTGAGCGCTCTCGCTTTCGCGCAGGCTCGCACGAACTCCATGTCTTTCGCTGGCCTCGGCCAGGTGCGCCGCGCGTGCTGCTGGTGCACGGCATCGGCATGGGGCACAGCGTGTACGATCGTTTTCTCGCCGAGATCCGCTCCTCCTGCGAGGCGATCGCGATTGACCTTCCCGGGTTTGCCGATTGCCCCGAGCCCGCCGATCCGCTCTCAATACCGGCGACCGCCGATCTTGTCGCAGACGCCTTGCGCGACCAGGATGCTGCGCCGCTTGTCGCCGTAGGCCACTCAATGGGTGCGCAGGTGGTGGCTGAGCTCGCGGCCAGGCATCCTGAGCTGGTGCAGCGCCTCGTGCTCATCGCGGCCTCGGTGAACCCGGATGAGCGATCGCTGCCGCAACAGGCGTTTCGCATGGTGCAGGATCTCGCGGAGGGCGAACCGTTCTCGGTCGTCACCCGCGCGACGAAGACCTATTTCCAGGCGGGCCCCGTCTGGTTTATGCGGAAGCTCCGTCAGATGCTTGCGCACCGTCTTGAACGGTGTCTGCCTCGCATCTCGCAGCCGACGCTGGTGCTGCGCGGCACGCTGGATCGCGTCTGCCCTCGTGGCTGGGCGGTGCGGATCACAGGCCTGCTCCCCCGCGGTGAGATGCGGCAGATTCCGGATCGCGGCCACGAGGCGCTGATCAGTTCTGGGCAGCCTGTAGCGCAGCTTGTGCTTGACTGGATCGCTGCCGGGGGCGCCCCATTGCACCCCTCGAATCCGAGCGATCTGGTGTTTCCCACGCAGACCTTGTAACCTAAGCGTTATCTTTTACCGCGGCTCACGCCGCCCTGCACGACACTCCTGAAAGCCCGAATGACAGACGCCTCCGACCGCAACGAGCCCCGCAGCTCCGTCGGTTCCAGCTACCCGTCACGCAGATCGTTGAGAGGTCAGCAGACGGACCCGCCTCAAGACCCCGTAGTGACCGCAACCGGGTCGATTCGCGTTCCCCTGGTCGAGCATGTGCCTGCCGCCCAGGCTCCGATTGTCGCAGCTCCCCCGGCCCGCATGCCGTTGCGCCGCCGCATTGCAGCGGCCGCTGCCGCGGCGAGCGTCTGCGGCTTGGTGCTGACCATCTCACTCCCCATGGTCTCCCCCACTGATGCGGCGTCGCCAGCCGGTGGGATCGTGCCCGGCCAGGAGCTGTTCTCCGAGTTGTCACTCGAAGAGCTGCCAACCTCGTTCAGCGAAATCAGCGCCTCCGTCTCAGACGACGGCTCACCCACCAACTTCACGTTCCGGCCGCAGGCTCTCGTCAACTACCCCTTCGCGTCGACGGTGACCCTCACCGACGGTTTCGGTTACCGCACCGCCCCCGTCGAACAGTTCCACGACGCGCAGGATTTCGCAGCCCCCGCTGGCACCCCTATTCAGGTGATCGCCGACGGCAAGGTTGTCGAAGCGGGCTTCGCGAGTGACGGTTGCGGTTTCGGCCTGAAGGTCGAACATGATCTCGCCGGTACGAAAGCCACGAGTCGCTACTGCCACATGGAAATGGCTTCGCACTCATACCGTGTCGGCGACACCGTCTCGATGGGCGACCGCGCAGGATCAGTGGGCAACACGGGCATGTCGTTCGGCCCGCACCTGCACCTCGCTATCAGGGTCGACGATCAGCCCGCCGACCCGATGCCGTTCTTTGCGAAGTACACGCGCATGGACCGCCAGCAGGACTCGTCTGCCGGCTCTTGATCTTGTCTGGCACAGCTGCCGAACCGGTGTAATGGGCCGGCAGCATTCAACCCCGCAGGGCATGCCGATTCAGGCCGCTGCGCCGGCTTCTCCGGTTGCGCGCACCCAGGCGGCGAGCTTCTCCGCAGCCTTGCCGGAATCGATCGTCTCCGCCGCTACGCGCAGCTTCTCGTCGAGCCGTTCGAGCAGGGGCCGCTCGGCAGACTCAGGCACCTTCGCCAGCTCGTAGGCCACGAGACCGGCTGCGGCGTTGAGCAGCACGATGTCGCGCACGGGGCCCTGCTCCCCCGCAAGTACGCGGTGCACAATCTTCGCGTTCTCGTCGGGGGTGCCGCCGAGCAGATCTTCGATAGAAGCGCGCGCGATCCCGAGGTCACGTGGGTCAATGTCATGCTCAGTGAGCCCGCCGCGGGTGACTTCCCAAAGACGGGAGTGACCGGTGGTGGTCAATTCGTCGAGGCCATCGTCACCTCGGAAGACGAGGGCGGAGGCTCCGCGAATGCGGAAGACTCCCGCGATGAGCGGCGCGGCCGCAGGATCTGCGACACCGACCGCGGAAGCTTCGGGGCGTACCGGGTTGCAGAGCGGCCCGAGGAAGTTGAAAACGGTGGGGATGCCGAGCTGGGAGCGCACCGGCGCGACGTGCCTAAACCCTGGCAGGAATCGTGCGGCGTGCACGAATGCGATGCCCGCTTGCTCGAACACCTCTGCGAGCTGCGCAGCGTCGAGGGAAAGACCGATTCCCAGCGCGGTGAGCACATCAGAAGAGCCCGATTTGCTGCTGGCTGCCTTGTTCCCGTGCTTGACCACGGGCGCACCGGCTGCGGCGGCCGTGATGGACGCCATCGTCGACACGTTGACCGTGCCGAAGCGATCACCGCCGGTACCGACAATGTCGAGCGACATGGTCGGCAACGAGATCGGAGCGGCTTCGGCAAGAATCGCGTCACGGAACCCGACAATCTCGTCGACGGTGACGCCCTTCGCGCGTAGACCCACGAGAAACGCACCCATCTGAGCACCGGAGGCCTCGCCTGTCATGAAACCGGACATAGCCCACTCGGCCTGAGAGACACTGAGATCGTCGCCCTCGAGGAGCGTTGTGAGCACGGTCGGCCAGGTGCGTTCGTCGATCATGTAGACATCTTATCGGCGGAGCGGGTGTCGATTCTTCAGCACTGAAAGGCTGCCAGAAGAGTGCGCAGGAACCCTTCCCCCAGGCCGCGCCAGAATCGCGACCGAGAGGCCACAATCATCAGATGAAGAACCGTGCCAGAGTGGACGCCGCACCCCCTCCGGCACGGTAGGCTGATCAGGAAACTCGCAGAAAGTTCGGCGCGCCGGGACCGAGTGAAAACGCACACCAAACTTTCAGCCATAATGGAGGGGTGACAACGACCACTATGAATACCAAGTCAGCCGTGCCCTCGGTGAAGCGACCGAATATCGTCGCCGTGGGCACGATCGTGTGGCTCGGCAGCGAGGTCATGTTCTTCGCGGGCCTCTTCGCCATCTACTTCACGCTCCGCGCGATGAATCCTGAGCTGTGGGCCGAGAAGACCGAGCTGCACAACTTCCCCTTCGCGCTGGTCAACACCCTGATCCTGGTGGCCTCATCCTTCACCGCACAGGCAGGCGTGTTCGCGGCGGAGCGCATGCAGCCCCGTGCTACGGGCGCGAGCCCCAAGAAGTGGGGCACCGTCGAGTGGTTCTTCCTCACCTTCTTCATGGGCGCGATCTTCGTTTCGGGCCAGGTGTGGGAGTACGCCACCTTCGTCTCCGAAGGCATCACGCTGAGCTCGGATCCCTACGGCGCAGCCTTCTACATGACCACGGGCTTCCACGGCATCCACGTCGCGCTCGGCCTCGTCGCCTTCCTGCTGGTTATCGGCCGTATCTACGCCGTCAAGAACTTCACGCACAAGGAGGAGACCACCGCGGTCGTCGTGTCCTACTACTGGCACTTCGTCGACATCGTGTGGATCATCCTCTTCATCGTCATCTACGTCCTCAAGTAGGGGTCAGGAGTAATCGAGATCATGGCTCGCGCCAAGAAAAACGTTCGCAAGTCCGGCCGTCGGCATCCGCTTGCCACCGCTGCTCTCGTTGCGGTCGGCCTGCTCGTGACCGGCGCCGCTTACACCGGCTTCAGCCAGACCTCTGCGACCGCCGAGATCGACCTTGAGTCCCCCGCCACCATCGAGGCGGGCGAGAAGCTGTTCGGTGCTAACTGCGCCACCTGTCACGGGGCCAATGCCCAGGGCACTGAGGACGGACCCTCACTCATCGGCGCAGGTGCTGCTTCGGTCAACTTCCAGGTCGGCACCGGCCGTATGCCGCTCGCCTTCCAGGGCCCCCAGGGCATGGTTAAGCCGCAGCAGTTCACCGAGGAGCAGACCTTGCAGATGGCGGCCTACGTGGCCTCCCTCGCTCCCGGCCCGGCACTCCCGGACAGCCGGTACATCCAGGCAGATAGCGACGACGAGGGCATCGCCCGCGGCGGTCAGCTCTTCCGCATCAACTGCGCAATGTGCCACAACGTTGCAGCGGCCGGCGGTGCGCTCACGCAGGGCAAGTTCGCCCCTAAGCTCACCGGCGTTCCCGCGACGCACATCTACGAGGCCATGGTCACCGGCCCGCAGAACATGCCCGTCTTCAGCGATGCGAACATCTCGCCGCAGGAGAAGGCCGACATCATCTCGTACCTGAAGTACATCGAGAACCAGCCCGCCGTCGGCGGCCTGACCCTCGGGTCGATCGGCCCCGTGGCCGAGGGCCTCTTCATCTGGGTGATCGGTCTGGGCGCAATCGTCGGCCTCACCGTCTGGGTCACCGCGAAGTCGAACTAGTTCGACGGCGCACATAGAGTTCATGAGTCAGGAGTCAAGGAGCAACATGGCAGAGGAAGCGAAGAACAACGGCGGCACTGACGCCGTTGTCGCCGCCCAGGGCCACAGCTCGGTCGAAGCTGCGGCAGGAACTGCAGTCATCGCGTCCGATGCTGTGCAGAATCCGGGCCTTCCCCCGCACCGGAAGCGCGTCACGGATCTCGATCCCAAGAAAGAGAAGCGCGCCGAGCGCACCGTCTACACGCTCTTCTACATCTCGATCGCAGGCAGCCTCGGCGCCGTCCTCGCCTACATGTTCTTCCCGATTGAAACGGGCGAGATGCTGGCGATCCGACTGCACACCATGTTCGTCGGCCTCGGCATGGCCCTCGCACTGCTCGCCGTCGGTGTTGGCGCGGTGCACTGGGGCAAGGCCATCATGGCCGATCACGAGTCGATCGACGTGCGTCACCCGGTTCCGAGCGACGAGCCCACCCGCGAGGCTGCGGCCGAGGTCTTCCGACTCGCTGATGAAGAGTCGGGCTTCTCCCGCCGCTCGCTCGTGCGCAACAGCCTGATCGGTGCGCTCATCGCCTTCCCGCTTCCCGGCATCACTCTCCTCCGCGGTCTCGCACCGCAGGATCGCGATCCGGTGCAGCTGCTGAAGCACACCATGTGGGATAAGGGCGTCCGTCTCGCTCGCGACCCCTCCGGTGTGCCGATCAAGGCCAGCGAGGTCACCATCGGCTCCGCGTTCCACGTCATCCCCGAGACGCTCAACCACGAAGACTTCCATAACCTCAGCCTCGACGAGCGCGGGGGCAGCGAAACGCTGCTCGACGCGAAGGCCAAGGCCATCGTGCTGCTGATGCGTCTTGATCAGTCCGAGCTCAAGGAGCTCCCTGAGCGTAAGAACTGGTCGTACGACGGCATCATCGCGTACTCCAAGGTCTGCACGCACGTTGGTTGCCCTGTGGCACTTTACGAGCAGCACACCCACCACCTGCTCTGCCCGTGCCACCAGTCACAGTTCGACGTCTCGGAGCACGCGAAGGTCGTCTTCGGCCCCGCGAAGCGCCCGCTGCCCCAGCTTCCGATCACCGTCGACGACGAGGGCTACCTTGTCGCGCAGAGCGATTTCCATGAACCTGTCGGCCCGAGCTTCTGGGAGCGCCTCAAGTGAGCAGCACCGTAACTGAATCCCCCGCGCAGAGCGGTTCGAGCCGCTTCACCGCCGCCGCAGCGAACTACATCGACGAGCGCACCAAGATCGGCGTCGCCGTCAAGGAGTTCGGCCGCAAGGTCTTCCCCGATCACTGGTCGTTCCTGCTCGGCGAAGTCGCCCTGTACAGCTTCGTCGTCATCCTGCTGTCGGGCACTTTCCTCACGTTGTTCTTCCAGGCCTCAATGGTCGAGACGCACTACACCGGCCCCTACGTGCCGATGAAGGGCGTCGAGATGTCGGCAGCAATGGCGTCGACCCTCGATATCTCCTTCTCAGTACGCGGCGGCCTGCTCATGCGCCATGTGCACCACTGGGCCGCACTGCTGTTCGTCGCGTCCATCGGCCTGCACATGCTCCGCATCTTCTTCACGGGTGCGTTCCGCAAGCCGCGTGAGCTCAACTGGGTGATCGGCTTCGTGCTCTTCGTGCTCGCAATGGCCGAGGGCTTCACCGGCTACTCCCTCCCGGATGACGTGCTCTCGGGCAACGGTCTCCGCATCATCGACGGCATTATCAAGGCCATCCCGGTGATCGGCACCTACCTGTCGTACTTCTTCTTCGGCGGAGAGTTCCCCGGCACCGATATTGTCGGCCGTCTTTACATGCTGCACATCATGGTGCTGCCGGCGATGGTCATCCTCTTCGTGGCACTGCACCTGGCCTTCGTGGTGATCCACAAGCACACGCAGTACCCCGGCCCGGGCAAGACCCAGCAGAACGTGGTCGGCTTCCCCGTCCTCCCCGTGTACGCGGCGAAGGCTGGCGGCTTCTTCTTCATCGTGTTCGGCGTCATCGCCCTGATTGCCTCCTTCGTGAGCATCAACCCGATCTGGAACTACGGCCCCTACGATCCCTCCCCCGTTTCGGCTGGTACCCAGCCTGACTGGTACATCGGCTTCGCCGACGGTATGCTCCGTCTCGTGCCGCCGGGGCTGGAAACCGAGTGGTTCGGCTACACCTGGTCGTGGAACATGCTGATTCCGCTGATCGTCATCGCGATCTTCCTGGTCATTGTTGCCGCCTACCCCTTCATCGAAGCCTGGGTGACCGGTGACAAGCGCGAGCACCACATCCTCGATCGTCCGCGTAATGCCCCCACCCGCACCGCCATCGGTGCAGCCGGTGTGGTCTTCTACGCGGTGATGTGGGCCGGCGCGAGCTCGGACCTCATGGCAACCCACTTCCAGCTGTCGATGGAAGGCGTGATCCATGCACTCCAGGCACTGCTGATCCTTGGCCCGATCTTCGCCTACGTGGTCACGAAGCGCATCTGCCTCGGCCTGCAGAAGAAGGATCGTGCGATCGCTCTGCACGGCTACGAGTCGGGACGCATCGTGCGCCTGCCCGGTGGCGAGTACATCGAGGTGCACAAGCCCGTCACGGATTACGAGCGCTGGGAGCTGGTCAGCTACCACGACTACGCACCGCTCATGCTCCGTCCCAACGACGACGGCCGCATTCCGTTCTCGAAGCGCCTGCGCGCAGGCTTCAGCCGCTGGTTCTTCGAAGATCGCATCGTGCCGCCCACCCAGGGCGAGCTGGAACAGGGCCACCACGACGGCCACTGATCCACCGCGAAAGCGTGAGGCCCCGCAGGTTCATTCCTGCGGGGCCTCACGCATTTTCGCTACTCCACCGGAGATTCAAATCCAGAAGCCTGCCCAAGTAGCTGCGAACGCTCTCCACTGTGCATACCCGGATCTCACCTCGACGGGCCGCAGGGCAAGATTCATAACGTTTCCCCGACCATCTGCTCGGCATCCGGCAGCGAAAGCACCGTCTCGATGCGACTTCCACCGCGCCGCAGCTCGTCGATCTGCTCGGCGAGGTGCAGCCCCCACCCCTGTGGCGTGCGCGATCTTCCGCCGAAGGGCGAGGTCAGGAGCACCCGCGCACTCCCGGCTGCGGGCCGGCGTTGTCGGCGTTGGAGCGGTACCCACTATCGATGTCGGTCTTCGCTCCGATGTGGCACGCGTCACAGCTCAAGCAACTTGCCGCCACCGCGTCCACGAGCGCTACGCCGCTCAGCTTGTCGAACACGGTCAGCTCGCCCATTCGCGCATGTATCGCGGTGATCAGCATCCGTGCCTGGGGGCACTCCGGCTTCGGCAGCCGAGCCGCTACGACATGCCGCCAGCGCGTCGGCTCTCTGCGGCTCTCTGCGGCTTTCCGCGCCTCTCTGCAGCTCTCTGCAGCTCTCTGCAGCTCTCTGTGGCTTTCCGCGCCTCTCTGCAGCTCTCTGCGGCCAACACGAGCGCCCCGGGCGCTCATCCGCCGTCGTATGTCGGCGGCATCGCGTGAGCGGGCACTATTCACGTCCGGACCGCTGAGTGCAGTCTCTCCCCCGGCGAGAGGCACGCTTGTGCACCGTAGGCGTCGAAGAACAGCCGTCAGCTGCATCGCCGCAGGCTTGGGCGCCGCAAAGCATACGATACTGCGCTACGGCCTCCATGCGAGGAACTTAGCTGCACGGATCGGCTCCCACCTTGGCGTCAGCACCAGCATCCGCATCGGTGCGCAGCATCGAGTGCGCGCCGGCAGCGAGCAGCGCGTCAAATTCGGAGTCTCCAAGTGCGTCGCGCAGCTCGAGGAGGCTGCCCAACAACGCAAACCGCAGCACCGGGTGTGCCGCTGCGCTCACCGCTTGAAAGAGGAAGCGCTGGATGCCCTCAGAATCCGGATCTTGCTCTTCGGCGAGCAGAGCATCGCAGACTCTGTCGAAGCAGGCCAGAAAGAGCTGCTGCTTCGTCTCAAAGTTGGCGTAAACGTGCGGCTGCGGCACCTGGGCTCTGGCGGCTATCGAGCTTGTGGAGGCGCCGTGGTAGCCGAAGAGGCCGAACTCCGTGAGTCCGGCCTCTATCAGGCGTTCCCGGTTCTCGCCGGGCCGTCGTCGAGCGCGACGCTGTGAGTCGCTCACCCCAGGTCGAGAACCTTGCGGTAATGCTCACCCACGGGTTCGAAGCCGCGGTGATTGTAGAACGAGCCGATGCGCGCCGTCGATGCGGAGAGCTGGCGCACCCCGCGTCCCATGCAGTACTTCTCACAAGCCTGCATGAGACGATCGCCGACTCCATGGCGACGTGAACCCTCGTCGACCACGATCTCCTGCAGGTGTGCCGTGAGACCGGGAGCATGCAGCAGGCGCGAGACAGTCATCAGCGAGTAGCCGACCACGCGATGCTCAAGCTCGGCGACGAAGAGCACGTTCGTCTCTTGGTCACGGTGCCGCAGCACGTTATCGAAGGCGATCAGAAACTCGTCACGCCCGATCGGCTCGCGACCGGTAGTGAACTGGCGGGCCAGAGCGAAGACGGCGTTGACGTCTTCGCTCTGGCCGCGACGGATGATAATGCTCACGCGTGTGCCTCTATCGAGCGAAGTGGCCGCGGTAGTACTCGTACACCCAACCCACGATGCCGACGACTACGAGCGGCAGGGTGAGGAAGGAGAGCCAGAAATGGAAACCGACGCAGAGGCCGAGGACCACCATCGAAGCACCGAATGCGAGGAAGATCGGCCACCAACTCCACGGGCTGAACTCACCGAGCTCAGGATCGCCGTCATCGATGTCAGCATCGGGACGGTCCTCCTGAAGCACCCCGCCCTGCTTCTTCTTGACGAGGCCGAGATAGGAGGCGATGAAGCCTGTCAGACCACCCGAGAGGAGGATCGCAACGGAGCCTGCCCACTCGGGGTAGCCGTGCTCGAGCAGATTCCAGACCGTGTAGATCGCAGCGAGAAGCACGAAGTACGCGGTGAGGATCCAGAAGATGACGATATTGGATTTCATGAGTCAGTCTTTCCTCGAGATCACTTCTTCTCGGCGAGCGCTGGCTCGCGAACCGGCTGCTCGACGCCGCTGATCTCGGGGTGGTTGAGATCGAACGCCGGCGACTCCGTGCGGATGCGCGGGATCGAGGTGAAGTTGTGACGGGGCGGCGGGCAGGAGGTGGCCCACTCGAGCGAGCGGCCGTATCCCCACGGATCATTGACGGTGACCTTCGGAGCACGACGTGCGGTGATGTACACGTTGAGCAGGAAGGGGATCATCGAAGCGCCGAGGATCATCGCACCCACGGTCGACAGCTGGTTGCCCCAGGTGACGCCGTCGGAGGGGAGGTAGGTCGCGTAGCGGCGGGGCATGGCCATGACGCCCAGCCAGTGCTGCACGAGGAAGGTCATGTGGAAGCCGATGAACAGCACCCAGAAGTGAATCTTGCCAAGACGCTCGTCGAGCATGCGACCGGTCCACTTGGGCCACCAGAAGTAGAATCCGGCGAACATCGCGAACACCACGGTGCCGAAGACCACGTAGTGGAAGTGAGCAACCACGAAGTAGGTGTCCGAGAGGTGGAAGTCGAGTGCAGGCGAGGCGAGGATGACGCCGGTCAGGCCACCGAAGACGAAGGTCACCAGGAAGCCGAGCGACCACAGCATGGGCGTCTCGAAGGTGATCGATCCACGCCACAGAGTGCCGAGCCAGTTGAAGATCTTCACACCCGTGGGCACAGCGATCATCATGGTCATGAGCGCGAAGAACGGCAGCAGCACCGAACCGGTGACGTACATGTGGTGCGCCCACACGGTCATCGACAGCGCGGCAATCGCGATGGTTGCGTAGATCAGCGTCTTGTAGCCGAAGAGCGGCTTACGGCTGAACACGGGGAAGATCTCGGAGACGATACCGAAGAACGGCAGTGCGATGACGTACACCTCGGGGTGGCCGAAGAACCAGAAGAGGTGCTGCCAGAGGATTGCCCCTCCCTCACCCGTGTAGATGTGGGCACCGAAGATGCGGTCTGCTGCCAGGCCGAACATCGCCGCGGCGAGCACGGGGAAGACGAGCAGCACGAGGATCGAGGTGATGAGCGTGTTCCAGGTGAACACGGACATACGCCACATGGTCATACCGGGGGCGCGCATCGTGATGATGGTGGTGATGAAGTTCACACCGCCCATGATCGTGCCGAAGCCGCTGACACCGAGACCGAGCACCCAGAGGTTGCCCCCGACTCCCGGAGAGTAGGTCATATCCGAAAGTGGTGCGTAGGCGAACCAGCCGAAGGAGGCTGCACCCTGCGGGGTGAGGAAGCCGCCGACGGCGATCAGGGAGCCGAAGGTGTAGAGCCAGAACGCGAAGGCGTTGAGTCGCGGGAACGCGACATCGGGAGCACCGATCTGCAGCGGCATCATGACGTTCGCGAAGCCCGCGAAGAGCGGGGTGGCGAACATCAGCAGCATGATCGTGCCGTGCATGGTGAACAGCTGGTTGTACTGCTCCTTGGTAGCGATGATCTCAAGACCCGGCGCGAACAGCTGCGCACGGATCAGGAGCGCCATGAGGCCGCCGATCAGGAACCACACGAAGGAGCTGATCAGGTACATGTACCCGATCACCTTGTGGTCCGTGGACGTCAGCCACGAGACAATGACGTTGCCCTTCTTCATGTTTCTGTTTCCCTCGTTAGTCGTTCTGCGACTTCGCGTTGTCGTTGTCGATCGCGAGGCGCTCCTGGTTCGGGTTGAACTCGGCGGTCACCTGGCCGGTGTTGCCCGCATCGCGCAGCGACTCGATGTACGCGTCGTACTCGTCTTGCTCGACGACGCGCACTTCGAAGAGCATCATGGAGTGGTATTCGCCGCAAAGCTCGGCGCACTTGCCCATGAAGGTGCCGGTCTTAGTCGGCGTGAAGCTCATGTAGTTGGTCTGACCCGGGATCATGTCCTTCTTGTAGAGGAACTCGACCACCCAGAAAGAGTGGATGACATCGCGGGTCTCGAGACGGATCTCGGTGGTCTTGTCAACCGGAAGGTAGAGCACCGGCATGGTGTCTTCCTTGGCGTTGCCTTCTGCGTCGGTCTGCACCTGGACGCCCTGGAAGTAGACGTCGTCATCAACGTAGTTGAAGTCCCAGGCCCAGCGCTTGCCGATGACCTCGACGGTGTTGTCAGGGTTGTCGATGCGGGCTTCGATCTTATTCTGCTCCTGCGCGGTGAACGCGAAGAACCCGAGCACCAAGATCACCGGCACGACGGTGAAGAAGGTCTCGATCGGCATGTTGTATCGGAGCTGCACAGGCAGGCCCGTCTGCCCCTTGCGACGGCGGTACGCAATGGTGGCCCAGATGATGAGGCCCCACGTGATGACGCCGACGGCGAGCAGCACGATCCAGGAGGTGACCCACAAGCCGGTGACACCGTCCGTGTGGTTGGTGGCTCCCTCGGAACCCTCGGGCAAGAAGCCCCGCTGCTGCTCGGGGGTGCAGCCGGCAAGCAGCAGTGCTGCCGAGAGCACCACCGGGGCCGCGACCCACTTCATTCGACGATTGGAACGCACCGCATACCTTTCGAACTGTTTTCTCGCCGGCTCGGATGGCAGGCGAAGCTGATGACTCCCTGACAGCTTAGCGCGAAGCTGAGCATTCCCCGAACCGACACCGGGTGTCGCGAACTCCGAATGCTCGACTCTGCTCAGCTGAAGCTGTCGCCGCAGGCGCAACTGCCCTGAGCATTGGGATTGTCAATGGTGAAACCCTGCTTTTGGATGGTGTCTTCGAAGTCGATCGTGGCACCGCTCAGGTACGGGATGCTCATCGCATCGACCACGACCTCGACCCCGTCGAAGTCAACGACGGCGTCGTTTTCAAGCTGGCGTTCGTCGAAGAACAGCTGGTAAATCAGGCCGGAGCATCCGCCGGGCTGCACGGCGATACGCAGGCGCAGATCGTCGCGCCCCTCCTGTGCCAGCAGGCTGCGCACTTTCTCCTGCGCGGTGTCGCTCAGCGCGACACCGTGCGCGCGCTCCTCAGCCGCGGTCTCCGCTGCGATCGTGTCAGTGCTCATGCGGGTAACTCCTCGCTCGCGTGTTGAACCCTTGCGCATCGATTCTACGCCGCTCGCAGGGGATCGCGTCAGCCGCGCACGGTAGTCTTATTGGAGCAGTCGACCGTATCGACGGACGTCTCATATGCATACGCGCGCAGTGCGCATCGATCGAGAGGACAGGCGTGGCAAAGAAGGGCGCTGACAACGCGACCGCCGCGGGCGAGAATGACGCTCGGAATGGGGCGAGCACGGGCAAAGGTCGCCCCACTCCCTCGCGCAAGCAGGCGGAGGCCGCGAATGCGCGGCCGATCGTGGGCTCCCGCGACAAGGCCATGATGAAGGAGCAGCGACGCCAGCAGGCCGAGGCCCGCGAGCGCGCTCGCCTCGGCATGATGCAGGGCGATGAGCGCTTTCTCACCCCGCGAGACAAGGGCCCGCAGCGCCGCTACGTGCGCGACTACGTCGATGCCCGCTGGAGTGTCGGCGAGCTGCTCATTCCGATGATGCTGGTAGTGCTGGTGATGACGTTCATCCCGGGCATCATGCAGATCATCAGCCTGGTGGTGATCTGGGCGTTCGTGGGTCTTGCGATCCTCGATGCGGTGTTCCTCGGCATGCGTCTGAAGAAGCGCTTGGCTGAGAAGTTTGGTGAGGATCGCGTGCAGCCCGGCTTCCGCTGGTACGCCGCGATGCGCGCGTTCCAGTTCCGCCCGCTGCGCGTGCCGAAGCCGCAGGTCAAGCGCGGCAACTTCCCGAGCTGATTCGGCACCGGCCTGGTGCATAAGAACCCCCTGTCGTTGCGAGAGCATCGACAGGGGGTTCTTCGTTGTGCGCAGCTGCGGTCTACTCCCCCGGCTGGCGCCAGCCTGCGCGCAGCAGGCCGCGGTTGATGGCACGGGCCCAGAGCGGTCCCTCGTAGATGTAGGCGGTGTAGCCCTGCACGAGCGTGGCGCCGGCACGCAGCCTCTCGAGCACGTCCTCCGCCGTGGCGACGCCACCGACGGAGATCACGCAGAAGTCTGGGTCGGGCTCAGCGGCCCGGATGCGGCGCAACACCTGCAACGAGCGCTCGCACAGCGGTTCACCGGAGAGACCACCGGCACCCATACGCTCGATTTCTGTTTCTGAGACGCTCAGCCCCTCGCGCGAGATCGTGGTGTTGGTGGCGATGATGCCGTCCAGGCCGAGACGCTTGGCAAGTGCCACGATGCCGTCGATCTGGTCGTCGCTCATATCCGGCGCGATCTTGACGAGCAGCGGGGTGCCGCCGGCGGCATCACGCACGGCGGCAAGCAGCGGCTCGAGCATCTCGAGTTCTTGCAGGCCGCGCAGTCCGGGCGTGTTGGGAGAGCTGACATTCACCGCGAGGTAGTCGGCGATCGGGGCGAGCCGCTGCGCGCTCCAGACGTAGTCCTGCACGGCGTCTTCGACCTCTGTGACGCGGCTCTTGCCGATGTTCACACCGATCACCGGGCGTCGCCTCGACAGGCGGGCGCGCTCGATGCGCGGCACCGCTGCGGCCGATCCGCCGTTATTGAATCCCATACGGTTGATGAGCCCGCGATCTCCCACCAGGCGGAACATGCGCGGCTTCGGGTTGCCCGGCTGCGCATGTTTGGTGAGTGTGCCCACCTCGACGTGGCCGAAGCCGAAGGCACCGAGGCCGAGGATGCCTTCGGCGTTCTTGTCGAAGCCGGCGGCGAGGCCGAAGGGACTCGGGAAGTCGATGCCGAGCGCGCGGGTGCGCAGCGAGGGGTGCGGCGCGCAGGCGCGGCGCACAATGCCTGCGGTGAAGGGCGCCGCCTGGATCACCTTGAAGGCCAGGTGGTGCGCGGGCTCGGGGTTCATACGTCGCAGGACGGTGCTGAAGAGCAGCGGGTAGAGACGCATGTCAATCCTCCGTGAGGGTCGATGCGGGGGCTTCGCCCGCGGGGTGGGCGCGAAGCTCGGCAATCGCGTCATCAAAGTCGGAGAGCGATTCGAAGGCTTGATAGACGCTGGCGAAACGCAGGTAAGCCACTTCATCGAGCTCGCGCAGGTACGGCAGGATCGCGAGACCGATCTCGTTGGCGTCGAACTGCGCAACCCCACTGGATCGCACCGACTCTTCGACACGCTGGGCGAGCACGGCGAGGTCTGCCTCGGTGACGGGGCGACCCTGGCAGGCCTTTCGCACGCCGCTCATCACCTTTTCGCGACTGAACGGCTCGACCACGCCTGATCGTTTGATGACGGTGAGGCTCGCGGTTTCGGTTGTGGTGAAGCGGCGGCCGCACTCGGGGCACTGCCTGCGGCGGCGGATCGAGAGGCCGTCGTCAGCGGTGCGGGAATCGATGACCCGGCTGTCTGGGTGGCGGCAGAAGGGGCAGTGCATCAGGCCTGATCCCCCTCGCCCGTCGATTCGAAGCGGGCGCTGACTGCTTCGCCGTGGGCGGGCAGGCCCTCCGCCGCTGCGAGTGCGAGTAGGGGCTGTTCGACCTGGGCCAGTGCGGCGCCATCGTAGGAGATGACCTGCTGGGGGCGAAGGAAGGTGTGGGCACCGAGGCCGGAGGCGAAGCGGGCGGTGCCGCCTGTGGGCAGCACGTGGTTGGAGCCGGCGAGGTAGTCTCCGAGGCTCACAGGCGTGTAGGCCCCCACGAAGATCGCGCCGGCGTCGCTAATGTTGGCGAGCACGGCGTCGTCATCGCGTGTTTGGATTTCGAGGTGCTCAGGGCCGTAGGCGTCGCTGACGCGGGCGGCCGTTGCGAGATCATCGACGAAGATCACGGCAGACTGCGGGCCACCGAGCGCCGTGGCGACACGCTCGGCGTGCTGCGTGCCTGCCGAGCGTGTCGCGATCTCGGCGATCACACGCTCGGCGAACTCGGATGAGTCGGTGACGAGCACCGAGGCGGCGGCTTCGTCGTGCTCGGCTTGACTGATGAGGTCAGCGGCAACGAACCGGGGGTCGGCGGTGTGATCTGCGATCACGAGGATCTCGGTGGTGCCCGCCTCGGAGTCGATACCGACGATTCCGTTGACCACGCGCTTCGCAGCGGCGACGAACACGTTGCCTGGCCCCGAGATCTTGTCGACGGGCGCGAGGCCGATGCTCTCAACGCCGTGCGCGAAGGCGGCGATGGCGCCCGCGCCTCCGATCGCGTAGACCTCTTCGACACCGGCGAGGGCGGCGGCCCACAGCACGACCTCGTGCGGCAGGCCATTGTTGTCGGACTGCGCTGGTGAGGCGAGTGCGAGCTCAGGCACTCCGGCGGCCTGCGCGGCGACGGCGTTCATAATCACCGATGACGGGTATGCGGCCTTGCCGCCGGGGGCGTAAAGCCCCACTCGGCCCATCGGTTGCCAGCGCTGCCTGATGACGGCGCCGTCTCCGAAGCGGGTCAGCTGCTCGGCGGGCACCTGCGCGGCTGAGGCGAGGCGCAGCTTCTCGATGAGCAGTTCGAGTGCGGCACGAATCTCGGGCGGGCAGGTTTCGAGCGACGCCGCGATGCGTTCTGCTGGCACGCGCAGGGAATGCCCTTCGACGCCGTCGAAATCGCGCGCCTGTTCGCGCAGCGCCTCCTCGCCTCGGTCTCGCACAGCGTCCACGAGGGGGCGCACGCGGTCCACCGCGGTGCCCATATCGAGTGCGGCGCGCGGTACGAGCCGCAGCAGGTCGGCGCGCGAGAGGTGCTGCCCCCGCAGATCAATCGTTCGCATCACCCGCCTAGTTTACCGGCAGCGCGGCACCCGCGTTCCAGTGAGGGCGGCGCGCGGCATCTGGCAGGATGGAGGCGACGAAGCGGGGGACGCATGCAGCACGCCGACACGCGACGCGGGACGCACGGCGCGCCACGCACAGGGGCAGCCTCGTGACGCTTCTGACGGGGGTGCTGATCATCGGGCTCATCCTGCTGGGGTCGGTGGCGCAGCGGATGGCGGGGCTCGGTTTCGCGATGCTCGTCTCACCGTTCATGGTGCTGGTGCTGGGTGCGCACTCTGGTGTGGTGCTCGTAAACGCACTGTCGATCATGTCGAGCGCGCTGATTCTGCCGCGGGTGTGGCGCTCGATCGACTGGTCGCTGTTTCGCTGGCTCGGCGGCTTCGCCGTTGTCGGTTCGCTCGTTGGCGCGTGGCTGTCGCAGCTCTTCTCAGCTGCGGTGCTGGCGGTCGCCGTGGGTGGGATCGTGATCGTTGCGCTCGGCGGTTCGCTCGCGGTGCGGGGCGGCCGTTTCTCGACTGAGCAGCGCATGCCGCGCGCGCTCGCGGGGCTGCTTTCCGGGGTGACTAGCGCGCTCGCGGGTGTGGGTGGCCCGGCTGTCAGTGCGTACGCGGTGCTGACGCGCTGGCCACAGGCTTCCTTCGCCGCAACGCTGCAACCCTATTTTCTACTCATCAGCGCCACGGCGACCGCTGCGAAACTGGTGCTCGACCCGGCGGCGCTGCCCGCGACGCCCTGGTGGTTTTGGGTGATTGTGCTGGCCGTGCTTGTCGGCGGGATCGCGCTCGGTGAGCGGCTGCTCACGGTGGTGAGTTCACGTCAAGTGCGACGCTTCGTCATCGTGCTCGCGTTTGTGGGGGCTGCTGCAACGCTGGTGCGGGGTCTCTGGGAACTGTTCGGCTGAGCCGGCAGCCCGGTCAGAGCGGTCGCTCGGCCGGCGCGAGCATGCCGAGCCAGGCCAGCTCGCGGAATCCCGCGGTCAGTGCCTCGGCCGCCGCGTCCGCATCGACTTCGAGCAGGGTTGCGAGCGCGTCTGCGATGCGGCCGAGTGACAGCTCGCCGTCGCACACTCCCACCGCAGCTGCGATGAGCGGATCCGCTGCCACACGACGCGCAATCGGTCGATCGGTGGTGAGGCGGATCGCGCGGGGCGCTTCCTCCCCCGGCGTGTGTTCGCGCTCTTCGACCACAGACTCGGAGCGCAGCCAGTGGGTGTCGAGCACCTCCGCATCGCTCATGCGGGCGGCGCGCACGCCGGCGTCGAAGGCCGCGGCGAGCCCCGCGCCGAGACCATCGCCGGCGTAGGCGCCGGCGGCCTGGTCGATCTCAACGACGGTGCCCTCAACAACGGTGCCCGCTGCGCCGTGGCTCTCCTCGGCCGCGGCGAACATCGGCGCGGCCGCAGCCTGAGCCGGTCTGCGAACGCGGATCGCACCCAGGCCGATTGCGGTGATGCGACGGGTGGTGAAGTCGTCAAGCCATGCACCCATGAGCCCCTCGAACTCGGCGGTGCCCGGCCGGGCGCCGCCGTCCCGCGCCCAGGTCTCGGCGTACTGCGCGGGGTCGACTCTGTCGCGTTCGATCACCCAGGCATCAAGTGGGCCGGCGGCGCCTGCCGCCGCCGCGATCCAGCCGCGCACGCGTTCAAGACCGTTGGATCCCCACGGCGACTCCCAGTTGGCGAGACAGAGCAGCGTGCCGCCGGGCGCGAGATACGCGGGCCCTTCGCTCACCACACGCTCCGCGAGGCCGTCACCGGCCATTCCGCCGTCGCGGTACTCGTAGACGGGCGCGTCGCCGTCACCCCTGGGCGTGATCACGAACGGCGGATTTGAAAGCACGAGATCGAACTGCTCGCCCGAGACCGGCTCGAACAGGTCGCCGAGACGAAACTCGATCCGTTGCTCCAGACCGGCCAGTCTGGCGTTCGCCCTGGCCAGCATGAGCGCACGCTCGGAGATGTCTGTCGCAACTACGTCGCCGCGCAGCGCCAGATGCATGGCGACGATTCCACAACCGGTGCCCAGGTCGAGACAGCGAGCTGCCTCAGCGGGCGGGGCCTGGGAGATCAGAGAGCGCGTGGCACCTCCGACACCCATGACGTGATCGGGGCGGGCAGGACCGCGTCGCAGCTGATCGTCGAGGTCAGAAATGATCCACCAGTGCAGCGGTCGCTCGCGGCACGCATCGGCGACGAGCACCGGATTCAGCGAGAGAGCCGCGCGAAGACCGTCAGCGTCATCGGCCCGCACCAGGCCGAGCGCGAGCGCACCGACAGTACCGAGCGCCGGCACTGCCGCGTCGAGTTCGGCGCGTTCAACGCGGCCCGCGAGCAGAAACAGTCGCACCAGTGTCGCCAACGGACTGGCGCCGCGCTCGGCAAGCGCCCGCAGCGCCGGCGCGAACACCCCGCGCTGACGGGCAGCGTCTGCTCCGGCACCGAGCAGAGCCGTGATCGAGTCGGCACGGTAGTCGGCTGCGTTGAGGTCGGCGTGCAGGCTGTCGATGAGTTCAGGATCCACCCCACCAGGGTATGTGCTCCCGGGCCGTGTTGCGGCGTTGCCCGGCGAGCACCAGAACTCATCGGGCACCATCTCTCACATGAGGATCGGATACCCCTCAGGCAGCCGCGGTCAGTACGCGACGGTGAAGCGTGCGCGGCGGTGCTGCGGCTTCGCGATCTCGTCGGCCACGGCGACACCGAAATCGGCGCCCGAAATCTCAGACTTGCCTTCGGCATCGGTGAGCAGCACGTCGCCGCCCACACGGTACTCGCCCCGGTGCTCCCCCGCAGCCCAGGCCCCGAAGGTGGCAGCCGGGCTGATGAGGAACCAGTCGAGCGTCTCAGGCGTGGCACGCAGATCGTCGAGCACGCCGCCCATCTCGGAGGCCTCAGGCTTCACTGCGTCTGCGAAGTCGGGGCCGTTCATCACGAGGTCGCCGCCCTCGCTCTGCAGCAGCGATCCGGCCCCGCCAACCACACCGAGACGCACACCGGCGGCAGCAGCCTCGGTGGCCAGCTCGGCGATCGCGGGGCGCACCCGGCCGACCAAATCGCCGCGGGGTGAGACGGCGACAACCACAACGTCTGCGCCGGCAAGGGCCCGGGCACGATCCGCGGCCTCAGTGATGGAGCCCTGCACGTAGTTGACGCCCGGCACCTGCTGCGCGCTCTCACCGCGGCTCATGCTCGTCACGTCGAGCCCTTGCACCGCCGCCGCCTCAACGATGTGCGATCCAGCGTAGCCGCTGCCGCCGATTACCGTCACCTGGGTCATGTCTGCCTCCTCGAAGTCGCGGACCGCCGCTGCGGCGGGCCGTCTGCTACAACCGCGATCCGCTCGCGGCTATTCCGCCTGCCCGCCGTCAGGTGAAGGCTCGGTCGTGAGCGGTGACGGGGCTCGGCAGCACGCTCTGCCCGGTGAGGTGGGCATCAACAGCCGCCGCGACGGCCCGCCCCTCGGCGATCGCCCACACGATGAGCGACTGCCCGCGGCCGGCGTCGCCGGCAACGAACACCCCCGGCACCTCGGTCGCGTAGTCGGCTGCGCGTTCGAAGGCGCCGCGCGATCCGCGAGGCAGCACCAGGCCGGGATCTTCGACCGCTTCAGGGCCGGTGAAGCCCATCGCGATCAGCACAAGGTCGGCGTCGATGAGATGCTCGGTGCCCGCGATCGGTTCGCGCCCGCGATCGGTGAACCCGGTCTCGGCGACCCGCAGCGCTCGCACCCGCCCTTCGGCGTCTCCCACGAACTCGACGGTAGACGCCAGGTAGCGGCGCTCGCCTCCCTCCTCGTGCGAACTCGTCACCTCGAACAGGGTCGGGTGCACGGGCCAGGGCTGGGTGTCGGTGCGGGTGGGCGATGGACGGCGCCCGATTGCGAGGTTCGTCACCGACTTTGCGCCCTGGCGGTGGGCAGTGCCCACACAGTCGGCCCCGGTGTCGCCACCACCAATCACCACAACGTGCTTGCCTGCCGCGTCGAACTCGGCCGGCACGGTCGCCTCAAGGGGTGCGCCGTCGCTCGCAAGCGCACGATTCTGGGCGGTGAGGTAGTCCATCGCGTAGTGCACCCCCGCGAAATCGCGACCCGGCAGCGGCAACTCCCGCGGCACTGTCGCCCCGGTCGCCACCACCACGGCATCGAAGCGGCGACGCAGCTCGCCCCACGACATGTCCGTGCCGATCTCGATGCCGCAGCGGAAGCGCGTGCCCTCTGCCTTGAGCTGGTCGATGCGACGCGCCACAAGATGCTTCTCGAGCTTGAAATCGGGGATGCCGAAGCGCAGCAGGCCACCGGGCTGCTCGTCGCGCTCGTAGACGGCGACGGTGTGGCCGGCCCGGGTGAGCTGCTGCGCTGCGGCGAGGCCGGCTGGCCCCGACCCGACGACGGCGACGGTCTTGCCGGTGAGCCTGGCCGGCGGCTGCGGCTGCACCCAGCCGTTTTCGAAGGCGCGGTCGATAATGCCGTTCTCGGTCTGTTTGATGGTGACGGCGGGCTGGTTGATACCGAGCACGCACGCCGATTCGCAGGGCGCCGGGCACGCTCGCCCAGTGAACTCCGGGAAGTTGTTCGTCTCGTGCAGCCGCTCGATCGCGTCTTGCCAGCGGTCGCGGGTGACGAGGTCGTTCCACTCGGGGATGAGGTTGCCGAGCGGGCACCCCTGATGGCAGAACGCCACACCGCAATCCATGCAGCGTGCGGCCTGCCTGGCGACGAGCTTGGGGTCGGCCGGGTCGACGACCTCGCGCCAATCCTTCAGCCGCAACGCGACAGGACGCTTCGGGGCGAGCTCGCGCTCGCGCACCTTCAGAAAGCCTCGGGGATCAGACATGGGTCGCCTCCAGAATCTCAGACCAGACCCGTTCGCCATCGGGGTCCAGGCCCTGATCGTTTGCGCGCTCGCGGATCTCGAGTACGCGCGAGTAGCCGCGCGGAATCAGCCTGGTGAAGCGTGCAAAGACCTGCTCGGGGTCACGGTCGATCTCGTCGAGCAGCTCAGCTGCCAGCTCAGAACCCGTCTGCTCGGCGTGCCGCTTCAGCAGAGCCGCGATCCGCACCCGCAACACATCATCGAGCGGGGTGAGCGCGAGCGCACCCGAGCCGAGTTCTGCTGAGTTCACATCTGCAGGATCGAGGTCGAGGATCACGGCTTCGCCGCCCGACATGCCGGCGCCGATATTGCGGCCTGTAGGGCCGAGAATGAGGGCGAAACCGCCCGTGAAGTATTCGAGGGCGTGGTCGCCTGTGCCCTCCACCACGGCGGTCGCCCCTGATCCGCGCACGAGGAAGCGCTCGCCAACGGCCCCCGCGATCCACAGGCTGCCGCTCGTGGCACCGTACCCGATGGTGTTGCCCGCGATCACGTTGCCCGCGGCAGGATGTCCGGCATCGGGGTGGGGGCGGATTACGATCTCACCGCCGGAAAGACCTTTGCCGACGTAGTCGTTGGCGTCGCCCACGAGCCGCAGCGTGATGCCGCCGGGCAGGAATGCGCCGAGCGATTGCCCGGCCGAGCCCGTCAGGGTGACGTCGATCGTTTCGGGTGCGAGACCGGCGGCGCCATGACGTTTCGTGACCTCATGACCGAGCATGGTTCCCACGGCGCGGTCGATGTTGCGGATCGGCAGTTCGACGACCACGGGCTCGCGGCGCTCGAGGGCGTCGGCTGCGATCTCAATGAGGCGGCGGTCGAAGTGCGCGTCGAGCTCGTGATCCTGCTGGCGGCCGCTGCGGCGCGGCGCGTGCTCGGGAAACTGAGGCCCGCGCAGGATCGGTGTGAGGTCGAGCCCCTCGGCCTTCCAGTGGCGGATCGCAGCGTCAACATCGAGGGCGGCGGTGTCTCCGACGGCTTCGGCGAGGGTGCGGTAGCCGAGCTGCGCGAGCAGTTCGCGCACCTCTTCTGCGATGAATCGGAAGAAGTTCACCACATGCTCAGCCTGCCCGGTGAAGCGCTCGCGCAGTTCGGGGTTCTGCGTCGCGACGCCCACGGGGCAGGTGTCGAGGTGGCAGACGCGCATCATGATGCAGCCCGAGACGACGAGCGGGGCCGTCGCGAAACCGAACTCTTCGGCGCCCAGCAGCGCGGCGATCACCACGTCGCGGCCGGTCTTCAGCTGTCCGTCGGCCTGCAGCACGACGCGCTCGCGCAGACCGTTAAGCATGAGCGTTTGCTGGGCTTCGGCGAGACCGAGTTCCCACGGCGATCCGGCATGCTTGAGTGAATTCATGGGGCTCGCGCCGGTGCCGCCATCGTGGCCGGAGACGAGGATCACGTCGGAGAGCGCCTTCGCGACACCCGCGGCGACGGGGCCGATGCCGCTCTGCGCCACAAGCTTCGTCGAGATGCGCGCGGCGGGGTTGGCGCGTTTGAGGTCGAAGATGAGCTGTTTGAGATCCTCGATGGAGTAGATGTCGTGGTGCGGCGGCGGCGAGATGAGGCCCACGCCCGGGGTGGCATGCCTGGTGCGGGCAATCCACGGGTACATCTTCTGCGGTGGCAGCTGGCCTCCCTCGCCCGGCTTCGCACCCTGGGCGAGTTTGATCTGGATTTCGTCTGCGTGGGAGAGGTACATCGAGGTGACGCCGAAGCGGCCCGATGCAACCTGTTTGATGGCGCTGCGCCGTTCTGGGTCGAGCAGCCGTTCTTCGGCTTCGCCGCCCTCACCGGTGTTCGATTTACCGCCGAGCCGGTTCATGGCGATGGCGAGCGTCTGGTGCGCTTCAGGAGAGATTGAGCCGTAGCTCATGGCACCGGTGGCGAAGCGCTTCACGATCTCACTCACCGGCTCTACCTCTCCGAGCGGCACAGGCGGCCGCTGCGGTGCGAAGTCGAAGAGCCCCCGCAGCGTCATGAGGCGCTGCTCCTGCTCGTTCACGCGGCGGGTGTACTCGGCGAAGATCTCGCGGCGCCCGGTGCGGGTGGCGTGCTGCAGCTTGTAGATGGTTTCGGGGTCGAAGAGGTGGGGCTCTTCGCCTCGCCGCCATCGGTATTCGCCGCCGGTTTCGAGCTTTTTGTGCGCGAGCGGTGCGGGGTCGTCTGGGTATGCTGCCCGGTGGCGGGCGGCAACCTCTGCGGCGATCACGTCGAGGCCGACGCCGCCGAGCCGGGAGGCGGTGCCGGTGAAGTAGCGGTCGACGAGCTGCTGTGACAGGCCGATCGCTTCGAAGGTTTGCGCGCCGCAGTAGGAGGCGACTGTCGAGATGCCCATCTTGCTCATCACTTTGAGCATGCCCTTGCCGAGTGCTTTGATGAGGCCGGCGATCGCTTCCTGCTCGGTGACGCCCGTGATCGAGCCGTCGCGCACGAGCAGGCCGACGGTCTCCATCGCCAGGTAGGGGTTGACGGCTGCGGCACCGTAGCCGATGAGTGCGGCGACGTGGTGTACCTCGCGCACGTCACCCGCCTCGGCGATGAGCGCGACGCTCATGCGCTGCCCCTCGCGGATGAGGTGGTGGTGCACGGCAGAGATCGCGAGCAGCGACGGCACTGGCGCCAGGTCTTTGTTGGAGTCGCGATCGGACAGGATGATGAACTCGGCACCGGCGTCGATTGCGGCGCTCGCCTCCCAGCACATCGCTTCGAGCCTGTCGGCGAGGCCTCTCGCCGCGAAGTCGACCGGGTACAGGCCGCGGATGGTGACGGCGCGCTCCCGTTCGGGGTCGTCGCCGAAGTGCTGGATGCGAGCGAGCGCGTCATTGTCGATGACGGGGAAGTCGAGGATCACCTGGCGCGCGTGCTCGGCCGACTGGTTGAGCAGGTTCTGCTGGGGCCCGATGCTGGTGACGAGGCTCGTGACGAGCTCTTCGCGCAGTGCGTCGAGTGGCGGGTTGGTGACCTGTGCGAACTGCTGCACGAAGTAGTCATAGAGGTGGCGGGGGCGTTCTGACAGCACGGCGATGGGAGTGTCGGTGCCCATTGCGGCGATGGGTTCGACGCCGTCGCGGGCCATCGGAGTGAGCAGCAACCGCAGCTCTTCCTCGGTGTATCCGAAGGTGCGCTGGCGTCGGCTGATCGAGGCGGGCGGGTGCACAAGGTGCTCGCGCTCGGGTTGCTCGGAGAGGCGGATCCGCCCTTCCTCAAGCCACTCGCCCCAGGGCGCGAGCTGCGCGAGTTCGCGCTTGACTGCGTCGTCGTCGCGGATGGTGCCGCTTGCGAGGTTGACGGCGAGCATGCGGCCGGGTTGCAGGCGGCCGCGGCGGATCACTCGTTCGGGCGCGATGTCGAGCACGCCGGTTTCGCTGGCGATCACGAGAATGCCGTCGTCGGTGATGAGGAACCGGCCGGGCCGGAGGCCGTTGCGGTCGAGGGTGGCGACGAGTTCGACGCCGTCGGTAGCGATCATCGCGGCCGGCCCGTCCCACGGTTCCATGACGAGCGAGTGATACTCGAGGAAGTTCACGAGGTCTGGGTGCAGCCCGGTTTCGGATTCCCAGGCCTCGGGCACCATCATGGCGAGCGCGTGCGGCAGCGAGCGGCCGGCGCGCACCAGCAGTTCAAGCACTTCGTCGAAGCTGGCGGAGTCGCTGCCACCTTCGGAGCAGATCGGCGAGAGCTGTCGCAGATCGCCGAGCAGCGGGCTTTCGAGCCTGGCTTCGCGGGCGCGCATCCAGTTGCGGTTGCCGCGCACGGTGTTGATCTCGCCGTTGTGTGCAACGAGCCGGAGCGGCTGTGCGAGGTGCCACGAGGGGAAGGTATTGGTGGAGTAGCGCGAGTGCACGATGGCGAAACGGCTCTCGAAGCGCTCGTCAGAGAGCTCCGGGTAGTAGCCGGGCAGCTGCAGCGTGGTGACCATGCCCTTGTAGACGATGGTGCGGGCGCTGAGCGAGGGCAAGTAGCAGCCGGTTTCGTGCTGGATGCGCTTGCGGGCGCGGAATGCGCGGCGTTCGAGGGCGTCGGTATCGAGTGCGGCGCTGCTGAGTGCGGCCCCGTCGAGCGCCGGTGATCCGCTGCGCCCGCCGCTGTCGCCAGCACGCGGTTGCGGCACGAGGATCAGCTGCTCGATCACCGGGCTCACCGCGCGAGCACTCTCCCCCAGCACCTCGGGCCGCACGGCGACGGGGCGCCAGGCGAGCACGGCGAGACCTTCTTCTGCAGCGATCGCGCCGATGCGGTAGCGCACGGCTTGCCGCTCGGTGGAGGCCTGCGGCAGGAAGGCGAGGCCCGCGGCGTAACCGCCTGGAGCCGGCAGTCGGAGGCCGGGATCTCTCTCGTGCAACGATTCGCGGATGAGATGGTCTGGCAGGTCGGTGAGGATGCCTGCACCGTCACCGGTGCCGGCGTCGGAACCGACTGCGCCGCGGTGTTCGAGGTGTTCGAGCGCGGCGAGTGCGAGCGACACGATTTCGTGGCTGGGCTCTCCGGTGAGCGATACGACCGAGGCGAGGCCGCAGGCGTCGCGCTCATCAGCGGGATCGTACAGCCCGGTGCGCTCCGGGAAGCCTGCTGGGCGTGCGGTGGGGGTCGCGGCGGTGTGGCTCATCGACGTCCTCTCTCTCAGCGGGACGTCGGCGGCCCGGGCGGAGCCACGCACGAGCCGCACCCGCAACAGCGCCGTCGCGGAGGCCCGCAGTGACTGCGGAGAGTTCAGGTTACCAGCAGCTTCTTCGGTGAAACGAATTGAGCAACGCACTTTATGCACATGATTCGCCGACCGACCCAAACTTTCAGAATTATCTTCGGAGGATCTTGACGACTTCCGAACGAGGGCATTTCACGAAACACAACCGAAACACTGCTGTCGCCCCGATGAAACAGGCGTAGAAAAAACGGTGTCCGATAGTCACCATGACGCGCCGCAGCGCGTTCGACTATCGGACACCGGCTGGTCGATGTCGCGGAGCCTCAGCCCTCGCCGTTGAAGCTCCGGGTATCACCCACCAGGCGGGTGTGATCGGCAGGAACGGGATCGACCGCTGCACGCGCCACCTCTGCCGCGAACTCAGAGACGTTGTAGAGCTTGCCAGCCTGCTCACGGCGCTCCTCGATGGCACCGGGGCTGAGACGGTTGAGCAGGGTCGCGGTGACGGTGCCCTCGATCATGTCACCCGAGACCACGGTGAAACCGATGCCGCGCTCTTCGAGAGCGGGAATGCGCTCGCGCAGCGCATCCTCACCGGCGCGCTTCGAGAGCGCCACGCCCTCATACTCCGGCATCGTGGGCGTGGTGCGAATGAAGTGCGCCTGGTGGCTGGTCACGAACACCACACGCGATCCCTCACCCATCAGCGGCAGCGCGGCGTCGAGCACCGCAAGCTGCGCGTCACGGTTGAGCTTCAGCGCGTAGTCTTCCTCCATGCCGCCCTCCATGCCACCCGAGGCATTGAGCACGAGCACGTCAAGGCCGCCGAACTCCTCGCGCACGGCGTCCATCATCGCCGCAACCGACTGGGGATCGGTGAGGTCTGCGCCCTGCACGAGGGCGCGCACGCCCAGCTCCCGCAGTTGCGCCGCTAGCTTTTCGGCGCGCGGAGCCTTGTTGCGGAAGTTCACGACCACGTCGGCTCCCGCCTCGGCGAAGTACCGGACGGTGTCGGCGCCGATGCCCCGCGACGAGCCCGTCACGAGCGCGCGGCGGCCGGCGAGGCTGCCCGGTTCAAGAATCTGAGTCACAAGTGCTCCTCGTCGTTTCGAATTACGTGCTTCCCAGAGTAGTGGACCCAGCATCCCGAGCACCCCATGCACAGGGGTATCGCGAACCCGACGCGAGCGAGTACGCTGCAATGAACGGCAGGGGCACCCGCAGAGTCTGCGAGCGTTCCGGCCCGCTCACCACCGGCGAGGAGGTCCAGCATGGCTGATCGAACTCTACGAGGAACGCGCATCGGCGCGACGAGTCTGCAAGGCGAGGAGGGCGTTGAGCTCTCGCCCAGACGCGCCGTCGAGTATCTGACCGACCGGGGGGTGCGATTCAGGGTGCTCTTCGACGCTGACGCCGAACCGCCGGCCGAATGGGTTGACCAGAAGAGCGGCGAGATCGGCTTCCTCGATGACGAGGCCGGTCGCGCGGCGCGGGCCGAGTTCGAGGAGAAGGAATCTTCTCAGCGCACGCCCTGGGACATGCTCATCGAACGTCGCACGCGAGAAGAGCTCGAGGAACTGCTCGAAGAGCGACTGCAGTTGCTGCGCGCCCGCCGCGGCGCGAAGTAGCCGAGCCGTTCACCCACCGCTGGCGCAGCAGCAACCCGGTGAGGGAGCTTCGATCGCTCCCCCACCGGCTTGCTGCTGCCCGCCACTCAACACGTCGATCCGCTACGCATCCCTCTGAGCCTCGCCGCCGTGATCTCCATCGGCCTCAACAGCCCCGCGCTGAACCCGCGACCTCACCGCTGAGGCGACGCCCGCGGCGATCCCCAGGCCGCCCAGCACCATCCAAATTTTGGAGATGGCGGATCCGGCAAGAAGTGCGGGGGTGCGCCCAGTGACGAGCGGCACCTCGGCCACCATCGCGCCGGAGGTGAACGGTTCGAGTGCGGCGAGATCGCGGCCGTCAGGCGCGACCACGGCGCTCGTGCCGACCGTGGAGATGTTGACGAGGGCGCGCCCCGTTTCGATCGCACGCAGCCGGGCGATGGCGAGCTGCTGCGCGCTCTCATCAGTGCGGCCGAAGTCGGCGTTGTTGGTCTGCGCGAAGATCACCTCAGCGCCGGCATCGACCATCGCGACAGCCTGCGCATCGAAAATGATGTCGAAGCAGATCGCAATTCCGGCCTTGACCGGGCCCACCGCTGTCGGCACCTCGAACGCAGCCGGAAGCGTTCCCGCCGTGTACTCCAACTGCACGAGGTCGACGAGGTCGGGGGCGAGCATGTGGAAGAACTCGCGGTTCGGCATGTATTCGGCGAAGGGCACCGGGTAGCGCTTGTCATACCGTGCGGGCTCGGAGCCCGACGAGCCCCACACGAGCGAGCTGTTCGTGTAGCTGCCGTCGGGATTCTCGAGGATCGTGCCGACCACGATCGGTGCCCCGGCCCGCTTCGCAAGCTTCGCAACCCGCTGCGACGCCAGCGGGCTGGCCGGCAGACCGAACTCCGCACTGTTCTCAGGCCACACGATCACGTCGACGGTCTCGTCATCGGCTTCGAGACGATCGAGCAGATCTTCGGTTGCCGCGATGTGGTCGCGCAGCACATCACCCGATTCGCGATCATCGAAAATGCCAGACTTCGAGTTGCCCTGCACGGCGGCAACCCGCAGCGATCCGGTCTGCTGCAGCGATGCAGCAGGAAGCAGCGCGAGCACCAGCAGGATCACCACCCCTGCGGCACCCCCCGCCAAAATGATGCGCCTGGGGCGAGCACTCAGCGTCCCTCGCGCCGCCGGATCCGCCCCCGCCTGCACACCGCGCACCGAAAGCCCCGCAAACGCTGCGGCGACCGGCAGCGCGCAGGCGAACACGATCAGCCCAGAGAGGCCGGCAAAGCCGGTCCACGACACCGCCTGCGCGAGCGGCCCGTCGGCCTGCGTGTGCGCAAGACGACCCCACGCGAAACCGCCGTAGGGCCACGATCCCTGCACCTGCTCGCGGAGCACCCACAGCCCCGCCACCGCAAGCGCCTGCGCCACCGCAACCTTCCACCCTCGCCACCGGCGAGTTCGCGCAGTCTCGGAGACATCGGCGAACCGGTCAGTGCTTGGGGAGATCGCCGAATGGGGGCGTGACTGGCTGGGTCTGGCAGCGAGCGAAGCGAGTCGGATGGAACGCCCCCATTCAGCGATCTCTCCAAGCGCGCGGGAACCCAACGCGGAAGTAGTACCAGCAGCCGCGATCCCGAACAGCGCGAACCAGAAGATCATCACCGCACTGAGCCCTAACCACGGCACCGGCCCCAGATAGAGGGTGAGCCAGGAGATGTGCGGCATCCAAAACGCGGCACCGGCAGCGATACCGGCAAGCAACCCGATCGGCCAGCGCTGCTGCCACACCGCCGCGAGCACGAGCGCGACTCCGGCGAACGCCGCCGGCCACCAGGCGACACCCGGGCTAGCCACGTCGAGCAGCGCACCGCCGGCGGCGGCCGCGATCAGCGACGCCCACCACGGCAAACGCTGCACAGCACCCATCACACGACGCCGCTCACGAAGCACTCGACGCCTCGACGATGCCGCGGCGCACGCCGCGCTTCGCTTCGCGGGCGAGTTTCGCGAGCTCCCCCAGGCGATCTTCGTCGAGGCCGCCGCGCACGGCGGTTTCGCACGCCTGCGCGATCTGGTCGAGCATATCGATGGTCTGTTTGCTCCATCGCACAAAGTCGCCCGCGCCAATACCCGAACGTTCGAGCACCTGCTCGATCGGGGTGCCCGCCGCCCAGGCATGCATCGCAGCGGCAAGTCCCGCGTGCGGCATCTCGCTGCGCGGCAGCCGATACCGTTCGGCGAGGTCGTCGAGTTCGACCCACAGGTCGAGCACCCTGTCGAGCGCGGCTGCGAAGAGGCGCCCTCCCGGCAGGCGCGGCTCGCCCTCGTCGTCGCGTCGCGGCTCATAGCTGAGCACGCAGCACATCGCGGCGAGACCGGCGGCATCGAGACCGCGCAGTGCGTCATGGCGCAGGCACTCTGCCACGAGCAGGTCGCGTTCGCCGTAGATGCGGCGCAGCAACTCACCCCACGGCGCCACCTCAGGCTCCGACGACGGGCCCCGCAGATAGTCGAGGTCGAACAGCAATTCGACCACTCGGTCGAAGGTGCGCGCAATGGTGCCCGTGCGCGAGGCAATCTGGCGGCGGCCGCGCTCGATGCGTCGCCGCAGTTTGCGCGCGCGGTCTTCCCAGCGCCGGCGATCCGCCCCCTGCGACCGCGCCGCCGCGGCGTCATAGCCGGCGAGGGATTCCTGCTCGGCGCGCAGCTCGCGGGCCTGATCAACCACGGCGCGGTCGGCCTGGAACTGCGCGAAGGAGAGTTCGAGGGTTTCGCGCACGCGCTCCATGTCCATGCGCTGTAGCAGGTTCACGGCCATGTTGGGCGTTGGCCTGAAGCTCGACCGCACCGGGAACGACCGCGCACCGGCGAGGTGGGCGAGCGCTTCGAGGTCGACCCCGTCGCTCCACACCACGACCGCGTGGCCCTCGGTGTCGATGCCGCGTCGCCCAGCACGACCCGTCAGCTGCGTGTACTCCCCCGAGGACAGCGGCACGCGCTGCTCGCCGTTGAACTTGTCGAGCCGTTCGATCACCACGGCGCGCGCCGGCATGTTGATGCCGAGGGCCAGGGTCTCGGTGGCGAAGACGAGCTTCACGAGGCGCCGCTGGAAGAGCTGCTCAACAACGCTCTTGAACGTGGGCAACAGCCCCGCGTGGTGGGCAGCGATGCCCCGCTCGAGGCCCGCGATCCACTCGCGCACGCCGAGCACGCGGCGCTCCTCATCGCTCATGTCGATGGTGGCGGATCGCGCCACACGCCTGATCTCCTCGCGCTCTTCGCGCGTGGTCAGTGCGATGCCTTCGAAGAGGCACTGTCGCACCGCCTGGTCGCAACCGTTGCGGCTGAACACGAACACGATCGCGGGCAGCAGCCGCGTCTCGTCGAGGGCGCGCGCGATATCGGCGCGGGATACGCGGCGCGTGCGCCGCACCGGCGGACGGCCCCGGGTGCGGCCACGATCAGCGAAGCCGTGACCGCGGTCGCGCCCGCGCTCACTCGCGCCGCGATCGGAGCGACCCCCGCGGCCACGATCGTCGCCGCGTCGCCCACCGTCGAGCTGGCGCAGCTCGGGGTTGATGCGACCGCCTCCGCCCGACGCGGCGGTCTCGCCGTCGCGGCCCACGAAGAGCGGCAGCAGCGCCTTCGAGGTGAGCACATGCTGGTAGAGCGGCACGGGACGGTGCTCCGAGAGGATCACATCGGTGTCGCCGCGCACCGCGTGCATCCAGTCGCCGAATTCCTCGGCGTTCGACACCGTGGCCGACAGTGACACCAGCCGCACCTCAGGCGGCAGGTGCAGGATGATCTCCTCCCACACAGCACCGCGCCAGCGGTCGCCCAGATAGTGCACCTCGTCGAGCACCACGAAAGCGAGACCGTCGAGCGCATCACGCGGGCTGCCTGCACGGCCTGCATCGCCCTCGGCGTAGATCATGTTGCGCAGCACTTCGGTGGTCATCACCACGATCGGGGCGTCCCCGCGCAGGTTCACGTCACCCGTGAGCAGGCCCACCTCATCTTCGCCGTACTCGTCGCAGAGCTCGTGGAACTTCTGATTCGAGAGCGCCTTAATGGGGGCCGTGTAGAAGATGCGGGCATCGCGTTCGCGGCGCGCGAGATAGACCGCGAACTCCGCGACGGTGGTTTTGCCTGAGCCCGTAGGTGCCGCCACGAGCACGCTGCGCCCCTCTTCGAGCCGTTCGCAGGCGGTGCGCTGGAAGGCGTCGAGCGGATAGCCGACGCGTGCCGCGAACGCATCGAGCGCCGTCTGCGGGCCGGTCGTGTCTGGCCCGGTCACGGGCCCGCTCGGCCCGGCCTCTGCCCCGGTCGGCTGCGTCACGACTGCTTCCCCAGGCGCCCCCGCGTGCGACCGCCGCCATCGGCATTCTCGTCTGGATCGGAGTCGTCGAGGCCGTACTCGGCCAGATCGGCAGCACGGCGTTTGTCGACGCGCCGATCGTGCAGAATCGCGATCCCGGCAGCGCCGAAGTAGAGCACGATCAGCGGTGCCGCCAACAGGAACATGCTCATGAGGTCGACAGCCGGCGTCGCGATCCCGGCGAACAAGATGATGACGAGGATCGCGACTCGCCAGCTCTTCAGAATCGACTTGCCGCGGAGCACACCGAGGAAGTTGAGCATGACCAGCAGCGCCGGCATCACAAAACCGACACCAATGGCCAGCAACAGCTTCGTGGAGAAATCGAGGTACTTGCGGGCGCTCATGAACGCCGCGTCTTCGGGCGGGGCGAAGCTCGTGAGCAGGCGCACAATATTGGGGATGACCAGCCAGCCGGCGTAAGCACCCAGCAAAAACAGCGGGATGGCCGTGCACAGGAACCCCACCCCGTAGAGCTTTTCGCGCTTGGTGAGACCGGGGGCGAGGAACGCCCAGATCTGGTAGAGCCACACCGGGCACGAGATAATCACCGCGATGAACAGTGCGATCTGCACCCGCGTGTCGAAGGCGCCGGTGATGTCGTCGTAATTGATCTGCGCCGTGCGCCCCTGCTCCCGAGCGATGTCGTAAATGGGCTGGCGCAGCACATCCCACACGTACGGCGAGAGGATGAAGCCGACCACAAGGCCCACGACGATCGCGAGAGCGGAAATCATGAGACGCTTGCGCAGTTCGACGAGGTGGTCCCCGAGGCTCATCCTCGCCTCAGGATTGCGCTTCTTCCGCGCCTGTTCTGCCATTCGCTCAGTTTATCCCAGCGACCCTGCAGAACCGGGCACCCGCTCAGCGGCGTCGAGCGCACGCACAGCCCACGCCCGCACAGCCTCACGGGCACGCTCAGGCGCCTCCACCACAATTTCGCCAGGAGCAGCCTGCACGAGCCTGATCGCAGCCCCCTCATGCCAAGCCTCAACGCGCACGCGCACCCGACCGGCCGCATCCTCGCCGATCACCTCCGGATCGAAGCCGCGAACCTTCGGCACCACGTGCGCGGGAAGCGACACCACCAGATCGAACGCAGGCCGCGTCTCCTCACCCGCCGGCGCATGCGGTTCAGCCGCAATGTCAAGCACCCGCACCCCGCTCATCTGCTCCACACGGAACCTGCGCTCCGCGTCGCGATCGCGGCAGTGCGCCCGCAAATACCAGGATCCAGCATGCTGCGTGAGCGCGATCGGGTCGGCCGTGCGTCGGCTCGAACGCCCCGCGGCATCGCGATACTCAAAGGCCAGCACCCGGCCGGCATCGATCGCCGACACCACCAGAGGGATCCGCGGGTCCTGCGGATCCGCCGTCACCGATAACATCGGCGCCGCAGCCCCCAAAGCCGTGCCCAGCTTCGCCGCAGCCTGCTGCGCGCCACGCGCGTACTCATCGGGCAGCATCGGTGTGAGCGCCTGCAGCCCAGCAATCAGCGCCGCAGTCTCGGCGGGCGCGAAGCGCGGTGCGTCATCGACGGCGACCGTGCGGGTCACACTCACGACATCGTCGCGTTCGAGCGCATCCCAATCAATATCGAAAAGATCCTCATCCTGGTAGCTCAGCGTCTCCCCTGGCACTCCCGCCGTACCCAAAAAGCGCACCAGCTCCCGCAGCAGATCAGGGGCGACATTGAACGCCGCAGCGAGCTGCGGCACGGGCGTCGGGCCGTGCTCGCGCAAATACGGCACCAGCGCCAACAGCAGCATCACACGATCCGGGGCGAGCACACGCTTACGCATCGCCGACTCCCTTCGGCTCAGCAGAGCCCGCCGGCGCCTCCGCTTCGGTCACCCCACTCGGTTCTGGCCCCGGGGCAGAAACAGGCCCAGAAAGGCCAGTCCCGTGAACCGCCGCGATCCGCCGCAAACCATCATGCACCAGCCCCCGCACCGAATCCGGCGACACCACCGCAGCATCAGCACCATAGCCGATCAGCTCCTCGGCGAACAGGTGGAGGTCGAGCACCCCGACCGTCAGCCGCACCCACTCGCGGCGCACATCCCGCTCGGAGCCAACGGCCCTCGGCGACAGCCGCGCCTCAGCGACACTGCCGCGTCGCACCAACACCACCGTCTGCTGCCGCTCACGCAGCGCCAGCAGATCAGCAACCGCCGACTCCCCACGATCTAGCAGCGCCGAATCGAAACGTTCAGACCCCAAGCGCACACCACCCACGATGCGAGACAGCAAAAACACCCGATCCGCCTCGCGATCAAGATCCCAAGAAATCAGATGCCAGCGCCCATCCACCCGGTGCAACCGCAGCGGAGCCACCCGACGCTCAAGCGGAGCATCCCGGCCAGGAAGCGCGTAATCGAAACGCACCACACGAACCTCATCGATCGCGCGCTGCAACGGCACCGCCGCAGGCTCAGCCGTGCCCAAACTTGGAGCAACCCCCAAATGCTGCACATCGAGTCCAGCACCCAAAGCCTCAAGCTTCATCGCCGCACGACGCGACGCCGCACTCAAACTGCCCTCGCTCCACGCCAACGCGGCAAGACGAAGCAGCATCAACTCCTGCTCATCGAAACGCAACTCGCTCGGAAACTCGAGCTGCTCCTTCGAAATGCGATACCTGGTGAGCTGATTATTGCCAGGCTGCATCGGCGAATCGAGCGTCTCGATTTGAATGCCGAGCTCGCGCAGCTGCTCCTTATCGCGCTCGAACAGCCTGTCACGAGCCGCACGCTCAGACGCCGACAACGACCCCGATCGCTCGGCGTAGCCGTGCACCGTCGACAGCAGCTCCTGCTTCGTGAGCCCCTGCGGGCTCACGACGAGTGCGAGAACCAGGCTGAAGACGCGCTGCTCGCCAGGAACGCGACCGGTCACCCGAACCTCAGCCGACCCCGATGATATCGACGACCACCACGCGCGGCTCGGCGTCAGCCTCGTTCTCGATGATCACCAGCTGCGAACCCACCTTCGCCCCGGTCAGCTGATTGCGGAAGGTATTGCCCGACTGCGAAACCTGCTGCTCATTGCCCAAGCCCGTCAGGCCGGACTCCCAGCTGTTGGTCTGCACCGTGCCATCCCAGCCGACACTGAGCACCTGCGCGATGACATTGTCGTCGGCACCGACCTCAGCACCATCGCCCTCCACGCGCACCGCCGCAGTGGTGCCCTCAGGGGCCGACCGCGGAGGCAACACGATGCCGGGGCGACCCTCATCATTGGTCACCACAGCCGGGAAGCCGTTCGGAAGACCACGCACCGGGCCCTTGGCCGCAAGCGGACCCGCCGATACCACATCGATCACCGCAATCAGCGGAGATTCAGGATCGCCGCCGAGCTGCATCGCCAGCTGGCCGCCCTCATCAGGCGCCATCGCAACCACCACACGGTCACCGGGAGCCGCGCAACGCAGTGACTCGCTCAACGGGTTCGAGGCATCATCAGACACCAGCAGGAACTCCGCCGACTGATCTGCGGCAGCAAAACCGGGGCTCTCGTACATGCGCTCACCGCTCGCCTGATCGAAGAACGCCATGTTGACACCCACGAGCGACTGATCCTCGACAAGGTTGCTGCGATCCGCCGCCTGCTCAACCACCGTGCGCTGCGTGGTGAGCACCCGCAGATCATCAGGAATCGACACCTCAGGGGCCTCACCGAAGCTGCCCGTCACCGTGACGCTGTCGCTCAGCGCACCGGGGTGGAGCGTCGGCTCGCAATCTGCCGCCGAAGCCTGCTGCGCGCTGCAGCCTGTAGCACCGGCGAGGAGCAGCGCGGCGGCTGCAGTAGCGGGAACGAGTCGACGAAGCATGAGCACCTCTCGGAGAAGCCGATTCGACCGCCGAAGCTGGCCGGCCGAACTGAACCCGGCTATCCTATCGAACCTCAGCTGGCGGAATGCGCGTCGCTGGCATCCGCGTCAGCCTCGGCACCAGACACGGCCCCGGAGTCAGCCCCGCGCTCGCGCGCGAAACGCTGCGTCTCCCGCACCTTCTTGCGCAGCACCTTGTCGCTCTTGCCTCGCTCACCCACAGCCTGCGGCGTCCACGCACCAGCATCGCCCTGCTCCCCCATATCGGGCAGCCAGCTCGCGAGATCTTCCTCGGTGAACTCGCTCTTCGAAGCACGACGCTTCAGCTCAGGCAACTGCGTGCCAGGCGCCAGCCTGCGCGCAGTGATCAAGAAGCCGGTATGCGCCACCATGCGATGATCCGGACGCACCGCGAGACCCTCAACATGCCAACCGCGCACCATCGTCTCCGACGACTGCGGGTGCGTGAACAAGCCGATGCGGCGAATCTCCTCAGCCGTGCGCGAAAGCTGCGTCACCGTCGCGACATAGCAGATCAGCACCCCACCAGGGGCCAGCGCCTGCGCCGCAACATCCACGCACTCCCATGGCGCAAGCATGTCGAGCACCACGCGGTCAACCGACCCTGCCTCGCACGTCGAGGGCAACGTCTCTTGCAGATCACCGACGGTCACCGTCCAGTTCTCGGGAGCACGCCCCGCGAACGCCGCCACATTGCCGCGGGCGATATCCGCGAACTCCTCACGACGCTCGAACGAGAACAACTGCCCCTCGGTGCCGATCCCGCGCAACAGGTGCAACGACAGCGCACCCGATCCGACACCGGCCTCAACCACCCGAGCGCCGGGGAAGATATCGGCGAGCGACAAAATCTGCGCGGCATCCTTCGGGTAGACGATCGCCGCGCCACGCGGCATCGACATCACGAAATCCGACAGCAGCGGGCGCAGTGCGAGGTACTCTTCGCCGTTGCTGTTGGTCAGCACCGAGGCGTCGGGCAGGCCCACGATCTCTTCGTGGCGGATCATGCCGCGGTGACTGTGGAACTCACCGCCGGGCACCAGCGTGATCGTATTGAGGCGCCCCTTCGGGCCCGTCAGCTGAACCCTGTCGCCGTATCCCAGCGGGCCGCGCGTGGCGGGCGCATGCTCCGCCGAGGCCTGGCCGGCCGGCTCGTGCCCGGCGATACCCGCCTCCGAGACCTGGTCGTCCATGATCTGCTGCTCGCTCACCGCTGCGCTCCCGTCGTCTGATCGGCGTTCCGCAGACCGCGGAAACGCTCCGAAAGTCTATCCGCGTCGACGCCGACAAGTGTCGGCCACAGCTCATGCGCCGAGGCCTCATCAAGTTCAAGCAGATTCGGCACGCCGATAGCGATCGCACCCGACGCCTGCGCCGAGGCGAGACCCGTGGGCGAATCCTCGATCGCAAGGCAGCGACCAATCGGCACCCCGAGGAGCCCCGCGCCACGCAGATAGGGGTCGGGGTGCGGCTTCTCATGGGCGACCTCGTCACCCGCGACGATTCCCCGAAACACCCCCTCGGGCAGCAACTCCACCACCGCATCGGCGATCGAACGCACCGCCATCGTCACCAGAGCGCTCGGAATTCCCGCCCCCGCCAAAGACTCCAGCAGTTCCACGGCACCAGGCCGCCACTGCGGGCCTGCCTCACGCAGGCCCGCGATCACGCTGGCCTCCCACTCTGCAATGATCTCGTCAATGCCGAGCGGCACGCCCAACTCCTGGAAGATACGCGCCGCGCGGCGCAGACCCGACCCAATCAGACGGTCGCGGGTCTCGTCACTCAACTCGATGCCGTACCTGGCGAGCATCGACAGCTCGGCGTTGAGCCACAGCGGTTCAGAGTCGATCACAGTGCCGTCCATGTCCCAGAGGACGGCCGCGGGCGCTTCGTGCAGAGAAAGAACGCTCATCCGCCTCAGTGTAGCGGCGCGGCTGGAGCCGGCGCCCAAGATATGGGATCTGCCGTCGCTATGCCTGATCCGCCCCGAATCGGCATAGCGTCGGCAGATCCCATAGCAACGGCAGCTCCCGCGTCTGAGACAGGGAGCGGTATCGATATCCTGGAAGGTATGTCCGAGACCGCTTCCTCCCAGCCCCGCGTGCTCATCGTCGCTTTCCAAGGTTGGAGCGACGCCGGCGACGCCACCACCGAGGTGCTGCAGCACCTGGGCGGGCTGATCGACGCGGAAGTGCTGCACGTCATCGGCTCCGAGGGCTACGTCGATTTCCAGGTGCACCGCCCCAAGCTCGTGTTCGACGCCGACGGCAACAGGGTGCTCGAGTGGCCGGACACGCGCCTCTACGGCACCGTGCAGCGGCCCGGTGAAGCGGTAGCCACCCCTCGGCCCGACGAGGAGACGCTGCGGCGTATCGACGGCAGCCCCGTCACCGAACTGCTGCTGCTTGCCGGAGTGGAGCCAGCCCGCGACTGGCAGAACTTCGCCGACGAGATCGTCGAACTTGTCGATGTGTGGAGTGTCGACACTGTCGTGATCCTCGGTGCGATGTTCTCCGACGCCCCGCACTCGCGCCCCATCGCGGTCTCGGTCTCCACCGAAAGCCCCGAGCTGCGCGCCGAAACCGGGGCCGTGCGCAGCAGCTACGAAGGCCCCGTCGGCATTGCCACGGTGGTCGATCTCGCGCTCGCGCAGGCGGGCATTTCGGCGATCTCGCTCTGGGCACAGGTGCCCCACTACGTGCACAGCGCACCCTCGCCGAAGGCCACGCTCGCTCTGCTCGACAAGCTCGAAGAGCTGCTCGACGTGGTCATTCCGCGCGGCGAACTCCTGGTGCAGGCCAACGAGTGGGAGGCCAACATCAACCGGATTGCGGCGGCAGACGAAGACATGTCGCGCTACATTCGCGGCCTGGAAGAGTCGCGTGACGAAGCGATGGCGGCCGAAGCCACCGGTGACGCGCTCGCGCTTGAATTCGAGAAATTTCTCGAAGGCGGATCGCGCGGCGTCGAGCAGACCGAAGAACCCGGCCCGACCGACCCGAGTGACGACGACGCCGAACCCGGCCCCGAGCCGCGCTGACCCGCACCGCGATCAGCGACCCGCAATCTGCGAGCTGCGACCTGCGACCTGCAACCTGCGACTGAGTCGGCCTGTTCGTATCGACTCGGCCTACGATTTGCGTGAATCGTAGGCCGACTCGACACCAAGGGGCCGGGTCAACACGGGCAGCCGCAGACGACCCCGCCGAAGCAGCCTGCGCTACAGCTTCACGCCCAGCAGCGCGTCAACCGCGTCAGCGATGAGCGCCGGGTCGTCAACGCCGCGATCCAGCGCCGCATCGAGCGTCGCCAGCATCACCGGGGTGTCGAGATCGTTCGCGAGCGCAGCCCGCAACTGCTGCAGCACCGCGACCGCAGAGGCCGGATCGTCGCCGCGCCGCGCAAGCCCTTCCCGCCACGCCTCGAGCCGACGGTTCGCTGTCTCCAGGTCGGCGTCGTGCCACTCCCACTCGGAACGGTAGTGATGCACCAGCAAACCCAGACGAATGGCCGACGGGTCAGCCGGTACTCCCGCACAGGCGCCGTGCGTGCCATCAAGCAGCTTCGACACGAAGACGAGGTTGCCGCGCGACTTCGACATCTTGTGCCCCTGGTAGCCCACCAGGCCAGCGTGGCAGTAGGCGTGCGCAAGCGGCGTTCCCGAGCTGGCGGTCGCGTGCGCCGCGGTGAACTCGTGGTGCGGGAACACGAGATCGGATCCGCCTCCCTGCACTGTGAACGCACCACCGAGCGCGCGCGTCGCGATCACCGAACACTCGATGTGCCAGCCCGGCCGCCCCTCACCCACCGGGCTCGGCCAGCTCGGCTCTCCCGCGCGCGCCGCGCGCCACAGCAGCGGATCGAGCGGGTTGCGCTTGCCCGGCCGCTGCGGATCGCCGCCGCGCTCGGCACTCAACTGCAGCATCGTGCCGCGATCGTAGGGTGCCACATCACCAAGCCGCCATTGTGATTCGCGCTCGGCGGCATCGGTGTCGAAGTAGAGATCATCGCCGACGGCATCATCGGTGGGCACGGCGTAAGCGAGCCCCCGCTCCACCAGCTCGCGAACCCCAGCAGCGATCTCATCGATCTGCTCAGTCACCGCCACATAGTGCTCCGGCGGAATCATGCCCATGCGGTGCATGTCAGATCGGAACAGCCCGATCTGCTCATCTGCAAGGGCACGCCAGTCAACGCCGGTCGCTTCGGCACGCTCCAACAGCGGATCGTCGACATCGGTGATGTTCTGCGCATACACCGTTTCAAGCCCGGCATCGCGCCAAGCCCGCTGCATGATGTCGAAGGCGAGGTAGGTGAACGCGTGCCCGAGATGGGTGGCGTCGTAGGGCGTGATGCCGCACACGTAGAGCAGCGCCTTGTCGTCGGAGATCGCGGGATGTTCGAAGCGTCCGGTCGCAGTGTTGAACAGCTTTGGAGCGACGCCGGTTCCCGGCAGCGCGGGCAGCTCGGGGGGAGTCCAGGTTCTCATCGGATCACCCCGGCCGTCGCCGCGCCAGCGTGCTGCGCAACCGCCGCGCCGCCCTCGGCATCGAGCAGACCGGTGCCGAGCAGCACGAAGATCACCACGCCGAGCGCCACACGGTAGATCACAAACGGCATGAAGCTGCGCTTCGAAATGTAGCCCATGAAGAACTTGATCACGAAGATGGCAACGACGAACGCAATAACGGTGGCGAGCAGCGTCAGCGACATGGGGGCGCCGCCGCTCGGCTCGCGCACCTCCTTGAACAGCTTGTAGAAGCCCGATCCGAGCACCGCGGGAATCGCGAGCAGGAACGAGTACCGGGCCGCAGCCTCACGGGTGTATCCCATGAACAGGCCAGCGGTGATCGTGCCGCCCGAGCGAGACACGCCGGGGATCAGCGCAAGCGCCTGCGCACCGCCGTAGAGCAGGCCGTGCTTCCAAGTGAGCTCCTTCAGAGGGCGTTCCTTGCGCCCCACCCTGTCGGCAACACCCAGCAGCACACCGAACACGATCAGCATTGTCGCCGTGAACCACAGCGATCGCAGCGTGGTGTCGATCGCGTTCTCGAAGAGCAGACCCAGCACCACGATGGGAATCGAGCCGAGAATGATCCACCACCCCATCAGGGCGTCGGGATCGCGACGCGGTGCCTTGCCGACGAGCGAACGGAACCACTGGCCGAGAATGCGCACGATGTCACGCCAGAAGAAGACGATGACCGCCGCCTCGGTCCCGATCTGCGTGATCGCGGTGAACGCGGCACCGGCGTCGCCGATGCCAAGCAGCTCGCTCGCGATACGCAGATGCGCACTGGAGGAGATCGGAAGGAACTCGGTGAGACCCTGCAGGATACCCAGCAGAATCGCGTCGAAGAAGCCCATCATGTCCTTTCGGTGGCGGATGGCGGCGTGCGGCCGTTGCGGGCCGCGGTCAAGAATAGCTCAGGGCCGCCGCGAACTCTCGGAGCGGCGGATCGGGTGCGGCGCGGACCAGGAGGATCGGGGCGGATCGGCGTCGCACCGGCCTGATCCGCCGCCTCGGCACCGCGCAAGCACCGATCTGCCGCATTGCTCAGTAACTGCGCAGCAGGTCTACAAGCACTCGGTGCCCGAAATCGAGGGCGTCGAGCGGCACCCGCTCATCGACGCCGTGGAACATGCCCGGGAAGTCGAGGTCGGCCGGCAATCGCAGCGGGGCGAAGCCGTAGCCCGCGATGCCGAGGCGTGACAGGGCCTTGTTGTCGGTGCCGCCTGAGAGCAGATAGGGCAGCACGCGCGCTTCGGGATCGGCGCGGCGCAAGCACGCCGTCATCGCGTCGACGAGTTCACCGGCGAACGGCACCTCGAGGCCGATATCGGAGTGCACGGTCTCGATCTCGATGTCGGGGCCGACAATCTCTTGTACCAGGGCCAGCACCTCACCCTGCTCGGAGGGCAGCGAGCGCACGTCGACGAGCGCTTCGGCGGTGTCGGGGATGACATTGTGCTTGTAGCCCGCGGAGAGCACCGTCGGGTTGCTCGTGTTGCGCAGGCTCGCCTGGATGAAGCCGCCACTCTTACCGAGGCGCAGCACGAGCTCATCGGGCGCCACCTCGCGGGGGTCTTCGCCGAGGATCGCGGCAAGCTCGTCGATGAGCTCGCGTGTGGTGTCGCAGAGGGTGACTGGCCACTCGTGCCGCCCGAGCGCCGCGATGGCCTCGGCGAGCCGCGTCACGGCGTTGTCGTGCCACACCCGGGAACCGTGGGCGGCGGTGCCACGGGCGCGCAGGCGAATCCAGTCGAGGGCCTTCTCGCCCGTCTGCACCAGATAGGCGCGCGTGCCCGCCACATCAATGGAGTAGCCACCAACCTCGCTGATCGCCGCAGTAGCGCCGGCGAAGAGCTCGGGGTGGTGCTCGACGAGGTGGTGCGAGCCATAGACACCGCCGTTCTCCTCGTCAGCGAAGAAAGCCAGGATGATCTCGCGGCGGGGCCGCTCCCCCGCCCGCAGCAGCTCGGCGATCGCCGTGAGAATCATGGCGTCCATGTCTTTCATGTCGACAGCGCCCCGCCCCCACAGCATGCCGTCGGCGATCACCCCGGCGAAGGGGTCGACACTCCAACCGGCAGGATCAGCAGGCACCACGTCGAGATGACCGTGCAGCACCAGAGCCGGCAGGCCGGGCTCGTCTCCAGGCACGCGCGCCACCACGCTGGCGCGGCCCGGCAGCGACTCGAAGATTTGCGGCTCGAGGCCCAGATCTCGCAGGTATGCCGCCACGTACTCTGCTGCTGGCAGCTCGGGTTCGGCGTCGCCGCCACCGCGATTGGTGGTATCGATGCGGATGAGATCGCGCGCCACGCGCGCGGTCTCGGAGAGCTGGGGGTCGGTGATCTCGCTGCTCATGGCTCCAGCGTAGCCGCAGCCTCTGACACGGCGTCGAAGCATGACGCCGGAGAGCGCCCGCGGCACTACGATAATTGGTAATGAGAATCATTAATCCATTCAAGCTCGTTGCTGTCGTGATGCTCACCCTCGTAGCGGCCGCGACCGTCTGGGGCATCATCGCTCTCTGGCCCGACGCCGAACGCGTCACTCGGGCAGCAGACCGCGCGCCCCTCGTGGCGGAAGGCACCACGTTCGAAACCGGCGAACTGCTCGCGGTGACCGAAGGCTGCGCCGAAGCCCCCGGCAGCACGGCCGACGATTGCCTGACCTTCTCCATCGGCATTCGCAGCGGCGACGACGCCGGCCAGCTCGTCGACATCACCGCCCGGGGCGCCGTCGCCCGGGCCGGCCTGCAAGTCGGCGACCGTATCGAGCTCATGGCCTCCCCGCTCGTGCCCGCCGCCGAGACCCACTACCGGCTCGCGAATCAGTACAGCGTCTCAGGAGTCTTCCGCGGCCTGCCGCTCGCGATCCTCGCGCTCGTCTGCATCGCGGTTGTGATCGCGGTGGGCAGGATCAGGGGCCTGCTCGCCATCGTCGCACTCGGGATCAGCGCTTCCGTGATCCTCGCCTTCCTGCTGCCCGCGCTCGTGGCCGGCTCCCCCGGCCTGCCCGTCGGGGTCGTCGCGTCGAGCGCGATCATGTTCGTGATCCTGTACCTGGTGCACGGCTTCAACATGCGCACCACCTCGGCGCTCGTCGGCACACTGTGCGGCATCGCGATCATGGCCGGCATCTCGCTGATCGCCACGCAGGCGACGCGCCTCAGTGGCATCGGCGATGAGGCCTCGGGCACCCTTGCAGGCGTGGCCGAGCACATCGACTTCCGCGGGCTGCTCAGCTGCTCCGTCATCATTGCCGGACTCGGGATCCTCAACGACGTCACCATCACCCAGGCCTCGTCGGTGTGGGAGCTGCGCGCGGCCGCCCCCGCGATGCCGCGGCGCGAGCTGTACGCGAGCGCGATGCGGATCGGCCGCGACCACATCGCTTCGACCGTGTACACGGTGTTTTTCGCGTACGTCGGGGCGGCACTCGGCGTGCTGATCCTGCTGCACCTCACCGACCGGCCGCTGCTCTCGCTGCTCACGCACGAGGACATCGCGATCGAGGTGGTGCGCACCCTGTGCGGCAGCATCGGCCTTGTGCTCGCCGTACCCATCACCACCTGGGCGGCGGTCTGCTTTGTACCCGCTCCCTCGGTCGGTGCCGCAGACGCGGCATCGCCCGCCGAGACGCCGACCGCCTCCTAGCGCACCGGCGCGTCAACAGCTCGGGCGTCGTCGCCGAGCGGGTATGAGAAGTGCCACCACTCCAGTTCGTAGGGCTCGAAACCGCCGGCGATCATCGCCTCGCGCAGCCGCGCCCGGTTGGCTGCATGCTCGGGCGCGAGACCCTCGGCATCGTAGTGCGACCGCTCGCCGAAGAAATCGAACGGGCCACCCATGTCGAGCGGCTCGCCGCCGGCCAAGTCGACGAGTGTGAGGTCGACGGTGCCTCCGAGCGAGTGCTTGGAGCGCTCGGCGATGTAGCCGAGTTCGAAGAGCTGCGGCTTCTCGAAGTCGGGGTAGTACTCCGCGCGGGTCGAATCATCGTCGGTGCGGGCCCAGTCCATGAAGAAGCGCACCGCCCGCGTGGGCCGGTAGGCATCGTAGACGCGGAGGCCGAGGCCCTCCGCCTCGAGCTCCCGCTGCACTCCGGCAAGCGCGGCCGCCGCATCGCGCTGCAGGATCACCCTGTCGTCGGCCTCGTAGCCGTCGACTACATGCCCCGTGAAGTTGCGGGTGCCCGCGTAGCGCAGCTCGACCTCGATGCCGGGTTCGAGCTCACGGGCGTCGACAAAGTCGTCGGGCATGGTGCGCGGTTCCGCGGCGTCCGCGCGCTCGTCGATCCGCTCCTCGGCCGGGGCCGGAGGCACACGCTGTGCCGAACCGACCGCAACCGCCCCTATGGCACCGGCCGCAGCACCGAGCAGCAGCACAATCCCAGTCGACAGCGCCGCGATCCTCGCACGACGCGACACAAGCCTGCGCGCCAGCAGCAGCGATCCGAGCGCCAGCGCGCCGAGCAGCACGAATCCGACAACTGCGATGATCTGAGGCGCTGGCACATCATCAGCCTAGGTGCCGGATGAGAGACTGGGCGACATGGCATATCTCGCGCTCGTCACCGGAGCCTCCGCCGGGCTCGGCGCTGAACTCGCTCGGCAGCTCGCGCAGCGCCACGTGAACCTGGTGCTCGTCGCCCGCGACGAGGCACGACTCGAAACCCTCGCCCGCCAGTTGCGCAGCGAGCACGGCGTCACCGTCGAAGTGCTCGCTGCCGACCTCACCGAGCCTGACGGCCTCGAACGCGCGGCGCAGCGCGTCGCCGACCCCAGCTCGCCCGTCGACATTCTCATCAACAACGCCGGTTTCGGCGTATATGAGGGCTTCGAGTCGAGCCGTATCGCCGACGAACGGCAACTGCACGAGCTGCTGTCGTGGGTGCCGCTGCGGCTCGCGCACGCCGCGATCCCGGGCATGCTCGCGCGCCGCCGCGGCTGGATCATGAACGTCGCGAGCGTCGCCGCATTCACCCCGAGCGGCAGCTACGGCGCGGCGAAGGCCGCGGTCGTCTCACTGTCGCGGTCGCTGAACGCCCGGTACCGGCGCAGCGGGGTGCGGATCACGGCCCTCTGCCCCGGCCTGCTCGACACAGAGTTCCACGAGCGCATGGGGGCGGATCATCTCCCCTGGCTCCCCCGCATCGCCTGGGCCGAGACCTGCCGAGTCGCCCGCGAGGGACTTCGCGGGCTGTACCGGGGCCGTGCCGTGGTCGTCTCGGACTGGCGCTACCGACTCACCAAGCCCCTCATCTCCGTGATCCCCGACCGTCTTTTGGAACGCGCCACCACCACGAGCGAGTGATCGGCGCGTCGGGCGAAATGCGCCCCAACGGCCGGCGATCCGCCCCCGGCGAGAGCACCGCGCGCAAGATAGCGATTTGCGCGAGCCAGCGCAACGGGGTGTCCGCCCAGGCGCCGAGACGGTTGACTGGAACTGATCCGATGCACGCAACGAGATTAGGAGAACTCCATGACGCACCTGACCGGAAAGCGCGTAGCGATCCTCGCCACGAACGGCTTCGAAGATTCAGAGCTGACCGAGCCACTGTCCGCTGTGCGAGAGCACGGTGCCGAGGTTGACATCGTTTCGACGAACACCGGCACGATCCGCGGCAAGAATGGGCATGAGGCCCCGGTGAGTCGTTCCTCCGCCGAGGCCAGCGCCGCCGACTACGACGCACTCGTGCTGCCGGGCGGAGTGGTGAACGGCGACCGCATCCGGCTCGACGAGCACGCCGTGGCTTTCACCCGCGACTTCTTCGAGCAGCACAAGCCGGTCGCCGCAATCTGCCACGGCGGCTGGATCCTCGCCGACGCAGACGTGCTGCACGGTCGCACCGTCACCTCGTACCCGAGCCTGCGAACCGATCTGCGCAACGCCGGCGCAACCTGGGTGGATGAAGAGGTGGTGGTCGATCAGGGCCTCGTCACGAGCCGCACCCCTGACGACCTGCCAGCATTCAACGCGAAACTCGTGGAGGAGATCGCCGAGGGCAAGCACCGCGGGCAAACTGCCTAGCGGGCCTGCTCTGCAGGGCGTCCAGCCTTCCCCTCGGGGCGGGCCGGACGCCCTGCTGCGTCCCCGTCACCACTTCAGCCGCGCGGACCGCCCGCCACATAGAGCACCTGACCCGACACGAAGCCGCTCGCCTCGTCAGCGAAAAAGGCGACCGCGTGCGCGATGTCCTCGGGAGTGCCCACGCGCCGCACCGGCACCGCCGCGGTCTCGCGCGCGACGAGCTCGTCGAAGCCAATGCCAAGCCGCTCGGCGACAGAGCGGGTCATGTCGGTGACCGTGAACCCCGGCGCGACCGCGTTGGCGGTGATCTCGAAGCGGCCGAGTTCGAGCGCGAGCGTCTTCGTGAAGCCCTGGATGCCGGCTTTGGCCGCTGAGTAGTTCGCTTGCCCCGAGTTGCCGAGCGCCGAGGTGCTGGAGATGTTCACGATCCGCCCCCAACCGTGATCCACCATGTGTTGCTGCGCTTCGCGGCTCATCAGGAACGCGCCGCGCAGGTGCACGCTCATGATCGTGTCCCAGTTCTCGACGGGCATCTTGAATAGCAGATCGTCGCGCAGCACGCCCGCGTTGTTGACGAGGATGAGCGGCGGCCCGAGGCGCTCCGCGACCTGGGCCACCCCGTCCCGCACGCTCTGCTCATCGCTCACATCAACGGCGAACGCTGCGGCTTCGCCACCCGATGCGCGGATGAGCTGCGCGGTCTCCGTCGCACCGTCGAGATCGAGGTCGAAGAGCGCGAGCCGCGCGCCGCGCCGCGCGAGTTCGAGGGCGATCGCGCGCCCGAGCCCGCGGGCTCCTCCGGTGACGATCGCCGTCCGAGGCCGAGGTGTGTCCATGATCCGCTCCCTTGCGCGCCTGCTTCCTCCCGCCCAGGCTACCCCTCCGGCCCGAATGGTGCCGCCCGCCCACGTAGTGCTCCACCCGGCTCGCTGCACCGCCGCGACTCGTCGCCCCCCCGTTCTCGCCCCTACTGCTCCTACCAGCCCCTACTCCTTTCACCCCCGGGCGACGCGGGGGCGGCCGGGAGGGCAGGCTGCGCTTTAGGTGCCGCAGTAGGTGATGTGGGGGCGGCCGGGCGGGCCGGGGAGCGCGTAGGCTTCGAGGCCAGGTCGCGGGGCGAAGGGCCGCGTCACGGCGGCGAGCGCGGCTTCGAAGGGGGCGAGGTCGCCGTCGGATGCGGCGGCGAGCGCCTCATCGACGAGGTGATTGCGGGCAATGTACAGGGGGTTCACGGCGTCCATAGCGTCGGGATCGGGGCTGAGCGCAAGCCAGGCTTCCAGCCATCCCCCGGCACCGCCGGCCCCACCGAGCAGTTCTTTGTAACGAATCGCGGCCCCAGCACCCCGATCGCCAGCACCACCGGCATCTCCAGAGCCCCCGGCCGCCGCACGTGCGGTCTCGGCAAGCGCACGGAATGCGCGTGTGTAGTCGATCCGCCCCTCTGCGAGTTCTCGCAGCAGTTCTGCGGCGAGTGCGATCACAGTGTGGTCTTCGACGGGGTGTGCGGCGAGGCCGAGCTTGGCTCGTATGCCGGCGGTCCAGGCTGTGTCGTAGGCGGGACCGAAGTTGTGGAGTGCGGCGACGGCCAGGCCCTCCGCGGTTTCGGGGTCTCCATCTGTTTCTTCGGCGATGAGTGGCAGCAGGGTTTCTGCGAAGCGGGTGAGGTTCCAGCCGGCGATGGCGGCTTGGGCTCCGTAGGCGTAGCGGCCGTGGGTGTCGATCGAGCTGAACACCGCTGCGGGGTCGTAGGCGTCGAGAAAGGCGCAGGGCCCGTAGTCGATGGTCTCTCCCGAGATTGCGGTGTTGTCGGTGTTCATGACGCCGTGCACGAAGCCGACGAGCATCCATGAGGCGACGAGGCGCGCCTGCGCTTCAATTACGGCGGTGAGCAACCCCAGGTATGGGCTGTCGCCTTCCGTGAGTGCGGGGTAGTGTCGGTCGATTGCGAGGTCGGCGAGGCGGCGCAGCACTGCGGTGTCACCGAGGGCGCGCGCGTACTGGAAGGTGCCGACGCGCAGGTGGCTGGCAGCCACCCTGGTGAGCACGGCGCCGGGCAGGGCGTCGAGGTCGCGTATGACGCGCTGGCCGGTGGCGACGACCGCGAGCGCGCGGGTGGTGGGGATGCCGAGTGCGTGCATCGCCTCCCCCATGAGGTGTTCGCGCAGCATGGGGCCGAGGGCGGCGAGGCCGTCGCCGCTTCTGGCGAAGGGGGTGCGGCCCGACCCTTTGAGGTGCACTTCGCGTGGCCTGCCGTGGGTGTCGGTGAGGTCGCCGAGGAGGAGGGCGCGGCCGTCGCCGAGACGTGGGGTATAGGCGCCGAATTGGTGCCCGGCGTAGGCCTGGGCGGTGTGGCGGCTGCCTTCGGGGTGATCGACGCCGATGAGCCAGCGCGTGCCCTGTTCGCTGCGCAACCATTGGGGGTCGAGGCCGAGTTCTCGCGCGAGTGGCTCGTTGAGGGTGCGGATCGCGGGGTGTTCTAGGCGCATCGCCTGCCAGGGCAGCGCGAGTTCGGGGAGCTGCGCGGCGAAGGCTGAGCCGAGGGCAGGGGTGTTGCGCGCGTTCCTTGTGCGGGGGTCGCCGGGGGCCGCCGCGGTCTGATGTGGCGTGCGCATGTCCCGAGGGTACGCCTGCTTCCTCTCCTCGCGCTCAGTGAGGGGCTGCGCAGGGCTGCGAGCGTGCAGGGCACGGGGCTAGGATCGGGTCAGGCGAAGGGGGCGCAGCATGGGTGGACATGTGGTGATCTCGGGCGGATCCGGGTTGATTGGTGGGGCGCTGAGCTGGCTGCTGCAGGCTGAGGGGTGGCGGATCACGCACCTGGTGCGGCGGCAGGCCCGGGGGCCGCATGAGGTCGAGTGGCTCAGGGATGGGCGTCCGCTCGACCCGGCGGTGCTCGACGGCGCTGACGCTGTGGTGTGCCTCAATGGCGCGAGTATTGGCAAGCTGCCGTGGACGGCGGGGTATCGCCGCACGCTGCGAGAGTCGCGGCTGCTCCCCACTCGCACGATCGCGACCGCACTGCGCGAGCTCGGTGGGCGGGCTCCGGCGTTCCTGAGCGCGTCGGCGGTGGGCTACTACGGTGATCGCCCTGGTGAGACGCTTGACGAGTCGAGCCCGCAGGGCAGTACCTTTCTTGCAGATTTGAGCGGGGCGTGGGAGCGGGAGGCCCGTGCTGCTGGGCGTGAGACGCGGGTGGTGCTGCTGCGCACGGCTCCGCTGCTGCACACCGAGGGGGTGCTGAAGCCGCTGCTCCCACTCACGAAGCTGGGTGTGAGTGGGCCGCTCGGTGCCGGCACGCAGCTGTGGCCGTGGATCTCGCTCGACGACGAGGTGCGGGCGATCCGCCACCTCATCACCGCAGACGTCGAAGGGCCTGTGAATCTGTGCGGGCCGCAGCCCGCCAGCGCGAACGATATCGGGCGGGAGCTGGCCCGGCAGCTGCACCGCCCATTCCTGGTGCCGGCACCGGCGTGGGCGTTGCGGTTGGGGCTCGGGCGCGATGCGGCAGACTCCCTGCTGCTCGCGGATGCGAGGGTGGTGCCTGCGGTGCTGGAACGGTCGGGCTTCGCTTTCGATCACCCCACAGTGGAGCTGGCGGTTTCGGCGGCGCTCGCGGGCTAGGGTGCGTTTCGTACATCGTTGCCGTTGCGAGCAGCGCCAGGGCGGGGTGCCAAGCAAGGCGGAGGAAGACGGTTTGCTGGGTGTAAATCTGACGATGACGCTACCCAGGCAGGGGGCTCGGCGACTGCACGGAAATCGCCTCCGGCACCGCGGCACGTCCGCCGCGCGACGGTGACGGGCTACTGGAGAACGAGCAGTTGCCGCGTCTGCGCCCCGTAGACTGCGGGCAGGAACCTATCCCGCGGAGGTGCTCATGCCCGGATCGATCAGGATCGAACGCGTCGGCGTCGCAGCGCTGCCGCGCCTCGCACCGCTCTGGGAGGCGCTCTTCGACCATCACGTCGCGATCGGGGCCGCCGGGCTGGCGGTCATCGACCGCGAGGAGAGCTGGGCGCTGCGCGAGCGTCACTATCGGCGGCTCAGCGCGGAGCACCCGTGGGTCTCGATCCACCTCGGCGTGCAGGAGGGGTGCCCCGTGGGCTACGCACTCAGCTACGCCGACGAGATCGACGGCCTGCCGGCGGTGGTGCTCGAGACGCTCAGCGTGCTGCCCGAGGCGCGCGGTGCTGGCGTCGGCACCCGGCTCATGCGCGCGGTCGATGCGGAGGCCGATGCGGCCGGGATCGGGACCGCCGTGGTCGAAGTGATGGGCGGCAACCCGCGCCCCCGCAAGCTGTACCTCGCCGAGGGCTACCGCCCGCACTCCGAGAGCTGGCTGCGGTCGCGACGCCCCGGCGGTGGGGAGACCGTTGGAGGCGCGGCAGGATCGCGCGCCGTCGTCGGCGCATCAGTCGGCACCGCCGGCACCGCCGGCACGTCGGCAGGAGCCGACGCCGAGCTCCGCGCGCTCGCCGCAGAGCTTGGCTTCCCCCTGGAGTTCTCGCCCGGCCCGGACGACACCTGGGTCTCCTCCGACCGCATCGCGGAGCTCGTCCCCGCCGCTGCGGGCACCGTCACGGATCCCCTCCGCATCGGCGCGCTGCTCGACGGACTCGCCGACGCCGGTGCCTGGACCGCGCGCGTCGAGATCCCGGCCGCCCCGGCGCACGAGGCCCTGCGTTCGGCGCTCGTCGCGCTCGGCTTCCGGCTCAGCACCGAGCGCCTTGTGCGCCGGCAACCTATGCACCGGCGCCGACCTGTCTAGCGTTTCTCGCCGGGGCGGCGCCCGAAGGCTCCCCTGGTGCGCGAGATGCGGTAGTCGATCCGGTCGTCCACCCACGACTCGAGCTCTGGGATATCCGTGATGGTGCCGGCCAGCTCGTTCGAGATGTGCTCGGTCACCCGATCGAGGCGCGCGATGCGTTCGGCGCGTTCGAGCACGCGGTCGTCGATACGCAACGCACGCAGCGTCGACCAGCTCATCAGCAGCAGCACCACGCTGAACGGCAGCGCTGTGGCGAGCGCGGCCGCCTGCAACGACTGCAATCCACCGGCGAGCAGCAGTGCGATCGCGACCAGGCCTTCGAGCACCGCCCACAGCACTCGCGACCAGGTGGGAGGGTTGGGGTGGCCGCCAGAGGCGAGCATGTCGACCACCAGTGATCCCGAATCCGATGAGGTGATGAAGAAGATCGCCACGAGCAGGATTCCGAGCACCGAGAAGACCGTGCCGAAGGGCAAATCCCCGAGCACCTTGAACAGGGCGCTCTCGACGTGCACCTCGCCGTTCACGACGAGGTCGCCCGCACCGAAGATCTGCCTGTAGAGACCGGCCCCACCCATCACCGAGAACCACACGATACCGACGAGCGTGGGCACGAGCAGCACTCCCGCGATGAACTCGCGCACGGTGCGGCCGCGCGAAATGCGGGCGATGAAGATGCCCACGAACGGCGACCAGGAGATCCACCACCCCCAGTAGAAGATGGTCCAGCCCGAGAACCAGCTCGTGGCTTCGGGAGAGCGCTGATAGGCGCCGATGTCGAAGGTCATCTGCAGGGCGTTCGCGAGGTAGAAGCCAATCGACTCGGTGAGGTTCTGCAACAGGAACAGGGTCGGCCCGAGCAGCAGCACACTGATGAGCAGCAATCCCGCAACCGACAGGTTGATGTTCGAAAGCCACTTCATCCCCGCACCGATACCGCTGATCACCGAGAACATGGCGATGAGCGTGATCACGAGGATCAGCACCACGAGCAGGGTGTTATCCACCCTGTCGACCACTCCGATCTCGGCCATGCCCGCGGAGATCTGCTGCACGCCGAGTCCCAGTGAGGTCGCCACGCCGAAGACGGTGCCGAAGATCGCGAGCACATCGATCAGATCGCCCACCCAACCTTTGACGCGCTCACCGAAGAGAGGTTCAAGCGCCCAGCGAATGGACACGGGCCGGCCGCGGCGGTGAATGGCGTAGGCGATCGAGAGGCCGATGATCGCGTAGATCGCCCACGGGTGCAGCCCCCAGTGCACGAAGGTCTGCGCCATGGCAAGGCCGGCGAGTTCGGCCTGGTCGCCTTCCCAGCCGGGCTTCGGCTGCACCGTCGCATAGGTGAGGGGTTCGCCAACCCCGTAGAACACGAGACCGATGCCCATGCCCGCTGCGAAAAGCATCGCGAACCAGGAGAGCGCCCCGAACTCGGGGGTGTCGTCATCGCGGCCGAGGCGGATCCGCCCGAGCCGCGAACACGCAATGCCGACCGCGACCACGATGAACACCGCCACGATGATCATGTAGTACCAGCCGAGGTTCTCAACGATCCAGCTCTGCACCGCGGTGAAGACGTTATCTGCGAGCGCGGGAGCGACAATCGCGAACAGCGAGACGAGGAGGATCACGATGAGCGCGGGCCAGAACACTCGGGGCGAGATCATGCCTTTCCCGATACGCACCCCGTGACGCCGAAGCTTCTCGGTGATGCGGGCATCGGAATCGTCTTCGGCGATCTGCACCGACTGCGGCAGATGCACGGTGACCGGCAGTTCGGGATCGGAGGGGATCGCGGCAGCAACCCGGTTCAGCTGCGCGGCGAGTTCAGCCTCTGATGCGATTCCCGCAGTGGCGGCGTGATCCGGCACGGCCGCATCGTCGCCGTGGGCAGCCCGATGCGATGGGTCGTGCCTGTCCTGCCCCGCCCCATCATCCTGCTGATCCTGTGAACTCATAGCCACTCCGCCCCTATCAGCTGAACCATTCCAGCTCTTATACCTTTGCGGCCCAGACAAGGCATTGCAAGCCGAACCCGCTCGCGGATCGCGATCCGCTGCGGCCTGCGAGGGCCCGTTGCATCACTGCACCAAGCAACATCGACACAACAGACTTGAAAGTTCGGCATGACGAACTTTAGGATGGACATCACCGAACCTCTTCGTCGATCAGCACCAACCCCCACCGCAACCGCACAGGAGCCCCATGCCCCGCCGCACCCACCGCGCCGCCGCACGCGGCGGCCTCACCCTCGCCGCACTCGCGCTCGCCGCAAGCACCCTGCTGGGATGCGGATCGGCCACTTCGGCAGACGAAGCCGCACCCGACGACGGCCGCCCCGTCGTGCTCACCACATTCACCGTGCTCGCCGATATGGCGCGCAACGTGGCCGGCGACCACCTGCGCGTCGAATCGATCACCAAGCCCGGTGCAGAAATTCACGGCTACGAACCCACACCGAGCGACGTGCGCCGCGCGGCAGACGCCGAACTGATCCTCAACAACGGCCTCGGTCTCGAAGCCTGGTTCGAACAGTTCGTGGCCGATCTCGACGTTCCCCGCGCGGTCGTCAGCGACGGTATCGAAGCGATCCCCATCGCCGGCGACGCCCACCACGGCCTGCCAAACCCGCACGCCTGGATGAGCCCACGCAGCGCGCAGCTCTACATCGACAACATCGTGACCGCCTTCAGCGCCCTCGATCCGCAGCACGCCGACGACTACGCCGCCAACGGCCAGGCCTACCAAACCGAACTGCAGAGCGTGCACGACGAACTCACCGCGCAACTCGCCGAACTGCCCGAGCAGCAGCGCGCCCTCGTCACCTGCGAAGGGGCCTTCTCCTACCTCGCCCGCGACACCGGACTCACCGAGCGCTATATCTGGGCCGTCAACGCCGAACAGCAGGCAACACCGCGCCAGATCGCGGGCACCATCGACTTCGTGCGCGACAACAATGTGCCAGCGGTGTTCTGCGAGTCGACCGTGTCAGACAAGCCGATGCGTCAGGTCGTCGAATCGACAGACGCCGTCTTCGGGGGCGTGCTCTACGTCGACTCACTGTCAGATGCCGGCGGCCCCGTGCCGAGCTACCTTGCGCTGATCCGCCACGATGCCAACCTCATCGCCGAAGCCCTCACCGGGAGCACCCCATGAGCACCCCAGACCACACCGCCGCCTCCCCCGCTCCCGCGCTCGAGGTCCGCAACCTCACCGTGCGCTACGGCGAAGTGCTCGCCCTCGATTCCGCAAGCTTCGCCCTCGCGCGGGGCCGCGTCTGCGGCCTCGTCGGCATGAACGGATCAGGCAAATCGACTCTGTTCAAGGCGATCATGGGCATGATCCGCCCCGATGCCGGTTCCGTGCTCATCGACGGCGACCCGCCGGCGCGGGCCCGCGGAGACGGGCGGATCGGCTATGTGCCGCAGAGCGAAGACGTCGACTGGGCGTTTCCCGTCTCGGTGCGCGATGTCGTAATGATGGGGCGCTACGGGCACCTCGGCATCTCGCGCCGACCCCGGCGGGCCGATCGGGAGGCCGTCGATCGCGCGCTTGAACGCGTCGAGCTGAGCGACTACGCCGACCGGCAGATCGGGCGGCTCTCAGGCGGCCAGCGCAAGCGCGCCTTCGTGGCCCGCGGCATCGCGCAGGGCGCCACCACGCTGCTGCTCGATGAGCCATTCGCCGGCGTCGACAAACGCTCAGAAGCCACCATCACCAGACTCCTGAAAGAACTCGCGAACGACGGGCACACGATCCTCGTCTCCACCCACGATCTGCACGCGCTCCCCGCCCTCGCCGACGAAGCCGTGCTGCTCATGCGCCGCGTACTCATGCAGGGCGCTCCCGAGGCGGTGCTGCAACCGAAGGCGCTGGCCCTCGCCTTCGGGCTCGATGTGCTGCACCGCGACGGCGACCTTCCCGACCGAGGAGACGAGGCATGAACCCGCTCGACTTGCTGTTCGACCCGCTCAGCTACGATTTCATGACCCGCGCCCTCGCAACGGCCCTGATCGCCTCGGTGATCTGCGCGCTGCTCTCCTGCTGGCTCGTGCTGATCGGCTGGTCGCTGATGGGTGACGCTGTCTCGCATGCGGTGCTGCCGGGGGTTGCTCTCGCCTACATCGTAGGTGCGCCCTTCGCGCTGGGGGCGGTGGTGTTCGGTGTGCTCGCGGTCGCCCTCATCGGTGCCGTGCGCGACTCGAGCCGGGTGAAAGAGGACGCCGCCATCGGCATCGTCTTCACCACGCTGTTCGCGCTCGGGCTGGTGATCATCTCGGTCGTGCCGTCGCAGACCGATCTCACTCACATCATCTTCGGCAATCTGCTCGGCGTATCGACCGCCGATCTGCTGCAGATCGTGGTGCTTGCCGCACTCGTCATCGTGGTGCTGGTCGTGAAGCGGCGCGATTTCACACTGTTCGCCTTCGATCCCACGCACGCGCACGCCATCGGCCTGCGCCCGCGCGTGCTCGGCGCGATACTGCTGGGGCTGCTCGCCATGACCTCGGTGGTCGCGCTGCAGGCGGTGGGTGTGGTGCTGGTGGTCGCGATGCTCATCATTCCCGGCGCAACCTCCTACCTGCTCACGGACCGTTTCGGCCGCATGCTCTGGATCGCCCCCGCGATCGCTGCGGGCTGCGCTGTTGTGGGCCTCTACACGAGCTACTACCTCGACACCGCTTCTGGGCCCATGATCGTGCTCGCGCAGGGCACCGCGTTCGCGCTGGCCTACCTGTTCGCGCCACGTCAGGGCGTCATCGCCACGCGGGTGCTGGCGCGGCGACGTACGCGGCAGGCCAGCTCGGCCTGATGCTCGGCTGAAACGCCTGACGGCCCCGCCTGGTGCCGAAGCACCGACGGGGCCGTCAGTTGGTGGTGCGCGCCAATCAGGCGAGCGCCTGGCGCTTGAGCGTCGCGAACTCTTCTTCGGTGATCGCGCCTGCGGTCAGCAGTTGGTGCGCGCGCTCGATCTGCTGGGCCGGGCTGTCGCCGGCAACGGTGCGGATGTAGTCTTCGGCGGCGCGCTGCTGCTCATCGGCGGCTGCCGCGGCCCGGCGGCCCATGCCCTCGCCCCTCGCGATGAGGTAGACGAGCGCGGTGAGGAAGGGCACGAAGATCAGGAAGACAACCCAGATGGCCTTCACCCATCCCTTGGTGGTGCGGTCGCGGAACAGGTCGCCGATGATCGAGAACAGCGCCATGAGGTAGGCGACGAACACGAAGACCCAGAAGAACCAGACGATGATGTCCCAGAATGATGTCCAGAAAGACACGGTGAACTCCTTTATTGAGGCTGAAATAGGCGGATCCCTGCCGTCTACCGTGCGTCGAGTGGCCTGCGGTGATCGCTATTGCCACCCGACGAGCCGAATCCTATCCCACCGAGTGGGCCCGCAGCGAGCACAGCGAGGGTGGCGCCGAGGGCAATCCCCCAGCGGGCCTGGCTCCTGGTGCGTTTGCGGAAGTTCAGCGGCGTTGGGCCCGCTCAGGCAGCATGCCGTGCTCAATGCCCCACCGCACTGCTTGTGAGCGACGTTCAACGCCCATCTTGCGGTAGGCGGCCCGAATGTAGGACTTGAGCGAGTTGGGGCTGAGAAACAGCGTGGCTGCGATTTCGTCGTTCGTGTGCCCCTGAGTGATGAGGGCGACGACCTCGGCTTCGCGCATGCTGAGGCCGTGCTCACGGCCCGGCCACGAGCTTTCTGGCTCGGTCAGACGTGCGGGCTGCGCGGCACGCTCCGAGAGGGTCGCTGCGGGCAATGCGGCGCGCTGAGCGGTGGTGCTGCGTGCGGGTGCACGGCCCGCGATCCGCTCGAGCTCGGCGACGAGTTGATGCGCGGGAAGTGCCTTGTCGATGGCGGCGAGTCCCGCCGCGCTTTTCTCCGCCTCGTCGGTGTTCCATGCGTACACCACGACGGTGCCTGTCAGCGGATCGGCGGCAAGTTCGTCGAGATCTTGCTGCGCCGCAAGCGCACGCCCGAAGGTGTCATAGAGGGTGAGGTCCACGCGCCGCCCGGAAACTTCCTGCACATCTTCCTCGACCACGCGCACCCGCTCGCCGAAGGGTTCGAGCATGGTGCGCAGCCCTGCCACGACAACCTCGTAGTCGTTGAGGAGACGAAGACTCAGCGGCTCAGTTTGCACACGATGAGTATAGGTAATGCGGCGGTGGGATTCGCCGCGAACGCGCCTGCCTGCGCCCCTGAACGATAGCCCTGAGCGGTGCTCCATACCGGGTGTGCGCCCACGAGAATACACCCCTGCGGGTGAGGCCTGCGTGGCTACAGTTGCCGGGGGAAACACCTCTTCCCCAACTCCACCGTGCCGGACGAGCCATCCGCCGGAACCGGCACCCCGCCTCAAGGAGTCGCTCAGGCCCGGAGACGAAGGCAGCAGTGGGAACACTCATTTACGGCAGGAACCAGGAGTATCGCTTCGACGACCGAACCCTGGAACATCTGCGAGTGGTGATCGTCAACAGGATGCGAAGAAACGAGTCATTCTTTCTCACCTGGACCGCTGACACTCAGCAGCGTGCGATCACCACCACGCTCTGGATCTCGGCCGGTGTGCCGATCGTCTTCCACTTCTCGGAGCGTGAGCGCCCGCAGCTTTCGCGTGAGTGGCTGCAGCGGCTCACGCAGTCGTCGTACTCACCCCGGGGGCTCGTGCTCACTCCGGAACACGCAGCGGATCGCGCAGGCCGGTGATCCGCCCCCTCAGTCAGTAGGCGTCGAGTTGTCCAGCTTCGACGGCGCTTCGGGCGCCTTGAATGCCGCGCGCATGTGATCGCTCGTCAGGAAGTCGGCGATGCCGATCATGATGAGGCTGAAGATGATCTGCTCGGTGACCATCCACGCGGGATACAGCCCGGGGATCGCCGCAAGCACCAGGGTAATGACGGGGAAGATCTGCGAGAAGAGCCGCAAGCGCAGATACGCCCAACGCCAGCCGAGCGATGCCCGCCACGCGAAGTAGAACAGGGTGACGGTCATACCGAACACCACGAGCGTGCGCATCCACACCGCGAACGGCACTGCCTCGCCGCCCGCAGCGATCGCAACGGCGATCACCACGGCCGCAACCCCGAGCAACAGCTCAGCGAGCAGCAACCACATGATCCAGGTGAAGGCGCGACGAGTCTTCGGATGGCTGCGCAGCTCATCGGAGATCGCAATGCCGGCTTGCCTGCCACCCGCGAGCTTGTCGAAGCGCTGGAGGATGCTCTCAAAGGTCATGGCTCGAGCTTAGCGAGCCATGCCCTGCTGCTCACGCTGAAACACGGCAGCCACCGTGGACATCACCCCTGCCCCCATGCAAACAACCCCCGGCCGGTCGCAATGACCTGCCGGGGGTTGTTCTCATTCACGTGCGCGAGGGGGGACTTGAACCCCCACGCCCTAATACGGGCACTAGCACCTCAAGCTAGCGCGTCTGCCAATTCCGCCACCCGCGCGAACGATCCGGACCTTCATCGGCCGAACAGATAGTAATTTAGCACGGATCCCGGCGCGGTACGAATCCGGCGGGACCGGCCGGGCGCGTCGCGCCGGTTGGACCGGTGCCGCGCCCGGTTGCTGAGCGCCGCACGGCCACGCCGATCCGCATCCGATCCGCTGCGACCCGCGCACCGCACTGCGCACCGCACCCCAGGTCCCAGCTCACGCCGCACCTCACGCCGCACGCCCGATCGACGCCACCACCGCGCCCGTCACGCGCACCAGATCCTGCGGCGCGAGTTCGATATCGAGGCCACGGCGGCCACCCGACACGAGCACCGTGCCGTGATCCAGCGCCGACTCATCGAGCACCGTGCGCAAACGCGTGCGCTGCCCGACCGGGCTGATGCCACCCACCACGTAACCGGTCTTGCGCTCCGCAAGCACGGGATCCGCCATCACCGCCCGCCGGCCGCCAAGCACGGCGGCAAGCGCCTTCACATCGAGACGACCCGAAACCGGCACAATGCCGACGGCGAGCGCACCGTCAACTTCGGCGAGCAGCGTCTTGAATACGCGCTCGGGCACGACGCCGAGCGCAGCTGCGGCCTCTCCCCCAAAATCGCTCACCCCGGGATCATGCTCATAGGCCCGCAACTCGAAGGGGATGCCCGCCGCCACGAGCGCGAGTGTTGCCGGAGTCGAGGCTGCTGCGCGTTTCTTTCCCACAGGCCCATCCTACGAAGCTCCACGCACTGCGCCTGATCCTGCCCCGACCCGCTACGGGCGCAGTCGCCGCCGCAGCAACTCGATCCGCTTCTGCAGCTGGGTCACCGAGGCCTGCGCCACTGCCGGACCGCCGCAGACCCGTCGCAGCTCGGTGTGAATATCCTTGTGCGGCTCTCCCGACACCTTCGCGTACATGCCCACGAGGCTCGACAGCAGCTTGCGCTGCTCGCCAAGGGTGCGGTGCAGCGCCTCGGGAGCCTCCGCTCGCTCCGGCGCGTGTTCGAGCAGCCCCTGACGGTTCGCCGAGCGGCGCGCCTGCCGCGCCTGCCGCTGCTGCAGCAGCGCCTTCACCTCCTGCGGTTCAAGCAGCCCGGGGAAGCCAAGAAAATCAAGCTCCTCCTCGCTCTCCACCTCGGCGTAGCCACCGAACTCGGCCCCGTCGAACACCGCCCTGTCGAAGTGCGCATCAGATCCGAGCGCCTGATACTTGAACTCGGCCTCTTCAAGCTCCGAAGAGGCGCGGTCCTCGCGCTCCGCCTCCGCCATGAGCGCGGCCTCGGCGTCCCACATCTCCTCCGCGCTCTTGGGGCCCTCGAGCACGTGGTTGCGTTCCTTCTCGAGCTCGGCGGCGAGCTGCATGAGCGCGGGCACGTTCGGAATGAACACCGAAGCGACCTCGCCGCGGCGCCGCGAACGCACGAAGCGACCGATGGCCTGCGCGAAGAACAACGGCGTCGACGAGCTCGTGGCGTACACGCCGACAGCAAGACGGGGCACGTCAACGCCCTCCGACACCATGCGCACCGCGACCATCCAGCGCGAATCCCCCGCCGAAAACGAGTCGATGCGTTCCGAGGCACCCGCATCATCCGACAGGATCAGCGCCACCTCTTCGCCGGTGATCTCGCGCAGCTGCCGCGCATACGACTTCGCGGCGGCGTGATCGGTGGCGATCACGAGCCCGCCGGCGTCGGGGATCTGCTGCCGCACCTCGCTTAGGCGGCGGTCGGCTGCGCGCAGCACCTTCGCGATCCAGTCGCCTGAGGGGTCGAGCGCGGTGCGCCACGCCTGTGAGGTGATGTCTTTCGTGTTGCCCTCACCGAGCGCGGCTTCCATCTCTTCGCCTGCCGAGGTCTGCCAGCGCATCTTGCCGGCGTAGACCATGAAGATGACCGGGCGCACGATGCCGTCGGCGAGCGCGCGCCCGTATCCGTAGTCGTAGTCGGTGAGCGAGAGGCGCGACCCGTCACCCTGGGGGGCGTACTGCACGAACGGGATCGGCGCATCGTCTGAGCGGAACGGGGTTCCTGTGAGCGAGAGGCGCCGCTTCGCGCTGCCGTAGGCTTCGCGGATCGCGTCGCCCCAGCTGAGTGCGTCGCCGCCGTGGTGCACCTCGTCGAGGATCACGAGCGTGTCGGCGTTTTCCGTGAGCAAGCGGTGCTGCACCGGTTTCATGGCGACCTGCGCGTAGGTGACGGCGACGCCGTGGAAGTGGCGGCCGTAGCCGAGCCCGTCGCTGTTGGAGTAGTGCGGGTTGAGGCGGATGCCCGCGCGGGCGGCCGCGTCGGCCCACTGGGTTTTCAGGTGCTCAGTGGGGGCGACGACCACGATCTGGCTGACGGTGTGGTTGGCGCGCAGGATTGAGGCGAGGCGCAGCGCGAACGTCGTCTTGCCGGCGCCCGGCGTCGCCGAGGCTAGGAAGTCGCGGGGGGCCTGCTCGAGGTACTGCTTGATCGCCTCCTCCTGCCAGGCGCGCAGCCGCGGGGCCGTGCCGTGGGCGGCGCGCTCGGGGTAGGCGGGGGGCAGGTGTTCGGCGGCGCTCGTTCCCGGGAGATGGAGGGCTGGATCCGAATCTGTCACAGCGTTCTAGACTAGCGGTGTAGATCGCGAGCGTTCTCAGACGGGCGCCGCTCAACGAACAGGGGTTGTCAGTGACAGAGGAACAGACGGGAATCGAGCTTCCCTGGTCGCGTTTCGTGGCCCTCGGCGACTCCTTCACGGAGGGCGTGGGAGATCCGGATGCTGATAGCCCTGGTGGGTTGCGTGGGTGGGCGGATCGCTTCGCGGAGGTGCTGAGCGCCTTCGACGGCGAGTTCGCGTACGCGAATCTGGCGGTGCGCGGCAGGCTGATCCAGCAGATCGCCGATGAGCAGGTGGAGGCGGCGCTGGATCTGCGCCCTGACCTCATCAGCGTGTGCGCCGGTGGCAACGATGTCATTCGCCCTGGCAGCGACCCTGACGAGGTGGCTGCGAAGCTCGACCGCCTCATTGCGCGCCTCAGTGCGAGCGGTGCCACGATCCTCCTGTTCACGGGAGTGGACACCAATTTTCAGCCCGTGTTTCGCACGATCCGCGGCAAGGTGGCAATCTTCAATGAGAATGTGCGCAAGGTCGCGAAGCGGCACGACTGCGTGGTGGTGGATCAGTGGGCGCTCGAAGAGCTGCAAGACAGCCGCTACTGGGCCGGCGACCGCCTGCACCTTAACGCGCTCGGCCACCACACGATCGCGCGCGCAGCGCTCGACGCCCTGAACGTGCCGCACGAGCTCGCACCGATGGATCCGCCACCCCTGCCTCTGCGCACCTGGCGCCAGGCCCGCAAGGAAGACGTGGTGTGGGCGCGCGAGCACCTGGTGCCGTGGGTGATCCGCCGCATCAAGCATGTCTCCTCGGGCGACGGCATCCAGGCGAAGCGGCCCCAGCCCGAGCCCGCCCGGCGCGGGCGCTCCAGCGACGCCGCGGGCGAGACGCAGCCGCCGGTGTGAGCTGCCTGAGACTCGTCCCGCAATCGCGGTCGAGCGGGTAGGGTGAGGGCATGGCATCACTCACCCAGCAGCTTGCAGACACGGTCACTCAGGTGGGCGTCCACTCCGCGTATGGCGAGCCCATCGAGGTCGACGGCACCACGATCATCCCCGTCGCGTGCACCTCGTACGGTTTCGGTGGCGGCGAGGGAGGCGGCGACCTCGAAGACGCTCAGGGCGAAGGCTCCGGCGGCGGCGGGGGCGGCATGTCGGTGCCCGTCGGTGCCTATGTGACACGCGACGGCTACACCCGCTTCGAGCCGAACGTGATCGCGCTGCTCGCCGTCAGCGTGCCGTTCGTGTGGGTGGCAGGGCGCGCCCTGGCCCGCATTATCCGGGCGCTCAAGAAGTAGGCACCGCGCTACTGAGCGGTGCCGTCGCGCCATAGCCACGGCTCGCGGGGCAGCGCTGCCGGGTCGAAACGATCGAGCAGCTGCGAGGTGGTCACCGGCTCCCCCGGTGATGCCAGCCCGAGCGATGCCGCGATGGCGCTGAGCACCATTCCGTTCGTGACACCGCTGTCGCGCAGCTGTAAGAGGGTGACCGCACCGTCGCGCTTCGCGAGACGCGCACCGCTCGGGCCCAGCACCAGGGGCACATGCGCGTATTCCAAAGCCGGCGGCGACGGCAGCCCCAGCATGCGCTGCAGCAGCATCTGACGCGGCGTCGACGACGCCAGATCGTCACCGCGCACCACCTGGTTCACCCCCATCGCAGCATCGTCGACGACCACGGCGAGGTTGTAGGCGACGGTGCCATCGCCACGCCGCAGCACGAAGTCGTCGATATCGCCGCGGGTGCGCCCCAGCACGAGGTCGTCGAACTCGAGCGCGTGCACTCCCTCCGGCGCGCGCAGCCGCAGGGCCGGTTTCCGGGGCAGGATCGCGGCCCGCACCGCCGCCCGCTCCTCCTCCGTGCGGTCGCGGCAGGTGCCGGGGTATGCCCCCGGCGGGGCATGAGGGGCGCTCGGCGCGGCGAGAATGTCGCGGCGCGTGCAGCTGCATTCGTAGACGAGACCCCTGGCGGCGAGGGCGCTGATCGCAGCGTCATGATCCGCCCCCCGCATCGTCTGCAGCACCGCCGGGCCATCCCAGTCAATGCCGAGAGCGGCGAGATCATCGAGCTGCCGCTCCCCCGCGCCCGCGTCGCGTGCGCGATCGAGGTCTTCGACACGCATGAGGAAGCGCCGTCCACTCGATCGCGCGAACAACCACGCCAGCAGGGCCGTGCGCAGATTACCGAGGTGCAGATCGCCTGAGGGGCTCGGGGCATAGCGTCCGGCTCCGACGCCGTTCGGCGCATGCACGCCGGAAGATGTCTGCGCGCTCGTCTGCTGATCCACCCCCTCATCCTGCCACGCGAGGCCGTGCGCCACCGCGGCCGCCCACCACCGGGACTGCAGGCCGCCGAGGCCGCAGCCGGCCACGGGCCCGGTGCCTGTGGCGTGCGCTAGCGTGGATTGCAGCACAGCGTCGTCGATCAAGGAGTCCGAGTGGGATCTTTTCAGCAGTTGCAGCGGGTATTCGGTGAACGGCTGGTGCGCGACCCCGCCCTCATCGCGCCCTACGCCATCGACACGTCACGGGCAGTGCCAGACGGCACCCCGCTCGCACTCGTGCTCGCCGAATCGACCGCTGAGGTATCCGCTGCGCTTGCCTGGGCTCACGAGCACCGCGTGCCGGTGAGCGTGCGCGGTGCCGGCACTGGCCTCACCGGGGGCGCAATGGGCTATGACGGCGGGCTCATCGTGTCGCTGGAGCGCATGAACCGCGTGCTCGACATCGACGCCCCCAATAGGCTTGCGGTGGTGCAGCCCGGCGTCATCACCGCAGAGCTGGATGCCCTCTGCCGCGAACAGGGCCTGTTCTTCCCGCCGGATCCGGCCAGCGCACGCAGCTGCACCGTCGGGGGCAACATCGCCACCAACGCGGGCGGGCTGCGCTGCGTCTCGCACGGGGTGACGACCGACTCGGTCGCCGCACTCGAGGTGGTGCTCGCCGACGGGCGCGTGCTGCGCGTGGGCGCACGCACCCGCAAGAATGTCGTCGGCTACGACCTCACCAGCCTGTTCGTGGGATCGGAAGGCACACTTGGCGTCATCACCGAGGCGACCGTTCGGCTGAAGCCCGTGCCGCCGGGCACACCGCGCACCTTCCGCGCCAGCTTCGATACGCTCGAAGACGCCGGGCGCGCCGTCACCGCGATTGTGGGCGGCTCGGTGCAGCCGGAGGTGCTCGAGCTCATGGACGCGCTCAGCGTCGAGATCATCGAGTCCTTCCATCCAAGCGGTCTCACGGTTCCGCGCGGCGCGATGCTGGTGGGTCAGACTGTGGGGCTCGACGCAGCCGAGAAGGCCGCCGCGATCACCGCTCTGTGCGTTGAGCACGGCGCGACCGACTCGGGGGTGTCCGAATCAGATGCGCTGCTCGAGGCGCGTCGCCTCTCGAACCCGGCGCTCAACGCCCGCGGCCTCAAGATCTCCTGCGACGTAGGGGTGCCTGTGGCGGCACTTGCCGAGGTCTTCCACGGCATCGCCGAGATCTCCGAGCACTACGGGAGGCGAGTCTCGACCGTCGCGCACGCGGGCGACGGCAATCTGCACAGCACCGTTGAAGCCCCCGATACGGCAGAGGGCATCGCCCTCGCAGACCGCGTGATCGACGACATCACCCGCCTCGCACTCTCCCTCGGCGGCACGATCTCGGGCGAGCACGGCATCGGGTCGGTGAAGCGGCACGAGCTGCCCTGGCAGCTCGACCCGGTGGCGCTCGACGTGCAGCAGGCGATTAAGACCGCACTCGATCCGCACAACATCCTCACGCCGGGAAGGGCGATCTAACCCCACCCATTCACCAAGCTGGCTGGGGCGACGCTCGCCGACCCGTGGTCTACTGCCACGCTGCGTCATTGGTCCACGAAATAGACCAGTGCGAAGATCGATGCATGCGCATTCTCTCGATCCAGTCCTCTGTTTCCTACGGTCACGTTGGCAACTCCGCGGCAGTGTTTCCGTTGCAGCGCATCGGGGTCGAGGTGATGCCTGTCTCGACGGTGTGCTTCTCGAACCACACGGGCTACGGATCCTGGCGCGGCCCGATGTTGAGCGGCGATGACGTGCGCGAGATCGTGACCGGCATCGAGGAACGCGGCGGCCTCGAGAACGTCGACGCCGTGCTCTCCGGCTACCAGGGCGGCAGCAGCATCGGCGACGCGATCCTCGACGCCGTGGCGCGTGTGAAGCAGCACAGCCCCCATGCCATCTACGCCTGCGACCCCGTGCTCGGCAATGCAGTATCGGGCTGTCACGTTGCCCCCGAAGTGCAGGAGCTAATCCGCGACCGCGTCGTGCCACAGGCCGACCTCATCACCCCAAATCAGTTCGAGCTTGGCTTCATCACGGGCACCTCGCCCGACACCCTCGAATCAACCCTCGACGCTGTCGATCGCGCCCGCGAACTCGGCCCGAGCACCGTGCTCGTGACAAGCCTGCTGCGCCCCGATCGCCCCGTCACCGCCGACGGCGAACCGGCCACGATCGAGATGCTCGCCGTCACCGGCGACGGCGCCTGGCTGCTCGAGACGCCGCGCCTCCCCCTCAAGCGCAACGGTTCTGGCGATGTCACCGCGGCCCTCTTCACCGCGCACCTGCGGCGCACGGGAGACGCGGCGGCGGCGCTGTCGCGCACCGCGGCGAGCGTCTTCGAACTGCTGGAGCGCACCCTCGCGGCCGGCAGCCGCGAACTGCAGCTCGTCGAGTCGCAGGAGGCATACGTGAACCCGGCGCACACCTTCGAAGCCCGGCGAGTGCGCTGAGCAATCGAGGTCACCCGTGTGGTCGTTTGCGCGTTGGTGAAACGGCCACTGGGATGACTCCGATGAGGTGTGTGCCGGAGGCACGAGCGGCAAACCGGGCAGGGCGGGTGCGGCGCGAGTGCGGGGCGGCCGCTGCGCAGATCAGGGATCAGGATCGCGTCAGCACGATGCCGAGCACGGCGAGCGCTGTGGCGAAAATCAGCATGCCCGGGCCGTTCCACAGGGCCGCACCGTAGCGCCGCGCAGCAAGCAGACGCACACTGTCGAGGCTCGCAGTGCTGAAGGTGGTGTACCCGCCGAGGAATCCAACCGACAGCATGCTTGCGATCGGATGATCGAGCGCGAGGCCGACGAGCAACCCCAGCGCGAATGATCCGCTCAGATTGATGAGCATGATCCCCCACGGGAACCGAGCGCGCACGCGATCAGGCAGGCTGGTATCGACGAGGTGGCGAACTGCAGCGCCGAAACCACCCGCGAGCGCGATACCAATCGCGACCGCCACGCCGCTCACTGTGCCGCCCCCCGCGCTCGCAGACGGCTCGGGATCCGCCCAGCCAGCACCCCGCACCAGCTCGCCGCGCCGCCGAGCACAAGCGTGAGCAGCGCATACAGCGCCGCAACTCCGAAAGCGCCGGCGAGCAGCAGCTCCGCAAGGTCGGCTGCGAGCAGACTGTAGGTGGTGAATCCACCGAGCAGGCCGGTGCCGAGCAGGAGGCGCATCGTGCGCCAGCGCCCGCCGTCTCCCCCGGCCCGAGTGATGACCTCGACAAGCAGCCCGAGCAGGAACGCACCTACGATGTTGACTGAGAAGACCGCGAGCGGAAAGTCGCCGCTGGGTGCGATCCAGGTCGAGAGCAGATAGCGTGCGAACGAGCCGATGGATCCGCCAAGTGCGACCACCGCAAGATCGGGCAGCAGTGCCGCGAAGCCCGGTCGTGCGTAGCCCAGCGACCGTACCCCTTCGTCTCCCACGTTCGCCCCTCACTTCCGCGCCCGAGATCGCTGCCCTGCCGAGACAGGCTTGGCTCCGGTGAGCCCTGCCGCCGGGCACCGCAGCAGTTTACCGCCGTGCGCGCGGCTCCGTCTCAAGCCTCAGCCGCAGTACCCCTGGGCGATGCACACCAAGCCCGAGTGGCCGGGAGCGATCGCAACCCCTCGCGGGCGCGTGGAACGCCCGGGATCAGCGATCCGCATCCGTCCACGCCACGACTCGGGCAGGCGCGCCGTCGGCACCCCGGAGCGGCAGCGGGAAGATGCCAATCCGGGCCCGCTCACCGAGCGCATCGAGCCCGCGCACGTTCTCCACAATTGTGCCTCCTCGCCCCAGCACCACGCTGTGCACGGGCAGCGGATCGGGATCGCCAGCCGTGTCTCCCCCAGCGGTGCCCTCACCAATTGCGGTGCGATCCGGGCTGAGCGTGTCGACGGCGAGCACCCGCATGCCGAGCTGCCATAGCCGTTCAGCTGCTTCGACTGTCACGAAGGGATGCTGCAGCGCGAGGTCATCGCCGAAGTGCCGATCCCAGCCTGTGCAGATCGCGACAATCGCGGGCACCGACTCGAAGGCGTCAAGGCCGAGCATGGCGGAGTCGATGCCGGCCCTTGCAGTGACTCGATCGGCGAGGTGCAGAATCAGGGCGTCGCCCGAGAGTGCGTCGAGCGGCACCTGGTCGATGGTGCGGCCGCCCGAGATCGTGTGCGAAGGGGCGTCGATGTGGGTGCCGGCGTGGGAGCCGAGGTGCAGTTCTGAGACCGCGACACCGTCGGCGGCGACGCTCAAGACCTCGCGCACGCGCACCTCGGGGTCGCCAGGGTAGACGGTCATGCCTGTGAAGATGGGGTGGCTCAGGTCGATCATGTCCGCAGTGTATCGGGGCGTGGTGGATCGGGGCCGAGTGGCGTTGTCGACGCACTCCCCCGACAGACTGTACCGACGTTTCCGCCGGCGCTTCCCGGCAGGCCAGAGCAGCCCCGAGTACAGCACGCCGTCCCTTTCTCAAGACGAAAAGCCCCGCCGGAGCGGGGCTTTTCAAGGAATGGTGGATCTGAGGGGACTCGAACCCCTGACCCCCTGCATGCCATGCAGGTGCGCTACCAGCTGCGCCACAGACCCGTGGAAGTCGGAGAAATGCTCCCCCGACAACTCCTCTACTTTACACCGGAAGGGGGTGCAGCGCGCAAATCGGGCGTTCCCGGGCGCGTCGCACCTCTTGTCACGGCTAGGCCTGGCCGCTGTCTTCGGCGGTCTCGAGCATAGGCGCCACCTCAATCACCGGGCAGTCCTGCCAGAGACGCTCAAGCTGGTAGAAGTCGCGCTCCTCCTGATGGAAGATGTGCACAATGAGGTCGCCGAAATCGAGCAGCACCCATCGACCCGTCTCGCGCCCCTCACGACGCACGGTGCGCACACCAGCCTCGTTAAGTGCGTCTTCGATGGCGTCTGAGATCGCCTGCACATTGCGCTCCACCGCGCCGGTCACGATCAAGAACGCGTCGGCGAGGCCGAACTGCTCCGTCACCAGCAGCGCCACAGGAGCAGTTGCGCCCTTGTCGTCGGCCGCACGAACCGCGATCCGCAGATCGGACAGCACGTCGTTGGCCTGATTCACTTCAGTCTTCAGTGTGTTTCCTTCGTTCGGCGGGCACACGCCCGCAGGAGAGAACTCGCTCGGAGCTACCCAAACATCCCGTTGCTTGCGCCCCAGACTCCCAGCGCAACGATGACCACGAGCAGGCCACCACCGGTGAGCGACAGTACGAGCGGCAGCTTGCTGCGATCCGTCACGGGCTTCGCCATCGGAAGACCCGACGCAGCACGCGCACTCACGGCGTGCCGAGCCGAAACAGGCGCGGGGCCCTCGCCGGTCATATGGAGATCAGCGGACTCTTCGCCCGTGATCGGATCGATCTCGATCGAGTCATGGAGCGCCGAGTGTCCCCCGGTTTCACCGAGCGACTTCGGCAGCTGCAGGGAGCCGGTCACATACAACTCTCCGGTGGCGCCGATCGGGCCGGTGAGACCACCGGTGTCTTCCGGCATGGACGGCAGGATCAGCGCCGAGGTGCCCGCCGTGGTCGACGTGCCCTCCTGAGCGACCGCCCGGGAGATGAGATCGTCGAAGTCGCCGCCCTGACCACCCTGATCGGGCACCTTACGGGAGGTGGGGTCATCGAACACCGACCGCCACTCCTCGGGCGGGGCGATATCCGGGAAGGAGTAGCTGGCCTTCTGCTCAGGGCTCGCCTCTTCGGGCGTGGGTTCTGCTTCGGGCTCCGCCACCTCAGCGATGGCCACGGTCTCCTCAACAACGACGACATCCTCGACGGCGACAGCTTCTGTCGCAGCCTCGGGCACTTCGTCAGTCGTGGTCACCGAATCGCTCTCGGCGTCGCCTGCCTGAGACTGTTCAGCAGCGCCTTCCGCGCTTGCCTCATCCGACGGGGAGGCATCCGCAACGTCGTCAGCGGTGGTCTTGCGCTGCCAGGGGAAGCGACGCTTCGGCTTCTCAGCGGGCGCCGCCTCAACGGGCGCGGGCTCGTCTGCGCTGGCCCCCGCCGGCTCGTCTTCCTCGTCGAGCTCATCGGCTGCAGCGGCTTCCGCCTCCTGCAACTCTGCCACGGTAAACGGCTCGGTCGGCGGGGCAATCAACGTATCGAAGTCGATCGCACCGGTCTGATCGCCCGGCGCGGGATCGTGCCCCAGCTGCTCAGCGGCGTCAGCCTCAGAGGTGTCACCATCAACCCCAAAAGCCTCAGGCGCATCATCCGCGGATGCGACTGCAGCGTCGGCCTCAGGAGCCGACGACCACGGCTGGGTGGGAGCGGGACGTACCGCGGGTACAGGTTCGGGAATCAACTCGCCTGCAGGCTCGACCGGCACCTCCTCAACGGAGGCCCGCTCTGCCTGAGCCGCCTCTGCGGGTGCATCTTCAGCAGCCACGTCATCGATCTCGGAGGTCTCAGATGCAGCATCGGTCGTCGACTCAGCAGGGTCCGACGCCTCAACATCGGCGCCGTCAGCAGCTTCCGGGGCCGCTTGCGCTCGCTCAGCAAGTGCCCGCTCGCGGAGTTCGCGCATCTCGCGACGGCTGCGCGGCGTGCCATCTTCGTGGAACGGCGAGATTTCGATCTCGTTGTCGATCTTCGGCTGGCTCACCGGCTTCGGCTCAGCCACCATCTCTGAGATCTCGGAGAGATCCAGCGCGCCGGTCTCCGCCATCTCCCGCAACCGCCGCTCACGGCGGCTCAGCGGTCGCTGTTCGTCCTGCTCACTCATTCTCTGTCGCTTCCTCGGTGTACAAACCGTGCTTCGCGATGTATTGCACTACACCGTCAGGCACCAGGTACCACACCGGATACCCCCGCGCCACCCGCTCCCGGCAGTCCGTAGATGAGATTGCCAGAGCGGGGACTTCTAACAAGCTTACGTGGTCACCCGACAAACCCGAAAGCGAGAGCTCGTGCCCGGGGCGCGACACGGCGATAAAATGGGCGAGATCCCAGAGCCTGTCGATGTCCTTCCAGCCAAGGATCTGCTCGACGGCGTCAGCCCCTGAGATGAAAAAGAGGTCGTCATCAGGGTACTGAGCGCGAAGATCACGCAGCGTATCAACGGTGTAGGTGGGGCCGGCGCGATCCACATCTACTCTGCTGACCGTGAACCTGGGGTTCGATGCGGTCGCAATGACCGTCATCAGATACCGGTGTTCACTGGGCGAGACATGCTGCTTCTGCCAGGGTCGGCCAGTTGGGACGAAAATTACTTCGTCAAGGTCGAAGCTCTGCGCGACCTCACTCGCCGCGACCAGGTGCCCGTGATGGATCGGATCGAAGGTGCCGCCCATCACCCCGATGCGGCGTCGTGTTGCCACGGAGTGCCGATGCTCAGTGGTGCTGTGCGGCGCCGTGCTCGCGAGCGTAGGCCTCAGCCTTCTCAGCGTGGCGGTTCGCGACGTCGCGGAACGAGAACGTCACCAGCGCGAGCGCGGTGAAGGCGACGAAGGCGATGGCACCGAAAACAGGGGCCGGGAAGGGCAGCTCGTTGACGATGTGGTGCCCCTCTTCGGCGGCGACGGCGATCGTGGCGACAAGTGACATTGAGACCCCTGCATTCATGACGGATAAAGGAAGATACATTCAGTGTATCGGGTTTGATCAGCGGATCTGACCGGCGCCCCGCACAAGCCACTTCGTGCTCGTGAGCTCGGGAAGACCCATGGGGCCTCGGGCGTGCAGCTTCTGCGTCGAGATTCCCACCTCAGCACCAAAGCCGAACTCGCCGCCGTCAGTGAATCGGGTGGATGCGTTCACCATCACCACAGCCGAGTCGACCTCGGCGAGGAATCGCTCGGCATTGGCGTAATCCTGAGTGACGATCGCGTCGGTATGACGGGTCGAGTAGCGCTCGATGTGCGCCAGCGCCTCGTCGAGCGAGTCGACAACCCGCACACCCATCTCAAGCGCGAGATGCTCGGTGGCCCAGGTCTCGTCGTTCGCCGCAAGCACTCCCTCAGCCACGCCCCGAGCGGCCTCGTCGCCGCTCAGCTCCACGCCGGCACCGATGAGTTCGCTCGCGAGCCTCGGCAGCAGCCGTTCGGCGGCGTCGCGATGCACGAGCAGCGTTTCAGCAGCGTTGCACACGCTCGGGCGGTGGGTCTTCGCGTTCTTGACCACGGAGACGGCCATCTCTTCGTCGGCGCTCGCGTCGACGAAGACGTGCACGATACCCGAGCCTGTCTCGATCACCGGCACGGTCGACTCGTTCACCACTGTCGAGATGAGCCCTGCGCTGCCGCGTGGGATGAGCACATCGACGTAGCCGCGCGCGCGCATCAGGCGGGAGGCTCCCTCTCGACCGAACTCGTCGATGGTCTGCACGGCGTCACCGTCGAGACCCGCACGATCGATGGCGCGCTGAATCAGCGCCACGAGCACCCGATTCGAGTGCTCTGCCGCGCTGCCGCCGCGCAGCACCGCACCGTTGCCGCTCTTCAGCGCGAGGGCGGCGATATCGACGGTCACATTGGGTCGCGCCTCATAGATGGCACCGACCACGCCGAAGGGCACACGAACCTGGCTGATGGCGACCCCGTTGGCGAGGGTGCTGCCGCGCACCACCTGCCCCACGGGGTCGGGCAGCGCGATGACCTCGCGCACGGCTGCGGCCAGGCCGCGCAGGCGTTCGGCATCGAGGCGCAGGCGATCCAGCAGCCCCTGCCCGATGCCGTTCTCCACACCGCGGGCGAGATCGAGGGCGTTTGCTGCGACAACCTCATCGACGCTGTTCTCGAGTTCTGCCGCAATGGCTTCGAGCGCCGCGTTTTTCTGCGTGGTGGTGACGGTGGCGAGCCGCTTGGATGCGGCGCGCGCGCGTTCGAGCTTGACGAGGAAGGGATCAGCCTGGGTCATGACCCCTAGCCTACCGATTCGCCGCCGCGCTTCGCTTCGAAGGAGGTGCCGTGGCGTTCGCCGTCGAGCACGGGAGCCAGCAGCTTTGTCTCCGTGAGCAGCACTGCGGTGCCCGCGTCGGCGGCGAGCCTCGCGGCCTGCACCTTCGTGGCTGCGCCGCCGGTGCCCCAACCAGATTGCGACTCACCGATCTCGATGCCGTCGAGCGGATCACCGTAGGGCACGAACTCAATGCGCTCCGCGCCGGCCATTGCAGGGGGCGCGGTGTAGAGGGCGTCGACATCGGAGAGCAGCACCAGTCTGTCGGCCCCCACCAGTCGCGCCACAAGCGCGGCGAGACGGTCGTTATCGCCGAAGCGAATCTCGTGGGTCGCGACGGTGTCGTTCTCGTTGATGATGGGGAGGATCCCGAGCTGCAGCAGCCGCTCGATCGAGCGCCTGGCGTTGCCTCGGTGCGTGGGATTCTCCATGTCGTGCGCGGTGAGCAGCACCTGACCCGCGATGATCTCGTGCGCTGTGAGCGCCCGCTGGTAGCGGTTGACGAGAATATTCTGCCCCACGGCGGCTGCGGCCTGCTGCGTTGCGAGATCATCGGGCCGCTCGTCCAGGCGCAGGAAGGGCACACCCGTGGCGATTGCGCCGCTGGAGACCAGGATCACCTGGGCACCGGCCCGATACATGCGTGCGAGGCAGGAAACGAGATGGGGGATCTGACCCGCGTTGTCACCGCTGACCGACGACGAACCGACTTTCACCACCACGCGGCGGGCGCCGAGCAGCTCCTCGCCGGTGGTGAGCGATCCGGGAGTCACGATTCGCTCTCCCACATGCCAGACTTGCGCTCGCGTTCGAGTTCGGCGCGGGCCTCAGCCTTCGCGTCCATCATCTCGTGGTAGTCGACGCGGCGTTCCTTGTTGGTGCGTCTCTGATTCTGGTCGACGCGCAGATCGGAGCCGCGGGAGCCCATTTGTACTTCGGCGGCGCTGGTGACGGTCGGCTCCCAGTCGAAGATGACGCCGGCGCCCGGCCCGATGACCACAGTGGAGCCCGCGGTGGCACCGGCCTTGACGAGGGCGTCTTCGATGCCGATCTTCTGCAGTCGGTCGGCGAGGTAGCCCACGGCTTCGTCGTTCTTGAAGTCGGTCTGCTCGACCCAGCGCTGCGGCTTCGTGCCGAGAATGCGGTAGATGGTGCCGTAGCTGCCACCCTCGGGCACCACACGGAAGCCGCTGTCGTCGACGGCCTTCGGCTGCAGCACGATGCGCGGCTGGTGGGCGGCCTCAGCGAGTTCGCGTTCGCGCGACTGCTCGACGAGTTCTGCGAGGGCGAAGCTGAGGTCGCGCAGGCCCTCGTGCGAGACCGTGGAGATCTCGAAGACGCGGTAGCCCTGCGATTCAAGCTCGGGGCGCACGAAGTCTGCGAGTTCGCGGGCTTCGGGCACGTCGATCTTGTTGAGCGCGACGAGCTGCGGCCGTTCGAGCAGCGGCACCTGACCTTCGGGCACGGGGTAAGCGGCGAGCTCGCCGCGGATCACTTCGAGGTCGGAGAGCGGATCGCGGCCCGGTTCGAGGGTGGCGCAGTCGAGCACGTGTAGCAGCGCGCTGCAGCGCTCGACGTGGCGCAGAAAGTCGAGGCCCAAGCCGCGCCCCTCGCTGGCACCTTCGATGAGACCGGGAACGTCGGCGACGGTGTAGCGGTGGTCGCCGGCCTGCACGACGCCCAGGTTGGGGTGCAGGGTGGTGAACGGGTAGTCGGCGATCTTCGGCTTCGCCGCGCTCATCGCGGCGATGAGGCTCGATTTACCGGCCGACGGGTAGCCCACGAATGCCACGTCGGCGATGGTCTTGAGTTCGAGGGTCACTGTGCACTGGGCACCCTCGGTGCCGAGCAGAGCGAAGCCGGGGGCTTTGCGCTTGGTGCTGGCGAGCTGGTTGTTGCCGAGGCCACCGATGCCGCCCTTCGCAGCGATATAGCGGGTTCCCGGCTCGGTGAGGTCGATAAGGGTCTCCCCCGCTTCGTCCTTCACGACGGTGCCGACGGGCACGGGCAGCACCATCTCGGCACCGTGGGTGCCTTCACGGTAGCCGCCGGCACCGTAGCCGCCGTTCTCGGCGGTGCGGTGGGGGCGGCGGTGGTATTCAAGCAGAGTGGTGACCTGCGGATCGGCAACGAGTACGACGTCGCCGCCATGACCCCCGGCCCCGCCATCGGGGCCCGCGAGGGGCTTGAATTTCTCGCGCCGAACCGACACGCAGCCATTTCCGCCGCGTCCCGCCTGAAGGTGCACCTGCACCCGATCCACGAAGGTCACCATAACTGCGTCTCCCGCCCTGCGTCTCCCTGCATCAAACTGCAGGGAATCATCCCGGCCCTGCCGTTTCGGGCTGCGGGATGACCACTATCTCTGAATACGGCAAACGGCGAGCCGGTCCTCGAGCTGATCGAGGGGCCGACTCGCCGTCGAATGCCTGTGGTTAGGCAGCAGCCACGATGTTGACGACCTTGCGGCCGCCCTTCACACCGAACTCGACCTCGCCGGCCGCAAGTGCGAAGAGGGTGTCGTCGCCACCGCGACCGACGTTCGCACCCGGGTGGAACTTGGTGCCGCGCTGGCGGACGAGGATCTCGCCCGCGCCGACCTGCTGGCCGCCGAAGCGCTTCACGCCGAGGTACTGGGGGTTCGAGTCGCGACCGTTACGGGTCGAGCTTGCGCCCTTCTTATGTGCCATGAGTCTCTACTCCTTCAGTGATGCCGAGGCGATTACTTGATGCCGGTGACCTTGATGCGGGTCAGATCCTGACGGTGACCCTGGCGGCTCTTGTAACCGGTCTTGTTCTTGTAACGCTGGATGACGATCTTCGGACCACGGAGGTCGTTGAGCACCTCTGCGGTCACCTTCACCTTGGCAAGAGCCGCGGCGTCGGTCGTCACCTTGTCGCCATCAACGAGGAGTACCGCGGGAAGCTGAAGCTTGCCCTTGGCGTCGCCCGCCACACGATTGACGGTGATGATCGAGCCGACCTCGACCTTCTCCTGACGGCCGCTTGTGCGCACTACTGCGTAAACCACTTGTCACCCTTTTCTTGAGGATCTTCTTCCGTGTCGAAGTGCGGCCGTGCCGCCTTCGAAGTCTGAGGTGCCGTCGCCTATCGGGTGACACCAACGCTCAATAATACCGTGAATCACCGGATGCGGTCAAATAGGCCACCCCGCGTGTCACTCCCGACCGGCGCCCTTTCGGCGGGCCGTCGCATCGAGCGCCTCCGCAAGCGCCTGCTGAGCCGACTTCGCATCGTCGCTCTCCGCGACGACGGGCCGTTCAGCACCACCTGTTATCGGTGCCGTCGAGACGCGCCGATTGCGGGCACGGCCGGTGCCGGCGCTCGGTGCCTCCGGCAATGCGTCGAGCACCGAATCAAGCAAGCCTCCGCTCGCGGGAGCCTCGGCCGCGACTCGCGTGCGCGGCGCAGCCGACTCGCGTGCGGGACGCGAGGAGACCTTGCCGCTCACCTTCACCTCAGTATCGGTGCGCGGGGACACTGCCGCAGCAGGTGCTGCCGACTCCGCCGCCGCTGGCGTCTCACCAGCGGGGCGATCATCAGCCTTTGCGGCCTGCAGAGTGGATGCAGCCACCTGCGCAAGCATATTCTTCGCGCCGTCGGTAATGGCGTGCGTCTGATTCTGGGTCTTGGCTTCCTGCTGCTGAGGCTGCCCGCCCTTGCTGCGCTTGGAGTTGCGCGGCTGGCTTTCGCTGCGGTGCTTGGCAACGGGTTCGTGGTGCACGATGACCCCGCGCCCGGCGCAGACCTCGCAGGGCTCGCTGAACGACTCCAGCAGACCGAGCCCCAGCTTTTTACGCGTCATCTGCACCAGACCGAGCGAGGTCACCTCTGCAACCTGATGCTTCGTACGATCACGGCTCAGGCACTCGACCAGACGACGCAGCACAAGGTCACGGTTCGATTCAAGCACCATGTCGATGAAGTCGATCACGATAATGCCGCCGATATCGCGCAACCGCAGCTGACGCACGATCTCCTCGGCCGCCTCCAGGTTGTTCTTCGTGACGGTTTCCTCGAGGTTGCCGCCCGAGCCGACGAACTTGCCGGTGTTGACGTCGACAACGGTCATCGCCTCGGTGCGGTCAATCACGAGCGACCCGCCCGAAGGCAGCCACACCTTGCGATCAAGCGCCTTCGCGATCTGCTCAGTCACCCGGTACTCGTCGAAGATGTCACGCTCACCGCTGTAGCGCTCGACACGCTGCATCAGATCAGGAGCCACCTGCGAGAGGTAGCGCTCGATCGTCTCGTAAGTTTCGTCGCCGGAGATGCGCATCCGGTGGAAGTCTTCGTTGAAGACGTCGCGCACGATCTTGATGAGCATGTCGGGCTCCGAGTGCAGCAGCACCGGCCCGCCACCCTTCTCAACGCGCTTCTGAATCGACTCCCACTGGCGGGTGAGCCGCTGCACATCGTGCGTGAGCTGATCCTCGCTAGCGCCCTCGGCGGCGGTACGCACAATCACACCCGCGCCGCTCGGCAGCACCTCTTTGAGGATCTTCTTCAGGCGCGCGCGCTCGGTATCAGGGAGCTTACGCGAGATGCCGTTCATGGCACCGCCCGGAACATACACGAGGAAGCGACCCGGCAGCGAGATCTGACTCGTCAGGCGGGCACCCTTATGCCCCACCGGATCCTTCGTGACCTGCACGAGCACCTGGTCGCCAGGCTTCAGGGCATTCTCTATACGACGGGCGGTATTGCCACCCTCGAACTCCGACCAATCAACCTCGCCCGAGTACAGCACGGCGTTGCGGCCGCGGCCGATATCGACGAATGCGGCTTCCATGCTCGGCAGCACATTCTGCACGCGGCCCAGATAAACGTTGCCGATCAGCGAAGACTCGCTCGACCGTGCCACGTAGTGCTCAACGAGCACCTTGTCTTCGAGCACGCCGATCTGCACGCGATCCGCGGTGGTGCGCACGATCATCTCACGGTCCACGGCCTCACGGCGCGCAAGAAACTCGGACTCGGTGATCACCATGCGGCGACGACCGGCATCGCGACCGTCGCGGCGGCGCTGCTTCTTCGCTTCCAGCCGGGTGGATCCCTTGACCTTCTGGGGCTCGGTGATCACCGGGGCCTGGCGCTCGCGGCGGCGCGGCTCGTCTTCCGAACCGTTCGCGTCTCCCCCGGCCGAACGACGGCGGGTGCGACGCGAAGACGAGCCGCCATCGCGGTCGGAGGCTTCGTCATCGCGCTGGAAGCGCTGATCGAGCAGGTCGTCAAGCTGGCTCAGCTCACCCTGGCGAGGCTCCTCATGACGCTGGAACGCGTCGCTCTGACGCCATTCGAGGCGACGCGGGCGCGGCTGCACCGGCGGCACGTCCGGCGCGAGAAAGATGAGTCGCGTGGTCGCCCGGAAGCGCTCCTCGGGAGTCATCTCGGCGAGCGGCAGCAGCAGCTTGGGTGCCTCAGGCTTCGTGTCGGGTTCGGCGGTGCCGCCCTCACCCGCCTCGATCGCGCCCTCGGGCGCATCGGCCGCAGTGGCCTCCTCGCCCTGCAGCTTCGCATCTTCGAACTGCTCGCCCGCAGTCTCGTCGCGGTGGTCTTCTGTTGCGCTGTTCACCATTCCTGGTGTCTCCTCTACCCGGGGAGCGTCTCGCTCTCGCCGGAAACCCTATTCGTGCGGTGTGATCCGCAAATCCTGTTCTCCGCGAATGCCGCGCACTCGCGCTCGGTCGGTCTTCGACCGGTGACCGCCTCTCGGCCGCCAAAAGACTGTGCGTGCGATCCGCCTTCTCAGCATCTCGCACCGCACTCCATTATGTCACGGAGTCGCCACCGTCGCCGGATTGCCATTCGACCCGCGTCTTCGCAGGAACCGAGGGATAGGATCGGCGCATGAGCCAGGAGCCCAGAGCCACGCGCCCCGTCGCCTTCGCCGTCTTCTCGATCATTGCCGGAGCGATCGGCTGGTTCGCCTCCTTCGAACTGCTCACCGAGTACATGAAGACGCTCGCGAATCCCGACTACGTACCCAACTGCACCGTGAGCGTACTCGTCACCTGCGGCCCCAACATGGGATCCTGGCAAGGGTCGCTCTTCGGATTCAGCAACACGATCATCGGCGTCTCCGCCTTCATCGCCCCGATCGCGGTAGGGGTGGCTCTGCTCGCAGGGGCCCGCTTCTCGGCCTGGTTCTGGCGGCTCTACCAACTCGGCCTGCTGGGCGGATTCGTGTTCATCTGCTGGCTGTTTTCGCAGAGCGTCTTCGTGCTCGGCACCCTCTGTCCGTGGTGCATGGTGGTGTGGTCGGTCACGATTCCCCTGTGGTGGATCACCGCATTCCGCCCCTATGCAGTGGGCGACATCCCCCTCGGCGCCAACACACAGCGACTCTTCTCGCGCCTGTACTCGTGGACCTGGGTGATCATTCTGCTCTGCTACGTGGTGCTCGCTTTCCTCGCGCAGATGCGCCTCGACTGGCTCTCGGAGTTCGCCAGAGCCTGATCCGGCTTCGGCGATCCGCTCTCAGCGCCCACGCAGCTCAGCCCACAGCGCATCCACCTGCGCCAGGGTCTCTGCCTCGCTGCGCGAAGTGTCGATCACCGCGTCGGCCACCGCGAGCCGCTCAGAGTCACTCGCCTGATGAGCGATGCGTGCGCGCGCCTCAGCAGCCGACATCCCCCGCAACTCAACCATGCGCGCAATCCGCTGTTCCGCCGGCGCATCTGCGACCAACACCAGATCCCAGTCGCCATCGCGCGCCGAGCCTGTCTCCACGAGCAGCGGGATCTCATAGACCACGACAGCGTCAGGGTTGGCCGCCTCTGCGGCGGCGATCCGATCCGCCGCGATCCGCCGCACCTCGGGATGCACAATCGCATTGAGCTCTGCGAGAGCCGCAGGATCACTGAACGCGACAGCACCGAGCGCTGCCCGCTCAAGCTCACCGTTCGCCCCGATCATGTCACTGCCGAAACGCTGCACCACCCGAGTGAGACCGGGTGAGCCCGGCGCGACCGCCTCACGCGCCAGCTCGTCGGCGTCGATGCGCACCGCCCCCAGTTCGGCGAGACGCCGTCCGATCGTCGACTTGCCCGAGGCAATACCCCCTGTGAGTGCGATCACTGTCATGACTGTCACGATACCGGCAGCCGCACGGCGGGCGGGTCTATGCTGGCGGCATGCTCGAAGTCGTCACCGGGATCACCCTGGCCGCATCGGCAGGGCTCAACGCCTATATTCCGCTGCTCGGTCTCGGTCTACTCTCGCGCTTCACCGAGATCGTGCAGCTACCGCCCGCGTGGGCGTGGCTCGAAAATGAGTGGAGCCTCGGCATCCTCGGGGTGCTGCTTGTCGTGGAGGTGCTCGTCGACAAGTTCCCGGTGCTCGATACCGCCAACGATGTGTTGCAGACGGTGGTGCGCCCGGCATCGGGCGGCATGGTCTTCAGCGCCGGAGCGTCGAGCCAGACCATCGCCGTCACCGACCCCGCCTCCTTCGTCTCCTCCGCCGCGTTCTGGCCGTTCGTGCTGGGCGTGGTCATTGCGCTCGTGCCGCACCTGCTGAAAGCGATCGCGCGCCCCGTCATCAACACGCTGACTGCCGGCGCGGGTGCCGCGGTGACGAGTTTCCTCGAGGATGTCGGCGCTGTGCTGCTCACGCTCCTCGCAGTCATCGTGCCGTTGCTCGCATTCGCGCTGCTGGTCATCGTGATCGTCACGCTCGTGCGTCGATTGCAACGGCTGCAGCGGCGACGCCGCGAACAAGCCTCCGGCGTCGCGGCGCCCGGCACCCTCTGACCACCTCGGCTGCTCCCCGAGCCCATATACGCCGAAGGCCCGGCCCCCGAACGGGGACCGGGCCTTCGTGCACTCATCACCGAGCGAAAAGCTCAGCGGGCGACTCTTAGTTGCCCTCGAGCTGCGCCTTCAGAGCGGCAAGAGCCGCGTCGTCAGCGAGCGCACCGGTCGACGACGACTCGCTCGAGAAGCTCGAAGCGGAGGAATCGGCGGCGGGAGCAGCGGCAGCCTCGACGAGCGAAGCGGCGACCTGCTTCTTGTGAGCCTCCCAGCGCTCCTGGGCAGCAGCGTACTCCTGCTCCCACTTCTCGCGCTGCGACTCGAAGCCTTCCTTCCACTCCTGAGTCTCGGGATCGAAGCCCTCGGGGTACTTGTACTCGCCGTTCTCGTCGTACTCGGTGGTCATACCGTACAGAGCCGGATCGAACTCGGTGCCCTCGGGATCGACGCCCTCGTTGGCCTGCTTGAGGCTGAGCGAGATGCGGCGACGCTCGAGATCGATGTCGATGATCTTGACGAAGACCTCCTGGCCGGCCGACACGACCTGCTCGGCGAGCTCGACGTGCTGACCCGACAGCTCCGAGATGTGCACGAGGCCCTCGATGCCGTCTGCAACGCGCACAAAGGCACCGAAGGGAACGAGCTTGGTGACGACGCCCGGGGCGATCTGGCCGATCGCGTGGGTGCGAGCGAAGACCTGCCACGGATCTTCCTGGGTTGCCTTGAGCGACAGCGAGACGCGCTCGCGATCGAGCTCGACGGAGAGCACCTCGACGGTGACTTCCTGGCCGACCTCGACAACGTCGGAGGCGTGCTCGATGTGCTTCCACGACAGCTCAGAGACGTGCACGAGGCCGTCAACGCCGCCCAGGTCGACGAACGCACCGAAGTTGACGATCGACGAGATAACGCCCTTGCGCACCTGGCCGGGCTTGAGCTCGGCGAGGAACGAGGAGCGAGTGGCCGACTGCGTCTCCTCGAGGAGCGCACGACGCGACAGCACCACGTTGTTGCGGTTCTTGTCGAGCTCGAGGATCTTCGCCTCGATCTCCTGGCCCAGGTAAGGGGTCAGGTCGCGCACGCGGCGCAGCTCGATCAGCGAGGCGGGGAGGAAGCCACGGAGCCCGATGTCAACGATCAGGCCGCCCTTGACGACCTCGATGACGGTGCCGGTGACGACACCCTCGTTCTCCTTGATCTTCTCCACGTCGCCCCAGGCGCGCTCGTACTGAGCACGCTTCTTGGACAGGATGAGGCGACCTTCCTTGTCCTCCTTCTGGAGCACGAGTGCCTCGACGGGATCGCCGACCTGAACAACCTCATCAGGGTTCACATCGTGCTTGATGGACAGCTCGCGCGAGGGGATGACACCCTCGGTCTTGTAACCGACGTCGAGGAGCACCTCGTCGCGGTCGATCTTCACCACGGTGCCCTCGATGAGGTCGCCGTCGTTGAAGAACTTCAGGGTCGATTCGACCGCTGCAAGGAAGTCTTCGGCTGAGCCGATGTCGTTAACTGCGACCTGCTTGCTCTCGGTCGTTGCGTTCGTCATGAAATTGGTCTCCAGAATGGACATGGAATCAGGCGGGATCGCACCGAGGGCCGGTCGGATCGGGATGATCCGCGAGGCGTTCACGCATGTGGACATGGTTGAGTCGCCACAGAACTGTGACACTCGATCTTATCCCGCGGACACGCCCGGGATCAAGTAGAAAGCCGCCCGCGTTTCGCGGCGCGCAGCCGAGATCGCACGCCGTGCCTGCAGGATGTCGACGAGCACTGCGCGCAGGGTTCACTGGGCCTCGGCGATGCCCGCACGGCGGCCCGAAACGGCGCGCACGACCGCCGCCAGACCGAGCAGCAGCGCCGCACCCATGCAGGCGATGAAGATCAAGAACTGAATGTTCGCATCCATCGTGGCTGCGTTCCAAGTGGAGAGATCGAGTGTCCACGGCTCACCGGTGCCGAGCACCGCCTCGATCGCACGGTTGATCACCGGAGCGCAGGCACCGAGAAACGCGGTAACAATCGCTGCGATCGCGAGCCCGGACAACGGCAGATAGCGGATCGCGAGCGCCGTCACCCAGATCGGCGTCGCCCCGATGGCCAGAATCGGCAGCACGGGCCACACCCACAGCTCAGGGTATCCGAGGGCCACGAACACGATGAGCAGGAACACGATCAGTGCCACGGTGTCGATCACCAGGGTGAGCAGGGTGCGATGGCGCGCAAGCCCGGCAGGGAGTTCCAGCAGCGCCACCCAAATCGGCGCGAAGACGAGCAGCAGCCCGAACAACACCCCCGAAACCGTGATCGCGAGCCACGATCCGGCGGCGAACTGCATCCAGACCACGAGCAGCAGCGCCATCAGGCAGATCGTGGCACCGGCAAGGGCCAGCCAGCCTGGCCGTGGCACCGGCAGCAGGGGCAGCGTGGTGAGTGAGAACGCGAGACCCACTGCGGGCAGCACCACCCAGAACCAGCTCAGGGTGTGCTGCACCGACAGGTTGACGATGAAGCAGGTGATGACGGCTGCGGCCCAGGCAAACAGCGTGGACCACAGGATCGCGTTGCGCCAGCCGCGGTAGCTGCGGGCGTCGCGTTTCTCGGCTCGGCCCTCGTGATCTTCGCTCGCACTGATGAGTTCTTGCCCGCTGACGCCGAGCTCGGAGGCGATCGCCTGCACCAGGGTGATGTCTGGGTACGAGAGCCCGCGCTCCCATTTTGAGACCGCCGATTCAGTGACGTGCAGCCGCTCGGCGAGCTGGCGCTGGGTGAGGCCGGCGGCGCGGCGACGTTCCGTGACGAAGCGTCCGAAGTCTTGTTTGGTGATGTCCATGTTCATGTTCTCGATCCAAGCAGCGGGTGCGCGCACGCAGCCCCAAAACGCGTGATTCCGCGACTCGACCGTTCGGCCAGTCGCGGAATCACGCGGAAGTCGCCCATTACCCGCGAGGCTCCCGCGCGATCACACGCCGCACCGGAGACCCCGCTTGCTGATCCCGGGCTAGTGCGCGGCGGCATTCCAGTTCGCGCCGCGACCCACCTGCACCTCGAGCGGCACCGACAGCTCGGCAGCGCCGGCCATCTCGGCGCGCACGATTTCCTCGAGCGCGTCCCACTCCCCCTCGGCAACCTCGAACATGAGTTCGTCATGGATCTGCAGCAGCATTCGCGACTGCATACCGGCAGCAACCATGCGATCTTCGACCTTGATCATGGCGCGCTTGATGATGTCTGCCGCCGAGCCCTGGATGGGGGCATTAAGCGCCGCGCGCTCCGCATTCTCGCGCAGGATGCGGTTCGGGCTCGCGAGATCAGGAAAGGGACGACGGCGACCGAAGATCGTCTCCGTGAAGCTGTCACGCTTGGCCTGATCCACCACTGAACGCAGATAGTCTCGCACCCCGCCGAAGCGCTCGAAATAGTCTTCCATCAGCTGCTTGGCCTCGGCCGCCGAGATATTCAACTGCTTCGAAAGTCCGAAAGCCGACAGGCCGTAGGCGAGGCCGTATGACATGGCCTTCACCTTCGAGCGCATATCGCTGGTGACTTCCTCGGGCGGCACACCGAAAATGCGGGAGCCCACGAAGCGGTGCAGATCTTCTCCCTGCAAGAACGCCTCGATCAGCCCCTCGTCGCCCGAGAGGTGCGCCATGATCCGCATCTCGATCTGCGAGTAGTCGGCGGTCATAAGGGTCTCGAACTCAGGGGCATGGATGAAGCCCTCGCGAATGCGACGACCCTCCTCTGAACGCACCGGAATGTTCTGCAAATTCGGGTCGGTAGAGGCGAGACGACCAGTGCTCGACCCGACCTGCACGAAGGTGGTGCGGATGCGACCGTCCTGCTGCACCGCCTTGATAAGCGTCTCGACCATCTGCCGCAACTTATTGGCGTCGCGGTGCGCAAGCAGCGCGTCGAGGAAGGGGTGCGGATTCTTCAGCTGCAGTTCGGCGAGCGCCGCCGCATCGGTGGTGTATCCACTCTTCGTCTTGCGGGTCTTCGGCATCTCAAGCTGCTCGAAGAGCACCTCCTGCAGCTGCTTCGGCGAGGAGAGGTTCACCTCGCGACCAATCGCATCGAACGCCTGCTGCTGCAGTTCGGCCACTCGCGCGGTCAGTTCGGCGTCGTGCGCCTCAAGCAGCGGCAGGTCGATCTGCACACCGCGATGTTCGAGCGCCGCGAGCACCGGCACCAGCGGCAGCTCAATATCGCGGTAGATCTCCCCGGTGCGCGACTCGAATCGCGACACCGCGGACTCGTGAGCGCGAGCAATGTACCAAGCCAGCGCAGCCGAATCGGCAACGGAGCCCTCATCGGGCACGAGCTGATTCGGGTCGCCCTCGGGAATCTGCTCCCCCAAGAACCGGAACACCGCCTCGGAAAGCGACTTCTCAGGGGTCTGCGGCCGCAGCAACCACGATGCAATCAGCAGATCGCCATCGATTCCACCGATCACCGCATTAACGCTCGCCGCCACCGCGATCTGCTGCTTGGCGTCGAAGAATACCTTGGGCGCATCGGAGGCGAGCCACTGCTCGAACAGGGCGTAGTCGCGCCCGCCAGGCAACCAGTGGAACAGCACCGAAGCATCAGCCGTGGCGACGCCCACCTCGACACCGTCGCCGCTCAGCTGCATCAGCACCGCGGGACGTTCAACCTTCGCCAGCCAGTCGGCAAGCTCCTCATCGATGAGGTTCTTCGCCTGCGGCTGCTCGGGCACGAGCGACACCGCTGTCGCACCCCCCGCAGGCACCTCAGCGCCAGCGAGCTTGCCCACCCTCTGCAACAGCGTGCGAAACTCCAGCCGCGAGAACACCTGCTGCACTGCAGCCATGTCGATCTCGCCGCGTTTCAGCTCATCGAGCGTGACATCGAGCTCAACATCGCGCACCAAGCGGTTGAGGCGCCTATTGCGTTCAGCGAGGTGCGCGTTCTCGCGCAGGCTTTCGCCCACCTTGCCGCCGATCTCATCCTGCCTGCGCAAAATCTCCTCGAGCGAACCGAACTGGTTGATCCACTTCACAGCAGTCTTCTCGCCGACGCGCGGCACACCCGGCAGGTTGTCGCTCGTCTCGCCGACCAGCGCCGCGATCTCCGGGTACTGCTCGGGGCGCACCCCGTACCGCTCCATCACCTTCTCGGTGTCGTAGCGGGTGAGTTCGCTCACTCCCTGCTTCGAGGGGTAGAGCAGCGTAATGCGGTCGTCGACGAGCTGAATCGTGTCGCGGTCGCCGCTGACTACGAGCACTCGGTAGCCGGCATCTGCGCCGCGCGTTGCGAGGGTCGCGAGGATATCGTCGGCCTCGTAGTTCTCTTTCTCGAGGGTGCGGATCCCCATTGCGTGCAGCGCCTCCTGCAGCAGCGGCACTTGGCCCTTGAACTCCGGCGGGGTCTCGCCGCGGGTGCCCTTGTATTCGGGGTACTCCTCGGTGCGGAAGGAATGCCTCGAAATATCGAAGGCGATCGCGAGTGCATCGGGGTTCTCATTGCCGAGCAGATTGATGAGCATCGAGATGAAGCCGTGGATGGCGTTCGTATGCTGGCCCGTCTGGGTCTGGAAACTGTCGACCGGCAGGGCGTAGAACGCCCGAAAGGCCAGCGAGTGGCCGTCGATGATCATGAGGGTAGGCTGAGAATTCGACACGTGAACAGCCTACAAGCCACCACTGACAAGGACACAGCAGCACGATGACCGAATCCCCCGAGACCACCGCACCGCAGGCACCCGCGCAGGATGCGTCCATGCCGGGGCTCGAGTACATTCGCGCGCGCGGCCTCGGCGCCCTCGCAGACCGCATGGGCATCGAGGTCATCGAGTTCGGGCGCGACCGCGCCGTCGCCACCATGCCCGTCGCAGGCAACACGCAACCGGTCATGCTGCTGCACGGCGGCGCCTACGTGGTGCTCGGCGAAACGCTCGGGTCGATGCACGCAAACTTCGTAGCCCCCGAGGGACACGTCGCCGTGGGTGTCGACATCAATGCAACCCACACCGGTTCGGCCACATCGGGTCTCGTCACCGGAGTCTGCACCCCCATCAAGCTGGGGCGTTCCATCACCGTGCACGAGATCGTGGTGAGTGACGAACAGGGCCGTCGCTGTTCGACCGTGCGCATCACCAACTTCTACAAGCAGCTCCGCTAACGCTCGGCCCGCACACGCAGCAGCGCCCCCGACCATTCGGCCGGGGGCGCTGCTGCGTGCGGAGGTTAGTCCTTCTTCGGACCGAGCTGGTCGATGATCGTCTTCGCGACATCCTGCATCGTGAGTCGACGGTCCATGGAGGCCTTCTGGATCCAGCGGAACGCCTCGGGCTCGCTGAGCCCCATCTTGTCATTGAGGATGCCCTTGGCACGGTCAACGAGCTTGCGGGTCTCGAAGCGCTCGGCGAGGTCGGCGACCTCGCTCTCGAGTGCCACGATCTGCTGGAAACGCGAAAGTGCGATTTCGATCGCGGGAATGAGGTCTGCGGGGGTGAACGGCTTCACCACGTAGGCGAGCGCACCCGCCTCGGTGGCCCGTTCCACGAGCTCGCGCTGGCTGAACGCCGTAAGCAGCACCACGGGGGCGATGTGATCTTTGTTGATCTGCTCGGCCGCCGAGATGCCGTCGAGCTTGGGCATCTTCACATCCATGACCACCAGATCGGGGCGCAGCTCCTCGACGAGGCGCACTGCTTCCTCGCCGTCACCAGCCTCACCGACAACGTCATAGCCGTTATCGCGAAGCGTCTCGACGATGTCGAGGCGGATCAGGGACTCGTCTTCCGCTACGACGACGCGTCGCGCGGGTGCGGTGCTCTGTTCAGTCATGCTGAGAAGTGTACTCCTGCGATCGAGGGATAACGGGGTGTCCGGTGCGGGATCGATACTCACGATCCCGCACCGCGGGTGCCGGATGCGGGACTCGAACCCGCACACCTTTCGGCAGCGCATTTTGAGTGCGCCGTGTCTGCCAATTCCACCAATCCGGCATGTGTGGCTCCGCAGATGAGTGTATCTGGTGGGATGCACTCGCGAAGCCTGACTGGGCCAGCAACCCAGTCTATCGGATCACACGGGGATACTGCCGCGACCCAGGGCGTGTTTGCGCGGCCCCGCCTCCGGGAGCTGACCGGTGGCCTCTCCGATCCTGTGGATGCGCAGCGTATTCGTGGTGCCCACCACACCGGGAGGCGATCCGGCAATAATCACAACCTTGTCTCCGATCTCCGCACGAGAGTGATCGAGCAGCACATCGTCGACTTGCGCGAACATCTCATCGGTGCTGCCCACCCGCGGCACCTCGTAGCTTCGAGCACCCCAGGTGAGTTCCATGCGGCGTCGCGTATCGACCTCGGGGGTGAAGCCGATGATCGGGATCGGACGACGCAGACGCGACATGCGACGCACGGTGTCACCGGACTCGGTGAACACGCAAATGTAGCGCGCACCCACGAAGTCTGCGACGTCGGAGGCAGCGAGGGTGAGCGCACCACCCTGGGTGCGGGGTGCCGAGCCGAGCGGTTCGATGCGATCGAGGGCGTGATCCTCGGTGGCGGTGATGATGCGCGCCATCGTCTCGACGGCCTGCACCGGGTACGCCCCCACGCTGGTCTCGCCCGAGAGCATCACGGCGTCGGCGCCGTCGAGAATCGCGTTGGCGCAGTCAGATGCTTCGGCACGGGTGGGGCGCGGGTTCTCGATCATGGATTCGAGCACCTGCGTCGCCACGATCACGGGCTTCGCGTTGCGTCGCGCCAGCGCAATCGCCTCGGTCTGCACGAGCGGCACGCGCTCCAGCGGCAGTTCGACACCCAGATCACCTCGCGCAACCATGATGCCGTCAAACGCGATGACGATCTCTTCAAGGTGATCAACAGCCTGCGGCTTCTCGATCTTGGCGATCACCGGGAGGCGGATCCCCTCCTCGTCCATGATCTCGTGCACACGGGTGATGTCGGCCGCGTCCCGCACGAATGACAGCGCGATGTAGTCGACGCCGAGCTGCAGGGCCCAGCGCAGATCCTGCTCATCCTTCTCGGAGAGCGCGGGCACGTTGACGGCGACGCCAGGCAGGTTGATGCCCTTGTTGTTCGACACCGCTCCCGGAACCACCACTGTCGTGTAGACGGTATCTTCGGTGACGCGCTCGGCGCGCAGCGCCACTTTGCCGTCATCGATGAGCAACGGATCGCCGGGATTCACATCACCGGGCAAGCCTTTGTGGGTGGTGCTGCAGATAGTGCGATCGCCCACGATATCGCGCGTGGTGATCGCGAACTCGTCGCCGACCTCGAGGTGGTACGGGCCACCCTCGAACTTGCCGAGGCGGATCTTCGGTCCTTGCAGGTCGGCGAGCACCGCGATCGGTCGGCCGACCTCCGTCTCGGCGCGGCGGATATTGCGGTAGATGCCCTCGTGCACGTTGTAGGTGCCGTGGGACATGTTGAGCCGTGCGACATTGACGCCCGCCCGGATCAGATCGAGAGTGTGGTCGTAGCTGGAGACCGCGGGTCCCCAGGTGGCGACGATCTTGGCGTGACGCATGTCGGCTCCTTGCTGCTTGGTCCTGTGCGGAGGCTAGACGGTACGAGCGGGCTCTGCAGCGCCGTCGGACACCGCGGGTGCCTCTGCCGCCTGTCCGTCTCTGAATGGCACCGCCGGGGCGTCGCCGTGCGGCAGGACGTGGAAGAACTCGTCGGGGTTCGCGGTGTCTGCGAGCACCGAGTCGCTCGGGTTGCGACGGCCCGGGAGGTACACCGACGATTCAATGCCGACGTGACGGCGACGCTGCACGATGAAGATGATGACACCCACCACCACAGCGAGGAAGGCCGCCAGCACATTGGTGCGGATCCCCAGGAACAGCAGGCTCGGATCGACTCGCAGCGATTCGGTAAAGGTGCGGCCGATGCCGTACCACACGAGGTAGAGCGCGAAGAACGTGCCCCAACGCGGGCGCCACTTGCGCTCGATGGCGAGCAGCACCACGATGCCGAGCAGGTTCCAGACAGCCTCGTAGAGGAAGGTCGGGTGGAACAGCGTGCCCTCAGGCAGCCCGATCGGGAACGCCGGGTTGGAAGACTCGATCTCAAGCCCCCACGGGAGGGTGGTCGGGCCACCGAACAGCTCATGGTTGAACCAGTTGCCCAGACGCCCAACAGCCTGTGCGAGCAGCAGGCCAGGCACGAGCGCATCGGCAAACGACCAGAAACGAATCCCGGTGATGCGCGAAGCGATGAGCACGCCCACGGCCCCGCCGAGCAGCGCACCGAAGATGGCGATACCCCCCTGCCAGAAGGCGAGGGCGTCGAGCGGGTTGCGATCCGCCCCAAAATAGTCGCCCCAGTGAGTGACCACATGGTACAGACGCGCGCCCACGATGCCGAGCACCAGCGCCCACACGAGGAAGTCGAAAACCGCTCCGCGCTCACCGCCGCGGCTGCTGAGGCGGCGGCCCGTCCAGATTGCGGCAAGGATGATGCCGACGATGATGCACAGCGCGTAAATGTAGATGCGCAGCGGCCCGATCTGGAAGAACTGCATCTCGGGGCTCGGGATACTGAACGGGAGAATCATCCACTCCTCTTTCGCCTCCGGCACGTGCCGGTGATCGCTCGCGACGTGCTGCCGCGGAAACTGTCGTTGGGGAGCCGCGCGGATGGAATCCTCACGGCGATCAAGTCAATCCTACAGCGAGGGGCCCTCGGCGACCGCGTCACCGGAGCGCTGAGCTCCGGCAGCGATGTCGCGCACCACCTCAGCCAGCCGCTCAACGCCGCCGTCACGCAGCGCACGCACGAACGCCGTGCCAACAATTGCGCCATCGGCGTAGCCGAGCGCGTCGGCCACTTGCTGAGCGGTCGACAGACCGATACCGACGCAGGCCAGGTCGACGCCCTGCTCGCGCAGACGAGCGGTGAGCGCGCGAGCGGCGGCGTCGAGCTGCGCCCGCTCACCGGTGATGCCCATCGTGGAAACCGTGTAGACGAAGCCGCGCGACTGCTCGACCACGAGGCGCAGTCGCGCATCGCTCGAGCTGGGCGCGGCGAGGAACACGCGATCGAGGCCGAGCCTGTCGCTCGTCTCGATCCACTCGGGCGCAGCTTCGGGGGTGATGTCGGGCGTGATCAGCCCGGCACCGCCCGCTTCGACGAGCTGCGTCGCGAACCGCTCGACGCCATACTGCAGCACCGGGTTCCAGTAGGTCATCACGAGCACGGGCACATCGACGGCTTCGCGCACGCGGCGCACGGCTTCAAAGACGTCAGAGACACGGAACCCCTGCGCGAGCGCGGTCTGCGTGGCCTCCTGGATCACGGCCCCGTCCATCACCGGGTCGGAGTAGGGCAGCCCGAGTTCAAGCACATCGACGCCGTTGCGAGCCATCGCGATGGCGGCCTCAACGCTGGTGTCGAGGTCGGGGAAGCCGACGGGAAGGTAGCCCACGAGCGCGCCTGCACGCTCCTGTTTCGCGGCGCGGATCGCGGTGGCCACCTGTGATGCATGCGCGCTCATGCCTCGAGCTCCGTTTCACCGGCGAGCAGGCCGAAGTAGCGGCCGGCGGTTGCCATGTCTTTGTCGCCGCGGCCGGATAGGCTCACGGCAATGATCGCTTCAGGGCCGAGTTCACGGCCAATGCGGATCGCCCCGGCGAGCGCGTGCGCCGACTCGATGGCGGGGATGATGCCCTCCGTGCGGCTAAGCAGTCGCAACGCCTGCATCGCCTCGTCGTCGGTTGCGGGGATGTACTCCACACGACCGATGTCGGCGAGCCAGGCATGTTCGGGGCCGACGCCGGGGTAGTCGAGACCAGCAGAGATCGAATGCGATTCGATGGTCTGGCCGTCTTCGTCCTGCAGCACGTAGGTCTTTGCGCCGTGCAGCACACCGGGGCGGCCGCGGGCGATCGAAGCGGCCTGACGCACCGTGTCAACGCCCTCGCCTGCGGCTTCGACGCCGTAGATCTTCACGTTCTCGTCGTCGAGGAAGGCATCAAACATGCCGATGGCGTTCGAGCCGCCGCCGACGCACGCGACGACGACGTCGGGAAGCCTGCCGGTGCGCTCGAGCAGCTGCGCGCGCGCCTCCTCGGAGATGATCTTCTGGAAGTCGCGCACCATTGCGGGGAAGGGGTGCGGGCCGGCTGCCGTGCCGAAGATGTAGTTGGTGCGATCGACGCTCGCCACCCAGTCACGGTAGGCCTCGTTGATTGCGTCCTTAAGGGTGCGCGAGCCTGCCGTCACGGGCACCACCTCGGCACCGAGCAGCCGCATACGGGCAACATTGAGGGCCTGGCGTTCGGTGTCGACCTCGCCCATGTAGATGGTGCATTCGAGCCCGAAGAGGGCTGCCGCGGTGGCGGTGGCGACACCGTGCTGGCCCGCACCGGTTTCAGCGATTACGCGGGTTTTGCCGAGGCGCTTGGTGAGCAGCGCCTGGCCGAGCACATTGTTGATCTTGTGCGAACCCGTGTGGTTGAGATCTTCTCGCTTGAGGAAGATGCGTGCACCGCCGGCGTGCTCCGCGAAGCGGGGCACCTCGGTGATCGGCGAGGGCCGGCCCGCGTAGGACGCAAGGAGTTCGAGCAACTCAGCCTGGAACGCCGGGTCGCGCTTCGCCGACTCGTAGGCTTCGGTGAGCTCGTCGATCGCAGCGATAAGCGATTCGGGCATGTAGCGCCCGCCGTAGTCGCCGAAGAAGGGTCCGTGCTGGTCGCGGAGACTCGTAACTCCGCCCGCCTGCTCTGTCATGTCGACCTCTCAGTTGGGGTGCCCGGAGTGCCGAGCTTGTGATCGGATGGGGGCCGCCCGCGTGGTGCGGCGCTACTCCCCATCGCGGCCGCTCAGACGCTCAGGTACGCCTGCAGCGTGGCGATGGGGTCACCGGTGACGAGCGCTTCGCCCACGAGCACGGCATCTGCCCCGGCTTCGCGGTAGCGCTGCACATCGGCGACGTCGAGCACCGCCGACTCTGCGACGCGCACGACGCCGGCAGGGATCTGGTCGGCGACGCGCCCGAACAGGTCTCGGTCGAGCTCGAAGGTGCGGAGGTCTCGGGCATTGACGCCGATCAGCTGGGAGCCGAGGTCGACGGCGCGTGCGACCTCGTCAGCCGAGTGCGCTTCGACGAGCGGCGTCATGCCGAGTTCGCGGATCATTGCGTGCAGCCGCTCAATACGGTCCTGCGGCAGTGCTGCGACGATGAGCAGCACCAGATCGGCTCCGGCGGCACGGGCTTCGAGCACCTGATACTCGTCACCGATGAAGTCCTTGCGGAGCACCGGGATACTCACGGCCTTACGCACGGCTTCGAGGTCAGAGAGTGATCCCTTGAACTTGCGTTCTTCGGTGAGCACACTGACCGCGCTCGCCCCGCCTGCCTCGTACTGCGCGGCAAGTGCCTGCGGTTCGGGGATCTCGGCGAGGTGGCCTCGTGACGGGCTTGCGCGCTTGACCTCGGCGATCACCTTCATGTGATCGGCGGGTGCCAGCGCTACCAGTGCGTCGAGGGCCGCTGGCCGTTCGAGCGCAGCGGCTTCGAGCTGCGCATAGGGGCGCACCTCGCGACGACTGTATGCGTCTTCGAGGGCGCCCGCAAGCAGGTTCTCGAGCACGTCAGTCGTGCGACTTGGGGCTGAACCGCGGGCCGTTCACGCCGAATCCGGCCTTGGAGAGAATCCAGCCGAGGATCCAGCCGAATGCAACCACACCGGCGCACACCCACACCATCGTCGCATTGTGCAGGAAGAAGAAAACGGTTCCGGCTGCGATGCCGAGCAGCATCACCACGACCGCCGTCCATGCGGCGGGCGAGTCACCGTGACCAGGGTCTCCGTGCTGGGTACTCATGAATCTCCTCTGAACAGACGTGAAGGATTCCAGCCTACCTGAAATCTCAGCTGGAGTCGGCGCCTCGCCGAGTGGAGGGTTTTTCGGCCGTTTCGTCTCATGTGACCGGGATTTTCCCCACTCGGCTGGTGTGCGCTTCGGAAGGAGCGCCCCGCGAGCGGTTCAGGATGACTCAATCCGACGAAGTCGGGTCACCGCCCGGCCGGCCGCCCAGAGAAACGCGCCAGCGTTTCGCGGCCACGCCGCCGCGAGCGCCCCGCGAGCGGTTCAGGATGACTCAATCCGACGAAGTCGGGTCACCGCCTTCGGACAGCGAGTCCCAGTCGGAGATGCGGTCTGTTTTCCCAGCGGTGGGCGTTGACTGCGCAGCGTCGTATTTGCGTCCAGCGGCGATCCAGCGCCCACCGGTGACGACGACCGCGATCCCGAGCCCTGCGGCGAGAATTCCGGCGGCTGCGCACGCCCACGCCCATCCCGAGAGGCTGCTCCAGATAACGGCTCCTCCGTCGCCGCCTGCGATGCCCGTGAGCTCTGTGACGCGGCCGCTGATCGCGCCGGCGGGTGACAGCAGCGCGGTTGAGGTGAGGGCGACGAGGCCAATGCCGAGCAGCGCCACGAGCCCACCGAGCACCCGCCTGAAGATGGGGCCGGCGATGGTGAGGGCGAGTGCTGATGCGACGATCGCGATCGAGACCGGCGACAGGGCGGCGTTCACTTCGTGGCCGGTGACTGTTTCGACGGCGTGCGCGCTGTCGAGCATGAAGGAAATCCAGGTTTGCGAGCCGGCAAGCAGGGCGAGGCCGCCAGCGAGGGCGATGCCTGCGAGCGATATCGGTTTAGCGCGCATCAGAACCCTCCGTCACGTCGTTACGAAGCTCATGCAGGGTGTTCGCGATTGCGATGGCCCGCAGCGGGGCGGCCGCTTTGCTGCTGCATTCAGCATCCTCGGTTGCGGGCACGGAGTCTGCGACAATCCCGGCACCTGCCTGCACGGTCGCTGTGCCGCCCATAATCGTGGCGGTGCGGATCGCGATCGCGAGATCCGCCGCTCCCCCGAGGCCGAAGTAGCCGACCACACCGCCGTAGACCCCCCGCTGGACCGGTTCGAGTTCGTCGATGATCTCGAGCGCGCGCGGCTTGGGAGCGCCGCTGAGCGTGCCTGCCGGGAAGGTGGCGCGGAATACATCGACGGGGTTCTGACCGTCACGGGTGCGCCCCTCAACGGTTGAGACGATGTGCATAATGTGGCTGAATCGTTCGACGCGCATGAACTCGGTCACTTCGACGCTTGCGGGCTGGCACACCCGCAGCAGGTCGTTGCGGGCGAGGTCGACGAGCATGAGGTGCTCGGCCCGCTCTTTTTCGTCGGCGAGAAGATCGCGTTCGTGCTGCTGGTCTTCGTCGACTGTGGCGCCGCGGGGGCGTGACCCTGCGATGGGGTGCGTCATCACGTGCCCGCTTTCTTGCACGGTGACGAGGGCTTCGGGGCTTGATCCGACGACGGCGAAGGGTGCGCCGTTGCTGTCGGTGAGCTGCAGCAGGTACAGGTAGGGGCTGGGGTTGAGGTGGCGGAGCACCCTGTAGACGTCGAGGGGGTCGGCGTCGCAGCGCTGGTCGAAGCGCTGCGACGGCACCACCTGGAAGATGTCGCCGTCGACGATGTGCCGTTTGGCGCGCTCGACGGAGGCCATGAACTCGGCGCTGCTGGTGAGCCTGACAGGGTCGGGCATGGCATCGTGGTCGAGTGTGCCGAGCGGTGAGGGCGCGGGGGCTGCAAGGGCGCGCTGCAGGCCGTCGAGTCGCGATTGGGCGTCGGCCCACTGCGCATCGGCTGTTTCAGGTGAAGGATCGCCGAGCGCGGCGTCGTTGAGCACGTTGGCCAGCAGCACGACACTACCTTCGCGGTGGTCGATCACCACGAGCTCCGAGACGAAGCTGAGGCCCTGGGTCGGGATACCGGGGCCTTCGCTCGGGCCGTGTTCGAGGCGTTCGAACTGGCGCACGGTCTCCCAGCCGAGGTAGCCGACGAAGCCGCTCGCGAGAGGTGGCAGGCCGGGCACCTGGGGTGCTCGCCAGCGCTCGTAGACGGCGCGCAGCGCTTCCACTGGGGCAAGTGCGGCCACCCCGCCTGGCAGGAGACGCTGCTCGTCGAGCTCGGCGCCCGATGCGTCTGCAGCGGGGGCCCAGTGGGCGCGGCCGCCGCGCTCGCCGAGCACGCCGAAGCTGCCGGCGCCGACGAAGCTGAACCTGGTCCACACGCCGCCTTGCTCCGCAGACTCCAGCAAGAAGGTGCCGGGGCGAGAAGCCGCGACCTTGCGGTAGATGCTGACGGGCGTGTCGGCATCCGCGAAGATCTCACGGCAGACGGGGATCACAGCGTGGGAGGCGCGTGCGGCGTCGAATGCGGCGCGCGTGGTCGTCAGTGTCACTGTCCCAGACTACCGCGCCCGCCTGCGCCCGCGTCGCAGGCAGGCGATCGCGTGGAGGGCTTGCCCGGCTTCAGTCGTCAGATCTCGGTGTGGTCGGCGTCGCCGACGAGCGCGGGGATGTCGCGGCCGGTGAAGCAGCTGCGGGTGCCCGTGTGGCAGGCTGCACCGATCTGGATCACCCGCACGAGCAGGGTGTCGCCGTCGCAGTCCATCGCAACGGATCGCACGTATTGGCGGTGGCCCGAGGTGTCGCCTTTGCGCCAGTACTCCTGCCGCGACCGCGACCAGAAGGTGACTCGACCGCTGGTGAGGGTGCGTCGGACGGCCTCGCGATCCATCCAGGCGAGCATGAGCACGTCACCGCTCTCGTCGTCCTGGATGACGGCGGGCAGCAGGCCGTCGCCGTTGAAGACGAGGTCGCTCGGGACGGGATCGGGGTGAGTCATGGTGTGGGCGGCTTTCGCTGGGGTTCGGCACGGTCAGGGACGCTCGCGGCGGCGCTCCTGATCGTGGGTTATCGGACGGTCACTCCGGCTTCGGCAAGCACTCGCTTCACTTCACCGATCGTGAAGGTACCGTCATGGAACACCGATGCCGCGAGCACGGCGTCGGCTCCGGCCTCGACGGCGGGCGCGAAGTGTTCGAGCCGCCCGGCTCCGCCCGAGGCGATCACCGGCACGCTCGAGAGTTCGCGCACCTTGCTGGTGAGTTCGAGGTCGAAGCCTGCGAGGGTGCCATCGGCGTCCATCGAATTGACGAGTAGTTCGCCGGCTCCCCTGTCGAGGGCTTCACGGCACCAGGCGAGGGCGTCGAGCTCGGTTTCGCGTTTGCCGCCGTGTGTGGTGACCACGAAACCGCTGGAGGTGCGCGGTGAGCGCTTCACATCGAGCGAGAGCACGAGCACCTGCGAGCCGAAGCGGTCGGCGATCTCGCCGATCACTTCGGGCCTCGCAATCGCGCCGCTGTTGATGCCGACCTTGTCGGCGCCGACGCCCAGCAGGCGGGCCACGTCGTCGACCTCGCGCACGCCGCCCCCGACGGTGAGGGGGATGAAGACCTGTTCGGCGGTGCGCTGCACCACGTCGTAGGTGGTGGAGCGGTCGTCGACGGTCGCGGTCACGTCGAGGAAGGTGAGTTCGTCAGCGCCCTGTTCGGCGTACTTCGCTGCGAGTTCGACGGGGTCGCCGGCATCTCGCAGATTCATGAAGTTGACGCCTTTGACGACCCGGCCTGCAGCCACATCGAGGCACGGAATGACGCGCGTAGCAACACTCATGGCTGGGTTCCTAGAGGCGAGCGGCGTGGATCGCGGTCACCAGGATTGCGCGCGCGCCGAGTTCGTAGAGCCTGTCCATGACGTGGTTGGCTTCGTCTGCGCGCACCATGACGCGCACCGCCACCCAGCGTTCATCCTTCAGCGGGGAGACCGTGGGCGACTCAATACCGGCGGCGACCTCGGTTGCGGCTTCCAGCTGGTCGACGGGCAGGTCGTAGTCCATGATCACGTAGCGGCGCGCGACGAGCACCCCGCGCAGACGGCGCAGCAAGCGTTCGATTCCGGCGTGCTCGGTGGGGCCGCCGATGAGCACCGCTGTCGATTCCAGGATCACAGGGCCGAAGATCTCGAGGCCGGCGGCGCGCAGCGTCGCCCCTGTCGAGACTACATCGGCAACAGCGTCGGCGACGCCCAATTGCACCGCGGATTCCACGGCACCGTCGAGCTTGACGAGTTCGGATACGATGCCGCGTTCGCGCAGGAAGTCATCGACGAGCTTCGGGTAGCTGGTCGCGACCCGTCGTCCGGCGAGGTGTTCGAGTTCGGTGATCTCACCGTCGGCGGGTGCTGCGAAGCGGAAGGTGGAGTCGCCGAAATCGAGGGCGTCGATCTCCGAGGCGGCGGATCCTGAGTCGAGCAGCAGATCGCGGCCGGTGATGCCCACGTGCAGCGCGCCAGACCCGACGTAGGTTGCGATGTCGCGCGGCCGCAGGTAGAAGAACTCGACGCCGTTGCGGCTGTCGGTATGCACGAGCTTGCGGCTGTCGCGGCGGCCCGAGTAGCCCGCTTCGGCGAGCATGTCGGCGGCGATCTCGGAGAGCGATCCCTTATTGGGAACGGCGATGCGCAGCATGGGGTTCCTTCGTGTGTCGTGCGAACGTGGCGGATCGGGAGGTGCGGTGCGTTCCACAGGCGCGGAGCCCGGAGAGCGGATCAGAGGTGCTTGTAGATGTCTTCGAGGGTGAGGCCCTTCGCGAGCATCAGCACCTGCAGATGGTAGAGCAGCTGGCTGATCTCCTCAGCGCAAGCCTCGTCGCTCTCGTACTCGGCCGACATCCACACCTCGGCCGCCTCCTCGACAATCTTCTTGCCGATTGCGTGCACTCCGGCGTCGAGCTGCTGAACGGTGCCGCTTCCCTCCGGCCGGTTCTCGGCCTTCTCGGTCAACTCGGCGAAGAGGTCATCGAACGATTTCACGTAACTACACTACCCTGCGCGCGATGTGCTGACGCGCTGCGATCAGTGGCGGTGCGCCGCCGCAGCCGAGCGAAGCTCTGCGATACGCTCCTCAGGCACCCCGCCGTACACCGCTGAGCCTGCCACGAAGGTGTCGGCGCCGGCCTCGGCCGCGATCCCGATGGTGTCCTTCGAGATGCCGCCATCGACCTGCAGCCACACGTCGAGGCCTGACTGCCGCTTCGCCTCAGCGAAGCGGCGCAGCTTCGGCATCATGTCGGCCATGAAGGACTGGCCGCCGAACCCCGGCTCGACAGTCATCACGAGCACCTGGTCGAACTCAGGCAGCAGTTCGAGGTAGGGCTCGGGGTCGGTGCCGGGCTTGAGCGCGATGCCTGCACGCGCGCCGATCTCGCGGATGCGGCGGGCGAGGCGCACCGGGTCTTCGGTGGCCTCGGCGTGGAAGGTGACGGAGTAGGCGCCGAGTTCGGCGTAGCCGGGAGCCCAGCGGTCGGCATCGGAGATCATGAGGTGCATGTCGAGCGGAATCGGCGAGACCGCCTGGATGCGCTCGACGATGGGCGGGCCCATGGTGAGGTTGGGCACGAAGTGGTTGTCCATCACATCGACGTGCACGAGATCGGCGGTGGCGATGGCCTCGAGTTCGGCCTGCAAGTTGACGAAGTCGGCGGACAGGATGCTCGGATTGATGCGCTGCGCGGTCACTCCTCGATCCTAGCGCTCGCTGCGCGCCTCGCCGATGACCGGACCCGATTCGGATACTTCCCCGACGACCGGCCCCGACCCGGATGCCTCACCGACGATCGGACCCGACTCGGGCGCCTCGGCGTAGCTGCGCGAGAGCAGCCGGTAGGAGCGCGTGAGCGCGGCACCCGCGGCGAGCAGGATCGACACCAACCCTGCGAAGATGAAGATCAGTGCGATCCCTCGCGCCTCGCCATCACCGAGCAGCCAGCCCCACGTCTCCCGCCCGTCGGCGGTCTCCATGTAGGGCACCACCCAGAACTCGGCGATGGGCGCGATGAGGAAGGACGTGATGGGCGCGGTGGCGGCCTCGAAGGTCATGGCGAAACCGAAGACGCGGCCCTGCTTCTCGAAGGGCACGACGCGCTGGATCACCGTCTGCTCCGCCGCCTCGATCGCGGGCATCACCGCCATGAAGAGCCAGATGCCCGCGACAAAAAGCCACCCCCACTCGCGCACGGTGAAGAGAGCCCCGAGCACACCGGTGCACGCCACAAGAATGAGCATCGTGCGAATGGGGTTCTTGCCGAGCCCCCGCTTCGCGACGATCGCCCCGCCGACCACGAAACCGGTGGAGGCAACGCCGAACCAGATGCCCCACATCTCGACGGGGAAGAGCGTCAGGCCGTAGGGGTCGAGCAGCGCCATGAAGACGCCCCCGGTGAGGTTGTTGAAGGTGGTGAAGATGATGAGGGCGAGCAGCCCCGGCACGGCGAGCACCGACAGGAAGCCGCCCCGGAAGTCGATGGCCCGGCGCTCCGGGTCGTGCACGATCTCAGGCTCAGCGACGCGGATCAGGTGCAGGTGCACGAGCGGCACGGCCGTGCACACCGCCGAGATGAGCATCGTAGGCCCCATGCCGAGCAACCCCACCGACAGACCGCTGAACACGCTCGTCGCGATGAAGGCGAGCCCCTGCACCGTGCCCACGAGCCCGTTTGCGTTCGCATGGCGCTCGGTGGGCACCAGCAGGGTCACCGTGGTCGCGAGCGCAAGGTTGCGCAGCAGCTCCACCACGCAGCCGACCAGCACTACCACGGCGAACACCCAGAACCAGGGCGCGCCGAGGTCGAGCAGCGGCCGCTCGCCGATCGCGAAGAACATGCCGCAGGCGATGAGGAACGCGATCATCGAGATCCACGCCGATAGCCGCATCACGCGCAGCTTGCGAAACCTGTCGACGAGGCTGCCGAAGTACATCGAGCTCAGCGCGATGATAAGCATGTACGCACCGCCCAGCACGCCGGTGGCGAGGATGCTGCGCGTCTCGATGAACACCCAGAACACCAGCGCGAACCACAGGAAGTTGGTGGTGAGGTTCGCGATGGCCGTGTTCACCAGCAAATGCAGGAACACGCGCATGCCGGAGGCCTGCGCGGGGGCACCGGCCGGCGCGGACGGGGGCTGCGCGTGGGTCATGGAATCAGGGTACGGGCAACCACCGACATCTGCGAAGGGGTCCGGCACCACGGCCGTACCCGCCGCTCAGGCAACGCGTTCGAAGAGCGCGATGAACATCGCATCGGTGCCGTGCCGATGGGGCCAGAGCTGGGCGCTGAGGCGCTCACCGGCAAGGTCGAGCGGCGTGCGGGCGACTCGGCTCAGCACCTCGCGCGCGTCGAGTTCGCGCAGCTCCGGGCTGCGACGTAGCAGCCGGTCGACCGCGACCCGCGTCTCGGCGAGGTGCGGCGAGCACGTCACGTAGGCGAGCAGCCCGCCCGGCGCAAGATGCGCCACAGCAGCATCGAGCAGTTCTCCCTGCAGCGTCGTCAGTCCGGGCAAATCTGCAGGCTGCTTCCGCCAACGCGCCTCCGGCCGCCGGCGCAGCGCACCGAGCCCCGAACACGGCGCATCGACGAGAATGCGGTCGAAGCGCGCCTCATCGCCGCCGTAGGCCGCGTCGTCGCGTCCGTCGTGGCTCACCACGTCGACCTCGTCGGCGTGGGCCTCGACCGAGCGCCGCACCAGATCTGCCCGATGCTCCGACACCTCATTCGCGCGCAGCTCCGATCCGGCAAGTGCGGCCTCAGCCGCAAGCACAGCTGTCTTGCCGCCGGGGCCGGCGCACAGATCGAGCCAGCGCTCCCCCGCCCGAGGCTCGCGCGCGCGACTCAGCGCAAGGGCCGCGAGCTGCGAACCCTGATCCTGCACCCGCACCACCCCAGCAGGAAGATCGAGAGCCGCGATCGCCCGCGCAGGATCGCCGCCGGCGAGTTCCAGACCGATCGGCGACGGACCATTCGCGGTAAGCGCGGCCTCCTCGCGATCCGGGTCGATGCTCAGCGCCTCCGCAGTCTCGACATCAACATCAGCGCCCGGCAGCAATGCCAGGCTCACCCGCGGCGACGCGTTATCGGCGGCGAGTAGTTCGCCGAGCTCCGCCTCGCGGCCCTCCAAGCGCAGCGCGTCGCGCAGCGCCCGCAGCACCCACGCCGGGTGGGAGGCCTGGGCCGCGAGCGCGTCGTCGGGGCTTCCGGCGGAGTCGGCGATCCGCGCATCCCACTCCTCGTTCGAGGCACGCCCCACCGCCCGCAGCACACCGTTCACGAACCCGGCAGCCGCCGGATTCGCGACCCGGCGCTGCAACTCCACGCTCTCATTCACAGCGGCATGATCCGCCGTGCGCATCGCAAGCAGCTGATGCGCGCCGAGGCGCAACACGTTGAGGGTGCGCGCGTCGATCCGGGCGGCCTCACGGTCGGCGGCCAACTCAATGATGCGGTCATAGCGGCCCCGCCAGCGCAGCGCCCCAGAGACCATCTCGGTGGCGAGCGCAGCATCACGGCCGTCGAGGCGCGCCTCGCGGATCCGGGCCGGCAGCGCGAGATTCGCGTAGGCGTCCCGATCCTCGACGTCGCGCAACACGTCGTAGGCGACGAGTCGGGCCGGGCTGATGCGCGCACGCTGCGTGCGCTCGACCTCGCGGTGCCGCTGCTCGCGCGGCCGATCGTCGCGTCGCTGCCGACCGGAGCGGGATCCGCGCCCCTGAGATGCGCCGCGGCTCATGCCAGCTCCGCCTTGCCGCCGCGGCCGCGCAACCAGGCGGCGCCATCCATAGCCGGCTTGCCGGCGGGCTGCACTCGGTCGAGCGCGAGCGCGCCGTCGGCGAGCCGCAGGATTGCGCGGCCGTCGACAAGCTCGACACCGCCCGCGGCTCCCGGAGCGGCAAGGCCCTCGACCCGCTGCACCGCGTGCAGCTTCAGTGGCTGATTCTCGTGCAGCGCGAACGCGCCCGGTTCAGGGGTGACGCCCGCCCAGTGCGCGAGCACGCGCGCGGTCGGGGCCGACAGATCGAGGCGGCCGTCGTCGCGCGAAAGCTTGTGAGCGTAGCTCGCCTCCCCCTCCTGCGGCTCCCCCGCGGACGGGTCATTGCCGAGAATCGCGACGGCGTCGAGCAGCGCACCGGTGCCGAAGTCGGCGAGCTCGGTAAGCGCGTCGCCCGCCGGGGTGCCCGCCGCGAACTCGCGGGAATCACGGCTGAGCACGTCGCCGGCGTCGAGCGCCGCCACCAGGCGGAACACGGTGACCCCGAGTCGCTGCTCTCCCGACTGAAGCGCGCGCTGCACCGGCGCGGCTCCCCGCCAACGAGGCAACTCCGAGAAGTGCAGGTTGATCCAGCCGTGCTCGGGCAGGCTGAGCAGCGGCTCCCGCACGAGTCCGCCGTAGGCGACGATCACGCCCAGTTCAGCGTCGAGCCCGCGCACCCACTCGGTCGCGGCGTCATTGAGCCGGTTGGCCTTGAGCGCGGGAACGCCGAGCTCCTCGGCCGCATCCGCGACCGGCGAGGGGGTGAGCACCCGCTTGCGTCCGAGCGGTGCGTCCTCTCGGGTGATGACGCCGACAAGCTCGTGCCCCGCGCTGGCGATGGCGCGCAGACTGGGCACGGCGAACTCGGGGGTTCCTGCAAAGACGATCCGCATCCCGCTATTCTCTCACCCGCCGGAGCCGCCGCGGAGCGCCCCCGCCCAGCGCGGGTGCGCCCGCCGCGGAGCAGCAGTGCAGCCCGGCGGCCACAACACACTAACCGTCGAAGACGCCCCTGTCATCGAAACGCAGCCGCAGTGCCTCCGGCCTCGCACGGCCAGGCGCACGCCCCCGCGTGCGCGACGATGATCCCGCAGCGTCGGCGACCAGCGCACCTCGCAGCCGAGTCGCGACCTCAGCCCCCTGGCCGTAGTCGAAGCGCACAATCGCACGCACCAGACCCGCCGGGGTCTTCGCCGGGCCGCCAGGCGGAATTGGCGTCGGCCCGAGATGATCAACCCCGGGCAGGCCCGCAAGCTGCTGCAGGGCCCGATCCACCTCCTCAGGGCCACCGCTTACACTCGCCACGCGCACCGCTGGCGGGTAGCGCAGCGCATGGCGATCCCGCAGCTCACCGTGCAGCCACTCCTCCGTGCGGCCCGTCACGAACGCGCGCACCACAGGGCCGCCGCCAGACGCCATCAGGCAGATCCCATCCGGGGCGGTGAGCGCGGCAGCGTTCTCCCACCAGCGGAGGCAGTCTTCCCCGGCGCGCAATGTTTCGATGCTCAGCAGCCGCTCGGCATCGAGCAGCACCACAGCCCGATACCCGCCCGCCGCAAGCGGCTCCGCGCCGCGCGTCGCCACCACGAGCGCGGGCCGAGCGTCGACGCTTTCGCGCGGATGCTCACCGTCGCTCAAGATCACTCGAGCCCCCTCGAACTGCCGTTCGAACTGCTCGACCGTACGCGCCGATCCCATGCCCCGCTGTTCGAGGCGGCGACCATCGCAGGAGGGGCAACGCCAAGCCTCGGCGTGCTCGCCGCACCAGCGACACGAGGCCCGCCCCACGACGCGAAACCCGACGGGCCCGCCGCAGGCGCCGCATCTGGCGAGGTCGCCGCAATCGCCGCACACGGCCACCGGCGCATAGCCGGGGGTGGCGACCTGCACGAGCACGGGGCCGCTGCGCAGGCCCTCGCGGATCGTGCGCGCCGCGAACTCCGGCACGCGGCCGGCGAAGGCGTCAGGGGCCATCGAAGCGTCGGCGTGCACAATGCGTGCGCGGCGCGGCGGATTCCGCTGCGCCCGCACATAGCCCAGCTCGACAAGCCGCTGCACCTCGGAACTGCGGGCGTGGGACGCGAAGAAGAGCCCCGCGCCGGACTGCCCCGCCCGCACCAGAGCGGCGTCGCGGGCGTGCACGTAGGGGGTGAGCGGTTCGGCGAGCACAGGGTCGCCGTCATCCCACATGATGATCGCGCCGAGCTCATGGGCTGGGGCGTAGACGGCGGAGCGGTTGCCCAGCACGATGCACGGCTCAGGGTCGAGGGCCCGCAGGAAGCTGGCGTAGCGTTCGGCGTTCGACTGCCGCGAGTCGACGCGTACGATCTCGGGGTGGCCGAGAGCGGCAAGGGCGTCGCGCAGCTGGTCGAGGTCGCGATAATCGGGAGCGACGAGGATCGCGCTGCGGCCGAAAGCGTGAACGGCGATCGCGAGCCGCGCCAGCTGCGCCGCCCAGCTTCCCACCCACTCGCCGGTGTGCAGGCGCTCCGGCCCGTGCGAGGAGGTGAGCGCGAGGCGGGCGCCCGCAACCAGCTCATCGGCGATCTGATACTCAGGCGAGGCATCGGGGATCGCGTTCGCCGTCGCCTGCGCGGAGTCTTCAGATGCGGGGGCCGCCAGGTGCTTCTTCTCGACGCGCAGTTGGCGGTTCGGGATCGCGAGACGCAGAATGTCACCTGCAGAACCGCCCGCACGATCGGCGACCGCTCGCGCAAGCCGCCACACCTCAGGTGTCAACTGCGGCACCAGGGAGACGATGTCGGCGATCGGCGAGAGCTCCCCGCCGAAATCGCTGCGCTCAGCAAACTCGATCAGGTAGCCAAAACTGCGGCGATCCCTTGACCTGAACGGCACCCGCACGCGCTGCCCAACGCGCAGATCGTCTGCGAGTTCGGCCGGCACGGCGTAGTCAAAGAGGTGATCAAGCTGCGGCAGTGAAGAGTCGAGCAACACTCGGGCCACGGGGCGGCCGTTCGAGCCCTCGGCGCGCGCGAAGGCCGCGCCCCGCCGCTCAGGCGCGACAGCCCCCTCGTCACCGTCGACCGCGCCCACAGTGCCCTACAGACCGGCGGCGGCCCGCAGCTCGGCGATGCGAGGGGTCGTCTCCCAGGTGAACTCGGGCAGCTCGCGCCCGAAGTGGCCGTAGGCGCTGGTGCGCGCGTAGATCGGCCGCAGCAGCGCGAGATCGCGGATGATCGCGAGCGGGCGCAGGTCGAACACCTCACGCACCGCGGCCTCGATCCGCTCACGCGGCACACTCTCAGTGCCGAACGTCTCGACGTAGAGGCCGACAGGGTGGGCCCGTCCGATGGCGTAGGCGACCTGCAGCTCCGCCCGCTTGGCGAGACCGGCCCGCACCACGTGCTTCGCCACCCAGCGCATCGCATACGCGGCGGAACGGTCGACCTTCGAGGGATCCTTACCGCTGAAGGCACCGCCGCCGTGTCGGCTCGCACCACCATAGGTGTCGATGATGATCTTGCGGCCGGTGAGGCCGGCATCGCCCATCGGGCCGCCGGTCACGAAGGGGCCGGCGGGGTTGATGAACAGCTGCGCGTCTCCGCTCGCAAGGTCGACGCGTTCGAGCACCGGGCGGATCACGAGGCGCTCGACGGCATCGCGCAGGGCCTCCTGCGAAATATCGGCGTGATGCTGCGTGGAGACCACGACGGCCTCGACGCTGGCGGCGCGATCCCCGTCGTAGCCGATGGTGACCTGGGTCTTGCCGTCAGGGCGCAGCTCGGGCAATTCGCCGTTCTTGCGCACCTCGGTGAGTCGCTCGGCCATGCGGTGCGCGATCCAGCTGGGCAGCGGATGGAGCTCGGGGGTCTCATCGGTGGCAAAGCCGAACATGATGCCCTGGTCGCCGGCGCCCTGTCGGCTCAGTTCGTCGCCATCGCCGGCGACCTCGCCGCTGCGCACCTCGAGCGAGGCGTCGACACCGCCCGCGATGTCGGGCGACTGCTGACCGATCGACACCGAAACACCGCACGAAGCCGCGTCGAAGCCCATCTCGGAACTGGTGTAGCCGATCTCACGCACGGTATCGCGCACGATCTGCGGAATCTCGACGTACCCGCTGGTGGAGACCTCACCAGCGACGTGCACGAGGCCTGTGGTGACGAGGGTCTCCACGGCCACGCGAGCGGCCGGATCTTGTTCGAGCATCGCATCGAGGATCGAGTCGGAGATGCGGTCGCAGATCTTGTCTGGGTGCCCCTCGGTAACGGACTCGGAGGTGAACTGGCGCAGGCTCAAGGTGGGCCTCCTTCTCGTGACTGACTGAGTGGTGTAATCGCCGAACATGCCAGTGGCGTCGGATGCTCAGGCGGCTGCGCTGAGGCTATCCGACGCCACTGACATCGACCCGGGCATGTCGCCCGGTTACGATCTGGCTTACTCGGTCGCGGAGTCTGCCGGGTCGATCGTCTCGATGGCCTGCTCGGCCGAAGCGGCAGCTGAGGCCGAAGCCTCTTCGAGCACCTCAGTGGCGCTCTCAGCCTGCCGGTTCATGACGATCTTGCCCTCGACGATCTCGTGCAGAGCGATCGACAGCGGCTTGTCGTCGACCGACGAGTCGACGAGCGGACCCACGTTGTCGAACAGGTTGCCGTCGTGCAGATCCGTGTAGTAGTCGTTGATCTGGCGGGCGCGCTGCGAGGCGAAGATCACCAGAGCATACTTCGAATCCACCTTGTCGAGCAGATCGTCGATAGGCGGATCGATGATGCCGTTGGGGTTGGCCATGTACACACTCCTCTAGTAGACCTGTCTATCTTAGCCGAGGATCGCTGTTTCTGCTGGGCGGCAGGCCCGCGTGCAGTAGCCTCAGCCGAGCAGCGAGCGCACCAGCACGTGACCGCGATCCGCTGTGAGCCGCGTCCACGTGAGCGAGCGCGAGATCCGCAGCCGATCCTCACCGCGCAAAAACCCCATCACCTCGGCCGCGAACGCCGCCGCCGCCGGGATGCCAGGCGCGATCTCTGCGCCCCACACAGAGGAGCGCACTCGCTGCACCACGGCCTCACCTGGGTCTTGCGGCAGCGCGGCCCCCACTCGAGCAATTCCTTCTTCGGCCACCGAGCGCAGCGAAGCCGCGTCGAGCACTCCCACGGCCTCCCAGCCGGTCGCGGGCGGCAGAACTCCGGCCCAAGCCGCCATCGCGGTCACATCGGGCACATCGAGCGCAAGGCCCACGATTCCGAGCCTCGCGATGCGATCGAGCAGCGCACGCGCCTGCACCGTTGCGTCGACGGGATCGGCCGGGGCCTCGGCAAGCGCGAAGGCACGCATCACGAGCACCACGGGCACCGGATCGGTGATGCCGCGGGGTGCCTGCGTGCAGCCGTACACCGCGAGTGCTTTTCCTCGGCTCGTGATCCGCACCTCTGCCTGCCCCGCACGCAGCAGTCTCTCGAGGTAGATCCGAAGGTCGTCGCGGCTCGCGTGATCCGCAAGCAAAAGAGTGTCACCCATCTCTTCCAGCCTAGCCGCCCACCGACGCTCGGGTGCATCATCCATCAACCGTCGATATGGGATCTGCCGTTGCTCTGGTCGCCCGCGCAACAAACGCCATATCATCGGCAGATTCCATATCGACGGCGAGGGACACCGAGACCGATAGGCTGGATCCGTTCTGCAACGGAGCCGCCGACAGGAGGAACCATGACCGCCTTCCCAGACCTGCTCACCATGCTGTCGGTGCTCGACTCAGGGGCACGCACGCGAGAGGACATCCTCACCGGCCCGGCCTTCCCCACCCCGCACGGCCGCTCCTTCGGCGGGCAGGTGCTCGGCCAGGCAATCGCCGCAGCCGGCACCACCGTCGCCGAGGATCGGCTGCTGCACTCCATGCACGGCTATTTCCTGCGCCCCGGGGCAAGCGAGGAGCGCATGACCTTCGAGGTGGCTCGGCTGCACGATGGCCGCTCCTTCTCAACGCGGCGCGTGCAGGCTTACCAGGACGGCGAAGTGCTGATGTCGATGATCTCCTCCTTCCAGGAGGAGGATCCGGGGCTCGAGCACCAAGAACCAGTGCACCTCGAGGGCCTGCCAGAACCCGAGTCACTGCCGAGCGTGTGGGAGAAGTACGGGCACCTGAGCGGCAGCGGCCGCGCGTCGTGGATCCTGGGACGCCCCTTCGATTTCAGGTACCTCGAATCCGATGTCGTGCTCGATGTCGCCGAGCGGGTCAATCGCCAGCGAGTCTGGATGCGCAGCCGCGACTCATTCGACGCACCGCAGCTGCTGCAATGCGCCGCCCTCGCCTTCGCAAGCGACTATCTACTGCTCGAACCGATCGCCCGGCAGCACGGCATCCCCTGGGCCACGCCGGGCATGCGCGCCGCGAGCCTCGACCACGCCATGTGGTTCCACCGGCCGTTCCGGGTCGACGAATGGCTGCTGTACGAGCTCGACTCTCCGACCTCGCAGGGCGGTCGCGGGCTCGCGCACGGCAGGTTCTACGACCGCAACGGGCGGCTCGTGGCCAGCGTGTCGCAAGAAAGCATGATCCGCCTGCCCGAAGCCGGCTGACAGCGGCGGCAAGCCCCGCACGCAGCGGGCGGCGGGTGCGGCTGCTTCCGAGAGCTTTTCTGATTCAGTGAGCCCGGGTGCTTCGGCTGGCTCAGCGGGATTCGGCGGATCCCGCGAAACCCTTTAGTGGGCTCACACACTCAGCCGCGGCGCAGCTGCAGCGGCTCGTCAGTCCACGGCTCGACTGCGGCGCGTCCCTCCTCTGAGAGCCTGATGGGGCGCATGGTGGCGCCGTCGACGATCACCACCGTGGTGATAGCGCGGGCCACGATGCGGTGCTCGGCGGCGGCGCCGTCGAACACTTCATAGTGGAGTTCGAGGCTCGACCCGCCGAGCTTCCCGATCCACAGTTCCACGATGATGGGGTGCGAGGTGTATTCGAGCACGGCGAGGAACTCGATCTGCTGACTGGCGACGAGCATCTTCGGCCCGCCGGGGGTGTCACCGCGGAAGTACCCTTCCATGCCCGTCTGCTCTCGCGCCGCCCCGGTGAAGAACACACGCACGCGCGCCTCCTCCAGGTAGCGGGCGTAGGCGACGTTGTTGATGTGCCCGTAGGCATCCTGGTCGCCCCAGCGCAATTCGAGGTCGACGTGTGCGCGTGCCATGTGATCTCCTCTGTGAGACGCCGAGAGGCGGATTTCGCAGTCGACCCCGGGGTCGAAGGTGCGAAATCCGCCTCTCGAAGCGCCTGCTAGTCGCGGGTGAGCTTGCGGTAGGTGACGCGCGACGGCTTTGCGGCGTCGGCGCCGAGACGCTCGATCTTGTTTGCCTCGTATGCCTCGAAGTTGCCCTCGAACCAGTACCAGTTCGAAGGGTTCTCCTCAGTGCCCTCGTAGGCGAGGATGTGGGTCGCGATGCGGTCGAGGAACCAGCGATCGTGCGTGATCACCACCGCGCAGCCGGGGAATTCGAGCAGCGCGTTCTCGAGGCTCGTGAGCGTTTCGACGTCGAGGTCGTTCGTCGGCTCGTCGAGGAGCAGCAGGTTGCCGCCCTGCTTGAGCGTGAGCGCGAGGTTCAGACGGTTGCGCTCACCGCCCGACAGCACGCCCGAGGGTTTCTGCTGATCCGGTCCCTTGAAGCCGAAGGTCGAGACGTAGGCGCGCGACGGGATCTCGGTCTTGCCGACCTGGATGTAGTCGAGGCCATCGGAGACAACCTCCCACACGGTCTTCTTCGGGTCGATGCCGCCGCGGGTCTGATCGACGTAGCTGAGCTGCACGGTCTCGCCGATCTTCAGCTCGCCGCCGTCGAGCGGCTCGATGCCGACGATCGTCTTGAACAGCGTGGTTTTGCCGACGCCGTTCGGGCCGATGATGCCGACGATGCCGTTGCGCGGCAGCGAGAACGAGAGGCCGTCGATGAGCGTACGCCCATCGAAGCCCTTGTTCAGGTTCTTCGCTTCGAGCACGAGGTTGCCCAGGCGCGGGCCGGCGGGAATCTGAATCTCTTCGAAGTCGAGCTTGCGCGTGCGCTCGGCTTCAGCTGCCATTTCCTCGTATCGGGCGAGACGAGCCTTCGACTTCGCCTGGCGACCCTTGGTGTTCGAGCGCACCCACTCGAGTTCTTCTTTGAGGCGCTTCTGGAGCTTCTGATCCTTCTTGCCCTGCACTTCGAGGCGAGCGGCCTTCTGCTCGAGGTAGGTCGAGTAGTTGCCCTCGTAGGGGTAGAGGCGGCCGCGGTCGACCTCGCAGATCCACGTGGCGACGTGGTCGAGGAAGTAGCGATCGTGGGTGACGGCCATGACGGCGCCCGGGTATTTCGCGAGGTGCTGCTCGAGCCAGAGCACGCTCTCGGCGTCGAGGTGGTTCGTGGGCTCGTCGAGCAGCAGCAGGTCCGGCTTTTCGAGGAGGAGCTTGCAGAGCGCGACGCGGCGCTTCTCACCGCCCGAGAGGTTCTTGACGATCGCGTCGGAGGGCGGGCAGCGCAGCGCGTCCATCGCCTGTTCGAGCTGATTGTCGAGATCCCAGCCGTCGACGGCGTCGATGGCTTCCTGCAGCTCACCCATTTCGGGCAGCAGCTTGTCGTAGTCGGCGTCGGGGTTCGCCATCTCGGCGGAGATCTCGTTGAAGCGGTCGAGCTTGCCCTTGATGTCAGCGACGCCCTGCTGCACGTTTTCGAGCACGGTGAGGTCTTCGTCGAGCTCGGGCTCCTGCATGAGGATGCCCACGGAGTAGCCGGGGGTGAGGATGGCCTCGCCGTTCGAGGGGGTATCGAGCCCCGCCATGATCTTGAGGATCGTCGACTTGCCGGCGCCGTTGGGGCCGACGACACCGATCTTCGCGCCAGGCAGGAACGCCATGGTCACGTCGTCGAGGATCACCTTGTCGCCGTGCGCCTTGCGCGCACGCACCATCTGGTAAATGTACTCAGCCATATGCTTTCTCGGGCGCGATGGCGCCCCGAACTCCTTGCGTCCTGAGGATGAAACGGATCGCCCCTACTCTACCCGTCACCCCCGAGACCGGGGCCGTTTACCAGTCGATGGCTCGGGTGCTCCCGATGAGGCAGACATCCTGCGCGGGCCCGATAGCGGGCTTCGCTTCGGCGACAAAGCTGCGGTCCTCAGCGACCACCTGCCCGATCAGGCACTCGGCACCGATCCGCACCGAGACGAAGATGTTGTCGGCCGCGAGCCCGGTCTTCGACTCGTCGAAGCTCACCTGCATGGCAGCTTTGTCGAAGCCTGCTGCGGCGAGCGCGTCGACTACGGGCACGCCCTGCACCGGTTGCTGGCCTGTCGAGAAGGTGCGCAGCACCTCGGTGAAGTAGGGCAGATTGTCGGCAGCGCTGCCCTCTGGGAAGAAGACGGGTGGGGCTTCGGGGGTGGGCGGTTCGACGCGCTCGGGGGTTTCGGGCACCGGCCCTTCGAGCAGCGAGCAGCCCGTCAGCAGGCCGGCGGTCAGGGCGATCGCGGTGAGCACGGCTGCGGGTCGAGCCGAGGCCGAATTGGCAGAAAGATGCAGTGGGAGGGGCACCAGTGCAGTCTATTGCGGATCGGCCCGCGCAAGCACAGGCCCGTTTTCACACTTCGCTCACAAGGCGGCAGATTTCGTGAGTTCGGGCGGTTTGTCCACAGATCCCGTGATGGACCCCCGCGGGTCGCAGCGGTGGAGCAGGCTGGAACACGAGCAGGCGGATCGGACCCGCACGATCCGGTTCGTCTACTCCCCCCATGACCCTCGGCAGGGCACCGCGCCAGGTGGCCTGCCTGTCTCGAACGGAGTTTCACATGTCCACTCACGTCAGCGTCGTCGGCACGATTGCCACTGCGCCTCGGCTCATCACCACATCTGCGGGCGTCGTCTTCTGCACCTTCCGCATCGCGAGCAACGAACGGCGTTTCGACCGCGAGCAGAACCAGTGGGTCGACGGCGAGACGAACTGGTTCACCGTCAACGCGTTTCGATCGCTCGCCGAAAACGCAGATCGTTCCTTCCGCAAGGGCGACCGCGTGCTCGTCAACGGGCGATTGCGCATCCGCTCGTGGAGCAAAGATCAGAAGTCAGGCACCTCAGTCGAGATCGAGGCTGACGGCCTCGGGCACGACCTGCGCTGGGGCACCTCGCGCTTCGAGAAGCAGAGCCGCTCGGGCGAGACGCCCACCTCACCGACCGCGGCATCGAGCGACTTCGACGCTCCCCCGCCCGATCACCTCGCCGGCGCTGATGCGCACGGCGAACCGTTCGAGGATCCCGGTGCGCCCGTCGACCCTGGGCCGCTCACGCCGGGGTCAGACTCCGCGGAGCCCACCGAATCCATCCTCGGTGACGGATTCATGCCACCGCTCGCGGCTTGAGCCCGGGCCCGGGGCGACCCATCAGGTATGTGTCAGCGCAGGTACTCCGCGAAGCCTGCCCGCACCTTGTTGACCTTGGGCACCGCTACCGAGAGGCAGTATCCCTGGGTGGGGTTCTTCGCGAAGAAGTCCTGGTGGTACTCCTCTGCGGGAATAACTTCGCCGAGCGGCTCGATGGTGGTAACGATTTCGCCGGGCCAGAGCGCGGCGGCGCGGCGGCGGGCGTCCTCGAACAGCGCCCGCTGCTCGTCGTCGGCGGGAAACATCGCCGAGCGGTACTGCGTGCCGACGTCGGCACCCTGGCGGTTCAACTGGGTGGGGTCGTGCATCGTGAAGAACGCATCGAGAATCACCTCGGCAGGGATCACACTCTCGTCGAAGGTCACGGCGACGGCTTCAGCGTGGCCGGTGGTGCCAGTGCACACCTGCTCGTACGTTGGGTGCGCGGTCGAGCCGCCGGTGTAGCACGACACCACCTCGGTGACACCACGCAGCGCGCGATAGGCCGCGTCGAGGCACCAGAAGCAGCCTCCAGCCAGAACGAAGGTCGTGGTGCTCATCAGTCCGCACTCCTCTCGGTGGCGTTCCACCAGCTGTGCTGCGGCGCCACCGGGAGCCGCCGCTTGTGCTCGGTGCCGCGATAGCGGCGTTCCAGGTTCTCGGCAACCCGCGACGGCACCTCTTCGCCGCGCAGGTAGGCACCGATCTCGGGATAGCTCACGCCGAGACTCGACTCGTCCGACTGACCGGGCACCTCGTCGAGCAGGTCGGCGGTCGGCACTTTCTGCCAGAGCCGATCCGGGGCTCCGAGCTGATGCAGCATCGCGGCCCCCTGCCCCTTGGTGAGCCCCGTGAGCGGCACCACATCGGCCGCGCCATCGCCGAACTTCGTGAAGAACCCCGTGATGGCCTCTGCGGCGTGATCGGTGCCGATCACCAGCAAGCCCCGGTCACCGGCGATCGCGTACTGCGCAACCATACGCATCCGCGCCTTCACATTGCCCTTCGTGAAGTCGCTGACCTCACTGCCTGCGCCCGCAGACACCGCGGATGTCAGCCCGTCGACGCCCGGGGCAATATCGACGGCGATGGCGCGGTCGGGCCTGATGAACTGCAGCGCGAGCTGCGCGTCGTCTTCATCTCGCTGCACGCCGTAGGGCAGGCGCACCGCGATGAACTCAGCCTCGCGTCCTTCCGAGCGCAGACGCTCAACGGCGAGCTGCGCGAGGCGACCCGCGAGCGATGAGTCCTGCCCGCCTGATATCCCCAGCACGAAACCCCGGCAGCCGGGCACCGCACGGGCGTAATCGGCGAGGAACGCAACGCGGCGCTCGATCTCTGCCGTCGCATCGATCTCGGCCGCAACCCCGAGTTCACGAATGATCCGCTGCTGCATCTCGCTCATGCCCCCACCCTACTCCGCGGGTGTTACGAAACGACTTCCTCCACAGGCAAGAGGCAGCGCGGGCCGAGCAATCCCTTCAGCTCACCGAAGAGGTCGGAGGTGATCCGCACCTGCTCGCGCAGTTCGAACACCCGCACCGCGTGGGGCGTGATCAGGCTGAGTCGCACCTCGCTCTCCCCCGGGTGCCGCTTCAGGGTCGACTTCAGCTCCTCCATCAGCGGTTCGGTCGCGCGCGACTCCGAAAGGGTGAGTGCGAGCGACGTCGCATCTTCCTGCACGCCGGCGTCGATCGGCTTCACACCGTAGGCGTGCATAGACATGCCATCGTCGCGGGCGTTCAGTTTGCCGCGCAGCGCCACGATGCTGTCCGGCTGCAGCATACTGCCGAACTCCTGATACGACTTACCCATGAAGAGGGCCTGCACCTCGCCGGTGAAGTCTTCGATGGTGACCATGCCATAGAGGTTGCCCGATTTGGCGGTGCGGTGCTGCACGCTCGTGAGAAGACCGGCAACCGTGACGATCTCGCCGTCGTAGGTAGAGGTGTTCTCGGGGTTGGTGATCTGCTGCACCGTCACACTCGCCTCCTTGGCGAGGGCGACGTCGAGGCCGCGCAGCGGGTGATCTGAGACGTACAGGCCGAGCATTTCGCGCTCGAATGAGAGTTTGTCTTTCTTCGTCCATTCGGGCCTGTCGGGCACCTGCGATGCGGCTTCGGCTGCGTCACCCGAGGCTTCGGCAGCCTCGGCGAAGAGGCTGTCGAAGTCGAAGCCTACGTTGCCGTTCTCCGCGTCGCGCTTTTCTTTCACGGCGCTCTCGATGGACGGTTCGTGAATCTCGACGAGCGCCCGGCGCGTGCCCCCGAGCCCGTCGAATGCGCCCGCTTTGATGAGCGACTCGACGGTGCGCTTGTTCAGCACCGAAAGTGGCACCTTCTTCAAGAAGTCGTGGAAGCTCTCGAAGCGACCCTTCTGCTCGCGCGCCTCGCGGATCCCCTCCACCACGTGCGTGCCGACGTTGCGGATCGCACCGAGGCCGAAGCGGATATCCTCACCGACCGCCGAGAAGTTGGCGAATGATTCGTTCACGGCGGGCGGCAGCACCTTGATGCCCATGCGGCGGCACTCGTTGAGGTAGATGGCGAGCTTGTCTTTCGAGTCGCCCACGCTGGTGAGCAGCGCGGCCATGTACTCACCGGGGTAGTGCTCTTTCAGGTAGGCGGTCCAGTAGCTCACCACACCGTAGGCGGCGGAGTGCGCCTTGTTGAAAGCGTAGTCGGAGAACGGCAGCAGGATGTCCCACAGCGCCTTCACGGCGGCGTCGGAGAAGCCGCGCTCCTTCATACCGCCGGAGAACCCCGCATACTGCTTGTCGAGCTCTGACTTCTTCTTCTTGCCCATCGCACGCCGCAGAATGTCGGCTTGGCCGAGCGAGAACCCTGCGACCCGCTGCGCGATCGACATCACCTGCTCCTGGTAGATGATGAGGCCGTATGTGGTGTCGAGGATGTCTTTCAGCGGCTCTTCGAGCTCGGGGTGGATGGGCGTGATCGGCTGCAGCCCGTTTTTGCGCAGCGCGTAGTTGGTGTGCGAGTCGGCGCCCATGGGGCCCGGTCGGTAGAGCGCGAGGACTGCGGAGATGTCTTCGAAGTTGTCGGGCTTCATGAGGCGCAGCAGGCCTCGCATCGGGCCGCCGTCGAGCTGGAAGACGCCGAGGGTGTCGCCGCGGGCGAGCAGTTCGTAGGAGGCGGGGTCGTCGAGTTCGAGCCGTTCGAGGTCGAGTTCTTCGCCGCGGTTGAGCCTGATGTTTTCCAGGGCGTCAGAAATGATGGTGAGGTTGCGCAGCCCCAGGAAGTCCATCTTGATGAGGCCAAGACCCTCGCAGGTCGGGTAGTCGAACTGCGTGACGATCTGGCCATCCTGCTCGCGCTTCTGCAGCGGGATGATATCGATCAGCGGATCGCTCGACATGATCACACCGGCGGCGTGCACACCCCACTGACGCTTCAGCCCTTCGAGCCCGAGCGCGGTCTCGTAGACCTTCTTCGCGTCGGGATCTTCCTGCAGCACGGAACGGAACTCCGCTGCCTCTTTATAGCGGGGGTGGTCAGGATCCGTGATGCCCGAGAGCGGAATGTCTTTCGCCATCACGGCGGGAGGCATGGCCTTCGTGAGTTTTTCACCCATGCCGAAAGGGAAGCCGAGTACGCGCGAGGCGTCTTTCAGCGCCTGCTTTGATTTGATGGTGCCGTAGGTGACGATCTGCGCCACGCGCTCGTCGCCGTACTTCTCGGTGACGTACTTGATGACCTCACCGCGACGGCGATCATCGAAGTCGACGTCGAAGTCGGGCATGGAGACGCGGTCGGGGTTGAGGAAGCGCTCGAAGATGAGGCCGTGCTGCAGCGGATCGAGGTCGGTGATCCTCATCGCGTAGGCGACCATGGAGCCCGCACCGGAGCCTCGGCCGGGGCCCACACGGATGCCATTGTCTTTGGACCAGTTGATGAAGTCGGCGACCACGAGGAAGTAGCCGGGGAAGCCCATCTGGGTGATGACGCCGATCTCATATTCGGCTTGCTTGCGCACTTCATCGGGGATGCCGTTCGGGTATCGGTAGTGCAGGCCGCGTTCGACCTCCTTCACGAACCAACTGTCCTCGGTCTCGCCGTCGGGCACCGGGTACCGGGGCATGTAGTTGGCCGAGGTATTGAACTCGACACTGCAGCGCTCGGCGATGAGCAGCGTGTTGTCGCAGGCTTCCGGGTAGTCGCGGAAGATGTGCCGCATCTCTGCGGCGCTCTTCAGGTAGTAGCCGGAGCCGTTGAACTGGAACCGGTTGGGATCGTCAAGCCGCGAGCCTGACTGCACGCACAGCAGCGCCGAGTGCGCTTCGGCGTCGGCCTCGTGCACGTAGTGCAGGTCGTTCGTGGCGACAAGCGGAATCTTCAGGTCGCGGGCGATCTTGATGAGGTCAGACTGCACCTGGCGCTCGATATCGAGGCCGTGATCCATGAGCTCGCAGAAGAAGTTCTCTTTGCCGAAGATGTCCTGGAACTCGGCGGCGGCCTTCACGGCTTCGTCGTACTGGCCGAGGCGGAGACGAGTCTGCACCTCACCCGAGGGGCACCCCGTCGTGGTGATGAGCCCCTTGCCATAGGTCTGCAGCAGCTCCCTATCCATACGGGGCTTGAAGTAGTAGCCCTCCATCGATGCCAGCGACGACAATCGGAAGAGGTTGTGCATGCCCTCCGTGGATTCGGAGAGCATCGTCATGTGGGTGTACGCGCCGGCACCCGAGACGTCATCGCCCGCGCCGTCGCCCCAGCGCACACGGGTGCGATCGGAACGATGAGTGCCCGGCGTGAGGTAGGCCTCGATGCCAATGATCGGGTTGATTCCGCGATCCTTCGCCTGCTTCCAGAAATCGAAGGCGCCGAAGGTATTGCCGTGATCGGTGACCGCGATCGCGGGCATGCCCTGCGCGAGAGCAGCGTCCATCAACGGCCCGACGCGAGCCGCGCCATCGAGCATGGAGTACTCGCTGTGCACGTGCAGGTGTACGAAACCGTCTTTCTCAGACACCGATGGAGCCCCTTTCGCCGATTCTTCCAGGGTACCCCGCAGCACCGGCCCGTAGCACCGCGGCCGCTATGCCAGGTAGCGCCCGGCCCGCGGGATCCGCCGCAGCAGCGCCGCCACAGCAAGGCTGGGAATGAGCACGAGCACGGCGAGTACCGGCACCGACAGCAGCGGCGGCGCGAACTCCGTGGTGAGGCCGAGCTCTCGATAGAGCCGCTGAAACAGCGGGTGCACGAGGTAGATGCCGAGCGAGTTCGCGTCAAGCACCGCCGCGAGGCGTGGCATTGCTCCCCCGGCTTCACCCCAATGTGCCCGCGCGAGGCAGAAGATGGCCACCGAGACAAGCCCGACACCGGGAGTGAGGAAGCCGAAAAAGGCCTCGTCCGATCCGCCTTCGGCCCGCGACACGAGTGAGGTGCCTACTCCGGTGGCGAGCAGCCCGAGCGCGCCGGCCATGGCGATCCACCCCAGCTGGGCGCGCCGTAGCTCGACACGGCTCAGCAAGTACCCGAGCACGAAGTAGACCGAGTATCCGAGCACGAGCTCGACGCGCACCGTGCCGAGCACTTCGCTGAGCACCTCCCCCGCCACTGGCAGCCGTTCGAGCATCGGAAACACGAAGGTGAACGCCCCTGCGAGTGCCACGAAGTACCACGCCGTCGTGGTCTCACGCACGATCGCGCGCAGCAGCGGCAGCACCATGTAGAGGCCCGTCAAGGCGAGCAGGAACCACAGGTGGAAGTGACCGGTGAAGAATCGTCGCAACAGTTCGGCGGGGTCGCCGCTGCCGCCAGGCCCGTACACTTCAACGATGGCGTACAGCAGTGACCAGCTTGCGAACGCGACGAGCAGGCGTGGAATGCGCCGCCGCCACAGGCTGCGCAGGGTCAGGGGGCGGGCCGGGTCGAGCAGCAGGGCTCCCGAGATCATGAAGAATACGGGCACGCAGAAGCGCAGCGCACTGTTGATCCAGGCGAGTGTCTCCCAGCGGGCGCCCTGCGGTGGCAGCTCGTGCCATTCGGTGATGGCTGCGTGCAGGGCTACGACCGCCACGATAGCGATGGCCCGCAGCATTTCGAGGTAGCGGATGCGCCCGGATCCGTCGTTCGCGCCTCTCATCCGCCCCATGTTAGCGGGCGCGGATCGGCGGCCAGAACGAGCACGACGGCGAGCGTGCCGCTGCCCGAGCCTGCCGCACCCAGCGCTCCGCTGGGTGCGGGCGATACAGTGACTAGCGGCGCGCCTCACGGCGCATACCCGAGGCTGAACAAGGAGAGCTGCCGTGACCGATTCCATCCCGCTGGTGAGCGTTGTGATGCCTGTGTACAACTCCATGCCCTATCTCACCGCGACCCTGGAATCGGTGCTGGCACAGGACGTCGCTGGTCTTGAGGTGATCGCGGTCGATGACGGATCCAATGACGGCTCGGGCGAAGAACTCGATTGTTTCGCGGCGCGCGACGACCGTCTCACGGTGATCCACCAGCCGAACAGCGGCTGGCCGGGAGCACCCCGCAACCGCGGCATCGAGCGCGCCACCGGCGAGTTCGTGTTCTTCATGGATTCTGACGACACGCTCGCCCCGCATGCGCTGAGCGCAATGGTCGAGATGGCCCAAATGCGAAACGCAGAGGTGGTGATCCCGCGCATGCAGGGTGTAGCGGGGCGGGGCGTGCAGCAGCTCTTCCAGCTCCACCCGCACGGGCCCATCAGCATCGCGCGCGCGATGGAGACGCTGTCACCGCAGAAGCTGTTTCGACGCGATCTCATCGAGCGCGACGGTCTGCGCTTCCCTGAAGAACACGTGCGCCTCGAAGACGGCATCTTCGTCACCCGGGCGTACGTGCTCGCGCGTGAGATCGCGTTCTGCGGGCGCAAACCGCTCTACTTCATCGCGCTGCGCGACGACGGCGGCAATATCTCCACGCAAGGCATCGACCCGGAGAACTATGTGTCCTCCTGCCGCCGTATCGCCCGCATCCTGCTCGACGGCGTACCCGACCGCAAGCAGGCCGATCAGCTCGTGCTCCAGTTCTTCGGCCGCAAGGGGCTGCGTTTCTACGCTCCGAAGCGGTGGCTGCGCATGGACGATGCCCGAAAACGCGAATGGGTGGAGCTGCATCGGCAGTTTCTCGAGGAGTTCGTGCCTACCGAGGTTGAGGCGCGCATCTCACACCCCACCGATCTTCTGAAGACCCGTCTCATCCGGGCGGGCGACGTGGCCGGTCTGGATCGGCTGATCAGCGCAGCTGCAGCGTTGGAGCACGACTCCCGCGTGAGCAAGCTGGTGCCGCTCTCGCGCGCCGCCGAGCTGACTGTGACGATCACCCCGGCAGAGCCACGGCCCGAGGGCGGATCTTGGCTCGCGGATGCTCGGATTGCTGACTGGCGGCTGCGCGCAGCGGATCGTCTGCACCGGCTGCTGCGCCCGGCGATGGGGTCGCGTCTGGTGCGTGGCGCCAGTCGGCGTGTTGCGGATCTTGTCGTGTCGGGCGCGCCGAGGGTGCAGCTGTTGATTTCCGGTCGTAAGGCCGGGCGACGGGTGTCGGTTCCCGGCCGGATCGCGAGTTACGACGCCGCGGGGGCGCTGCGCTACCGCTTCGTGCTGCCCGAAGATCTGCTGCAGCGCTTCGGCAAGGACCGCGTGGATCTGTGGACCGTGGCCGAGGTCGACGGTCTGAGCGGTGGCTCTGCGCGCGTGTCGGCAGGGGTGGTGCGGAAATCGGGCACCAAGATCGCTCCGGGGGTCGAGGTGTACGCGACCACGCAGGGCAACGCGACGATCCGCAGGATCGCCCGCTCCTAGAAGCTGCGCCGATCGTGCTCGTGGCAGTCGTGCTCGTGGCGGCTACGCCGCGAGCACGTCGAGCGCGTGCTGCAGGTCTGCGGGGTAGCTGCTTTCGAACAGCACCGCTTCGCCGCTACCGGGGTGACGAAAGCCGAGCCGCATCGCGTGCAGCCACTGCCGGGTGAGGCCGAGCCGCTCGGACAGGGTCGGGTCGGCTCCGTACATGCCGTCGCCAACGCAGGGGTGCCGCTGCGCGGCCATGTGCACGCGGATCTGGTGCGTGCGGCCGGTTTCGAGCTCGATTTCGAGCAGGGTTGCGTAGGGGAAGGCTTCGAGGGTTTCGTAGTGCGTCACCGAGGGCTTGCCGTCTCGGGTGACTGCGAACTTCCACTCGTGTCCCGGGTGCCGACCAATAGGGCCCTCGATGGTGCCTGAGAAGGGGTCGGGGTGGCCCTGCACAACGGCGTGGTAGATCTTGTCGACCTCGCGTTCTTTGAAGGCGCGTTTAAGCTCGCTATAGGCTCGCTCGCTCTTCGCCACGACCATGAGGCCGCTCGTGCCTGCGTCGAGGCGGTGCACGATGCCCTGGCGTTCAGCCGGCCCAGAGGTCGCGATGCGGTAGCCCGCGCCCGCGAGGGCACCGAGCACGGTGGGGCCTTCCCAACCGAGCGAGGGATGGGCGGCAACCCCTGCTGGCTTGTCGATGACGACGATATCGTCGTCGTCGTGCACGATGCCGAGCTCGGGCAGGTGCACGGGCACCACCTCGGGGCCGCGCTTTTCCTGCCAGGAGACTTCGAGCCAGCCACCGGCGGCGAGTCGGTCGGATTTGCCGAGCTGCCGACCGTCGAGGGCGACGCCGCCGCTCTGGGCGACCTCGGCCGCGAAGCTTCGTGAGAACCCGAGCAGCTTCGCGAGGGCGGCATCGACGCGTTCCCCTGCGAGCCCATCGGGCACGGGCAGGCTACGCTGTTCCATCGTCGCGGCCCTCTCGTGGTTCGCGCTGCCCGGTATCGTCGCTGCGGGGTTCAGCGGCGTCAGCTGCGGGATCGGCTGCGGTCGCGTCGTCGCTCTGACCGTGTGCATCGGTGTCGCGATCCGTGCCTCGCCGCACTCGGGGCGAGCCGTCGATCGGCAGTCCCAGCAGGCTGATCACCACGAACAGCAGCATGCTGCTGACAATCGCGATGTCGGCAATGTTGTAGATGGCGGGGTTGAAACCGAGCCACATCCACGGCGTGAGGATGAAGTCGATGACGTGCCCCTCGGGAAACCCTGGCTCGCGGGTGAGGCGATCCGTGAGGTTTCCGAGCACACCGCCGAGCAGCAGGCCAAGGAAGATCCCCCAGGAGAGGGAGCGCAGGCGGCGCAGCTGCCACAGGATCACGACGACGACCACGGTTGCGAGGATCGTGAAGATCCACGTCGAACCGCTCGCCATCGAGAAGGCAGCACCGGGGTTCCGCACGAAGTGCCACTGCAGGAACTCCCCGAGCACGGGCACGGTGCGCCCCTCGGGGAGATGTTCGACGACCCAGTTCTTAGCGAGCTGGTCTACGGCGAACACGACGATCGCGACGCCGAGCAGGAGCACGGGCACCAGTCGGCGTCGCGATGACGAAGGTGTGACGGCATTCGCCGTCACCTTGGAGGCGTCGTTCACGCTCCCTGCTACTGCAGACCGTCAGGCGCACCTGCGGGCTCGGGCGAGCCGTCGAGGCCGCGCAGCTGCGACTGGATGTAGGAGCGCAGCGTGGAGCGGTACTCCGACTCGAACTGGCGCAGCTCCTTGATCTTGAACTGCAGGTCGCCGCGCTCTTCGCCGAGCACGCGCAGCTCTTCGGCGCGCTGCTTCTGCGCTTCTTCGACGAGGTGCTTTGCGGTGCGCTCGGCGTCTTCGATCATCTGATCGCGCTTCTGCTCGGCCTCGCTGATGAGGCGGTCGCGGGTGCTCTCACCCTCCTGCACGTGCTTGTCGTGCAGTTCGAGCGCGAGCTGCAGCATCGCACTCGACTTGACGGCGTCTGGCTGCGCGTTTGTGGCGGGAGCGGGCGTCTCGACCACGGGTGCCGGTGCCGCAGCGGGCTTGGGCGCGTCAACCACGATCGTCTGCTCGGAGGCATCGGTCGAGTCGTCGGAGTCGCTGCCCTCGTGAGCTTCGCACTCGGCGAGTTTCGTGGTGAGCTCTTCGATCCGGGCGTTCAGCTCGGCCTTCTCCTGCTCGTGCTGACGCAGCTCCTCGACGATGGTGTCGAGGAAATCGTCGACCTGATCGAGATCGTATCCGTCGCGGAACTTGGTGATCGTGAACTTCTGGTTCACGACATCTTCAGGAGTCAGGGCCATCGTCTACGTCTCTTTCGGTTCGGGACCACTTGCGTGGTTATGGAACAACGCTAGCAAATAATGTCCGGTTCGCGCACGAAGCGGGGCTACCAACCCGGGATGATGGCCAGGAGAATCCAGCACGACAGCAGTGTCAGCATCCAGCCCAGGTCGAGGGCGATCTGCCCGAGACGGATCGGCGGCAGCAGCCTGCGGAACATCCTGATGGGCGGATCGGTGACCGTGTACACCAGCTCGACGAGCACTGCGAACACGCCGCGAGGGCGGAAATTGCGGTTGAGCACCACAATCCAGTCGAGCACGAAACGCGCCCAGAGCACGAAGATGTAGATGCGGAGCGCTACTTTGAGCACCGACCCGATCGCGAAGACGACCTCCACCGCTTACGCCGAGGGGGCCACGAAGAACGAGCCGCTGTCATGCTGACGCGAGTCGTCGCTGCCCACCTCGATGTGCTCGGGTGAGAGCAGGAACACCTTGCTGGTGACGCGCTCAATGCGCCCGTGCAGGCCCATGGTGAGCCCACTGGTGAAGTCGATGAGACGCTTCGCGTCGGCCTCATTCATTCGGGAGAGGTTGATGATGACGGGCAGGCCCTCGCGGAAGTTCTCAGCGATGACCTTCGCGTCCTTGTACTCGGTGGGGTGCACCGTGAGGATCTCGTTCATCGGCTGCTGCGCCGCCTGCTTGGTGGGGGTGACCCGACGCAGCGGCGTCACGGAGGCGCGCTGGGGTGCGGGCCGAGCCGGTTCCGGCTTCGCAGCTGCCGGCGACTCCTTCGCGCTCGCGCGGGGAGCCGCAGCCTGCTGCGACGCGGCGTGCTGCTCTTCGAGGTCCTCCTCGGCGAGGCCCAGGAACACCATGGTCTTCTTCAGCGGGTTGCTCATCATTTCTCCCAACGCGGTGCGGTGCTTCGAGGCTACCTGGGGTCCGGGCGTTTTCCGGTGATTGCGCTGCCGATTCGCAGGTGTGTCGCCCCGGCGTCGATCGCCTCGCGGTAGTCGTGCGTCATGCCTGCCGAGATGGCTGTCGCCTCCGGCGCGAGCAATCGCAGTCGTTCTGAGTATTTGCGCAGCCGCGCGAAGGCGGAGGCTGGGGCTTCTTCTTCCGGCAGCGGCGCGACGGCCATGATGCCTCGCAGGCGCAGTGTCGGAGTGTCGAGCACGCGCTCGGCGATGCGTTCGAGCTCCTCGGGCGCTGCCCCGCCGCGACCGGGGTCGTCGGTGAGGTTGACCTGCACGAAGGCTTCGATGGGTTGCGGTGCCTCGACCGTGGCGAGCGCATCGACGAGCCGTTCGCGGTCGATGGAGTGGATCGCGTTCGCATAGCGGGCGGCCTGCCTGGCCTTCTTCGTCTGCAACTGACCGATGAAGTGCCAGCGGAGCCCGAGTTCGGCAAGCTCTTCGGCCTTCGCCTGCGCCTCTTGGTGGCGGTTCTCACCGACATCGCGCACGCCCAGTTGCGCGAGTGCTGCGACGAGAGAGGCGGGGTGGAACTTCGTCACGACAATGAGCGTGACGTCGTCAGCTTCGCGGGAGGCGGATCGGCAGGCATCTGCGATCCCCTCCCGCACCGAGGCCAGCCGCTCGTCGAGCCCGGGATACGCTGCGAAGTCGACGTCGACCACGCCGGTTACCTCAGGAACTCGGGGATGTCGAGGTCGTCGTCATCATCGCCGTCGAAGGCGGGGTCGGGCAGCTGGGCTTCGACGGGCGGGTTCGACAGCACCTCGCCGAACTGACCCGTGGGCGGGTTCTGCGGCTCGGCAGCGCGCTCCCCTGCGGCATTGAAGCCCTTAAAGCCGAGGCCAGTGGCTTCGCCGTTGGCGACGGCGGCAGCGGTTCCGCTGACGGGGGCGGGCACGTCGTTGATGCTCTCGATGTGGCTGCCTCGACGACCGCGCAGCTCTGAGGACTGCACCTGGGGCGAGGGCTCGGCGTCGAAGCCGGCCGCGATCACGGTGACGCGCACTTCGTCGCCGAGGGTGTCGTCGATGACCGTGCCGAAGATGATATTGGCTTCGGGGTGCACGACATCCTGCACGAGGGTGGAGGCCTCGTAGATTTCGCTGAGGGCGAGGTTCGAGGAGCCCTGGATCGAGAGCAGCACACCGTGGGCGCCCTCGACAGAGGCTTCAAGCAGCGGCGAGGCGACGGCGAGTTCGGCGGCCTTGATGGCGCGATCGGCGCCGCGGGCGGATCCGATGCCCATAAGCGCTGCGCCGGCTCCCTGCATCACCGATTTGACGTCGGCGAAGTCGAGGTTGATGAGACCGGGCGTGGTGATGAGGTCGGTGATGCCGGAGACACCCGCGAGCAGCACCTGGTCGGCTGCCGCGAAAGCTTCGATCATGCTGATGCCGGGCTCGCTGATGTCGAGCAGGCGGTCGTTGGGCACCACGATTAGGGTGTCGACGGCCTCACGCAGGGTGTGCACGCCGGCGTCGGCCTGCGCCGCACGGCGCTTGCCTTCGAAGCTGAAGGGGCGGGTGACCACGCCAATAGTGAGGGCGCCGATCGACTTTGCGATCCGCGCTACGACCGGGGCTGCCCCGGTGCCGGTGCCGCCGCCCTCGCCAGCGGTGACGAAGACCATGTCGGCACCGGCGAGCGCTTCCTCGATCTCCTCTGCGTGGTCTTCCGCTGCGCGTCGACCCACCTCGGGGTCGGCGCCGGCGCCGAGGCCGCGGGTGAGCTCGCGGCCGATGTCGAGCTTGACGTCGGCATCGCTGAGCAGCAGCGCCTGAGCGTCGGTGTTGACAGCGATGAACTCGACGCCGCGCAGGCCGAGCTCGATCATACGGTTGACGGCATTGACGCCGCCGCCGCCGACACCGACGACCTTGATCACGGCGAGGTAGTTCTGGTTGCCTGACACGAGGATCCCCTCCAACCTTCAACCTCTAGCTGAAGTTAAAAGTTAGTATTGGCGTATACATTTACTGCGCACAACCGTATGGGGCGCAGCGCTCTCCGCGTCGCAGACACGCCGCACGAAGCAGAGCAATTCGCTCGCATCAACGGAACACCGGCGCATCCGCAGACGAGACATCGATGTATTCAACCCCGCGATCCGCAAGAGCGACAAGCATCCGGGCCAGCACCTCAGCCTTGTACCGCGTGCGATCCGCATCGCCCCACAGCACCTCGATCCCGTTCGACAGCGTGAAGGTGACATCCTGACCGCTCGACGCCGTCACCGACACCACCTGCGCACGCAACTCATCGGGCATGTCGCGCAGCGCGCGGCCAGCCGAGCGGAACGCCTCCGACGAGAAATCGGTGACAGCCCCCACACCCACCGGCGCACCAGCCGGCGGAGTTTCAGCCGACGCCAACAGCACCCCAGCAGAGTCGAACACCGAGAACCCGGCATCGCCCTGCACCGAGATTACCGGCACCCGCTCCTCGATCCGCACCAGCAGCGTATGCGGCGGCACCCGCTCTACGGCGTAATGCTGAATCATCGGAAACGGTTCGAGCGCGCGATGCACCTCCGCATCATCGACGAGCGCCAGCGGCCGGCCGTCGAAGCGGGCCAGCGCCTGCTGCACATCCGCGGGATTCACATTTACCGTGCCCACAACCTGCACCTCGCGCACCGCCATGATCGGCGTGAACGCCCCCGCCACGACGAACAGCGCAAGCGCTCCGACAGCGGCGAGGGCGATCTGCCAGTTGCGGCGACGCCGACGGCTCTCCGCCGAGAAGCGGCGGCTTTCTGAGCGCAACTGGGCGCGATGCTGCCGCTCGGCCTGCCGCAGACGGCGCTCAGCCGCGCGCACCGGATCGCTCTCCTGCGACGCGCGCAGGCGGGCGAGCGAGAATCGCGGCGCAGCTTCGGCTGACACGAGATCGAATCGATCCGCACCGTCGATGTCTCGGGCCGCGGGCTCAACGCCACCCGGCTCGGCGACCGGATCCACCTCGGCCTCTCCGCGGAGCTCCGCAGCCTCCCTCGCCTCGCGCACCTCACTGAGATCAACAGTGGGCGCGAGTGAGGGGTCGGCGACACCACCACGCGGTTCGTCCGCGCGCTGATTCGACCCAGCAGCATCTGCGAGCGCCGCAATGCGACGGCGAAGCAACGACGGGCGCGGCGTCTCCTCCACCCCGTCACCGGAAGCGGGGGTCAACGCCTGCGGCGCATCGGCATCGGGCAGACCCGGCTCCGGGGAACTGTCGAACCCGCTCGGCCGCTTCATCGACCCGACCCCCTCGTCACCGCGCCTCCCCCTACGCGCCGGTGGGCTCGAAGCGGTCGCGCAGCGCTGCGACCACCTGCGGGATCATGCGGTAAACCGAGCCGCAGCTCATCGTCACCATCACATCTCCCGGCCGTGCGATCTCGGCGAGGTAGTCGGCCGCATCCTGCCAGTCAGGGCGATACGCAACCCGACTCTGATCGGCGAAGTCGTCAGCGACCAGTGCACCGGTGACGCCCTCCACAGGATCTTCGCGCGCACCATCGACGGCGATCACGACGGTGTGATCGGCACCGGCTTCGAGTACCTCAGCGAACTCGCGGTGGAACAGCTGCGTGCGGCTGTACAGATGAGGCTGGTGGATCGCGATGAGCCGCCCCTCCTCGCCGACGACGGCCCGCGCCGAGTCGAGCAGCGCGGCGACCTCGGTGTGGTGGTGGGCGTAGTCGTCGTAGACCCGCACCCCGCCGACCTCAGCATGGAACTCGAAGCGACGCTTGGTTCCCCCGAACTCGGCGATCGCGGCGAGCGCCGGCCCCGCCTCGAACCCGAGCCCGGTGAGCACCGCGAGAGCGCCCACCGCGTTGACAGCATTGTGGCGGCCATACACCGAAAGCTGCGCCTCGTGCCGTTCAACGGCGTCGTCGACACCTGCAAGCTCGACCACGAAACGCACCGGGCCGGAGGCATCGATCGAGACGATGCGTACATCGGCGTCGGCGTGCTCGCCGAAGGTTCGAATCGGGGCCGCAGAGCCCGCGGCGCGCACAGCTTCGAGCACCTCAATGGCGCCCGGGTCATCGGCAGAGATCACCACCTGCTCGCGGGCCCCCAGCGCGAAGTCGACGAAGGCCTGCATGAAGGCCTCGCGCGAGCCGTAGAAGTCGAGGTGCTCGGGGTCGACGTTCGTGATGAGCGCGACGGCGGTGTCGTACAGCAGGAAGGACTTGTCGCTCTCGTCGGCTTCGATCACGAACAGCTCATCGCGGCCCGGCGCCGAGCTCACACCCAGTGACTCGATGATGCCGCCGTTCACGAAAGAGGGGTCTGTGCCGAGGCCGAGCAGACCGGTGACGACCATGCCCGTGGAGGTGGTCTTGCCGTGGGCGCCGGCGACCGACACCACCCGCTTGCTGCGGGCGAGCCAGGCCAGCGCCTGTGAACGGTGCAGCACGGGGAGGCCCCGCGACAGCGCAAGCTGATACTCAGGATTGTCTTGCCAGAGGGCTCCGGTCACCACGAGCGTGTCGGCGTCGCCAACGTTCGCGGCATCGTGGCCGATGCTCACCGGAATGCCGAGCTGTTCGAGCGCCTCCGTCGAGTAGTTGGCGCTGCGATCGGATCCCGTCACCCGCACACCGGCCTGGTGCATCATGCGGGCGATGCCGCTCATGCCCGAGCCGCCGATGCCGACGAAGTGCACGCGTCCGAGCGTGTCGGGGATCTCCATCTCGAGATCGGGGTAGATCATCTGGCCTCCCAAGGATTGACACTCCAGCGTACCGCCTTCGCAGGCCGACTCACTGAGATCGCGGCTGGCTGGCGCGCTGGCGATGCACGTGTCCGATGGAGACGCGGGCGCGGATCCGCATCACTCCCGGAGTGCGTGTTCTGCCGCGGGCTTCGGCACGAGCGGCACGGCGAGCAGCGGTGTCACGGCGGTGAGCGCGAGCGCCGCGGGCACGCCGAGCACGCCGATGAGGGCTCCCACCACCGGCCCGACAGCGGCGGCGACGAGGAACTGCCCGGTGTTCTGGATCCCGAGCGCGCGCCCCGCCCAGGCGGGCCCCGCGATCTCAGCGACGGCCGTGAATGCGAGCCCGTTGTCGGCCACGCTCACGCAGCTCGCTACCAGGTAGGCGACCGCAGCTGCACCCGCCCACCCGGCCCAGCCGAACCCTGCGGTAGCAAGCAGCGCGGCGATCCCGGCGATCGCGACGAGTCGCAGCGGCCCGAGCCGCGACATCGCCCGGTCACTCCAGGCTCCCACCACAATCCGGCATGCCGCGCCGGCGAACTGGGAGGCTGCGACGAGCGCACCCGCAGCGAAGGCGCTCCAGCCGAAACCGACCGTGAACCACACGAGCCCGAAGGTCGACAGGGCGAACTGCGGCACCACGAGCAGCATCGACACCGCATGGATGCGCACGAGAGTCGACGAGGCCCGGTAGGGGCTACCGAGGGCGACGGCACCCGGTTTCGCTGCACGTTGCGGGTCGCGCACGGCGAAGGCGCACAAGATGAGACTGAGCGCGCTCAGCGCGCCACCGAGTGCGAGGGCCGGGCCGACCCCCCCGGCAGCGGCGAGCGGGGGCACTCCCAGCGCAGCCGCCGCAATGCCGAGCGGCTGGCAGGTCTGCCGGATCCCCATCGCGAGCCCTCGCCGATCAGGCGGGAACCAGCCGGTGATGAGCCGACCGCTGGCACTGTTCGTGCACGCCGAAACCGCGCCGCTCACCACGAAGGCGATACCGAGCGCGGCGAAACCATGCACCGCCGTCGAGGCGGCGACAACGGCAACGGTCAGCGCCAGGCCGACGAGGAGTACACGCCGCTCCCCGAAGCGGTCGGTTGCCGCACCCCAGGCCACGAGCGACAGCACCAGACCGAGGTTCGGGGCTCCGGCGAGCAGGCCGGCGGCGGCGAGGCTCATCCCCTCCCGCTCAAGCATGTGCGGAATCAGGAACGCCGGAGCCGCAGAGACGACGGTGGTGGCAGCCTGCGCCACGACCATTGCGGCGAGCATGACCCACAGCCGAAGCGGGATCGGCTGCCGGGTGACGGGCAGGTGCATACGGGATCCGGCCGCAGCTCAGCGGGCCGCGAGCGCTTCTCGCACGAGCGCGAGCAAATGCTCGGTGCCGTCGAGCGTGCCGCCGCCCCTGGCGCGATCCGCCATGTCTGCGAGGCGCGCATCGTCGCGCACCAGCGGAATGAGCACCCCGCGCACCCACTCCGGGGTCAGATCATCGTCTTCGACGAGCATCGCGCCACCGGCAGCGACGACACCGGCAGCGTTGAAGCGCTGCTCGCCGTTGCCGTGACTGTACGGCACGAACACCGCCGGGATTCCGAGCCCGGAGAGCTCGCTCACCGTTGTCGAACCCGCACGCGACACGGCGAGATCACAAGCAGCGAGCGCAAGATCCATGCGGTCGCAGTACGGGATCACGGTGTAGCCGGGCACCGCCGGATCCTCGACATCGGTGAGCCCACCCCAGATGTGCAGCACCTGGATGCCCGCGGCTGTGAGCGCAGCCGCCGACCCCGAGATGCCCCTGTTGATCGCCCGAGCGCCGAGGGACCCCCCGGTCACCAGCAGGGTGCGCTTGGCAGGGTCGAGCCCGAAGTGCTCGCGCGCCGATGCACGCAGCCCCACGCGATCGAGATGAGTGATCTCAGGACGCAGCGGCATCCCGGTGACGCGGGCGCCCGGAATGGGCGTTCCCGCAAAGGTCACGCCCACATAAGAGGTGCGGCGAGCCCCCAGCTTGTTCGCCATACCGGGCTTGGCATTGGCTTCGTGGATCACCACGGGCACGCCTTCCTGCGCGCCCGCACGATAGGCGGGTGCCGAGGCATAGCCGCCGAACCCGACCACGACGTCGATGGAACGCTCTCGAATGAGTGCGCGCGTCTCGCGCACCGCTCGTGCGAACCGGGCGGGAAAACGCAGTGCCGCGAGGTTCGGCCGCCTGGGGAACGGCAGCCGTTCGATGTACACGAGTTCATAGCCCCGCTCAGGCACGAGCCTCGACTCCAGCCCCTCCCGGGTGCCGAGCACCACGATCTCAGCGTCGGGTTCCTCGGCCCGGATGAGGTCGGCGAGTGCGAGCAACGGGTTGACGTGGCCGGCAGTGCCGCCGCCGGCGAGCAGGTAGCTTGTCATCGGATGCCTCGGCTCCTTCTTCCTGTGGAGGCGGTAGCTTCGAGCTCCGCCCGGTACTGTGCGCCGTCGCGCGCGATCGAAATGACCACACCGATGGCGGCGAGGCACGCGATGAGTGCGGTGCCGCCGGCGCTGATGAGCGGCAACGGCACCCCCAGCACCGGGAACACGCCGATCACAACGCCGATGTTCACAAACGCCTGACCGACGATCCAGACCATGATGCCGCCCACAACCGCGCGACCGAACCTGTCGCGGGCGCGGGTGATCACCCGCAGCATCACCACCATCAGCACGATGAACAACACGATGACGAGCAGCGCGCCGATCAGCCCGAGCTCCTCGCCGATGATGGCGAAGATGTAGTCGTTGTCGGCCGCGGGCAGCCACGACCATTTCGCCTTAGAATTGCCGAGCCCCACACCGAACAGGCCGCCGCTGGCGAGCGCCCACTTGCCGTGCGTCGACTGCCAGTCGAGCCCGCTGTAGTCATCGGTGCCACCGGCGTGGCTGAGCAGACGCGCCATACGATTCTGGCTGGTCAACACGAAGAACACCACCGCGAGCAGGCCTCCGCCAGCCGTGACCCCGAGCGTCTTCCAACTGATCCCACCGAAGTACATCGCGCCGAACACCATGGCCGCCATGATCAGCACCGTGCCGAGGTCGCGCCCCAGCAGCACCACGCCCAGAGCGATCACCGCTCCGGGCAGGATGATCGGAATGATCTCGTGCCGCATCTGACCCAGCAACGGCTCTTTGCGCTGCAGCACCGCTCCCACCCAGACCACGAGCGCCAACTTCAACGCCTCCGAGGGCTGCGCGCCAAGACCGCCGATCTGAATCCAGTTGCGATTGCCGTACACCTCGATACCGAGCGGAGTGAACACCAGCAGCTGCAGCGCAATACCCACCGCGAGCAGAACCCATGCCCACCGCTTCCAGAACGACACCGGCATCGCCGCAGCGATGAGCATCAGCGGGATACCGATCAGCGCGAACGAGGCCTGACGCCAGAACCCGCCGAAGAACCCCTGATCGTCGAGGTATGAAGTGATCGACGAAGCCGAGAGCACCATGATGAGGCCGAAGCCCACGAGCAGCAGCGTGATGGTGTAGAGGGCGGCGACCGTCGAGTCGGATCCGGTGCGCAGCATCGCCCCCAGGCTGATGCGGGCCTGGCCGGGCGCGCTCCCCCCGATCCCCTCCGATTCGGACGCCACGCCACTCACTCCAGTTCGCGCACGGCCGCCTGGAACTGGCGGCCCCGATCCGGGTAGTCCGTGAACTGATCCATCGACGCGGCCGCAGGGGCCAACAGCACGGTGTCGCCCTCGCTCGCGAGCGAAGCCGCGGCCTCCACGGCGCGCGTCATCACCTCGCCGGCAGAGCCCTCAGCCACCATCTCTCGCTGCGCGATCTCCGGCACGATCTCGATGCGCGGCACCTCGGGCGCGTGCGCTTCGAGTGCGGCGAGCACCTCGGCCCGTTCGGCCCCGATGACCACGACACCCCGCAGACGGTGCGCGTGGGCCGCAACCAGTTCAGCGATATCGACGCCCTTCAGCAGGCCGCCCACGATCCATACCACCCGCTGCAGGGCCCGCAGCGACGCATCGGCCGCGTGCGCGTTGGTGGCCTTCGAATCGTCGACCCAGGCGACACCCGCCACCTCCCCGAGCTGCTGCGCACGGTGAGCGTCAGGCACGAAGCCGAGAATCGCGCGCGCGATATCAGCGGGCTCCACGCCCCGTGCCCGCGCGAGCGCGCTCGCGGCGAGCACGTTCTGCACCATGTGGGGTGCGGCGATGCCGCGCTCGGTAAGCTCGGCGACCGTCACCAACTCATAGGCCTCGCTGCGCCGCTCCGCGTGGAAACCGCGATCGATGAGAATCCCCTCGACCACCCCGAAGCCGCTCGGCGGAGGCGAGTCGAGACCGAAGCTCACCGCGCGCGCCCCCTCGATGACATCGGCTTCTTCGACCATGCGCTCGGTCTCGGCATCGGCGCGGTTGTAGACGCAGGCGACCTGCGTGTGCTCATACACCTTCGCCTTCGCAGCCCAGTAGCCCTCGACGCTGCCGTGCCAATCGAGGTGGTCGTCGGCGAAGTTGAGGCACGCGCTCGCATAAGGCGAGATCTCGCCCAACCGGGCGAGCTGGAAGCTAGAAAGTTCGACCACGATCACGTCGTAACCCTGCGGATCGCGCAACGCGTCGAGAATCGGTGTGCCGATATTGCCGGCAGGGGTGGCCCGTAAGCCACCAGCCACCAGCATGTGCGCGGTGAGTTGCGTAGTAGTGGTCTTGCCGTTGGTGCCCGTGATGCAGATCCAGTCGGCAACTCGCGCGGTCTTGTCGCGCAGCCGCCAGCCGAGCTCGATATCGCCCCACACCGGGATGCCCTGCTGCGTCGCCCACGACGTGAGCGGATGGTCAGGCCGATACCCCGGCGACACCACCACGAGATCAGGCCCGAACGCGGCAAGATCGCCCAGCTGCTCAGGGTTGGTGTCGGCGCGGAAACGCTCCGATCCGATCACATCGAGCAGGCGCTCGCGATCCGGATCCGGAGCCCCATAGATCACCCGCACCCGCGACCCCAGCTCCACAAGCGTGTCTGCGACCGAGAATCCGGTCACCCCGAGCCCCAGCACGGCAACCCGCAGGCCAGCCCAGTCGTCGTGCCAGCTCGCGAGCGCGAGCACCCGCTCAGTGGTCCACTCGGTCTGGTTCACCTGATCCCCCGCCGTCTCCGTCATGCCGTTCCCGGTCACTGCTGCAGCAACCATTCGCCGTAGAACGCGCCGACGGCCGACACCGCGAACAGGCCAGCAACGATCCAGAAGCGCACCACAACGGTCACCTCGGCCCAGCCCTTCAACTCGAAGTGATGGTGGATCGGACTCATCAGGAAGATGCGCCGACCCTTCGTCACCTTGAAGTAGAGGCGCTGCAGAATCACCGAGCCTGTTTCAATGATGAACAGGCCGCCCACGAGCACGAGCAGCAGCTCAGTGCGGGTGAGGATCGCGAGAGCCGCGATCGCGCCGCCGATGGCCATCGAACCCGTGTCGCCCATGAACACCTTCGCGGGGTTCGTGTTCCACCACAGGAAGCCCGCGAGACCGCCCAGGAACGCCGCCGCGATCACCGCAAGGTCCATCGGATCCCTGGTGCCGTAGCAGCCAAGCTCTCCGCCTGTCGCCGCGCAGCCCTGCGCGCCCTGCCAGAACCCGATCACGAGGTAGGCGCCGAAGGCGAAGATCGCCGCTCCAGCGGCGAGCCCGTCGAGCCCGTCGGTGACATTGACCGCATTGGTGGTGGCGGTGACGATCACCATGATCCAGATGATGAACAGCACCGTGCCCGCAACCGCACCGAACATCAGGAAATCGAATGAGGTATCGCGGAACAGCGAAATGTGGGTCGAAATCGGTGTCACACCGGCGTCGTTCGCGAACTGCAACCCCAACAGGGCGAACGCGATCGCGATGGCGACCTGACCTGCGATCTTCGCCCAACCGTTCAATCCGGCCGAGTGCTGCAAACGGGCCTTCATGAAGTCGTCGATGAAGCCCACGAGGCCGGCTCCGACAGCCATCAGAATCACCAGCAAGGCAGAGGGCGACGGCGTCTCCCCCATCACGAACTTGCCCACGAAGTAGGCGATCACGGAGCCGGACAGGAAGATGAGGCCACCCATCGTGGGCGTGCCCCGCTTCACCTCGTGTTCCTTCGGCCCGTCGACCCGGATCGGCTGACCCCAGCGCAAACGGTTGAAGCCGCGCACGAACAGCGGTGTGAGCAGCAGCGAGTACAGCAGCGAGAAACCGCCCGCGATCAGCAGCGCAATCATGCGTGGGCCTCCCCCAGGCGGTCGCCGAGGCTTTGCAGCCCCGCCGAGTTCGACGACTTCACGAGCACGGTGTCACCCGGCTGAAGCGTGCGCTCCAGGTAGTCGTAGGCCTCATCCTGGGTCTCGAAGAACACGCTCTCGCCATCCCACGAACCCTCATTGATCGCACTGATGTGGAGGTGACGCGCCTCCGCGCCCACCACCACAAGCTCGGAGATACGCAGCCGCACAGCCTGCAGGCCGATGCGGATGTGCTCCTCGATCGAATACTCGCCGAGTTCGCTCATCGCCCCGAGCACGGCGACCGAACGCCCGTCCGGCTTGCGGATCTGGGCGAGAGTGCGCAGCGCGGCGCTCATGGAATCCGGGCTGGCGTTGTAGGCATCGTTGACGATCGTGATGCCGTCGCGACCGCCGAGCACCTGCATCCGGCCGGGCGCGGCCAGGGTCGCGGCCTCCAGCGTCTCGACAATGTCGACAAGCGGCAGACCCAGCTCAAGGCCCACAGCCGCCGCAGCAAGAGCGTTCATGACGTGGTGCTCGCCGAGCACTCGGAAGTGCACCGGCGACTGCGCTGACTCACCACTCGGGAGCGTCGCGTGCAGCGTGAAGCGGGTGCCCTCGGCTGAGGAGTCGACGTCGCTCGCGCGCACATCGGCCTCCGGGTGCAGACCGAACCACCGCACCCGGGCACGGGTGAGGTCTGCCATCTTCGCGACCCGGGGATCGTCTCGGTTGAGCACCGCAACCGCGGTGTCGGGCAGATCGCGCACCATCTCGCTCTTCGTGCGGAAGGTGGTTTCGATGCCGCCGAACTCGCCTGCGTGCGCGAGACCCACCGAGAGCACCACACCGATGTGCGGCGGGGCCATCGCCGTCAGCCTGGCGATCTCGCCCTCGGCGCTTGCGCCCATCTCGGCGACCAGCGTGCGGGTGGTGTCGTCGACGCGCAGCATCGTGAGCGGCCCGCCGACCTCGTTGTTGAACGATTTCTCCGAAGCCACAGTCGGCCCAAGCCGCTTCGCCATCTCGGCGACGAGGTTCTTGGTCGTGGTCTTGCCGTTGGATCCGGTGATCCCCACGATGGTGAGATCACCGCGCTCGCGCATCCGACGCACCACCTCGGTCGCGAGCGCACCGAGCGCGTCAGTCGCGTCGGCGACCACGATCTGCGGCACCGGCTCGTCGAGCTGCCGCTCCACCACCAGCAGCGCGGCACCGGCGGCAACGGCCTTTCCCGCGAAGAGGTGTCCGTCGGTCTCCTCGCCGCGACGAGCGAAGAAGATCTGCCCGGGGCGCACCTCTCGCGAGTCAGTCTGCGATTCTCCCGTCACCACAGTCAGCGGGTCGGCCCCGTTTGCAACGAGCCGCCCAGCCGTCGCTCGCGCAACCTCGTCAAGCGTCAGTTCAATCACGGAAGCAATCCTGCCTCGCGGAGCGCACCGCGTACCTCATCACGCGCCGAGTACGGCAGATGCTGACCGGCGACTTCCTGGTAGTCCTCGTGTCCGGGACCGGCATACAGGATAACGTCACCGGCTCCGGCGAGCGAAATGGCGAGCCGGATCGCGGCGCGGGGGTCGCCCTCCTCGATGATCTCGGCGTGGTTCGCAGAGCGGGCCCCCGCGATGAGTTGCGCGCGGATCGCCTCCGGCGGCTCGGAACGGGGGTGGTAATCGCAGACGATCACGGTGTCTGATCCTGCCGCCGCGATCCGACCCATCTCCTCGCGCTTGGTGGTATCTCGATCGCCATCAGCACCGAACAGGAAGATGATCTTGCCAGGCGCAACCTCCCCGAGCGCGTCGAGCATCGCTTCGAACGCCCCAGGAGTGTGCCCATAGTCGACGTAGAAGCGAGGGCCATCGGCCCCTTCGGCCGACATCAGCTCGAGCCTGCCAGGAATATAGACGGGAATCCGACCGGCGTTCAGGCCGGCCTCGACCTGCGCGAGCGGCACACCGGCCTCGTGCAGCATGATCAGCGCCAGCGCCGCGTTCTCGGCCATGAACCTGCCGAACAAGGGCACACTGCCCCGGAAATGCGCGCCCTCCGGGCCCTGAAGCACGAAAGAGACCCCGTCGATGGTCTGCCTGGTGATCGCGAGATGCCAGTCGGCGTCCTGACCATACTCGGTGGCGAGCCTGGTGACCGGGATGCGCGACTCGCGCGCGATCCGCTGCCCATGCGGCGAGTCGACCACCACCACACCGCGCTCAGCATGCTCGGGTGCGAACAGTGCGAGCTTCGCAGCGAAATAGCTCTCCATATCGCCGAAATCATCGAGATGATCCTGCGAGAAGTTGTTGAACGCCACAACGTCGAAACGCACACCGTCGATGCGGTGCCGCTCCACAGCGTGCGCCGACACCTCAAGTGCAACGCCGTCAACGCCGCGCTCGCCCATCCGGGCCAGCAGGGCGTGCAGCTCGGGCGCCTCTGGGCTGGTGAGATCTGAAACAATCACCTCGTCGCCGATGCGACGCTCCGCAGTCGAGCTGAGGCCCGGGGTGAAACCTGCCGCGCGCAATAGCTCGGCGAGCAGGTAGACCACGCTCGTCTTGCCGTTGGTGCCAGTGATCCCGAAGACCTTCGCAGCGAAATCGGCGGTGCCGTACACGCTCGCAGCAACCTCCCCGAGGATCTCACGCGGATTCTGCTCTGCGATGAGGATCGGCAGTGTCGAGCCGGCCTCGCCGGCAATCCGCGCCCCCTCCGCATCGGTGAGCAGAGCCACCGCACCCGCGGCTTCGGCCTGCGTCGCGAACTCGGCACCGTGCCTGCGGGCCCCGGGCAGAGCCGCGTAGAGGTCGCCAGGCCGCACGTCCCTCGAGTCGAGGGTGACACCGGTAACGGCGAGGCCGGCGGTGTCGCCTGCGATTTCGAGAGCGAAGCGCACCGCCAGCTCGCCGAGCCGGACGGGTGCGGGATGCTGCGGTCGGATGCTCATGGCATCTCCGGTACTCACTGCGTTGGCCTCCTGCGGGGGTCTGGTCAGTACTCCGTGGGGAGCGGTTCGAACGTTCCTGTGGAGGGCGGGATACGGAAGGTGCGGATCGTCGCCTCTGCCACCTCCCGGAACGCAGTGACGGCAGCGGTGCCGCCGTCACCCGCCGTCGGGAATGCTATCGATGCTACCGCGACGTAGCGAGGATCGTCGGCGGGGAAGATGCCGGCGAAGGAGTTCACGTAGCTGCCGCTGCGGTAGCGGCCGGTCTCCGGGTCCACCTGCTCCGCAGTGCCGGTCTTGCCCGCGATCCGGTAGCCGGGGATGTCGATGATGTTCTTGTACCAGCCCTGCGTCACGACGGTCTCGAGCATCTGCATGACCTGATCCGACGTCTCCTCAGAGACGGCCCGCTGTGGCTCGCCATGGTCGAGTTCAGTGCGCTTGCCTGCGGCATCGGTGCAGCCGCGCACCAAGCCCGGCGGAATGCGCACCCCACCGTTCGCGATCGTCTGATACACGCCCGCGGTCTGCACGATCGTGGCCGACAGCGCCTGCCCGAACGAGGTGTTATAGGAAGTTTGGCGATCCCACTCATCTGGTGGGTACAGAAGACCGGAATCCTCAACGGGCATCCCAGCATGGGTGCCGACCCCAACGCCAAAGCGCTGCAGGTAGTCGTAGCGAGTCTCGGCGGGCAGCAGATTACCGAGGGTCGCAGTGCCCACGTTCGACGACTGGGTCAGAATGCCAGTGAGCGTCCACTGCTTCGGCTCGTGCCGGAAGGAGTCGCCGAATCGCACACCAGGCTCGGGCTCCAGATAATCGGGGGTGAGGTTGCGGGTCGCCGGCGTCGCGACGCCCTGGTCGATGAGCGCCGAAGCCGTGATGGTCTTGAAGGTCGAACCGGGTTCGAAGGGCGAGGTGAAGGATCGGGCCTCGCGTTTGGCGGGGTCAGAGGCGTCCACGTCGTTCGGGTCGACGGAACCGTCCTCGGCGACGGCCACCAGCTCACCGGTTTTGACGTCCATGACCACGAGCATTCCCCACGCAGACGCGGTGCGCTGCACCTGAGCGTTGATGGCCTGCTGCGCCTCCCACTGCAGGTCGAGGTCGATGGAGAGGTCGACTGTGCCGCCGTCGACTGCCTTCTCGGTGACGACGACGCTACCTGGCAGCGCGACACCGTCGGCTCCGCGCTCATAGGTCTCCTGGCCGTCGACTCCGGTGAGGCACTCGTTCTGCGAGAGCTCGACGCCCGAGAGCGGCACACCCTCGAAGCCGTTGAATCCGATCAGGTTGCCGGCGACGGCACCGTTCGGGTAATCGCGAGTGTGGTGCTGGTCAAAGGTGAGCCAGGGTATCTGCAGCTTCTTGAGCTTGTTCAGCGTCGGCAGGTCGACGCCGCGCTTCACGTAGGCGAAGTCGGATTTGGGGTTCTCCGCGAGCGCATCGTCGACGATCTTCTGGATCTCCTCCGCCGACTGCCCGGTGAGCGCCCCGATCTCGGCGAAGGCCTCTTTCGCCGTCACCGTAACGGTGCCGATACCGCGCTCGAAATCGGGCCTCGGAAACTTGCCGCCGTTGAGCGTGGTGTTCTTCGGAGAAAGCTGCACGTCATAGCGCTCATCGGTCGTGGCGAGCACCTCGCCGTTGCGATCGACGATGTCGCCACGCACGCTCGAGATCTTCACGGGCACCGCTCGTTTGTCCCGGGCGTCCTCGTTCAAGGCAGCGGCCGACACCATCTGCACGTCGACGAGACGCACGAGGAAGATGAGGGCCGCGATCACGACGATCGCGAGTGCGATGGTGCGCCGCAGCGCGGCTGTGCGGAGTGGTCGCATGTTCCGTCACCTCTCGTGCGCAGTGCTCCGGGAGCCCGCTCAGCGGGTCTCCGGAGCGGGCAGCTTGCCCTTCCAACGTACCGGCGGCTCCATGGATTGCTCCTGTGCGCCACCGACGGCGTCGCGCGGCACGAGCAAGCCCTCGGCGTCGACGACGGGCATGGATTCGAGTGTGGAGTTGGGCACGAGATTGCCCCGCACCTCAGACGTGGGTGAGTCGAGCGCACCGAGCACGGCACCGTCGCTGAGTCGCAGGGTGGCGGGCCTCGCGTTCTGCACCATGCCGAGCGCAGCAGCGTTCTCGGCAAGGTTCTGCGGCGAGGAGAGCTTGTCGACGTTCTGGGAGAGCACCCGCTCCACCCGGGAGAGATCCCGCTGCTCGATTTCGAGCGCCCGCGCCTCGTAGGCACCCTGGGAGATCGCGATGCTCAGACCCAACTGTGTTGCGAGGATCACGAGGATCACGCCGACCGCGACCAGGCCGCCGATGAGCGGGCTCGCGGCACGCCGCCTGGCCGACTGCGGGGCTTCGGCGATGCGCAGATGGCGTTCGCCAGTGCCCGGCCGAGCCGGGGCGGTCGCCGGAGCACTGGTCCGCAGGGCACCGCCTGCCAGGTCACCGCCTGCGGGAGCGGTGTCGAATCGGATCGGAACCGTGCTGTTCATCGCACCTCCCTCGTGCGCTCGGCGGCTCGCAGCCGTACCGGAATGGCCCGCGGGTTGCGGGCGCGTTCTGCGTCGTCGGCGAGTTCCGCACCGCGGGTGAGGAGGCGGAACTCGGGCCGGTGCTCGGGCAGTTCGACGGGCAACCCTGGTGGGGCCGTCGACTTGCTGCGCTTCGTGAGTTCGCGCTTCACGAGGCGGTCTTCGAGCGACTGGTAGGACATGACCACTGCACGCCCACCCAGAGCGATGAGGTCGAGGGCTGCGGGGATCGCGCGTTCGAGCACCGCAAGTTCGCCGTTCACCTCGATGCGCAACGCTTGGAAGACGCGCTTGGCCGGGTGCCGCTGATCCCGCACCGCAGCAGGCGTGGCCTGTTGCAGCACGTCGACGAGCTGGCCGCTGCGCTCGATAGGCGCCTCGGCCCGTGCGGCGATTATCGCACGGGCGTAGCGGGCGGCAAGTGGCTCTTCGCCGTAGCGTTCGAAGATTGCCCGCAGACGCCCTTCGGGGGCGGTGGCGATCACCTCGGCGGCGGTCTCGCCGCGACTCTGGTCCATACGCATGTCAAGCGGGGCGTCCTGCGCATAGGCGAAGCCGCGGTCAGCCTCATCGAGTTGCAGCGAGGAGACGCCGAGATCGAAGAGCACGCCGTCGATGCGGTCGTATCCTGCGTCGCGCACGGCCTGCCCGATCTCGTCGTAGACGGCGTGCACGCGCACGATGCGATCGCCAAATCGTTCGAGCCTGCGACCGGCGAGCCCGAGGGCTTCGGTGTCGCGGTCGAGTCCGATGACGGTGAGGCCCGGGTGAGCCTCCAGCATGGCTTCGGTGTGGCCGCCCATGCCGAGGGTCGCGTCGACGGCTACTGCGCCAGGCTTGTCGAGAGCGGGCGCGAGCAGCTCGAGGCAGCGCTCGAGCAGCACAGGTACGTGCAGTTCGCTGGCATCGCGCTCGTCGCTGGCGTCGCGCTCGGGAGTGTGATGTTGGATCATGATGCGTCCGGGCTAGAACATGCCCGGGATCACCTCCTCCTCGATGTCGGAGAACGCCGACTCCTGCTCGGTCAGGTAGCGCTGCCAGGCCTCGGCATCCCAGATCTCGGCACGACTGCCGGCTCCGATCACCGCAAGCTCGCGGTCGAGGCCTGCATATTCGCGCAGGGCCTGCGGAATCGTGACACGGCTCTGCTTGTCAGGGGTCTCGGGGTGGGCACCCGAGAGAAATACGCGCAGGTAGTCCCGCGCCTGCTTCGAGGTAACGGGGGCCTGGCGGATGCGTTCGTGCATCTCGGTGAACTCGCCCTCGCTGAAGACATAGAGGCAGCGCTCCTGACCGCGGGTGATGACCAGGCCGTCGGCGAGCTCATCGCGGAACTTGGCGGGCAGAATCAGGCGGCCCTTCTCGTCGAGGCGGGGCGTGAAGGTACCGAGGAACACGGACGCCCCCTTTCACCATCTCGACTGTGGAATCCCACACTACTCCACTTTCCTCCACTTCACTGCTCTTTCTCTCCACTTGACCCCCACGCTCTCCCCCGGACGCTCAACTCCGTTGATATTCCGGCGGTTATGCCGACACCCCTAAGCGCGGAGACGCTACCCCTGCACCCACCCAAACCGCCGAAGACAGCGCTCAGCAGCGCCAAATCCCTGCCCGCTCAGGCAGAAGTGGAGCAAAGTGGAGGCGAGTGAGCGAGGCAGCAGTCAGCAGGCAGCGCAGCACTACAGCGCTACCGCAGCACGCCGAGTGCGGGCATGCAAAAGGCCGCGGTCGAAACCGCGGCCTGTGACGATGCGAGATGCGCTTTAGCGTTCGCCTTCCATGCGTTCATCCCAGCGTCGCTCCATGCGCTCACTGAACGACTCGCGCGATGACGCCCGGGCACCCGAGGCATCACCTGGCTTGCCGAGCGAGGCCCCGTCGTTCGCATCAGCGGAGGAACCGCGAGCGAACATGAGCATCACACCGCCGAGCATTGCAGCAAAGCCGATGAGGCCGAGCCAAAGCTGCTGCGCAGCGACTCCCCCGACCAACACGCCCAAGCCGACGAGCACCACGACGATGCCGAGCACGAGGGACCGGTAGTTCAAGCGGCGGCGCGCTCCGGGAACGGTCTGCAGCACGTCGGCTTCGCTCTGATAGAAGCTGCGCTCCATCTCGTCGAGCAGCCGCTGTTCATGTTCTGACAGCGCCATGACGATCCCTCCCGCACTTGAATGATCCGTTGTGCACAGTCTACTGTCTTCGGTGCGCGGCTAGGCTAGTCGCGTGCAAGAAACGACACGACTCGCAGGGCTTATTCAGGAGCGGATCAACGACACGCTGGCCCGCCATCGCACCGCTCTCGAACCCCTCGGGGCTGACGCTGAACCCCTGCTCGACGAAGCCTTCGGTTTTCTCTCTGGCGGGAAGCGCTTCCGCGCCCAGTTCGCGGTGCTCGGCTACCGCGCGATCCGCCCCCTCGAACTATCTTCAGAAGTCGACACCGAGTTTGGGGCCGTGCTCGACGCGGCGTGCGCCCTCGAGCTCTTCCATGCGGCGGCCCTGATCCACGACGATGTCATCGATCGCTCGGACACGCGCCGCGGCCGCCCCGCAACGCACCGCCTGTTCGCGGCGATGCATCAGCAGCGCGGATGGCGCGGCTCGGCCGAGCACTTCGGCCTCGCGGGCGCGATCCTGCTCGGCGATCTGCTGCAGTCTTGGGCCGACGAACTCATGCAGGCCGCGGGCGACGCGCTGCCCGACCGCGATGCCGCACAACGGGCGCGCAGGCACTTCAACCGTATGCGCAGCGAGGTCGCCACGGGTCAGTATCTCGACGTCCTCGAGGAGCAGCATGCCGAGTTCGCCGCGCACGAGGAACAGCTCGAGCGTTCCACACGGGTGCTCGTTTACAAGTCGGCGAAGTACAGCGTCGAGGCTCCGCTGCTCATCGGGGCGGCGCTCGCCGGGGCGAGCGAGCAGCATGAGCAGGCACTGTCTGACTTCGGTCTGCCGGTGGGCGTGGCCTTCCAGCTGCGGGATGATCTGCTCGGCGTGTTCGGCGATGAAGAGCTGACAGGCAAACCCATCGGCGATGACCTCAGCGAGGGCAAGCGCACCGTGCTCGTCACGCTCGCTCGCGAAAAGCTGCCGACCACGCAGCGACGCATCTTCGACGACATGCTCGGCAGCGAGCTCGACAGCCTGCAGGTTGCCATGCTGCAGCGCACGATTCGCGAGAGCGGGGCTATCGAGCAGATCGAGGAGATGATCACACTCAACCTCGACCGCGCCACGACAGCGCTGCAGCGCGCGCAGATCAGGCCGGATGCGGCGCAGTTGCTGCTCAGCCTGTCGGAACGCGCCGCCCGCCGAGCGTTCTAACGCGCGACTCGCTTCCCCCGGCTGCGGGGCTCAGCTCGGCCGACAGGCCGGTTGCAGGGCTAGAAGGCGAGCGACTGTGTTGCGCGACGCACCGCACTCTTGCGTCCGGCGCGCAGCGAGTCGATCGGCCGCTCCCCCAACTCCTCATTGGGCGAGAGCAGCCACGCCACCATTTCCTCGTTCGAGAAGCCCGCGTCGAGCAGCACCAGGATCGTGCCGCGCAGCGGAGGCAGCGGGGCCCCGTCTTGCACGAACTCCGCTGGCACGCTCAGCACACCGTCGACGCGCACGGCGGCGAGGTAGTGATCTTCGATGAGTCGGTGGATCTTGCCTGGTGCGAGGTTGAAGATCTCGACGAGATCCGGCATCGTCAGGAACGGCGTTTCTGGTGCAATGTTCTGGGCCACACTGCAACTCTGCCAGCGTCCTCAGCGGATCGCAATCCGCGGCCGCGCGGCGCGCATCCCACGAGCGCGCATCCTTCTTCCGTAGAATCTCGACGTGACCTCTGTGCCTGTCGACCCGCTGATCGGGCAAACGCTCGACGGACGATACGTGATCCGCTCGCGCATCGCCCGCGGTGGAATGGCAATGGTGTACCTCGCGAACGATCTGCGGCTTGAGCGCCGGGTCGCGGTGAAGGTCATGCACGAGCATCTCGCCGAAGACGAGAACTTCACGCGACGCTTCGAGCAGGAGGCGCGCAGCGCCGCGGGTCTTTCCCATCCGAATCTGGTGAACGTCTTCGATCAGGGGCACGATCTCGGTCGCACGTATCTCGTGATGGAGTATTTGCCGAGCATTACGCTGCGCGAGCTACTGAAGCAGCAGAAGCGACTCACGGCGGAGCAGTCGCTTGAGATCGGCGGGGCTGTGCTCTCGGGTCTCGCGGCAGCGCACCAGGCCGGAATCGTGCACCGTGACCTCAAGCCCGAGAATGTGCTGCTCGCCGATGACGGTCGTATCAAGCTGGGTGATTTCGGCCTTGCGCGCGCGGTCAGTGCGAACACCACGACCGGCCAGGCGCTGCTCGGCACGATCGCGTATCTCTCCCCCGAGCTGGTCACCCGCGGCATTGCCGATGCCCGCAGCGATCTGTACGCCTTCGGCATCATGCTGTACGAGATGCTCACCGGGTCGCAGCCGTTCACCGGCGAGCAGCCGATGCAGATCGCGTATCAGCACGCGCACTCCGAGGTGCCGGCCCCCTCACTGAAATCGAGCGAGGCATCGCCAGAGCTTGACGAGCTGGTGCGGTGGACCACGCAGCGCGACCCGGAGGATCGCCCGCGCGACGCTTCGGAAGCGCTCGCGTTCATGTCTGGGCTCACGTCGGGGCATGCTCCGTCGGGTGCGACCAGGGTGCTGCCCGCAGATCTCTCCGGGGGCACGCCGACGCCCTCCACTACAGTGCTCGACGGGGCGCAACGGCAGGCGCTCGCGGCTGGCCTCGACGACGCCGAAACCGGCAGCACTGGCTCACCGTCGACGCCGGCTTCGCCGATCGAACGTGCGGCGTCTGCCGCCGCCAAGCGCACGCGGAAGGGACGAATCGCCGCAGCGCTGCTGGTGCCGCTCATCGCACTGGCGGGCGGCACGGGCTGGTGGTTCGGTCAGGGCCCCGGGTCGCGGGTCACGGTTCCCGATGTTGCCGGGCAGGAGATCGCCGAGGCCCAGGGGGCACTGGAGGATCGCTCGCTGCTGGTGGAGATCATCGAATGCTCCAGCCTTGACGTGCCTGCCGGTTTGGCGGCGAGCACCGACCCGGAGTCGGGCTCGCGTCTCGACAGGGGCAGCACGGTGCGTCTGTGTCAGTCGAGCGGGCCGAAGCAGTTGCCAGTGCCGACGATCGCGGGATTGCCTCTTGAACAGGCGCAGCAGGCGATCAAGGGCGCGGGTTTCACCTTTGGTGAGGTGCGTGAAAAGCGTTTCGATGCGGCTGCCGCTGACACGGTGCTCGCAGCGCTCGGCGAAGATGGTGAGCCGCTCGCAGAGACGTACCCCGAGCGCGGCCGGGTCGACCTTGTCGTTTCGGCTGGCGCTATCCCCGATGTCGCCGGCCTCTCGATCGAGCAGGCCTCGCGCGCGCTGCGTGCGAGCGGGCTCACGGTCGACACCTCACTGAACGCCGAGGAGCACCACCCAGACATCGAAAAGGGACGTGTCATAGCGATGCTCCCCACCACTGATCCGGTGCGCCCGGGCGACTCGGTCGGCCTGACGGTGTCGCTCGGCCCGGAGCTGTTCGATATCCCAGATGTTTCGGGCATGGGCCTGCAGGAGGCGATGGATACTCTTGCCGCGGCGGGTTTCTCACCTACAACGCTTGTTCCAGACGCCCTGCGCGGCTTCGCAAAGGCCACCGGCACTGATCCGGCGGCGGGTGATCGGGTGCCTGCCGGCACGGAGATCCGCGTCAAAAGCACAATCTCGCTCTGAGCCGGGCCAGGGCCGCGGCCTCAAAGGCAGGGATGCGGAAGATGGCGGATCCGCATGTCTCGATGCGTTGCGGGTGCGCAGCGCCCCGAACACGAAGAACCCGGGGGCCATGCGGCCCCCGGGTTCTCGATACGCAGCCGAAGTTGCGGTGCGGTCAGATCAGAGCTGCTTCAATTCTTCAGCCACTTGGAAGGCGAGTTCGAGCGACTGGCGGTGGTTGAGGCGCGGATCACAAACCGACTCGTAGCGGGTGGCCAGTGCCTCCTCGTCGATGTTCTCGGAGCCGCCGAGGCACTCGGTCACGTCGTCGCCGGTGAGCTCGACGTGGATGCCGCCGGGGAAGGTGCCGACCTCGCGGTGGGCTTCGAAGAACCCGCGCAGCTCGTCCATGACGTCGTCGAAGCGGCGGGTCTTGTACCCCGTCGAGGAGGTGATGCCGTTGCCATGCATCGGGTCGGTAATCCACAGTGGGGTCGCGCCTGCGTCGCGCACCCCGGCGAGCAGGCCGGGCAGCACGTCGCGGATCTTGCCGGCGCCCATGCGGGTGATGAAGGTGAGTCGGCCGGGCTCGCGCTCGGGGTCGAGCTTGTCGATGAGGCGCAGCGCGTCGTCGACGGTGGCCGTCGGGCCGAGCTTCACTCCGATCGGGTTGCGCACGTGCGACAGGAATTCGACGTGGGCACCGTCGAGATCGCGGGTGCGCTCCCCGATCCAGAGCATGTGGCCGGAGGTGTCGTAGAGCTCTCCGGTGCGCGAGTCGACGCGGGTGAGGGGGCGCTCGTAGTCGAGCAGCAGCGCCTCATGGCTGACGTAGAACTCGGTCTGCTTGAGTTCGCTGTGGTCGACGCCGCAGGCATCCATGAATCGTACGGCGCGGTCGATTTCGGCGGCGAGCGATTCGTAGCGCTGGTTGGCAGGGTTCGAGACGAAGCCCTGGTTCCAGGCGTGCACCTGGCGCAGGTCGGCGAAGCCCCCCTGTGTGAAGGCGCGGATCAGGTTGAGTGTCGACGCGGAGACGTGGTAGCCCTGCACGAGCCGCGACGGGTCTGCGGTGCGCGATTCGGGGGTGAACTCGTAGCCGTTGACGAGGTCGCCGCGGAAGGCGGGCAGCGTGACGTCACCGCGGGTTTCGGAGTCGCTCGATCGGGGCTTCGCGAACTGGCCTGCCATGCGTCCCACCTTGATGACGGGCATCGAAGCGCCGTAGGTGAGCACGACTGCCATTTGCAGCAGGGTCTTGACCCTGTCGCGGATCTTGTCTGCGGTGGCCGCGACGAACGTTTCGGCGCAGTCGCCTCCCTGCAGCAGGAAGGCTTCGCCGCGCGCTGCGGCTGCGAGACGGGCGCGCAGCTGATCGGCTTCGCCTGCGAAGACGAGCGGGGGCTGAGCGGCGAGTTCTTCTGAGGCTGCCTGCACGGCGGCGGGATCCGGCCAGGTGGGCTGCTGCTTCGCCTCGAGCGCGCGATACGCGTCGAGCTCCGCGAAGGCGCGGGCGGCAGTATCGGTGGTGTGGCTCGTCATCTTCGATCCCTCGGTCGACAAACGGGTATGCTTGCGCGGCAGCTGGTGGCTGCAGCACTCTCAGCCTACTAGCGCGGAGGGGCGGATCTGGCCGTTCAGGGCTTGCGTACGCTGGAGGCGTAGACGTCGACGTACTGCTGACCGCTGAGGCGCTGAATTTCGAGCATGATCTCGTCGGTGACGCTGCGCAGCACGAAGCGGTCGGCGCTCATGCCCGAGAAGCGGCTGAAGTCGAGGGGTTTGCCGATCACCGTACCGATGCGGCGGATCTTCGGGAACTTCGCGCCGATCGGCATCGCCTTCTCGGTGTCGATCATCACTGCGGGCACGACAAGCGCACCCGATTCCAGCACGAGGCGGGCCACCCCGGTGCGACCCCGGTAAAGGCGCGCGTCAGGGCTGCGCGTGCCCTCGGGGTAGATGCCGAGCACGTCGCCTCGATCGAGCACGGCTAGACCGGTGTTGAGCGAGGCTTCGGAGGCTTTCCCGCCGGAGCGATCGATGGGGAGCTGTCCCACACCGAGCATGAAGTTCTTAACGAGCCAGCCCTTCAGACCTTTTCCGGTGAAGTAGTCGCTCTTAGCGAGGAAGTAGACCCGCCGATCGATCATGAGCGGCATGAAGAAGGAATCGATGACCGACAGGTGGTTTCCCACAATAATTACAGGCCCCGACGCCGGAATATTCTCGGCACCCTCTACCCACGGGCGGTACACCGTTTTCAGGAACGGCCCGATGATCAGGTTTTTAAAGATCCAATACAGCACAACCCGCAGCTTTCTCTCGACGTTGAACACAATAGCCGAGCCGGAGCGGCGCGGGGGTATGCATATAGGGTGAAACACGAGCAGATGCGGAACGCCCGCATCGCAGAGACCGATGCATGAGTGTCAAGGGAGCTGCCGTGAATCTGTCCGAGACCCCCATTCTCATCCCGCCCGTTCCGGATGACAACATCACCGACCTGCTCGAGCAGCGGGTAGAGGCCACACCCGATCGGCCGATCTTCGCCGTTCCTCAGGGCGAGGGCTGGCGCGATATCTCCGCGGCCGAATTCCGCGCTGAGGTAATCGCACTCGCGAAGGGCCTCGTCGCAGCAGGCATCGAGCCGGGCGACCGTATCGCGTTTATGTGCAAGACGAGCTACGAGTGGTCGCTCGTCGACTTCGCGATCCACTACGCAGGCGCGGTGATGGTGCCAATCTACGAGACCTCGTCGCCGCTGCAGATCCACTGGATTCTCGAGGATTCAGGCGCGCGCGCCATGATCTCCGCCACGACCGAGCTAGCGGAGCGCTTCGAGGAGATCAGCTCCGAGGCACCCGGCGTCGAGCTGCACTGGCGCTTCGACGAGGGTGCCCTTGAGACACTGCCGCGCAGCGGCACCGCTGTCGAAGACGCAGAAATCGAGCGCCGCCGCACCCTCGCGGTGGGTGCCGATATGGCCACCCTCATCTACACCTCGGGTTCGACCGGCCGCCCGAAGGGTTGCGTGCTCACGCACGCGAACTTCGTCGACCTCTCGCGCAACTCCGCTGCGGCGCTCTCAGAGGTGGTGCAGCAGCCGGGTGCGTCGACGCTGCTCTTCGTCACCCTTGCGCACGTCTTCGCTCGCTTCATCTCGGTGCTCGCGGTGCACGCCGGTGTGCGCGTAGGCCACCAGGCCGACACCACTCAGCTGCTGCCCGCGCTCGGATCGTTTCAGCCCACCTTCCTCCTCGCAGTGCCCCGCGTCTTCGAGAAGGTGTACAACTCGGCCGAGCAGAAGACCGAGGCCGAGGGCAAGGGCAAGATCTTCCGCGCAGCCGCGAAGGTTGCGGTCGAGCACTCGGAAGCGCTCGACGCAGGATCGGTGCCCTTCATGCTGGGGCTCAAGTTCAAGCTGTTCGACAAACTCGTCTACGCGAAGCTGCGGGAGCGCCTCGGCGGTCGCGTTAAGTACGCGATCTCAGGTTCGGCCCCGCTCAGCCACTACCTCGGGCATTTCTACCGCAGCCTCGGCGTGAAGATCCTCGAGGGGTATGGACTCACCGAGACCACAGCACCCGTCACCGTGAACCTGCCTGACAAGTTCAAGATCGGCACCGTGGGCCCGGCACTCCCCGGCCACACCGTGCGCATCGCCGAAGACGGCGAGATCGAGGTCAAGGGCATCGACGTGTTCAAGGAGTACTGGAACAACCCCGAGGCAACTCGCGAGGTCTTCACCGCGGACGGATTCTTCCGCACCGGCGATCTGGGCTCGCTCGACAGCGACGGCTATCTGTCGATCACCGGCCGCAAGAAGGAGATCATCGTCACCGCCGGCGGCAAGAATGTCGCCCCCGCCGTGCTTGAAGATCCGATCCGGTCGAACACGATCATCGGGCAGGTGGTGGTGGTCGGCGATCAGAAGCCCTTCATCTCGGCACTCGTCACGCTCGATCCTGAAATGCTGCCCGCCTGGCTGAACAACAACGGCGAAGATCCGAGCATGACCCTCGAGGAGGCAGCCCGGCATCCGAAGGTGCTCGCAGAGGTGCAGAGCGCCATCGATCGCGGCAACCAGCACGTCTCGCGGGCCGAGTCGATCCGCAAGTTCGTGATCCTGCCCACCGAATTCATCGAGGCGAACGGCCACCTCACCCCGAAGATGAGCATCAAGCGCGACAACATTCTGCGCGACTTCGCGGGCGAGATCGCGAAGCTCTACGGCGACAACCCGCAGACCGAGGCGCTGAGCACCCCACGCTGAGTCGCCTGGCAAGGTTTCGCCCCGCCCCGCACCCGAAGTTCATGGGCGGGGCGGGGCGAAGTCGTATCCGGCAGCGGTGTGCAGCAGTGCTGCAGCGGGGCAGAGGAGCGACGGATCAGAACCAGGCAGAGGTGCGGATCTGACGCATCGCTTCGCCGCGCGCCTCGCGGTCGAGCCTGTTGATGTAGAGCTTGCCGTCGAGGTGGTCGCACTCGTGCTGCAGCGCCTGTGCAAGAAGCCCTTCGCCCGAGATCACGATCTCCGCACCGTCGAGGTCGATCCCCCGCACCGTGGCACGCGGGTAGCGCACCACCTCGAACCAGAGGTCGGGAACCGAGAGACAGCCCTCCCCCGTGGGTACGGGCTCACCCTCGAGCGCCACGATCTCCGGGTTGAGCACGTAGCTGACCTTCCCGTCGATGTGCAGGCTGAACGCCCGCTGCGTGTGGCCGATCTGGGTGGCCGCGAGACCGGCCCTGCCGTCCATCTCGACGGTCTCGCAAAGGTCCACGACCAGCTGCCTTACACCGTCGTCGATCTCAGTGATCGGCTCGCACACGGTGCGCAGCACAGGGTCGCCGAACAGTCTGATTTCTCGAATCGCCATAGTGATCCAGCTTAGCCGAGGCTGCCCGGTGCGCACCGCGCAGCCTCGACCGTGCCAGCCGCCCGCGCACCCGCACCCCGCATTCCCGGGCCTCCACGCGCGCGAGCAGCCAGATGGTGAGCGCCCGTCGACTCAGCCGATAACGACGATGAGATCGCCGGCCTCGAGCGCGCGGGTGCCAGTGAAGACGACCCGCTCAACCGTGCCTGCAACGGAAGCGGTGATCGCGGCCTCCATCTTCATCGCCTCGATCGTGGCGACGGGCTGACCGGCCTCCACGCTCTCACCGGGGGTGACTTTGACGGTCACGGTGCCCGAGAAGGGTGCAGCGACATGGCCCGGCACCGTACGGTCGGCTTTCTCGGCCAGAGGCGCATCGACGGCAACGCTCTCGTCCTTAACGAAGACCTGCCGCAGCTGGCCATTCACCCGCACCATGACGGTGCGCACGCCCCGGTCGTCAGCCTCTCCGATGGCTTCGAGCCCCACGTAGAGACGCACGCCCTTGGCAAGGTCGATTGCGCGCTCTTCTCCGGCTTCGAGCCCATACAGATATTCGGGGGTATCGAGCACCGAGAGGTCGCCGAACTGCTCACGCGCGGCCTCGTACTGGCGAGTCGGCGCAGGGAAGAGCAGCCTGTTGAGGGTGGCGCGGCGCTCGGCGCTGGTGCCCGTGAGCAGTGCTTGATCCTCAGCACTGATCGGGGCCTGCCCGATGTCGATGCGGCGCCCCGCAAGCACCTTTGAACGGAATGGCTCGGGCCAACCTCCGGGAATCTCCCCCAGTTCGCCCGCGAGGAAGCCCACGACCGAGTCGGGAACATCGTAGCTCGCGGGATTTTGTTCGAAGTCGGCGGGATCGGCGTCGACAGCTGCAAGGTGCAGGGCGAGGTCGCCGACGACCTTCGAGGAGGGCGTCACCTTGGGAATACGACCGAGGATACGATCTGCCGCCGCATACATGTCTTCGATCTTCTCGAAGTTCTCGGCAAGGCCGAGGGCGATGGCCTGCTGCCGCAGGTTCGAGAGTTGCCCGCCTGGGATCTCGTGGGTGTACACCCGCCCTGTAGGTGAGGGCAGGCCTGATTCGAAGGGCTTGTAGAGGCTACGCACCGCATCCCAGTATGGCTCGAGTCCGAAGACCGCTTCGGCGTCGAGCCCGGTATCGCGCTCGGTGTTCGCGAGCGCTGCGACGAGCGCTGACAGCGATGGTTGACTCGTGGTGCCCGACATCGGCGCCGATGCCGCATCGACAGCGTCGACACCGGCATCGGAGGCTGCCAGCAGCGTGGCGAGCTGCCCACCGGGGGTGTCGTGCGTATGCAGGTGCACGGGCAGCGCGAAGCGCTCTCGTAGTGCCCGCACCAGCTTCGCAGCGGCGGCGGGCCGCAGCAGACCGGCCATGTCCTTGATAGCGAGCACGTGCGCGCCGGCCTCGACGATCTCTTCGGCGAGTCGGAGGTAGTAGTCGAGGGTGTATTTGTTCTCGGCGGGATCGAGCAGATTGCCCGTGTAGGCCATAGCCACCTCGGCGACGGCGGTGCCGGAATCGCGCACGGCGTCGATGGCGATTCGCATTTGATTGACGTCGTTGAGCGCGTCGAAGATGCGGAATACGTCGACGCCGGTAGCAGCCGCTTCGCGCACGAACGCTTGGGCCACCTGCTTCGGGTAGGGCGTGTAGCCCACCGTGTTCTGGCCGCGCAGCAGCATCTGGATGGGCACGTTCGGCAGCGCTTCGCGCAGCGCCGCGAGTCGCTCCCAGGGGTCTTCTCCCAAGAATCGCAGCGCCACGTCGTAGGTGGCACCGCCCCAGGCTTCGACCGACCACAGTTCGGGAGTGAGCCGTGCAACGTAGGGGGCGATGCGCACGAGATCGCGCGTGCGCACCCGCGTCGCCAGCAGCGACTGGTGGGCGTCACGGAAGGTGGTCTCGGTGACCGCGAGCGCGGTCTGCTCTCGCAGGCTCTTCGCGTAGCCCTCAGGGCCGAGCTCGAGGAGCCGCTGGCGGTACCCGGCAGGCGCCGGGCGGCTCAGATCGGCGGTTGGCACCTTCGCCGCCGGGTCGAACGCTCCGGGACGGGGGCCGTTCGGTTGGTTGACAGTAACGTTGGCAACGTGCTGCAGCAGACGGGTGGCGCGATCCTTCGGCTTGTTCATTTGCAGCAGCTCGGGCCGTTCCTCGATGAACGACGTCGCGATGTCGCCTGCCTTGAAGGCAGGGTCGGCGAGCACGGCCTGGAGGAAGGGGATGTTGGTGGCGACCCCGCGGATGCGGAACTCGGCAAGCGCGCGGCGAGCACGCACCACAGCATCGTCGAAGGTGCGCCCACGGCAGGTGAGCTTCGCGAGCATGGAGTCGAAGTGCGGGCTGATCTGCGCGCCGGCGTTGATCGTGCCGCCGTCGAGGCGCACACCGCCGCCGCCCGGCGAGCGGTAGGCGGTGATTCGGCCGAGGTCTGGGCGGAATCCGTTGGCCGGGTCCTCAGTGGTGATGCGGCACTGCAACGCGGCACCGCGCAGCTTGATGTCCTCCTGGCGAAGTTCGAGCTGTTCGAGCGTCTCGCCCGCCGCGATCCGCATCTGTGCGCGCACGAGATCGACGTCGGTGACTTCCTCGGTTACGGTGTGCTCGACCTGGATGCGGGGGTTCATCTCGATGAAGACGTGCTTCCCGGCACGCTCCCCCTCGGTGTCGAGCAAGAACTCGACGGTGCCGGCGTTCTCGTAGCCGATCGACTTCGCGAAGGCGATTGCGTCGCGGGTCAACGCATCGCGAATCGCGGGATCGAGGTTCGGTGCCGGCGCGATCTCCACGACCTTCTGGTGGCGGCGCTGCACCGAGCAATCGCGCTCATAGAGGTGCACCGTCGCGCCCGTCTTATCGGCGAGCACCTGCACTTCGATGTGACGAGGGCGCAGCACGGCCTGTTCGATAAACATCGTCGGATCGCCGAAAGCCGACTCTGCTTCGCGCATGGCGGCCTCAAGCGCGTCGCGCAGATCTTCTTCGCGTTCGACCCTTCGCATACCGCGCCCGCCACCGCCGGCGACGGCCTTCGCGAAGACGGGGAAGCCGATGTCGCGCGCGCCGGCGATCAGCGCGTCGATGTCTGTCGACGGCGGGGTCGACGCGAGCACGGGCACGCCGGCCGCGATCGCGTGCTCTTTCGCGGCGACCTTGTTGCCCGCCATTTCGAGTGCTTGCCGCCCCGGGCCGATGAAGCGGATCCCGGCAGCCTCGGCGGCTGCTGCAAGATCCGGGTTTTCAGAGAGGAATCCGTAGCCGGGGTAGATCGCGTCGGCGCCAGATTCTCTGGCGACACGCACGATCTCTGCTACGTCGAGGTAGGCGCGCACGGGGTGCCCGACCTCTCCGATCAGGTAAGCCTCGTCGGCTTTCAGGCGGTGCAGCGAGTTGCGATCCTCGTAGGGGAAGACTGCCACGGTGGAGGCGCCGAGCTCGTGCGCGGCCCGGAAGGCGCGGATCGCGATCTCGCCTCGATTGGCAACCAGAACTTTTGTGAACATGCGGAAGTACCCCTCTGTATCAAGCGTCTGCATCAAGCAACGTCGGTCGCCCAGGCCGAAAAGTCGTTCGATATCAAGATACACGTTCGCCTCTTTGCCACCCCGCCGAGGGTGCTTTCGAGGGTGAAAATACGGATTCGGGCGATTGTCTCTCGCAATACTCTGGATGATCACAGTGCGGTATCGACTAAACTTGCCACGTGCATGTTTTGAGTGTGAGTTCCCTCAAAGGCGGCGTCGGTAAGACGACCGTGACGCTCGGCCTGGCCTCGGCCGCCTTCTCCCGGGGCCTGCGCACGCTCGTCGTCGACTTCGATCCGCAGTCCGATGTCTCCACCGGTCTCGCGGTCAACCCCGACGGCTATGCGACGGTTGCCGACATTCTCGAGAATCCCAAAGAGAAGACCGTTCGTGCTGCGATCGCAAGCAGCGGCTGGAACGAATATCACGAGGGCGGTTCGATCGACCTGCTGGTCGGCAGCCCTTCGGCGATCAACTTCGATGGCCCGCACCCCTCGACCCGCGACATCTGGAAGCTCGAAGAAGCGCTTGCCGTCGTCGAGTCGGAGTACGATCTCGTGCTCATCGACTGCGCGCCGTCGCTCAACGCTCTCACCCGCACGGCGTGGGCCGCAAGCGACCGGGTGCTCGTAGTTGCGGAGCCGAGCCTGTTCGCCGTCGCCGCAACCGACCGCGCACTGCGTGCGATCGAGGAGATCCGCCGCGGTGTGAGCCCGCGTTTGCAGCCGCTCGGCATTCTCATCAACCGCACGCAGCCGCAGTCGATGGAGCATCAGTTCCGCATCCGCGAGCTGCGCGAGATGTTCGGCCCGCTGGTGCTCAACCCCCAGTTGCCTGAGCGCACCTCGTTGCAGCAGGCGCAGGGTGCAGCGAAGCCTGTGCACATGTGGCCGGGCGAGGCATCGCAGGAGATGGCCGGCAACTTCGACATGGTGCTCGACAGGGTGCTGCGCTCCGCGGGGATGGATGCGGCGCGCGAGGCGAAGTCGCGGCCTGGCCGCACCGCCACTGTCGTGGAAGACTAGCGCGTACGCAAAAAGCCCGGCTTGCGCCGGGCTTTTTGCATATGCGGGGCACCGAGGGCGCCCGGTAAGATTCAGGAGATCTTCTTGCGCACCTGGCGACGTACGGCGAGTTCATCTACGGCGGTATCGGCCTGCTCGCGATGCTCGTCCATGTCGACGAGCGAGGTCTCGACCTCGCGCAGCACCTTGCCGACGGCGATACCGAAAACGCCCTGGCCACGACTGACGAGGTCGATGACCTCGTCGTTCGAGGTGCAGAGGTAGACGCTGGCGCCGTCGCTCATGAGCGTGGTGCGAGAGAGGTCGTGCACGCCGGCTTCGTGGAGCTGCGCGACGGCGGTGCGGATCTGCTGCAGTGAGATACCCGTGTCGAGCAGGCGCTTCACAAGCTTCAGCACGAGGATGTCTCGGAATCCGTAGAGGCGCTGCGAGCCGGAGCCCTGTGCGCTGCGCACGGTGGGTTCGACGAGGCCGGTGCGGGCCCAGTAGTCGAGCTGGCGGTAGGTGATGCCCGCGGCGCGGGCGGCGGTGGCACCCTTGAACCCGCCCTCCTGGTTGGGCTTCGGCAGCCCGTCGTCGAAGAGCAGATCAGGATCGATCGTGAGGGGCTCTGCTCCGCTGATGGGAGTGCTCTCTGCGCTCTCGGGGGCGTCGGCCGGCGACGGAGAAGCCGTCTCGCCAGACGGCTGCTGAGTGTTCTCCATCGTCTTCCTTTCTTCACGGATCGAACGGCGCGGGGCACCGAACTCCCCTAACGGTACCCAGATGCCAGGCACCGTGCAACGACCGTCGATGGTCAATTTCGGAGTATCGACCTCGACTAGAAGTTGAAGGTTGAAATCACGCCGATCTGACGCCGATCAGACACCTCCGAAACGCCGCCGCAACACGCCGGAGCGCACCGTGTCGAGATGGCCGGCCAGCTCGAGCGAATCTTCTGTGCCGAGCGGTGTGCCGCCCTTCACCCCGCGCGTCGAGACCGCTCGCGCGATGAGTTCAGCTTCGCGCTCCGCCGACACTCGCAGCGAACGCAGATGCCGCGGCGTGATACCGCGCTCGGCGAGCTTCAGCAGCGCAGCCACCTGCGCCACCGCGTCATGCGGAAACACCTCTGCGGCAGGGAGCAGACCCGCAGCGATCGCCTCGCCAAGGAAACGAGTGCTCGCACCCGTAGCACGGCGCAGCTCTTCACTGCTGAGCACCCGCTGCGGCGCGAGGATCATCGACGCACTGCGCTGCGAAGCTCCGGGAATAATCGGATCGCGGCCGGCATCGATCTCGTCAAGCACCTCCGCGATCACCTTCAATGGCAGGTAGTGATCGCGCTGCAGTGTGAGGATCAGCCGCAGGCGCTCGATGTGCCGCTGCGAAAACTTGCGGTAGCCCGACTTGGTGCGCTCGGGGGTGATGAGCCCCTGCTCTTCCAGGAAGCGCAGCTTCGAAGGGGTGAGATCCGAGAAGTCATCTTGCAGGCAGGCAAGCACCTGCCCGATGCTGAGGAGGCTTCCTGCCTGCGATGGGGCTGCCGCGGCGGCCGCCATGTCAGGCAACCTCGCCGAGGTCGAAACGCGAGGCGAAGAAGGTGAAGCGGAACTTGCCCACCTGCACCTCTGCCCCGTCTGCGAGCGGCACTTCGCCGGCGATGCGAGAGCCGTCGCAGAAGGTGCCGTTGAGCGAACCAAGATCGACAACCGAGAAGCTCGTGCCCTTGCGATGGAACTCGGCGTGCCTCCGCGACACAGTGACATCGTCGAGGAAGATGTCGACGGCGGGGTGCCGGCCGGCAACGGTGACATCCTGGTCGAGCAGGAAGCGCGCTCCGAGGTCGGGGCCTCGACGAACGACGAGCAGCGCAGCACCCGAGGGCAGCGCCTCCACGGCCTCGCGCTCATCGATCGTGAGATCGGTCGCACGAGCGTGGATCAGCGCCCCCAGGTCTTCGCGGAACTGCTGGGTGGAGCGCGCCTCGGTGTGATCGGCGCGACGGGCATGATTCTGAGCGGTCATGTCTCCCCCAATTTCATCTCGATACCGCAAGCGGTCGTCCGGCTTGATCCCTCTACGCTATCGCAGCCCCTGGCACCCGCGCATCCCGCCAGCGCCATTCACTCGTGCGAGTCGAGAAACTCATAGACTTCGTTGGTATCCACGCCGGGGAAGGTGCCGACAGGGAGTGCGGCGAGCAGACTCGTCGGCGTTGCGGCCTCTGGCCAGGCCGCGGCTTCCCACTTGCGCGTCAGTTCGCTCGACGCCCGGCGGCAGCAGCGGTCGTCGGGGCAGAATGATTGCGAGCGGTGCGAGGTCTCGCGCCCTCGAAACCACTTCACGTCTTCGAAGCGCACCCCCACGCTCACCGAGTAGAGGCCCTCTTTGGCCTTCTCCACCCGCGAGGTGCACCAGTAGGTGCCGCCCGCAGCCATGTCGGTGTACTGGTACCAGGGATTGAAGCGATCGGGCTGGCCGAAGATGGTGCGGGCGGTCCAGTTTCGACACACTGTTGCACCCTCAAGATTGCCGAGCGCGTCAGAAGGGAAGCGCACCCCGTCGTTCTCGTAGGCCTTGATGAGGGTGCCCGATTCGTGCGCCTTCATGAAGTGCACCTGCAAGCCAAGCCGTTCGGTTGCGAGGTTCGTGAAACGGTGCGCCGCCATTTCGTAGGAGACGCCGAAGGCATCGCGCAGATCCTCCATCGAAATCTGCCGCTGCCGCTTCGCCTCAGCGAGCAGCTCCACCGCTGACGATTCCGGCAGCAACACCGCCCCGGCGAGATAGTTCGCCTCGACCCGCTGGCGCAGAAAGTCGCCGTAGTTACGGGGTTCTTCGTGGCCGCACACCAAGCTCGCAAGTGCGCGCAGGATGGGTGCGCGGGCGTCGCGCGACGGCAGGTTGCTGCTGAGGTAGATGCGGCCGTTGCGGCGATCGATCACCGAGCGCGTCGAGTGCGGCATGTCGGATACGTAGTGCAGGCTGAAGCCCAAGCGCTCAGCCACTGTCGAAATGGCCTGCTGCGACACGGGCCCTCCCCCGTAACCCACGCTGTCAAGCAACTGCGACGCGGCCCGTTCAAGCTCCGGGAAGTAGTTGCCGGCGACGCGCATCTCGGCGCGCAGCTCAGTGTTTGCGCGACGCGCCTCCTCGGGGGTTGCGGCGCGTTCGCGGTTGAGCCGCTCGACTTCTTGGTGCAGGCCGAGAAGCGCGCGCAGTGTTTCGTCGCTCGTCGCTTTCGACACGCGGATCGGCTGCAGCCCGAGCGACTGAAAGACCGAGCCCCGTTGCGCGCGCTCCACCGCGATCTCGAGGGCGGCGCGCTCGCTCGGGGCCTCGTCGACGAGGAGTTCGTCGACGGTTGACCCGAGCTCGGCGGCGATAGCGCGCAGCAGTGGCAGCCGCGGCTCGCGCTTGCCATTCTCGATTGCGGAAAGCTGCGACGGTGCCCGGTCGACGGCGGCCGCGAGCTGTTCGAGGGTGAGCCCCAGCTCGGTGCGGCGCTCACGAATGCGTCGTCCGAGGGTGAGGGCGTCGCCGCCCTCTTCCGCCTCGGACTGGGCGGCCGCACCACGAGCCTCATCGCTGCGGAGCAGGCGGGAGCTGCGGAGCGCATCTGTGCGGTGCGGATCAGCACGGTCGAGAAGGGTCATGCCTCCATGCTGCCAGACAAGCATTTTTCCGACAAGCAGAAGAATCGCAAATCTTCACCTCTCTAATGGGCAGATCGACCCGCGATCCGCCCCTCAGGATGGAACTACACCGCAATCCGCTTCACGGACACCACGAAGGATACGATCATGATCACCACCCAGGCGGCCCCGCAGCAGCAGACCGCCACCTCCACCGCCGGCCCGCGCATCGAGGTCACCGGCCGCCCCTTCGACCGCAGCGACGAGATCCTCACCGCCGAGGCTCTGCAGTTCCTCACCGAACTGCACCACCGTTTCGCGAGCACCCGTCACGAGCGTCTCGCAGATCGGCAGCGCCGCCGCTACGAGATCGGCAACGGCCGCGATCCGAAGTTCCGCGACGACACCCGCGCGATCCGCGAAGATACGAGCTGGCGCGTCGCAGGCCCCGGCCCCGGCCTGGAGGACCGCCGGGTCGAGATCACCGGCCCCACCGACCCGAAGATGACCATCAACGCGATGAACTCGGGCGCCCGTGTCTGGCTTGCCGACCAGGAGGATGCCACCAGCCCCACCTGGAAGAATGTCATCGGCGGCCAGCTGTCGCTCTTCGACGCGATCCGCGAACAGCTCGAATACACCAGCCCCGAAGGCAAGGAGTATCGCGTCACCGCCGAACGCACCCCCACCATCGTGATGCGCCCCCGCGGCTGGCACCTCGTCGAGAAGCACATGCGCTTCGTCGATGCGCAGGGCCAGTCAGGCGCAGCCTCCGGCAGCCTTGTCGACTTCGGCCTCTACGCATTCCACAATGCGCGCGAGCTCGTCGCACGCGGCCGCGGCCCCTACTTCTACATCGCCAAGCTCGAATCGAGCGAGGAGGCGAAGCTGTGGGACGACATCTTCACCTACACCGAACAGGCGCTTGGCCTCGACCACGGCACGATCCGCGCGACTGTGCTCATCGAGACGCTCCCCGCCGCATTCGAGATGGAAGAGATCCTCTACGTGATGCGCGACCACATCGCAGGCCTCAACGCCGGCCGCTGGGACTACATCTTCTCGATCATCAAGAACTACCGCGGCCGCGGCGCACGCTTCGTGCTCCCCGACCGCAGCGAAGTCACCATGACGGTGCCCTTCATGCGCGCCTACACCGAACTGCTCGTGAAGACCTGCCACAAGCGTGGCGCCCACGCCATCGGGGGTATGAGCGCGTTCATCCCCAACCGCCGCGACCCCGAGGTCACCCGCCGCGCCGAGGAGAAGGTGCGCGCCGACAAGCAGCGCGAAGCCACTGACGGCTTCGACGGCACCTGGGTGGCCCACCCCGACCTCATCCCCGTGGCCCGGGCCGAGTTCGATGCCGTGCTCGGCGACCGTCCCAACCAGGTCGACCGCCAGCGCGACGACGTCGAGGTAACCGCTGCGCAGCTGCTCGACGTGCACATCGGTCGCGACATCACCGAAGCCGGTGTGCGCGAGAACGTCTCGATCGGCATCCGCTACATCGAGGCCTGGCTGCGCGGCCTCGGCGCTGTCGCAATCGACAACCTCATGGAGGATGCCGCCACCGCCGAGATCAGCCGCTCGCAGATCTGGCAGTGGATCCACCAGGATCAGTCCACCGCCGAGGGCACCCGCATCACTCGCGATTGGGTTACCGAGCTGGTGCGAGAGGCCGTCGCCGGTTTCACCCGCTTCGAGGGCGACCGCTACGACGACGCAGCCGAGCTGTTCGAAGACGTCGCACTCGGGGATGACTTCCCCACCTTCCTCACGGTGCCGGCATACAGCCGCTACCTCGTGGACGCATAATTCGGAAGGCGGTGCAGGGGACCCCGGGCTACGGCCCGGGGTCCCCTGGTGTATGCGGGGCCACTATCGGCCGGAATCTTCTTCCCGCTGCGCAGCCTGCTCGATCGCCGGGCCGAGCTCGTCGATGACGAGAGTGTCGTCGTCGAGTTGGCCGGTGCGGTAGGCGGCACGGCCCACCATGTGCGCTGCAATCGGCGCGGTGAGCGACTGGAACACGAACACGGGGATCAGCGCCAACAGCGTCGCGAAGGAGCGCTGATCGAGCGCAATGGCCGCAATGACGAGCAGCAGGCCGAAGATCTGCGGCTTCGTCGCCGCGTGCAGTCGGCTGAGCGCGTCCGGGAAGCGCAGCAGGCCAATGCCTGCGGCAACCGACAGCACCGCGGCGAGCAGCACGCACACCACCGCGGCGAAATCCATGAGCTGCTCGACGAGTTCGAGGCTAAACATGGCCGGCCCCCTTCCGCGGCTCTGGCGGCCGTGGCGACTCGGCCCGGCGCTTCACGTAGCGCGCCACCACGATGGTCGCGAACGTTGCGGTTGCGGCGATGACCGTCATGAGTGGGATCGTGTCAGTGTGCCCGCGCACCACCATGTCGGCGCCGACGGCAAGCATGAGCGTGGTCAGCAGTACATCGGAGGCGACCATGCGGTCGAGGATCGTGGGACCGCGCACAATACGCACGATTGCGGCAAGCGCGGTAAAGGTGAGCCCGGCCCCCGCGAGGAAGGTGAGGAGCTGCATCGCGGCACTCATCGCAACTCCCTCATCTCTTCCCGCGACCCGAGGGTCATCACGAGCAGGCGCTCGATACGGCGGGCTTCGCGGCGCATCGCGGTGATCTCCTTCTGCGTCGGCGTGTTCAGCACATGGAGATAGAGGATCGACTCGAAGCGATCCACCTCAGCGACGAGCGAGCCCGGAATGAGCGAGGTCGTGAGCCCCACCATCGTGAGAATGAAATCGGATCGAGTGCGCAGTCGCACCGCGATGACCGAGCACGGCGGTGGCGGCCCTGGCCGCACCGCGAGCCACGCCACCTGCCACGATGCGAGCGCAAGGTGCCAGAGGAAGTAGCCCAGGTAACGCAGTGCGTACCAGGCATTGAAGCGCCCCGCGAGCTCGACGGGCGGCAGATAGAACACGCGCATCACCACGATGGCGACCACAATCCCGCTCACCACCGACAGCAATGAGATCTCGTGCCACAGCATCGTCCACAGGAGCACGAGCCCCACCAGCAGGGGCAGTTCGTGCAGGCGCACACCCCACTCAGCGCGCCGTGCCGCGCGCGGGGCCGAGAATCCGGTGTCGCTCATCGCGTGTCCTCCCCAGGCCGGGTGTCTCCGCTGCCGCCGCCGAGACTGCCCGGGGTGTCGCCGAGCACGAGCTGCACCATCTCGCCCGGGGCCGCCATGTCTTGCCCGGCCCTCGCGGCGTAGGCATAGAGCGGGCCAGCGAAAATGGTGAGCGCGATGCTCACAGCCACCATGCCGGCGGTTGCCGCGAACATGAGACGCGGGATCTCTTTCTTCTCCTGATTCGGAGTCGCCCCGGGCGCATCCTGCAAGCGCTCCAGCAGCGCCTCCTCACGCTCGCGCAGTATGAGCGTTTCGGTGGTCGGAGATTTGAGGCTTCGTGCCTCGGCCTCGGCGCGTTTCTTCGGTCGCCAAAAGGCGAGCACCCATGCCCGCGCCAGCGCATACAGCGTGAGCAGCGACACGAGCGCACCGATGCCGATCAACCAGTACGCCTCCGGTGTGGCGATTTCTGCTGCGACCGTGAAGAGACCGAGCTTGCCGATGAAGCCGGAGAACGGCGGAATGCCGCCGAGGTTCAGCATCGGAATGAAGAACAGCACGGCGATCACGGGGGCTGCGCGTAGCAGTCCACCAAGACCTGCGAGGGAGGTCGTGCCGCCCTGGCGTTCGATCAGTCCCACTGCGAGGAACAGTGTGGTCTGCACGATGATGTGGTGGGCGATGTAGTAGATCGTCGCCGCGAAGCCCGCGGCGTTCGCCATGCCGATGCCGAAGATCATGTAGCCGATGTGGCTGATGAGCGTGAATGACAGCAAGCGTTTGATGTCGAGCTGCGATACGGCGCCGAGAATTCCCACGATCAGCGTGAGGCCGGCGACCACCATGAGCAGCGTGTCAACGCTCGACTGCGGAAAGAGCAGCGTCTGGCTGCGGATGATTGCGTAGACGCCCACCTTCGTCAGCAGGCCTGCGAACACTGCAGTGACCGGCGCCGGTGCCGTGGGGTAGGAGTCGGGAAGCCAGAAGGAGAGCGGGAACACGGCGGCCTTGATCCCGAATGCGATGAGCAGCGCCAGGTTGAGCAGCAGCTGCACTTCGCTCGGCAGTTCGGCGATACGCACCGTCAGCTGCGCCATGTTCACGCTGCCGGTTGCGCCGTAGATCAGACCGATGGTGGCGAGAAACAGAACTGAGGAAACGAGCGACACGATGACGTAGGTGACGCCTGCCCGAATGCGCTGCGCGGTGCCGCCGAGGGTGATGAGCACGTAGCTCGAGACGAGCAGAATTTCAAAGCCGACGTAGAGGTTGAAGAGGTCGCCCGCGATGAAGGCGTTGAACACGCCCGCCCCCAGCACGAGGTACGTGGGGTAGTAAATCGAGACCGGGGTGTCTTCGTCGCCGTCGGCGAGGCCCTGGCCGATGGAGAACACGAACACCCCGAGCAGCACCACGGAGGAGACAACAAGCATGAGCGCCGAGACACGGTCGACCACGAGCGCGATGCCGAAGGGCGCGGCCCAGCCGCCCACCTCCATCACCAGGGTGCCGTGCGCATCGACGAGCCACATTAGCGTGCCGCTCAGCGCGAGCACGGCCGTCAGCGAGAACAGGGTGATGCCCTGCTGCAGCTTGCGGTGGCCGGGCACCGCAAGCGCGAAGGCTGCGCTCGCCAGCGGCACGAGCACCACGAGGGGTACGAGCACTGTCATCATTGCGTCTCCCCCTCTCGTGCGGCAGCGCTGCTGCGTGACTTCGTGTCGTGATGCGGGGCGGCGTCTGCTGCGTCGCGGGCGGCGGGCGGCGCATCATGCGCAGCAGGGTGCGGATCCGGGTCCTGCTGCGGCGATTCGTCGTCGTCATCGTCTGAAAACTCCGGGGCCTCGGCGAGATCTTCGTCGGTGACCTCGTCGGTGGTGAGCGCCTCGGTGGTCGCGAGTTCGAGGTCGGCCTCGTCGTCTTGCACTCTGTCGTCCATGTCCTGGGCGAGGCGCCAGGAGCGGTAGATCAGGGCAAGTAGGAAGGCGCTCACCCCGAAGGTGATCACGATCGCGGTGAGAATGAACGCCTGCGGCAGCGGATCGCTCATTCCCTCGGCCGGCCCGCCGCCGATGGGAGCAGCCCCGAAGGATCCAGACATCAAGAAAATGAGGAGATTGGTCGCGTTTCCCACGAGCAGGAAGCCGAGCAGCAGCCTGGTGAGGGTGCGGTCGAGCATCAAGTAGACGCCGCAGGCGTAGAGCACCACCATCACGGCGACGAGCACGAGTGGCATGGTCATCAGCGGCTCACCTCCTCTTCGAAGGCGGCGGTCTCTGCTTCTTCGTGCTCGTCGATCTCGGCGCCGAGGCTGCGCAGCACGTCGAGGATCAGGCCGAACACTACGAGGTAGACGCCGATGTCGAAAAGTGTCGATGTCACCAGCGGCAGCACGCCGAAGGGTCCAAGGTCGACGTCGATCCACGCGGAGGCGAGCGCTGACTGGCCGAAGAACATCGGCAGGATCGCCATGGACACGGCGAGAGCGAGACCGGTGCCGAGAATCCGGCCGGCGTCGAGCGGCACGGTCGCACCGAGTTCGTAGCGGCCGCCGGCGAGGTAACGGGCGACGAGTGCGAGGCCTGCCACGAGCCCGCCTGCGAAACCGCCACCGGGGGTGTTGTGCCCGGTGAGCAGCAGGTAGATCGACAGGATGATGAGTCCGTGGAAAAGAAGTCGCACCACCACCTCGAGCAGAATCGAACGGTGAGCTGGGTCGAGATGACGGCCCGCAAGCAGCCAGGACACCCGCTGCGCCGGGTGATCCGGATCCGCGACGTGCATGAGGTGAGCGCGCACCTCGGAGCGCGCTGCACGACGGGTCAGCTTGGGCCTGAGATCTGCGCGGGTGCGCAGGAACACAAGCGACGCGACACCGGTTGCGGCGGCGAGGATCACAGAGAGCTCCCCCATGGTGTCCCAGCCGCGAATGTCGACGAGCATCACGTTCACCGCGTTGTAGCCGTGGCCGCCCGCGGCAGCGAGCTCGGGGATCTGCAGCGAGATGGGGTCGTCGATTCGGGAGCCGAGCGCCACCACGGCGACCGCGCCGAGCACGAGACCGACGGAAACACCGATGGCGACGCGCGCCCAGCGCACGCGACGGCTGGCCGCCGCGCCCATGCGCTGCGGGAGGCGTCGGATCACCAGCACGAAGGCGATGAGAGTGACGGTTTCGACGAGTGCCTGGGTGAGGGCGAGGTCGGGGGCGCCGTGCATGGCGAAGATTGCGGCCATGCCGTAGCCGGTGACGCCCACCAGCACCACCGATTGGAAGCGGGTACGGGCCCGCAGCGAGAAGATCGCGGCCACGCTCATGATGACGGCGATGGGCAGCTGCACTGGCGAACTCATCAGTTCGATTTCAGCCGGCCACTCCCCTGTGACGAGCAGCGTGCCGCCCAGGGCACCGACGAGAACGACGAGAATCACTGCGAGGTAGAACGGCAGCGATCCGCGCTGGGTGAGCGAGGTGAGGCGCAGCGCAAGTGTGTCGAGCCAGTGCGTCATGACCCAGTACGCGTGCGATGCGGAGAACCGCTCGGGTAGCGCCGGGATCACCGCACGAGTGCGCGAGAGCAGCGCCGCGAGCACCCCGCCGAGCAGCAGCACCGCAGCCGAGACTGCGAGCGGAGTGGTGAAGCCGTGCCACAGCGCCAGGTGCTCAGGTGCGTCAGCTGCGGTGTGCGGCACCATCGCCAGCAGCAGCGGATCAATGAGGGGCGCAAGCAGCCCGCCCGCGAGGGACAGCAGTGCGAAGATCGCGGGGGCGATGAAGAGTTCACCGGCCGGGCGGTGCACGATGGTGCATTCACGGGTACCGGCTTTGTCTGCGAAGGCTCCCCACAGGAAGCGCCCCATGTAGGCCACCGTGAGTACGCTGCCAACGGCGGCGACTCCGAATGCGAACATCGCCAGCGGCTCTGCGGCACCGATGCTCAGCAGTTCTGCGAACGCCGACTCTTTCGCCACGAATCCGATAAATGGTGGCACGCCCGCCATCGAGGCGGCGGCGACAACGGTGATGGCCGTGAGGATCGGCAGGCGACGGCCCAGCCCGCAGAGCTTTCGCAGATCGCGCGTGCCCGTAGAGTGGTCGATGATGCCCACGGCGAGGAAGAGCGGCGCCTTGGCGACGGCGTGAGCGAAGAGCAGTGCGAAGCCTGCGTAAGAGGTGCGCGGATCACCGATGCCGAACACCATCACGAGCAGCCCGAGCTGGCTGACGGTGCCGTGGGCGACAATGAGCTTGATGTCGAACTGCTTGAGCGCGCGAATACCGCCGTTGAGCATCGTGATCGCGCCGAGAATCACGAGGGTTTCGCGATAGCCAGGCACATCGCTGAACCCCGGGCCGATCCTGGCGATCAGGTAGATACCTGCTTTCACCATCGCGGCGGCGTGCAGGTACGCGCTGACGGGGGTGGGTGCAGCCATGGCACCGGGGAGCCAGAAGTGGAATGGGAAGATCGCTGACTTCGAAAGTGCGCCAGCAAGCAGCAGGTACACCGCGGTTGTGGCCACGGGCCCCTGTGGCGGATCGGCCACGATCTCGGAGAGCAGCGACGTGCCCGCCTGCTGGGCGAGCAGCACAAAGCCGACAAGCATGGCGAGCCCGCCAAGAGTGGTCACCATGAGGGCCTGCAGGGCCGCGGAGTTCGCGGTACGCAGGCGGGTCACATGGCCGATCAGCAGGAAGGAGAACACTGTGGTGCCCTCCCAGAAGATGAAAAGGAGGTAGATGTCGTCGGCGAGCACGAGGCCGAGCATCGAGGTGGCGAAGCCCATGAAGACCGCGGCGAAGCGCGCGAGCCCTTGCTCGCCGTCTTCGAAGTAGCTTGCACAATAGAGCAGCACGAGCGCGCCGGCACCGGTGACGAGCAGCGCGAAGAGGGCGGATACCGCGTCAAGCCGCAGTGTCACGCTCAAATCGAGCTGCGGCACCCACCCGATCGTCTCGACGATTGCACCGCCTGCGAAGACGGGCTGTGCGATCAGCAGCAGCGCCAGGAAGACGCCGGCGACCAGTAAGGAAAGGCCCACGAAGATGCGTCGCCCGAAACGACGAACGAGGGGGTGTGTGACGAGGGCGCTGAGAGCGAGGAGGAGCAGTATGCTCGACATCGCTCCCATAGGCGGCCCGCTTCCATCGTGTTCGGTCGTCTTGTATACCTATTCTACCGGACGCGAACGCCCGGAACTGGGTGGAAGCAGTGCCGGGCACCTCCCTCGCATACGGCTGCCAGGCGACCTACACCGGGTGCACAAACAAGAAAAGCCCTGATGAACTCGCCGTTTCCGGCAAGTTCATCAGGGCTCTCCTGTCTTTAAATGGGTAGAGGGTCGCACGGTGAGCACCTTCTGTGGTGTTCACGGTACGACCCTCTGTAAAAGGTGTCCGGCGGTGTCCTACTCTCCCACGAGGTCCCCCTCGCAGTACCATCGGCGCTGTCAGTCTTAGCTTCCGGGTTCGGAATGTGACCGGGCGTTTCCCTGACGCTATGGCCGCCGTAACTCTATCAACATGTTGACACAAACCATCCCCGTGGGGGTGTGGGTTGTGGGCCGTCTGTTGGGAACCACAAAGT